>JAYQTT010000013.1:0-102428 GCA_038147495.1 Alphaproteobacteria bacterium | reverse complement strand
TACCTTTTTCGCTGACATTCTGGCTGAGAGTAATGAGCTTCTCGACAGTGAAAGGCCGTTGCTTGTGGCGGCCAATTTCAAGCTCGAGGAAAACGGGCCACGCCTGCTTGCCGCAAAGGTGCAGGCACTCGATGATGCAATTGCCGCATGGCATGGTGGTGTCGGGATATGGCTGGATGACGAGAAATCTCTGGAAACAGTGAGAGACTTGCTTGATCAAGACGGTCCCGGACGTGCCGAAGTGAGGCTCAATCTGCAGGTGGATGAGCATGATGTCTCGATTGCCCTGCCTGGCCGGTTCAAACTGAGTGGTGAGTTTCGCCAAAGCCTGCGTCGGGTTGCCGGAATTGCCGATGTGCGTGATCTTTAACCATCACTGACCAAATGCCTGTCACCCAGATTTATTCCTTGTGGGGGCTTGCGTTTTTGCAGGCTGTCGGGTAAACCCACAGCCAATTCACACGTGAGGGTCGGTGTCCATGGCAAACTCCATGGGTTGCACCATCCGGTGAGGGCAGTTGCCTTTCATTATCCCTTACGGAGGTTTAACCGGAGAACAGGAGTGTAAAACATGGCTCTCCCTACATTTACTATGCGTCAGATGCTCGAAGCTGGCGTTCATTTTGGACACAACACCCGCCGCTGGAACCCTCGTATGGAGCCGTATATCTTCGGCGAGCGGAATAAAATCCATATTCTTGACCTGCAGCAGACAGTTCCGATGTTCCATGCAGCGCTGAAAGCGCTTGGAGACGTTGCATCACGCGGCGGTCGCGTTCTGTTTGTTGGCACCAAGCGTGCGGCAGCAGAAAAAATCGCTGAAACTGCAAAGGCTTGCGGTCAGTATTACGTTAACCATCGCTGGCTTGGTGGCATGTTGACCAACTGGTCAACAGTTTCACAATCTATCCGTCGCCTTCGCGAACTTGAAGAGCGGATGGACGGAGACGAAATCCACCAGCTGACAAAGAAAGAAATCCTGCAGCTGACCCGTGAGCGTGAGAAGCTGGAGCGCACGCTTGGCGGCATCAAAGAAATGGGCGGCCTTCCAGACATTCTGTTCATTCTTGATACCAATAAAGAAGCCATTGCCGTTCAGGAGGCTAACCGCCTCAATATTCCGGTTGTTGCGATTGTTGACTCAAACGCAAACCCAGATGGCGTAGATTATCTGGTTCCCGGCAATGATGACGCGATGCGCGCAATCGCATTTTATTGCGAGATGGCGCAGGCCGCGGTTCTGGACGGATTGCAGACAGAGCTTATGAAGAGCGGCGGCGACGCTGGAGAGGCAACTGAAGCGCCTGTGGAACCAGCAGTAGAAGCGGCGCAGAAGAAGCTGGAAAGCTGACGCGCCGGCAGCCCAAACGCCTGCCGAAGATGATGGTGCTGCTGCCTCTGCCTAAAGCAGATCAGACCCAAAATTGAAACACATCACCGCCTCCCGCTGTGGGGGCGGTTATTGCAAACCGAATGTAATACAAGGACAGGAAAATGAGTGTAACAGCAGCACTGGTGAAAGAGCTTCGCGAAAAATCTGGCGCGGGCATGATGGATTGTAAGAAAGCGCTTGGCGAAACCAACGGTGACATGGATGCGGCGATTGACTGGCTTCGCACCAAAGGTCTGGCCACAGCAGCGAAAAAATCAGGACGTGTGGCCTCTGAAGGGCTTGTTGCGATTGCCGTTGAGGGCACATCCGGCGCCGTGGTTGAGCTTAATGCCGAAACAGATTTCGTTGCCAGAAATACAGAGTTTCAAGATTTTGCACGGTCTCTGTCAGGCCTGGCGCTGGCAGCTGGTGACCTTGATACTTTGCGCGCGGCAACCTATCCGGATACTGGACGCACTGTAGAAGAAGAGCTGACACAAAAGATCGCCACGATTGGCGAGAACATGACATTGCGCCGGATGGAGCGCTTGTCAGTGTCAAATGGCGCTGTTGTGTCTTATATGCACAACGCCACTGCAGATGGTCTTGGCCGGATCGGTGTTCTGGTTGCGCTTGAGTCAACAGCTGACGAAGCAGCGCTTCAGGGCCTTGGCAAGCAATTGGCCATGCACATTGCGGCCACTTCGCCAGCCAGCCTCTCGGTTGAAGATCTTGACAAAGACGCCGTACAGCGCGAGCGCGATGTTCTGATTGAACAAGCCAAAGCGTCTGGTAAGCCGCAAGAAATTGCTGAAAAGATGGTCGAAGGACGGATGAAAAAATATTATCAGGAAGTTGTGCTTCTTGAGCAGACATCTGTCATTGACGGCGAAACAAGAATTGCTGACGTTATCACCAAAGCTGGAAAGGATGCCGGTGCAGATATTGCAATGACGGCATTTGTCCGGTTTAATCTTGGCGAAGGCATTGAGAAGGAAGAGACGGACTTCGCTGCAGAGGTTGCGGCACAATTGTCCTAAATCCACTTCCCAACGGGGGCGCATCCATGGCAGATGACAGCGGCAGCGACACGGCGTTTAAATATAGTCGTGTGCTTCTAAAAATTTCGGGCGAATCGCTGATGGGAAAACAATCCTACGGCATTGATACCGAAATGGTTGCCGCTGTTGCCAGAGAAGTGAAAGATGTTGTCGATTCTGGTGTCGAGGTTTGCCTTGTCATCGGTGGTGGCAACATCTTCCGTGGAATGTCTGCCGCGGCATCCGGTATGGAACGCGCCACCGGCGACTATATGGGCATGCTTGCCACGGTGATGAACGCGCTGGCAATGCAAAACGCCCTCGAACAGCTTGAAGTCCCCGTCCGTGTTATGTCGGCGTTGCCGATAAGCGCGGTATGCGAGCCATATATCCGGCGCCGGGCTACGCGCCACCTTGAAAAAGGCCGTGTGGTAATTTTTGCCGCTGGAACTGGCAATCCTTTCTTTACAACGGATACCGCTGCAGCACTTCGCGCATCAGAGATGAATTGCAAGGCCTTGTTGAAAGGCACACGTGTTGATGGTGTCTATTCCGCTGATCCAGAAAAAGACAAATCGGCGACACGTTATGACCGTCTTTCCTATCTACAAGTCCTGTCGGATGATTTGAAGGTCATGGACGCATCTGCCGTGTCGCTGGCACGCGAAAACAACATACCTATTCTCGTGTTTTCGATCGAAAAACCGGGTGGATTTGAGAGGGTATTGCGCGGCGAAGGGGCTTTTACGATCGTGAATTGAGGTTGAACTCTGGATCGCCAGATGACTCTAACCCGCCTCAGTGGTTTATTACGCAAACAGGACATCGCATAGAAGGGAAACCACATGTCTGACTATGATATTGATGACATCAAGCGCCGTATGGAAGGCAGCGTATCCAGCCTGAAAAACGAATTCATGGGGTTGCGGGCGGGTCGTGCCTCAACCGCAATGCTGGAACCCATCATGGTTGATGCCTATGGCTCGAAAATGCCGATGAATCAGGTTGGTAATATTTCGGCGCCTGAATCACGGTTGTTGACGGTTACTGTATGGGATGCGTCTATGACAGCCGCTGTTGAAAAGGCTATCCGGGAGTCTGATCTGGGCCTTAACCCGATGACAGAAGGCAATTTGATCCGGGTGCCGATTCCTGACCTGTCTGAAGACCGCCGCAAGGAAATGGTCAAGGTGGCTGGGCGCTACGCAGAAGCCGCCAGAGTGGCGGTTCGTAACGTGCGGCGTGATGGTATTGAAGCCATCCGTTCTGCCGAGAAGGATGGCCTGCTCTCTGAGGATGAGCGTCATTCGGAGGAGGGCGAGGTGCAGAAGCTGACCGATCAATATGTCAAATTGATCGATGAAAGCTTGGCCAATAAGGAAAAGGAAATCACGCAAGTTTGAGGGATTTTTGGTTCCTGTGCATCAGTGGTTTATGACCGAGCCAAATGAGGCGGTCGCCGCAGACAAGATAGCAAAAGAAGGCTAGTCACATGTCATCAGCACCGCATCATTTGGCAATTATTATGGACGGCAACCGTCGCTGGGCCAAAAAACGTGGCCTGAACGCGCTCCGCGGGCACAGGCAGGGCGCTGATGTTTTGCGGACGATTTGTGATCATAGCTATAAATCTGGCGTCCGTTGGCTGACTGTTTTTGCTTTCTCTGCACAAAATTGGACACGGCCAAAGACAGAAGTCGATGGGCTGATGGCACTGATGCACCGGTTCCTTGTCAATGACGCCAAGGAATTCATGCAGGAAAATGTAAAATTCCGGGTTATTGGTCGTCGCGACCGATTGTCCACAGAACTTGTTGAATTAATTGCTGAAACCGAGTCGCAAACAAAAGGTAATTCGGGCCTGAATTTGACCATTGCCGTTGATTATGGTGGACAGCAAGAGGTCACCAGTGCAGCAAAGCTACTGGCTGAAGAAGCTGCGAAAGGCATCATCTCAGCCGATGACATTACCGAAGACCTCGTCAAATCACGGATGATGTCATCGATGTTGCCGCAGGTTGACCTGTTGATCAGGACGGGCGGTGAATACCGTGTTTCAAATTTTCTGCTTTGGGACATTTCCTATGCAGAGCTTCATTTCACGCCGGTGTTCTGGCCTGATTTCAGTGAACAGGATTTGGACAAAGCGCTGCGAGACTTCAGCCAACGTGAGCGTCGTTTTGGCGGTGATGGTGAGACCCAAACGCCGTTCAGTGCGACAGTGACGAAACTGTAACGTCGCGTGGTTCAGGGTGTTTTCCAAAGTGACCCTTCAGGGATAAAGATGCGAATACTGGGCGTGGCGCTGCTGCTACCGCTCATTTTTGGATTTTGGTATTCGCCCGCAATCGCCATGATCCTCTTTGCTTTGGCTAGTGCGATCATGTGTCTGGAGTTTGCCCGCATTACGGAGCTACGAGGCCTTGGCCAGTGGTTGGTGATAGTTTTTGGCCTTTGCCTCGTGGCATTGCCTTTAACGCCAAATGCGGGTGAGGCAGCGGTAATGCCCGCCATTGGCTTTGACCTGATTGTCGGGGCCATTGTTTTTTGCCTTGTGTATATCAAAGAAAAAGGCGTGTATTCGGCAATCTTTGGATTTGTCCTGATGATGTGTATCGGAGCAGGCGCAAAGTTGTTGATGCTTCCATCTGGTCCGGTGCTCCTGTTATCACTCGCACTTGTCATTGCATGCTGTGATATCATGGCGTTCTTTGTCGGCCGTTCTGTTGGTGGTCCCAAACTTGCCCCCGGCATCAGTCCTAACAAGACCATATCAGGGGCTGTCGGCGGCTTGTCGGCAGCGGTGGTTGCCAGCATTGTGTTGGCAATGACTCATAGCCAATATGGAATTGTCGAATTGGCCGGAACGGCGGGTATTTCTGCCATTTATGTTGCTGTCATAGTCGGAATTGGGGTTGGGGTTTTGGCGCAGGCCGGCGATTTAATGGAATCGCTGTTGAAACGAAAATTCGGCGTTAAGGACAGTGGGCAGATCATCCCCGGACATGGCGGGTTGCTTGATCGATTCGATGGCTATTTATTAACTTTGCCGGCGGTTTATCTGGCTTTTATGCTAACGTAGTTATCGATTTTAATTATCTAATTCATTTTGGAGCCGATGTTGAAACGTCGCTTGAGTATTTTTGGATCAACAGGATCAATCGGCACCAATACGCTGTCGCTGGTTGATGAAGCTCCTGACAGATTTTCCATCCATGCGCTGATTGCCGGTAACAATCATCGGCTGCTTGCCGAGCAGGCGTTGAAATACAAGCCTGACGTCGTAGGTCTTGCCGATAAAGCGGGTTTTGATGCACTAAAAACAGCGCTTGCCGACACGGGTATACGAATTGTTGGCGGGGCTGATGCCTGTGATGAAATTGCGCGAGAGCCTGTGGATTTGGTGGTTGCAGCGATCACCGGATTGGCGGGTCTGGGCTCTGTCATGGCTGCGGTGTCGGCCGGACAAACTTTGGCGCTTGCCAACAAAGAGTCGCTGGTGTCCGCTGGTGAAATTGTGATGCAGACTGCGGCAAGAACCGGCGCACGCATTCTGCCGCTGGACAGCGAACATAATGCCATTTTTCAATGTTGGGCCGGATGGCAGGGGCGAGAGGGAACTGCTGACAGGGTTGGCACTACAAGCATCCGTCATATTTGCCTCACTGCGTCGGGTGGTCCGTTTCGCAAAACACCGCTTGGCGAATTTTCCACAATCACGCCAGAACAAGCCATCAAGCATCCGCAATGGACTATGGGCAGGAAAATTTCGGTCGATAGTGCGACCATGATGAATAAGGGCCTGGAAATTATAGAGGCCCATTGGCTTTTTGATATCGCCCCGGAAAATATCGAGGTGCTCGTGCACCCGCAGGTGGCGGTGCATGGTTTGGTGTATTTTCGTGATGGATCAGTCATAGGACAACTTGGCACACCAGATATGAGAACACCCATCTCTTATGCACTGGAATGGCCGGACCGGATGTTATGGGACCCTGAACCGCTTGATCTGGTGGCATTGGGCCGTCTGGAATTTCATGAAGTTGATCCAGAGCGGTATCCCTGCTTTACGTTGGCACGACAGGCTTTGGCCGCGGGAGGCATCATGCCTGCTGTGCTAAACGCAGCAAATGAAGTGGCTGTTGATGCGTTCCTTTCACACCAGATAGGATTCAACGCTATTTCAGATGTCGTTAATGATGTTATGCAGGCGGATATTGTTGGCGATGTTAAATCACATGCCGCTGTTGTAGCGCTGGATGCAGAGGCGCGTAAAGAGGCGGACGCTTGTGTTCGCAAATACGCATTAGACTGATCTTCAATGGATAACTCGTGGGTCTGTAACCCGCCAATCTTAAGGAACCAGAAAAAATGCCAGAACTTGGCCTCACCCAATTGATCATAGGATTTTTATTGTTGATCACGCCGGTAGTGTTTTTTCACGAGCTTGGCCATTACTGGGTGGCGCGCCGGGCTGGCGTGATCGTAGAGGTTTTTTCCATAGGGTTTGGTCCTGAAATAGTCGGTTGGACTTCAAAGCAGACGGGAACAAGATGGCGGATCGCTGCCATTCCTCTTGGTGGTTATGTGAAAATGCGTGGTGATGAGGATGCCATGAGCACGCCAACAGCACAGCGCAACGGGACCAAGGGTGGTTTTCCCGATGCGCCGTTGTTTTGGCGTTTTGCGATCGTGCTTGCAGGGCCTGTGGCAAATTTCATCCTCGGGATACTGCTTTTTGCGCTTGTCTATATGACTGTGGGCAAGCAGGTCCTGCCGGCAGAAATTGGTGAAGTGTTGCCGCAGACTGCAGCGGCCGAGGCAGGATTGCAGGCCGGTGACGTTGTTATCGAGGTTGACGGTGTTTCAATTCGTGATTTCAATGATATGCGCGGTTTGGTGATTGAAAGCCCGGGCAAGGAATTGTCTTTCATCATAGAGCGTGGCGGCCAGCAAATTGAACTGCCTGTCACGCCAATGTCACATTATGATGACGGTTTGAAAATGAATATTGGCTTACTGGGTGTGCGTTCAGTTCCATCGGGAGAACGCGTCCGTATGCTGCCAGGAAGCGCCCTTGTGGCTGGAACATCGGATGCGTTTTATACGTCTTTGATGATATTGCGGGGGTTGGGCCGTGTTTTCACCGCTGATGTGCAAAGCGGAGAAATTCAGGGACCTGTCGGTATTGCCAAAATTTCTGGCTCGGCCTTGCAACAGGGGATTGTTCCGTTTGTTTTGCTGACTGCCATTATCTCGATCAATCTTGGTTTGATAAATCTTTTGCCCGTACCGGCACTTGATGGTGGTCATCTCGCGTTTTTCACCTATGAAGCACTCATGGGAAAGCCGCTCCCACTCGCTGTGCAGGCATTTTTGATGCGAGGTGGGATGACAATATTGCTCACGCTGATGGCATTCTTGATCTTTTTTGATTTTACGCGGTAGCCGTTGCATTCAATGGCACGTTGTAATGTCGATCAGAAAAAGTTCATTTTTACAAATGCCTGCTTTTGAATTGACGCTTAGATGGCTATAGTTTCCAAGAGAAATTGAACACGGGTGGTCCGATGCGACTTTGTACAATGTTATGTGTCTTGGGTCTGGTGATAGGGGTTCTGGCCTCTTCCGGGCCCGACTGCGGCACAATCGAATGATGCAAATACGCGTATTGAAACCATCCAAATAGAGGGGAACCGCCGCGTTTCTGCCGGAACAGTACTGTCTTACCTGCCGCTTAAAGTTGGCGATTTGGTAAGTACAAGCGCGCTAAACACATCAGTCGCGCGACTGTTCGATACCAAACTGTTCTCAGACATCAATATTCGCTTAGATGGAGATGTTCTGATTGTCGCTGTTGTCGAAAACCCGATCATCAACCGGGTCAATATAGAAGGCAACGATGCGCTCTCTGACGAAAAACTGACCGAATTTCTGGATATTCAACCGCGAAGGGTCTACACGCGCGAGCTGGCAATCGAAGGCGCGCAGCGTCTTTTGGAAGTTTATAAAGCGTCTGGAAGATTCGCCGCGATTGTTGAGCCACAGATCATCGAACTTGACGAAAACCGGGTTGATTTGGTCTTTGCAGTTGATGAAGGGCCGCTGATCAAGATCAGTTCAATCACGTTTTCTGGCAATCAACAATTCAGTGATCGTGCCTTGCGCGGCGCTATCTCCAGCCGCGAAACACGATGGTGGGCCATTCTTTCAGCGACAGACAAATATGATGAAGGTCGGCTTGAGTTTGATGAGAGACTACTGCGGCAATATTATCTGTCGCGTGGCTATGCCGATATAACCGTCACGAGAGCGCGGGGAGGCTTGCTGCCTGATAGAAAGGGTTTTGCCGTCACTTTTATTCTTGAAGAAGGACCGCGTTACAAAGTCGGTGACATCGATATCACAAGTGAAATTCCGAATACTGATATTGATGCGTTGCGCGCGCTTATGGATTTTGGTGATGACCGTTGGTATGACGTGAGGGCGCTTGAACAGGGCCTCCTCGACATTACCAACGAACTTGGCAGACAAGGCTATGCGTTTGTTGATGTCGCGCCAGAGATTCTCACAAATCCAGATGATCAGACTCTAAAAATTAGCCTGTCGATTGGCAAGGCGCGCAAGAATTACGTTGAGCGGATTGAAATTATCAACAACACGCGCACCACAGATACTGTGATCCGGCGTGAACTTGAAATCGTGGAAGGCGACGCCTTTAACTCGCTGAAACTTGAGCGCTCGGTGCGTAACGTCAGGAACCTTGGTTTCTTTGCTGATGTATCTGTTCGAAATATGGCAGGCAGCAGTGAAGAACAGACTGTTACCGTGATTGATGTTGAAGAACAATCAACAGGGGAATTCACAGTTGGTCTTGGCTATTCAAGCCTGGATAAAAGTTCATTTAACATCGGTATCAATGAACGCAATTTTCTGGGTTCAGGACGTGGCCTGGAAGCAACTTTGGGCCTGACGGAAAAAACCTCTAACATCCGCCTCGGCATCACCGAGCCTTATATGTTTGGGCGAAACATGCGAGGCAACGCATCGCTATTTAATGACAAGTCTGAAGCCAACAGTACAGACGTTGAGGAAACAGGCGTTGATCTGGGCCTTGGATTCTCCGCCGCGAAAAACATTTATCACAGGGTTGGCTATCGCATCGCGCAAACGAAGACCACTTCAACGTCAACTACCGCAACGTCTGTAACCGGCGATGCGGGTAAGACACTTTTACAGTCTGCGGTCAGATATACGATAGGTCAGGATACCCGCGATAATAGATTTGATCCATCGGACGGACATCTTATGGAGTTATTCGAGGAAGTCTCTGGTGTCGGTGGTGACGTCACCTATAGCAAAACCGTGCTTCGGGGCGCGTATTACAAGCCGTTTTTGTTTAACACAATTGTCCTTGGAACCAAGGGGCGGATTGGTCACGTAAATGGTCTTGGTGAAAATGTGACCCAATCGCAGAGATTCTTCCTTGGTGGCCGTGATGTTCGTGGTTTTGATAGCAGTGGTATTGGCCCGCGTGATAGTGGCAATAATGCTGCAGTGGGTGGTAATAATGTCTACTCGGGAACGTTAGAGGTCGTCTCAACGATTGGGCTAAACAAAGATACAGGACTACGTTGGACCGTCTTCAGCGATTTTGGTTCAGTGTGGGATACTGATTACCCGAATGGTGTGACCGGTGCAAACAACTCCGCGATACGCACATCGCTTGGCGCTGGTTTCCTGTGGGATACTGTGATTGGTCCGCTTTCCTTCTATTGGGCAGATGCCATCAGCAAGGAATCATATGACAAACTCAAGCGCTTCCAATTCCAGATCGGAACACGCCTCTAAAATGAAAAAACAAAGAGCTACATTGTTAACTGTCCTTGCCTCTCTAATGGGCCTTTGGGTTCTGCCGACATTTGTTATGGCCCAAGAGTCCACTAGTGCACAGACAGAAGCAGGCAGTGAGGCACAATCCGCTACCTCCTTGATTGAGGCGATGCGTGTTGAACGTATCGGTCTTGTTGACCTTGATGGCGTTCTTCGCAAGTCAACCGGAACCCAGAAAGTGCGGCAATTGC
Organism: Alphaproteobacteria bacterium; assembly: GCA_038147495.1. Classification (GTDB taxonomy): domain Bacteria; phylum Pseudomonadota; class Alphaproteobacteria; order Puniceispirillales; family Puniceispirillaceae; genus MED-G116. Next base: position 91,932 of record JAYQTT010000013.1, on the reverse strand, counting down.
TGGATGAGCAGCGCTCAGAATTCCAGAAGGAGTTTTCCATTCGTGAAACGGCGCTTCAGGAAACAGAGCGCACTTTGCTTGTCGACAAGGAATTCATCTCGACCGAAGAATTTAACCGTCGTTTGAAGGCCTTTGAGGATGAGGTGGCAGAAGTTCAGCGCCAGATCCAATATCGTCGACAGGCCTTGGATCGGGCGTTTCAGGAAGCACAGCGTGAGATACGCGCGCTAGCGCTCGAAATCGTCAAGGAAATCGCCGCTGAAAGAAAGCTGGATCTGGTGATGTCGCAAGAGTCAGCGTTGATCTTCCGTCCAGCTCTCAATATTTCTGATGAGGTTTATCGCCGTCTCGAAAAGCGGACAGAAAATGCGACAATTGAGATCAAGGTGGGCAATAGTGAATGAGGACCATGATCACGAGGTAAGATATGCCGATTGATCCCCGATTTTATCGCATTGCGCCTAAATTGACCTCGGGCGATCTGGCCGCGTTTCTGGAAGCGGAAATATCCGGATCGTTGGACATCATGATTTCGGATATATCCTCGCCTGCAAAGGCACAAGCCGGCACGCTCACTTTCATATCCTCGACCGCGCATGATTTGGCTGATTTGGCCGGCGCGGTGGTGATTGCAAAACGCGGGCTTGATAATTTGCCAGAAAATATTGGTGCTTTGATTGAGGTGGACAATCCGCGACTGGAGTTTGCCCGCGCCGCAACTATGATTTTAGGTGATAATGCTGGTAATCCCGGGTCTGAAATCACCTCCATAAACCCGAATATTGATCCATCAGCGCAAATCGCTTCCACTGCGGTCATTGAGGCCAATAGCGTCATTGGTCCAAATGTGGTGATTGGTGCAAACAGCGTAATCAAGAGCGGTGTGCAAATTGGGCAAGGCTGCCACGTCGGTGATAATTGTACATTGAGCCATTGTGAATTGGCTGAAAATTGTACTGTTCAGGCAGGTGTTGTAATTGGTGGCCCGGGCTTTGGGTTTGAAACTACCAAAAGTGGACCAGTTATGGTCCCGCATCTGGGCATCGTTCGTATTGGCAAGAATGTTGGCATAGGTGCCAATACGGCAATCGATCGAGGCAGCCTTGATGATACGGTGATTGAAGACAATGTCATGATAGATAATCTGGTCCATATCGCCCACAATTGTCACATCGGCGCAGGTAGCGTTATCGCGGGTCAGGTTGGTATTGCTGGCAGCACCACACTTGGCAGGAATGTGATGATTGGGGGGCAGGCCGGGATTGCCGATCATCTTCACATAGGTGACGGGGCCATCATTATGGCGCGGAGTGGTGTCACCAAAGATGTTGAGGCAGGGGCAAAAATGGTCGGGTTTCCAGCGATGGAAGCGGGCCTCTATTGGCGCGAACAGGCATTGCTTCGCCAGATGCTGCGGCAACAGAAGAAAACAAAAAAGAAGGACTGATAAAAATGACTGAGAGCATCACCGAATTGGATATTGATGGTATTAAGGCACGTATTCCACACCGGGCGCCGATGCTTTTGATCGATAAGGTCCGCGATATCCGGATTGATAAAAGTGCCGTTGGCATCAAAGCTGTTAGTAATGGCGAGCCTTTCTTTGAGGACATTTCCCTGAATATCCCATTATGCCGGGCGTGTTGATTGTTGAGGCCATGGCGCAGACCGCTGCATGTGTGGCTTGCGTTACATTGGGAGAAGAAACAAAGGGCAAGCTTGTCTTTTTCACCACGATCGAAAATGCGCGGTTTCGTAAACCTGTGCGCCCCGGTGATCTGCTCGAATTGCATGTGGAAAAAGTAACCGCGAAGGGGCCGTTGTGGAAATTCAAGGGCGTGGGATTTGTTGATGGCAAGAAAGTTGCCGAAGCAGATTTTGGTGCGATGATCGTTGATCCGGGGAATTAAAGTATGAGTGCAAACATCCATCCCACCGCAATTATCGATAGTAAGGCTGAATTGGGCGCAGACGTAGAGATCGGCCCCTATTGTGTGGTGGGTCCGAACGTATCTCTGGCAGATAAGGTAAAGCTTCACAGCCATGTCGTTGTTGATGGTCATACATCGATTGGCAGTGGCTCAGAGATTTTTCCGTTTGCGGTGCTTGGTTGCCCGCCGCAGCATACGCGTTATGCCGGAGAAAAAAGCACACTTGAAATTGGCAAAAATAATGTCATTCGCGAACATGTAACCATGCATCCCGGCACCGCGATTGACAGGATGAAGACTGTTGTCGGGGATAACGGGCTGTTTCTTGCGGCAACGCATGTCGCGCATGATTGTATCGTTGGAGACAATGCTATTTTTGCAAATAATGCTGCCCTTGGTGGACATGCGCAAATCGGCAATAACGTGATGCTGGGCGGATTTGCCTCGGTGCAGCAATTCTGCCGTGTCGGTGATCATTCGATGGTGGCATCACAAACCGCTGTGGACAGTGATGTAATTCCGTTTTCCATTGCGGTTGGTAACCGTGCCTTGCTGACCGGAATAAATGTGATTGGCCTGACCAGACGCGGCTTTACTCAGGACAGCATCGACCGGTTGCGCCGGGTTTTCCGCGATTTGTTTCTCGGTGAGGGGTTGTTTTCGGAGCGACTGCAAAAGCTGCGTGACACAGACGATAAGAATGCTGAAATCAGTGCAATCATCGATTTTATCGATGCCTCTGGCAAAAACGGCATCTGCCACGCGAAAAGAAAGTAGGCTTATGGCAAAACTGGCGATCATCGCGGGGCAAGGTGCATTGCCGGCACAAATCGCCGAAATAGCATCGCAGATGGGCCATTCTGTTCTGATCATGCCGATCGAAGGTCAGGCTGACGGGAATTTTCAGGGGTTTGAATGCCTGCCGATTAAGCTTGGTAAAATGGGTGCCACATTGGCGCAGATGAAAGCCCACGACATCTCTCAAATGGTCATGGTTGGCAAGGTTGTGCGGCCATCCATGACGGCGTTGAGCCCGGATGCAACCGCGCTGAAACTGCTTGGTAGGGCGGTAACACGCGGCGATGACAGTCTGTTGCGGGTTATCCGTGATTTTTTTGCCGATGCCGGCATTGAAACCTTGGCGCCAGACCTGTTTTTACCTGACCGCGTGGCACCATTGGGCTTGATAGTCGGTGCTGTGCCAGATGCCGCTATTGAAGCCGATCTTGAATTGGCGAAAAGGGCGCTTCAGGCGCTTGGCGATCTTGATGTTGGGCAGGCTGCGATTACACAGGAAGGGCGGGTCATTGCCATTGAAGCAGCGGAAGGAACAAACGAGATGATCAGGCGCAGTGCCACGCTCATTGATCCTGACGGTACTCCGGCGGTATTGGTCAAAATGCCAAAGACAGGACAAGATACAACACTGGATATTCCCACGATTGGCCGCCAAACATTGGTCGAGGCCAGCAAAGGGGGAATTGGCTGCATCGCTGTTCAGGCAGGACAGGTCTTGTTTGCCGATAGTGTCGAGGCCATGTGCGAAGCCTGTAAGGATCGCGGCATCACCTTGCTTGGATTTGCCGATCAAGGTGGATAAGGGCAGGGCATGACACAGCCGATTTTCATTCTTGCCGGTGAACCGTCAGGCGATCAGATTGCCGCAAAAATCATGTCCGCGATAAATTCTGCATATGGACAACAAGACTGGTTTGGCATGGGCGGCCAAAAGATGAAAGATCTTGGCCTCCGCAACGAAGCGGATATGGATCAATTGTCAATTATTGGCTTTGGAGCGGCAATCAAAGCCTATCCCAATTTATCCCGCCTCGCTGACAGGTTGGTTGACATGGTCATTCAGCGCAAACCGCGGGCGGTCATGACGGTTGATGCCAAGGGATTTTCCTTGCGTTTTGCCCGCCGCTTGAAGCGCCGCATGGCAGAAGTTGGCTGGACAGCACCAATCATTCATACTGTTGCGCCAACAGTGTGGGCGTGGGGCGCTTGGCGGGCGCGTTCAATGGCTGATGTGGTTGACGGGCTGTTATGTTTGTTTCCATTTGAACCGGAATATTTCACCTCGCATGGCATAGATGCACGTTTTATCGGACACCCGGAGGCTTTCAACCCTGCGCTGACAAAAATTAATGACTCGCGCAAACCCGGTACTGGCCGGAAAAACCTATTACTTTTGCCGGGCAGCCGCACAACTGAAATAACGCGTATTTTGCCGCTTTTTCGTGACGCCTCAGCTTTATTGAAGGAACAGCGCGAAATCGAAATTTCATTGGTAACCATGCCGTATCTGGCGGAGCTGGTAAGAGATTGCCTTGGTGACAAAAATGACATCAGTGTTTTTGTCCATGAAGGCGCTTTATATGAACAACTCGCTGATGCAGATGCCGTGATGGCGGCCTCCGGTACTGTTACCCTGCAAACAGCGCTTGCTGGCGTGCCCGGTGTCACTGCCTATCGCACGTCTAATCTCTCGGCCTTCATTGGACGGCGGTTGGTCAATATGGACAAGGTTATCCTTCCAAACGCCCTGCTTGGAAAGACGTGTTATCCGTTTTTGTTTCAAGAAGAGGCAAGCGCAAACGCATTGGCAGATCATGCAAGTAACGCGCTCGACACGGGTTACAATGCGGCAAAGGCCAATGCCGCGTCCCTCAGAAACCTGCTTTGCGGCGGTGCTGCTGATTTTGACAGCCTTGTCGGCGAAGCGGTTGCACCTTGGTTCGCCAGGAACTAGGTAACAGCCGTAAAGACAGGGTTAGCCGCGTTTGGCCATGTCAACATAAGGACGCTGTGTGGGCCCTGTGTAAAGCTGGCGTGGCCGTCCAATACGCTGTGTCGGGTCCTTGATCATCTCATTCCACTGGGCAATCCACCCAACAGTGCGGGCGACTGCAAACAGAACAGTGAACATCGATGTTGGGAAGCCCATCGCTTTGAGAATGATGCCCGAATAGAAATCCACATTCGGGTATAGCTTTTTATCGATAAAATACTGATCCTTGAGGGCAATATCTTCAAGTGCCATCGCAAGATCAAGAAGCGGGTCTTCTACGCCAAGGCTATTCAGCACTTCATGGCAGGATTCGCGCATCACCTTGGCGCGTGGGTCAAAATTCTTGTAAACGCGGTGGCCAAAGCCAAACAGGCGGAACGGATCATCCTTATCGCGTGCCTTGGCAATATATTCGGCGATATTGTCCTTGTGCCCGATTTCTTCAAGCATGTTCAAAACAGCTTCATTGGCGCCGCCATGGGCAGGCCCCCACAATGATGCAATTCCAGCGGCAATACAGGCAAATGGGTTGGCACCCGAAGATCCTGCAAGGCGGACCGTTGATGTTGACGCATTTTGCTCATGATCAGCGTGAAGGATGAAAATCTTGTTCATCGCGTCAGCAAGGACTGGGTTGATGACATAATCTTCTGCCGGAACAGCAAAACACATATGCAGGAAATTCTCTGCATAGCTGAGGTTGTTCCGCGGGTAATTGAACGGCTGGCCAAGAGAATATTTATAGGCCATTGCCGCCAGTGTCGGGATTTTTGCAATCAGTCGGCGTGACGCAATCATCCGCTGTTGCGGGTCATGAATATCCGTTGAGTCATGATAAAAAGCCGATAATGCGCCAACAACTCCACACATAATTGCCATCGGGTGCGCATCCCGCCGAAAACCGCGGAAGAAAATGGACAATTGCTCATGAACCATTGTGTGGCGCGAGATCGAGATGTCAAAGGCCTCTTTCTGCGCGGCATCGGGCAATTCACCCTCAAGCAAAAGATAAGCCAGCTCCAGGAAATCAGACTTTTCGGCAAGCTCTTCAATGGCGTAGCCCCGATGCAGCAACACGCCTTCATCACCATCAATATAAGTCAGTCCAGAAACGCAGGATCCGGTGGCGCCATAGCCCGGGTCAAAGGTGAACATGCCACTCTTGGCATAAAGATCACGCACATCAACAACACTGGGGCCAAGACTGCCGTGATGGGTAGAGAGTTCAAAACTCTTGCCCGTGCTGTTATCGGTAACGGTGACCGTTTTTTCGGAATTCGTATCGGTTGCCATTACTGACCTCTCCATTAACTCTTTATCATGACTGGACGGCGTTTACAGTGGGCCGCAGGCCCGCCGCGAAGGTCCTATATGTATAACTTTTATCACTGGTTTTTGCAAGTTTCCTCAACCCTGCGAAGGGTTTCGTCCCGCCCCAGAGTAACCACCACGTCAACGATAGACGGTGACTGCCTGGAGCCGGTAACAGCCGCCCTGAGAGGCAATCCAACATCCTTCATCTTCAGATTGTTTGCCGCCAACCAGTCTTTAAGAAAAATCTGAAATGCGTCAATGGACCATTCATCTGTCGGTGCGTCAGCAACAAGCTTAAGAAGGCGCGCTTTAGCGTCACTGTCCAGCAATGCCGCCGCATCATCATCAATATCCGGCGCGCCATCAAGCATAAGGAACCCAATCGAGGCGGCAATTTCGAGGTGCGATTTTGCCCGCTCTTTCAGCAAGGGAAGCAATGTATTTACACGTCTTGCAGCGAGAGGACTGCTTGGCGAAGTAGATGCCAAGACAAGGTCTGCAAGCTCTGTGTCATCCATCTCCCGTAAATAATGCGCGTTCAGATCAGACAATTTTTCAGGATCGAAGCGGGCCGGAGACCGACCAACGCCGTCAAGATCAAACCAATCAATGGCTTGTTGGCGACTAATCACCTCATCATCGCCATGGCTCCAGCCAAGGCGCAGAAGATAATTGACCATCGCATCGGCAAGAATGCCCATATCGCGATAGGCCTCAACGCCAACGGCACCATGCCGTTTTGACAATTTGGCGCCGTCTGCACCATGGATCAGAGGAATATGGGCAAATTCCGGTGGCGTCCATCCCATGCCACGATAGACCATCAATTGCCGGAACGCGTTATTCAGATGGTCGTCTCCACGGATAATGTGCGTGACACCCATATCATGATCGTCCACGACGACAGCCAGCATGTAGGTTGGCGAGCCATCACTGCGCAGGATCACCATGTCATCGAGGACATGATTTTGCACAGTCACATCGCCTTGAACCAGATCATTTATGGTCGTGCTGCCATCATCTGGCATTTTCATTCGAACAACAAAAGGCAGGTCGGGGTGGTCATTGCGATCACGCCAAGGCGACCGGACAGGAGCCCCATCAGCGCGTGCCTGTTCACGAATGGCATCCAGCTCATCTGCGCTCAAGAAGCAACGATAGGCGGCGCCATTGGCCAACAACTCATTGGCAACTTCTGCATGCCGCGCGGCCTGTGCAGACTGGCTGACGACCGGTCCGTCATGATCAAGCCCAAGCCAGCCAAGGCCGGCATGTATCGCATCCACGGCCGCTTGCGTTGACCGCTGCTTGTCGGTGTCTTCGATGCGAAGCCGGTATTGCCCACCATGATGACGGGCAAACAGCCAGTTAAAAAGGGCCGTTCGGGCACCGCCAATATGCAAATAGCCGGTGGGTGAGGGCGCGAAACGCGTGACCACATTCATTCTTTGTTAAAGCCCTTCTGATAATGATCAACAAGACCAAGGTTGCCTGGATGCCAAGGTTGCTTAGATGGCGCATCCTACATCACGCATTTATCGAAAGGCGAGGGAAAAGCTGTGTCGATGACCCTATTTTCACCAGATCGAGGGATTATGCTTGTGGTTGCCGGCATGATCACTGGCATCGTCATTGAAGTCACCTTTTCCTCCAGCCTGATCATTCCTGCGATGATGCTTGGCACTGGTCTGCTATATGTGTCCCAAAAGCACATTTCCAACCGCAGACAATGGGTTGGGCAACTCTGTGGCGCTGGTCTGCTTGTTTTGTTTGGCGGTGTCATGGGGGCGATTGCCATGGCCTTGCAATCTACACGCATGCCAGATGTGCCAGCAGGACTTCCTGTGAAAACCAATTTGGCCGGTGAGGTGGTCTTGGTTGATGGGAATGCTGATGACCGATTGCGTTTATGGGTAAAAATATCCAGTGATACAAAGTCTTTACAGCGCGGTGATCTTGTCAGGATATCGCATGACCAATACAGATTGAACATCACGCCGGGCGACCACATCAGCTTAGAAGCCAGATTATATCCACCCCCACAACCAATCTTCACCGGTGCCCCTGACTATGGCCTTCAGGCACGGGCGCGCGGCATAGTGGCAAGCGGCTATGCCACTTCACCAATTGGCCCTGTATCAATTCGCCCCGGACCACAATTGGAAGAAAGTGCTGCTGGATGGACATCTGTCCTTGCCGAATTTCGGCATCGAAATGCAGATTACATCGCGGCGAATATGCAACCTCCCGCAGGCGGCATCGCTGCGGCCTTGCTGCTCGGCGACAGACGGTTCATTTCCGACCAGACCTATGACAGGTTTCGACAATCAGGGCTGGCGCATCTGCTTGCTATTTCGGGCCTCCATATGGGGTTGTTATGTTTTGGTGTTATCGGGTTTGCCCGTCTCATTGGCGCGTTGTTGCCAACCACTGCGTCACGTCTGCCGATGCATAAAATTTGTGCTGTGATAGGGCTTTTTGCAGGGGCGGCCTATGTGTTTGCGTCTGGAATGCCAATCAGCGCTATACGGGCGTTTTTGATGGCAAGCCTCATAATTGCGGCATTGCTGTTGGACCGCCTCGCATTGACGGTGCGTAATGTTGCTCTGGCTTGCATGGTAATCCTTCTGTTCAATCCCCTGGCGGTGTTCACGGCCAGCTTTCAACTATCATTTGCGGCGACGTTGGGACTGGTGCTCTGGTATGAATCCACAGCCCGTATGTCTAGAGACCACAAGTCCCAATTGGCGGTTTGGCCATGGCCGTTTCGTTACATCACAGCTTTGATGATCACATCACTGATCGCTGGCTTTGCAACATGGCCCTTCGCTGCCCAGCATTTTGGTGGAGTCACGATATGGGGCGTGGCGGCCAACATCCTTGGGATTCCCTTGACAGGCTTGTGGATTATGCCAGCCGGTTTAATGGCAGCTGTTGTCCATGTTCTGCCACTGCCGCAGATAATGGACGATCTGTCCCTTTTGGTGATGCAGACCGGCATCCTTGCTCTTGTCGCCATAGCTGAATTCTTTGCTAATCAGCCCTTTGCCGGATGGCGCGTGATACCGCCCGGTTATGCGCTTCTCTGCCTTGGGCTGGCTGGATGGCTTGTCGCTATTCTCAACCCACTGAACAAAGGACAAAAATATGTAGGCGTAACATTGGTCTGCCTTGCGGTGGGTTTATGGGGGCTAAAGCCTTTACCTGATGCGGCAATCATGGTGCGTGGTAATGCGCCGGTTTTGGTTATCGCCGGTCCAAATGGCAGCGCAACGACGCATTATCCAGCGAAATGGACGCCCGCACTCTCTAATTTCGCCCGTGACAGCATCGCTACATTTCTGGCTCAGGATGTTGAGTCTGTCGAAGCGGCGCAGGGTGCGCCGCGTCCACCAATTTCAGAATTTGTGATTGCGCGTGATAGACGCGGCAAGGACATCGCCATTGTCACCAGAAAATCCGGTTTGACAACGGCCTGCCGGTCAACAGCCCAGCTGGTGGTGAGCTTTGTCATCGCCAAATATCCCTGCCGCGATCACACGCCAATAATCATCCTGCCTGCGTTGCCACCGGGGAACCACCTATTATCATTCGGTGATAACGGCGAGATCGTGATGCGGGATCAATAACTGGACGGGTAAAGGCACGGGATCGCCTAATATTTCCGGATTAATCCAGCCAATTTTCCCTGGACTTCAACTGCATCGGACTCAAAATAGCGTGTTTCATATTTGGGATTGGCGGCCTCAAGCCCGATACGGCCAGGTTCTTTGAGCAATGTTTTCAGTGTCGCCTCTTGTTTATTGATCAAGGCCACCACAATTTCACCGTGGTTAGCTGTGTTTGCACGTTGAATAACCACCGTGTCACCATCCATGATGCCAGCTTCAATCATAGAGTCACCAACGATTTCCAATGCAAAATGATCACCACTGCGAAGCATGCTGGCTGGCACTTCAAGATGGTTGGTTGGGTCGCTCAACGCCTCAATTGGTGTGCCAGCAGCGATCCGGCCAAGAAGGGGCAGGGACACCGCATCAACCGCCGCACTGACACTCTTTGCCAGACTTGCCGCCGCACCAGATGGCCGCAGGATTTCTATCGCTCTAGCCCTGTTGGCCAAGCGGCGGATGTGGCCGCGCTCTTCCAGTCCGGAGACAAGCCTGTGTATTCCGGATTTTGAGGCAAGCCCCAGCGCATCGCGCATCTCATCATAAGAAGGAGGCACGTCATGTTCTTCAGAATGTTTGACCAGAAATTCGAGTAATTCACTTTGCTTGCGGGTCAGCATAATTCCCTCCACACCAACATGTTCTGTTTATGTTCTATCAATGTTCGAATCGAAACACAAGCAAAAGAACAAATTGCGAACCAAACAAGATCAAAGAAGAGGTGGGATTGTCATTGCCGTGACGATATCACCCGGTTGTCGCGCCGAATCAAATGGTGGCCTGATCAGCAAACAGGTCGAATTGGCAAACACCGAAATCATTGAACTATCTTGCTTTTGCGCCGGTATGATTAGCGGCACGGCGTCATCAGTTTCCTCTAACCGTGCCCGCAGATAGTCCTGACGTTGATCATTTTCCGGCAATGCCACGCCAAGCCGTGCAGAAAATATCTCTGGCGCAAAATTGGCACCGGCAAGATGCGCGATTGCCGGTTGTAGAAACACCAATGCGCACACCGCACTTGAAACCGGATTTCCGGGCAGTCCAAGTAAAGGCACATCACCAAGCATGCCGAAAATGAGTGGTTTTCCCGGCCGCATCGCGATTTTCCAGAAATTCAGATGGCTGCCCTTTTGGCCAAGGTCATCGACCACATGATCATGAACGCCGACCGAGGCGCCACCTGTTGTAACAATCAGGTCCAGCGGTTCATCTGTTGCCTCGACAGCATCACGCAACGCCCCAAGCGGTCGCGGGCGATCCCCAGATCAACTGCCTTCCCACCACAGGCACGGATAAACGCTTGCAGATAAAACGCGTTTGACGAAATGATTTGCCCCGGCCCCGGGGTTTCGCCGGGCCTTACCAATTCATCGCCTGTCGACAACACGCCGACTCTTGGCTGCGGCTTGCACACAACAGACAGATTGCCCGTGGCGAGCGCCAGCGATATGCCGCGCGCAGAAAGTGTCATCCCGGCATCCAGCAGGAGATCACCTGCTTTGGCATCAAGTCCAGCGGGACGGATATATTTACCGGCTTGTGCCACCTCACGGATCATTAACTCAGCGCCATCAGCCTCGGCAGTGGCGTCAACATCCTCTTGCAGAATGATGGCATCCGCACCATCTGGCACAACGCCACCGGTAAAGATCCGCACAGCCTGTCCTGCGTCAAGCTTGCCTGTCCATGGATGACCGGCGGCGGCCTCACCAACGCGAACCAGATTTGCAGGTATTTTGGCACAGTCAACGGCGCGCACCGCATAACCGTCCATGGCTGACAGCGCTCTGGACGGGAGGGTCATTCCGGATCGAAGCGGTTCCGCCAACACCCGCCCATGTGCATCGAGAACCGATATTGTTTCAGGCGGTTTTTGCGGCAAACCATTCAGAATGCGCGTCATCGCCTCATCGACTGGCAAAAGAGGCGATTTAACAGCGCTCTCAGTCGGCATTAAAGTCTCCGGATTTTCCGCCGGATTTATGCGTCAGACGAACATTGCCGATAACCATGGCCCGATCCACGGCTTTGCACATATCATAGACTGTCAGCGCTGCCACAGACACCGCAGTCATCGCTTCCATTTCAATGCCGGTGCGTCCGGTAACGGCACATGTTGCGGAAATCCGAATGCCGGGCAAATCTGTGTCGGGCAGCAAGTCAACAGTGACGTGATCAAGCCCAAGAGGGTGACAAAGCGGGATCAGTGCGGCGGTCTGTTTTGCCCCCATGATTCCAGCCAGTCGCGCAACGGACAGAACATCGCCCTTGTGGCCTGTCCCATCCGTGATCATGCGCAATGTTTCCGGCTGCATTTTAATCTCGGCAGCAGCAACGGCACGACGGGCGGTCACCGGCTTTTCGCCAACATTGACCATGTGGGCGTCGCCATCCTTGTTGAAATGGGTGAATTTGCTCATGATCGCGCTTCCCGTGTTGAAATAGAGGGCTTGACGGGATTAGCCAGAATGGCCGTCGTTGCCGCCGCCACATCATCAGCCCGCATAAGCGACTCGCCAATCAGAAAACAGCGGGCACCACAGCCAGCCATACGGGCCAGATCGGCAGGTGCGAACAGACCACTTTCGGCAATCGCAATCCGGTCATTCGGCAAATGCGGCAACATTTCAGCCCCAATATCAAGAGAAATTTCCATGGTTTTCAAATTACGGTTATTGATTCCCATGAGCCGGGATTTCAATTTGCAGGCACGGTCAAGTTCTGCCATGTCGTGAATTTCGATGAGAACATCCATGCCGTAATCAAAGGCGCATGCCTCAAGTTCCGCAGCAAGCTGGTCATCAAGTGCCGCCATGATCAACAAAATGCAATCAGCGCCAAGAGCGCGTGCCTCGGCAATCTGGATCGGGTCGATCATGAAATCCTTGCGAAGAACGGGCAGGGATACAGCCGCGCGCGCCGCAACAAGATATTCTGGCGCGCCTTGGAACCATGGCGCATCAGTCAATACCGACAGACAAGTTGCTCCGCCCTGTTCATAGGCGGTGGCAAGCGTTTCCGGCGTAAAATCTTCACGGATGAGGCCTTTTGACGGCGATGCTTTCTTCAGCTCAGCGATCAACCCATAGCCGGTTTGTGATGCAGCGTGCAGCGCATCGGCAAATCCGCGCACGGGCGAGGCGGCGCGGGCCGCGGCATCGATATCTGCCATAGAGCTGCCACGCTTTAGTGTTGCCACCTCATCGCGCTTGCCTTCAATGATTTTGGCCAGAATATCGGTCATCTTATGCACCGCTATTTGTGATCTGAACGAGTTTGGCCAGCGCCGTTTTTGCCTTGCCACTGTCCAGAGAATCCCTCGCCATCGCCGCCGCATCGACCAGTGAAGGCGCATGTCCGCCAGCAACAAGAGCGGCAGCCGCATTGAAAATGACAATGTCGCGGTACGCACCGACAGAACCATCAAGCAAAGCCTGAAGATGCGCCGCATTCTCTTCGGGTGTGCCGCCGCGAAGATCATCAATGCTGACAGTCGATAAACCAATGTCTGACGGCGATATGGTGAATTCCCTGATCACACCATCGGCCAAAGACACGACATGCGTCTCGCCGGTTGTTGTTACTTCATCAAGCCCATCTGACCCATGAACGACCCACGCATGCGTTGTTCCCAGCTTTGCCAAAGCCTCGGCGAAAGGCAGGCACCAGCCACGATCAAAAACCCCGACCATGATCCGTTTTACCAGTGCCGGGTTGGCCAGAGGGCCAAGCAGATTGAAGATGGTTCGCACCCCAAGATCAGCGCGAACCGGCCCCACATGCCGCATCGCGGCATGGTGACGAGGGGCCATCAAAAAACAGACGCCCGCGTCTTCAAGCGCCCGGGACACCAACGCAAGATCACAATCAAGTTTGATGTTGAGGCAGGACAGCACATCCGCCGCACCACTCTTGGATGAGATCGCCTTGTTACCATGCTTGGCCACGGGAATGCCGCAACCGGCAACAACAAATGCCGTTGCCGTAGAGATGTTGTATGTGCCAATGCCGTCTCCACCGGTGCCGACAATGTCCATGGTGCCATCTGGTGCATTAATCGTTGTTGCCTTTGCCCGCATGACACTCGCGGCGGCGGCAATGTCCTCAACACGTTCTCCGCGCATTTTCAGTGCAACCAAAAAGGCAGACATCTGAACCTGGCTGACGTCACCATTCATGATGTCATTAAAGCATTGCGTTATCGTCTCGGAGTCCGGCATATCGCCATTAATCAGATCGTGCAGCGCGGCTTTCATAATATCAGTCATAGCGTGTCCAAAATCTTTAAATTCAAGAGGCCAGACTATATGGCTGGCGCCCAGCTTTGGCAAGGAAGCCAACCATAAAGAGCAACCAACCTTTTGTCACACCGAATAGACACGCCAAAATTTTGTTTGCTATCAGGATAGCAGCAGAAATTTTGTGCTTTTTTCCGCCAGTCAGCTTTTCTCTCTTGCCGAAGATGCTGTTTGTGTTACCGTTACGCCATCGCCGATTTAAAGATCAACTTGCGGGCGATTAAAAAATACAGCTAAAGCGCGCTTTCCCAAGATTATCTATCTCGGCATTGCGCAAAGCGGGCCTCGGCCCTTGGCGTTGCGGTGATGGAGTTTTCACATCTTAACGCCAGAAAAAAACATGGGGTTAGCCGCCCCTTAAACCGGCCGGGCACTTTGATTTCAGCTTGTGCGCCCTGACAGCGTGTCAAAAGCACTAAAGAGGAGAGAATGATGTCTCAGAACTCAAAACAGACTACCCATCCCGAAACACTTGCCCTGCACGCCGGCTATCGTGCAGATCCGACAACCAGCGCGGTTGCGGTGCCAATCTATCAGACGACATCCTATCAATTTGGATCGACTGAACATGCGGCAAATTTGTTTGGACTTGCTGAACTCGGGAACATCTACACGCGGATCATGAACCCGACAAATGACGTGTTGGAACAACGGATCAGCGCGATTGAAGGCGGTGTTGCGGCGCTGGCAGTGTCATCAGGACAAGCCGCATCGGCCTTGGCAATTCAAAATCTGGCGCGGGCCGGTGACAATATTGTCAGTTCAACCGATCTTTATGGCGGCACTTATAACCTTTTCAAAAATACCCTTCGTGATCAGGGGATTGAGGTCAGGTTTGTCGATCCGGCCGATCCGGAAAATTTTGCCAAGGCGACCGATGATCGTACCCGTGCCTATTATGGAGAAACCCTGCCGAATCCGAAGTTGGAAGTGTTTCCGATCGCCGAAGTTGCAAATATCGGCAAGACATTCGGCATTCCGCTGATTGTCGACAACACCGCCGCGCCAATTCTGGCAAGACCTTTTGATCATGGTGCCGCGATTGTTGTCCATTCATTGACCAAATATATCGGCGGTCATGGCACATCGATTGGCGGTGTTATCATTGATGGGGGTAATTTTGACTGGGAGGCATTTCCGGAACGGCAACCCGCGCTGAATACGCCGGATGACTCCTATCATGGTGCCGTATGGGCCGAGGCAGCAAAGCCACTCGGACCTATCGCCTATATCCTGAAAGCAAGGGTCACGTTGCTTCGTGATCTTGGCCCGGCGCTCAGCCCGCAGAACGCGTTTCAATTGATCCAGGGGCTTGAAACCTTGCCACTACGGATCAGGGAACATGCCAAAAATGCAACACGCGTAGCCGATTTTCTGGCAAAGCACCCAAGCGTAACCAAGGTGAATTATCCACGTTTGCAAAAAGGCGCCGCCGCGCGGCGCGCGCATCAATATCTTCGTGGTGGCTATGGTGGGCTTGTTGGCTTTGAGCTGGAAGGCGGTTTTGAAGCCGGGCGTGCATTCATTGATGCGCTGCAATTGTTCTATCATGTTGCAAATATCGGTGATGCGCGGTCGCTTGCCATTCATCCGGCATCGACAACGCATTCACAATTGACTCCAGAAGAACGGGCATCCACCGGTGTCTCGGAGGGGTATGTCAGGCTGTCGATTGGCATCGAACATTGCGATGACATTTTGCATGATCTGGAGCAAGCGCTGGACATTGCAACCAAGCAGCGGAAAGGCACAAAGGTCGCATAGGGTCTTTAGAGCACTCTAGAGCACTCTTCCAGAACCGAATGAATGGGGCCGTAGCCGCAATGTGCTGCGGCCCTTTTGCCGTCTGGAATTTGATTAGGCGTGCATTTGGTCCGGAAAGCGCTGATCAAGGCGCAAAATCTGTTTTTCCAGTTCAGCAAGTGTTTCAGCGTCAGGTGGCATATGACCACAAATCGCCAGAAAATTTGCCAATATGCGATAGCCAGCAACTGAGGCAATTGATTCC
Organism: Alphaproteobacteria bacterium; assembly: GCA_038147495.1. Taxonomy (GTDB): domain Bacteria; phylum Pseudomonadota; class Alphaproteobacteria; order Puniceispirillales; family Puniceispirillaceae; genus MED-G116. The sequence continues at coordinate 75,916 of JAYQTT010000013.1, read as the reverse complement.
GGGTGAAACTGCACACCATGCAATTCGGCCGTTGTGTGCGACAATCCCATAATCGCACCAGCGGCGGTTCGCGCGGTCACGGTCAATTCTTCCGGAAGGCTCTCTTCATCGACAACAAGCGAGTGATATCGTGTTACTGGAAATTCATCGGGACAGGCCGAAAAAAGGTCGCTTTTAACAGCATTGCTTCGGGTCCGATGAACAGCCGACAGTTTGCCATGCACTGGCGGGTCAATCCGCATGATCCGGGCACCAAAAGCGGCGCCAAGCGCCTGATGACCAAGACAGACCCCAAGCAAAGGAACCTTGCCTTTGGCCGCGTGAATCAAGTCGATCGACACGCCTGCATCCTGCGGTGTCCCGGGCCCTGGCGAAATGATGAAGCCCTGTGGCTTTCGGGCGAGCAATTCTTCGGCAGTCATTGCATCATTGCGCACGATCTCAACTTCAGCACCCAGATCACAGAGGAAATGCCACAGATTCCAAGTGAAACTGTCATAATTGTCGATCAGGATGAACATGGTCGCGCACTCGCGGTTGATAAAGACTTTATGTTATTATCAGCATTTCCAACGGGGTGCAAAAAGCAAAAGTGAAGAGGAAAGGGACGATTTGCCAAGCAAAAAATTAGGGTAAAATAATACCGTAACTCCTTCCCATTGAATTTATTCATAAATTTAAATTTTTTTGATTTTTTTCTGTTTGACGGACCGGGCATACCGGCCTATAACACCGCCAGTTCAACGGGCAGATCGCTTTTGGTGACTGTCTGTTTTCATTTAACTGGAGATTGTAACATGCCTTTGCCAAGGACTTATGTGGCAACGCCAAAAGACATCGAAAAGAAATGGTTCGTTGTCGATGCCGAGGATCTGGTGCTTGGACGCCTTGCCTCGTTGCTGGCAATGCGCGTACGCGGTAAGAACAAGCCGAGCTATACGCCAAACATGGATTGTGGTGACCATATCATCGTGATCAACGCCGAGAAGGTAAAACTCACCGGCAACAAGCGCACCCAGAAGACCTATTACTGGCACACTGGCTATCCGGGTGGGATTAAAGAGCGCACAGCTGACAAGATCCTCGATGGTCGTTTCCCGACACGTGTGATTGAAAAAGCCGTTGAGCGGATGATCCCGCGTGGACCACTTGGCCGTAACGCGATGCGCAACCTGCATGTCTATGCCGGTCCAAGCCATCCGCATGAAGCACAGCAACCAACGCCGCTTGATATCGCTGGCATGAACGAGAAGAACAAGAGGTAGTCATGGCTGAAGAAACACAAACCGAAGCGACTGGCATGGCCGCTCTTGGCGCTCTGTCAGATGACGCAGGAACACCAGCAGCTGAAACAACGGCTGCACCCGCTGAACCAAAGATTGATAATCTTGGTCGTTCATACGCAACCGGCCGCCGTAAGGACGCCTCAGCCCGCGTATGGGTCAAGCGTGGCACTGGCCAGATGAAGATCAACGGCAAGGATGTGAGCGAGTATTTCGCACGTCCTGTGTTGCAGATGTTGCTGGCACAGCCATTTGAGACTGCTGAACGTCTTGGTGAGTTCGACGTGATCGCCACTGTCAAAGGTGGTGGGCTGTCTGGTCAAGCTGGCGCGGTACGTCACGGTATCAGCCGGGCCCTGACCTTGTTTGAGCCTGGCCTTCGTCCAGCGCTGAAGGCTGGTGGCTTCCTGACCCGTGACCCACGCGTTGTTGAGCGTAAGAAGTACGGTAAGGCCAAAGCCCGCCGGAGCTTCCAGTTCTCAAAGCGCTAGTCGCAAAAGACTTTCCGAACACCACAAAAGCCCGGTCATTTGGCCGGGCTTTTTGCTTGCCATCGACATCAGAACAGCAATCACCTAGAGTTTTGACGTTAAGCGCGCCAAGAGCCGCGTATTTTATCCCGATCGCTTGCCTGAAGCGCGAAACCACAAAAGAGAAATTATATGATTTATCTTCTTGTTGCTCTGGAAATGGAATTGCCTGATATCGCCGCGCTGCCAGACAATTTCCGTGTGTGTTACACCGGTGTTGGCAAGATCAATGCGGCCATGGCGGCGACCAAAGCCTGCGCGGAACAAGATTGTGAGAGCGTGGTCAATTATGGCACTGCGGGTAGCCTGAAAGCCGATATTGCCGGTGATCTGGTCCGGGTTTCCCAGATTCATCAGCGTGATATGGATGCGCGCCCGCTGGCCGCCCTTGGCGAGACACCCTTTGAGGAAAATGGTGGAATGATTGACCTCGGCGGTGAGGGGGTATCGCTTAGCACCGGAGACAATTTCGTCACGTCACCGCCAGAGATAGCGACTGACATTGTCGATATGGAGGCCTATGCCATCGCCAAAATATGCCGTGCCGCTGAAAAACCGTTTCAATGTTATAAATACATCACCGATCTTGCTGATGAGGACGCCACGCAAAACTGGCGTGATAATGTTGCGAAAGGGGCGGCGCTGTTTATGCAGAAAGTAGGCGACCTCTAGCCCTGTTCGGATAATACCGTTTTGTGTTTATGAGCCATCGGTATCCCCTGTGGGCTAGGGCTCAACCTGCCTGCCTGTCACACGATTTACCAAGTCACACTTTTACGTAGCCACAATATGACGGCATTTTCACATCAAACCACATTGACAATTTATCGATAAAATATAAACGTTGATCTGGTCGTTATTATTGAGGGCAAGACAAATGGACGGTTTGGTTGGCAAAGAAACAGCAGGTTGGCAGTTCTGGGTGGATCGTGGCGGCACCTTTACCGATGTCGTTGCCCGCACCCCTGACGGAACCTTGAAGACACATAAATTGTTGTCAGAAAATCCCGAGGCTTATGACGACGCGGCGTTACAGGGCATCCGTGATCTTTTGCAATTGGCGCCAACAGACGCGATCCCCGAGGATGCGATTGACGCAGTGAAAATGGGCACAACTGTAGCCACCAACGCGTTGCTTGAACGCAAAGGCGACAGGACGTTGCTCGTTGTCACAAAGGGGTTTCGGGACCAGCTTCGCATCGCCTATCAGGCGCGGCCCCGCCTGTTCGACATGCATATCAAGCTTCCGGAAATGTTGTATGAGCGCATTGAAGAGGCTGATGAGCGGGTCACTGCCAAGGATGAGGTCTTGCGCCCGCTTGACCTCGATGATCTTGCGCCGCGGTTGCAGGCGGCATTTGACGACGGCATCAGATCGATCGCTATCGTTCTGATGCACGGATACAGAGTGCAGGCACATGAGATTATGATCGCCGATCTTGCCCGTAAAATTGGCTTCTCGCAGATATCCACCAGCCATGAAACAAGCTCTATGATCAAGTTTGTCGGGCGCGGCGATACGACTGTTGCCGATGCCTATCTGTCGCCGATTTTGCGGCGCTATATCGATCGCATTGCCGGTGCCCTCGGGGCGGTTAATTTGCAGATGATGCAATCGAATGGTGGGTTGACCGGCGCAGATTTGTTTCAGGGCAAAGACGCCATTCTGTCTGGTCCAGCCGGTGGCATTGTCGGGGCTGTAAAGACTGCCGAGCAGGCAGGCTTTGGCAAGGTGATCACCTTTGATATGGGCGGCACCTCAACCGATGTTGCCCATTACGACAGCGAATATGAGCGTGTGTTTGAAACACAAGTGGCCGGTGTGCGCATGCATGCCCCGATGCTATTGATTCACACCGTTGCAGCGGGCGGTGGTTCACTGTGCCAGTTCGATGGTGCGCGTTTCCGTGTCGGGCCTGAGAGCGCTGGCGCCAATCCCGGGCCGGCCTGCTATCGCCGTGGTGGTCCGCTCGCGGTCACAGATTGCAATGTTATGCTTGGCAAATTGCAGCCTGATTTCTTTCCGTCAGTCTTTGGGCCAGAGCAGAATGAGCCTTTGGACGCACAAGTTGTTGCGGAAAAATTTACGGCATTGGCGAAGGACGTTCACGCCGCTACGGGTGTGGAGCGAACTGCCGAGGAAATCGCCGAGGGATTCTTGCGGATCGCGGTCGAAAATATGGCCAATGCGATCAAGAAAATTTCTGTGCAGCGTGGCTATGACGTCACCGACTATGCCTTGCAGTGCTTTGGTGGTGCCGGTGGACAGCATGCCTGTTTGATTGCCGATGTCCTTGGCATGAACACGGTACTTGTACATCCCTTTGCCGGTGTGTTGTCGGCCTATGGTATGGGTCTTGCCGATGTCAGAGCACTTCGCGAACGCACAGTCGAAGCGCCACTTGATGCGGCATTGCTGCCACGTCTCGAGACAGAGTTGGCCGAATTGGCGGGTATCGCCGGTGATGAGGTCCTTGGGCAGGGTATCGCCGAAGACAAAATCGAGATGCTTCGCTTTGTCCATCTCAGATATGACGGCTCCGATACCTCGCTGCAAGTTCCCTATGGCAGCGTTGAGGACATGATCGCCGCGTATGAATCGTCATATCGCGCGCGCTTCGGTTTCTTGATGCCGGGCAAGGGCCTTGTCGCCGCCACCATATCGGTCGAGGCCATTGGCCACACCTTTGACCTTGAAGCCACAATGATTGAGAATCGTGGCGAAGACCTGTCATCGGTCAGTACGATCGAGGCCTATATGGGCGGTGGGTTTGTCGACACCCCGGTGTTTGAACGTGATCACATTCCGGCTGACGCAAAAATTGACGGCCCGGCATTGATTATTGAAAGCACGGGAACAACGATTGTTGAACCCGGCTGGCAGGCAGAAATGACCAAAATCGGCAATCTTGTGCTGCGCCGTGTCGTGCCGCGGCCAGAAAGACTTGCCATTGGCACCAGCAGTGATCCGGTGATGCTCGAGGTGTTCAATAACCTGTTCATGTCGATTGCCGAGCAGATGGGCTACACACTGCAGAACACCGCCCTGTCAGTGAATGTTAAAGAGCGGCTGGATTTCTCCTGCGCCATCTTTGATGCAACCGGTTCATTGATTGCCAACGCGCCGCATATGCCGGTGCATCTTGGCTCTATGGGCGAGTCCGTTCGCGCGGTGATTCGTGACAATGAAGGCAAGATAAAACCGGGGGATTCGTATGTCCTGAACAACCCCTATAATGGTGGCACCCATCTTCCCGACATTACGGTCATCACCCCGGTGTTTGATCAGGATGAGATTCTGTTCTTTGTCGCCTGCCGTGGCCATCATCCGGATATCGGCGGTAAAACGCCAGGCTCGGCACCGCCAGATTCGGCGCATGTCGATGAAGAGGGCGTCCTTATCGACAATTTCAAACTGGTGGACGCGGGTACATACCGCGAAGCTGAAATGTTTGAATTGCTTGGCAGTGCAATCTATCCGGCACGGAATCCAGAACAAAATATTGCCGATCTGCGGGCCCAGCTCGCGGCTAATGAAAAGGGCGTTCAGGAACTTCATAAAATGGTCAGGCAATATGGGCTTGATACCGTGCTGGCTTATATGGGGCATGTTCAGGACAACGCCGAGGAATCAGTGCGGCGCGTGATCGATGTTCTGTCAGACGGTGACTTCACCTATAAGATGGATAACGGCCAGCAGGTGCGGGTAAAAATCTCGATTGAGCGTGAGACACGATCGGCAACCGTCGATTTCACTGGCACCAGCCCGCAAGGTCCGAACAATTTCAATGCGCCCGCTGCTGTATGCCGTGCCGCGGTTCTGTATGTGTTCCGCACGCTTGTTGACGATGATATTCCGATGAATGAAGGCTGTTTGAAGCCGATCCGAATCATTCTTCCCGAAGATTGTATGCTGCGCGCGCAATATCCGGCAGCCGTTATCGCCGGCAATGTTGAAACCTCGCAGATCGTCACCGATACGCTCTATGGCGCGCTTGGGGTGATGGCGGCCGCACAGGGCACGATGAACAATTTCATCTATGGCAATGACGCCTATCAATATTACGAGACCTTATGCGGTGGCTCTGGTGCAGGGCCGGGGTTCAATGGTACGGATGCGGTCCACACCCATATGACCAATTCGCGTCTGACCGATCCCGAAGTTCTTGAATGGCGTTATCCGGTGCTTCTTGAGAGCTTTGAAATCCGCGAAGGCTCAGGCGGTGCCGGTCAATATAAGGGCGGCGATGGTGTCCGCCGCCGCACCCGCTTTCTGGAAGCGATGGATGCGGTGATCTTGGCCAATCACCGAATCATACCGCCATATGGCATGGCCGGTGGCGAAGACGCCGCTGTCGGGCGCAATTGGGTTGAACGGGTTGATGGCAGTATCGAAGAGCTGACCGCAACCGATCTTCGCCAGATGAACCCCGGTGATGTGTTTGTCATTGAAACGCCCGGCGGCGGCGGATTTGGCAAGAAGGACGGAGAGGGCACATGACCGACAAACCGCCGCGCATTGTCTCATCTGCACATCTGGTTTCGGATAACGCTGCTGAGCTTAGTGAGGTGGAGTACGGGTTAATTGTGGCCAGTAATGCCTTTGGCCTTTGGATGGTTCGCGGCACCACGGCCGCCCTCGCAGAATTTCCTTCGGTTGGCGAGCTTGGCGTTCTTGATGTGATGTGTCTGCATTCGGTCAACCATCGTGGGCGTGCCAAAAAGCTTGCTGATATATGCTTCAAACTGAATGTTGAGGACACGCATCTCGTCAATTACGCGGTGAAAAAGCTGGTTAAAGCAGGGCTTGTAGAGAGCGAAAAACAGGGCAAGGAAGTCTATTATTCGACCAGTGAAATGGGAAAATCCCTTTGTCAACGCTATCGGGAAATTCGAGAATCCTGTTTGATTGATGCTTTTTCCGCGCTGGGAGCCGTTGATAGCAAAGGGCTGGCGGAACTTGCCCGCCAATTGCGCGTTTTATCCGGCCTCTATGGTCAGGCCGCCCGCAGTGCAACCAATTTGTAGGATCGGCAAGGCGTGATGAAAGCTGTTTGGTACGACAAGAATGGCGCAGCTGACGATGTGCTCGTTGCAGGAGAGGTCGAGACGCCAACACCCGGCCCTGGTGAGGTTCTGGTGCGCCTCCATGCCTCGGGCGTCAATCCATCAGATGTAAAAGCGCGGGCCGGAGCCCGGCCAATGGGATTTCCCCGCATCATTCCACATAGTGACGGTGCCGGTATTGTTGAGGCAGTTGGTGATCGCGTTGACAAAGGGCTTGTTGGTCAACGTGTCTTTGTACGGAACGGCCAATGGGGCAGGGCGTCTGGAACGGCGGCAGAATATATCGCGATTGATGCTGACTATGTTCATCACTTGCCACAAAATATTGGCTTTGATTGCGGTGCAGCTCTTGGCATTCCCGCCCTTACTGCGGCGCATGCCGTTCTGAAGGATGGCAATGTTGAGGGGAGTACAATTCTTATCCATGGCGGCGGGGGAACTGTGGGGCGGCTTGCCGTGCAAATTGCCACAAAATCTGGCGCAAAAGTGATCACAACAACCGGACGAGACGATCAAATTGACGAGCTATACGCGCTGGGTGTGGCGGCGGTGTTTGATTACCGTGATCCCGACCTTGCCGCACAAATCCTGTCCAGCAATGATGGACATCCGGTGCAACGGGTGATTGATGGTGAGATTGGGATGAATCTGGGATCCTCGATCGAGGTCGTAGAGACCAAAGGACACATCGTTGGTTATGGCTCGGCACTTCATCCCAACCCGGAACTGCCTTTTCTGGGATTAATGTTTAAAAACATTACTTTGTCAGGAATTCTTGTTTATTTGCTTGAGAGTGATGAAGCACAAAAATACGCCGAAATCATCACCCGACTGCTGCATAAGGGTGACCTGAACGTGCCAATCGCAAATCGTTTTGACCTGACCGAGGCCGCTTTGGCCCATAAGGCCGTTGAGGCTGGACAACGGCATGGGGCGGTGGTGCTTCAAATCGCGTAACAGCGTGTGGGCATTGACTTGTAAAAGGTGCCTCTTTTGGCTACATCAAGACAAAGCGTTCCTGCGGTGAAATTCGGATCTTTGTGATGAACAATCAGAAATCAATTATGAATGTCGGCATTGCCGGCCTTGGCGTGGTTGGCGGTGAGGTTGCGCGCCAGTTGATGACGCGCGGTGACGCCTTGTCGTTTGCCGCGGGGTGCAAATTGCACTTGACCGCTGTGTCGGCACGGAACCGCGACGCCGACAGGGGGATTGATTTGTCATCCTTGCAATGGTTCGACAATGCCGAAGACATGGCGAAGATTGATGATCTTGATATTGTTGTTGAGATGATCGGTGGAAGCGAGGGCGTCGCCCTTGATCTGGTTCGAACTGCGTTGAGCAGGGGAAAGCATGTTGTCACCGCAAACAAGGCGATGCTTGCCCATCACGGAACAGAACTTGCCAAAATCGCCGAGGAAAACAATGTGGGCCTGCTGTTTGAGGCTGCGGTCGCCGGTGGTATCCCGGCGATAAAGACATTGCGTGAAGGGCTGGCAGGCAACGAATTCACACGCGTGTCCGGCATTTTGAACGGCACCTGTAACTACATCCTGTCGCGCATGGAAAAGACCGGCGAGCCATTCGAAGATGTCCTTGCTGACGCCCAGCGCCTTGGATACGCCGAGGCCGAACCCTCATTTGACGTTGATGGAATTGATGCAGCGCACAAATTGACAATTCTCGGGGCGATCGCCTTTGCCCAAACGCCAGATTTTGATGCCGTTTCAATTCAAGGCATCCGCGATGTTGCCGCGGTTGATTTTGCCTATGCCAACCAGCTTGGTTATCGCATAAAGCTTGTCGGTGTGGCCGAACCCGGCGTTGCACCGCGCATGCAGACCTGTCTTTTGCCGCTGAACAGTCAATTGGCCAAGGTCAATGGCGTACTGAACGCCGTTGAGTTTCACGGCACGCCAATCGGCAGCACATTGTCGGTTGGCCCGGGAGCAGGGGCCGGGGCAACGGCATCTGCCGTGCTTGCCGATCTGATTGACATTGGTCATGGACGTTTGACCTATCCTTTTGGCCGTCCCATTGCCGCGTTGGCAGATGGCAGCGCTGTTGAACGCCGTCCCGGCGATGATACGCCCTTTTACGTGCGGTTAATGGTCATAGACCAGCCGGGCGTTCTAGCGGAAGTGACAAGGGTTCTTCAGGAGCATGATATTTCGGTCGAATCACTTTTGCAGCAAGGCCGCTCACCAGACGATGTTGTGCCGCTGGTCATGACAACGCATGAAACAGCGCAAACATCGTTGGAATCCGCATTGGCGGCGATGGCCGAGCTCGCTTGTGTAAGAGCAAAGCCTGTCGCCATGCCCATTCTGTTTGACGATCTGGAGGGATGATTGGCAGCAGCTGGTGCGTTCTTAGGCATACGCCAATCGGCAACCGGCGCACGCTGGCAGGAAGCCCGGAGAGCTGTCAACGATACTGATCTGGACAGGCTGTCACGCGGATTGACTGAAGCCTATGACGATATGCCCTTGCCGGTGGCACGTTTGTTGGCGGCACGTGGCCTTGATCGCGACCAACTGCCGTCCTTCATAGAGCCGAAATTACGCGATCTTCTGCCTGATCCATCCAAGTTCAAGGATCTTAATAAAGCCGTTGCTCGGTTGGCAGATTGCGTTGAAGCCGGAGAGCCAATTGGTGTTTTCGGAGACTATGATGTCGATGGGGCGTGCGCGGCGGCACTTTTGGTCTGGGTCATGCGTGATCTTGGTGTATCTGTTGACGTCCACATCCCTGATCGATTCACCGAAGGTTACGGGCCGAATCAGGCTGCGCTGATGGCACTTGGCGAGCGTGGAGCAAGCCTGATTGTCACTGTTGATTGCGGAATCACAGCGCATGCGCCACTGGCCGCCGTAGCCAGTACAGGCATGGATGTGATTGTTATCGATCACCATATCGCTGGCCCGGAGTTGCCAAAAGCGCATAGCGTCATCAACCCTAATCGTCTGGATGAGGATGGCACCTATGGGCATCTGTGCGCCGCTGGTGTGACCTTTATCGTGCTTGTCGGGCTTATCCGGGAATTACGCCGAAGAGACTTTTTCGGAACAGAGAGAACGCCGCCAGATTTGATGATGCGCCTTGATCTTGTGGCATTGGCGACTGTTTGTGACGTTGTTCCGTTAGCCGGGCTCAACCGCGCCTTTGTTGGTCAAGGCATTAAAATCATGGCGCAAAGGCGGCATCCGGGTTGACCCGTCTGGCTGATGCCGCCGGTATGAAAGCGGCTCCTGACACTTATGCGCTTGGTTTTTTGCTGGGTCCAAGGATCAATGCTGGCGGGCGTATTGGCTCTTCACAGACCGCGGTGCAATTGCTGTCAACTCTCAGCGATGACGAGGCGACAGGTCTTGCGGCCAAGCTTGACCAACTGAATGCCGAACGCCGTCAAATTGAGCAAGACATTCGCGAACAAGCCATTGACCGCGCCTTACAGGCCCCGGATACGCCGGTTATTGTTTTGTCTGATAAAAGCTGGCACGAGGGCGTAATTGGTATTGTTGCCGGTCGCCTGAAAGAGCGTTTTGGCAAGCCAGCCTGTGTCATAGCGATGGGTGATGACGGGGTCGGCAAGGGGTCAGGCCGGTCAATTCCCGGATTTCGGCTTGGCAGTGCCGTGATCGCCGCGCATCAGGCAGGGATCCTGCTTGGTGGTGGCGGGCATGATATGGCGGCTGGTTTCTCGATTGACGCGGCAAATCTTGATGCGTTTGCGACATTCCTTGCCCAGCGCATGGAAAAAGACCTCAACGGACAGGCACCGCAATTGGTGCGTGAGGTGAGTGGCACACTCAGCACGCAAGGCGCACAACCCGAACTGACAGACTGGCTGGAGAAACTTGGCCCCTTTGGCAGCGGCAACCCTGAACCGCGTTTTGTCTTGCCGGATTGCAAGGTCAAATTTGCCAAGCCAGTAGGAGAGACTGGCGCACATATCTCATGTCGGCTTGATGACGGGAGTGGTGTCACACTCAACGCCATTGCATTTCAGGCCGGAGGAGCGCCGCTTGGCAATCTTTTGCTGGATGCCGCTGATGGGCGGCACATACATATTTTAGGCCGTTTGAAGCGTGATAATTTTCGCGGTGGACGAGCCATGCAGATTGAAATTGAGGATGCGGCCATGCCGATGCACGGGATTTCCGCCGGGCTTTAGAGAAGAAGTTTAAAAATGCCTCAAATCCATCTTGATTTGCCCGAAAGAATTGACTAAAACCCCCTCACTGGTAGCTAAGTCCCGTTCGTCTAGGGGTCTAGGACACCGCCCTTTCACGGCGGCAACAGGGGTTCGAATCCCCTACGGGATGCCAGCTAACCGCCTTTCGGTGGTCGGAAAATAAAGCCTGCTCGGTATCGCCGTTGCGGGCTTTTTTTATACCTCTTGCCACCCCTTAAAAATGAATTGCACACTGCACCTGAATCGGTAACCATTTTTGACAATGTTTGCTGTTTGAGGTGGCGTGACATGTGGGCAAAAATTTCATCCTCCAAGACCTTAAATCCAACAACACGTGACGAATGGAACTTTGCACCGGAAGTGCCGATTGGCAACAATCCGCTGTTTGAATGGCCGTGGAATTTCAAAAATATTCTCACCTATCACCGTGATTATTGGTTAACCCTGTCGGAAGTGAGTATCTTTCTTTTTCTGGCAGTTGCCGGATGGTTTTTGCACCAGTCTCAATTAGGCGACATATCGCAGCTTGAATGGGGATGGGCAGCGCATGTCTATTTCCGCAATTTCATCTTGTTGATCATGTTTGCAGGTGGACTTCATTGGCTGTTAAACCGCCAAAAAATTCAGGGAACAGACTATAAATATGTGGCCCAGTTCGGGCATCGTGGTGGTGGCCGTTTTTCCTTCAGCAATCAGGTTCATGACAACATGTTCTGGTCATTGGCCAGTGGTGTCCTGTTTTGGAGCTTTTATGAAATATTGGTCTTTTGGATGCAGGCCAGTGGCCGTGCGCCATCATTGAGTTTTGCCGAAAATCCGGCGCTTTTTATTGCCATACTATTGTTTACCGGTGTTTGGATCGCCTTCCATTTCTATTGGGTTCACCGGTTTCTGCATCTCGGTTTCATGTATAAATATGTGCACGCGCTGCATCACCGCAATGTCAATGTTGGGCCATGGTCCGGAATCTCAATGCATCCGGTGGAGCATGCGCTCTATTTCAGTTCCATGGCAATCCATCTTGTCGTGCCATCGCACCCGATCCATGTGATGTTTCATGGCTATATGCTGGCCCTGTCAGCGGTCTTTGGGCATACCGGTTTTCATATGCTTGTTGTTAAGAACCGGGAAAGATTGATGCTGGGACATTTTCATCATCAGCTTCATCATCGGTATTTTGAATGCAATTATGGCAGCGTTGATTTCCCCTTGGACAAATTTTTCGGCACCTTCCATGATGGCACAGCAGAAGCCCGCCGACGGCTTCGAAACCGACTTGGTCCAAGATAAGCGGGGATGATGAAATCATGGCAGAGACGCCAATACCATCAGGGCAGCCTGACAGTGCTCGCAAGAGTGCTGCTCCCGTTGCAAGATGCCTTGCCTGTGGACAGCCAGAGCAATTGGTCTGGGTACATGGCCATGGCCAATGCGCGCATTGTCACACCAATGTCATGCCATGCTGTGATGGCGCCGTTTGCGAGACGGACAAAGACCAGTAAAAGCCGAGAGACACTGCGGCTGGCAGGATCTTGATGCTTGCTGAAAAATTCTGTGTCAGCGCATATCCGAGACAATATTCCCGCGTTTTTAAGGCTTGCCTCTACGTTCACACAGCTTATAACGGTGAACAGTGAACCCTGCGACATCTGGAGATCATCATGGACGCAACAATCGGTCTTGTTCTGGTTATCGGTTTTCCAACCTGCCTCGTTATTGCCCTGTGGGCTTTTGGCAAGCTGTCAGTCCGTCCTGACTAAGTCTGGTCAGGATTTGTCGTTGACCGCACGCGCGGCAGCTTCAAACGCCAACAAAACACATTTATGCCTGTTCCTGATGTTGCGGACAGGATGAAAATCTTGCATTGGCGGGCTGACGTCATTGTCGTCATCGCCAGCGAGCCAGCCTGAAAAATTGGCGTGCAATCCTGAGAGGGAAGCGCTCTCAAGCCCCGGTGCCATGTTAACAAACAATCCGGCACCGGCTTCGCAAAGCGCGCATCCGCGAACATCTGTCGATGCTGCGGTGACGATATTATTCTCATCAAGCTTCAAGCGAACCTCGACCCGGTCGCCACATACTGGGTTCGATACAGTTGCCGTTGCATCAGCATCCGGCACGACCTCGCTCTCGCGACTTGATCTGGCGAAAGCGAGAATTTTTTCCTGATAAAGCGCATCCATGGCCTAACCCCTAGCAAGATGATCGGGCAGTGGCAATGCGAACAAATTGTCTCAAGACAATGTCAGAGTGGCTAGCCAGCACCATGCATCAACAATGCAACAGCAGCAATGGCTGCGGCATAAGTCAGAATGACCATCCAATGCATTTTCTCATATACATTTTCTTCTGGAACACCCGCCGGACGCGTTTTGCTTGAAGCCATCATAAATCCCCATATATCGGTTTGATGATCATCGAGATCATCCATCGCCAAAATTCTTACCCATTTCACAAATTCAAAACAACCTAAATCGGCGCAAATTTTGGGGAATTCCATTGCAGAGAAATCCTAGCCGACTTAGACTGATGCACACACGTCTTGGGAGAAATGCCGGGTGCTTCGCATCATCATTTTGTTTGTTGTTTTTATGGCCAGCTGGCTGCTGTTGTCGGGTCATTACACGCCTCTGATCACGTCCCTCGGTGTGATAAGCTGTGTGCTCGTGACTTTTTTATCGGCCCGCATCGGTGGTGCTGACAAAGAAGGTTTCCCGACGCATCTTTTTGCCAGACTTCCGGCATATATCCTGTGGTTACTGCGCGAAATCATATCATCCAACATCGCAACAGCCAGAATGATCCTTGATGGCACTGCAAAACCCGAATGGTTTGAGGTTCCGGCAACGCAAAGGACTGCCGCCGGTCTTGTGACCTATGCCAATTCCATCACACTTACACCGGGGACAGTGACAGTTGACATAAATCCAGGAGATGCCGGTCAATCGGTTTTTCTCGTTCATGCCTTGCACCCGGATTTTGGTGATGACGTTCGCAGCGGCGAGATGGATCGCCGCGTCACCGCCATCGAGGGCAAATCAACAGATGGTGACAGCGCATGATGTTTGGGCTTGCTCTTGCCGGATGCGGGCTGGCGATGATCCTTGCATTGATCCGTGCCGCCAAAGGTCCCACAGCGTTTGATCGCGTCCTTGCGGTCAATGCAATCGGCACCATCATCATCCTTGGCGTTGCGCTTCATGGATTTATCATGGGGCGGCCTGAGTTTGTCGATATTTCAATTCTCTATGCGGTGCTGAATTTTATCGGCACCTTTGCAATTCTAAAATTGTTTGCCACTGGTGGCCTTGGTGACCGCGGCGGAAATGCCCGTATCACTGCCAGCAGTGACAGGCCGGAGGAGGGGTGATGTCTATGGACCTTTTCCTTCCGTATTTGTCCGGTTTTTCACTGGCAATCGGCACACTTGCGCTCGTCGTTGGCAGCCTTGGTCTGATCAGGCTCCCGGATGTGTTCAGTCGCATTCACGCAGTCGGAATGATGGATACCGCAGGCGTTGGTTTCATCGTCCTTGGCATGATGATCCATGAAGGTTTTTCCCTGATCAGCGTCAAGCTGGCCGCGGTGGCCGTGTTCCTGTTTTTCACCAGCCCGATTGCCACGCATGCCGTGGCGCAGGTTGCCCACAAAAGTGGCTTCTCGCCTGTCGCAACCGGCGCGGCCACTTCAGCCAAAAAAGTGGCGCGTAAAAAACCTGCGAAGGCAAAAGCAGGCACCAAGGCGACACCCAAGGCAAAAACTGCGGGCAAAGCCCAAACGAGCAAGACCGTTGCTGTCAAGAAAGCGGCTAAAAAGGCGCCCAAAAAGGCGACTAAGAAATCCACAGGTCGAAAGGGTGACGTATCATGACGACGATCCTGCTCAACCTGTTTCTGATGGCCATTCTCGTTTTCATCGTTGTGATGGTGATGCGTACCAATCGCCTGTTCGCCGTGGTGGTTCTATCGGGTGCCTATTCCCTGATATGTGCGGCAATGTTTGTTAATCTTGACGCGGTTGACGTTGCGTTTACGGAAGCGGCTGTTGGGGCGGGCATTTCCACTGTTCTATTCCTGTCGGCCATGGCCGTGTTGCCGTCCAAAGAGAAACAGACAACCCAATCTCACACCCTGACAAGCAACCTGACAGGACTTGTCGTTTGCATTCTGGCGGGGGCAGTGCTGATGGTCGCCGCATTTGACTTGCCGGCCATTGGCAGTCCGGATGCGCCAGTACATCAGCATGTCGCGCCGCGTTATCTTGCCGAGAGTGATCAGGTGCTTCATATCCCGAATGTCGTGACAACGGTGCTGGCAAGCTATCGTGGCTTTGACACGCTTGGCGAGACGATCGTGGTATTCACCGCCGGTCTTGGTGTGTTCCTGCTGTTGTGCGGGGCAACGCGCACAGCAAGGCGGCAGCGATCAGACGCCGAAGGGCAGGAGGCGCATGATGGAAAATAATATGATCCTGCGCGTGACCACAAAGATCCTGTTTGCGCCGATTATCATCTTTGGACTTTATGTTCAGTTTCACGGCGACTACGGACCGGGCGGCGGCTTTCAGGCTGGTGTTATTATCGCAGCGGCATTCATTCTTCATGCACTTATATTCGGACTGGAAGCAGGCAGACGCCTTTTTCCCCTGTGGCTGAACATTGTGTTGCTGGTTGCCGGTGTCCTCATCTATGGCGGCGTTGGGATCGCTTCGATGGCGCTCAACGGGCTATTTCTGGATTACAATGTGTTGGCGACAAGCCCTGCCGCGGGCCAGCATATCGGAATCCTGATAGTTGAATTTGGTGTCGGATTGACCGTGACAACGGTGATGCTGTTGCTGTTTCACGCATTTGCCGGATTTATCCCTGCATCATCAATGCAGTCTGAAGATGAGGAGGAGGCGTGATGCCTGAAACTTCACCTTCATTGCTGACTGACAACTGGAATTATCTGGTCGTCATCGTTTTGATGATGGCAGGGCTGTTTATCGTCATTTCCAGATATAATCTGGTGAAAAAGCTGGTTGGATTGTCGATCTTCCAGACATCAGTTTTTCTGTTCTACATTTCGGTTGGTAAAATGGAAAATGGCACCGCACCGATTATTACAGGTGTAACAGATACGCTGTATTCAAACCCGCTTCCGCATGTCCTGATCCTGACCGCCATTGTCGTTGGCGTGGCGACCACGGCGTTGGGGCTTGCGCTTGTGCTTCGTATTCATGCTGCCTTTGGCAGTATCGAAGAGGACGAGATACTCGCAATGAAGGCGAATGACGCCATGCCACGTGCCCGACGTGCACATGATGATGTCGGGGATGCGAGATGATGGGGATTTATTCCATTTTCAATAATTTGCCGGCGCTTCTTGTTGTTGTGCCATTGCTGTTGGCACCCATTGCCGCGCTGTTACCAGTGCGGCGGCTGGCATGGTTGTTGACACTTGTTGGCACAGGGCATTTCAGTTGTTGTCGCCGTATTGCTCGCTGGCATTACCGCGACAGGCCTGCGGATTACATATTTTCTTGGTAACTGGCCACCACCATGGGGGATTGAATTTGTCGTCGATCAGGCCACCAGCCTGACGATTCTGGTGATGTCGGTTTTGGCGTTCTTTGCGACATTATTTGCCTATCGCGCCATCGAACGGGAAATTGCCGAAAAGGATATTGGCAGGGCGTATGCTGCGTGGCTGCTGGCTTGCGGCGGACTTTACGGCCTTGTGATGACGGCTGATGCTTTCAATCTTTTCGTTTTTCTGGAGATTTCAGCGCTTGCTTCGGTGATCCTGATCGCACTTGGCGCCGGAACAGACAGACGCGCATTGATTGCTGCCTATAATTATCTGGTAATCGGGGCGGTCGGCGCGACCTTCTATGTCATCGGTGTCGGCTTCATCTATGCGGTGACGGGCACGCTCAATATGAGTGATCTTGCCGCGCGGATACCGGACGTGCAGAGCGACTCAATCATTTTTGTCGGATTTGCCTTTATGGTCGCGGGCATTCTGGTCAAGGCCGCTGTTTTCCCGGTTCATATTTGGCTGCCTGCGGCGTACAGCTATGCGCCATCGGCGGTGTCGGCATTGCTGGCCGCAATCGCCACAAAAGCGTCTATATATGTGCTGGCACGGATTATTTTCACCATTTTTGCTGGTGTGCCCGATGTCACGGCACTGGCCCTTGAGTGGGTGCTGATCCCATTGTCGCTCGCCGGTATTTTTGTTGGCACGATCATGGCAATTTATGAAGCTGATCTGAAAAAGATGCTGGCATTCTCGTCCATTGCCCAGATTGGCTATATCACGCTTGGCCTTG
This sequence comes from Alphaproteobacteria bacterium, assembly GCA_038147495.1. Taxonomy (GTDB): domain Bacteria; phylum Pseudomonadota; class Alphaproteobacteria; order Puniceispirillales; family Puniceispirillaceae; genus MED-G116. Next base: position 58,523 of record JAYQTT010000013.1, on the reverse strand, counting down.
GTCTTGCGACGCAGGCCGGTATCGCCGCCGGTTTTATTCATATCGCCAATCATGCCCTGATCAAGGGCGGCATGTTCATGGCGGTTGGGGCCATATTCCTTGCAGTGGGAAGCCGCGTTGGTGTTGAGACAATGCGCGGAATTGGCCGGAAAATGCCAATAACGTCGCTTGCATTCTTGATCTGTGGATTGAGTTTGATCGGCCTGCCACTGACTGCTGGCTTCATCTCGAAACTTTATCTCGTGCGGGCGATGCTTGAGGTGGACAGCTATGTTCTTGTCGGCATGGTCCTTGTGAGCAGTGCGCTTTCGGTAGCTTATTTGTGGAAGATTGTAGAGGTCATGTGGGTTCATCCGGCAGCGGTTGACAAATTGGAGATAAAAGAACAACCAGCTCTCTATATTCCGCTGTGGATTATCGCCCTTGCCAACATCTGGCTTGGCGTTGCGCCGTCCGGACTGGTGTCTGCCGCCAACGGCGCGGCAGGCGCTCTATTGGGGTCAGGGGGATAAGGGCATGCATGCTTTGATGAGCGCCGAAACCGGTATAATCCTTGGCCTGTTGACGCCTTTGGCAGTGGCGCTTTTGACGCCGTTTTTGGCCGTGCGTGCGGCATGGCGTGATGCCGCAGGGCCAGTTGGTGCCGTTGTTACCTTTATCGCCGCCCTGCATGTTGCCGCAGCGGTTCTTGAGGGCGGTGTGCCAAAAGTAAATGTCCTGAACATCTCGGACAGTCTTGATTTTTCTTTTGCCGTAACGCCGCTTGGGGCGATTTTCGGCCTTGTCGCTTCGGGATTGTGGATTGCCGCCGGTATATTCTCGGTCGGCTATATGCGTGGCAACCATGAAAAACACCAGACCCGCTTTGCCGCTTTTTATGCCGTTGCTGTGCATGCGGCACTGGCCATAGCGTGGTCGGGCAATTTACTGGTTCTGTTTATTTTCTATGAAATTCTGACCTTTTCGACTTTCCCGCTTGTCACCCACAAGGACAGCAAAGCCGCGCGTGATGCAGGCCGTCTATATATGAGCATACTTGTTGGCACATCTGTTGTACTTTTGCTGCCAGCGGTCATCTATGTTTGGGTAAAGACAGGAACGCTTGATTTTGTTCCGGGTGGCATTCTTGAGGGGCATATCAGCGCAGCGGCCGCGCCGTGGCTTTTAGCCTGTTTTGCGTTTGGTATTGGCAAAGCGGCATTGATGCCGATTCATCGGTGGCTTCCGGCGGCGATGGTGGCACCGACACCTGTATCGGCATTGCTGCATGCCGTGGCGGTGGTCAAGGCCGGTGTTTTCACGATGCTGATGGTGGTGGTGTATGTCTTTGGCATAGATTTTCTTGCCGCGACCCATGCCTCTGACTGGCTTGTGTGGTTGGCGAGCTTTACCATTCTTGCGGCAAGTTTTGTCGCCATTTCCAAGGATGATCTGAAAGCCAGATTGGCCTATTCAACGATCAGCCAGCTATCCTACATTGTCCTTGGTGCAGCTATCGCGACCTCGCTTGCCGCGCAGGGAGCTGCCCTGCATATCGTCATGCATGCCGCGGGTAAGATCACGCTGTTTTTCTGTGCTGGTGCAATCTATGTCCGCACCCACCTTACCAAGATTTCCGAACTGGACGGGCAGGGGCGTGAGATGCCGTGGGTATTCATCGCCTTCTTTCTTGGTGCGCTCTCTATCATCGGCATACCGCCACTTGGCGGCAGCTGGTCGAAATTTTACCTGATGATGGGTGCGATGGATCGCGGCCTTGTGATGGTGTTGTTCGTCCTTGGATTGTCATCCCTGTTGAACATCTATTACCTGCTGGAGCCGGTGTCGCGCGCTTTCTTCAAACCAAAGGTCAAGCAGGTTAAAGTGGAAGACCATCCCTTAACGGTCATTCCGCCGGTGGCAACAGCAATCTTGTCGATAGCACTGTTTTTCTTCGTGGATCAGATCGCCGGTCTAGCTAAAATGGTAGCGGGGTAGCGGGTATTATGAGCAGTTCACACTCAGCATTACAACGCCTTGGCAACCGGTTTACACTGGTTCTTGTCATCGTTGCGGTCAGCCTTGTCATTCTGGAATTTGTCATTCACCGACATGGCGAGATCGCCCCGAAGATTTGCCGATTTTTCCGGCCATTTATGGCTTTCTTCGCCTTTCTGTTCATCGTGGTTGGTGGGCAAATGGCTGCGGCTGTCGCCATGCGGCGGAGGATTATTACGATGATGAGTGATCTTCTGACATCGCTGCCGCCCGGTGCGCTGATGATGCTGGCGACGATCCCGCTTGTGCTGGTTCCGCATCATTGCGCGTCAGATCGTGGATGCTCTGGTGCCATTGCATTTCGGCATTCAGCCTGACAAATGGTGCCGGCCAGCATGCCTCTGGAATATCAGGTTTGGGCTTTCGAGCTTGTCGCTCTATCGGGCCGATAATCTGACATTTCCCTTTGCGCATGATATTCCATATCGCGGCGGCGCTGAATGTCTTTTACAGCTGGCATGACCGGAAATGGCGACCGACCACGGCAAGGTCTGTCTTATGCCGGGCGCGGCCATCGCCGCGTTCATGCGGGCGATCTTGTTACACTGTTCATCTGGTGGGAGGCGACCGCCATCACCTCGGTTTTCCTGATCCTAGCGTCGGGCACGCAGCGGGCGCGGCGGGCTGCAATGCGCTATCTGATCGTACAGGTGGCTTCCGGAGTGCTTCTACTTGCAGGCGCGGCGATGCTTTACAGCGAGAGCGGATCTCTCACCTTCGCCGGCATGACGATCGGCTCCACCGCCACATGGATGATATTCATCGCCTTTGGCATCAAGGCAGCGTTCCCACTGCTGAATGGCTGGCTTCAGGACGCTTATCCCGAGGCGACCGTCATCGGCACGGTCGTGCTGTCTTCCTTCACCACAAAACTTGCCATTTATGCATTGGCGCGTGGTTTCGCCGGGACCGAGATGCTGATCTGGATTGGTGCTGCGATGACCGCTTTCCCGGTCTTTTTGCGGTGATCGAAAATGACCTGCGGCGGGTTCTTGCCTTCAGCCTGAACAACCAGCTTGGCTTCATGGTCGTTGCGGTCGGTATCGGCACTGAACTGGCACTAAATGGCGCGGTGGCGCACGCCTTTGTCCATATTCTCTATAAAGGCCTGCTGTTCATGAGCATGGGCGCGGTCCTGCATCAGGTCGGCACGGTCAAGGCATCAGAACTTGGCGGGCTCTCGGCAAATCGATGCCATTACCATGGTGTGCTGTATCATTGGTGCCATGTCGATCTCGGCGTTTCCGATGTTCAGCGGCTTTGCCGCGAAATCACTGATGTCGGCCCTTGGCGACACCGGGTTTGTCTGGGTCTATCTGGTGCTGTTGTTTGCATCTGCCGGTGTGCTGAGCATTCCGGTATCAAGATCCCGTATTTCGCCTTTTTCGCCCATGATGGTTTGAGACAGGGTGAAAGCGCCGTTCGGCATGCTGGTCGCCATGGGCGCCGCCAGCGCACTTTGCATTGGCATCGGCAGCCTGCCGGGGCTGTTCTACCAGATCCTGCCCTATAGCATTGACTACAACCCCTATGATGCAAGTCATGTTGTTGGCCAGTTGCAATTGCTGATTTTTGCCATGCTTGCCTTTGTATTCCTTGTCAGGATGAAATGGTATCCGCCGGAAATTCCATCTGTTGTGCTGAATTCAGACTGGTTTTATCGGCGCCTTGCACCGGCGTTAAGCCGTCCGTTGCTTGGCTTTGTGATGATGGTTTGGACAAGGTTTATCCGGGTAATCGTCTGGTACAGGGACCAATTCTGGGCAATCGCCGACAAAATTATGCACGCCCCGATTACCGGGCCAACCGTACCTGGCCGTGCTGTGACCATTCAGGCGGCATTGCTGGCATTACTGTTGGTGATTGGATATTTCCTTGCCTGACAACCGGTCAGGATCAGCGTCCAAACCTGCCTTCAACGCCGTTATCGCGGCTATGCTTTTCATTGTGTCGTTTGCGTTGGTCTGTGTTCATCCGGCCACAGCGAAAGCCGAGACGCGCCCGGATTTTCCAACAGGCACGATCACCCTCATAATCTCGCCTGACGGGGGTAACATCCGTCTGCCTGTCGAGTTTGCGATCACCGATGAACAGCGAAGATTTGGCCTGATGCATCGGCAAAATCTGGCGCAAGGGCAGGGTATGCTGTTTATCTTCTCAAAGGAGGATATTCAGTCCTTCTGGATGAAAAACACCCTTATCCCGCTGGATATGGTCTTTTTTGACGCCGATGGGGCGTTCGTCACAATTCATCGCAATGTGCCGCCGTTGAGCCTTAAAAGCCGTGGATCAGGCGCACCGGCGCAATTTGTGCTGGAAATCAACGCTGGTGAAGCGGAAAGTTTCGGCATAGGGCCGTCAACGCGCCTGCAACTGCCGGTATTTCCATAACGCCACCCACATGTTCAAAAATTTTTCTGCTGGAAGGCGAACAAGGCTTGATATTCCGCGGAACAAGCGATAGATAAACCCGTGTCGGAGTGTAGCGCAGCCTGGTAGCGCATCTGGTTTGGGACCAGAGGGCCGGGAGTTCGAATCTCTCCACTCCGACCATTTTTCTCCAATGATATTCTGGCGACTGCAAGCAGCGGTAAACCGTTAGTGGAAGCGTTTTCAGGGCTTGACGTTCCCCGGGGAATTTCAGCTATTATGCGGGCGTGAACAGGGGCGGTGGACAGCTCACTTGTCCGATCCGAAAACCGTTATGAAATAGGGGATTTTCATGGCACGCGCAAAAATCTACAAGCCAAGCAAAACCGCGATGCAATCAGGCCGCAAGGCGTCTGTCAGCCGCGGCAACAATTGGGTTCTGGAATATCCGCGCAGTGCGGCGGTGCGCCCCGATGCCTTGATGGGATGGCAATCATCTGATGATACCGAACGGCAGGTGAAAATGCGCTTTCCCGACAAGGAATCGGCAATCGCCTATGCTGATGCCCATAATATCGAATATGACATTGTCGAAACCCATGTGCGCCGTGTCAGACCGCGCGCCTATGCCGATAATTTTGCCTTTAACCGGCGCGGGGCGTGGACGCACTAAACACCGGGGCGCAAGCGAGACGGCATTTTAATTTTCCGCCGCGCTCATATCCAATTGCATGAACACAACATCGAGATAGCGGCCAAATTTGAACCCGACTTTTCGGGCGATGCCAACCTCGACAAAACCCAATGCACGGTGCAGATTGATCGAGGCATGATTCTCTGAATCGCCGATCACCGCCATCATCTGTTCAAACCCGCGAGCTTTCGATTCGGCAATCAGCCGGGCAAGAAGCGCGCGGCCAATCCCTTTGCCAGCGACATCACTTCGCAAATAGACAGAATCTTCAACGGTGTGGTTGTAGGCGGCGCGTGCCTTGTGCGGCCCGGCATAGCCAAAGCCAAGAACGGCATTACTTTCCCCGTCTTTTACCAACAGAATCGGATGACCAGACGCCTCCAGCGCGGCAAATCTTGACCGCATCTCTGCTTCGTCCGGAGGGGTGATTTCAAAGCTGCCGGTGCCATGGCGAACATGGTCATCATAAATCGCGGTAACAGCGGCCAGATCACCCGCGATGGCGCTGTCGAAAGGGACAATCAGATAGGTACTTGTCATTGGGCATGTTCATCCGCGCGATGATAAACGATGCCCCCCGATTGGCAACCAAAAGACAGCGCAAAGATACCGCCAACAGAACTGGACAATCACCGGTAAATCAGGCACAACACGGCCATGCGGTTCCGTAGCTCAACTGGATAGAGCAGCTGACTTCTAATCAGCAGGTTGGGGGTTCGAGTCCTCCCGGAATCGCCATTTAAGACTATCGCCATTTATAGCTTACCATTATGGCGTACGTCATTTTACAGGTGCCGCCATTTTATCGGTGCCGTGCTTTTTGTGGTTCTCGCCGTTTTCATGGTTTGTGTATGCTGGCCCTTGTAACCCACCCCGATTACGACATTCCATTGCCTGACGGGCACCGCTTTCCAGCCACAAAATTCAGCAAGCTGATTGCCAGCCTTCATGATCAGGGGCTGTTTGGGCATTTCACCCCCGTCACGCCAACCGCCGCCACGCCAGACGATCTTGGCCTTGTTCACTGCCCTGACTATATCGCGGCGATTGCCGAAGGCCGCCTGCCGGAAGAGGCGCTGCGGGTTCTTGGCCTGAAATGGAGTTCGGTTCTGCGCAACCGGTCCTTTCTGGCGGTAAATGGCACGATGTTGGCGGCGCGTCATGCGCTGTCCCATGGCCTTGCCTGTCATGCAGCAGGCGGCACGCACCACGCCCATTTTGATTATGGCGCGGGCTTTTGCGTGTTCAACGATCTTGCCTTTACCGCCCGCCGCCTGATCGCCGAAGGCGCCGTGCGTTCGGTTCTGATCCTCGATTGCGATGTGCATCAGGGGGACGGCACCGCCCGTATTCTGGCAGATGATCCGGCGATTTTTACATGCTCGCTGCACTGCCGGAACAATTATCCGGCACGCAAGGCGACAAGTGATCTTGATATAGAGATAGAGCCCGGAACCGGCGATGATGACTATCTTCGCATTGTTGAAATGGTGCTAAAGCGGCTGGCAGAAGATGAATCATGCCAGCCCGATCTTGTTCTCTATGATGCGGGCGTTGATGTGCATGCCGATGACCGCCTTGGCAATCTGGCCCTCAGCCATGACGGCATTCTGGCGCGCGACAAGATGGTGATCCAACATTTCCGCGGGCGCCATATCCCCATCGCCACGGTGATTGGCGGTGGCTATGGCCATGATATCGATGAAGTCGCATACCGGCACAGTCTGGTGTTCCGCGCGGCCCACGCCAGCACCAGCGCGGGGAAGGGGTAAACCCCTAAATACCCAGCGATGCGTAGCTTTGTGCGATGCGTTGCACGGCCACGGACATTGCCGCGGTGCGCAGGTCAATAATCGCCGGATTATTGTTCCATTCGGCGCTGATTGTCTCGTAGGTTGAGCGCATCGTGTCTTCCAGACCGGAGCGGACAAGGTCCAGCTCGGTGCCGCCTTCGAGCGCGGCGCTTCGCAATTCCGCCGGAAATTCCTTGCCGGTCATGCTTTCAATGCCATGCACGATGGCGGCGTAATGCCCCTCGCTCTCGCGGCGTTGCATGCGGCCAAAGCGGATATGCGTCAAATTCTTGATCCATTCGAAATAGCTGACGGTGACACCGCCGGCATTGGCGTAAAGGTCAGGAATGATGACCACGCCCCGATCGCGCAACAGCGCGTCCGCTTCTGCCGAAACCGGGCCATTCGCCGCCTCAATAATCAGTGGTGTCTTGATCCGCGGCGCATTGTCTTTGGTAATCGCCAGTTCCATTGCCGCGGGGATAAGAATATCGGCCTCTGCCTCAAGCATTTCCATGCCGGATTCAATATGCCCGGGAAAACCGACAGTGCCGCCGGTTTCGCGGATATGCGCGTGCAGCGCCTCAATATCAACGCCGTCATGATTGATCACTGTGCCATCACGTTCAAGGACATGCGTGACCAACGCCTTGTCCTCACGCGACAGGAACAACGCCGCATGGAAGCCGACATTGCCCAAGCCCTGAACGATGATCCGCTTTCCGGCGAGGCCAGCCGAAAGGCCGGTTTTCTCAACATCATCCGGATGGCTGAAAAAGGATTGCAGCGCATATTGCACGCCGCGGCCGGTTGCCTCTGTCCGACCGGCGATGCCACCTTTGCCAAGCGGCTTTCCGGTAACACATGCCCAGGCGTTCAAATCGGACGGGTGAAGGCGTTTATACTCATCGGCAATCCACGCCATCTCTCGCTCGCCAGTGCCGACATCTGGGGCCGGAACATTCTGTGACGGGTGGATCAAATCGCGCTTTGCCAGCTCATGAGTAAACCGTCTTGTGATCCGCTCCAGCTCCGGCACAGTCCATTCACGCGGATCAATAATCACGCCGCCTTTCGAGCCGCCAAACGGCACTTCGACAAGCGCACATTTATAGGTCATCAGGGCGGCAAGCGCTTCAACCTCATCCTGCGAAACATCGGGGGCAAAACGAATGCCGCCCTTGGCAGGTTCGAAATGTTCGGAATGCACAGACCGATAGCCGGTGAATGTATGCAACTCGCCGCGGAGCCTGACGCCAAAGCGAACAACATAGGTCGAATTGGCAACCATGATTTTATGGGCAAGGCCATCGGGAATGGCCTCTGCACCGTCAGTCGCCTTGATGCAGCTGACAGCTTGTCGGAAGGTTGCCTCAATCGATCGTAGAAATTCTTCACCAGCCATACGCAAACGCTATCATCATTAGCCAATGCGGGCAAATTGTTCAGATGTGCCGGGCAGGGGCGATCACAACCGCTTGGCGCGCGTTATTGGCGCACGTTCTTGGCACGCATTATTGGGGCACTCTCTTGACGAGTTTCGTGTCAGACCATCCAAGGCGCCACCGGTGATGGTGCCGCTCTTGAATGGCTGAATTGTCTTGCGTGATGGGTTTAGTGATCCAGGATCTGGCTCAGGAACAGCTGTGTGCGCTCATTTTCCGGATTATTGAAGAACTCTTCTGGTTCCTTTTCCTCAATAATCTGGCCTTCATCCATGAAGATCACACGGTTTGCCACCTTGCGAGCAAAGCCCATTTCGTGCGTCACGCAGATCATCGACATGCCGTCCTCGGCAAGGCTGACCATGGTGTCCAGAACCTCTTTGATCATTTCCGGATCAAGTGCTGAGGTCGGCTCATCAAACAGCATCAATTGCGGTTCCATACACAATGATCTGGCGATGGCGACACGCTGCTGCTGGCCACCTGAAAGCTGGCCCGGATATTTATGCGCCTGCTCGGGGATTTTCACCCGCTCCAGATATTTCATGGCGATTTCTTCGGCTTCAGCTTTTGGCATACGCCGCACCCAAATCGGTGCCAATGTGCAATTTTCCAGAATGGTCAGATGTGGGAACAGATTGAAATGCTGGAAAACCATGCCGACTTCGCGGCGGATTTCGTCAATATTCTTCAGATCATTGTTAAGCGTGATGCCCTGAACCGTGATGGTGCCGGCTTGATGCTCTTCAAGCCGGTTCAAACAGCGGATCAATGTGGATTTACCAGAACCTGACGGACCACAGATGACGATACGCTCACCCTTATTGACAGTCAGGTTGATGTCACGCAAGACATGGAAGGTGCCATACCATTTGTTGACCTTCTCCATCGAGATCATTACGTCATCGGTCACCTGCATTTTGCTTGCTGCTGCGGTTCCGTTTTCGCTGTTACTTGCCATGATTCTCTCTTTCACCTGTCATGCCGCATCAGTGTGAGCGCGACTTGCTGAGCTTGTTTTCCATATAGATTGAATATCGGGACATGCCGAAACAGAATATGAAGAAGATTCCGCCGATATAAAGATAGATGGTTATCGCCTGAACCGGCGTTGACCATGCAGCATCGGCAATCGCTGATTGTCCGGCACCAAGGAGGTCAAAAATACCAACAATCGACACCAGCGTTGTATCCTTGAAAAGACCAATGAAGGTGTTGACGATTCCCGGAATAACATGGGTGAGGGCCTGTGGCAGGATAATCAGCCGCATCATCTGCCAGTAGGACAAGCCCATCGCCTGTGCGCCCTCATACTGGCCCTTGTCGATCGCCTGCAAGCCGCCACGTACAACCTCGGCCATATAGGCCGCGCTGAACAGCATCACCCCAATCAGTGCGCGCAACAGATTGTCAAAATTCACTCCTGCAGGCAGGAACAAAGGCAACATCACCGATGCCATAAACAGCACTGTGATCAACGGAACACCGCGCCAGAATTCAATGAAGATCGTGCAAAGGATGCTGATCACCGGCATGTTTGAACGTCTGCCAAGGGCCAGAACGATGCCAAGCGGCAAAGACGCCACAATCCCTGTGACAGCAACAACCAGCGTAATCAGCAGGCCACCCCAGTCACCCGTACCAACAGGCTGCAGATTGAAATCGATGGCGACAATCCCGCGAATGGCATTCAGGATGACGACACTCCATCCCAATACGCCGAAGATACCGGAAAGATCATTCAACAGCGAGCCAAGATGTCCAGCCTGTGCCATTCGCCCGATGCTGATCAAGGCGAGACCCGTAATGATCCAGATGCCGACAGACCCAAAGCTTGTGTCGCTGTTACCGCCAGTCAATAGAATGAATGTGATCAACGGATAGGCGGTCAACATCAGCACACCGACATGTTTGCGGTATGGCATACGCTCAATCAACACCCAGGCAAGACCAATGGCGCCAAGCACAAGCGATACATATACGCGCCAAAGCGATTCTTCAGGGTAGGGACCAAATAACGCAAATTTCTGCTTTGCCCAGACAAACGGCCAGCAGGCAGCGTGCCAACCTTCTGGCAGAGATCCGCCTTGCGCGACTGTCCAGCACGCCTCACGTTTCAGCGTTTCTGGATCGGTAAACACCGCGGAAAACAGAGCAAAATCGAGAAGGCCATATGTCTGATCCACGAATACGTAAACCAGCAAAAGCGTGAAAACGATCATGAACAAAGACCGTAATGCCGCCATTGGCGAATGAAACTCGGCCATGCTGGCAAAAATATTCTGCCACAGCCAGCCGGTTATTCCAGCTTCGGTCGCCGGTGGCGGCAATAATGGGGCGTCTTCGGTGCGAATGAATTTATGTGGTTTTGTCATCTCTCAAGCCCACCCGATCCTATCGTTCAACCAGCTTGACGCGTGAATTGAACCAATTCATGAACGCGGCCGTCAGCAACGAGAATGTCAGATACACCATCATCATCATAAAGATCATCTCAATCTCTTTACCCACCTGATTGAGTGCGGTTCCGGCAAAGACCGATACCAACTCTGGATAGGCAATCGCAACAGCGAGCGATGAATTCTTGGTCAAATTCAGATATTGCGAGGTCAAAGGCGGAATGATGACACGAAGCGCCTGCGGAATGATGATCAGGCGCAATGTCATGCCGGGACGCATGCCAATCGAGTAGGCGGCTTCCGTTTGACCTTTGGCGATGGCAAGGATGCCTGCACGCACAATTTCAGCGATGAACGCCGCCGTGTACAATGTTAATGCAAGCCATACCGCCATCATTTCCGGCACGAGGACCATGCCTGAACCGCCTTGGAAACCGCGCCGCAAAATAGGGCCATCAATCTTGAATTCGGGGAATGTCCATTCCAATGGGCTTCCGGTTGCCAGAAACGTGATCAGGGTGAAACCCGCAATCACTGCAACGCCCGTCCACAATACCGGAAAGCGCTGACCAGTCTCGGCTTGCCTGTTCTCAGCCCACCGCTTCATTGCCAAAGTGATTCCAACGGCAACCACAAATGCAATGACACTGTAGATAAATCCAGAATGTGGCAACGGCGCCGGCAGATAAAGTCCGGTAATATTCACCCCAATCACATCTGGGATAATATCAATCTTTTCACGTTTCGATGGCAGCGCGCGCAATACGGCAAAATACCAGAAAAACAATTGAAGAAGCAGTGGAATGTTCCGCAATAACTCTATGTAAACAGTGGCAAAAGACCGAACAACAAAGTTGCGCGACAGCCGCATAATACCGACAGAAAAGCCAATAAAGGTGGCACCGATAATGCCAAGAATGGCGACCAGAAATGTGTTGATGATGCCGATGAAATAGACGTCCAGATAAGTCGAGTCACCGACATTATAGTCCATCACCCATGTGCCAAGCGTATCACTGATCTGGAAACCGGCGGCTGCTGTCAAAAAGCCAAAGCCCACGCTTTTCCCCCGATCGGCAAGGTTGGTAACTGTATTGTCAACGAGCCACCACATGCCAAAAGCAAGAAGGAACAGGATCAAAACCTGGAAAAAATATCCGCGGTAACGTGCGTCATAGATGAGAGATGTCAGTGTTGAATTCTGCATGGACTGGCGCAAATTGGTTGTTTTAGGGATCAAAAAAAACCTGACCCCGCTAACGGGGCCAGGCTGTAAAGTCTATCGCTTAGCGAATTGGTGCGGCATACAGAATGCCACCGTCTTTCCACAGCGCATTCACGCCACGAGCAAGCTTCAGCGGTGTGTTCAGACCGACATGCTTCTCATAGCTTTCGCCATAGTTGCCGACCTGTGAGATGATGTTGTAAGCCCAGTCATTTGACAGACCCAACTCTTCACCGAAGTTGCCTTCCTTACCAACGAGACGTGCAACACCAGGTGACACTTCGTTGTATTTGGTGGCGTTCACATTCGCTGATGAAATGCCCATTTCTTCGGCGTTAATCATCGCGTTCAGTGACCAACGAACAATGTTGAACCACTGGTCATCACCCTGACGAACAACTGGACCAAGAGGCTCTTTTGAGATGATCTCAGGCAGAACAACATGGTTGTCAGGTGCAGTCAGCTTGCCACGCTGGGCAGCCAGACCTGAACGGTCAGTGGTGTAAACGTCACAACGACCTGCATCATAAGCGGCAACAACTTCGTCAGCCTTTTCAAAAGCAACGAGGTTGAATGACATGCCGTTAGCGCGGAAATAGTCGGTGATGTTCAACTCTGTGGTTGTACCGGTGTTTGTGCAGATGTTCGCACCATCGAGCTCAAGAGCTGATGTCACACCAAGTGATGTTGGAACCATCATGCCCTGACCATCGTAATAGTTTACGCCGGCAAAGTTCAGACCCAACTGGGTATCACGAGTCATTGTCCAGGTTGTGTTACGTGACAGGATGTCGACCTCACCTGAAGCCAGAGCGGTAAAACGCTGCTTGGCTGAGAGTGGGGTGTATTTCACTGAGTTTGCGTCACCGAATACAGCAGCGGCAACAGCACGACAAAGATCGACGTCGATACCAGTCCAATTTCCGCTGTCATCAGCGTTTGAGAAGCCCGGCAGGCCCTGGCTCACGCCGCACTGGACGAAGCCCTTGGCTTTTACGTCGTCGAGAGTGGCGGCGTTTACTGATGAAGCAAGTGCTACACCGGCAATAGCAGCCATGGCGACTGTAAGTTTTTTCATAATGCTCTCCCTAGCGTTAAAAAAACAAAGTGTTCCGCAAAAAAGCAAGAACACCGTCTAAGTAAGGTAACAGTTATTGAAAAACAACACCAGCACTATCGCGCCGCGATAAGACTTTGCTCGGGCAAGTGAGTTTACAGCTTTTTCGCTGTTGATCAGGCCACCCCCTTGCAATTGCCACGATCCATCAGATCATGAGGCTGGACCGGTCTCAATCGGGGCATCGCTTGCTCCCCATTCGGTCCATGATCCGTCATACATAAAGACTTGCTCATTACCGGCCAACGCAAGACCAAGCGCAAGACCACAAGCCGTCACACCGGATCCACAGCTGGTGATGATTGGACGATCAGGGTCAACCCCACCCGCGACAAAGGCAGAACGGATACCATCAACAGATTTGAACGTCCCGTCTTCATTTACCAATGTGGTAAGCGGCACATTGCGGGCGCCGGGAATATGACCGGCACGAAGTCCTGCCCGCGGTTCAGCGACACTTCCTTCAAAACGAGGCTGCGGGCGTGCATCAGCCATTTGTCCGAGGCTGTCAGCGGCGATCAGGGCTTCGATTGTTGGCTTGTCGATGACCTGTGCGCCGACCGAGGGCCGCACATGAAAGTCACCGGGCGGTGGTGTCTGCGGATCACCTGTTTCCATTGGGCCATTAATTGCCCGCCATGCGGCCAAACCACCATCAAGGACCGAAACATTTTCATGACCAAATAACCGGAACATCCACCAGACGCGCGTTGCAGGCATGATTGGCGAGTCGTCATAAATCACCACATGATCCGAATCACTGATACCCATTTTGGAAACGGCGGTGGCAAAGTCATCGGATGAAGGGATCATATGCGGCAACGGATTATCGGAATCCGCCACCTTTCCAATATCAAACCGTCCAGCACCCGGTATCCTCGATGCAGCATATTCGGCAGTTGCATCACGCCCGGAACCCGGCAAATGTGAGCTGGCGTCAAGAACCTTCACATTATCGAGGTTTGCCATAAGCCAATCAGCTTTGATCAATGGTGAAACCATATCTTTACTCCCTGTCTTTCGAATCGATCGGTTTGATTGATTGGCACTAAAGCCAAGACGGCACCGGCAAATTTTTTTCCTTGAGGAAAGCCGGATTCCATATTTTTGACTGATATCTTTGACCGCTGTCACACAAGATCGTGACAATCGTGTGTCCCGGCCCAAGTTCCTTTGCCATGGCAAGAGCGCCAGCGACATTGATTGCTGTTGATCCTCCGAGATACAGACCTTCTTCACGCATCAAATCGTAAATCAGGGGTAGAGCGTCCTCATCGAGAAGACGATATGCAAGATCAATCGGCGCCTCGGCGAGGTTCTTTGTAATTCGGCCCTGACCAATCCCTTCAGAGACAGAATTGCCTTCGGCCTTCAGTTCGCCGGAAGTGTAATATTCATAAAGAGCCGAACCCCCGGGATCAGCCAATCCGATTTTCACGTTTTTGTTCTTCGATTTCAGATAGCTGCCAACGCCGGCAATCGTCCCGCCAGAGCCGACAGCACAAATAAACCCGTCAATCTTTCCTTCTGTCTGACGCCAGATTTCAGGACCAGTAGTATCGAAATGACCCTGCATGTTGGCCGTGTTATCAAACTGGTTTGCCCATATGACGCCGCCATCATGCGTTGCTGCCAATTCCTCGGCCAGCTTTTCTGAATAGCGCACATAATTGCCGGGGTCCTTGTAGGGTTTGGCCGGCACAAGGCGCAGATCAGCGCCATAAATGCGAAGCGAGTCTTTCTTTTCCTGACTTTGCGTTTCTGGCATCACAATGACCGAACGATACCCCTTGGCATTGCCGACCATGGTCAGGCCTATTCCGGTGTTGCCTGCGGTGCCCTCAACGATCAGACCGCCAGTGGTCAGCAGACCCTTTTTCTCTGCGTCCTCGATAATGGCAAGTGCCGCACGGTCCTTGACCGATCCGCCCGGGTTCATGAATTCCGCTTTGCCATAGATATCGCAACCGGTCATCTCTGATACGGCACGCAACCTGATCAGCGGCGTATTGCCAATCGCATCGATAAATTCATGGGATTTTGGAGAGGACGTCATCAATGGGCTCCAGAGTGGAAATTCGTGATTTTGAATCAAACGCAAAATTAATCGGACAACAGTAATTACACCAACAGCCTAACAAACGTAAAGCTGCGGCAGGATATACCTTTCGGCTATTATTGCCCGCCTTGTAAATCCGTGCCACTCTAGACACTCCTGCATCAACTGGAAAGCAAACATGGCGCGCATCACCCTGTTCAGACACGGCAAGGCCGACACGCCTTCAATGGCGAAGGACGATTTTGAGCGCGAGTTGACCAGCCGCGGACGGCGAAACGCCGCGACAATGGGCGCTTTCATACAGCAACAAGCCATGCTTCCGGACCATGTACTGGTATCTCCTGCGGCGCGAACACGCGAAACATTTGAGATCGCCAGTAGTAACTGGCCTGATATTCCGCACGAAATTTGCCCATCGATATATGAGGGGACGGCAAGCGCGCTGTTGCTGTTGATTGCGGAACGCGCGGCCGAGCTGAATAATATCATGATCGTGGGCCATAATCCGGGCCTTGTGGTTTTACTTAATCACATGGTCGGCTCAAGGCACACTGACCGAAACCTGTCCTATTTTCCCACCTGTTGCGTCGCAGATGTTGGCTTTGGTGTCGACCGGTTGGCCGACATCGATCCTGATGAGGGCACGCTTTTGTCGATGATACGCGTTCGGGATCTCGCACCGTCCCAATAAAGGAAAGAAAAATGAACAGCCAAAAGACATGTGTTTCCCGGCGTTTCACCTGGCAAGGAAATATGACGGATGAGATGGTTTCGGCCTTTGAGAACGATGGCTTTCTGGTTCTCGAAGGTTTTTTTCCTGCAGATCAATGTGATGCGCTGAAAGCGCATGCCCAGCACCTTATGGACCATCACAAACCGGATGAGGATTTGGTAATCTTCTCGGCGGCCGGGCAATCTCACGCCAAGGCTGATTATTTCCGCACTTCAGGTGACAAAATCCGATTTTTTCTGGAAGAGGGGGCGGTGTCGGAAGACGGTAAGCTTAACGTGCCCATGCGCGAGGCGGTGAACAAGATCGGCCATAATTTGCATGATCTAGACGCAAAATTTTCAGCATTTTCCAGATCGCCACAGATGCAAGAGGTGGCGCAGCGCCTGTTCACTGATCCGCGCCTATTGCAATCGATGTATATCTGCAAAAACGCACATATTGGTGGAGAGGTGAATTGCCATCAGGACTCGACATTTCTTTACACCGAACCTGAAAGCTGTGTTGGTTTCTGGGTCGCGATTGAGGATGCGACAGCACAAAATGGTTGTTTATATGCCGAAAATGGTGGGCACAAAGGCCCGTTACGCAAATTGTTTCAGGATAAAAACGGTGATTTGCAGATGCAGGAATTGGACGGCACACCTTTTAGGGAAGCCGATACAGAACTGAGCGCACCAAAAGGTAGCCTTGTCCTGCTTCATGGCAGGCTGCCCCATCTTTCAGGTGCCAACACATCTTCTCGGTCAAGACATGCCTATGCGCTACATGTCATTGAAGGCACAACAAAATATCCAAGCAACAATTGGTTGCAGCGCGGCCCCGAGCATCCCCTTCAAGGTTTCTAGATAAAGTTTCTAAAAATTCACCAATTGTCATTTGACTTTGGCGTTTTAACGTATTAAACCGCTAACACATTGACACGGGATGGGCTCGTGTTGACGAGAGGTAAGGCACGTGAAGCGCTCAAGCATTGATCAGACACATGAAATGGATCTCTATGAGGCCATTCTGGAACTGCGTGACAATGAAGAGGCACGCAGTTTCTTCAATGATCTGTGCACCCCTGCAGAGTTAGAAGGGTTGATTGACCGGTGGCGCGTAGCGCAAATGCTCGTGAAAAACATACCCTACCGTCAAATCGCTGCTGAAACCAAAGTAAGCACCGCGACGATCGTCCGTGTCGCGCGTTTTCTGAACAGTGGAAATGACGGCTACAAAACAATAATGCAACGTCTGGGAAAAATTTGACCTATGAATAACGCCCAACAAACAATCTCGCTATCAGCCAACCCGATGAATGGTGATGGCCGCCTGAAGATTGCCATTCAAAAGTCGGGACGCCTGTCCGAGCAATCAGTCAAGTTGCTGGAAAAGGCGGGTATATCACTGCTCAAAAGCAGGGACCAATTGCTTTGCCGCGCCCATAATTTTCCACTTGATGTTTTCTTGGTCAGGGATGATGACATCCCCGCATTCCTCACGACAAACGTGTGTCAGGTAGGCATTATTGGTCAAAATACCCTGCTGGAAAAACAGGCACTGTTCCCGGAAAAATATGCCAGCCTCAAACAGGTCCAGAATTTAGGATTTGGACGTTGTCGGCTGTCAATTGCAACGCCTACAGGCTTCGGCTACAGCTCTGTTAAGGCGCTTGCGGGTAAAACAATCGCCACCTCCTATCGTGGCTTGCTGGCAAAATTTCTTGCTGAAAAAAACGTTGATGCGGACATCGTGACGATGGAAGGTGCGGTTGAAGTCGCGCCACGGACCCATCTGGCTGACGCTATCTGCGATCTTGTTTCTACCGGAAACACTCTCATCTCTAATGGGCTGATGGAGCAGGAAGCCATTCTTGAGTCGCAAGCCGTGATGATCAAGACCGATCAGATGGGTGATGGTCTAAGCGCCATTTACGACAAATTGATGTCACGCATTCGGGCCGTGCTCCGCGCCGACAACAGCCGCTACATCATGTTGAACAGCCCGATTGAGGCACTGGACGCGATCAAGGCCGTCCTGCCGGGCTCCGCGTCACCGACTGTCATGCCCCTGCAGGGGCGGGAGGACATGGTCGCGGTACATGCCGTATGTGATGAAGAAGTGTTCTGGACAACCATGGAAGATTTACAAAATACTGGCGCCAGTTCGATCCTTGTCATGCCAATCGAGAAAATGCTGGATTGAGGCGATAACATGAAAGAACCAACCTATATATCCGGAATCGCCGGGCGTGCGCGGGCGGGCATTATTGCCATGGCCGAATATGCCTCAGCCAGATCACTTGTGGCTGATGACGCCCAGACGATCTTTCTTGACGCAAATGAATGCAGCTATGAGGCCTTTATCGGCGCCGGCAATCTGGCGCGCTATTCTGCACAGCAGCCAAAAGAGCTGGTGCGGCAATTCTGCGAGTGGCTGGATGTCTCGTCACGCAATCTGATCATCACGCGCGGCGCTGATGAGGCCATTGAGTGCCTGTTTCGGGCATTTTGCGAACCGGCAATCGACAATGTGATCATTTGCCCCCCAACATTCGCGATGTATGCACAATCTGCAATTCTTCAGGGAGTCGAATGACGTGAGGCGCCACTGACAGATGATTTCGGCCTTGATCCGGCGGCCATTGATGCCGCGGCAGACGCAAACACCAAGCTTGTTTTTGTTTGCTCTCCGAACAACCCGACGGCCAATGTCATGGATGAGACAGCCATTGTCAGCCTGTGCCGCCGCTTTGAGGGTCAGGCTCTTGTTGTGGTTGATGAAACCTATATCGATTATGCAATCGAGTCGGGTGCCGCGCGAAGCCTGATACCGGCTGTCGAGGATTATGACAATCTTGTCATTCTGCGGACACTGTCGAAATCACATGCGGCAGCTGGCCTTCGCTGCGGCGGTGCGATTGCCTCGCAGCCGGTAACACAGCTGATGCGCAAGGTTCTTGCGCCTTATCCAATCCCGCAACCTGTCATTGCCAATGTCGGCAGCATCATGACGGCGTCCAATCAAAAACGCCTTGCTGAAAAACGCACGCAAACGGTTGCCCGCCGGGATTGGTTTTGCAAGGAACTCGCTAAAAGCGACAAGGTGGAGCGTATCCTGCCGTCAGATGCCAATTTTGTCCTCGTCAAAGCGCGAGACGCCGGTGAATTCTGTGGGCTGGCCCAGCAGGCAGGGATCATACTGCGCAACCAGTCTCATCAACCGCGTCTTGAGAACATGGTCCGGATATCGATTGGTAGCGATGCCGAAATGCAGCGCCTTCTTGATGCCCTTGGTGGCACGGCCACGATCAGTGAACAGCCAAGCCGAACACAGAAAATCATCCGAAGGACAAGCGAAACGGCTATTTCAGTTGTGGTCGATCTTGACCGAGCGGGGCCAAACAATATCCAGACTGGCATTGGATTTTATGATCACATGCTTGATCAAATCGCTAAACATGGCGGCTTTGCCATGACGCTTGAATGCGATGGGGACCTGCATATTGATCCGCATCACACGATTGAGGATTGCGCCATTGCCATCGGGCAGGCCATACGCGGCGCCCTTGGTGACAAACGTGGGATTGGCCGATACGGATTTTGCCTGCCGATGGATGAATCTTTGGTGACAGTCGCGCTTGATTTGAGTGGCCGTTTCTATCTCGATTTTGAACCGGAATTTCCGGCCACACATGTTGGTGATTTACCAACAGATATGGTGCGTCATGTATTCTATTCCCTTGCTGAAAATCTGCAGGCCAATCTGCATATCGCGGTAACCGGCGAAAATTGCCATCATATGGTCGAGGCCTGCTTCAAAGGCTTTGGACGAGCGTTGCGTCAGGCAATCCGCATGGAAGGAAGCGAGATGCCAAGCACCAAAGGCACCCTTTAGGAACATGAAATGATCGCGATTATAGACAGCGGCGGCGCCAATATTGCCTCGGTAAGATTCGCTCTTGAAAGATGCGGAGCAGAGGCAGAATTGACCAATAGCCGGGACAAAATCGAGGCGGCATCGAAGGTGATTCTGCCCGGTGTTGGCGCGGCAGCAATGGCGATGCAGACCCTTGAGGCACACGGCCTGGTTGATTGTATCAGACAACTCAAACAGCCGGTTCTTGGCTTGTGTCTTGGCATGCAATTGCTATTTGAGCGATCCGATGAGGGCGATGCCGAGATGCTGGGTATTCTTGCCGGTTCATGCAAAAGGTTTCAGGCGGATGAGGCGCGCAGTGTTCCACATATGGGGTGGAACCAAATTCACGCGGTTGACAGTGGCACGCGGCACCCGTTGCTTGCCAATGTGCCGGACGGCGCGCATGTCTATTTCGTGCACAGCTATTATGCGGGTCTGTCTGGCGAGACGATCGCTTCCTGCAATTATGGCACAGCATTTACCGCCATTGCAGGTCATGAAAATTTCATGGGTTGCCAGTTTCATCCGGAAAAATCAGGGGCAGTTGGCGAACAAATCATTCGTAACTTCCTTGCGTTATAGGCACTCAAAACAGGAAATTCAGGGATATTATGATTATCTATCCAGCTATTGACTTGATCAACGGTGCCGTAGTGCGGTTGCATAAAGGGGATTTTGCCCAGCAGACAACCTATGGTGACAATCCGGTTGACGTTGCCATCTCCTATCAACGTGCCGGAGCCGAATGGCTTCACCTCGTAGATCTTGATGGCGCCAAGGATCCTCATAAACGTCAAATCGGCCTTATCGCTGAGATCATCGAAAGATCAGGCCTGAAAGTACAAACAGGCGGGGGCATTCGCTCGGCTGATGATGTGGCCGCGCTTGTCAATGCCGGTGCCAGTCGTATCGTCATCGGCAGCCTTGCCGTGCGTGAACCTGAAATGGTCCAATCCATCTTTTCAACATTTGGCGCAGAGCGGATTTGTCTAGCCGCAGACGTGATGAAGGGCGAGGGCGGCTACAACATCGCTGTTTCTGGGTGGCAGGAAGAGAGCACCACGTCATTAGAGGCCTTTATCGAGTCCTATGTCGAACACGGTCTTCGTCATGTGTTGTGCACCGACATTGATCGTGATGGCACAATGACCGGGTGCAATCTGGAGCTATATGCACACATCAAAGACGCCTTCCCACAGATCGCCTTGCAGGCATCTGGCGGGGTGAGCACCCTTGCCGATATCACCGCGCTCAACACCGATGGCGTGATCGTTGGCAAGGCATTATATGAGGGCGTGTTCAGCGTTGAGGACGCCCTAAAAGCAGGCCAGATTCGCGCACAAGACCCGCAATGGCAGGCCACGAGGGCGAAATCATGCTGACCAAACGTATCATTGCCTGCCTTGATGTGCGTGACGGCCGCGTTGTCAAGGGCGTCCAGTTTCGCAATCACCGCGATATGGGCGACATTCTGGAGCTTGCCCAGCGTTATGCCGATGAAGGCGTTGATGAGCTGGTGTTCTACGACATCACCGCAAGCAGCGACGGGCGCGTTGTCGACAAAAGCTGGGTGAACAAAGTGGCGCGCCGGATCAACATACCGTTCTGCGTTGCCGGTGGCATTCGCACCGTCAATGATGCAAGAGCCATTTTGAATGATGGCGCCGACAAGATATCCATCAACTCGCCTGCTCTTGAAAGGCCGGAATTCATCACCGAGCTTGCAGAGATTTTTGGCACACAATGTATCGTTGTTGGAATCGACAGCCGCCTTGAAGAATCTGCCGATGGCAGCCCCAAATATGTGGTCTATCAATATACCGGGGACGAGACGAAAACCATCGCCTCAACCCGTGATACAGTAAGCTGGGCAATTGAAGCAGAGCGCCGCGGCGCCGGTGAAATCGTCCTTAATTGCATGAATAATGACGGGGTAAAACGCGGCTATGATCTGCAACAGCTCTCACTGGTGCGTGATGCCGTATCAATCCCGGTCATTGCCTCCGGAGGGGCAGGGGATTACGCCCATTTTTCCGACCTTTTTGAGCAAACCAACATTGATGGCGGGCTTGCCGCCTCGGTATTTCATACCGGCCAGATCCCTATTCCGAAGCTGAAACAATATCTAGCCGACAAAAACATCGAAGTGCGATTGTAAGATGACTTCAGACATAAAGAATGCTGCTGATTGGCAAAAGGGTGACGGGTTGTTGCCGGCGGTTGTGCAGAACCCGGACAATGGCGCTGTGCTGATGCTTGGTTACATGAATGAAGACGCCCTTGCCAAAACCCTTGAAACCGGCAAGGTGACGTTTTTCAGCCGGTCGAAACAACGGCTTTGGACGAAGGGCGAAAGCTCAGGCAATGTGCTGCATTTTGTCGATGTTGCACTGGACTGCGATTGTGACACCTTGCTGGTGACAGCACGGCCAGAAGGCCCGACTTGCCACAATGGAACAACCACCTGCTTCAATGATGACAACCCTGCACCCGCGCTGTTTCTCAATGATCTGGCAGACATCATCAACCAAAGAAAAAGCGATATGCCGGAAGGCAGCTACACAACCAGCCTTATTTCTGAAGGTAAATCCCGCATCGCACAGAAAGTCAGAAAGTCGCTTGCGAGGTGAGGAACAAAGACGGGCCAACGAGGCGAGCTTGTTTTGCTGGTCGATTATGAGCGATGAGATGAAAAACGACGCTAATTCAAAAATAACCAGACAGAAAATCGATTGCATTTTTTGCAATACGAAGGCAGCTGATCTCCTGTTTTTCCTCCGAGACGATGCTTGTTTTGCTGGTCAGATGCCGATATGAGCAAACACCGGTCGAGTTGGTGATGTGTTGACGACGATTGAAAAACGCCACGCAAATTCAAAATAACAAACAAAACAGCAAAATCGCATCAGTGCATTGTAAACTGACGCTTTTGCATCGCCGTCAAATTTCTTCACAAGAAACTTTCTTTGCGAAATTGGCCTGATTAAATCTGTCGCTTGCAATCATTTCTGAAAAAAGGTGTGTTTGTACCCATTGCTTTCTAGCCAGTAAGTCAACGCGACTTTAGTCTTAGCTCATTGGTTTCGTCTCCGAGAATGCGATTTTCACTGCCCCAAATTAAGACTGTCGATCGAAACCATCAATCAGCGCGAATGCCATTATGATTGGTTCGAGGCTGAGGGTATAATCGAGCATCGGAACCTCAATTGAGCCATCGCGCCTGCCAATTGCTGGTGAACAGCTGTTGGTTAAAGGAATTTTAATCCTAAATTGCCGCGAGTGCGAGGCGTTCCCCCAACCTGACATAAAACGGTGTGAACCCCGGACAAGCGGTCAAACACCGGTTTCACGAGTTTAGGGGTCAGGATTTGAAACGCCAAATCGTTTTTCTTTACTGTATGATGATCATGCCTATTTACGATCATACGACGATTAACCTATTTCTCTGGCGTCCTGCTGGGCAAAGACACTATTATTTTTAAACTGGAAACAATATGCTAGCTGATTAATAATGCAAAAGAAAAATGACTTTTGTTCACTCTGTTTACAGTCCAACGCAGAACCAATCGACATTGGTTCAGTCTGCCAGACCAACATAGTAATCGAACAAACCCACGCAAACAGACGTTGCGGCAGGAAACCCGCTATCATTTCAAATTTTTCGAGGAAAGGCTGGCTCCCCGGGACGGATTCGAACCGCCGGCCAAGCGATTAACAGTCGCTTGCTCTACCGCTGAGCTACCGGGGAATAGCCTGAACCGTGTTATACATAACAAAATCGCAGATGCAAGCCGGATTTGCAGAAAAGCTATAGGCTTTTCTGAAATGCGATAAGCGCCTTGGCTGCCTCACGAATTGATGTGTCGTCAAAGGCGCCAACATTGATCACTTTCAGCGTGTGATGATTACGCTGTGATGATGATTTGTCATAGGCTGGATCATAATGCTCAATCAGCGTAGCCCGAACAAAGCCGGGCCAATCTCTGGCCGCAACCATTTGCCGCCATCCGTCCACCACATCATGCCCAAGGCGCGTATCAACCCAATCGAGCAACGGCGCAAGCAATTCCGGTTTGGCGATGATGTGATCATAATCACGGCACAGGAATTCCACCCGTTCATCCAAACCGGCCTCAATGGCGACTGAATCGGCGCCGCGCATCGCCGCCCACAAGGCCGGTGGCACATGGAGCTGCCCCACCTTATTACTTTCTGCCTCAATGAAAACGGGCTTTGCCGGATCAAAGTCACGAAGACATTCGAACAGATGTGACTCGAACAGACGTTGTGCCGGTTGTGGCAAATCCGGCTCTGGACCAAGCAAAGAGCCACGATGATTGGCCAGACCTTCAAGATCTATGACTTGCAGGCCATCAACTGCTGCCGCGCGCAGAATACGAGTCTTGGCTGTGCCTGTGCGCCCCCTGAGGATAATCAGTCGGAATTGTTCCGGTAGAGTCTCCAAACCGGCGAGAACGGCCTTGCGATGCGTTTTATACCCGCCGTCAATGACCGCCGTGTGCCAACCAATGTCACTGAAGATCTGCGCCATTGCCTGACTGCGCTGGCCGCCGCGCCAGCAATAGACAAGCGGTTTAAAATTGCGATCGGCATCGGCGAGTTTTGATTGAAGATGATGACCAATATTGCGCGCAACATGGGCAGCCCCCGCGCGCTTTGCATCAAAGGGGCTGATTTTCTTGTACATTGTGCCGATCTCGGCGTGTTGCTCATCATCAAGGACCGGCATGTTGACTGCACCGGGAACATGGTCCTCGGCAAATTCTCGCGGTGATCGCACATCGATGATCATGTCATAATCAGCAACGTTCCATTCTTTGACCCTGGTGATCGGTGCACCCACTATCGCATCCCCCCATCAACAAGGCTCAGGCCAGTCAAATTTGACGAGGCACGACCCACAATTGCCGCCTGATGTCCGCTTTTTTTCAGTGATTTCACAACGTCATGTGCCTTTTGTGGCGAGATCAAAGCCAACATCCCGCCACTTGTTTGTGGATCGAATATCACCGCCGCATTTTGACGATGCGTTGCCGACAGATGACTGTCATCACATCTGACGGCAGCCCGGTTTTGATCAAAAAGACTGGATTTTATGCCAGCTGCCAACATCTGTTTGACACCGTCAATCAGCGGTAGATTGCTGATGTTGATCTCAACACCACCAAAACCGGCGCGTTCAATCAGATTCTGTGCATGACGAGCGAGGCCAAATCCCGTGACATCCGTCATCCATGCCGCGCCACCACTCGCCGCATTGAAAATCTGCGCCGCCATTGCGTTGCTTTGCTCCATGAAGTTTATCGCGTCTGCAACAGCCTTGCCAGTCGCGACAAGCTCCATATGACCGGCCATAACAATGCCTGAGCCGAGCGGCTTGCTCAATACCAGCAAATATTCACCATCTATCGGCGCGGGCGCACTTGAACGAAAGCCGGTCACAGAAAACCCAACTCCCATTTGCGGCCCCTCGGACGTATGCCCGCCAACAAGCCTCACACCTGCCGCAGCCAACGCTTCAAGTGCACCCGTCAGGATCTGCGTCAATTGTGCTTGCTGAAGGTCGGCTCTTGCCTCGGCAAGATTGATAATGGCCAGGGCATGGGCGGGGATTGCGTTGGCGGCATAGAGGTCACTTAGAGCATGAACAGCGGCAATGCGACCAAGACGATAGGGATCACTCACAATCTCGGAGATCATGTCAACCGACTGCACCATATCATGACCGGCAGGTCCTGCAGGCATAATGGCGGAATCTTCATCCAGTCCGGGCTGTGGCATCAAAGCAGGATCACACCCTGCTTTTATTGCAAGATCGCTTGCATCCCGAAGCGCCGCGGCAAGCGTTTCATGCCCTGTCTTGGCGCCACACCCAAGACACCGCATCGCGCTGAAAGCTGGATCCGTGGTCTTTTTATCCTTGCCGACTTTACCGTGCCGATCATCACCATTGATACCGACAAGACGTAGCGGCGGTTTCATTGGTGGCATGCGAAGGTCGGTATATTTAGCCATCCACCGCCTGTCGATCAGCTTTTTGATCGCCCACCACAAACGGGATTTGCTGGCATATTTGCCTCTGACAGCGACAGCCTTTCCATCTGCGGTTCCAATGATCGCAAGATAACGGCTCTGCGGGCGCCATTTGCGTAACCGTCCACCGAGCGCAAATTGCCGCAAATTATGGCCAAGGACCGGTCCGGCTCGTACCGCAAACACTCCGGCCTTTGGCCGTGGTGAGGATGTCAGGCTGGCGATGTCACCGCTGGCAAAAATTGCAGGGTGACTGGTCGATTGCAACGTTGGCAGGACGTTTATGAAGCCTCTCTCGTCCAATGCGAGGCCGGATTGTGACATCCATGCGGGCGGGGAGATGGCCGATACAAGGAAACAGGCATCAAATCCATGAACCGTCCCATCTGCAAGACACAAGGAATCCTGTTTGATTTCACGCACCTCTTGCCCAAGAAACAACGTGCAGCCAACCGCCTGAAGATCCTTTGCCAGCAGAGCAGATGCCGTGCTGTTCATCTGCGGCATAAGCCTCTTTGACCGGCTAAAAAGCGACATTGCAGGACGTTTGCCAAATGTGTCACGCCAGCGCCGTGAAAGCGCAAGCGCAAGCTCACATCCGGCAGCACCACCGCCAATGATGGCAATCCTCTCTGGGTGGGGGCCATCAAACAATTTTTCAAGCCGAGTTTGAAAGGTGCTGATTGGCTTAACGGGTATCGCATATTGTCTGGCCCCCGGAATGATATCCAGATCAGGCTGACCGCCGATGTTGATCGACAACATGTCGAAATTCAGCGATGGGCGAGAGGCAAAATGGATTAAGCCTGCATCGGCATCGATAGCCGTTGCAGGGTCCAAAATCAGTCGGGCGTTCGCCATTCCGGCAAGCCGCGATAAATCGATATGTATCTGATCTTCCGACCATACTCCCTCTACAAATCCGGGAAGCATACCCGAATAAGGGGTGCGCACATCCTGCGTTACGAGCGTAAGACGCAAGCCGGGCAGGGGATGCATGGCAAATTGTTTGAGAACGTCAACCTGTGCATGTCCGCCACCAAGCAGGACAAGTTCACCCAAAGTTGGCGTTGCGGCATACATCAGGGGGTGTAGCTGCCAAGCTGCCCTTCATAGAACGCCGCTGGTATACCCGTAGAACTGGCGATATTGACCACTTCACCAACAAAAATAATATGATCACCACCCGGGTATTCCGCCCATGCGCGGCATTCAAGACTTAACAGCGTGTTCCTGATTACCGGTTGATTTGACTTGCCCCAATACCAGTCAGTATTCAAAAAACGTTCGGTCTCAGTCTTTGCAAAAAGCCAAATCAAATCTTCCTGATCCGCCCGCATAACATTCACAGTGAAGCCACCCGCCTGCCGGAACAAATCAAGCTTGTCATTCCGCTTGTCGAGCGACCACAAAACCAACGGTGGATCCAACGAAACTGAATTGAATGAATTCACTGTCAGCCCATAAGGCTCACCCTGTTGGTTGCGCGCGGTGACCACCGTAACGCCGGTGAGAAACGCCCCCATTGCCTTTCGCAAGGCCATTGAATCCACCGGTTGCAAATTCTCTACGTCCGTCTTTTCATGATTTGCATTATTTGCAGTCAGATTTTGCATAAATTCCTCAACCAGTTATGTGCAAATTGTGTTTCGGCACCAAACCGCCAACCGAAGGTAACGCATAGGAGAAACCTTATAAACCAAAATCCGGTCAAATCTAGTATTCAGACGCGTTTTGGGACTGAGATTTTGACCGCCGCCCACGAAGGATATTTGCGATGAAAAGCGATGTCCGCGGGACATAGGCTGTGGGTTTGCTTCTGCGCACAACCGGTCGAACAAAATTCCTGTAAATCGTGAACAGCATCAACAGAAAATGCGCCACCGAAATAAAGGTAAAAATCGCGTAGGGCGCAAATACCTCTATGAGCCAACCTGCAATGAGCGGTGAGACAATCGCCCCGGTCGCATAACAAAAAATCAGTGAGGCACTTAGCGCAAGCATATCCTGCGGTTGAACGAAGTCGCTGGCGTGTGAGGCGCAAACCGAATAGATCGGAAATGTTGAAAAACCAAACAGGAACGACAACACAATTGCCATCGGCAATAATCCCGCATTTTGCATTGCAAGGTCAGTTGTCAAAACCAGCGATATTATGGTGGCAAGGACGCTTAGTCCAAACAGCACAGTGCGTCGCGACACCCTGTCTGCAAGCATCCCACATGGCATTTGTGAACAAACACCGCCAAGGATCGCCACAATCAAAAAAAGAGCGATCTGGGATAGCGACAGCCCGACAGCCGAAGCAAACAACGGCCCAACAGAACCGAATGTCGCTGTTGATATACCTGCCACCAACACGCCAAGAGTTGCCAGCGGCGAGACAGAAAAGGCATATAGCGGCTGGAAAGATACCTGTTCCGGCAGCGCCGGTTCTTTGCTCTGGGTGAGGGTTAGCGGCATAATCGACAAGCACATCACAAGTGCAACGATGTTATATGAGACATAGCTGGCCGGGGTGAGCATGGCGATCATACCATTCGCCAAAAGCTGGCCCGACAGATCAACCAACCGATACACGCCAAAAACGCGACCACGAATATTATTTGTGACTTTCGCCTGCAACCAGCTTTCGATCAATGTGTAGCAGCCAGCAACTGCAAAGCCAGAAAACACCCTGACAAACGCCCAGAAATATGGATCGGGATGTAGCGGATGCGCGATGATTGACATAACAGCCACACCAGCCATTGCGGCGAAGGCTCGCGAATGTCCGACCCGCTTCACCAAAAAAGGACTGCAGACACAGCCAATCAAAAACCCGGCAAAATGACCGGAGGCCACAAGGCCAATCTGGGTTGGGGTAAAACCGAGGGCTTGCCCTGAAATCGTGTCGAAGGGTCGCAACGAGCCAATACCCATCTGCACAAACATGACTGATATCAGCAGCGCTGAAAGCGAAATCATCAGTCTCAATTAAAGGCTCCATGAACGGTTGCCACAGCGTCTGGCACACAAACTTGGCGCACGACAAAGTCACGCGCAAGGCCAAATAGACGAACAGAACCTTTGAAGTGCTGAAAATTTTCAAGAAGATGGAGGCCCGAACCGGAATTGAACCGATGTACACGGTTTTGCAAACCGCTGCATAACCACTCTGCCATCGGGCCCCAGCGCTTGGGTGATATAACAAGCACAGATAGACGTCAATCACATCCAGACAAAATTACACAGATTTTCATTGCGGTGTGACAACAATCGCTGTTTTCCGGTTGCGATAGGCCAGCCGAGTGCAATAACGCCATCAGACAATTGTAATCAGGGCGGCACAAAAACCTGCGAGCCTGTCGTCTATGGCGGGATAAAAAATGTTGCCATTCAGGGGTCTGACGGCGATGGCGGCCTCTGGTACAGCCATCCAGCAACCAATAATTCGGTCAGATGTGCCTCAAAATCCGGCACAAGCGCCTACAGCTACTCGAGCATCTGTGGCCATTTCCGCGAATTCAGCGGCA
Source organism: Alphaproteobacteria bacterium (assembly GCA_038147495.1). Taxonomy (GTDB): domain Bacteria; phylum Pseudomonadota; class Alphaproteobacteria; order Puniceispirillales; family Puniceispirillaceae; genus MED-G116. The sequence continues at coordinate 29,182 of JAYQTT010000013.1, read as the reverse complement.
TTCCGGCAACTGAACCCACGGCAACACTTGCTGAAAGTGTCACCGTGGATATGCAGCGCTTTAATGATTTCTGTCAAAAATAGCCCGATCTCTTTTTGCGATCGAATGATGTTTCAGGGCATTGAACAACAACGAGGAACACACTATACAGATGGTCGAAATGGATGGCCGGGGGGGTCGTCCTTGGATGCCATCCTGAGTTTTAAAATGAACGATATACAGTTTGAAACAGCCCGCCAGATGATGGTGGATTGCCAGATTCGACCCAACAAGGTGGTTGATGAGCGTGTGTTGGACGCATTTGCCACCATCCCACGTGAGAAATTTGTCAACAAGCAACAGCGTAGCATCGCCTATGTGGACGAGGATCTACCGGTATCCGGAGGCAGATGTCTTATGGAACCGATGGTTCTTGCGCGGATGATGCAGGCACTTGAGATCAAACCAACAGACCACGCGCTTGTCGTGGGCGCGGCAACAGGCTATGGCACCGCAATCATGGCGCGGCTGGCTGGCTCGGTCATCGCCGTAGAAACACGTACGCAGCTTGTTGAAAAAGCACAGGAAACGCTTGTTTCAATTGACGTTGACAACGCCGCGGTGATCAAGGGGCGGCTGACCGAAGGATGCCCGAAAGAAGGTCCGTATGATCGGATTTTGATTGAGGGTGCCGTCGCGCAAATGCCTGAACAACTTCTGGATCAACTGACACCAAAGGGGCGGCTTCTTGCCATTTGGCGCCCGTCTCCGCGCGGGGCAGGTGTAGCCAGTGTCTGGTGCCGGGCAAATGAGGGCTTCGCGCGCACACCTTTGTTTGATGCGCAGGTTCCCTTGCTGGAAGAATTTAAAGCAAAAGAAGAATTTGTCTTTTAATTTGGTCGGTGCCACCCCACATTCGGTGAGTATCGGCTTTCACGGAGGACGTGTCTTGCAACGTTTTTTGAGGGGACTGGCGCTGACAATTGTTGGCCCGGGCGTCTTTTTTGGATCCTATTCGGCTTTTGCATCTGATCTTGAAACCACGATGCGCGCAGCGCTTGTGCATAGCGCGAGCCTCGCAGCCGCGCGGCAAAACTGGATCGCCGTGCGTGAAGATATCGGAACCAATTCCGCGACCCGTGACTGGAAAGCCACAGGCACGATCACCGGCACGCATGCCCGCACCGATGCGGCAACGGTGAGTGGCGGTTACAAGGATGCTCAAACCGCAGTTGGCACGATCAGCCTGTCCAAAAATCTGTATGACGGCGGCCAGCAAACAGAGGGCGTGAAACTTGACCAGCTGTTGTTGGACAAGGAAACGGCAACCTATGAAGGCCGCGAGCAAACAGTGTTGCTTGCCGCAATTGAGGCGCATCTTGCCGTGATCAAGGCAAAGCGTGATGTGGAGCTGAACCTGATCAATGTTGAGCGACTTGAGTCACACGTCAATGCCGCTCAAATCCGCGTTGACGCAGGCGCTGCAACACCAACACGGCTTGCCGAAGCCGAAGCTAGATTGGCGCGTGGACGCTCATCACTGATCGTCGCTCAAACAGCATTATCCAATGCAGAAGATAGTTTCCGTGTGCTGACAGGAACAGATCCTGCCGCCCTTGAGGTGCCGCCAGCACTCACCAATTTGCCGCAGACCGTTATTGAGGCCGAGGAATTTGCGCGTAAATCGCATCCCGATGTGCTTGCCGCCCGCGCCGGCGAACTTGCAGCCGAACAAAGCTTTTCGACTTTGACCGCATCGGTTCGTCCAAGCCTCGCTTTCTCGTTAAATGCAAGCGACACCAATGCCGAGGGTGAGGGATCAGACAAGACCGTTCTCTCAGCGCAGCTGACGATGTCGACACCGCTGATGATCACTTCGGCAACACGTGCGAAAACGCGCAATTTATCGGCAAAACTGGCGGCGGCACGATACGCGCGTGACGATGCGTTGCGTTCGTCCGGGTTGCAGGCCCGCGAAACCTTTCGCAATCTCGAGACCGCCCGCGGCCAATTGGCGGCGGTGATGGCCGAAGTGGAGGCATCGCGTCTTGTTGCCGTCGGCATTCGCAATGAATTTGAATTTGGCCAGAAAACCAGTCTGGACGTGCAGGATGCCGAACAGGACGTGAATGACGCGGAAATCCGGCTGGTGTCGGCACAACATGGTGTATTGACCGCTGGCTACAGATTGCAGGCAGCGCTTGGACGTCTCACCTCCAGTGCAATGGGGCTGGATGATGTGATCGGCACATTGCAATCCGAACCGGCGCCAACAGCTCGCTTGGGTAAAATTTTACCTTTCGTTGGGAATGATTGATTTGCTGTAGACTATCTTGCACCGGACATTTTAGTCCAATTTGTGCAGGTGGACGCAAGACAGTGAAGAAACAGGCCCCAAGTCTCGCCTCGATCACAGCATTTAACGCAATCCGCGCGCTTTTTGATGTCAGCCAAAGCGAGGCTGATCTCGGCGATGGTATCTTGACGCTGAACAGGGTGGTTTGGCGCAGTCCATATGCACCTGTAGAAACAGACGCCGGTGGCCATACAACCACGCCTCAACAGCATAATGCCCCGCCATCACCTCATAATTCTGGCGGTGACGTAGCGGGAAAGGGCGCACAGCCCCACCGCCCCGCAAACGAAATCACAAAACCAAACATCACAGAACCCAGCCACCAGAACGACAGAAATGCCGAGATTGCAATGTTGATTCGCATGCAAATAAACCAATGGCTTGACGAAAACATGGCATCTCTTGTTGAACACGCATTGCGCGGCGCGCATGAAATGCGTAAAACCTCGTCACAAAGCAGGAGCAGACCAACCCCTCTCTCTCGGGATTAACCATGCCAGATTCCAAATTACCGAAAAATTACGATCCCAAAGCGATTGAAGCAGATTGGTACGACATATGGGAAAAGAGCGGTCATTTCGCTTGTGACCCATCGTCCGCCAAGACGCCTTACACAATCATGATGCCGCCACCGAATGTGACGGGAAGCCTGCATATGGGGCATGCGCTTACATTCACCTTGCAGGATTTGTTGATCCGCTATCATCGCATGACTGGTCGTGACACGCTGTGGCAACCGGGGCAGGACCATGCCGGCATTGCCACGCAAATGGTTGTTGAAAGGCAATTGGCAGAGCAGAACATAGACCGGCGTGACATTGGCCGTGAGGCGTTCATTGATCGGGTGTGGGAATGGAAAGCCGAATCCGGCGGAACAATTCAGCGGCAATTACGGCGCATCGGCGCATCACCAGATTGGGAGCGCAACCGTTTCACCCTCGATGACGGGTTGTCAGAAGCGGTTATTAAAATTTTTGTGAAGATGCACCGTGATGGGTTGATCTATCGCGACAAGCGTCTGGTCAATTGGGACCCGAAATTATTGACCGCGATCTCGGACCTTGAGGTTGAGCAACGCGAACAAGAAAGCTCTATGTGGCACCTCAAATACCGTATTGAGGGCGAACCGGGGAACTTTATCTCAATCGCAACCACGCGCCCTGAAACCATGCTTGGTGACGGCGCTGTTGCGGTTCATCCGGATGATGAACGCTACAAGCATTTGGTCGGCAAGATGGCGATCCTGCCGCTGTCGAACAGACCCATCCCGATTATTGCAGACGAATATCCCGATCCCGAAAAGGGTTCCGGTGCGGTAAAGATCACACCAGCGCATGATTTCAACGACTTTGAAGTCGGCCGGCGGCATAATTTGCCATTGATCAATCTGATGACAGAAACCGCGGCGATGGAGGCCATCCCTGAAATTCCTGAAAAATATCAGGGCATGGACAGGTATGAGGCACGTAAACATATCCTCGCTGACCTGGAAGCCGAAGGGCTGTTGGATTTTGAAGAAAAAGTCCAGAACTCTGTCCCGCATGGCGACAGATCAGGTGTGGTGATTGAACCGTGGCTGATGGATCAATGGTATGTGAATGCCGAAGAACTGGCAAAGCCTGCGATCAAAGCGGTTGAAGAGGGGCGTACAACATTTGTTCCAGAGCGTTGGTCGAAAACCTATTTCGAATGGATGCGCAATATCCAGCCTTGGTGTATTTCGCGCCAATTATGGTGGGGGCATCGAATCCCGGCATGGTATGGACCTGATGGCCATGTCTTTGTTGAAGAGACCGAAGCCGAGGCAAACGCCGCCGCCGCCGCGCATTACGGTAAAGAGGTCGAACTCACCCGCGACAATGACGTTCTGGATACATGGTTCTCCAGCGGACTCTGGCCGTTCTCCACTCTCGGCTGGCCGGACGAAAGCGAAGCGGTCAAGCGTGATCTGGCGCGCTATTATCCGGGTGACGTTCTGGTAACCGGCTTTGACATCATCTTCTTCTGGGTCGCCCGAATGATGATGATGAGCATGTATGTCATGGATGGTGAGGTACCGTTCCGCGAGGTCTATATTCACGCGTTGGTGCGCGATGAAAAGGGCCAGAAAATGTCAAAATCGAAGGGCAATGTAATGGACCCTCTCGATTTGATTGACCGATATGGTGCGGATCCATTGCGCTTTACGCTTGCGGCGATGGCGGCACAGGGGCGCGACATCAAGATGTCGACCACACGCCTAGAGAGCTATCGCAATTTTGCAACCAAGATTTGGAACGCATGCCGCTTTCTTGAGATGAATGGCTGCACCGGAAGCGCCGACAAAATCAATCTCGCGGAAGTCAAAGAGCCGGTGAACAAATGGATTGTCTCGGAATATAACGCCGCGATCGAAAAAACGTCGGCGGCTGTTGAGGCCTATCGTTTCAATGAGGCCGCAGATGTTCTCTACCAGTTTGTAAGACATTCCTATTGCGACTGGTATGTCGAGTTGATCAAACCCCAGCTTGACGGCGATGCAACGGAGATCAGAGCGACAGCATCCGCCATTCTGGCAGGCGCTATACGACTCTTGCATCCGTTCATGCCGTATCTGACAGAAGAGCTGAATGAAAAGATTTTCGGCAGTTCCGAGCTTTTGATCGCCGCTCAATGGCCACAGCCTGTACCGCAGACAGACAGCGAGGCCATTGATGATTTGCGGTTTATCATCAATCTGATTACCGACATCAGGACCATTCGTGCCGAAATGAATGTTCCATTGTCAGCAAAACCCGTGTTGCACGCCCGCAATCCAAGCGCGGCTCAGGCTCGTGCTCTGAAAAGCCAGGAGGCGGCACTGGTGAGGCTTGCTCGCCTTGGTGGAGTAAGCGAGATTGACCGATTTGAGTCCGGAAGTGCGCGAAGCAGCGTAGATGGATTGGAAATTGGCCTGCCTTTGGCTGATGTTCTTGATTTTGCCGCCGAAGCCGCTCGTCTGAACAAGGAAATTGATTCGGTAAACGGCGAAATAAGGAAAATTTCCGCAAAGTTGGATAATCCGGGCTTTATTGCGAAAGCGCCACAGGACGTTGTCGAGGAGAATCGTCGTCGACTTGCCGAGGAAGAAACACGGCGCGGCGCCCTTGAAGCCGCGTTGAAACGTCTCGCCTGAACAAAGACAGATAAAAGTCGGGCCGATGCCGGATAAAATCTGAACTGTATTTTAACAGCGAATATGCGCATTATGCGCAAAGAAGATGACCAAAGGGAGTTGTGACCATGCCAGATAGTGCAAAACCAATCGACAAGAGTAATCTGCCAAGCCGGCATGTATCAGTCGGGCCGGAGAGGGCACCGCATCGCTCATTCTATTATGCGATGGGCATGACCGAGGAAGAGATTGCACAGCCGCTGGTTGGTGTTGTCTCGACATGGAACGAAGCCGCGCCATGTAACATTGCTCTTGCCCGACAGGCGCAGGCCGCAAAGCGCGGTGTGCGTGAACACGCTGGCTCACCGCGCGAATTCACCACAATCACCGTCACCGATGGTATTGCCATGGGTCATGCCGGTATGAAATCTTCGCTTGTCAGCCGCGAAGTGATTGCAGATTCGATTGAATTGACCGTGCGCGGACATTGCTATGATGCCGTTGTCGGGTTGGCCGGTTGTGACAAATCACTTCCCGGTGTGATGATGGCGATGGCACGGTTGAATGTGCCTTCTGTCTTTATGTATGGCGGCTCGATCCTGCCTGGCCGTTTCAAGGACAAGGATGTTACCGTTCAGGACGTTTATGAGGCCGTTGGCGCCCATGCCGCAGGCAACATGTCTGATGAAGACCTTCACGAATTGGAGTGTGTTGCATGCCCGAGTGCCGGTTCGTGCGGTGGCCAGTTCACCGCCAATACGATGGCATGCGTGTCTGAAGCGATCGGCCTTGCCATTCCGGGATCAGCCGGTGCGCCTGCGCCATACGAAACCCGCGATGAATATGCCTATCATTCAGGGCGTCTGGTGATGGAATTGATCAGGGCCAATTTGCGCCCACGCGACATCATCACCCGCAAGGCGCTGGAAAATGCCGCGACTGTTGTTGCTGCTTCTGGTGGATCAACAAATGCCGGCCTTCATCTGCCGGCCATCGCCGCAGAATGCGGGATCGATTTTGATCTCCATGATGTCGCTGAAATCTTCAAGCGCACACCCTACATTGCCGATTTGAAGCCGGGTGGCCGCTATGTTGCGCGCGATATGTATGAAATTGGCGGTGCGCCTGTATTGATGAAAGCCCTCCTTGATGGTGGCTATCTGCATGGCGACTGCATCACGGTCACTGGCAAGACCATGGCCGAAAATCTGGCTGATGTTGAATTCCCGACCAATCAGGACGTGGTCCGCACAACGGCTGATCCATTGCTGCCAACCGGTGGTGTCGTTGGTTTGCGCGGCAATCTGGCCCCAGAAGGAGCCTTGGTGAAGGTCGCTGGCATGAAAACCATGAAATTCACCGGTAAAGCCCGCTGTTTTGATTGCGAAGAAGACGCGTTTGCCGCTGTTGAACGCCGCGATTACAGCGATGGTGACGTTCTGGTGATCCGTTATGAGGGGCCAAAAGGCGGGCCGGGCATGCGTGAAATGCTTGCCACCACAGCGGCGCTTTATGGACAGGGGGCAGGCGAGAAAGTCGCTTTGATCACCGATGGCCGTTTTTCTGGCGCCACACGTGGTTTTTGCATCGGGCATGTTGGGCCAGAAGCCGCCGTTGGCGGACCTATCGGCCTGCTCAAGGATGGTGACACCATCACCATTGACGCAGAAACAGGCGAGATCAATGTCGACCTGTCTGACGAAGAGCTTGCCAAGCGCAAAGCCGAATGGAAACCCCGCCAGACTGATTTCAATGCTGGTGCGATCTGGAAATATGCACAAACCGTCGGGTCTGCGGAGAAGGGCGCAATAACTCATCCGGGCGCCAAGGCCGAGACACATGTTTATGCCGATATCTAAAAGCGGCAAACAATAAACCAACACCAAAAAGGCGGGTAAATACCCGCCTTTTTTTCATGCATCATTGTGATCTGATCTCACACCAGATCGGGGTGTGATCTGAGGGTTTTTCGCGGCCACGCGGCCCTTTGTCGATTCCGACATTTACCAACCTGTCGCCTGCTTCCGGCGAGAGCAGGAGATGATCAATTCGCAACCCATTATCGCGTTGCCATGCACCGGCCTGATAGTCCCAATAGCTGTAAAACACACCGGTGGGATGCAATGCACGAAGCGCGTCCATATAGCCACCATGGCAAATTTTAAAGAACGCGGCACGGCTTTCCGGCCTTGTCAGGGCGTCACCAACCCATGCGGGAGGATCATAGCAATCGATATCTTGCGGAATGACATTGAAATCCCCGCCCAGAACAACAGGGGTTTCCGAGGCAAGCAGGAGCTGTGAGCGCTGGTAAAGCCGTTCCATCCAGGCGAGCTTATAGTCAAATTTGGGGCCAGGCGCCGGGTTGCCGTTCGGCAAATAAATGCTGGCGACACGCACGCCTTCTATCGTGGCTTCGATGTATCGGGCCTGCTCGTCACTGTCGTCTCCGGGCAATCCGCACATCACGTCAGCCAACGGATAGCGACTTAGAATAGCGACACCGTTATAGCTTTTCTGCCCATGCACGGCGACATGCCATCCCATGTCGGTGAATGTTTCGCCTGGAAAGTTTTCATCCTGAGATTTGATTTCCTGAAGAAGCACAACATCGGCATTGTCATCGGCGATCCAATCCTTGATATGATCAAGGCGGGCTTTCGCCGAATTAACATTCCAGCTGGCAATACGCATCTTTTTAAACGGAAAAAGAAGTGCCACAACCGCATGAAGCTGTGGCGTTTGGGTTTTGCACCGCGAAATATGAACCCATCAAATCCTGCACGTAATCAAGTTCCGCATTGTCAACGAGCTCAAGCGATACCTCGTCGATTACGACCTCTACACCATGCGAGACAAATGACAGATCATCATCCTGCCGATTGGTGTCGATGCTGAATTCATACTGGAACCCCGAACAGCCACCGCCATTGACAGCAACACGGAAAAAGCTGCTTTCCGGCTCGTTCTCAAGCATCTTGGAAATACGCTCGGCTGCATTGGCACTCAGGCTGAATTGGCCACCCGGCGCTGGCATTGCCGCGGCGGAAGAGGGGGCCTGCTCAAGATCAGCCATCACAAAAGTCTCCCAGAAGTAAGTCTGTCTTCAATATGACGATTTACCCTATTCAAATCAAGGATACTTGGCACCTTGTATTGATCCGAACGATACATCTGCGGACGCCGGGTTCATCCAGCAAAACCAAAGGCAACATTGTTTTTTGGCGTGATTTTCGCTACACTTCAGGTGTTAGTGGCGCTATGTTGATGCCGTTCCAATCCCGTCGAGATCGCGAGTTGACGTGACCAGCAAATGTTCTGAATTTTTGCACGAAAACCGTGCGCTAGCTGCTTTTGCCTGTCACGGCACCGCTACGCGCGGGCGTCAGTTTGACGAGGGTGAAGGCAATGGTGATCTCGGCACCCGTACGCCATTTCAGCGTGACCGTGACCGGGTATTGCATTCGGGGGCATTTCGCCGCCTGAAACACAAGACACAGGTATTCGTCTATCATGAGGGCGATTATTTCCGCACCCGGCTTACCCATTCGATTGAGGTTGCGCAAATTGCCCGTTCAATGGCGCGTGCGCTTGGCCTGAATGACGATCTTGCCGAGGCGGTCGCGCTTGCCCATGATCTTGGTCATACGCCCTTTGGCCATGCCGGTGAGGACGCGCTGGACCGTTGCATGGCCGAGTTTGGTGGTTTTGATCACAATGAGCAGACTGTTCGGGTGCTGACCAGCCTTGAGCAGCGATATGCGGCCTTCGATGGTCTGAACCTGACATGGGAGACCCTGGAAGGTGTGGTCAAACATAATGGCCCACTCGACAGATCAGTTCCTCTGCGGCCAGCCATTGCAGAATTGGATAAAGCGCTGTCGCTTGATCTTGGAACCTATGCGTCGGCCGAAGCCCAATTGGCCAGCCTTGCCGATGATATTGCCTATCTGTCACATGATTTTGACGATGCGCTGCGGGCAGAATTATTCACGATTGCCGACATCGCCGATTTGCCGCAAGTTGCACCTGCACTTGCCGATATTCATAAATCATACGGGAAGATCGATGCGGGTCGTCTGACGCATGAACTGGTGCGGCGTCTGATTTCTGTCTTTGTCGAGGATTTGCTGCAACAGTCGGCGTCAAATCTGAAGGCGCTGGGGGCACAGCATCCAGATGACATCAGACAGTCAAAAAATGCCGTTATTGCCTTCAGCCCTGATATGCAGAGCGACCTTGAAACGCTTCGTGACTTCCTGTTCACAAACATGTGGCGGCATTTCAAAGTCAACCGCATGACCAGTAAGGCAAAACGGGTCGTAACGGAATTATTCGATCTGTTTATGGCTGAGACCAACACTTTGCCGGACGAATGGCAGACAAATGGCGGCCACCCCCTGAATAGCCTTGAAAAACCGTTACGCGCGCGGATTGTTGCCGATTATATCGCGTCAATGACGGACCGTTATGCGATCCTTGAACATGAACGCCTCTTTGACCTTGGGCCAATATTAAGATAGATAGATTTTCATGAATATTTTCAATTATTTCCAAAGTGAATTTGACTCCTCGTTGGAGGGTCTTCAACGCGAAGGCAAATTGCCAGAGGGCCTCGACACCAGTCGGGTGGTCTTTGAACTTCCGCGTGATGCGAGTCATGGTGATCTCGCCTGCAATGCGGCGATGGTTTTGGCCAAGCAAGCGGGGATGAAGCCGCGCGATTTGGCTGAATTATTTGCTAGCCAGCTTAGCTCTTTTGATGGAGTCACAGACGTTGAAATTGCCGGTCCGGGCTTTTTAAACCTGCGTGTTGAACCGCGTCTCTGGTCAGCCGAAATCGCGTCAATCCTTGAGGCTGGTGAAAGTTACGGAAGCAACAATAGTGGCGGCGGAGCGTCGGTGAATGTCGAATATGTCTCGGCCAATCCGACCGGACCGTTGCATGCCGCCCATGCGCGCGGTGCTGTGCTTGGCGATGCACTTGCCGGACTGCTGTCTTTTTGCGGATGGAAGGTCACCCGCGAATATTACACCAATGACGCCGGCAATCAGGTTGATGTTCTGGCGCGATCGGCCTATCTGCGCTATCGCGAAGCGCTCGGCGAAAACATTGGCGAAATCCCGTCTGGCCTCTATCCGGGCGCCTATTTGCGCGATGTTGGTGCAGCACTGGCGAAGTCGGTTGGCGACAAATTCATGTCTGTTGACGAGGAAGAATGGCTGGTGCCGGTGAGGGATTTTGCGATTGCTTCAATGATGGACACGATCCGAGAGGATCTCGCCGGTCTGGGTATCCAGATGGATGTTTTTTCCTCTGAAAGAGCCCTCGTGGAAAGTGGTGCCGTTCAGGCGGCAATTGATAAATTGACCGATGACGGGCATGTCTATCGCGGCATTCTTGAACCACCAAAAGGCAAAGAGCCAGAGGATTATGAGCCGCGCGAACAATTGCTGTTCCGGGCGAGTGCTTTTGGTGACGACACCGATCGGCCGCTACAGAAATCAAACGGTGACTGGACTTATTTTTCCTCAGACGTTGCCTATCACCTTGATAAATTACAGCGGACCGGCGGCAAGCTGATCAATATTTTCGGGGCTGATCATGGTGGCTATTGCAAGCGCATGATTGCCGCAACAGAGGCGCTGTCTGGCCAAAAGGACATGCTGGATATCAAGCTGTGTCAATTGGTCAATCTGATGGAAAATGGCAAGCCGGTAAAAATGTCAAAGCGTGCCGGCACCTTTGTCACAGTGCGCGACGTCATTGATGCGGTTGGCGCGGACGTTATCCGCTTTATCATGTTAACGAGACGAAGTGACCAAACGCTGGACTTTGACTATGCAAAGGTGACTGAACAATCGCGGGACAATCCTGTCTTCTATGTCCAATATGCGCATGCGCGGGCCTGTTCGGTGCTGCGTCAGGCTGGCGGGTTTCCTGAAACGGCCGATCTCGGCTTGCTGACAGCGTCAGCCGAACTCAATCTGATCAAGACATTGGCAAGCTGGCCGCGTCTGGTGGTATCTGCTGCAAATGCACATGAACCGCATCGTATTGCCTTCTATTTGATGGATCTGGCAGGGGCGTTTCATGCTCTCTGGACCGCCGGTCGCGAAGACCCGGGACTACGTTTCATGATTGACGATGACGCAAAGCTGACTGCGGCGCGCCTGTGGCTTGTCAAGGCGACATCAACAGTGATTAGATCAGGTCTCGGCGTGTTGGCCATTCCCGCACGCGAAGAGATGTAGGCAGGTATCCCGATGCAGGACGAAAAACAGAAATCTGGGGTAAAGTGGCTTGCCACGGGCATATACCTCACCCTGTTTTCGGCGATCGGCCTGGCTGGCTATCTCTATCTGCCGTCATTACTGCCACAGCAGAACAATGAAATTGTTGTGATCAAGGGTGAGGCTGGTCCATTCAAAACCAAACCAGAAGATCCGGGTGGCAAGATCATCACCAATCAGGATTCAAAAGTTATGGAGATGCTTGGCGCCCTGACACCTGAGAAAGAGGATGTTGAAACCTTGTTGCCACCATCAGGCGGACCTGAATTACCGCCGGTTGATGTGAAGACGCCCGAAACTGCAGCAACCGAAGACACACCTGTTGACGGTGACAAGGCAGAGGACAGCACCGCAGAGGCACCTGCCAAAACCATAGCCGAAGGGTCGAAAACAGAGGCAGGACAACCCGCCAAAAGTCTGGCTATGGGACAAAACGACAATAGCACGACATCATCTGAAGCTTCTGAGGCTTCAACCAAGACAGGCAGTGGCATCGCCGGTCAGAAAACCGAGAATGGTGATGTCACAACACCGGTGGCAAAGCCTCCTGTCAAAACCATTGTCGCCACGCCAAAACCAACAACCAAGGAAGAGGCAAAAGCAAAGGACGAGCCAAGCATCACGACCAAACGCGTTGCAACTGAACCGGGCGAGCCAACCTATATGATTCAGCTTGCCGCCTTTCGCAAAGAGGACATTGCCTCTGAACAGGCCGGACTTTTACTCAAAAAACACGAGACGCGACTGCAAGGTGTGACGATTGGAACAATGCGTATAGACACAGGCGACAATGGTATTTTCTGGCGTATTGTCTCTGAGCCACTGCCAAGAGAAGCCGCCGACACGATCTGTGCGTCCTTAAAGCGTGCCGGACAGGACTGTATTCTGCGAAAGTTCACTGCGCCAGAACAATGATCTCAAACCCTCCACACACAGAAGATGATTTTGATGCAGACATTCGGCCTCAGCAGGCCGAGCAATTGTCGCTCTTTGTCAATCTTGAGGGTTTCGAGGGGCCGATTGACCTTTTGTTGAGCCTGTCTCGTGAACAAAAAGTCGATCTCAGCCAGATTGCGATTCTGCCACTCGCCGAACAATATCTCGACTTCATCAGCAAGGCGCGGCGTCTCGATCTGGAAATTGCGGCGGATTATCTGGTGATGGCGGCATGGCTTGCCTATCTGAAATCTCGCTTGTTACTTCCGGACCCGGAGCCCGAGCAAAGCGAAGAGATCGTCGATATGGCTGACGCGTTGCGGTATCAATTGCTTCGGCTTGAGGCCATGCAGCAAGCGGCGAAGCGCCTGATATCACTGCCACGTCTTGGTCACCAGCGTTTTGCCCGCGGCGAGGTTGAGCAATTTGCCGTGACCAATGAGCCTGTCTGGCAGGCGACATTGTTTGATTTGCTCTCTTGCTATGGCGACATTCAATCCGGGTTGGAAGCAGAGACCCTGACGATAGCAGCGACCAAGCTGTTTTCTGTGGAAGAGGCGGCAAAGCGTCTGCGGCATCTCATCGGTAATATGCCTGAATGGACCACATTGGAGACATTCCTGCCGCCAAATCTGCGTGGTGCAATGAATATAAGATCGGCAACAGCATCACATTTTGTTGCATCACTTGAACTGGCCCGCGATGGCTTGGTAAACATCAGGCAGGACGCACATTTTGCGCCGCTTTATCTGAAAGGCAGAAACAGGTCATGACCAAAGCATCATTGCAGCCGATTGCGGCTATTGTTGAGGCCTTGATCTTTGCGTCCGACAAGCCGGTGCGTGAGCGTGACCTTGTCCATCATCTCCCGGAGGGTCAGGAGATGGCCGAAATCATCAGCCTGATCCAAACACGGTTTGACGCCAGTAGCGGTATAGAATTGTGCAAAGTCGGTGATGGATGGGCATTTCGAACGCGCGCTGAAATTGCCGAGAAATTGAACCAGCATAAAAAGGTTGAACGCCCACTCTCACGCGCGGCGCTTGAGGTTCTGGCCATCATTGCCTATCACCAACCCATCACCCGTGCCGAGATTGAGGAAATTCGCGGCATCAGCCTGTCAAAAGGCACGATGGACATTCTGCTTGAACTTGGTTGGATTAAACCGCGAGGCCGTCGCCGCACACCGGGCCGCCCGCTTACCTGGGGCACAAGCCCGGGCTTCCTCGACCATTTCGGGCTGGAAGATGTAACCGATCTGCCGGGACTTGATGAATTGAAATCTGCCGGACTTCTTCGCAAGGGGCAAATCATTGGGGCGCTTATGGATGGGCCTGCCGATGATGAGGATGACACAGATGACGGCGATGACCTGCTGGATGATGCGCTGATGGAAGAAGCTATGGTCGAGGCCGGCCTGACCGTTGACAGTGGCGGACAGGAGGAAGGGGGAGACAATGCTTGATATCAGAAATGTCACCCATGCCTATAACGGCACCCCTTCGGTAAAGAATGTCAGCCTTCATGTCAGAGAAGGCGAAGTCGTCGCTTTGCTTGGCCCATCTGGGTGCGGAAAAACAACATTGTTGCGCCTTGCCGCTGGCCTTGAGCGGCCATTATCGGGCGAGATTTGGCTGAATGGTGAACTTGTCTCCGGACCGCAAACCATGGTGTCCCCGGAACAGCGCGGTGTTGGCTTCATGTTTCAGGATTATGCGCTTTTCCCGCATTTAAGCGTGATTGAGAATGTTGTTTTCGGCCTGTCCGAGAAGGGCAGCCGCGCTGTTCGGCGCGGGCTTGATGTGCTCGCAGAGGTTGGTATCGAAGGGCTTGCCGACTCATATCCGCACGAACTATCCGGCGGCCAGCAACAGCGCGTTGCGCTGGCGCGTGCGCTTGCTCCAAATCCGTCCGTCATCTTGTTGGATGAACCATATGCAGGTCTGGACAGCCGATTGCGCGAGCATATCAGAGACCAGATGTTGCATGTATTAAAAGCAACAAAAACAGCCGCTTTGATGGTAACGCATGACGCCGAAGAGGCGATGTTCATGGCTGACCGCATTATTGTTCTGCGCGAGGGCGAGGTTACACAATCGGGCCGTCCGGTGAATTTGTACTGCCAGCCAAACAGCGCATTTGTTGCTGAATTCTTTGGTGAGGTTAATCGCGTTGATGGCCGTGTGCAGCGTGGCATGATTTCAACGCCTTTTGGCAATTTTGCGGCGACCGAAAATATGAAGGACGGCGATGCGGCCAGTATCGTGATCCGTTATGAGGCCCTGCGTATTGAACCCGACAGCAGCGCTGGTGCAAATGCAACCGTGATGGAAGCGCGCCTTCTTGGACGGGCGTCACTCATTCACCTGTCGGTTCCGACCGGAACGGATGAATTGCACCTTCATGCCCGTGTGCCGGGATTAAACTCGCTGAAAGAGGGCGCTAAGGTGCGTCTTACCGTAGACCCGGAACAAGCCTTTGTATTCGCAGCCGGACCGGGCTGGAATGGCGCCTAATTATTTGGAATGGGCAGAAAAACAGCGCCAAAACGTAAAATAATCGATCATTGCGCCCTGACAATGCAAGGAAGTGTTGTTTAGGCAAGCGGGTCTGTCTATATTCAGGCGCACAGCGCGATGAGCAAATCATCGACCACTACTTGTATGAGGACGTGAAATGAGTTTTTTAAGCCCCCTACAATGGCTTGTTATTCTGGCTGTTGTTCTGCTGCTGTTTGGCGGCCGTGGCAAGATCTCGGCGATCATGGGTGATTTCGGTAAAGGCCTTCGTAACTTCAAGACAGGCTTGAAGGGTGATGAAGGCGAAGCGGAAGCCGACGCAGACGCCGAAGAAGAAGTCGAGGCGATCGAGTCTGCCCCTGCGAAAAAAGCGGCACCAAAGAAAAAAGCAGCAGCAAAGAAAGCCGGCAAAAAAGCGGCCAAAAAAGCGGCAGCGAAAAAAGCAGCGACCAAAAAAGCCGCCAAAAAATAACCGGTAGAGGCGCGATATGCTCGATATCGGTGGATGGGAGTTTTTGGTTGTAGCCTTCGTCCTGGTGATGGTCGTTGGTCCGAAAGAGCTGCCCAGAATGCTCCGTAGTTTTACTGGCATCATGCGGCACATCCGTCGCATGGCCAGTGAATTCACCCAGAGCATGACCGACCTTGCCAACGATGCCGATGTTGCTGACCTGAAGAAAAGTCTCGACAGCGCCAAAAGCGGAAATCTTGACGATCTGGCAAACGCGATCGATCCCGGTGGTGACGTTGGCAATGCTGTTGGCGAACTCGCCAGCAGTGTGCGGGACGGCGCTAGCGGTGATGACCTTGAAGACATAAGCAAGGTCGCCAAAAACGCTGGTGACCAGATGGCGTCCGAAGCAAACAAGCCTGAAACTCTCAACGAGCCGGCAGCGCAAAGCGGCAAAGCGGGCAAAAGTGCCGGTAAGAAAGAAGCCGCAAAGGCCAAGAGTTAACAACGATGGCAGAAAATCAAGACACAGCGAAGCTTGAACAAGAGGGCGAAGGCGGCCAGATGAGCCTGATTGGTCATCTGACCGAGTTACGCAATCGGCTTGGCATCGCACTTGTCGCATTTCTCGTTCTGTTCATCCTTTTCATATCGCCGATGCCGGGTGGCGGGGTGAATAACAGCATTGCCAATCATGTCTTTATTTTTCTGCAGGCACCGCTTGCCGAGATCATGATGGAGAAGGGTGGCGGTCGGATGATCTTCACCGCATTGCATGAGGGTTTCTTCACGCAGATCAAGGTTGGGCTCTTTGCGGCGCTGTGCGTGTCCTTTCCAATCATCAGCATGCAGCTCTATAAATTTGTGGCACCGGCGCTGTATAAAAACGAAAAGCGGGCCTTCCTGCCGTTTCTCATTGCAACACCGGTCCTGTTCATCCTTGGCGCGGCGATGGTCTATTACGTCGTCACCCCGATGGCATGGAACTTCTTTATTTCATTTGAAATGGCAGCGTCTGACGGCGCTCTGGCGATTGAGGTGGAACCCCGCATCAGTGAATATCTGTCATTGATGATGCGGTTGATCTTTGCTTTTGGATTGGCTTTTGAGCTGCCGGTTGTATTGTTGCTGTTAGCCCGCGCTGGGCTTGTCACGCCCGAAGGCCTCGCCGAAAAACGCAAAGTGGCAATTGTGGTGGCGTTTATCGCCGCCGCGATCCTGACACCACCAGATGTTATTTCGCAGCTGCTGCTCGCAACACCGATCATTTTGCTCTACGAAATTTCGGTGTATGGCGCAAAAATCATCGCGCCCAAATATGATGACGACGCCTAACGGCCGCAAAACTTAGACCAACCCCGTTTTTGGAACCCGTTTGACCCATGCATGACATTCGCTTTATCCGAGACAATCCAACAGCCTTTGACGCCGCGCTTGCGCGCAGAGGGCTGGAGTCGTCTGCGGCGACCATTCTCGATATCGATGCGCAACGTCGCGCTTTGCAGGCGCAGCTTCAAGAGATGCAATCGCGCCGCAACAGTGCCTCAAAGGAGATTGGCGCGCGCAAGGCAAAGGGCGAAGATGCTGACGCCTTGATAGCCGAGGTCAATGACATCAAAAAGCAAATGCCAGAGTTGGAAGCGCGCGAGGGTGAGCTTGCAACACAATTGGACGGCATGCTTCTTGAACTGCCAAACATACTCGATAATTCGGTGCCTGACGGGGCCGATGAAGACGACAATGAGTTGATCCGCAGCTGGGGCGAAATTCCTCAGTTTGACTTTACTCCACGCGACCATGTGGCGATTGGAGAGGGTCTTGGTCAAATGGATTTTGCTCTTGGAGCCAAGGTTGCGGGCGCCAGATTCGTGGTGCTGCAAGGGCAATTGGCGAAATTGGAGCGTGCGCTTGCCGCCTATATGCTGGATTTGCACACGGGTGAATTCGGCTATCAGGAGACAATTCCACCTTACATGGTCAACACCCAGACAATGACCGGCACCGGACAATTGCCAAAATTTGCCGAGGATCTTTACCGCGCAGATGATAAATGGTTGATCCCAACAGCTGAAGTTCCGCTGACCAACATCGTTGCCGATGAAATTGTCGATGCAGACGCACTGCCGATGCGCCTGACTGCATACACCCCATGTTTTCGTTCTGAAGCCGGTTCAGCGGGGCGAGACACGCGCGGGATGATCCGCCAGCATCAGTTCAGCAAGGTCGAACTTGTCAGCGTCACCCGTCCTGAAGATTCAGCCAAAGAGCATGAGCGGATGACGGCTTGCGCCGAGGCCGTCTTGAAAGGACTTGAACTGCCATATCGGGTGGTCCGCCTGTGTACGGGTGATACCGGCTTTTCTGCCCAGCAAACATATGATCTGGAAGTCTGGCTTCCGGGGCAGAATGATGGCAAAGGCATGTATCGTGAAATCTCATCATGCTCGAATTGCGGTGCATTCCAAGCCCGCCGGATGAAAGCACGGTTCCGTGACGATCAGGGCGAAACCCAATTTGTCCACACGCTGAATGGATCTGGCGTTGCAGTCGGCCGGGCGATGATTGCCGTCCTTGAAAATGGCCAACAAGCAGACGGCTCTGTCCGGTTGCCGGATGTGTTACATGATTATATGAAAACCGACAGGATTGCCGTTGACTAACACCGCCTGATATTTGGCGTGTGCCATTGCCAGCCCTTCGGCAAATTATGTTGGTTTTGCGGTAATAAAAAAGCAGGAACCCAGAAATGACAGAGTCAAAGCCAATCGGCAGAATATTGCTCACCAATGATGATGGCATTGACGCAATCGGCATCGCCATTCTGGCCGATATCGCCAATCAACTCAGTGATGATGTCTGGGTCAGTGCACCGATAGATAACATGTCCGGTGCCTCGCGGAGCATCACGCTACGCAAAGATATTATAGTTGAGCAACGTGCGCCCAAGCATTTTGCATGTGGCGGCACGCCAAGCGATTGTGTGATCCTTGCGCTTGAGCGTTTTCTCGACAGGAAGCCCGATCTCGTTCTTTCGGGGATCAATGCAGGGATGAATGTTGCCGATGACGTCCTCTATTCGGGAACAATAGCCGCCGCCATGGAGGCCACCTTGCAGGGGGTTCCCGGAATTGCCTTGTCCCAGCGCAACGGAAGTCTCGACCGTGCAGATTTTGCCGCTGCCACACAATATGGTGAATTTGTTGTGCGCCATTTGTGGCAACAGGGGTGGCCTGAAAGAACAATCATGAATGTCAATTTCCCGGCGACAAATGCAGGGCCAGTCAAAGGCCTGAAACCGGCGCAATTGGACAGACACAAGATTGGTGATGACATCATTCACGGGCTTGCGCCAAACAGCTACCGGCTTGGGCCTGTTATGGCCAATCCTGAAACCATCAACGGCAGTGACCGTGCGGTAATGGATGATGGCTGGATTTCCCTGACAGCGCTTGGCATGGATATTACCTGCGCTAATACGCAAGCAACACTTCAAACGCTGGAACTCTAGGCTGTAAGAAATGTAAATATGGTGACATAAGGGATGCGTGAACATCACCATGGCCAAACGTCACGAGACAATAAAATGGACGAGTTTCAGGAAAAAAGAGCTGAACTGACGATGACCTTGCGCGGGCTTGGCATCACAGACTCGCCTGTGCTTTCGGCCATTGAGAGAGTGCCCCGCGATATCTTTGTTCCACAGGCTTTGCGCGCACACGCCTATGAGAATGCGTCGCTGCCAATCGCCATGGACCAGACCATCAGCCAGCCCTATGTTGTCGCAAGAATGACCAGTGCTCTCGCGCTTTCCGGACGAGAGCGCGTTCTGGAAATTGGAACAGGAAGCGGATATCAGGCCGCCATTTTGACATTCCTGTGTCGGCGCGTCTATTCGATTGAGCGGCTTCGCCCGTTGCTCGTTGAGGCGGAGAACCGGATACGGTCGCTCCGCATTTCCAACATCACTTTTCGTTTGGGAGACGGATCACTTGGCTGGCCAGAAACGGCACCATTCGACCGAATCATCCTGACCTGTGGGGCCGCGCGAATTCCTGACGCACTGTTGAAACAATTGAAAATCGGCGGCATTATGGTAGCGCCTGTGGGTGAGGGGCGTGACCAGCAGCTCGTTGTCATAACCCGCACCGAAAATGGGTTTGCAGAAGATTATATTTTGCCGGTAAGGTTCGTGCCTTTGGTGGAAGGATGATTTATGTCGGTACAGTCTAGTCGTGTAAAACCGATAACCCTGATTGGGGTCGGCATCTGTCTTTTGTCATTGGTTGGCTGTTCTTTGCCAAAAAAACAAGCAGAACCGGTCAAAAAATCGGTCTCTGTCGTGACCGCTCCACAGCGTGAGCCCATTCTTGCCATTCCGCCGGATGGAATGATTACGGTGGGAGAAGGCGAGACGCTTTATACAATCGCCGCGCGCTATCAGGTCAATCCGCGGGCGATTGTCGAAGATAATGAGATTGGTCCGCCTTACATCGTGACAGCTGGTCAGCGGCTAAAATTACGTCCACAGCGGTTCCATATTGTATTTCCCGGTGACAGCACCGAATCCATTGCACAGAGATACGGTGTCAGCGAAGAACAGATTGCCGTGGCAAATGGCTTGGAACTGCCGCTCTCGCTGGTAATCGGCCAGCTCTTGATCCTGCCGGCTGAGCCGTATTTTGTGATTTCCGGTGATGCCGCAGCATCCGATATGGCAGCTTCGACGCTTGCCGCACCCGCTGGCAGCACCGAGGTTGCACAGGCACCAAAACGTAAACGTTTTGTCGCGCCACAGGCTGGCGGTGCATTTATGTGGCCAGTGGAAGGCGAGGTCCTCGCTGAATTCGGACCAGCAGCCCGCGGCATTCATAATGACGGCATCAACATAGGCGCGCCTGCCGGGGCCGAAGTTGTCGCTTCCGCCGAAGGAACTGTTGCCTTTATTGGTAAAGAAATCAAATCCTTTGGAACATTAGTCTTAGTAAAACATAAAGACGGTGTGATCACGGCCTACGCCCATCTGGATGAGGTTTTGGTCGCCGAAGGCGATAATGTTGGCATGGGTCAGAAAATCGGGACTGTCGGTCAGACCGGAAAAGTGGACAGGCCACAATTACATTTCGAGATCCGGAAGGCGCGACGCCCCATCGATCCTCGCACGCTTATCAGCTGATTGTTCTGCTAATTCTTCAGGCTGGTGCCGGATTGCGCCGCCAGATCAAGGATGAATTGCCACGCCACACGGCCTGAGCGCGCACCGCGTTCCATCGACCATGCCAACGCTTCGGCGTGAACATCACGGCCTTTTGTGTCGATGCCATAATGCGCCACATAAGCATCGACCATTTCGAAAAAGACATCTTGGCTGATCGAGTGAAATCCAATCCACAAGCCAAATCTGTCAGACAGCGACACAGATTCCTCAACACCTTCCGAGGGGTTAATTGCTGTTGAGCGTTCGTTTTCGATCATATGCCGTGGCATCAGATGACGACGATTTGACGTTGCATAGAAGATCACATTCTTGGGTCGGCCCTCAACCCCACCGTCCAGCGCTGCCTTCAAAGATTTGTAGGTACTCTCACCATGCTCAAAAGCCAGATCATCGGAGAAAATGATAAACCGTCTCTCAATTCCTGCCAGAAATGCCATCAATGTTGGCAAATCCTCAATATCCTCACGGTGGATTTCGACAAGCGCACAATCAAAGCCATCAGCGGCCAATTTGCCATGAACAGACTTGACCAGTGATGATTTTCCAGTGCCTCTGGCACCCCACAAAAGCGCGTTGTTGGCACTCAGGCCCTTTGCAAAAGACAGGCTATTGGCAAGCAATGTGTCGCGCTGGGGCTCAATACCCCGTAACAGCCCTATATCAAGGCGGTTGATCTTGTTCACCGGCTTCATCTGGCGGGATTTTGCCTCCCAGATATAGGCCTCCGCCATGGGTAACGCATCCGCAACCGGCATCGGCGGGTTGGTGCGCTCCATCGCATCAGCAATACGGGTCAGTTGGGCAAGAATGGCTTGATCGATTGAACTTTTTGTCATGCCGGACATTAACAAGCCCAGTGATAGGGAACAATATGGATTATTGCCCATAATCGTATGAAATTTTGTTTTTCTTGGACCATGGGTCATTGCCCCATCCGGCAAGGGCGTCTATGTTCTCTGCAGTCAAAATTTCGAGAGCATGGAGTCTCCAACGATGTTTATATCCCCAGCTTTTGCACAGTCTGGCGGTCTCGCCGAAGGCGGGTTTGGTCTTCTTCCCATCATTTTTGTGATGGTCATCTTTTACTTCCTGTTGATCCGCCCCCAACAAAAGCGGGCCAAACAACATAAAGAGATGCTGGCGGCGATGCGCCGTGGTGACAAGATCATCACATCAGGCGGCCTTGTCGGCACAGTGGTAAAAGTCACCGATGACAGTGACACAGTCGATGTCGAAATTGCCAAAGATGTCAAAGTCCAGATTGTCCGTTCAATGGTGGCTGACATCAAAGGAAAAACAGAACCAAAAAAAATAGGTCTGTCGTGACAGATGCCGGTTCCGTCATGGGCTGGCATCACTTGTCTGAAGATAAAAGGCGCCTGCCAAATCAAATAGAGCCATCACCGATGGAAAGACACTAAGCCATGCTGCAATTTGAAAGCTGGAAAAAGGTTCTGGTCGCGATCATCATCGCCCTTGGGCTTGTTTATGCGTTGCCCAACTTTTTGCCAAAGGGTGAGGGCGGCGTCCGCTCATTTTTGCCGGGGGAACAGATCAGCCTTGGTCTTGACCTTCGCGGTGGATCGCATTTGCTTTTGCTTGTGGATATGGAGGCGGTCAAGGCTGAGAGGTTGACGAGCATCGCCGAGACCATTCGCCAGGAATTTCGCGTTGAAAAGATCCGCTTTACCGGCCTCAAGGTCGGCGATGACAGCGTGACAGTCAAACTTCGCAAAAGCGATGATAGTGATGCCGCAAAGGAAATTCTTGAAAATCTTTATGAAGGCCTCAATGTCACGAAAGACAATCTGACCTACACGCTGCAATACAGCGAAACAGGCTTTATCGAATTCCGCAGTCAGACGGTTGATCAATCCATCGAGATCATCCGGCGGCGGATTGACCCTGACGGAACCAAAGAGCCGATCATCCAGCGCCAAGGGGCTGATCGTGTTCTCGTCCAGTTGCCGGGGGTAGATGATCCGGAATTCATCAAGCGTTTGCTTGGGCGAACGGCAAAGCTGACATTCCAACTTGTTGACACAACAATCACCCCACAGGAAGCGATCTCACGCGGCAGGGTGCCGCCGGGCAGCGTTCTGATGGAAAGCGACAATGAAGACGGTGTCAGCTACGTGATCGAAAAGCGGGTGATCGTCAGCGGCGAAATGCTGGATTCTGCATCCGCGAGTTTTGACCAGAACAACCGCCCATCGGTAAGCTTTACACTGGACGCAGCCGGTGCAAAACGCTTTGGTCGGGTAACGGGCGCCAACATTGGCCGTCCGTTTGCCATTATTCTTGATGGCAAGGTTGTTTCGGCACCGACAATCCAGTCTCAAATCTTCGGAAGTGGACAGATCACCGGTTCTTTCACCGTGGCTGAAACCAATGAATTGGCCCTTATTTTGCGCGCCGGTGCGTTGCCTGCACCTCTGATCGTGCTCGAGGAACGCTCCATCGGGCCGGGACTTGGTGCCGACTCGATCATCGCAGGCGAAGTGGCCGCGGTGGTCGGACTTGCTCTGGTCATTGTCTATATGCTGTTGAGCTATGGCTTTTTTGGCGCGCTGGCTGACATCGCCCTGCTGGTCAATGTCATATTGATCCTCGCGGCATTATCCGTACTTCAGGCGACGCTGACCCTGCCGGGCATCGCCGGTATTGTGCTGACAATGGGCATGGCCGTTGACGCCAACGTTCTGGTGTTTGAGAGGATCCGCGAAGAACTAAATCGCGGGCGATCAGTGATGGCCGCCATTGATGGCGGATATCAACGGGCCCTTTCAACGATTATCGACAGTAATCTGACAACATTGTTTGCCGCGGCGTTCCTCTATCTGTTCGGCTCAGGGCCTATCAAGGGGTTTGCCGTTACATTGGCAATCGGAATTTTGACTTCGCTGTTTACCGCGGTGATGGTCACAAGAATGCTCATCGTTATCTGGCTGGAGCGCAAACGCCCCAGAAAACTTGAGTTGTAAGGATTAGGACATGCGGCTGAAACTTGTTCCAAGCGACACCAAAATTGACTTCATGCGATTGCGATTGCCAGCCCTTGGTATGTCGTCACTCCTTGTTCTGGCATCGATCGGTATTTTCCTGATTTCAGGCCTCAATCTTGGAATCGATTTCAAAGGCGGCATCCTGATTGAAGCCCGCAACATGAGTGGCCCTGCGGCAATTTCTGACCTGAGATCAGACCTTGAAAAACTCGACCTTGGCGATATCAGCCTTCAGGGGTTTGGTGTCGAGACGGATGTCTTGATCCGCGTTCAGCGGCAAGAAGGCGATGAAAAAGCGCAGATTGCCGCGATTGAGGCAATTACAAAAACCCTTGGCAGTGATTATGACGTAAGACGCACGGAATTTGTCGGGCCAACAGTGGGCGCGGAACTGGCTGAAAAAGGGATGCTGGCTGTCGGTTGTGCGCTTCTGGCCATCCTGATTTACATCTGGTTCCGGTTTGAGTGGCAATTCTCGATTGCCGCGATCATCGCGCTTGGCCATGACGTCATTTCAACCATCGGCCTTTTTGCGCTGACAGCGTTTGAATTCAACCTTGCCACGGTTGCTGCGATCCTGACCATCGCCGGATATTCGATCAATGATACCGTTGTCGTCTTTGACCGGGTTCGGGAAAATCTGCGGCGCTACAAATCCTATGAACAGCGGGATATTTTGAATAAATCGCTGAATGAGACCTTGTCTCGGACAGTGATGACCTCTGTAACCACGATGCTGGCACTTGTGGCCATTGTGATCTTTGGTGGCGCGGTCCTTCGTGACTTTGCCCTTGCGATGATATGGGGTGTCCTTATCGGAACCTATTCATCTGTTTTTGTCGCTGTCGGCATGCTTGCCCGTTTTGATCTCAAGCGATCAGATGAAGAGGGTGACGAGGCCGATTCTGATCTTGAGCATGAGAACTAGGCACATTCAGCACAGCAACGCCGGAGTTCAGCATAGTGGATATCAAAACCTTCAGTGGCGACGGTGAATTACAGCTGATCCATGGCTATGGCGATGGCGGATTTCGGGTGACCAACCAGCGTTACAAAGGGGATCTCGTGCTGTTCCCTCGCACCACAATTGAATGGACAGTCCCGAATCTGGAAACCCTCTGTTTCGCGGATCTTGAAACCGTTCTGGGAGACACGCCTCCGGGCTTGTTGTTGCTTGGTGCTGGCGAAGCGCCGCAATCACAGCTCAGCCAATTGGCCGCAGAATTGAAGGACAGGGGGATCAGTCTTGAACTGATGTCAACGCCAGCGGCATGCAGGACATGGAACGTGCTGATGACAGAAGGGCGTCAGGCAGCCGCCGTGCTGGTTGCCGTTTGAATCGGCCACCCGTCACGCCTGAGGACAGCTGGCAGAGTCTGCGGCAGACCGATCATGACATTGCGCTTTGCCTGCTTTTCACAACAGCCAAAAATCGCCCTGTTATCGCCGATATATTCTCTCTCGCACATGAATTGGAAAACGCCATTCGCATTCCAAGCGAGATGATGCTTGCCGCTATCCGGTTGCAATGGTGGTCTGATGCTTTGACATCAGACGAAGAGTCCAATGTGCCGCTTATGCAAAGATTGCAACAGCACATGACAACGACAAGTCTCACGCGGTCAGACCTGATCACACTTGTTGAGGCATGGCAAAACCGGCTGACAGACGACAATCTTGATGCAAGCTCATCCTGGGCCACATGCTGGCAGCTAGCCGCACGCCTCAGTCACAAGAATGGTCAGGACGATGCGGACATCAATGACATCGCGCGCGTTATCGGAGATGCGTTCATCGCTATAAGGTCAGGCAGTCAATCGATGACGCCACCCTCAATGCAAATGTTGCAACGATTGAAAGGCGGAAAAGGTGAGTATCGCTGGCTCTATCTTGCCGGATGCCTTGCGCGCTATCAGTTGCAATCTGGCCAGCGTGATGATCCCTTGCTGGCGTGGCGTTTGCTGTGCTGGCGTTTTGGGGTCAAGCCACCCGGCCAGTCGCCCAGCCCTTGAATGAGTCAAGTGCGCGTGACGCATAAGCCATTTTGCGGTCACGTCCACGTAATTTACGCTTGCCCTCCGGCGGGAGTATTTCCGGGAATAATCAAAATTGACATTCATTGGCTGGAAACTATCAGCCATGGCACCGCCGGTGATATGCGCCAGCAATGCGCCATGCGCAGTGTCTACAGGCGGCGCTTGCCATGCCTCGCCGGTCCGCTCACACGCCGCCATGATCCCCGCCAGCATCCCGATGGCAGCAGATTCAATATATCCCTCAACACCGGTAATCTGGCCGGCAAAACGGAGCCCGGGACGAGCTTTCATCCGCAATTCTGTATCAAGCAGGCGCGGCGAGTTGATGAATGTATTGCGATGCAGCCCACCAAGGCGGGCAAACTGCGCCTCACCAAGCCCGGGAATTGACTGAAAAATACGAACCTGCTCGGCATATTTCAATTTCGTCTGAAAGCCAACCATGTTGTACAGCGTGCCGAGCGCGTTGTCCTGACGCAGCTGGATCACCGCATAGGGACGCGATCCATCATGGGCGTTTGTCAAACCTACCGGCTTCATCGGGCCAAAGCGCAGCGTTTCGCGGCCCCGTGACGCCATCACCTCAATCGGCATACAGCCATCAAAATAGGGGGTGTTTTCCTCCCATTCCTTGAATGACATCTTTTCGCCCTCAAGCAGAGCGTCGATAAAGGCCTCATATTGCTCACGGTTCATTGGGCAATTGATATAATCCTTGCCGTCACCGCCATCGGTGGATTTGTCGTAGCGTGACTGAAACCACGCGATATCCATATCGATGCTGTCAAAATGAACAATCGGCGCGATCGCATCGAAAAACGCAAGATCATCTTCACCGCCAAGATTGCGGATCAGCTCTGCCAACGCTGGCGAGGTGAGGGGGCCCGTTGCCACAATAACACTGTCCCATTCATCGGGTATGTCTGTCACTTCCTCACGACTGATAGAGATCAACGGCTGGTCGGCCAGCAAAGCACCTACATATTCGGCAAAACCATCACGATCTACCGCAAGCGCACCACCAGCTGGCACTTTATGCTTGTCAGCGGCCTGCATGATGACAGAGTTCATCTCTCGCATTTCGGCATGCAACACGCCCACTGCATTGCTTGTGGCATCGTCAGAACGGAATGAGTTGGAACAAACAAGCTCGGCAAGATTTTCGGTGTGATGCGCATCAGTCATGCGCACTGGACGCATTTCATGCAAAACAACCGGCACACCGCGACGTGCAATTTGAAAGGCGGCCTCGCTTCCGGCAAGACCACCACCAATGACATGAACAGGATTATCGTTGGGTTTTGTCATCACGCCCTTATCACTTTTCATTAAAAATACGGGCCAGATATTCACCTGTGTGTGAACCAGGGGTTGCGGCCACTGCTTCTGGCGTGCCCTCGGCAACGATCTTGCCGCCACCATCACCGCCTTCAGGACCAAGATCAATCACCCAGTCAGCCGTCTTGATCACATCCATGTTGTGCTCAATAACGATCACGGTGTTGCCCTGATCCACCAGTTCCTGCAACACCTCCAAAAGCTTTGCAATATCGTGGAAATGCAGCCCTGTTGTCGGTTCGTCAAGGATATAGATCGTGCGGCCCGTTGCCCGGCGCGACAATTCCTTTGAGAGTTTTACGCGCTGGGCCTCGCCGCCCGAAAGCGTGGTTGCTTGCTGGCCAATCCGCACATAGCCGAGACCCACGCGGAACATCGTCTCCAGCTTCTCGCGGATGGGGGGGACAGCCTTGAAAAAGCTGACACCTTCTTCGACTGTCATATCAAGAATATCGGCAATCGACTTGCCTCTAAAGGTGATTTCAAGCGTTTCGCGGTTATAACGCTTGCCCTTGCAACTATCGCAGGTGACATAGACGTCCGGCAAAAAGTGCATCTCGATCTTGATCAAACCATCGCCCTGACAGGCTTCACAACGCCCGCCCTTGACGTTGAACGAAAACCGCCCGGGCGCATAGCCACGCGCCTTGGCCTCGGGCAGGCCGGCAAACCATTCTCTGATCGGGGTGAATGCGCCGGTATAGGTTGCCGGATTGGACCGCGGTGTCCGGCCAATCGGTGATTGATCAATATCAACCACCTTATCCAGCAACTCGGCGCCAAGGATGGCTTTGTGCGGCGCTGGCATTTCTCGGGCTTTATGCAAACGCTTGGCCAGCGCCTTCCATAAGGTTTCCAGCACCAATGTCGATTTTCCACCGCCCGAAACACCGGTAACGCAGGTCAGCACCCCAAGTGGGAAATCAACAGTCACATCATTCAGATTGTTGCCTGTTGCCCCCTGAACCCGGACATAGCGTCCCTTCTTAGCCTGACGCCGCGTCTTCGGCACCGGAATTTCCAGATCGCCTGAGAGATATCTTCCTGTCAGCGATTCCGGCGCCGCAAGAATCTGGTCCGGCGTTCCGGCAGCAACAACCTTGCCACCATGCACACCAGCACCCGGTCCCATATCCACGACATAGTCCGCCAGCCTGATCGAATCCTCATCATGTTCGACCACCAGAACGGTATTGCCAAGGTCACGCAGCCTGACAAGCGTTGCCAGCAAACGGTCATTGTCACGCTGATGCAGGCCAATTGACGGCTCATCAAGAACATACAAAACGCCGGTAAGGCCGGACCCGATTTGCGAGGCAAGCCGGATGCGCTGCGATTCACCGCCCGATAATGTGCCAGAATTGCGTGCCATGGACAGATAATTCAGGCCAACATTGACCAGAAACCCGAGCCTTTCGTTGATTTCCTTCAGGATTCGCGCCGCAATTTCAGATTCCTGTCCCTGAAGCTTTTGGCTGAGATCATTGAACCAGTCACGGGCCTCACCAATTGACAGACGGGCAATGTCCGAGATGTCTTTTTGATCAATCCGGACCGCCAGCGCCTCTGGTTTCAGGCGCTTTCCCTGACAGCTGTCACATGGATGATTGGCCCGGAACTTTTCCAATTCATCGCGCACCCATGACGAATCTGTTTCGCGATAGCGGCGCGCAAGATTGGGCATGATGCCCTCAAAAGGCTTGGTCGTGCGATAGGAACGCATGCCATCGTCAAATTCCATGGTCACCGGCATATTGCCCGACCCGTTAAGAATGATCGATTTGGTATCGTCATCAAGATCACCAAACGGCATATCCAAGGAAAAATTGAATTGCTTGGCCAACGATTCCAGCGTCTGGATATAATAGCGTGATGTGCTTGACGACCATGGCGCCAGCGCACCCTCGCGCAAGGTCTGGC
>JAYQTT010000012.1:0-113430 GCA_038147495.1 Alphaproteobacteria bacterium | reverse complement strand
AAGAGCGGCAAAATTGGCACCGGACAGGCAGTTTGTTTGCGCCTTCACCCCGTCCTTGACAGAGATACGGTTAAAAAGAGATTGGGCAAATTACCGGCGAATTTTAGTCTATCCAATGATGAACTGGAAAATGATCTGAGCGCTGCATCTTTCATTTGTTATCGGGGGTCATCCGTCGTTCTTTCTGGCATTCTAGCCGGGGTGAGGCCTATTTATTTGGATCCCGATAACAGTTTGTCGACAAATGATCCATTGGCGGCTGATTTGCCATTTCGCAAAGTGGCAAAAAGCGCAGAGGCAATTGTGGATATAATGTCAAACGCATCAGATCTGACATTGAACTGAAAAAGTATAAACAGGCGGTGAAATACATTGAGGTTATGCCGCACCATATAATTCAAAGAGTTGATTACCATGGTTAGAGAGGTTGTAAGTGTTTAGCTTAACGTTCCTGCAGGAGATCTGGTGTTGATCACTATATCTGTTGGATGTTTAAAAGAGCATGATTCTGACTATTTCGTTCCCTTTGATCTCTCGCCCATCTTCGGTGTACTCAAAGCCCAATCTGTAAAACAGAAGGTTTGATCGGTCATGTCTGAAAACAGATTCAAGATCCTCTTCACTGCTGGTGGAAGCCCGGGACAGGAAGCGCTTTATCGTGATCTGCAGGATCAATATGTGATGTTCTTTGCCGATATGGATCCGCAGCGTATTTCACCGTCGATCCCTGCCACACACAGATTTCAAATTCCAGCAGCAACATCGGAAGATTTTGTGCCGATGCTCTCGCAATTGTGTGGGCAACTCGGGGTTGATCTTCTGGTGCCCGGGGTGGATGAAGAGTTGTTTCAAATTTGGCGTGCAAAAGAGATGCTTGGTGCGACACGCCTATTTATGCCAAAGCCGTCATTTGTAGAAGAAATGACTGACAAGCTACAGATGAACCGCATCTTTTCCACCCTCGGTCTTGATGTGCCGCGTGCTGTTCGGGCTGACGAGTCTGCCGATGGTCTTGAATTTCCGGTTTTGGTTAAACCCAGATGGGGTCGGGGGTCGCGCGATATTTATCGCGTCACCACTCGGGAAAAACTACCCTTTTTGCTCAAGGCTCTTGATGGTGATTTATCACGCTGGCTTGTTCAAGAATGTATTGTTGGCAAGGAATACACGGTTCAAATTGTTGCCGCAGCTGACTCGTCATTGCAGGTCATTTTACCAATTCATGCGCGTGAAAAGCGCGGCAGTACCACGGTGGCTGCCATGCATTCAGATGCAGAAATTGAGCGTTATTGTGAAGACATTCATCGTCACTTGGATCCACAGGGTTGCTATAATGTTCAACTGATCAAAAGTGCGGATGGACGGGTCCGTTGCTTCGAGGTCAACCCTAGAATTTCGACAACTTTTTGTATGGTGATAAGGGCGGGCTTTGATCCTTTCAAGTTCTTCTGTGAGGGCATATCGGCAGAGAACAGGTTTAGCACGGTGCCTGATATCCGTCTTGTACGGCATTGGATCAACGAATTTGTTGAGGCTGATTGAGTGCGAGTTCTGATCTATGGTGGCACCAGGTTTATCGGCAAAAAAGTTGTTGATAATCTGCTTGCATCCGGACATCAGGTCACGCTCATATCGCGGCGTGAGGCGTCACCCCATCCACAATTGAACAGTATCAAAACTGAGCGTGAGGATAGTTACGAATGTCTTGGTGACATGCATTTCGACTGCATCCTTGACTTTATGGCATATGATGTGAAGGCAGTTGAGGCGGCAGTGAGTCTAACGCCTGAAACGCCCTATATTTTTATCTCCACCGCGTGGATTGATGTGTACAAGACTGGCGCGCGCCGGTTCTTGTTGTTTGAAGACAGCTATGTCAGGCGAAAAATTGAGGCAGAGGCGTTTTTGGAAAAGGTCCACCATCATGGTAGAAAGGTTATTATTTGCCGCTTGCCAATCACCCTTGGTGCTGATGACCATTCAGAAAGATTTAAGTTTTATACAACCCGGCTTCTGACCAGCAAGGGTCTGATGCTACCGGGTGGTGCTGCCTGCAAACCCCGGATTGCCTTTCGGGATGATGTGGCGGCGGCGCTATCCGCTCTCGTAACACGATATGATATCTGTGATGCGCTAATCTATGAGGCGCTACCCGACACCGAAATCAGTTTGGCCGAATGGGTTGGGTTTATGACAAAAAGACTTGGTGTTGAGGCAAATCTTGTAAATTTGGAGCCTGACTTCATCGAAGGGGCTTTTCCCGAATACCTTGATATGGAGCCTCTATGGCGTGAAGGATCTTATTCCTTATCGCATCCAAATTTATTCGAAATGATGAAGATGCCGGTTACTGGTTACCGAGAATGGATATCAGTTCTTTGCGAATTGCCAGAGATGACGAGCCAAACGGGTAAGAATACCTTCTTGCAGCCAGATGTGTTGTTGCGGGAACAGGAGTTTTTGAAGCGCCTATGATCAGCAAAGAAACGAAGCAGCAGGTTCTTTGTCTGCTGCGTGATGTTGGAAAAATGATCCTTGAAATGCAGGGTGACCCTGCATGGCGTAACGTGTCATCCTTGGAGGGGTTTAAGACAGGTGGTGATCAGCAGGCACACAGCATGCTTGTTGCAGGCTTACGTGACATCACCCCAAAAATACCGGTTTTCTCAGAAGAAACGCCCCATTCAATAGACGATAGGCCATCGCAATATTGGCTCATTGATCCAATTGATGGCACATCAAGCTGGCATGGCGGTTTCGATGGTTACGTTACGCAACTTGCCCTAATTTCAAATAATGATGTCGAACTGGGTGCCATCTATTGGCCATGTCGTGACCGAATGTTCCATGCGGATAATGCAGGGGCTTTTGTTGATAAAATGCCTATACAGCCTCCACAGCGTGGCAATCCACCTGTTCTTATCGACAATTACCCCGAGCCGCGAGGGATTGCTGCAGAATTGATCGAGAAAAGCCTGAACTAACTACAAAGAGTGCGGCAGTCTTGGTTTAAAATCAGTTCTGGCATTGACTGGCGAGGCAGATTTATTTGTCAAGGACGTGACAGTACGTGACTGGGATATGGCGCCTGCCATGGCGTTTGCAAAATTTGGTGGAGGCGTTTGTAATTTGTCAGGTGAACCGTTGGTTCTTGGGCAAAAGATTGAATTTGATGATGGGCTGATTCTCAGCCACGATGTTGAATTGGTAGGCGAAATCTCATTGTTACTTGCAAATGATGAATGCGGGTATCAGGCAGATAGGGAGAGATAAAAGGTGTTTTCAAAACAAAACCGTTTTCTTGTTGTGGCGGCTCACCCTGATGATGAAGTTCTCGCGATGGGCGGTATTTTGGCCCGTGCCAGAGATGCAGATGTAGAGGTTGCCGTACAATTTCTTGGTGAGGGCATCTCGGCACGTTTCAATCCTGAAGATTTTGGCAATGATGACTATGAAACAGCGATGAAGACGCGCATGGATGGCGCGAAGGCCGCTCTTGGTCTGCTTGGGATCAAAAATATTCGTTATGAAAACCAATATTGTTGCCGATTTGATCGCTTGGACATTCTTGATCTGGTGAAATTGGTGGAGCGTCAGATTGTCGACTTCAACCCAACGCATATTTTTACACATAACCCTGTCGAGGTGAATGTTGACCATAGAATAACCTACAGGGTGGTTGAAACGGCAACCAGGCCAAAGCCTGGTTTGGCCTTGCGAGAGGTGTATTCGTTTGAAATTCCATGCAGTGGTAACTGGACATTTGATGAGAGTTTCAAGCCGAATCTCTATGTGGATGTGAAAGACGTGTGGAATCAAAAAATTGCCGCGTGGAATTGTTATGAGGGTGAGGAGCGTGACTTCCCGTTTCCAAGATCGGTAAAAGGGCTCGAAACCATGGCACAATATCGTGGCATGCAAGCTGGATTAGAGTGCGCCGAAGGTTTGAAATTGCTCCGTGGCGTGGTCACTTCCAACTAACATGTGGCCATGGTGAATAAACAGACGATCAACGCGGCACAAATTGCCATCATCTGTGCGACCAAAGATCGTCCAGACAAGATCAGGAATCTGCTCGAGAGCGTGGCCAGGTTGGAAAGTCAGCCTGGCCAAATTCTTATTGCAGACGGTGGACATAATCTTAAGCCACTGGTCAAGGAATTTGCCGGGCGAATAAATGTATCGTGCCTCTACTGTCCTGAGCCGGGCCAGATATTGCAGCGCAACTATGCGCATTTGATGCTTCACCAATATATCTGTCTTGTTCTGCATCTCGATGATGATATTACGCTGGAACCGGCTAGTCTTGATCAAGCGCTCTATCATTGGAACCGGCTAACATCAGAAACTGGAAAGCCTTTGGCGGGCATGGCATTTAACGTCGTCAATTTGCCCAAGAAAAAAGATAATCTTCTGCGCCGGTTGGCAATAATGCGGGTTGAACCAATGGGGCGTGTTTGGTCGTCAGGTTTTGCCAGCCCACATGTACCAATTCCTGACGGAACCGGAGAGATCAGAGAGACTTCGTGGCTGGTTGGTGGTGCTGCCTTGTGGAGCAGAGAGGCCCTGGCGACACCTCATCCTCTGTCTTTTCCAACGCGTTGGGCGGTATGTGAGGATGTAATTTTCAGCTATCCCTTTTCTCACAAAAACCGGCTTGTCGTCTGTGGCGATGCGGTTGCCCAACACAATGACAGCTATGTCCACCACAGTTTTGCAAAAAGTATGTTTTATGGGAAAAGTCAGGTCGTCATGCGATATGTCTTGGTGGGCTCCAACGATGATCTCAGCAAGCTGGCTTTTTTCTGGTCTAACGGACTACACATGTTCGGCTATCTGGCGCGTGCGATCCTTGGCAATAAAAATGCACTTGGTACGGGCATCGGCATGATGTCAGGTCTTGTGAAGGTCTTGTTTGCGCAATTTACGCGCAGGAGCCACCTTGATCTGGCCCGTGATTTGGCCAAGTGATGACAATGCCCGAGTCACAAAACGACAATGGTGAGATGCCGGACAGGTTTGCCAATATTTCTGTTATGATGGCTGTGTGGCGCGGCGATAGCCCGGATCAGATCGCAGCAGCGATTGATAGCGTGTTGGCGCAGACATTAAAGCCAACAGAATTCGTGGTTGTCATAGATGGGCCGGTTGATTCCACGATTGACATTTGCCTGACCCGTTACAGTGAGCGAGGTGAGATCACACTTTTGCGGTTGCCGAAAAATGTTGGTCGTGGTGGCGCCCGCAACCATGCGATAAATGCCACCTCAGGCCAATGGGTTGCTATAATGGATGCAGATGATATCTGCTGTCCCACGCGTGTGGCAAAACAGGCAGATTTTGTCATGCGTCACGATGTTGATGTGCTGGGCGGCCTGATATCGGAGTTTGATCAGGTCGTTGGTGATAATGTCTCCATCCGCAAGGTTCCACAAAACCATGACTCCATTTGCCGAATGCTCAGGCGCAGATCGGCTTTCAACCATGTCACATTGATGTTTCGAAGAGAGATCTTTGACCAAATTGGCGGATACGGGCCGTTGAATTATGTGGAAGATTGGGATTTTTACCTCAGATGTGAAAATGCCGGGGCACGTTTTGCCAATCTGGATGTTGTCCTTGTTGACGTGCGCCGGGCACTTGGCCGACGCCGTAGCATTGCATATTTCCGCGAGGAGATGCGCGTTATGAATGACGCTTATCGTCGTGGGCAATTTGGTTTGGCTGATCTTGGTGTGGGGTATGCATTGCGGGTGGCAAAGCTGCTTGTCCCCATCTTCCTCTATAAATTTGTCGATAAGAATATTCTGCGTCGTTATTGAGGGCCCAAAAACTGGATAAGCTTTGCATCATCGGCGCGTGTCACACTGACACAACCAGCCGGATCATAGGGCCGGTGCGTCATGGCCGCACCAATCCCGCCACATCGAGCGCCTTGCCCGGCGGTGTCGCGGCGAACATTGCCAGATCCATTCGCCAGCATCGCGCCGATATGAAAATCACATTTATCGGCGCGGCAGCGACCGGTAATGATGATGCCGCAGCATCGCTTCGCAACGCCGATATTGATGTCGCTTTCGCCCGGCTTAATGGATCACACCCATCATACAATGCCATTCTGGATCACAATGGCGAGCTGATCATCGGCGTGGCCGATATGGCGCTTTATGACGCGGTAACGCCAACAGACATCATCCCGCTGTTGCCCGAACATCCACAAGCCGTCATCATCGATGCCAATTTCCCGGCAGAGACGCTTGCCGCCATCGCCGCGCGCTTGTCAGATGATTGCTGTCTATATGCGGCCGGCACTTCGGTGCAAAAGGTTCATCGCCTGGTGCCAATGATGAATAGGCTGGATGCGCTGGTTCTCAATCGGGCTGAAGCTTGCGAGCTTGCCGGCAAAACCGGCGCTGTCGATGAGCTTGCGACCATTCTGTCAGCACAATTGCGGGCAGATGCGCTCGTTCTGGTCAGTGACGGTGCCGAGCCAGCGGCGCTTGCCGCTCGCGGCGCGGTGGTCAGCAGTGCGCCGCCAAAAATCACTTTGGCCAATGCAAATGGCGCGGGTGACGCGATG
Organism: Alphaproteobacteria bacterium; assembly: GCA_038147495.1. Lineage (GTDB taxonomy): Bacteria > Pseudomonadota > Alphaproteobacteria > Puniceispirillales > Puniceispirillaceae > MED-G116. Next base: position 106,850 of record JAYQTT010000012.1, on the reverse strand, counting down.
GCCGCCGCTTTTTTCTGTCTTTGTCTGGACAGGGCCATGGGGCCGCCGGATACTGCCGCTACGCCGACAGAGGTACTGGCAGAAATGTTGGAGTATATGCTGGCGAATGCATTGACGGCGGGTGCCAATTTTGCCGCCGGGAACACCGTATAAATATGTGCCGGAACAAAAGAGAGCAGTTAGATGCAGAACATTCAATTCAGCGCTGAAGTCGGTAAAGCCAAGGCCGATGGCGCGGGGCTTGTCGCGCTTGAATCAACCTTGATCAGCCACGGTCTGCCACATCCGGATAATATCACCGTGGCGACCGAAGCAGAGGCGGCAGTGCGTAACGCCGGTAGCGCCCCTGCGACCATCGCGGTGATGGATGGGGTGGCAAAAATTGGCCTTGAGGCAGCGGATGTTGAACGCCTTGCCACTGCCGCCAATGTGGTCAAACTTTCACGCCGCAATCTGCCACTGGCGTTGTCTGCTGTCGCCGGTGCGCCGCCTCTTGGCGCAACAACAGTCTCGGCGACGATGATCCTTGCGCATCAGGCGGGCATAAGGGTTTTTGCCACGGGTGGTATTGGCGGGGTGCATCGCGGTGTCAATGACAGCATGGATATATCTGCCGATCTGTTTGAGCTTGCGCATACGCCGGTGGCGGTGGTCTGTTCTGGACCAAAGGTCATTCTGGATCTGCCGCGCACGCGCGAATATCTGGAAACGATGGGGGTCACTGTCGTTGGCTATAGCTGTGATGAGATGCCGGCGTTTTGGGCGCGCTCAAGCGGCTTGCCTGTTGACGCCCGCGTTGATAGTGCAAAAGAGGCGGCGGCATTGATCCGCAGCCGGCAAGACCTTGGCATCGGTGGTGCAATATTGATCTGCAATCCGGTGTGCAAGTCGCTTGCGATTGAAGCGGCGGTGATTGAGGGGTGGATTGATTCCTGCATCGATGATGCACCCGCAGGCGCAGCGGCAACGCCCTGGTTGCTGGCCGAGATTGCCCGCCGTTCAGATGGCCAAAGCCTTGCGGCGAACAAACAGTTGATCATTGATAATGCCGGCCTCGCTGGCGAAATCGCGACAGCACTTGCCGGGTCGGAAACTTGACAGAATCAATGCGGGCGTCATCATGGCTTTATTGATCCGTACAGAAAGAACAGGCAAACACATATGAAACAGCATTACGAGGCGTTCTCCAAGAATGATGCGAATTTTGTGCCTCTGACGCCGCTCAGCTTCATCACCCGTACCGCTGACCTTTTTCCCGACAGAACCGCGATCATTTATGGCGACAGGCGTTATAGCTGGGCCGAGAGCTATGCGCGCATGCGGCGCCTTGCATCAGCTTTGAATGACGCCGGACTTGGCGTTGGTGATACCGTGTCGGTGATTGCGGCAAATACGCCGGAAATGTTTGAGGCGCATTTTGGTGTGCCAATGGCCGGATGCGTTCTGAACACGATCAACACCCGTCTCGAGTCCGAGACGATTTCCTATATTCTGGAGAACAGCGATTGCCGCTTGCTGATTGTTGATACGGCGTTTCATCAGGCGGTTGTGCCCGCACTTGAAGCCCTTGATGCGGCGGTGCGCGACAAAATAACCGTGATCGATATTCGTGACCCGGAAGCAGGTGACATGCCGAATATTGGCGGTGCGGATTATGAAGCTTTTATTGCAGCGGGTGATCCAGTCTATGACTGGAAGATGCCAGCCGATGAATGGCAGGCGCTCGCGCTTGGCTATACGTCCGGCACATCAGGGCGGCCAAAAGGCGTCGTCTATCATCATCGCGGTGCCTATCTGATGAGCATGGGCACGGCAACCGGATGGCCGTTGCCACAGCATCCGACATATCTTTATGTGGTGCCGATGTTCCATTGCAATGGCTGGTGCCATGCATGGACAATGACCATGATGGCGGCAACGATTGTGCTGACAAGGGTGATTTCGGCTGACGCTATTTTTGGTGCTATCACCGAACATCGGGTCACCCATTTTGGTGGTGCGCCGATTGTTCTGTCGTTGCTTGTGAACGCGCCTGAAGAGCAAAAACCAAAGCTGGATTACAAGGTCAATGTGTTCACGGCCGGTGCCCCGCCGCCAGCGGCAATCCTCCAGAAAATGACTGAAATGGGTTTCAATGTGATGCAGGTCTATGGCCTTACTGAAACCTATGGCCATGTCACGCAATGTGTTTGGCGCGAGGCATGGGATGATCTTGGCTTTGAAGAGCAGGCCTATCTGCAAAGTTGGCAGGGTGTTGGCTTCCCGATGCATGAGGGTGCGGCGGTGATGAACACCGACAATGGTGAACTGGTCCCACGCGATGGTGAAACACAAGGTGAAATTGTGCTTCGTGGCAATGCCGTGATGAAAGGTTATTACAAGGACCCGGAAGCGACGAGCGCGGCGCTTCGCGATGGCTGGTTCTTTTCGGGTGATGCTGCCGTCTGGCATGAAAACGGCTATATCCAGATCAAGGACCGGCTGAAGGATGTGATCATTTCGGGCGGTGAGAATATCTCATCGGTTGAGGTTGAGGGCTATCTCTATCGCCATCCGGCAGTGGCAGCGGCGGCGGTGGTGGCCAAGGCAGATGAAAAATGGGGCGAAGTGCCGTGTGCCTTCGTTGAATTGAAGCCGGGTGAAGACGTCGAAGAGAGCGCTTTCCTTGATTGGTGCCGTGATCAAATGGCCGGTTTCAAACGTCCCAAACATGTGATTTTTGGAGAGCTGCCAAAGACATCAACCGGCAAGATCCAGAAATTCGTCCTTCGCCAGCGTGTCAAGGAATGACAAAAGGCCGGTTGGCACGGTATCGAGAAAACCCCGCAGAAATGCGGGGTTTTTTATTTGCCTGTGTTTCAGTTTTACTAGCCGCGGCGTTTCAGTCGGGCTTCACCACCGCGGCTGTTGGCGGGGCCGCGGGATGTCCGGCTGGCAGGTTTGTTGCCAGCGCGCGGCTTGCCGCTATGCTTATTGCCGGGTTTGGCCCCTGATTTGCTGCCGGTTCTGGAATCGCGCATGGCAGGCTTGCCGTCAGCGCGTGACTGTGTCCCTGATGGCTTTTTCGCAAAGGGGTTTTTGGCAAATGGATTGTTTCCATTGTCGGCCAACTTCCCTTGAGGTCGCTTTCCACCTTGTCCACCATGGCGCGCCGGTGCTTGATCGCCTCTGTCCGTTCTGGTTTTGTCGTGACGGGACTTGCCAGAAGCAAATTTATTTTCTGCGAATTTGTTCTGCGCGTTTTTATCCTGCTTGGCCCGATTGCCAGTCGGTTTACCAGACGGTTTGCCAAACGGTTTACTAGGCGGTTTGCCAAACGGCTTACTACGTTGCTTTTGGCCGGTGCGCCCGGTTTCATCACGCCTGTTGTTGGGGCCATCGCCGCCAGCACGCGCTTTCTTTGGTTTGGCGCTTTCCAGTGGTGACCACTCACCATCACGGTCTGTGCTCTGGCCCCATTTGCGCTTGGCGGTGCGGCCTTCGCTCTTGGCCTTGGCGGCAGCATCTTTTGGCGTTCTTCGCTGTGTGGCCGGTTGTTCGCGCCGTGTACGTGATCCCCGACCACGTTTCCGCGGAGCCGGTTTTGCCTGAAAATCGGTGACAGGATTGCCATCCAGATCAAAGAGTTCAACGCGGGCGCCAACGACTGAAATGATCGCGGCAAGCTGTGACTCTTCAGACGGCGCACAGAATGAAATCGCCAATCCGCCAAGACCGGCGCGACCGGTTCGGCCAATGCGGTGAACATAGGCTTCCGGCGTGTCGGTGATGTCGAAATTGACCACATGGCTGAGACCGGCCACATCAATGCCGCGCGCGGCAACATCAGTGGCGATCAGCGCCTGCAACCCGCCATCACGGAAATTACGAAGAACCTTCTGGCGCAGCCCCTGACGCATGTCGCCATGCAGGGCGTCAATGGCAAAGCCCCGAACCTGCATGAATTTTGCCAGCGCGTCAGCGCGTCTTTTGGTGCGCACAAAGATAAGGCACTGGCCGGTGTTTTCGTCATTCAGCACATCGCACAGCCTGTCGCGCTTGTCGCTTTCCGGCATCAAGGTGACACGCTGGGCAATCTTGTCGGCGGTAATGCCTGTTTGTGGGGCCTTAACATGAACCGGGTCAACAAGCATGCTTTGGGCGAGTGTCTCAATCGTCTTTGGCATGGTCGCCGAGAACAGCATCGTCTGGCGATTTTTCGGCAGTTCACCAATGATCCGCTTGATCGGCTCATAAAAGCCGAGGTCAAGCATATGGTCGGCCTCGTCAAGCACAAGGAACATCACGCCAGAGGGGTCAAAGGCGCCGCGATCCATCAGATCTATCAACCGCCCGGGGGTTGCGATCACCACATCAACGCCGCGCCGCAAACCCTTGATCTGGGCGTCATAGCGGGCACCGCCGAACACTGCGAGATGGCGTAAATTCATGTCGCGGGCAAGGGTGCGCATATTTGCCGAAATCTGGTTGGCGAGTTCGCGTGTCGGCGCAAGCACCAACGCTTTTGGCGGGTGTCCGGCGCGCACTGCGGGTGAATATGAGAGCATGGTCAGCATCGGCAACAAGAATGCCGCGGTTTTGCCGGTGCCGGTCTGGGCGAGGCCGATCAGGTCTTGGCCTGATAGCAGGGCCGGTATGGCCATCTGCTGAATTGGTGTTGGTTTAACCAGCCCCTCACGTGCCAATGTGCCCTGAAGCGCCTCATCAAGGTCAAAATCGGCAAAGCTTACATTGCCATTATCAGTAACGTCACCGGAGGGTGCGTCGCCGGAGGGGGAACGAATATCGCTTGTCATGAAAAAGTCCAGCCATGCTGCTTTGGCGGCTGCGGCAATTTGCCATCCGCATCTATGCGCAGACTTATGCGGCAGGCGGCACGCAAAGTCAATCTATGACTATAAAAACCGGTGGATGATGCGGGCCTCGGACGCGTGGGCGTTCACCGCATCTGATTTATGGTTGCACCACTATTGCAATCGCACACGGGGATGTGTGCGTGAAATGTTAGGGTAAAATGTCAGGGCGCAATGTTTGCGTGAAATGAACTGGCCGGCATGGTTGTTTGCCGATAAGATGCGAAATGTGGTCCCGTAGCTCATCAGGATAGAGCGACAGATTCCTAATCTGTAGGTAGGGGGTTCGAGTCCCTCCGGGATCACCATCTCAATCGTCTTTGCATCCCCAAAGGCATTATGTAACCAGCATGGGCGGCCCAGCATATGACAATCGGCGTTACAGAGTTTTCGATGGCTGTCACCCGCAGCCTGCGGACAGCGCGGTCAATGGCCTTCGCGCGGTTGACCAGGGCCAACCCGACATCATCCAAATGCGTAATGACCATACCGATTATTGCGCGGCGCTGGCCAGCACCGGTGCCAAAATCATCAATTTGCCGCCGCTCGATGAATTTCCAGATGCGCAATTTGTTGAGGACACTGCGCTGTGCCTTCCCGAAGGTGTGATCTTCATGGCGCCGGGGGCAGAGTCGCGGCGCGGCGAAGTCGCCTGCATGCAAAAGGACATCGCCCATCTGTTTGGCGAAGTGCATCATATCGATCCGCCTGCCTTTATCGAGGGCGGTGATATATTGGTGACGGGGCGTGAAATTTTGGTTGGCCTTTCGGATCGCACCAACCCCGCCGGAATTTCTGCGCTTGGTGCAATTGTGTCGCGGTGGGGCTATCAGCTTCGCGAGGTGAAGACGCCACCGGGTGTGCTGCATTTCAAGACGGATTGTGCGCTGCTTGACGATCATGTGGTTCTGGCCACATCACGGCTCGCGTCCTCAGGCTGTTTTGACGATTATGGTGTGATCCTCACCGCCGAGGGCGAAGAGGCTGCCGCCAACTGCATCCGCTTTAACGATCTGGTGATCATGCCAGCTGGATTTGCCGCAACAGAGGCACGTATCAAGGCGGCCGGTTTTGACCTGCGAACGGTCAACAACAGCGAATGCGCCAAAATCGATGGTGGCATGTCGTGTTTGTCACTGCGCTTCAATACGCCGGCATAGGCATGTCATCAGGAAAAATTCCACCAACCCAAACAGAAATGTTTGACAGGCGTTGCCAGCCGTGACCAAGTGAACAGGTGATCGGCTGTTGTTATCACAAATATCGAGGTGGGAGCATGGTTGATACGCCAAGTGATATGAAAAGTGATATAGATGATGCTGTTTCAGCCACCGGTGGCGGGCGCCGCCGGGCCAGAAGCGGTGGTCGTGCTGCCAATACCGCACGCCGCGGAGGCGATTTGTTTCGCCAACCTGAATGGCGGCTTCCTGTCCTGTGTGATCGGCCGACAGAACCACTCAATGAGGAGGGCGTTGCCGCGATCCATGACGGCGCGATGCAAATCCTTGAAAATATCGGCATCGAATTTCTGAATGACGAAGCACGTGATCTGTTTCGTGAGGCCGGATGCAAAGTCGATGGCACGAATGTGCGTATGGGGCGTGACTGGGTCATGGAGATGGTGGCAAAGGCCCCCTCCAGCTTTACCATCACCCCGCGCAATCCGGATCGTGAACTCGTTTTCGGTGAAAATCATATTCTGTTTGGTAATGTGTCTTCGCCGCCAAATTATTTTGATCTCGATATCGGCCAGAAGGTGCCCGGCACCAGAGAGCATTGCGCCAATCTGATAAAGCTGTCGCAGCATTTCAACTGCATCCATTTCATTGGCGGCTATCCGGTTGAACCGATTGATATCCATGCTTCGGTGCGACATCTGGATGTGCTGTATGACAAATTGACGATGAGCGACAAGGTCGCGCATGCCTATTCGCTGGGCAAAGAGCGAGTCGAGGATGTGGTCGAGATGGTGAAGATCGCGGGCGGCTTGGATGAGGCAGCGTTCCAGACGAAACCGCATATGTACACCAATATCAATTCGACCTCGCCTCTCAAGCATGACCAGCCGATGATTGATGGCTGTTTGCGGCTGATCCGGCGCGGTCAGGCGGTTGTCGTCACACCCTTTACGCTGGCCGGGGCGATGGCGCCGGTAACGGTCACCGGTGCCGTGACCCTGTCGATTGCCGAGGCGCTTTCGGCGATTGCCCTGTTCCAGTATGTGCGGCCTGGCTGCGCCTGTGCCATTGGCACATTCACCTCGAATGTCGATATGAAATCGGGTGCGCCTGCTTTTGGCACGCCGGAATATATGCGGGCGACACAAATCACCGGCCAGATGGCGCGTTTTTACGATATGCCAATGCGGGCCTCCGGCGTGTGTACGGCGAATGTTCCCGATGGTCAGGCGGTCTGGGAGACGTCCAATTCGCTGTGGTCGGCGGTGCAGTCAGGGACCAATATGGTCTATCACGCGGCCGGTTGGCTGGAGGGCGGGCTGATTGCCAGCCCTGAGAAATTCATCATGGATTGCGAAATCCTGCAGATGATCCAGCGCTATCTGGAACCTGAAATCTGGGATGCCGGGCCGGACTCGATCGCGATTGACGCCATTCGTGAGGTTGGATCGGGCGGCCATTATTTTGGCATTCAGCACACACAGGACCGCTATCAAACAGCTTTTTATGAGCCGATTGTCAGCGATTGGCGCAATTTTGAAGCATGGCAGGCCGATGGTGCCGTGTGGACGCCGGAACGTGCCAACCGCGTGTTCAAGGATATCATCGCCAATTTTGAGGCGCCGCCGATGCCATCCGACAGGAAAGAGGCGCTTGCCGATTTTGTCGCCCGCCGTAAGGCCGAGGGGGGCGCCCCCACGGATTTTTAGAGCAGGGTGGCGATGAGTATGAAGACCTGTCGAGACATCGTGAGTGCAATGTCGATGTGGCAGCCGGGTTCAAGATAGAAAAGATGGCCATCTGGGGGAGGGGCAAGTGACGGATAATGAAGCGCACCGTGGTCGATCCGGTGGTCGTGCCAGCCGCCGGGCCATGCGCACGGCGCCGGATTTTACCATGCTGGCCGGTCTGGAAAATACGCTGCCTTTCTGCGAGATCATGGATGGCGCCGGGGTTGACCGTATCGATAATGCGTCGATGGATATATTGGAGAATGTCGGGATTCAATTTCGTGACCCGATTGCCCTTGCCGACTGGAAGAAGGCCGGTGCCAAGGTCGTTGACGAGATGGTGTATCTTGACCGCGGCCTTATCCGTGAATTGATTGCCTCGATTCCCGAGGGTTTCACCTATCGTGCACGAAACCGGAAGAATGACGTAAAGCTTGGTGGACGGCATGCGATGTTTGTGCCGATGACCGGCGCGCCCTATTTGCGTGACCTTGACGATGTGCGGCGCAATCCAACGCTTGATGATCTGGCAATGTTTCACAAGCTCAGCCACATGATGCCGGCGTTGCATTCATCGGCGCATCATATTGTTGAGCCCTATGATCACCCGATCAGCCAGCGGCATTTGCGGATCACCTATTCATCAATGAAATATTCCGACAAGACATTCATGGGCATGACGACAAGCCCGAAGAATGCGGAGGATGTGATGGATATGTGTGCGATCCTCTTCGGCGATGATGTTATGGAGCAACACGCCGTAACTACAGGCAACTGCAACGGTAATTCACCACTGGTCTGGGACGAAACGATGCTTGGCGCGATGCGCGCCTTCAGCCGTCGTAATCAGCCCGTGCTTTGCTCGCCTTTCGTGCTTGGCGGGGCCAACACACCGGCAAGTGTTCCGGCCGCAGTGGCGCAGCTCAATGCCGAGGCACTTTCGGCTTTGGCCTATACGCAAGTGATCCGCAAGGGCGCCCCGGCCATTTACGGGCATTTCCTGTCAACCGTGTCGATGCAGTCGGGTGCACCGATGGCAGGCACGCCGGAAATCAGCCAGATGAATTTCATGATCGGCCAGATGGCGCGCCATTACAAAGTGCCATGGCGCACTTCAAATACGCTTGGTGGCGCAAAGACATTTGATGCACAGGCCGGTTATGAAAGTGCCAGCACCCTGTCGGCGGTAATGCATTCCGGAGCCAATTATATCTGGCATTCGGCTGGCTGGAATGAGGCTGGAATGCATTGCTCGGTGGCAAAATTCATTGTTGATGCCGAACAATGCGCGATGGCCTATCGTTTGGCAGAAGGGTTGAACTGGGAAGATTTTGATACAGCGCTTGACGCGGTGGCCGATATCGGCCCGGGTGGGCATTATCTTGGTCATCAGCACACACAGGACAATTTCCAGACGGCGTTTTTTATGCCAAAGCTGTTTGACAATAATTCTATTGAGCAATGGACCGCCGAGGGCAGTGTCGAGATCACAGAGCGCGCCCTGAACCATGCGCGCAATCTCCTCGACATGTATGAGGAACCAAAACTCGACCCCGCCAAGGATGAGGAACTGCTTGATTTCATCGCCCGGCGCGAACGCGAAATTCCGGCGGCAGATGAGCTGAACCAGAGTTTTTGACGGCTGGGTGAAAGATCGTTGGTAAATTGCTTTGCCGCGACGCTATTTTTTCATAAGCTTTTTTGAATTAATGAGGAGGGTGACACATGACCAGTTTATCCATTGACCGGATGGTCAATCTTGATGCTTATCCGATCGCGGCACCGGACAGTCCTGCCTGCCAGTCGCTTGTGGCTGAAATGCGCGGCCGTTATGCCGAAAACAGTGTGTGCCTTCTGCCCAATTTTCTGACCAAAGAAGCCGTGGCACTGATGGCAGAAGAAGCAGCGCAGGCGGCAATGGACTCGTTTCGCTGTGACGATACGCATAACAGCTATCTCGAAAAAGATGATCCAAGCCTTCCGGAAGACCATCCGCGCCGCCGGCTTGAGACCACGCGCCTGAATGTTGTTGGCTGTGACCAGCTGGCATCGGACGGTGCATTGCAGACCCTTTATCAATGGGATCCTTTGCGTGATTTTATAGGGCAGGTCCTTGGCTATGACAGTTTCCACCGCTTTGCCGATCCAATTGGCGCCATGGCAATCAATGTGATGAATGAGGGCGACACGCACGGGTGGCATTATGATGAGGCGATGTTCACCGTGTCGGTGATGTTGCAGGCCCCTGAAGAGGGCGGACAGTTCGAATTTGTTCGGGGGTTGCGCAGCGACACGCATGATGATTATGCCGGTCTGGGTGCGGTTCTGGATGGCGATTATGCACAGACGACAAACATTCCCATCACCCCGGGTGCTTTGTTGCTGTTTGGCGGACGGAATCTGCTGCATCGCGTAACCAACGTTGTCGGGGCGCGCACACGCTATATTGCGACCTTGTGCTATCGGGACAGACCGGGCGTTACCAACAGCCCCGAGGTGCGGCAACTGTTTTTTGGCCGCAGAGAACCGCTTTCGGGTCAGTCTTCGGCCCGGATGTAATTCCAGTTTGTTCGTCTTGCCTCGCCGCAAGGGATGACTTTGCGAGCGAATTTTCAGTGAAGGGCAAAAAATGGGTCTTGATGCAGAATTATCCGGGGTGCTGGTGATCTCGCTGGAACAGGCAGTGGCGGCACCTTATTGCGGGCTGTTGCTGGCTGATGCTGGTGCGCGGGTGATCAAAATTGAGCGCGCTGAGGGTGATTTTGCACGGGGCTATGATAAAGGCGCCGATGGTCAGAGCACTATTTTTGCATGGCTCAATCGGGGCAAGGAGTCCATTTGCCTCAATCTCAAAGACAAGGACGATCACGCGCTGTTATGCCGGATGTTGAAGACGGCGGATGTGCTGGTCTCCAACCTAGCCCCCGGCGCGCTTGGCCGAATGGGTTTGACCGGCGAGCAATTGCGTAAAGACAATCCTGGGCTTATCACCTGTGCGGTGACGGGCTATGGCGAGACCGGTGAGGCGGCCCAAAAGAAGGCATATGATTTTCTTGTGCAGGGTGAGAGCGGTATTTGCGCGGTCACCGGCACCGCCGAGAGTCCGGTTCGCGTTGGCGTGTCGATTACCGATATATCGACTGGCCTTACGGCCTTTTCGGCGATCCTGCGCGCCTTGATCCAGCGGGGCCGGACCGGTGAGGGGATCGATATCTCCATCTCAATGTTTGACGTGATGGCAGACTGGATGAATATGCCGCTGTTGACACATCGCTATTCCGGCGGGGCGCCAGGCCGGCTTGGTTTGACCCACAGCTTTGTCGCGCCATACGGGGCGTTCAATTGTGGGGATGGCGGCCAGATCCTTTTGTCGATCCAAAGCAATCGGGAATTCAGGGTATTTTGTGACGAGGTGCTTGGCGATGCCGGGCTGGCAGATGATCCACGTTTTGCCGAAAACCCGGATCGTTTTGCCAATCGCGAGGCGCTCGACGATGTCATCAATAAGGTGTTTTGCACAATGACAACATCAGAAGTCGTTGCCGCTCTTGATGCCGCACGGATTGCCAATTCCCGGTTGAATTCAGTGGCAGATTTGTCCGAACACCGGTTTTTGCGCAACCAGATGGCGCATATCGGCGATGCACAGATTGAGATGGCTGCACTGCCGGTTCAGACGCGCAACGGTACGCCGGAGGCGGTGCCGGGCCTTGATCAACATGGGGCCGCAATTCGTGCGGAATTTAACGTGGCTGGTCAAAATCAGACTGGTGCTGATGATCCGGCTTCGGGTACACATAAATCGTCATGATTTCTTGTGACGGTGTGCGATCAATGCCTCGGCAATGATATCAATACGCAACCTTATAAAGACTAAGTGAGGCAGTCATGTTCACAGGTGACAATATTTCGGATCAGATCGTGCAGTTCATCTCGGACTATGATGGGGCGAGCATTCCGGGCGAGGCGCTGGATGTGACGCGTCTGTCACTGGTGGATTGGGTGGCGGTTGCGGTGGCGGGCCGGAATGAGCCGGTTGCCCAGATTTTGCGGAATATTGGTCTGGCCGAAGGCGGCGCACCTGAATCAGTTGTGATTGGCAGTGACCAGCGCCTTCCGGCAAGAGCGGCCGCTCGCATCAATGGCGGCACGTCACATGCGCTTGATTATGATGATACTCATTTTGACTCGATGGGGCATTGTTCGGTGGCGGTTATTCCGGCGGTATCCGCACTGGCCGACAGGATTGAGGCAAAGCCCGCGGAATGTCTTGAGGCTATTTTAATGGGAGTTGAACTGGCGGTCAGGATGGGAAGCTGGCTTGGCCGGCCGCACTATCTGGCTGGCTTTCACATGACCGCGACTGCTGGCAGTTTTGGTGCGGCGATGGCCGCGGCGCGTTTGTTGGGCTTGTCCGGAGCGCAGATCAGGCAGACGCTTGGCATTACTTCGTCACTGGCCAGCGGGATCAAGGTTCAATTCGGCACCATGGGCAAGCCCTTTCATGCCGGAATGGCGGCATCGTCCGGTGTGGATGCGGCGTTGCTTGCCGCGCACGGTTTTGTTGCCGCTGATGAAGGGCTTGAAGGGCCGCAAGCGTTTGCTGAAACGCATTTTGGTGCAAGTGACGCAAGCGCGTTTGAGGGGATGGGACGTGACTTCGTGTTTACCCGTGTCAGCCACAAATTTCATGCTTGCTGCCATGGCATTCACGCAACATTGGAGGCGCTAGGCGAACTGCGCGCCGCGCACAGCATCAAGCCGGAAGATATTGACCGGATCGGAATCAGGGTCCATCCGCAATATCTGGGGGTGTGCAATATTGCCGAGCCGTTGACCGGCCTTGAGGCAAAATTCAGTTACCGTCTGGTGGCGGCACTTGCGATGCATGGTCATGATACCGCGCGCATTGACACTTTCAATGATGCGATCTGCCATGATCCGGCGGTTACGGCGCTTCGTGATCGGGTAGAAGTTATCACCGATGAGGCCGTGCCCGACACCGCCGCACAGGTGCAGGTCAACCTTTCCGGTGGTGACTCCCTCGCGGCGGCGCATGATCTCGCTGATCCAATTCCGTTGCCACGCCGAGAAGAAAAAGTGCGGGCAAAGGCAGCCAGCTTGCTTGGCGCAGACATGGCGGAATCGTTGTGGAATGATGTGGCCGGTGGCAGGGAAACCGCGACTGGCTGGATCGCCAAACAGAATTTAACCTAGCGCTGGGCAGTTCGTTCCGGCAATCAAACTGTTCCCGATGGCTGTTCTGCTGTTGGTAAAATATTTAAAATGTGGAGTGACAGACGATGACGAAGAATCGATTCAATATTGCGGTGATTGCAGGAGACGGCATCGGCAAAGAGGTTGTTCCAGAAGGCTTGCGCGCACTTGAAGCCGTAGCCAGCAAATTTGATATCAATCTGCATTTCGATCATTTTGATTTTGCCAGCTATGATTATTACGCCAAACATGGGGATATGCTGCCCGAAGATTGGCAGGATCAGATTGGCGGTCATGACGCTATTTTCTTTGGAGCGGTTGGCCTTCCTGACAAAATCCCCGATCACATTTCGCTGTGGGGATCCTTACTCAAATTCCGCCGCGCCTTTGACCAATATATCAATTTGCGCCCTGTAAGATTGCTGCCCGGTGTGCCATCACCGCTTGCCAACCGCGTTCCAGGCGACATTGATTTCATGATCGTTAGAGAGAATACCGAAGGCGAATATTCGTCTATTGGCGGTAAAATGTTTGAGGGAACCGAGCGAGAGATTGTTATTCAGGAAACAATCATGACCCGCATCGGGATTGACCGGGTTCTTCGGTTTGCATTTGATCTGGCGCAAAGCCGACCAAAGAAACATCTGACATCTGCGACAAAATCCAATGGTATTTCCATTACCATGCCGTATTGGGACGAACGTGTAGATGAAATGGCCAAGGCCTATCCCGACATTAATTGCGACCGGTATCACATTGACATTCTGACCGCACATTTTGTCCAGCATCCGGATTGGTTTGATGTGGTTGTTGCCTCAAATCTTTTTGGTGACATCCTGTCCGATCTTGGGCCAGCCTGTACCGGCACGATTGGCGTGGCCCCGTCTGGCAATATCAATCCGAATGGTGATTTCCCGTCACTCTTTGAGCCGGTTCATGGATCAGCCCCGGATATCGCCGGAATGGGCATTGCCAATCCGGTTGGCCAGATCTGGGCGGGTGCGATGATGCTCGAACATCTGGGTTTTGCTGATGCGGCAAAATGTATGACTGATGCGATTGATACCGCACTGGCAGAAGAGGGTCTGCGCACACGGGATCTTGGCGGCAATGCCAGCACCGAGGATTGTGGCGCTGGCATCGCGGAGATCATAGCCGGTTAAACGATAACTGACGGGCGGACCGGCCTACCAGCCAACGCGGTCAATGATCATCTGTGCCTTTGGCGCAAGATCGGAGAGTCTGTTGATTGGTAGCTGGTCCTGCTTGAAGCTTCCCCAGAGTTCCAATTCGCTTGCGATCGGTGCATTCGGGCTGACCGGATATTCGTAGTTGATCTTGCCATAAAGCTGTTGCGCCTCATCCGATATCAGGAACTCCAGCAGGCGGATGGCATTGTCCTTATTCTTTGAATAGCGGGTGACGCCGCCACCACTGACATTGATGTGGGCGCCGCGATCATCCGCGCCCTGATTGGCAAAGACGATATTGATGGCATTGGCCCATTCGCGTTGTTCGGCCTCATCAGAGGTTAGCATGTTGCCATAATAATAATGGTTCATGATGGCGACATCGCAAACGCCTTGGTAAATGGCTTTTGCCTGCGCCCGGTCATTGCCTTGCGGGCGGCGGGCGAAATTACTGACAACGCCCTGTGCCCACGCTTCCGCCTTTGCCTCGCCATGTGCGGCGATCATAGATGCGACAAGCGATCTGTTATAGACATGCGAGCCGGGGCGCGAGCAGATCCGCCCACGCCATTTCGGATCAGCAAGGTCCTCATAGCGTTGAATCTCGCCCGGTTGGACCCTGTCTTTTGACACGCCAATGATCCGGCTGCGTACCGACAGCCCGTACCAATAGCCTTCGCTGTCACGAAGATGGGCCGGGATTGCGTTGTTCAGTGTTGCTGACTCGATTTTTGAGAAAAGCCCTTTTTGTGCATACACACTGAGGCGGGCGATATCGACAGTCAGCACCACGTCAGCCGGGCTGTTCTCGCCCTCGCGCTCAAGACGCTGGGCAAGGCCTTTTGATGCGAAAACAACATTTGTTTCAATGCCAGTCTTGGCGGTAAAGGCGTCAAGGAACGGCTGGATCAGGAATGGCTGGCGGTGCGAATAGATGTTCAGTTCGGCGGCAGATACGGCGCTGACCATTGTTGCCGCGATCATCACTGCACCGGAGATTGGTTTCATCAACGTCTTGCACATACGCCAAAGGAACTGCGTGTTCATCATATTACCTGTAATCTGTCGGTCTATGGTCTTGGTGGTCATTTTGCTACCTCTGGTTATGCCTGTCGGGGTCTGTCCTGCACAATAGGCATTTTTTGCAATTGATAATCATTATCATTATCAATTAGCTGTGCCAACCAAAATTCACCAATTTTTCGAAACTGGAATGTCATCATGGCGTTATGTCGGATCACCAGACCTTGCAGCATGCCAAATATGTGGTGGCAGTCGCCGTGTAAGGGAAGGCGGTGGCTGTCATGTCATGATGTCGCACGGGTATGTGACAGTCTTATAAATGCAGCATCCGATGATGTGTGTTTGACGGTCGGATGGCTTATGCGGACAGGCGCACATCCGGATTTGCTTCCATGGCACGGCGAAGATGCACGGCGTCAAGGCTCTCGTCAATCTCAACATCCTGCCAGCGCACTGGCGTATTTGCCGTAACATCAGCGGTCAGTTTGACATGATGGGCAAGCCCAATTGGCAATCCGCCGATGGCAAGTGATGCCTCAGCCGGGCATAGCTTTCCCCAAACGGTGTGACCACCTTCTCCATCAAGAATTTCTCCGGCTTTCAGGTCACGTTTTGCGGTGGCCACGACATCCCCAACAAAATGCTGTGTCGAGCCGGTTGGCAATTTTAGCAATGCCGCGGCAAGAATGGAGATATTCAACTCCAGCCCGATCAGGTGAAACGGCTTGTACATTGCCGAATAGCGTCCTGTGGCATCTGTATTCATGCCATATTGCCGGAAACAGGCCGCGGCATAATCATTCGGTGCCTCAATGACAACATAGACACCCCAGCGCAAATCCTTGAAGACCGGGCGTCCGTCACGCTCCAGTGATGAGACGACTTCAACCTGACCTTTGGTCTGTAATTGGCCGCCCTCGCTCTGGGGTCGCAGAATATGGGCAAGGTCATCCATCCCTGCCGGTGGGAACAGTAAGCCGTCATCCGGTGCTGCCAGACCTGTGGCATTGGCAATCGCTGCCATCTCAAGCGCGGATTTTGTGCCATCAAGGAACGAGTTGAACATTTGACTGTTCATCCCGGCGGCGGCGGCTTGCTCGGCGGTCAGCCCGTAATGGTCCCAGACGGTGTCGGGTGTCGAGGCGTGATAGGAGGGCAAATATTTTGTGCCTTTGCCAGCGGCGACAACTGAAAATCCGGTGCTGCGCGCCCAATCCACCATTTCGCAGGTCAAGGCGGGCTGATCGCCATAGGCCATTGAATAGACAACGCCGGCGGCTTTGGCCTCGCGGGCAAGGAGAGCGCCCGCAAGAACATCAGCCTCGACATTGACCATGACGATGTGATGGCCGTTGCGAATTGCGGTACGTGCATGAACAACGCCGACAACCGGATTGCCCGTAGCCTCAACGATAACATCAAGATCCTTTGTCTCCATCATGCGGACGGCATCATCAAAAAACTGCGTGGTATCGACAAGCGCTTCCGGCCAGCCGACATCAAGACAGGTCTGGCGTGCGCGTGCCGGGTTCAAATCGGCGATGCAGCGCACTTCCAACCCGGGTGTTGATGGCACCTGCGAGAGAAACATTGAACCGAATTTGCCCGCGCCGATCAAACCAACTTTGACGGGGGCGTTGTTTGCAGCGCGCTTCAATAAATCATCATAGAGGAACATCTTGGCAACTCCGCTTGGGCATCGAGGTAGGCTCTCATAGTGCGCTTTCTGTGTGCTGCTCGTCCAGCCTTGATAAATCGTCACAAACAAGCGGTGATGCCTTCTTCCGCTTACTACATTTTTGATTAGGAAAAACTGAATCAATAGTCCAATATTTAGCTCTTTAAGCGAATCAATAGAGGCGCGAATATTAAGCCGTTGCAGTCAAACGTCAGACAGGACGAGCGAGGGAGATACAACATGATCCGGACCGGTGATCAATATAAAGACAGTATTCGCGGCACCCGCGAGGTATATATGGATGGCGAACGCGTCAAAGACGTGACAACGCATCCGATGTTCAAGCCGATTGTCGATATTCGCGCGCGCATATATGACATGCAGCATGATGCCAAGACCGCTCCGGTGATGACCGTTGAGCAGGATGGCGAGATCAACGCCATCGGCAACGCGCTCCCCTATACACAGGAAGATTGGTGGGCAAAACGCCGCGCCTCGGACATGGTGATGGAGGATGTCGGCGGTGTGGTGACGCGTGTTGGTGACGAAACAGTGGGTGAAATGTGGTCACTGTTCGATGGTAAAGACGTGTTGAACGAGGTTGACCCGCAATTTGCAACGAACATCGAAACGCATATTAACCGGGTGCTGCATGAAGACCCGTTCCATGTATCAGCAAATACTGACCCGAAAGGTGATCGCTCGAAGGCGCCACAGGATCAGGACCCTGATATGCTGCTTCATGCAGTCAAGGAGACCGATGAAGGCATTATCGTTCGCGGTGCCAAATTCGAAACGGCGGCGGCCTATGCCAATCAGGCCTTTACCAAGCCAACGATTGCCAATTGGGGCGATGCAAAGCTGTCTGAATATGCCCTTGGTTTTATCTGTGATCTGAATTCGCCAAATCTGAAATTCATTTGCCGGAGTGGCTTTGCCGGGGCAAGCGGTGGCTGTCCACGCGCCAACCAGCAGGACTATCCGCTGGCCAATCGTCTGGATGAAGTTGATACGATGGTGATCTTTGACGATGTGCTGATCCCATGGGAAAACGTGTTGTTCTACAGACACACCAAGGCGGCGGCGTTCATTCGCGCGACCTTGCATCGTTATTCTGCATTTGCCTTTGTCCAGCGTACGTTGAAGCTGGCCGATATGATGATCGGCGCGGCTTTGTTCAACGTGCGGCAAACGGGTCTTGAAAAACAACCGGCGGTACAAGAGAAGCTGTCGCGGCTCGCCATCTGGCGGGAGAACATCAACGCTCATCTGACGGCGGCCATCACGCTTGGTGAAGCATCGCCAGCCGGCCTGATGATGCCCAATCAGTCACTGTTATATACCGGACGCTGTACGGCGCTTAACCAGTTGAACGAGATGATGCACATCGCCCGCGAATTGTGCGGTGGTCAGATTTGTGTCACCCCCAATCTGGCGACCTTTACCTCGCCTGACACAAAGCCGTGGATGGATAAATACTATACGGTCAATGATGAGTGGGGAGCCGAAGACCGGCGCAAGCTTCTTGCCTATGCCCGCGACCTTCTCAATTCCGATTATGCCGGACACCGGCTGACCTTCCAGCTGTTTGCACAAAGCGCCCCCTTTGCTCAGATGGGCGCGGTCTATCGCAATTTTGACTGGGAAGCGACGCTGGATTTCGTGCAGAAAGTCGGCGAATCTGTCAGATAAGGTACGTCAAGTGCGCCCGCGTGAGGCTGGCGATCCCTCGATCCATAAATGGTATGACAATAACCAGAATATGAAGGCGGCTGAGTAGGCAACGCATTTCGTTGCGCGGTGACAGCCGCCGTCCTCCTTTTTTGGGGGTGATGTGGAAAAAGGGATGACAAAAGCACGACGCCTTACCCTGCGCCAGCTTGAATATATGGTTGCCGTTGGCGATGCGAACAGCGTGCTGGCGGCGGCAGAAAGGCTGAATGTATCCTCCTCATCCATTTCTGCGGCGATAAGCCATCTGGAAGCAGAGCTTGGCGTTCAGCTCTTTGTTCGGCAGCATGCCCGCGGCTTGCATCTGACTGCAGGTGGGCAGCGCATCTTCAAGGAAGCAAAGCATATCTTGCAGAGTGTGGCGTCACTCGGCGATGTGGCGAATGACATTGTCGAAGGTGTGCGTGGTCGCATTACCGTGGGTTGTCTGGTCACGCTGGCACCGATTGTCAGCGCGGCAATCCGCCGAAGCTTTGTTGATCAACATCCCGATGCCGAAGTTGTGATGCGCGAAGGTGACCAGACCGAATTGCTTGATATGCTGGCGCGTGCCGAGATTGATATCGCCATTACCTATGACCTGGAAATTCCCGGTGAGTATGAATTTGATGGGCTTATTTCATTGCCACCACAGGTCATTCTTGCGCCCGGTCATCCGCTGGCCAATGGAGCTAAGATAGACCTTGCGGATCTTTGCGAAGAGCCGATGGTGCTTCTGGATTTGCCGCTGAGCAGCGACTATTTCCTGTCACTGTTTCACAATCAAGGGCTACGTGCGCATGTGGCCGAGCGGGTGGCCAATTTGTCCAGCCTGCGTAGCCTTGTTGCCAACGGGTTTGGCTATGGCCTGATCAATGTTCGGACAAAGACAGATCTTGCGCCTGATGGCGAGACACTTGTCTTTCGGGGGTTGAAAGGTGAACACCGGCCAATGGTTTGTGGTCTTGCCACCGTGAGAAGCGACTATAAATCACGGATCATTACGGCGTTTGCCGAGCATGTTCGTGACAGGGTCGCAAGCTCCGGTCTGCCGGGGATGAGTTGGCGCTGAAGAACAGCGATGCCCTAACGGTAGAATGAGTCCTTTATCGCGTCCCACATCACCAGCTTGGGTGTCTCTTGTCTCGTCAAACTGATGTATTCAGAATGATCTTCGGCGGTGCTTTGCCATCATGGATGTCCTGAAAGGCTTTGGCCCCATCGTCAAGATCGCGTATCTCGGTCCAGCCTGCGCCGGTGATGTCACCAGCTTCAAGCAAGGCAATCGATCTGGCAAAATCGCTGGCACGATAGCAATAGACGCCGCTGAAGGTAATTTCCTGCAGGGTAATTCGCCTTGTATCAAGTCCGGGTTCGGAGTCCTGAAGGCCGATATGGACAATGATACCGCCCGGGCGCACCATCGCCGATCCGGCACGTCTGGTGATGCCAGAGCCAACAGCATCAAGAACGATATCAATTGATGCATCTGAAGGGCTTGTCGCTATCGGGTCATAGGGCTTGAAATTGCCAAGCTGTTCCAGCATCCGGCGGCGCAACTCATTGGTCTCGGCGATGCTGATGTTGTTATATCCCTCGCATTCGAACACTTTGGCCGCGAGCAGACCAATGGCGCCGCCGCCAAGAACCGCAATGGCTGCATCTCGGTCTGGTGTGTGTTTGATCGCTTGATTGACTGAATTCACCGCACAGGCCAAAGGTTCGGCAAGGGCGGCGTTTTCGAAGGATAGACCATCGGCAATCGGCGTCAGGTTTTTGTTGTTGATGGCCACCTGCTCGGCAAAGGCACCGGGAACCCGCATGCCGATCAGTTCACGCTGGGGGCACAAATGTTCATTCCCTGAATTACAAGCATCACAATCGCCGCAGGTCATCAAGGGGTTGATCGCCACCCGTTGGCCGGCAAAAGGACCATCACCGGCGATGCCGACTGCCTCATGTCCAAGCACCAGAGGTGGAATACGGCGCTCATCATGGCCGTGCCAGGCATGCATATCGGAGCCACAGATCCCACAACATTCCAGCGAGATAATGCTCTGGCCCGGCGCGGCCACAGGCGCATCATAATTCCAGATTTCAGATGATTGTGTCGCGGTATAGACAAGCGCTTTCATTTTGCTGTGAACCCTCCGTCAACCGGCAGATTCTGTCCGGTCACATAGCCGCTGGCATCAGATGCCAAGAACAATAGCGGGCCGTCCAAATCCTCGAGCCGTCCGTTTCGGCCAATTGCTGTTTGCTTCGCATATTGGTCGGTCAACGCCTGATTATCAAAAACGGCTGCGGTCAATGCCGTAGGAAAGAAGCCGGGGGCAATTGCATTTGCCGTGATCCCATGGTGGGACCATGCTTCGGCCATGGCGCGAGTCAATTGCAGAATGCCGCCTTTGGCCGCTCCATAGGCGATGCCGTTCTGAAATGCGCGATTGGACTGCAATGACGCGATATTGATGATCCGGCCCCATCCTCTTTGTTGCATCTGGGGCACGAAAGCCTGCGCCACTAGAAATGGTACATTCAAATTCAGATGAACCGTGGCGCGCCATGTTGCTTCATCAATGTCATCGGCATGTCGGCGTGGATTTACGCCTGCAGCATTTATGATGATATCCGGCGAGAAACCGGCTGCGTGAACTGCATCAGCCAATTTTCCGGCCGCACCATCCGCACCAAGATCCAGTGGAAAGACGGCGCCGCCTCGGTCACCAAGTACATCGCGCAGATGATCCTCGCGGCGACCAACCAACAGGATTTGCGCACCCGCATCGGACAAAGTCCGTGCCATTGACGCGCCAATCCCGCTACCGCCACCTGTGATCAGTGCGGTCTTGCCAGCGACTGAAAACAGGTTGGCGTGTCTGCCCGCGGGTTCTTTAGCCAAGGTTTTCACCGGGGAAATATTTGCGAAGCCGGACATCGGCTGCACGGGCGTGGCCTTCCATACCCTCAAGGCGTGAAATGCGTGCCGCGGCCTGACCAACCTCGCGATTGGCTTCTTTTGTCATCCGCTGTGTGGTGACGACTTTCAAGAATTTATGAACTGACAGGCCGCCAGTGTAATGCGCCGCGCCTTTGGTTGGCAGGATGTGATTGGTGCCTGAACATTTGTCACCATAGCTGACAGTTGTCTCTTCACCGACAAACAATGAGCCATAGTTTTTCAGATTGTCTGAGTACCATTGGTCACGTCCGGTATGCACCTCAAGATGCTCGGCGGCGTAATCATCCGATACCTGAACAGCCTCTTCATGCGTGTCGCACAGCACAACCTCGCCATAGTCGCGCCATGCGGCTGTGGCGGCATTGCGGGCGGTTTCAGGCAGGGCGTTGATATGCTTGTCCATCTGCGCCATGACATCCTCGGCCAGCTGGCGTGAGGTAGTGAACAGCCATGCCGGTGAGTCCGGACCGTGTTCTGCCTGGCTGACAAGATCTTCCGCCACCACGGCGGCATCTGCGGTTTCATCGGCGATGATCGCGATTTCGGTGGGGCCAGCAAACATGTCAATGCCAACCCGGCCATAGAGTGTACGCTTGGCTTCGGCGACAAAACGGTTGCCCGGGCCAACAAGAATACGCGCCGGATTGCCGGTGAACAGGCCAAATGCCATCGCGGCAATACCCTGAACGCCGCCAAGTGACAGGATGGTGTCGGCACCGCACATATTCATCGCATAGATGATTGCCGGGTTTGGTCCATTTTCGTTAGGTGCGGAGCAGGCAACAATGTTTTTCACACCGGCGACCTTTGCCGTGGCAATCGACATGATCGCGGACGCCACATGCGCATAGCGCCCGCCCGGAACGTAACAGCCGGCCGTCTCAATCGGGATGAGCTTTTGTCCGGCCCAAAGCCCGGGTGACAATTCGGTTTCGAACTCCTGAATCGAGTCCTTTTGTGCTTTGGCAAATTTGGTCACGCGGTCAAAGGCAAACTTGATGTCGTCTTTCAACTGGTCTGACACCGCATCCGCGGCGCGGGCAATGGCCTCTTCCGACACGATGGCCTCACCATGATAACCGTCAAGGTCCCGTCCATAGGCCAATGCGGCTTCCTCACCGCCAGCCTCTATTTTGGCCAGCATATCGGCGACGATCTTGCGGGTCTCGTCAGTGCCTGTTTGCGGGGTCTTTGTTGCTTTCTTCAGATAGGTAATAGCCATTTTATTGTCCGTATTTATAGGTTGGAATTCGGAATATTGTGAAAGACAAACACAACAAATTTATTTGTATATGTCCGGTAAGAGACTTGTTGAGATAGACGGTACATATGCAATCAGCAGAACCACGACAAGCATCAACAGAACGAACGGCACGGCACGTGCCGCAATCTTCATTATGGGCTCGCCTGTAATGCCGGAAACAACGAAAAGATTGAGACCAAGAGGCGGTGTGATGAAGCCAACGCCAAGCGCAGTGATCATCATCACGCAAAACTGAATTTCATTCATGCCGATATTGTCGGCAAGAGGCTTCAGGATTGGCGCTAAAATAACGATATTCGGCGTTGTCTCCATAACGCAACCGGCAGCAATCAGGATACCGATCATCATCAAGATCAGCAGATAGGGGCTGTCGGTAATTGCGGTGATTGCGCCAACAAAACCTTGCGGCACACCCATGATTGCCAGCGCCTGTGCAAGCGGCAGAGAAAACGCGATGATCGGCAAAATGACCCCGTTCACCTTGGCAGAGCTGATCAGCATTGCGGGGAAGTCAGACAGTTTGAGTGTGCCCAGAATAAAACCGATGATGATGGTCACAATGACCGCGGTGGCACCCGCCTCGGTTGGGGTGAGACGACCGGAAAAAATGCCGTAAAAGATGATCCCGGGAACGATAAATGCGTACCAGCCGCGCAATATGGCATTCTTCAGATTGTCGAACCATTCGGCGAAGGAGATTAACTCTCCACGCTCATAGGCATGGATACGGTTCATAATGATATTGGTCACCAGAATCGAGGTGAGAATGGCCAACCCCGGTATCAGTGCCGCAAGAAACAATGTCGATGCAGAAATGCCCAGAACAAGGCCAATGACGATATAGGCAATGGATGGGGGAATCAAAATACCGGTACAAGCGCCACTTGCGACAAGTGCGCATGCATAAGGCCGGGTGTAGCCAGACTCGACCAGTCGATCAATTGTCATCCGTCCAACCGCCGCCGCGCCCGCCGCATCAGATCCTGAAATCGCCGAAAACATGCCGCACACAAGGACAGTCGCCGAGCCAAATCCCCCTCGTGCCCAACAGGTAAGTGCCTCGGCAACATCGAGAAATTTGCGTGAAAGTCCGGCGCGAACCAAGACATCTCCGGTCAGGATGAATAGAGGCACGGCAGTGAGGGCAAAGGCGTCAATGCCGTCAAACAGGCTCTCACCGACAAGGCTAAGTGGCAAATCACCGGACAGGAGCAGCATGGCAATAGCCGCAACCCCGATGGAGGCCCAGATCGGTATTGCCAGCGCAATCAATCCAACGAAAAGCGCCACCGGAATATAAAAATCCCAGCCGAGTTCAACAGTCTGATTTAGCGTGTTCCAGAGCATATCACGATACCTTAATCAAAGAGCTTGTCGCCCTCATAAACAGGCTTGCCTTCGCGTAATGTTTGAAAATCCCGTTTCAGCGACTGTAAAAGCCGCCAGATCATCAGGGTGAAGCCAAGAGGAACCGCCATAAGAAACCACACCATTGAGACGCGCAAACCATGACTGACGGAGCCGAATTTCGCCGACACCATTACTGACTCGAAGGACCAGTAAAGTGCGATGAACGCAACGCCAATCATCACAAGATCGCCGATGATGTAGAGCACTGCCTTTGGACGCGGGGCAAGATACGCAAGGATAACGTCAATACGAATATGGGCGCGTTCCTTGACCGCCGCCGCCGCCCCGATCCATGCAAGGTAGATAAAGGAATAGCGGACGATTTCTTCGCCCCAGATTGACGAGTACGCAAATATTTCTCGTCTCAGCACCTCAATCGCCATGGTTACCACGAGCATCACGTAAAAGAGCAGCAACAACCAGCGCTCGGCGTTTCGGTCTATATGGCGGAGAAATTCGATCAAGGCGTCCTCAGGGCAATAATTTTGACACAGTCTCTAGATTCGGCCAGAGAGCAAATTTGTTTTCAACATTGATAAATGAATGAGGGTGATGAGCGCCGTTGCACACGGCGCCCATCTATAAGTCTGTTTCGGTTGGGCTTACGCGTCGTGGACGTAATGCCGACCTTGCGTGTTCGCTGCTTCCTCAAGCTTGGCAAAGTTGGCCATTGAACCGGCCAGCTCTTTCTTGAATGTGTCCCATTCTGACCGCTGATATCCACCGGTAGCTTTCCATTCCGCAAGCTGATCATCACTCAGCGAGTGGAACTGAACACCAGATTTGACAAGCTCTGACATGGCGTATGCACGTGCCGATGGCACTTTCGCAAGGTTCATGTGTCTGGTCATCTCTGAGCCCCACATCACACCTTCCTGCACGTCACTTGGCAGGCTGTTGAACCACTCCAGATTACAGGAATAAACCTGGCTGTCTGGAACGGCCTGAGTGAAGGTTACATGGCTGAGGATGTCCTTGAAGCCAAAGACGTACAATGCGCCAACTGATGGATCAAGCGCGTCGGCAACACCCTGCTTGATGGCAGAAGGCGTTTCGCCCCAGGCAACCGGTGTTGGGTTGGCACCAACCATACGGTAATATTGCTGCAACATCTTTGAGCCGGGGACTCTGAATTTCACACCAGCCAAATCACCCGGAGTGATCACCGCGCCAGCACCGCCTTTGCGAACCGCCACAACGCGTGGATCGATGTTCACATAGAACAGCGCCTTGAAGCCATTTGCCTCAACCTTTGGATGGACTTCTTTGTCCCAGAAGTCGGAATGCACAAGGTTGGTGAAGAGCTGATTTGAGCCGCAGAAATACGGCATGTTGATCAGGTCAACCGTTGGCGCAAATGGCGCAAAATTTGACAGTGAATGCTGTGCCGCCTGAATCGTGCCTGACTGCACTTTCTGAACCAATGCACCGCCTGCACCAAGCTGTCCGCCCGGCGCCAGTTTGACATACACCTTGCCATTTGTTGCGTTCTGAATGTTTTCTTTGAGATCAAGCTGCAAAATCGGGTAGCTGCGTGATGCGCCAAGCACATAGGCTGTTGCCACTGTCATGACGTGGTCGGCTGCCTTTTCCCGCTCGCGCTCTTCTGCGGCTGTTTGTGCAACAGCTTCGTTGCTTCCAAGCATGCCGCCGGCTGCCAGCATTACTGCAGCGGTGAAGCTACCACCGGTTGCAAGTTTTAGAAATGTGCGCCGCTCTTCGGACTTTGGTCCGTCGAATTCTTGTGTCACGGTTATTTCTCCCTTACGTGTTTTCGCTGAAACGCTCTTTTTTCGCTTCAGCTTCTTTTTGAAGTATCGCCACAACAAATAATGCAGTTGCCGCGAGAAGAACCAACATCTCCCCGACATCGCTGAGAAATGAAAACTTGGCCATCGAGCCCAAAACAACGTTCAAGACAAAAACACCAAACATCAGCGATGAAATCGTAAGCCACATTTCTGTGTCTCCTCGGTAGATGATGCGTGTAAGGGTAAGCGCTTACATTCGCGAGATGCAAGAGTTAAATGTAAGGGCTTACATTTTGTTTGCGAAATAGAATAGAATCACCGGTAATTCGGCAGAAAGCCCGGTATGTGATAGACAGGGCTTGGTGACGCATTTTAATTTGCGAGAAAGGGCTGTCTGGTGTGGATTTGGCTGTGTGACATCACATGGTGAAAACGGTGAGATCAACGCGTAGTGCTTCGCCGACATTGGACGATGTTGCGCGCAAGGCCGGTGTGTCAACAGCTACTGTATCTCGCTGTCTGAACAAGCCAGATAGGGTGGTGGAACGCACCCGGTTGCGCGTCATGGATGCCGTGCGCGCGCTGGAATATACCCCCAATTTTGGGGCAAAGGTGATGGCGGCGCAACGCACGCACACCATTGGCGCTGTTATTCCAACTATGGAGAACGCCATTTTTGCCCGGGGCTTGCAGGCGTTTCAGGACGCCCTGCATATGCGGGGCTACACATTGCTTGTCGCAAGTTCCTCATATGATTCGAAAGTTGAAATGGAACAGGTGCGCGTGCTTGCCTCACGAGGCGCGGATGGTCTGTTGCTGATCGGGCATGACCGCGATGCAGAGACACTCCGCTATTTGGAGGCGCGCAACATCCCTGCACTTGTTGCCTGGGCACATGACCCTGACGCCATTTTGCCATCCATCGGTTTTGACAATTTTGCCGCGATGCGGTCACTTGCTGACGTGGTGCTTGAACTTGGTCATCGAAAAATTGGGATGATCTCGGCGCATACCAAAACAAATGACCGTGCGCGGGCGCGTGTTGTTGCCGTGCAGCAATCAATGGTCGAGAAAGGCCTTGATCCGGCGCAGCTGACGGTGATTGAGACCGAATATGGCGTGGAAACCGGCGCCGCGGCATTCCAGACATTGATGGGTTTGCCGAATCCACCCACCGTTATTTTTTGCGGAAATGATGTTCTTGCGGTGGGGGCTTTGCGTTGCGCGAATCGGCTGGGGATCAGTGTCCCGGATGATGTGTCCATAACCGGATTTGATGATATTGAGCTTGCCAGAGTTGTGACACCCGAATTGACGACCGTGCATGTGCCGCATCGTGAGATGGGTAAAAAGGCAGCGGAGATGCTGATCGATATGGTTGAAGGCCGAGATCTTGTGCCGGCACCCGCGCTCGATGCGACAATTGAATTGCGTGGATCACTTACTGCGGTGAAGGACGTATAGGCAGGTCAGGCCGCTGTGGGAAATGGCTTTGCTGTTACTGCCACCCGGCCAATTCCGCCGTGCCATCATAGAGCATCATTGCAGACAGATAGCACAGGAACCCAAGGCCAAGATAAGACAGCCAGCGATAGCGCAACATGATCTTCATGATGACAGAGGCAAATAGAGCCATCATCAGAATCGCCAAGCCAAGTCCGAAAACCAGCAATTTAGTATCGTCTCTGGCGATTGCGGCAACAGCAACAATATTATCGATCGACATCGATACGTCAGCGAGAAGTATGGTGAACAGCGCCCGTCCAAAGAATTTGTTTTCTTGGCCGGTGTTGTTCACATCTCCCGTTGCATCACTATGGATTGCCGGTTCAACAAGGTCATCGGCGCTGTTGAATTCCCTGAGATCCTGATAAAAGCGCCAGCACACCCATACCAGCAGCAGGCCACCGATCAGCAGCACGCCCTTGATGGCCAGAAGATGTGTGGCAACGACTGCAAACAGGATCCGCAATATCGCCGCCAACGCCATGCCAAGCATGATTGCCCGCTTGCGCAGTTCGGGGGTGAGCCCCGCAGCCGCCATGCCGATCACAAGAGCATTGTCGCCCGACAGGATAATGTCGGCGAAAATGATCTGCCCAATATCGGCAATGGTCTCGAAATTCATACCGCCTCGCCAAGCACCAAGTCTGAGGCTTTTTCACCGATCATGATGGCCGGTGCGTTGGTGTTGCCGGACGTGATCACCGGCATGATTGATGCATCGGCCACGCGTAATCCGCTGATGCCGCGCACCTTCAGTTTTTCATCAACCACCGCCATCTTGTCCTGTCCCATCTTACAGGTGCCAGTGGGATGATAAATTGTTGTCGCTGTATTTCGTGCCCACTGCAAAATCGCCTCATCATCGTCCGGATCAACATCGCGACCCGGACTGTATTCTTCCGTAATAAGCGATTTAACCGGTTCGGCGCCACATATTGCGCGGGCAATTTTGATTCCGGATACGATTGTTTCACAATCGGTCTGTGTTGCCAGATAATTTGGATGGATTGCCGGGTAATCGTCAGGCGAATTGGATACAAGTTCGAGATGCCCGGTGCTTTCCGGGCGAAGTTGCAAGACCGATGTGGTGAAGGCGGAGAATTTGTGACTGCCTTCGGTCATTTTGTCGGCGCTGAAGGGCTGGATATGAAACTGGATATCTGGCGTTGCAAGCTCTGGACGGGTTTTGAGAAAGGCGGTGCCGAGGCTGGCTGCCATTGCCATCGGACCAGTTCGGGTTGCCGCATATTTCAGCGCGATCAATGCTTGGCTGAAGACACTCTTTATTTCGGTGTTGATCGTGCTTGCCGAACATTTGAATACGGGTCGGGCCTGGAGATGATCTTGCAGATTTTTGCCGACGCCCGGGCTGTCCTTGACGACAGCAATGCCCTTTGACGACAATTCTGCCCCATCACCGACCCCCGATAGCATCAGCAAATGCGGTGACCCGATCGCGCCTGCCGAGAGAATGATCTCTCCCTTTGCTTTTAGCACTTGATGGACACCTCTGATCCGGCACTGGACACCAATGGCGCGCATGCCGTCAAACAGGATTTTGTCGGTCATAGCGTTGGTAAAGACGGTCAAATTAGGGCGGTTGCGAACAGGTTTCAGATAGGCTACCGCCGAACTGCATCGCCGTCCGTCTCGCATTGTCATCTGAAAGTGAGCAACGCCTTCCTGACTTTCGCCATTATAATCCGCGTTCGCCTTGTATCCCGACTCGATGGCGGCTTCCAGCCAAGCATCGACAATGTCGCGCTTGACCCGGTTTTGTGACACATGCAAGGGGCCATCGGTGCCTCGAAGCGGTGATGTTTCACCCTCCCAGCTTTCTGCCCGTTTGAACAATGGGGCAACGTCATCCCAGCCCCAGCCAGCATTGCCAAGCTGCCGCCAATGGTCGAAGTCCTCGGCTTGGCCGCGAACATAGAGAAGGCCATTGATCGAGCTGCTGCCGCCCAGCACCTTGCCGCGCGGCCACGCAATTGAACGGCCATTCAATCCGGGGTCAGGCTGGGTCTGAAAACACCAGTCGAGTTTGGGATTTCCCATGGTCTTGAAATAGCCGACAGGGATATGGATCCAGGGCGAACGGTCTGGGCCACCGGCTTCGAGCAAGGCAACCTTCATATTCGGGTTTGCCGAAAGGCGATTCGCCAAAACACAACCGGCAGAGCCAGCACCAATGATAATAAAATCAAATTCCACCAGATTCCCCCCACAACTCTTAATCTAAAGAGCACTCCCGCATAGCTGTTTATTCTGCCTTTGACATGAGCTGAATGCCTGCCCGTGAAGAACGTCAAGCTTCCGCTGTTGAATGTAATTCAAAATGTGGTTCACAATGTAATTCAGAAGGCTGCTTTATCAACAACCCTCTGCTTATGGCTGTTAATCTCTGGGTTATCCATGTGTCGGAATGTCCCGCGAGTGTCCAGCTGTTGCGTTTGATATTGAGTTCCCGCGTCTTGGCATGGTGACATAGAGTGATAGAGATGTTGATAGAAATGGAAAATGAATGGAGCCATGGCCAATTTGCCTGATATGGTCGTTTTGGCGGCATATGGCGCACCCCTGCCTTGCCAAATGGAGAGAGACCAATGAAGAGCACGATGATTGCCGCGATATCGTCATCATCCAACCTGCACGGGCAGACGGCATGATGATGGCGATTGATCGCATTGTTGCCGAGGCAGGCATGGCTTGCCAACAAAAGCCTCAAATCCCGGTTTCTTGGGGTATGATGTGATGACACCGGAAAACCCAGAAGCCGTCATCACCATCATCATCGCCGGTATTGGCTATGGGTTGTATATCGGCGCCGAGGCCATGCAGAAAAAACGTGATCAGCGGGCATCGATGGCGCCAACACCCGCACGGGCGCTGACTTTGGTCAAATCGATCGGTGCGGTGATGATGGTGCTGCCCATCCTTGCTTATGTTGGCGCATGGGTGCTTGGCAGATTCTGATTCCGGCGTCACACTGGCCTGCCTGACATATGGTTGCATGACATATAACCACCGGAGATTTGGCGTGGCCGGTAACTGGCATAATACAGGCGGACTTGTGATGGATGACAGCACCGACAACGAGAGCCGATACCGGTCAAAAATAGATGAAGAGATCGCCGAATTGCATGCGTTGAGCGATGCCAGCCGCGAGGCCCGCGCGCCGGTAGAACTGGACCAGCAATCGGTTGGTCGCCTGTCGCGCATGGATGCGATGCAGCAGCAATCAATGGATCTGGCGCGCGAGGAACGTCGCCGGACAAGGCTGGCAATATTGGCGGCGGCGCTGCGTCGGATGGATGCTGGCGACTATGGCTATTGCCTTGCTTGTGGTGAAGATATTTCGCCCGCAAGGCTTGATGTCGACCCCGCAGTGACTTTGTGTGTTGACTGCCAGAAATAGCCCCCATCTCTAGCCAGAAACACCGGAAACTCCCGCCATTTATGATGGTGGATCACGGCACTGGTTTGGCAGGGCTGGCAGGCTTTTGCACGGCATATCTCAACATCGCATTTGCGCTTTGCCCGCCGATGGCGTAAAGGTGGGGCGGCCAAAAAGGCGGCGTGTTGAATGGCGGCCTTTACCAGGGTCCGTATTGTCAGGCTTTTATTCATCAATCGGGGAACCGCCATGTCCAGTCCCGCATCATCACCAGCACCCAAGACAGCTGATCGCCGGGTATTTCCGGCTCTCTTCAATGGGTTTCGCCGTCGGTGCCCACAATGCGGTCAGGGCGCGCTTCTTGCCGGTTATCTCAAGCCTGTTGATTCCTGTTCATCGTGTGGTGAGGATTTCTCACAAATAAGTGCTGATGATGGCCCCGCTTGGGCCACGCTGCTTGTGCTTGGTCATGTCGTGGTGCCGCTGATGCTGTATCTTGGGCGTGATGACACTGTGCCGATCTGGCTTGCAATTGTTGTGTTGATGCTGGTGATGCTGGTCGGCGTCTATTTCACATTGCCGCGCGCCAAGGGCGTGTTTATCGCGTTGATCTGGGCAACCGGGGCAACAGGCGAGGACATCACCGCCAACACCCATCATGCGTCCGCAGACCGGCAGGACAGCGGGCAGTAAACCGCTCTGAATTTGCGTGATCCGGTCGGCTGGCCACTCAGCTGATTGTGAATATTTGCCGATCATTTATCCTCAGATGAAAAAACGTTTGATTTTTTCATGAAAAATGCACAGCATTTTTGCATGGGAGACGGCAAATATGCTGACTAACGTAAAACCAACAAATGATGCGCCAAGTCCGCTTCGATCGAGTGGGCATATCGGTGCTGATTTCCGTGCCCTGCGCCGGGCCAGAGGCTGGACGTTGAGCGAGCTTGCCGATCAGCTTGACCGGTCGGTTGGCTGGCTCTCACAGGTAGAGCGCGGCGTTTCCGAACCGGCGCTTGGCGATGTCAGAACCATGGCGCGCCTGTTCAATCTGCCGGTCAGCTTCTTTTTCAGTCAAAGTCCGGACACGCCTGAAAGCAACTTCATCGTGCGTGCCAACAGCCGCCGCAAGATGAATGACGATGACAAAAGCCTCGTTGAAAGTCTTTTGTCGCCTGATCTCGGTGGCGCGTTCGAGATTGTCCATTCGGTATTTGCCCCAGGGGCAAGCTGCCCTGAACCTTTTGTCAGGCAGACCGAAGAGGCAGGCTATGTGATAGAGGGCAGCTTTACGATCATCATTGACGGGCAGTCCTTTGTGCTGGAGGCGGGTGACAGTTTCCGATTTTCCGGCGAGACAATTTCATGGATCAATCAGGGTTCAGTTCCGGCAGTGCTGGTCTGGGTGATCGCCCCGCCCGTTTATTAAAACAGTAAGCGCCGTCACAAAGGGGACGGCAAACGAAACAAAGATGTGAGACACCCGCCCCTTGGTGGCGGGTCCAGACAAAGAGAGACATAGTGATGAACGACATGACTTCACAGGAACAGACACAGCAGCCGACCGCCAAATTGCCGTCATCTGCCCGGGTTGTGGTGATCGGTGGCGGCGCGGTGGGCGCATCGGTATTGTATCACCTCGCCGAGCTTGGCTGGACGGATTGTGTGTTGCTCGAGAAAAACGAGCTTACCTCCGGTTCAACATGGCACGCGGCAGGCAATTGCCCGAATTATGTTGGCTCTTGGACGATCATGAAAATGCAGTCCTATTCGACAAGCTTGTATCGCAAGCTTGGCGAACTTGTCGACTATCCGATGAACTACCATGTGACCGGCGCAATCCGTCTGGCACATTCGCGCCAGCGCATGGAAGAGTTCCGCCATGTCGAACGTATGGGACGGCAGATGGGCGTTGAATTTGTTGAGATGTCGAACAAGGAAATGCAGGACATTCATCCATTCCTTGAAACGCATGATCTCTATGGCGGCCAGTGGGATCCGCTCGATGGAGATATTGATCCGGCGCAATTGACTCAGGCTCTGGCAAAAGGCGCCCGTGACAAGGGACAAAAAATCATCCGTTTTTGTCCGGTGACAGCGGTGCGCCGGGAAAATGGCGAGTGGGTATTGACCACACCGGCTGGCGAAATTCGCTGTGAATATGTGGTTAACGCGGCAGGGTATCGCGCCGCCGAGCTTGGCAGAATGTTTGGCCGGAATGTGCCATGCGTGTCTTTGGCGCATCAATATCTTATCACCGAAGCTATCCCCGAATTGACCGCGCGCGACACGAAGGTGCCGTTGTTGCGTGACCCTGACAGCTCATACTATTTGCGCCAGGAAAAGGACGGGCTTTTGCTAGGGCCTTATGAAAAGAATTGCAGGGCGCATTGGACCGATGCGTCTGACCCAATGCCGGAAGATTTCTCGTTCCAGCTGTATAATGACGATCTGGAGCGGCTTGAATGGTATATTGAGGATGCATGCGCGCGGGTGCCGATCCTTGGCACTGCAGGGATTACCCGCGTGGTGAACGGCCCGATTCCATATGCGCCGGACGGCCTGCCACTGATTGGCCAGATGCCGGGCGTGCCGAATGCGTTTGAGGCATGTGTCTTCACCTTTGGCATTGTTCAGGCAGGTGGTGCCGGAAAGCTGTTGTCAGAGATTATCGTTGAGGGCGAGTCCGAGACTGACAGCTGGGCCGTCGATCCACGCCGTTTCACCGACCATGTTGATGAGGTCTATACGCGGACCAAGGCGATCGAGACATACAGCCATGAATATGCGATGCATTTCCCGCAGATTCAGTGGCCTGCAGGTCGCAAGGCAAAAACCAGCCCGCTTTATGACAGGCTTGCCTCTGCCGGTGCGGAATTTGGCTCCTACGGCGGATGGGAACGCGCTGATTGGTTCCCACGCAATGACGCTGACCGCCGCCCGGCTGACAGCTATGATCGCCAGCATTGGTTTGATGATGTCGGTGCCGAATGCCGCCACGTGGCCGAGCATGTTGGCATTCTGGAACTGACTGGCTTTTCACGGTTCCGTGTGAGGGGTGCCGGTGCGGCGGAATGGTTGCGCTCCAAAATCACCGGCGGTCTTCCTAAAATTGGCCGAATTGGCCTTGTCTATTTTGCCTCACCAAAGGGCAAGATCTTGAGCGAGATGACCGCCACATGTTTTGGTGATGATGACATTTTGCTGATGAGTGGTGCCGGTGCCTATTGGCATGACCGCGACTTGCTGCATTTTGCGCTTCCCGCCGACAGTGGCATCACGATCACTGACGTGACCGCGGATATGGCAACATTGCTTGTCACCGGTCCCAAGGCACCGGCGTTGTTGGCTGCAGTCGCCGACGCCTCTATGAGCCATGCAGATTTTCCATGGTTGTCACATCAGCAGCTGAAAATTGGCAGTGCTGAAGTTACGGCCATCCGCGTGTCTTTTGCCGGTGAATCTGGCTGGGAGTTGCATTGCGCCATGGGTGATGTGACGGCGGTTTATGACGCGATTGTTGTAGAGGGCAAGGCGCATCAGCTTGGCCATTTTGGTATGCTTGCGCTTGATTCCATGCGACTGGAAAAAGGTTACCGTTCATGGAAATCTGACCTGACGTCCGATTACACAATGCTGGAGAGCGGGCTTGGCCGCTGGGTCAATTTCGACAAGCCGGATTTTGTCGGCAGAACCAGCTTGCTGACTGAACATCAGGCCGGGACCAAGCGCGAATTTGTTACGCTGACGCTGGATGATCCGGAAGATGGTGAAGCCTTTGGCGAGGCGGTGTATCTCAGCACGGTGTTGGTTGACGGCGTGTCAGCTGGACTTGTGGTGTCTGCCGGTTATGGCCACCGTGTTGGCAAATCGATTGCGATGGCGGTGCTCGACAAGGACGCTGTCGCGAAAGGTGGCGCAATCTCGGTTGATGTGCTTGGACGTAAGCGTGCCGCAAAGATTGTTGACGGTGGCGTGCTGTATGATCCGGACAATTCAAGAATGAAGGTATAAGGCGATGGATATTCCGGCAAAGGCACGCGCGGTCATTATTGGGGGCGGGGTAATCGGCTGTTCGATTGCCTATCATCTTGGCAAGCTTGGTTGGAAAGATGTCGTGCTTCTTGAACGCAAGCAATTGACTTGCGGGACGACATGGCACGCCGCTGGCCTGATCGCGCAATTACGGGCAACGCAGAACATGACGCGTCTGGCCAAATATTCGCAGGAGCTGTATTTCGGGCTGGAGGCGGAGACCGGCGTTGCCACCGGCTTCAAGCGGAATGGCTCGGTTACGGTTGCGCTGACCGATGAACGGATGGAGGAATTGCGCCGGTCGGCGGCAATGGCGCGTGCCTTTGGCGTTGAGATCGATGAGATCGGCCCATCTGACATCATTGAAAAATATCCGCATTTGAATGTCGAAGATGCTGTCGGTGGCGTCTGGTTGCCAAAGGACGGTCAGGCCGATCCGGTGAATATCACCCAGGCTCTGGCCAAGGGCGCACGCAATTTTGGCGTGAAGATCATTCAGGGCGTCAAGGTCACAGACATTCATCAGGCGAATGGCCAGGCAACAGGTGTGATGACCGATCAGGGGCCGATTGAGGCGGAATATGTCGTCAATGCAGGCGGCATGTGGGCGCGCGAAATCGGGGCAAAAGCCGGGGTGGCAGTGCCGCTCCATGCTTGTGAGCATTTCTATATCGTCACCGAAGGCATTGATGGCCTGACGCCGAATTTGCCGGTTCTTCGGGTGCCGGATGAATGCGCCTATTATAAAGAGGATGCCGGGAAAATTCTCCTTGGAGCGTTTGAACCCAAATCAAAGCCATGGGGCATGGACGGCATTCCCGAAGATTTCGAGTTTGACTCTCTACCCGAGGATTTTGATCATTTTGAACCCATTCTCGAACGGGCTATTGAACGGATGCCAGTGCTTGCCACTGCCGGAATCCAGACTTTCTTCAATGGACCGGAGAGCTTCACGCCGGATGATCGCTATATTCTTGGCGAGGCGCCGGAGCTGGCAAATTTCTTTGTTGCCGCGGGCTTTAACTCTGTCGGCATTCAATCGGCAGGTGGTGCCGGAATGATGCTTGCCGAATGGATGGACAGCGGCAACGCGCCGATGGATTTGTGGGATGTTGATATCCGGCGGATGCAACCCTTTCAGGTCAATCGCAGCTATCTGCAAGCCCGTGTTTCCGAAACGCTTGGCCTGCTGTATGCCGATCATTTTCCCTATCGTCAGGTGGAGAGCGCGCGCAATGTGCGCCAGTCGCCGGTGCATGACCGTCTTAAACATGAGGGCGCCTGTTTTGGCGAGGTCAGCGGCTGGGAGCGGGCCAACTGGTTCCTGCCCGAGGCAGAGCGCAAAAAAGGCAAGCTTGCACAATATGAATACAGCTGGAAGCGGCAGAACTGGTTCGATTATTCGGCTGCCGAGCATAAGGCCGTTCGTGAAGCGGTTGGCATGTTTGATTTGTCCAGCTTCGGCAAGATCAAGATTGTCGGCCGGGATGCCGAGGCGGTCCTGCAGCGGATAGCGGCAAATGACGTGGCGGTTCCTCCCGGCAAGATTGTGTATACGCAGTTCCTGAATGATGCTGGCAAGATTGAGGCTGATGTCACGGTGACCCGCCTGTCGTCTGACGAGTTTCTTGTCGTGACGCCGGCGGCGACTGTGCGGCGTGACCTGCATTGGATCAACAGCCATATCCCTGATGGGGCGCATGCCTTTGCCATGGACATGACGGTGGCCGAATCTGTGCTGGTTGTCATGGGACCGCAAGCGCGTGATTTTCTTGCTCCGCTTATTCCGCAGAGCCTCTCGAATGAAGATTTTCCATTTGGCACCGCGAAAACCATCGAAATTGGCCATGCCATCGCAAGGGCGCATCGGGTGAGCTATGTCGGTGAATTGGGGTGGGAGCTTTATGTATCGGCAGATATGTCAAATCATGTCTTTGATACGATCATGAAGCGGGCTGAAGATCATCCGTTGCAACTTTGTGGCCTGCATGCGCTTGACAGTTGCCGGATCGAAAAGTCCTTCCGTCATTTTGGTCATGACATTTCAAATGAAGACCATGTGTTGGAGGCCGGGCTTGGTTTTGCCGTCAAGGAAAACAAGCCTGAGACCCGCTTTGGTGCAATGATTGGCGCCGATGCGGTAAAGGCAAAACGTAATGACGGGCTGGATCAGAGATTGATGCAATTTCGGTTGAATGATCCGGCGCCGTTACTCTATCACAACGAAGCCATTCTTCGGGATGGTGAGATCGTCGGCTATCTTACGAGTGGCAATTATGGACATCACCTTGGTGGTGCCATTGGCCTTGGTTATGTGAAATGTGCGGTTGAGGGTGAAAGCGCCGACGATCAGTTGAAATCCAGCTATGCGATTGACGTAGCTGGAGAAATCATTGAAGCCGAAGTGAGCTTCAAGCCAATGTATGACCCAACAGCCGCCCGCGTGCGGCTCTGATAACCGGAGGCCATGATGAGCATGTGGCAAACACGAAATCTTCCCCGTTCAGCACGTCGAAGCGGTGGACGCGAAGCGCGTCGAACCATCAGGGCGGCACCCTTGGCCGAAGAGTTGCGGCCTGTACGGGCCGGCATGTTAGGCGGCAGCTATCGTCCGCTTGACGAGGCCGGTGTGGCGGCAATCGAGGATGCGGTCTACCAGATCCTTGAGGAAATAGGCCTCAGCCAAGCACCGCAAAGCGGCGTTGACTATATGAGTTCTGTTGGTGCAATCGCCGGTGATGACGGGCGGGTGCGTTTCCCACGCGAGGTGGTACGCAAGATGCTGGAGATCGCCGCGCGCGATATTACCCTGTGCGGGCAGGACCCGAAGCATGACCTGCTTCTTTCCGGTTCACGGGTGCATTTTGGCACAGCTGGTGCGGCGGTGCATGTCGTTGATCCAGCCAAGAATGAATATCGCGAGTCCCATCTCGCCGATATTTATGATGCGGCGCGTATCGTTGAGAAAATGGACAATATTCATTTTTTCCAGCGCCCCATGGTAGCCCGTGATATCGATGATCCGGCAGCGCTTGATCTCAACACGCTATATGCCGCGGTCAAGGGAACGACCAAACATGTCGGTGTCAGCTTCACCGAAGCACCGTTTGTCGGCCCTTGTATATCGATGCTTCACGACATCGCTGGTGGTGAAGATAAATGGCGGGCGCGCCCGTTTGTTTCAAACAGCAATTGCTTTGTCGTGCCGCCTTTGCGTTTTGCCACGGAATCCTGTCTGGTGATGGAAGAAACCGTAAAGGCGGGGATGCCGGTGTTGTTGCTGTCTGCCGGTCAGGCGGGTGCCACCGCCCCGGCCAGCATCGCCGGTGCCGTTGCCCAAGCATTGGCAGAGGTCATTGCCGGTCTGGTCTATGTCAATGCGATGGTGCCCGGCCATCCTTGTATTGTTGGTACATGGCCGTTTGTATCTGATTTGCGCACCGGCGCTATGTCTGGTGGCTCTGGTGAGCAAGGCTTGTTGACTGCCGCCTGTGCACAGATGCTACGCCACTTCAATTTGCCCGGTGGCGCTGCATCCGGCATGGCCGATGCGAAGATGCCTGATGCACAATCCGGCTATGAGAAAGGCAGCACGGCTGTTCTTGCCGGACTTGCCGGTTTGAACATGGTCTATGAGGCCGCCGGTATGCATGCATCCTTGCTTGGTTTTTGTCTTGAAAGTCTGATCATCGACAATGACATGCTTGGCCAGTGTATGCGCTGTGTCAGAGGTATTGAGGTGAATGACAACACGCTGGCTATTTCGGTGATGAAAGATGTCTGCATTGGCGGGCCGGGCCATTATCTCGGCCATGACCAGACAATCGGTCTGATGCAGACAGAATATGTCTATCCATCGGTGAGTGACCGATCCAGCCCGAAAGAGTGGGAGGAGCTTGGCAAGCCTGTGTTGGTTGAAGAGGCGCGCAAACGCAAGGAAGAGATATTGGCTGAATTCCATCCAGAGCATATTTCGTCCGATCTCGATCAGCTGTTACGGAGCCGATACGACATCAGGTTGGCATAGCCTCGCTATATTCTTCAGGGTGATTGTGTTTTGGGCCTGCGGTCTGGCGCGAAACGGTTGCCGCTTGCGCCATTCTTCCCTAAGTAGGGGGATGTGCGATGGTCCGAACTTAGGTGTGATTGATGTATAAAGCCCCTGTTGAAGATATGAAATTTGCCCTGCGTCATCTGGTTGGTCTGGATCAGGTGGCGGCGATGCCCGGTATGGATATCGTTTCAGAGGACCTTGTCGATGCGGTGCTCGAAGAGGCCGGCAAATTCGCTGGGGATGTTTTGGCACCATTAAACCATTCAGGCGACATCACCGGATCTCGCCGCAACGATGATGGTACTGTAACCGTTCCAGAGGGGTTTGCTGATGCCTGGAAAGCGATGGCAGAGGGAGGCTGGATTGGCCTGAATGCATCGCCGGAACATGGTGGTCAGGGATTGCCCCAATGTGTGAGCGCTGCCGTCAATGAAATGTGGAATGCCTCTAACATGGGCTTTGCCCTGTGCCAGTTGTTGACGCAGGGTGCGATTCACGCGCTCGAAGTCGTTGGCAGTGAAGAGCAGCAGTCGACCTTTCTGCCAAATCTGATCAGCGGCGAGTGGTCGGGCACGATGAATTTGACCGAACCGCAGGCCGGCACCGACCTTGGAGCGCTTCGCACGATTGCGACGCCGGAAGGCGATCATTATCGGATCAAGGGGCAGAAAATCTATATCACCTACGGCGAGCATGAGATGAGCCGGAATATCATCCATCTGGTGCTGGCGCGTACGCCTGATGCACCGCCGGGTGTGAAGGGTATTTCGCTGTTCATCGTGCCAAAATATCTGGTCAATCCGGATGGCACG
The DNA here is from genome assembly GCA_038147495.1 of Alphaproteobacteria bacterium. Taxonomy (GTDB): domain Bacteria; phylum Pseudomonadota; class Alphaproteobacteria; order Puniceispirillales; family Puniceispirillaceae; genus MED-G116. Next base: position 67,080 of record JAYQTT010000012.1, on the reverse strand, counting down.
CTTGGCGAGAAGAATGATGTTCATTGCCTCTCAATCGAGAAAAAGCTTGGGATCAAGGCCTCGCCGACAGCTGTGCTTCAATATGGCCAGAATGACGGTGCCATTGGCTATCTGCTTGGCGAAAAGAACAAGGGCCTTGATTGCATGTTCCTGATGATGAACAGCGCCAGATATGATGTTGGGTTGCAAGGTCTGGCGGTATCTGATCGGGCCTATCAACATGCGCTTGCCTATACGCGTGATCGGGTGCAGGGAACGCCCCTTGGCCGTGATGCGGGGCAACCGATTTTGCATCATCCGGATGTGTTGCGCTTGATGACCACGATGAAAGCTGAAATTGAGGCAATGCGCGCCGTGCTTCTGGTTGGCGGTCTTGCCCTCGACAAGGCGCATCACGGGCCAGAGGACAGTCGTGCCACATGGCAGGAACGTGCAAATCTGCTGATCCCTGTCATTAAAGGGTGGATGACGGAAAGGTCACTTGCGCTGACCTCGGATGCGGTGCAGGTGCATGGCGGCATGGGTTTCATCGAGGAAACCGGCGCTGCCCAGCATTATCGTGATGCCCGCATTCTACCTATTTACGAAGGCACTACGGCAATTCAGGCAAATGATCTGGTGTTCCGCAAGACGCTTCGTGACAATGGTGGTGCGGTGCGCGGGCTGCTGGCAGAGATCAGACAGGATATGGAAGCGATTGCATCCCGTGGCGATGATGCCGCCGCGCTTGCAACGGCAGTGCAAAAGGCCGCCGATACCAGCGAGAGCGCGCTTGATGGCTTGTTGGCCAGGGCCAACGCGCCGCGTGATGCGGCGGCGGCCGGGGTCGATTTCCTGATGTTGCTCGGCTATCTGTGCGGCGGCTGGCAAATGACGCGTGCCGCGGCGGCGGCTGCCGATAATGAGGCCGCCGGACATGGTGATCCTGCCTTCATGAAAGCCAAACAAGCCACCGCCAGTGCCTTTATCGCCTATTGCTTGCCTGAAGTCGCCAAGCTTGCGGCGAAAATGGCAAACGGCCCCGAAGCGCTTGCCGCCATCGACCCGGAATATCTGTAACCGCGGTCAGTTACGAACAGCGGCGCCGTCATCCAGCATGGTACTGATGCGGGCAAGTGTCTGCGGGGTCTTGGCAAGGGTGATGAAGGCGCGGCGTTCACGCGCATAGAGTGCCTGTTCGTCAACATGTTCATCATCGCCATCGGCGCGAAGCATCACACCGGCGATGGTCATTGCCACGGTTTTGTCATGTGGCATGAAATCGCCACGATCGATGCCGTCCTGCATGAATTTTGACATTTTGTCGAACAGCGCCCAGTCAGCCAGCTTTGCTACCGGCTTTTCGGGTGGTGAATAATGTGCCTGCATCTCGCCAACAAGGGCAATGGCTCTGGTCAGAAGGCGGTCACGATTCATCACCGTTTCGTCACGGCCCTCAAGGAAATATTGCAAACGTGCGGAAAGCTGCGGCGATGACCCTGTCAGGCCATAGCCAAGGTTCATCCAGGTCTGCCATGCGGCATCATCCCAGCTGCCCTTTGCGGCATGCCAGCGCAAGAAGGTCTCTTTGATGCCGCCGCCGCCGGGAACCACGCCAACGCCTGCTTCGACAAGGCCCATCACCGAATTTGTGTGGACAACAAGCTTGTCGCAATGCGCCAAGACCTCAAAACCGCCGCCTGCTGCAAGTCCGGAAGGCGCACCAACCACAGGTACAGGTGTATATTTCAATGCACACACCGCGTCCTGGAACCGGTGTAAAAAATCATCGATACCGTCCCAATCACTGGCCTCAATCATCCGGCGAAAGGCGTTAAGATCAACGCCTGCTGAAAAGTGCTGGGCGTCATTGTGAATGATGATGCCCTTGCCGTGGTCTTCTGCTGCGGCGGCAACGATCTGCATCGACTCATCGGTCAGGGCGTTTGCCTTTGAGTGGAATTCAACAAGACGAAGATCGCCATCAAGCGCATAGAGGCTGGCCGCATCATTCGCCATGATCGGTGTCATCGTCTGCCGCGTCATGTGGAAGCGCATCACACCATCAGGCAAGTTCACCGCCTTGTAATTGCCGTTGGCGTGACGCACCTGCAATGTCTTGCCGTCTGTTCTGTAGAACGGGTCGGCAGAGGCAAGCACGGCGGGCGTCTGCAAGCCAGCTTCGCCAAGCAAATCCAGCATCCGCTCATGACCGATGGCATCGATCAGTTCAAACGGGCCGCGTTGCCAGTTAAAGCCAAGCTTCATCGCATCATCGATATCCTGCGGTGTCTCGGTAACGTCAGGGATCAGATTTGCGGCATAGGCCAAAACCCGCGCCAGCACACGGCGGCAGAAAGTTGCGCAGGCGTCATCACCTGCCAGAATGGCATCAAGCGGTTCCCCGCGATGAGCGGCGGCATCCGCTGCGGCATTGGCGGATTCCGGCAATTGCGTTGAGGCCAGACGATAATCGGCAAGCGGCTCGCCATCGCCGGTGAGTGGGCGTGCCCATCTTACACCATCGGCATCGGTCTGGTAGAAGCCGCCCTTGCCCTTATCACCGGTATAGCCGTCGGCGATCATTGCGCTGATCATTGCATTTTCGCCGCCAACCGCATGGAAGGCATCACCTTCAGGCAGGATTGAGCGCAGTGACGCCACCACATCGACCATCAGATCGATGCCAATGAGATCGTAGAGGCCGAACACGCCGGTCTTTGGGATACCCATTGGACGGCCCATCAGAGCGTCAGCCTGCTCAACGGTGAGGCCGCATTTCATAGCCTCGTCAATTCCAACCTGAAGTGCAAAAACGCCAACCCGGTTTCCGAGAAAGCCCGGCGTATCAGCACAGCGCACAACACCCTTGCCAAGCACACGGTCATTATAATCGGCAAGTCGGTCCATCACATCGGATGTCGTGTCGGCACCGCGAACCAGCTCCAGAAGGCGCATATATCGAACCGGATTGAAATAATGAGTGATCGCGAATCTCTCACAAAAAGATTTCGGCATATCCTCAACCAGCAAACTGATCGGGATTGTTGAGGTGTTGGAACTTACGATGCAGTCAGGTTTGATGGTTTCATCAAGGCGCTTGTACAGGGCTTTCTTGATATCGAGGCGTTCGACCACGGCTTCGATAATCCAATCACAATCGGCAAGGCTGGCAAAATCGCCATCAATCGTTCCGGTGGTGATCAATGACGTGTTTTTCTTATGCATCAATTGCGGTGGGTCAGATGCGATCAGGCGGTCAATCGCCATCTCGGCTGGTGACTTGTCGCCGGGCTGTCTGGCTGGCAGATCAAGCAAAAGGACCTCGTGCCCGGCATTGGCAATTTGCGCGGCGATCCCGCTTCCCATCGTGCCAGCACCAATCACCGCAATCTTTGTGAACAGAGGCTTATTCATCTTTCGGTCCTTCTTGCAAAATCTTATACTTTTGATACAGCCAGGTAACTGATATTACTGTAAAAATCTGGTGAGGGACTTGTTGACCTCAAACGGTGCTTCGGCAGGCAGGAAGTGCCCGGCATCGGCAATGATTTCTACTGCGGCGTCTTTGATCGCCGCGGCCATTGCCCGTCCTGCTTTGGCTGGCGTCATCCTGTCCTTGCCCGCTAGAATGCACAGCGTCGGCTGGCTTATGGCGGCCGCTGCGGCCTCGCCGTTCTCATAGGCGTTGCAGGCTTTTAAATCAGCAAGCAGAGCCGTCTTCTCATTCATGTCCATGACTTTGCGGCCATAGCCGAGAAATGAGTGGCCGGGCAGGGTGTTGTCATACATATGAGCTTGCGGGCCATGACCCCAATCGGTCATCAGTTTGATCGCGTTGTTGAGCGCATTTTCCGACATATCAACAAGCTTATCATTTACCGGAATGGCCATTGCACCGGCAATCAGGCCAAGTGAGGAGATGCGATCCGGAAATTTTGCGGCGGCTTCCAGTGCGACCAGCACACCTTGCGAATGGCCGACAAGGCTGGCCGTTTCCACCGAAAGATCATCAAGCAGATCAATTGTCCACTGCGCCATTTCATCAATCGAGGTGAGCGGTTTTCCTCTGGACAGACCATGTCCGGGCAAATCGGGGGCCAGCACGCTGAAGCCATGGTGGGCAAGATAACGTGCCTGTAAAATCCAGGTCAGGTGATTTTGTCCGCTTCCATGTATCAGGACGACAACTTTTCCCGTTGGATCAAAGTCGCGGCCACCAGTGGCAATATGAATGGATGTGCCGTGCAAATCATGTTTCATGGCAAAACGTCTCCCTGATCCAGTCTGCTAGGCCTTGATGGCCTTTGCGGCGGCACGAAATCCCTGTTCGAAATCGGCGATGATGTCTTTGACATCTTCCAATCCGACCGACAGACGGATCATATCGTCGGAAAGTCCACCCTCGCGCATGGCATCGGCAGAAATATGCGAATGGGTGGTGCTGGCGGGGTGAATCACCAATGTCTTTGCATCACCCACATTGGCAAGATGCGAGGCCAGTTCAACCGCCTCGATGAAGGCTTTGCCGGCGTCGCGCCCACCTTTCAGGCCAAAGACAATGATTGATCCTGCCCCGCGCGGCAACATCCGCTTGACCAGTTCATGGCTTGGATGGTCCGGCAAATTGGGATGGCGAACCCACGCCACCGCATCATGCCCCGAAAGAAAGTCAAGAAGCGCCATGGTGTTGTCCATATGGCGCTGCATGCGCAATGGCAGGGTCTCAAGGCCCTGAAGAATGTGGAAGGCATTGGTCGGGGACATTGACGGGCCAAAATTATACATGCCTTCGGCGCGGAACTTTGCGGTAAAGGCCGCGGGGCCGAATTCTTCATAAAAATTGATCCCGTTCATCGCGTAATGCGGTCCGGCAATGGTCGGGAATTTATCATTCTGCGCCCAGTCAAAATTGCCACCATCAACCACCGCGCCGCCAATGGCGATACCGTGTCCCCCCATCCATTTGGTCAGCGAGTGAATGATAATATTGGCTCCCAATTCCAGGGGTTTGAGAAGCCATGGTGTGTTGAAGGTGCAATCAAGCATCAAGGGCACGCCTGCCTCTGCGGCGATGGCGGCCACCGCCTCAACATCCATCACATCAAGGCCCGGGTTGCCGATCACCTCACCAAAGATCAGCTTTGTATTCGGCTGGATTGCCGCCTTGATCGCATCAAGATCATCCGGCGCGGCAAAGCTGGTCGTGATGCCAAAGCGCGGCAGGGTGTTTTCCAGCAGATTGATATTCGCCCCATACATACGTGATGACGCGACAATATGATCACCGGAAGAGCAAATCGTCATCACTGTTGTTGCAAGCGCGGCCATTCCCGATGCGGTGGCAGTTGCGGCCACACCGCCATCAAGCGCGGCAACGCGTTGTTCAAGTACGGCAACGGTCGGGTTTGAAATACGCGTATATAAATGCCCGCCAAGCTCCATGTTATACAGTGCGGCGGCATGTTCACTGTCTTTGAACACATAGGATGTGGTCTGGTGAATCGGTACCGCGCGGGAGCCATGCACAGGATCAGGCACATGACCTGCATGCAGGCTCAGCGTATCGAATTTGTAGTCACCGCTCATCAGTCTACCCTTCCTGAATATCTGTATTGGGCATGGGGTGTTTTGTGCCGCTTTGCTGCGTCCAAGTCAATTGTTGCGTGACGTTCAACGATGCCGGAATAGTGCAACGCCATCTTTTGTCTCGCGAACCATTTTGCCGATCGTCACGAGATGATTTAGATGGGCGCGCGCTTCACCGCTGGCAAAATGCATTTCATGATCATTCAGACGAAATGGAAACAGGATATCAATCGCCTGTTTTGTTGTCAGATTCTGGCTGGCATCAAGAAGTGTTTGCAGCCGAGCATTGTGATGGTCAATCAGTTCTGATGCGCGGGCGCCGCCGCCAGAATAGGGCCAATCATGCCCGGGAAGAACAAGCCAGTCATTGTCCAGCGATAGCATCTCATGAAGATAGGCAAGATAGTCGGCCAGAACATCCTCATCGGGGTTTTGCAAACTGACCGAAATATTCGGCGAAATCCGCGGCAACAGAAAATCAATGCCAATGAACAGCCCGCGGGCGGTGTCTGTCAGGCTCATATGTCCTGGGGAATGGCCTGCATCAAAGCGCACCTCCCAGCTGCCGGAAACGGTGGTGAAAACATGACCCGGCTCGATAATCTTTGCATCGGGCAATTCGCCAACCAGCGTGCGATAGAAATTACCGCCTGCGCGTTTGCGCGCCACTGTCTCATCATCAAAGCCGAAATTCAGATAGGCGTTGCCAGCAATCTCTCCTGACTCTGCGTCACTCAGGGCGTAAGTTTGCATGGCGTGATCATATTCGGTCCGGCCAATCATCACCGGTGCGCTGGTAATCCGGGCCAGCTGGCCAGCATAGCCTATGTGGTCGGCGTGATAATGCGAGATGATAATTCCGGCAATGGGTGCCTTGGCCCGAAGTTTTTCGAGAATGGGCGGCCATTGCACAGCATTGCTCTGGGCATTGATGCCGCAATCGATCAGCAACCAACCATCATCGGTACGCAACGCATAAAGGTTGATATGGTCAAGGCGAAACGGCAGGGAAAACCTGAACCACACAAGGTCGTCAAAAAGGTCATGAATATTGCCGGCGGTCGGAGGGGCGAGTTCGAATGGACGCATCAAGGACTTCATGAAATTTACTGGCCTTCGTCTGATGGTGGTATGTGGGCGATGCGATCATGTCCTGCAAATTCACATTGCCGCCACGCCTCATAAAGCACAATCGAGGCGGCATTGCTCAGATTCAGGCTACGGTTTCCGGCGCACATGGGAAGATGAATTTTTTGCTCATCTTTAAGCATGGTATGTATCTCGTCCGGCAAGCCCGTTGTCTCGGCACCGAACAGAAATGCGGTGCCCGCCTGATAGCGCGGGGTGACATAGCTTTGCGCGGCAAATTTGGTCACGGCGAATAAGGCTGGAGGTGACAGCGCAGCCAAGCAGTCTGTGAGATTGTCATGCGTTTCGACACGCGCCATCTCATGATAATCGAGCCCAGCCCGACGCACCGCTTTCATATCGAGGTCAAAACCAAGCGGCCGGATCAGATGCAACCGCGCGCCGGTGTTGGCACACAGCCTGATGATGTTACCGGTATTCGGCGGAATTTGCGGTGAATAGAGGATGATGTCAAACATGCGGTCAAATGCTGGCGGCAGATCAAAATTGAGGCGTGGCGATTATCGGCCACTGGCGCTATCAGTGCCCACGCGTGTTCCCTCACGCCATTAAACATCATATGGTGGGTGCTTCCAAGCTGGAAAGCGGCCTGTTTGGTTCGGCGCGGCGGTCTGATCTTGCCGGAAAAATTGCCGAGATGGATGCCGTTGAAGCCAATTTCCGTGCTGAAGCCGCGGCAAATCTGGTTGAAATACAAACCAAGGCCGCGCAATTCCTGTCGCGAAAGGACGCGCTTCAGGGCAAGGTACGCCACGCTGAAATCCGCGCTCCGCTGTCTGGAACGGTGTCTGCTGTTCATATCAAGACACGCGGCGCCGTTGTGCAGGCTGGATCTGTTCTGGCAGATATTGCTCCGGCGGAAGCGGCGTTGCTGGTGCGTGCGCAAATTCCGCCACAGAAGGTGGCATCGGTAAAGCCTGGCCAGATCGCGCGTATATCCCTCTCGGCCTATGACCCGTCTCGCTATGGTGTCTTGATGGGTGTCGTTGAACGCGTTGCCAATAACACCACACAGCCGGAAGACCAGATGCCCTTCTATGAGACGATGATTGTCATCCCGAAAGCCGAATTCACCAAATCTGACAAAAAGCCCCAGATTGTTGCCGGCATGCCGTTGACCGTGGATATCCTTGGCGACAAGCGGACGATCATGAACTACATCATGACGCCGATCCAAAAATCACTGTCGGTGGCGTTTCGTGAGCAATAGGCATGAAAATGCCACAGGCGTTGGCTGGAAAAGCCGGCGGCAAGGGGACAAGACAGCATTGCAACTGTTGTCATAATTGGGCACAAATCTCTGATGCAGACGATGTCCTCAGAGATGCTTGCTTATACGAAACCGGTGATTTTGGTCGGCGCGTCACCGGTGCCGATTGACCGCGCGCTCGCCAACTTGCCAAATGATTGGCCGCTGATTGCCGCTGATGGCGGGGCCTCAACGGTGCTGCAACTTGGCCGGGTGCCAGAAGCGATTATCGGCGATATGGACTCGCTCTCATCTGCGGTGAATATACCGGATGGCGTCAGCACGCTTCATTTGCGCGGTCAGGACGATACCGACTTTGAAAAATGCCTTGCACGTATTGATGCACCGCTCATCGTTGGATTGGGGTTTCTTGAAGCCCGTCTGGACCACTCTCTGGCGGCAATTCACACCTTGATGCGGTTGCCGCATGACAGGCCGGTTCTGCTTGTCGGAACAACTGATATTTTGTTGCGTGTGCAGGGTAATTTTGCGGCGTCAATGCCCGCCGGGACGCGCCTGTCGGTGTGGCCGCTCGGCCACCAGCCCTTTCATGCCTCGACCGGTCTGCGCTGGCCGCTTGATGGCCTTGCCATGGCGCCCGGCCAGTTGATCGGCACCTCAAACGAGGTGACCGATCCTGATATATCCATTACCGCCGCAACGGGTGACGGCTATGCTGTGATCACGCCGTTGGAGATGCTTCCAAGGATGTTGCAAGCCGTCATCGAAGAGGGGTGAGGGCATGGCGGCCTATAATGTCGATGCCGCCAGCCACAAACAGCCAAAAACCGTAATGACCCAGGTGCCGGCATTGATCTTCTGCCAGCCGCCGGCCAACACATGAATCAGCACATAAGCCAGAAATCCAATCGCGATCCCGGCGGCGATGGAAAATGTGAGCGGCATGAGGATGGCCATCAACATGACCGGCACGCCAACCGTCACATCTTCCCAGTCGAGGTTTCGCAAAGGCGCCAAGAAGCCTGCGCCCACAAATACCAGAGCCGGAGCGGTGGCAAAGGCCGGAATTGATGAGAACAAAGGCTCAAGAAACAGACAGCCAAGGAACAGCGCGGCAACAGTCACCGCGGTCAGGCCGGTGCGCCCACCATCGCGAATGCCGGTGGCGCTCTCCAGATAGGTTGTCATGCTGGACGTACCAAGCAGGCTGCCAACGATGCTGGCACCGGTATCGGCAAGAACCGCGCGATCGAGATTCTCAATGTGCCCATCTTCTTTGCGTTTACCGGCGATGCCTGCAATCCCCGTGAGTGTTCCCGTTGTGTCAAAGAAATCGAGGAAGAACAAAACAAAGACCACTGACAGGAATCCAAAGCTGGCCAGTTGTGAGAAATCCAGCGAGAAGGCGGCACTTGCCACAGGTGGCGTGCCAAAGACGCCGCCAAATTCGGCAAGGCCGGAACCCCAGCCAATCGCACTCAACCCAAGAATGGTGAGCAGAACACCACCTCGGATGCCGCGGGCGGCAAGCCCGGCCATGACCATTAATCCGGCAAGGCCAAGTAGCATTTGCGGCGTATTGATCGCCCCGAGCCGCAATAAGGTGTCAGGGTCGTCGGCGACAACGCCCATGCCCTGCAAGCCGATCATCACAAGGAACAGGCCGATACCGGCGGTGATGCCCGCCTGCAAATCGCGCGGGATGGCACCAATGAGCCAGCTTCGCGCGCGGCTGAGCGAGAATAGAAAGAACAGCACGGACGCCACAAAAACGGCAGCAAGCGCCTGCTGCCAGCTGAATTGCTGGCCAAGCACCAGCCCATAGGCGAAATAGGCATTCAGCCCCATGCCCGGCGCCACCGCCACAGGCCAGTTGGCCCATAGTCCCATGATCAGGGTGCCAATCACTGTTGCCAATATCGTTGCCATAAAGCCCGCGGCAAACGGAATACCGGCATCCGCAAGAAACATCGGATTTACCGCGATGATGAACGCCATTGTCAAAAATGTGCCAACGCCCGCAAAGATTTCCTTGCGATAGGAGCTGGCATTGCGCGAAACGCCAAAGAAACTGTCCATGGACTCTTCCAATCTGTCAGGTCTGTATGCAGACCGTGATTGGCCCGCCCGGTTGAGATCGCGGATTTGGTCACATCTGCGCGAGTGCCGGTAACCAGTGACCGGGAGCAGCAGAGTGCAATCCTTTATGGGCGCAACATATAGTCGAATCTGCCCGCGCTGTCCGGCAAAATCTTGCAGTTTTTGTTATTTTCTTGTCACACCGATGGATATCCGTACATTGGGCAGGAGAGATTATGCGTTACAGCACAGGGTGAAACCATGAAAAGCGAAGACAACACACTTAATCCAAAACCTGATATTGCAACGCTGGTTAGTGCGGCGATGCCGCGGCGATTTGCCGATGATCGGTTGCTGGACTCATTGTCAAAATTATTCCTGATTTTGGTTGGATCGGCTCTCATCGGCCTGTCTGCGCAGATTGAGGTGCCATGGTACCCAGTTCCTGTTACCGGCCAGACGTTGATGATCCTGTTGATTGGCATGGCCTATGGACCGGTTCTTGGAGCTGTTACCGTTGTTGCCTATCTGCTTGAGGGGGCTTTGGGTTTGCCGGTCTTCTCCGGAGGCAAGGCTGGTTGGCCCGTGCTTGTCGGGTTTACCGGCGGGTATCTGTTTGGCTTCGTTGTGGCGGCCTTCACTGTGGGGATGCTGGCGGTGCGCGGGATGGGACGGACCATCACCGGAACCGTTATCGCGATGGTCCTTGGCAATCTGGTGATCTATGCATGCGGTGTTGCATGGCTGCAGAGCCTGATTGGGCTTGAAAAGGCGATTGCCGGTGGTGTGCTGCCGTTCCTGTATGGGGATATGCTCAAGATCCTGATTGCGGCGTTCGCGATGCCAGCGGCGTGGCGTGCGGTACAAAAATTTACAGGCAAGTAAAGCCGTAGCACAGGGCAGGCTGGCACAATCTTGTCGGTCTGCCTGAAGAACGATCAGAGGGCGGTGGTTCGGTAAGACCGACACCGCCCTTTTTCCAGGTCGTCAATGGGTAACGATGCTTATTCCATTGTCATTGCAGGCTATGGGCATTGTGGTGCCGTCAAGAAATTCAAGTTCATTTACCGCATCTTCGGCATCCAACACCTCGGCCTCACCGGACGCTTCTATAATTTCCAGTAACTTGTCCTCTGGCGATTCATGGTTTTCATGAAGGATCGTCACGGCAATCACGGCGGCAATGCTCGTTGTTGTCAGATTTTCCTTCTGCTGTTCTGGTCGGTGAAACGGAATGACACTGCATTCCGGCCGGCTTTCACGGTCGGTCAAACGCATGGTGAGCTCCATCGGCAAAGGGATAGGGATGTTGTTAGGGCGTATGGCGGGGTCAAAACAGCCTTGTCGGCTTCCTTCAAGCTATCAACACCTAGATGTAAAAACAGCTGATCCATACGAGATATAGTGTGTACTGAAATAATCGATGCGCAAAGCAAAAAAACGCAACCATCCCAAAAAATATAAAAAAGAGGCCATTTGGCCTCTTTTTCGATTCAGGTGTTATAGATAGTCCAAAAGCCGGACGAAGGTGTTTTTAACCACCAACGCGCCTGACAAAAATGGTGCCAGCCGGCTTGTTGTTGACATTTTTTACCGTGTCTGTGGCTTGGCTGAAAATCACGGTTTCAATGCCAAAGCTGTCGACAACGGCAACACGTGCACGAATTTTACGGTTTACCAAGGCCTGCGTCAGGGCAATCTGGGTCGTTGCTTCGGTTTCAATGGCCCGCCAATTACGCCCGTCAACCGAGGCTTCCCAAGCGACTGACATGCTGGCGATACCGTCCTCGTCAGATATACGGGCTGTACTTGCGGTTATGACTTGCCCCTCAGCAGCTTCACCGGAGAGGACGACTTCACCTTGTACCGCATCGTCAACATTTGCCACTGTTTCTGACGGGCTGGTGACGAGAATCTCTTTGGTACCATGGCTGTCAACATATGAAACAACAGCCCGATATGAATATCCGACATGGCTCTGCTCAAGCTGCAAGAGGCCGCCGACTGTCTGCGGATAGGCCTGCCATTCTGTTTTTGTACTGGAGCGTTGCCAGATGACCGAATAGGTGCCAAGGCCATCTTCATCGGCGATCATGCTTGTATCAACCTTGAGCGCGTCGCCTTCTTGCGCCAGACCGATAAGCTGGGGTGCCCCGGTTGGTTTGTCATTGACGTTCTGAACCGGGCTGGAGGCAGGGCTGGTAATCGTCTCAAGATTGCCCTGACCATCGACATATGACAGTTCAACCCGGAGGCGTTTGCCGACATGCTCTTCACGCGGGGTGAAGGATTGTCTTATCTCGCCGGTGAGGTTGAGCCAATTAACGCCATCAACCGATGATTGCCACTGGACCTGAATGGTGCCAACGCCATCGCCATCCATGATTGACGATGCATCAACAATAAGCGGGTCATCTTCTATCGCCACAAATGCGCCGGTTTCAACATTGCCTTGATCAACACCGCCGCTTGCAGAGCCTGATCCGGATGAAGAGGTGCTTGCCGTGTCATTTGCAGCAGTAGCGCCAGAAGTGCCTGATGCACCAGAGGTGCCTGTCGTATTTGTAGATGCAGAAGTTCCGGCCCCATTTGTTGAGGCTGTGGTGGCTGATTCTGTGCCAGCGCCGTCTGTTTCACCGTCAGTGCCATTACTTGGCATGCCGCCCGCAAAGGCGTTGGCAGAGGCTGCTGCAAACGAGCAAACGATCACATACTTTAATAGCCGGCGCATGAAAATGCTCCTAAATTAACCTTGCTAAACTCGTTGCGTGAAACACCCCACCGCTTCCGCCGAGGCGCCACGTCAAATAGCTTGGTTAGAAAGTCGCCTAAAAAGAGGCGGTTGTCTAGGTTTTATCGACACAAAATGCCCGTTTAGGCGTTTTTACAACCTGTTGGCGTATATCTGTAAAACCGTGACCAGCCTCCATTTAGGCGTCTTTACGGTGATCAGAGGTTTTCGTCACCAACAACTTTTTGTGCCACGCGGAAGCATTCCATCGCCTGCGGCACCCCGCAATAGATCGCAATGACGTGTAAAATCGCCCGCAATTCTTCCTTGCTGACACCGTTGCGCACAGCGCCACGACAATGCAGTTCCCACTCGTGCATTTTGCCAAGCGCCCCGATCATGGTCAGATTCATCATCGAACGGGTTTTTGCATCAATTGTCTCATCGCCCCATCCAAAGCCCCAGCACCATGATGTCATTGCCTCTTGGAACGGGCGGTTGAAATCATCTGCATTGGCGAAAACATTTTCGACATATTCTGCGCCAAGAGTTGCTTTGCGTTTTGCAAGACCAGTTTCGAATAGATTATCCATCAATAAGCTTCCTTGTGTTTGATTGTCTTGCCCTGACGAGAGGGCATGTTTGTTTAGATTTTGATAATGCAAGAGTGCGGGTGCAACCTCGCAAGGTCAAGTCGTTGGCAGCATTTGTGCACAAAGACCCATGACCGAAAGAAGATGGTTCGGCGAATCTGTTAATGCCCGCATATTGGTGGTGTGGCTGGTTTTTTGTTGATTCGGTCTTGGTGTTTGTAAAATGTTTGATATCAATCCTTTGGATACAAGGCCGGGTGAAGCGGAATTGCTGGCAGTTGGTGCAGCCTATTTTGCCAATCGGCTATTGTCCCGCGGGCACAGGCGCCAAATAGAGATTGCCATCAATATCACCACACAACCGATGCGCGTGCCCATTCCTCGGAGCATGCTCTCAACAAATGACGGTGTGTTGCGCCGAAAATTGCCGCAAAATTTCGCATTCAGTGTGTCGGTGGCTTCGGGTATGCGAAATGCAATGGAATTAATCGCTCATGAAATTATCCATATCGCACAGGTGCTTTATCGGCGCTTGATCATCACATGGCGTATCCTGCCGCAACGGATGAGTGACCGCGTTGTCTATCAGGCGAGATGGGAGAATGGCAGGGCGATGCCGATGGGACAATTGGAATGGGCTGTGCGGCCATGGGAAATAGAGGCATCGCGGTGGCAAAGTATCCTTGTCGATGAATTTCTGGCGTATTCGACTGGTCAGCTTCACTCTTTGCCGCTGCAAAGACCGCGGAAGCGTCAGCTTGCGCTCTTTGACATTGGCCGTGATGCGACACCGCCTCCGCGGGTGAATGCGATCTCCAGCCTTGCCCGCATTTCCCAAATGCCGCCTTTTGAAAGCGGAGCATCCGTGCAGACAGAGTCGCAGATGGGGCAGAATGATCCGCGTGGCGAAGCTAAATTGTTGCCATCGCCGCGAATCAGAGTTGACGTGTCTGGCCTGCCAGCACCCCGCGTGCTTACGCTGGATGCCATTCGCCAAAAACGTCAGGAACTTGGCAGTCGCGGCCTGATCCGTTGATATCTTATTAATAAGGCTGATCCTGTTGCGCGGCAAAGTTGCCGTTACCGGTAACAGGACTTTCATTCTTGCGATGGGCGGTGTATTTAGACGTGTTGATTGCTCTTGGTCAGGCGCAAGGGCGCGTCTGATCCGTTTCACGTCAAAGCCGATGGATCAAGGATGAACATATATAAAAGCGTGACCGAGGAAGTGCTTGTGCCGATTCATCCTGCGGGTTGGCCATTCATTTTCCTGTTTGTCTTGATCAGTCTGTTGATCAGCTATTACTGGCAGCCTTTTGTTCTGCCCGGAACGCTTCTCAGCCTGTGGTGCGTCTATTTTTTCCGTAACCCGGTCCGCACAACGCCGATAACCGAAAATCTCGTGATCTCTCCGGCCGATGGTCGTGTCCTTTCCACGGGCATTGTCGAGGTGCCATCAGATCTTGATCTGCCAGCAGGAGAATGGCGTCGCATCTCGATTTTCATGAATGTGTTCGACGTCCATGTCAATCGCGCGCCAGTCAGTGGCAAGGTTGTGGCGGCAAGCTATCACAAGGGCAAGTTTCTCAATGCCAGCCTCGACAAGGCGTCAGAGCAAAATGAACGCCAGAATATGGTGCTGGAGACGGCGGCGGGTCAGTCTGTCGGCGTGGTGCAGATTGCCGGACTCGTGGCGCGGCGCATCCTGCTCGAAACGGCAGTTGGCGATCATCTGTCGGTTGGCCAGCAATTTGGAATTATCCGCTTTGGCAGCCGTGTTGATGTGTGGCTTCCTGCGTCAACGCCAGTGATGGTGCTGGAAGGGCAAACGACTATCGCGGGTGAGACGATCATCGCTGATTTGTCTGGCGAAATCTCTGAACCCACGCATCGGAGCCAACGTTGATGGAAGAGCCCAGCCGCAAACGCCGCCGGTTCCGCTCGGTATCGCTGTTCTGGCTTATCCCGAACATGCTTACGGTGGCCGGATTTGTCTCCGGATTGACCGCGTTGAAGTTTGCCCTTGATGGGCGCTGGGCAGGGGTGATTGTGCTGATTGCACTGGCGGCGGTGTTTGATGCGCTGGACGGGCGCACAGCGCGCCGGTTTAAAACTTCATCGGCTTTTGGCGCGGCGCTGGACAGCCTGTCTGATCTTGTTGTTTTTGGTGTGGTTCCGGCCTTGTGCCTCTATCTCTGGGCTCTGCAGGATTCAGGGCGTTTGGCGTGGTGGGCCACTTTGTTCTATGCGGTTTCGATCGCCTTGCGTCTCGCAAGATTCGACTCTGAACTGCCAAATCCGCCTGAATATGCAAAGGATTATTTCACTGGAATACCAGCGCCAGCCTCGGGGTTTTTGGTGCTGATGCCGATCTGTGCCGATCTGGAGTTCCATCTTGGTTGGGTGCGTGAGGCGCCTTATGTTTCGGCCTGGATGGTGCTGATTGGTGCGGGTGCTGTCAGCCAGATCCCGACATTTGCCGGTAAAAGAATCAAATTACCGGTGTCGACAGTGCTTCCGGTACTGGCGGTAATAGGGCTGTTGATGGCCGGTCTGGTGGCCCAGCCTTGGATGACCTATCTGCTGCTGACCATGGCCTATATCGTCAGCATCCCGATTGCGGCATTGCGTTTCTATCGGATGAAGGCTGAGGCAGGCGATGAAAACAGCGAAAATGGCGCTGCCGCCACCGCTGTCAAAGATGACGATAATGGAGCGTCATCGTCCCGTTGATTGCCTTAAACGGGTTTCGGCAAGAGTGGCCTTTCGCTCGCGGTGAAATAAATAGACGCCGCTCAGGATAATGATTGTCACGCCTATGATGGTGCTTAACGCCGGTACATCGCCAAACACCAGAAAGCCAAGTGTTGTCGCCCCGACAATTTCCACATATTGAAACGGCGCAAGCACCGTTGCGGCGGCGTGTCGTGCTGCCCACACAATAAAGATATGGCCAATTGTGGCCGCCAGACCCATACAGATAATCCAGCCGAATTCCTGTAAATTTGGCATCAGGAAGGCGGTGCCCGGTATGTCGAAGATGGCACCAATAATCATCACAAAGCCAAGCACCGAAACCGATGATATGCCGACCAGAAACTGCATCTGATAGGCGGGGACAGTGCCGGCCAGCTTGCGCGTCAGCACCATATAGACGGCCATGGAGACCGAGGATCCAAGCGGCAGCAACGCGGCTGTGCCAAAAATAATCAGACTTGGCTGAAGAATGATCATCGTTCCGACCATGCCGAAAACAATTGCGGCAATCCGGCGGGCGCGAATGGTTTCCCCAAGAAACAGCACTGACAATATTGTTAAAATGATCGGCTGGACAAAAAAGATGGCAATGGCCTCGGCCATCGGCAGATGTTGCAGCGCAGCGAAAAAGAAGACGGTTGCAATGGCAAGCATCACGCCACGCGCCGCCTGAAGCCAGAATGTTCCTTCGGGGATATGCCAGAGTCTGAGATAGATCACGAAAGGGGCCATCAGGGCCGACTGCATGACAAATCGCATCAGCGACACCTCGATGGGGTCAAGCCTGCCGCCAAGCAGTTTGGCAAAGACATCCAAAATCGGCAGGATCAGCATGCCAGCACATAGCTGGAGAATGCCTTTGGTCGTATCGGAGAACGGTGATCCAGAAAACGGTCTTTGCATGCGTCACCTTTTACCAGTCTGTCGAGGTTGGCAACGAAAATACGCACAGGCGATGATATTTTGCTGATGATCATCCACTTATGCTCACAGTATCTCTGTCAGAGGGGGAAAACTGTGGCGGGTGCCCGGCTGAATGAAGATTCGTTACTGACGGGGGTGGATTGCCACACGCATCAGGCCTATAGTGTCGGGACAGAACCACTAATTACGGACACCACGAATGAAATCCGGTCTTCTCGACAAATGTCTGAAAAAAGACATCCGGATGACGAGCCAGCGGCAAATCATCATTGGTGTGATTGAAGAATCAGAAGACCACCCTGATGTGGATGAACTCTATCGCCGTGCGGTGGAACAGGACAACACAATCTCGATTGCCACCGTGTATCGCACGGTGAAGCTGCTTGAAGAAGCCGGTGTCATTGAGCGCCTGGAATTTGGTGACGGACGTGCCCGCTATGAAGAAGCTGGTGAGCATCATGAGCATCTTGTTGATGTGGAAACCGGTGAAGTTATAGAATTCTACCATGCCGAACTTGAAGCCTTGAAAGAGCAGATAGCCCGGGAAATGGGGTATGAGCTTGTTGATCACAGGTTGGAACTTTTTGGAAGAAAGTTAAAGTCCGGCTAGGGTTTGACCCCGGCATTTCGCATGTTGGCGTGATGCGCCAAAACCGTAAAATCTGACTAGAGGGTGGTGTGTGATGGCCAAGACATCTCACAATCAAAATGTCCTGCGTCTGGCCATTGCGCAGGCATTGTCGATGACAACGATGAATGTGAACATCATCAATACAGCGCTTGTCGGGGCGCTGTTGGCGCCGGTCGCATGGCTTGCCACATTACCGCTTTCGCTCCAGTTTGTGACCTCGATGATGACAACCGTGCCAGCATCATTGTTGATGGCACGGTTTGGTCGCCGTCCAGTTTTCATGTTTGGTGTTGGTGTCAGCAGCCTTGGTGCGTTTGGACAGGGCATCGCCATAATCCTCGAGAATTATATGCTGTTTTGTATGTCTGCGATGCTGCTTGGCGTTGCCATGGGCTGTGCCGGGTTTTACCGCTATGCTGCCGCTGACAGCGCCGAGGAGTCACAAAAGCCGCGTGCCATATCCTTGGTGCTGGCTGGCGGGTTGCTGGCGGCGTTGATTGGACCTGAGATTGCGCGCAATACGGTCAATCTGCTGCCAGATTCGATTTATGCAGGGTGTTTTTTCACCGTATCCGGTGTGCAGCTGTTGTCCTTGATTTCGCTGGCCGGCTTGAAAATTCCAAAGCCCGAGAAGCGGGCTGCCGGTGGTCGCCCACTTGGTGATTTTCTGCGGATGCCCCCCTTTGTTGTGGGCGTTATTTCCAGTGCGATTGGCTATGGTCTGATGAGCTACATTATGACGGCAACACCTCTGCAGGTGGTCAATGTCGTCAAGCTCGGCACTTCAGCGAACGCCACGATTATCCAATGGCATGTGGTGGCGATGTTTGCGCCATCCTTCTTTACCGGGCACCTGATCGCGCGCTTTGGTGTGTCCCGCATTTTATGGATCGGTCTTGCGCTATATGTCGCGACCTTGATCATCGCGGTAAAGGCGATTGGCTTCTGGCCCTATTTCATAGCGCTCAGCCTTGTGGGGTTGGGCTGGAACTTTCTGTATATCGGTGGCAGTTCGCTTGTCGCCAGTGTCGCCCTTCCAGAAGAACGTGGCCGTGTGCAGGGCTTTGCCGATTTGATGGTGACCTCGACAACGGCGGCGTCATCCCTCACTGCCGGGGCAATCCACAGTCAGCTTGGCTGGCAAGCAATGACACTTGCGGCGAGCCTGCCTCTGACAGTTGTTTTTGTGGGTTTGGTCTGGCTGGGGTTCTATCAAAGACGTCCGGTGACGCCCTAGCCGCCTGTCACATTCATGTGGCGTGCCACGGCGGGGCCAGACTGGCGCCGGTCAATGATAAAGTCATGTCCCTTGGGCTTGCGGCCAATGGCTTCCAGAATGGATGCATCAAGCGCATCAGGCCCACCCTCGCGCAACGCGGCTCGTAGATCGGCGTTGTCGTCCTGACCAAGGCACATGTAAAGCTGACCCGTGCAGGTTACACGAACACGATTGCAGCTCTCGCAGAAATTATGCGTGAGCGGGGTGATGAAACCAAGTTTGCGGCCTGTTTCCTCAACCTTTACATATCGCGCCGGCCCACCTGTGCGGAAAGGAATGTCAGTCAGGGTAAATCTCTTTGCGAGGTCGGCACGCACACGTGAAAGCGGAAGATATTGATCAAGCCTGTTTTCGGTGCCGATATCCCCCATCGGCATGACTTCGATGATGGTCATGTCATAGTCGCGCTCACCGCACCATGCCAGCATATCGCCAAGCTCATCGTCATTCTGCCCGCGCAGGGCAACAGCATTGATCTTGATGTCCAGCCCCGCATTTTTGGCCGCATCAAGGCCAGCCAGTACGTTGTTCAGGTCACCCCACCTTGTCACCTGACGGAATTTATCGGGATCAAGCGTGTCAATTGAGACATTGATCCGCCGCACGCCGGCCGCGGCGAGGTCATCAGCCATTTTTGATAACTGGCTGCCATTTGTGGTGATGGTCAACTCATCAAGATTGCCGGCCTTGACCTCGCTGCCGAGGCTTTCGATCAATTTCATGATGTTGCGCCGCACCAAGGCTCGCCGCCGGTAAGCCTGATTTTACGCACCCCGGCGGCCATAAATCTGCGACACAGGATGTCGAGTTCTTCCAGCGTCAACAGATCGGCCTTGGGCAGAAACGTCATCTCTTCAGACATGCAATAGACACAGCGGAAATCACAACGGTCAGTCACCGACACACGCAGATAGTCCACCGTACGACCAAATGGGTCGATAAGTTTGTTTGTATTCTCCGTGGCAAGTGTCTCTGTCAGCATCAGATTACAAAAAGCTCCATCATCGCCTGTCTTACGGCATCGCTTCGACCCGGATCATATTAGCCAATATATCGTTAACCAGTATATTGGTGGCAGGCCTTGCATCTGCAAGTTTTGGACAGGGATAAAAATGTTATAATTTATGTGGCGGGCTGGCAAGGCGCTCAAATGTCGCTATTTGTCGCCATTTGTGGGTCTGCACGACTATGCGGCCTCGGGCTACAGCTCTCAAAAAGAGAGTCTTTCATCCAAAAAAAAGACCGTGGGCAAGCCCACGGCCGAGTTTAGGGAGGAAACGCACACCAAATA
Source organism: Alphaproteobacteria bacterium (assembly GCA_038147495.1). Classification (GTDB taxonomy): domain Bacteria; phylum Pseudomonadota; class Alphaproteobacteria; order Puniceispirillales; family Puniceispirillaceae; genus MED-G116. The sequence continues at coordinate 46,868 of JAYQTT010000012.1, read as the reverse complement.
GTGTGTGTTGACTTGTATATGAGCGCAGCAAGGTTTTTAGTCAACCCCGCTGACCCAATTTTTCGACTTAAACAGGTAAATTTCTTCGAAGGTTCGTTTTTTGTTAAAAAATGGTCACTTTTTGGTCATAAATCACGCTTTTATGGGCGAGCCTTTCGTCCTGTAACGCGCTTCAGGCATGAGTTTGAAGATATCTGCCGGGGTCATGCCTGAAACGCGCATCGCGGCGATGCTGCGGGCATTATCACGCTTCGCAAGCCGCTTGCCTTGTGTGTTTGTCACCAATTCATGGTGAAGATATGCCGGACTTGGCAGATTCAACAGGGCTTGCAACAGGCGATGCACATGCGTGCTGCTGGCCAGATCGCTGCCGCGCGTAACCATGGTCACATTGTCCATGGCGTCATCAACCACGACCGAGAGATGGTATGAGGTGCCAATATCTTTGCGGGCAACGACAACATCCCCAAAAGCGCTCATATCAACCGGGATTTGCCGACCTGCAAGACAATCCCACCAATAGATGTCGCCTGCTTTTGCCAACGCCTCGCGGGTGCGTAATCGCCAGGCCGGAGCCTCGCCAGCCTCGGCACGGCGTTGGCGCTCGGCATCGGATAATTCCTCTTCGGCATCGACCAGCGCCTTGTCATTGCCATGTGGTGCCGACAGCAGGGCGTTGATTTCCGTCCGCGTGAGGTAGCAGGGATAGACCAAGCCCATATCCTGCAACGTTTCGAGTGCGGCATGATAATGTTCAAGCCTGTCAGATTGACGGACGATTGGCTGATGCCACGACAGGCCAAGCCATTCCAGATCTCTCTGGATTTGGGTGACAAATTCCGGTTTGCACCTTGTATGGTCAATGTCATCGATCCGAAGCACAAATTTGCCATTGCCTGCAATTGCCGCAACATGTGCGGAAAAAGCGTGGCCAAGATGCAGTTCGCCTGTTGGGCTGGGAGCAAATCTTGTTCTGGCTGATGCTGTCACGGGTCGTCCTTCTTGGCCAAATGTGACGTGTGGGTGAGTGTTCTACCCTGTCTTCAGTCGTAAAGGGTGAAGAAAAAATCGTCAAATGGTGCTGATGGCGTCAAATGGCGCTGATGACAAGGGGGCCATCGCCATTTACTGTCATAAGCCAAGACAAACCTGTTTTTGTGCAAAAGGGAATTGACCATGGCGCGGCGGACATTTGGAGAATTGGAAGGGTTTTTCACGGCACCGGCAAGAGGCGGCATAGCATCGAGCCTGATTTTTATCCTTCATGGCTGGGGCGCTGATGGGGCTGACCTTGCGGACCTTGCCTATCCGATTTCCCTGCGCCTTCCCGGGGCGGCATTCTTTGTCCCAAACGCCCCCGAGCCTTGCAGCATGAACCCGGCAGGCCGTCAATGGTTTGAGATCGATGACCGCGAGCATGGTCCGGTGAAGGCGGCGCCGATAATTGAGGCGGCGATGGGCGCGGCGTCAAAGGAACTTGACCTGCCCCTCTCGGCGGTGGCGCTGTGCGGCTTCTCGCAAGGCGGGATGATGAGCCTGCATTGCGGCCTTCATATGGCCGAAAAACCTGCCGCTATCGTCAGCTTTTCAGGGGCATTGCTTCTGCATGAAAATTTGCAACCGGCAGGCAAGACGATCTATCCGCCAGTGCAACTTGTGCATGGGACGGCTGATGCGGTTGTGCCGTTTCAACTGATGCAGGCTGCGGCAGAAGTGCTGCAGGCAAAGGGCATAGAGGTTGATACAGTGGCCCGCCCCAATCTTGGTCATGGCATCGACCCGGATGGCCTGTCTTCAGCGATAGATTTTCTGGCACAGCATCTGCCGACATAAGGCCCTGTCGCATTACCGCAATATTTTGATGATAAGACTCGTGGCGGCCCAATATGTTGTATTGGGCTTGTGTTTCTGTGGCACTCATGTTTTGCTTAATGCAACGCCGCAGATCAAACTACGGGGATTGGAATGAACGCAGGGAGTTTTGCACCAGCACTGGTTTTAAATGCCGATTTCAGGCCACTGAATTATTTTCCACTGTCTTTGTGGTCGTGGCAGGACGCGGTCAAGGCCGTATGTCTGGATCGTGTAACTATCATTTCTGAATATGATCAGCGCATATCATCGCCAAGTATGGAAATAAATCTGCCATCGGTGATTGCGTTGAAAGAATATGTGCCGCAAACCCGCAACCCTGCTTTTACCCGCTTCAATGTCTTCCTGAGAGACAAATTCAGTTGCCAATATTGCGGTACAGCGCATTCGGCGTCTGATCTGACCTTTGACCATGTGGTGCCACGCTCGAAGGGCGGTCGCACAAGTTGGGCCAATGTGGTCGCTGCCTGCGGACCGTGCAATCTACGCAAAGGCAACAAATTGCCAAATCAATGTGGGATGCATCCGCTGGCGACACCGGCGGCACCGAATGTCTGGCAGTTACAGGAAAACGGACGGGCGTTCCCGCCAAATTATCTGCACGAATCCTGGCGTGACTATCTCTATTGGGATACCGAACTGCAGAGTGATGAAGCCTAGACCCGTTCGGCGATTTTGATCGCGGCCCTGCATCCCGTTTGAATGACGGAACGAAGCATTGCATAATGTCGTGCCTCGCGGCCATCATGCTCAACCGCGATATCCCTGTGCTCCAATTCTTCATCGCGAAAGCGTGAGATCGTCTCATGCAGGGCACTCTCGTCCTTACCGAGCTGTTCGGCTTGCTTGGCATAATGCTCGCCGATCACTTCTTCGACAGCAATCGTGCAGGCCATCGCCGCCTTTGGACCCATTTTTGCGGTGACAAACCCAAGTGCGTATCCGGCAACGCCCCAAAGCGGATCAAGCATGGAGGGACGCACACCGCGCTCGTTGAGCAAATCTTCAAAGGTCTCCAGATGTTCGACCTCTTGCTCCATCATATGCTGAATTTCAGGGCCCGAGCTGTGATCACGCAAAACCGCAAGCTGACCGCGGTAAATTTGCTGGGCGGCGCGCTCGCCAGCATGGTCAACGCGCAAAAAGCGTGCGATGTCGCGGCTATTGGTCGTCACATCAAGCTCCATTCAGTTGGTGTGTCGGTGTTTGTGTGCAGCTAGCAGGGACATAAGCGCTATCGCCATGATGTCAAGGCTGAACAGCGCGTTCCACCCTGCCATCGAGATGCCAAAAAGTGACCATGGCACGTCGTCGCATCGTACCACAGGGGTCGCCAGAAGCTGATCAACAAGGCTGCCTGCGCTAAGGTTGCTGTCCAGATTGGCCGTGCATCCTGATGGCCCGGCCCACAGTCCCCATTCAACGCCAGCGTGATAACCGGCGATGGCCGCGCTTGTTGCGGCGGCGGCGGCAAGGATCGCTAATCCGGCCTGTGCAATGCGTGGGGATAAACCGACCAGCGCCGGCAACGCGCAGACGATGATGGCGACATGCGCCCAGCGTTGCCAGATGCACATACGGCATGGCGCCAGCCCACCAACATATTCAAACAGAAAAGCGCCAACCAACAGCGTCGCCGACATCAGCCCGCAAAGAAGCATCGCCCGGCGTGGCGGCAGCAGGGAATGAAAATCCCGCATCACCGAATCAGCCATACAGCACCTCCAATCAATGCCACGAGCAATGAGATCAGGGCGATAACGATGCGCGCGTCACCATGATGGCGGGCGATACCCGCAACAATCATAAACCGAAGCCCACGACCGATCAGCGATACCAGCAGAAAGGGAATCAGGGCAAAGCCGGCCATGCCAGAGCTGACGGCGATGACCTTATAGGGAAGTGGTGAAAACGCCCCGATGAACACCAGCAGGATCCCCCAGCTCACAAAACCTTGCTGGACAGCGGCAAAAGCCTCTGGCGCGGCGACCGTCTGCGGCAGCAGTTGCAGAATCTCTTCCACACCGAGGCCGAGAAAGGCACCAAGCGCCCAGCCGATGCCGCCGCCAATGACCGATGCAAGAGTGCAGGCAATGGTCAATCTGATCCAGCGCGATGGCCGGGCCAGCACCGTTGCCACCAACAGCGGATCGACAGGGATTGGAATAATGATCGATTCAAGTACGGCAAAGACCAGCATCAACCGTACCGCAAGAGCGGTTTCAGCGGCGCGAAGAACGCGGTCATACTGGTTTTTGCTGAACCGCCAGAGGGCTGTCATATCACGCCGGTCTTGCTGATTATCAGTTGAAGGGGTGGTACGGCTGAAGGGACTTGAACCCCCACTCTGTTGCCAGAAACGGATTTTGAATCCGTCGCGTCTACCATTCCGCCACAGCCGCGTCACCCGATAAACACGTTACTAGCGAAATGTGGTCTAAAGAGCAAGCCTCGCCTTGACCAGACCTGCCAGTTTTTCCAGATGCGGATCACGCAACCCGTATTGATGAAGCCCATCGACCGTATCAAAGAGATAATCCCGGCAATGGCCAATGAAACCGGTGGCGCTGGCGATGATTTCAACTTCGGTTTCAATCGGCATGCGCGCCGCATAATTCGGGCGGTCAGGAACAAGAACAAAGGTAATCGCCCGCTTGATGCCATCGGCAGTGTGCAGCGTTACCCAACGCGCCTGATAGGACATTGAAATCATCTCGCGCCGCCACAAGAGATCGAGTTCATCGATGGCATTGCCGGGGTCCAGGCGAAAGGCAAGGCCGGTGCAGGACCCGCCCTGGTCGAGGCCAAGCACCAGTCCGGGCCGTTCCGGCGTGCCGCGGCCGATCCGTGTCCACAGGCAAAACCGGCGGTGGCGGCCGTAAATGCGGGCCTCGCATTTGTCGACATGTTCAAACACCGGATTGAAAATCAGACTGCCATATCCGAACACCCAAATATCCGAACAATCGGCATCATCGGCCAGAAGCTGGCGCCGCGATGCCAGCAATTCATCTTCGCTGGCGACATAGGTTTGCGCATCGTCACGCGCTGCCGCCAGCTTGGCCACGGTGCCATCGCTGAGTGCCTCTCTGGTAATTTTGATCGGATGTTCCGATGGCATCTGCTCACCCGGCCCCATTCATACTTGCCAATTGCTGTTTGGACTCAGTCCTCGCCTTGCGGCTGGCCCAAATGATGCACCACACGCTGCGGAAATGGTATATCGATATTGTGCGACGCAAGGACGCCCTTCAGCCGTCTGTTGAGGTCCCAGTGAAGGGCAAAGAAATCATCATATTTGGCGTGCGCCCGCAGGCGGACGGTGATCGCGGAATCATCATAGCTCACCACCAGGAATTGCGGTGCCGGTTCAGCCAGAATGCGTGGGTCATCGGTGAGTGACATCATTGCCGTCTCGGCGTCATCAAGCGATGCGTCATAGCTGATCCCGATGTCCAGATCGAGGCGCCGTGTACCATATTTGGCATGATTGACGATCTTCGACGTCCAAATCGACGAATTGGGGACGCTGATATAGATATTGTCGAACGTGTCTATGATCGTTGTGAAAAGGCCGATCTCGCGCACAGAACCAGACACGTCCGCGGCTTCCACCCAATCGCCAACACGGAACGGACGCAGGAACAACAGCATCAGTCCGGCGGCAACATTCGAAAGCGTGCCCTGCAGGGCCAGACCAATGGCAAGGCCAGCCGCACCAAGAACCGCAATGACCGATGTCGTTTCCACACCAAAAGTACTCAACGCGACAATGACCGTCAGTGTCAGGCCTGCATAGCGCACAAGCGCACCAAGTACCGGCACCAGTGTCGGATCGAGCCGGTTAAGCTTGCTTAGCCAGTCGCGTGTCATTACAGCGGCTTTGCGTGACAGCCAGAAGCCGATGACAAGGGTCAGCACCCCGCCAAGCAAATTGACGCCAATGCTCGTCAACAGATTGAGACTTTGCTCATTCAGATAGTTGGCAATACCAAGCTTGTTACTGATGTTGTCGATCGAAAGTTCATTCATGCGTAGTGTCTCCAGATAACGCGGGGCACGATACCACAATGCCACGAAAAAGGGCGAGGATACAGTGCCAGAACAGGAGGCCAAGATAAGCAGGTTCGGGCAAGAGGAAAAGACCCCGCTGCGCGCGCCAGTCCGATTGCATCCGAAATCGAATAAAACTGCCCATGAGGCGTTGATATTGGGTCCGTTTCAGCGATATAGTGCCGCCCCATGACGGAACATAAAACACCAACAGCGGAAATAGTCGAATGGTCGATTGGCGATGCGCCGATCAACCAGCAAACACGGATCGCGGCCATTGGCAATTTTGACGGGGTACATAAAGGTCACCAAAAGGTGATCGGCGCCGCCGTTAGAGCTGCGCGTGAAGAGGGGCTTGATGCTGCCGTTATTACATTTGACCCGCATCCAAGAGAGTTTTTCCGACAGGATGATGCGCCCTTTCATCTTGCCGACAGGGCCGAAAATGACCGGTTGATTACCGGACTTGGTGTCGACCAGATCATCCATGTCACTTTTGACGATAATTTGCGGTGTACCGATGCGGTGAGCTTTGTCCAGTCTGTGCTGCCAAGCCTTGGCGTGTGCCGCTTGTATGCGGGTGAAGATTTCGCCTTTGGCCGCGGCCGCGGCGGCGATATTGACAGTATCAATGAATTTGGACGTGCCGTTGGTATAGAGGCGCATGCGGTGCCGCTCTTGCTGGACGCGAACAGCGTTGTCGTGTCGTCAAGCCGTGTGCGTGCAGCGTTGCAGGCAGGTGATCCACAGCAGGCGGCAGACATGCTCGGGCGTGATTGGGCTGTTACAGGAACAGTCACCCGGGGTGATCAGCGTGGTCGCACCATTGGTTTTCCCACTGCGAATATTCCACTTGGTAATCTGCTGAACCCCGCTTTTGGCGTTTATGCGGTGCAAATTTTCGATGTTGATGACGGCGTGCCGGTTCTGCTTGGCAATGGTGTTGCCAATATCGGCATCCGTCCAACGGTCCAGAACCGCGGCGTGCTGTGCGAGGCGCATCTGTTTGATGTGAACATGGACCTCTATGGCAAGCGTTTGTCCGTGCAGTTGCATGCGTTTTTGCGGGCTGAGTGTAAATTTGCCGGCATTGAGGAATTGACCCGGCAGATTGCGCTGGACGCCGAAGCCGCGCGTGCCATTTTACCGCCTATCAAAAAGACCGCCTGAAACCAGAACATTGGCTGTAACAGCAACCCAGCCAGCCGATCATGGCAAGAGCCTGAAAGACCTGATGCGATGAATTACAAAGATACCGTTTTTCTGCCAAAGACCGAATTTCCGATGCGGGCGGGCTTGCCGCAGCGTGAGCCTGAGATTTTGCAGAAATGGAAGGATATTGATATTTATCGCCGGCTTCGTGAAGCCCGCAAAGGCGCGCCAACATTTGTTCTGCATGATGGCCCACCCTATGCCAACGGCCAGCTTCATATCGGTCATGCGTTGAACAAAATTCTGAAAGACGTCATCAACCGGTCGCAATCGATGCTTGGCAAGAATGCCAATTATGTCCCCGGTTGGGATTGTCATGGCCTGCCGATCGAGTGGAAAATTGAGGAACAATACCGCAAGAAGGGCAAAGATAAGGATCAGGTGCCAGTCGATGAATTCCGTCAGGAGTGCCGCGATTTTGCGGCGCATTGGCTTGGCGTGCAGTCTGAGGAATTTCAGCGCCTTGGTGTGCTTGGTGATTGGCATAACCCATACACGACCATGGCCTATGAAGCTGAGGCCACGATCGCTGCTGAACTTGGCAAGATATTGATGGATGGCAGCCTTTATCGCGGGGCCAAGCCGGTGATGTGGTCACCGGTTGAAAAAACCGCCCTTGCTGAAGCCGAGATCGAGTATGAGGATCACACCTCAACCACGATCTATGCCCGTTTTCCGGTGACAAAGCCGAGCCATCCGGCGCTTGACGGCGCCGCCATCGTGATCTGGACAACAACGCCCTGGACGATGCCTGGCAACCGGGCAATGGCCTGTGGCCAGGATATTGATTATGTGGTCATTCGGATCGATCAAATTGAAGAGGGATCACACGCCAGCGTCGGTGATGTCATCGCTCTGGCTGATGCCTTGCTGGATGATGTGTGTGCAGCCATTGGGGTTAGTGCGCACACCGTTCTGCACCGGCTGAAAGGTGCTGACTGTGTCGGCACAATTGCCGCACACCCGCTGGCGGCGCATGGCTATGAGCATGATGTGCCGTTGCTGCATGCCGATTATGTGACAACCGATCAGGGTACAGGCTTTGTCCATATTGCACCTGGCCACGGTGTTGAGGATTATGAGCTGGCGCATCTGCAACATGGCATTCCGGTGCCGGATACAGTCGCTGAAGATGGCCGTATCATGGAGCATTTGCCGCTGTTTGCCGGTATGCATGTGTTGCGTGACAATCTGAAGATTGCCGAAAAAATGGCTGAACTTGGCGGTGTTATCGGCATCGGCAAGCTGGTCCATTCATATCCGCATTCCTGGCGCTCCAAGGCACCGCTTGTTTATCGCAACACATCGCAATGGTTTGTGTCGATGGAGTCACATGGATTGCGCAAGATTGCGGTGGATGAGCTTGGCAAAACCAAATTCTATCCACCTGCCGGACAGACGCGTCTGACATCAATGATCGCCCAACGCCCGGATTGGTGCCTGTCGCGCCAGCGTGCCTGGGGCGTGCCAATCACTGTTTTCGTGAATAAGGAAAGCGGCGAGCCATTGCGCGATCAAGCGGTTATTGACCGGATCGTGGCGGCCATGCGTGAGGAAGGCGCTGATTGCTGGTTCTCATCAGATCCATCGCGCTTCCTTGGCCCGGACTATAATGCGGATGATTTTGAGAAGGTCACGGATATTCTTGATGTGTGGTTCGACTCAGGCTCGACCCATGCATTTGTCCTCGAGGAACGCGATGATCTCAGCAGCCCTGCCGATCTGTATCTCGAAGGCTCTGACCAGCATCGCGGCTGGTTCCATTCATCGCTTTTGCAATCCTGTGCAACGCGCGGCAAGGCACCTTACAAAGGTGTGCTGACACATGGCTTTGTCCTGGATGAGCAAGGGCGCAAAATGTCCAAATCGCTTGGCAATGTGGTGACACCGCAAGCGGTGATGGACCAGAACGGGGCCGATATTCTGCGGTTGTGGGTCGTCAGTTCGGACTATTACAGTGACCTTCGCATTGGCCCTGAAATCATCAAGCGGATGACCGACAATTACCGGCGTTTCCGCAACACGTTGCGATATCTTTTGGGTGCGCTTGATGGCTATGACGAGTCCGAAGCTGTCGGTTATGCGGAAATGCCCGAGCTGGAAAAATGGGTGCTGATGCGGTTGGCCGAGCTGGATGTCAAAATCCGCAAGCTTACCGATGAATATGATTTTCACGGTATTTTCACCGAACTTCACACGCTTTGTAACAGCGATCTTTCGGCCTTCTATTTCGAAATCCGCAAGGATCGGCTGTATTGTGATGCGCCTGCATCGATTGAGCGGCGCGCCTGCCGCACCGTGATGAAGGAAGTGTTTGACCGGCTGACGGCATGGCTTGCTCCGATCCTGTGCTTTACTGCAGAGGAAGCGTGGCAATGCCGGGTTAATGATATTGAAAATTCGGTCCATCTTCGTAGCTACGATCCGATCCCTGCCGAGTGGATGGATGCGGGCCTTGCGGCGCGCTGGTCTCGGATCCGGCGGGTCAGACAAGTGGTGATGAGCGCTCTTGAAAAAGCGCGTAATGAGGGCGCGATTGGCGCGTCATTGCAGGCGGCGCCGGTGATCTATGTCGATGCGGAAACCGAAAAGGCCATGCACGGCCTTGATGCAGGGTCATTGTTCATCACATCTGATGCAACCATCAGCACCGATGCGGCGCCTGATGGTGCCTTCAGGCTGGAAACAATTGACGATGTCGCGGTGGCGTTTGCCCTTGCCGATGGTGAGAAATGTGCGCGTTGCTGGCGGATCACACCGGAAGTCAGCGAAGAAGGCGGCATTTGCAACCGTTGTGAAAGCGTGGTGGCGAGTGCCTGATGATCGATGGGGGAACACCTGATACACCGCCAAATCTGGGCGCAAGGCTGACGGGGTCAGCAGCACGCAGATTAATGGTGTTTGCACTTGTTGTGCTGGTGCTTGATCAGGTGAGCAAGCAATATATGCTTGATTGGATCTTTGCCACGCCGCAGGTCTATCCGGTGTTACCCTTTGTCAATCTGGTGCCGGTCTGGAACCCGGGAATCAGCTTTGGGATGTTGGCAGATGGTGGGCTTGTCGTCCGCATTGGCCTGACATGTCTTGCTTTTGCCGTGGCTGGATGGTTTTTCTGGAACAGTCACAGCTTTGACAAATGGCAGAATATTGCGGCTGGATTAATCACTGGCGGGGCCATCGGAAATGCGATAGATCGGTTGCGTTTTGGCAAAGTTGTTGATTTTATAGACGTATATGTTCAAACATGGCATTGGCCAGCGTTCAATGTCGCCGATGCGGCTATTTCAGTCGGCGCCATGTTCTGGATTTATAGCATCCTCTTTGGGCAGGAGAGAGACGACACATGAGCCTTGATGATCAAACCAACGTAACATCGGCGGTGTGGACGCGCCTTTTCAGGGGTGCGGTGCTCATTCTTCTGGTCGGGTCGGTTGCCGCCTGTTCAGACTTCAGACGCGCCATCGGAACTGAAAAATCGGCCCCGGACGAATTCGAAGTTGTTGTTCGCCCGCCCTTGTCGATGCCTCCGGGGTTCGCCAATACACCTGATCAGGTCCGCGCCGATGAAGATTCGGCGTTGCTTGATGCGCGCAGATTGGCAGGTCAGACCCTTGGCGTTGAGAATGTAACGGCTACCGGCTATGACGCGCTTTTTGATTTTGCTTCGATTGAAGAAAATGTCCGCGAAAAGGTGGATGAGGAAACACTCGGTATCCAGTTTGAAAAGCGCCTGCCGATCCAGACCTTGTTTGGCGGATTGCCAAATGTCGGTCCGGTGCTGGACAAGATCGCCGAGGATAAGCGCCTTCGCCGGACGATGCGGGAAGGCCTGCTGCCTACAGACGGTGAAACCCTTGCCACGGATCAATCCAGCGGCGAGACGGTGATCATCAAATAGTGAGGGTGTAATGGCCGTAATCCGGCAACTCCCGGATGGGCTGGTAAACCAGATTGCTGCTGGGGAAGTCATTGAACGCCCCGCCAGTGCCTTGCGTGAACTTGTTGAGAACGCCCTTGATGCCGGTGCGCGTCATATCTCTATAACATTGCGCCGCGGCGGTATCGATGAATTGACGGTTGCTGATGATGGCCACGGGATGAGTCCCGAGGACATGCTGATGGCGATACGCCGTCACGCCACATCAAAATTGCCGGACGATTCTCTGGATCATATTGGCTCGCTTGGCTTTCGTGGCGAAGCCTTACCCTCTATCGGGGCGGTCTCGAATTTGACCCTGACATCGGTGATGGAGGGAATGCCGCATGCGTGGCGGCTGGAGGTCAGAGCTGGTAAGGTTGGCACAGCTGAACCGGCAGCACTGCAAAAGGGCAGTCTGATCTCGGTGACACAATTGTTTAAAGCGGTTCCGGCACGTCTGAAATTCCTGAAAACTGACCGGACTGAACAAGGGCAATGCGTTGATGTTGTCAGGCGCCTCGCTATGGCGTGGCCGGGGGTGGCTTTCAGTCTGGAAAATGATGGCCGGAAATTGATCGATCTGCCAGCTATCGCGGGTGATGATTTGCTGTCGGACGAGGACGCGCAGGCGCGTGCCGTCCAAACGCGCAGGCTTGGTGCCATCATCGGTCAGACTTTCGCCGATGAAGCGGTGCGGATTGACGCGCATCGCGAAGATGTTCGCCTTCAGGGGTTGATCGGTTTACCGACAATGAACCGCCCGACGCCAGCGCAGATCTATCTGTTTGTCAACGGCCGCCCGATTCATGACCGCTCGCTGCTTGGTGCCATTCGGGCGGGCTATGGCGACACCTTGCCAAGGGGGCGGCATCCGATTGCGGCCTTGTTCCTGACCCTGCCACCGGCGAATTTGGACGTGAATGTTCATCCGGCCAAGGCCGAGGTGAGATTTCGTGATGCTGCAGGGGTGCGCGCACTTCTTGTCGGAGCGATCATGTCGCAGCTTCGCGAAGGCGGGGTGCGCGCCACTGGTGACGGCGGGCGCGAGGCAATAGGCCGCCTTGCTGGCAATATGTCTGCCGGGCAGCAAACCCATTTTGCTGCCCCGCCGCGGGCATCTTATCTGGCGCCGTCCAGAAATGATTTGCCTGACATGACGGAGCGCGGCCTTGCCGCCGATATGCAGGCGCCGTTTGCGGGGCAATCAAACCTGATGACAGATGCGCCGCCTGTGGCCCGAACCGCTGAGGCGGTGTCTGAAGACATTGAAGCGGCGGCGCGCACGCACCCACTTGGCGCGGCAAAAGCCCAGCTTCACAAAACCTATATCGTGGCCGAAACCGAAACCGGATTGACCATTATCGACCAGCATGCAGCGCATGAGCGTCTTGTCATGGAACGGATGAAAGCGGCCTTGGCCGAGGATGCGATTGCCGCGCAGACATTATTGCTGCCGGAGATCGTAGAGCTTGCCGACGACCGCCGTGAAGCGGTGTTGAACGCAGCAGAGATGCTCGGCGATCTGGGTCTTGAGATTGAGGGGTTTGGCGATGGTGCCGTGATTGTGCGGTCTGTTCCGGCGTTGCTTGGCAATCCGGCAACGCGCCGTCTGGTAGAGGATATTGCCGAGGAGTTGGTTGAGATCGGTGGCAGTACAACGCTGGAGGACCGGATAAATCATGTGCTGGCGACAATATCCTGTCATGGGTCGGTGCGCGCGGGTCGGGCGCTGAATGGTGATGAGATGAATGCCCTGTTGCGGGAAATGGAAGTGACCCCCCGATCCGGCCAGTGCAATCACGGCCGCCCGACATGGGTGCAGCTTTCACTTGCCGATATTGAAAAATTGTTTGGCCGACGCTAGACGCCGCTCTGTCTGGCAAGAATATGCACCATCGCCTTGCCATAGGCCCGTGCATCGACAATTTCCAGACCTGCCTCGCCAAGCAAATCGCTGTCGGGCGTCTCATCCTTGCCGGTTTCCATAACAATCAGGGCCTGATCAGCAAGTGCGCCAATTGTGCACAGCCGGTTTATCGCCCGCAAGCCATCACCGCTGGCATAGGGGGCATCGGCAAAGACCAGCGTTGCCAGATCTCCGCGCCAGCTGGCAAGGGTCGTGGCATCCCCGGCGATAACCCGGCAATCTCCGGCGCGTTTTAGCCGGTCGATATTGGCCCGCAAGACACCAAGGGCCTCGCGGTCATTTTCCACAAATGCAGCCATCCTTGCACCGCGAGACAATGCCTCAAGCCCCATGGCACCGGTACCGGCAAACAGGTCAATTACGACACTGTCATGAAGCGGGGCGCCAAATCGTCCACCAGCCAGAATGTTGAAAATTGACTCGCGTACACGGTCAGAGGTTGGCCGTGTTTTATCGCCGGCCAGATCCGCCAGCTTTGTTCCGCGATGTTGACCGCCGATGATTCGCATCCTGTCCTCGTTGTGGCTTCGCCGGTGCGGTGCGACGCTGTTTTTGCCGCGCTCCGGGATCTTTTGACGTTCTGTCCCTGTCTTTGGACTTGTCTTTGGATATGTCTCTGGATTTGTTTCTGGTCTTGACCTTGGCAGTAGCCCTGCCATCGTTTTCGGCCACCGACTGTGATGTGTCGGTGATGCCAAGCTGGTCGGCAAGCACCCGCGGCTTAACCTGATCGACACCACCTTCGGCAAGCTCGCCAAGCTGGAACGGGCCATAGGACACGCGGATCAGGCGGCCAACCTTGTGGCCAAGATGTTCCATGATCCGTCTTACCTCGCGATTTTTACCTTCGCGGATAACCACGGTCAGCCAGGCGTTGCTTGGCATCTGCCGGTCCAGACGTGCATCAACCTGCCCATAGCGTATGCCGTCAATCGTCACCCCGTTTGCAAGATTGGCCAGCGCCAGCTCGCTAACATGCCCCTGAACCCGGACCCTGTATTTACGGCTCCATCCAGTTGAGGGAAGTTCGAGATGGCGGGCCAGTTCACCGTCATTGGTCAGCAGCAAAAGACCCTCGGAATCCATGTCCAGCCGTCCAACCGTTATCATCCGTGGCAGGTGGTCCGGCAGGGTGTCAAAAATTGTCTGTCGATTTTTCTCATCACGGGCGCTGACGACAAGGCCGCGCGGCTTGTGATACCGCCATAATTTCGCTGGTTCACGGGCTGGCAATGGTTTGCCATCAACAATGATCTTGTCAGCGGGCGTGACATTGAGCGCCGGGCTGGTGATCTGTTTGCCGTTGACGCTGACACGTCCCTCGGCAATGCGTGCCTCGGCATCGCGCCGCGAACATAGTCCGGCGCGGGCAATGCGTTTGGCAATGCGCTCGCTGGCTGGTGCTTTGTCGAGGTTGATGTCGCGTGGCTTGTTCATTCCGATGGTGTAATCGCAATCCTGTTGCTTTGCAAATTGCAATCGACTGTGCAAGGAATGGAAATATCCGGCGGTGGCGGCTGGGGATGATGGCAACAGGGTTTTATGGTGGCGAGACTGAAAGCAAATGGTGATCTGATGAAGCAGCTTTTGGCCCGTGCCGATGCAGCGGCGGCGGCAGGAGAGGTGCCCGTTGCAGCGGCAGTGGTTGGCCCCGATGGCGACATCATTTCAATTGCTGAAAATCGCATGTCGCGGGATGAAAATGCTCTGCATCATGCGGAAATTCTGGCGATTGAGGCAGCGCTTGCCCTGCGCGGAACATCGCGTCTCGAAGATTGTGATTTATGGGTAACACTCGAGCCTTGCACAATGTGCGCCGGGGCGATTGCGCATGCGCGGCTTCGCCGGTTGTATTTTGGCGCATATGACGTGAAGGCGGGTGCGGTGGAATCCGGCATTGCCTTTTTTGATCAGCCAAGCTGTCATCACCGCCCGGAAATTTATGGCGGCCTCTCCGAGCAGGCAGCAAGCGAGCAATTACGCCGGTTTTTCGCCAGTCGCCGTTAGTGTGCGGCGATATCCGTTCGGCAAAAGCCTTCCGGCCAGTCGATCATGTCAACCGCGCGATAGGCGGCGTTAC
This sequence comes from Alphaproteobacteria bacterium, assembly GCA_038147495.1. Lineage (GTDB taxonomy): Bacteria > Pseudomonadota > Alphaproteobacteria > Puniceispirillales > Puniceispirillaceae > MED-G116. The sequence goes on along the minus strand of JAYQTT010000012.1, from coordinate 31,805 downwards.
GGGCATCCGTTGGTGTGTCGCCAAGGCCGGTGACGGACAGAACCCGGCCGCCATTGGCCGTTACAGTGCCATCGGCAGAGATTTTCGTGCCGGCATGGAAAACCAGCGTATCTTCAAGCTCGCCCACTCCATCAAGCCCGCGAATGCCGCTGCCTTTTTCATAATCTCCCGGATAGCCCCGTGCCGCCATGACCACGGTGACGGCACTTCTTGTGTCCCATCGCATGGAAAAATGGCCAAGGCCGCCCTCGACAGTGGCCATCATTGCGGCTACCAGATCGGTTTTCAGGCGCGGCAGGATCACCTGTGCTTCCGGATCACCGAAGCGGCAGTTGAATTCGACTACCTTCGGACCATCGACAGTCAGCATCAGGCCTACATAGAGAACGCCGCGATAGGGCATGCCATCCTCTGCCATGCCACGCGCCAACGGTTCAACAATCTCGGCCATCACCCGGTCGCGGAGCGCGTCATCCAGACGTGGCGCAGGAGAAATCGCGCCCATGCCGCCGGTGTTTGGCCCTTGGTCATTGTCAAATGCGCGTTTGTGATCCTGGGCGCTTGCCATGAACAGGCAATCAGGACCATCGACAAGGGCGAACAGGGATGCCTCGGGGCCGACCATCCGTTCCTCGACAAGAATCTCACTGCTGGCGGCGCCAAAGCGTCCGCCAAGCATTTCTGCAGCGGCCTGTTTTGCCTCGGCGGCGCTATCGGCAACAACGACACCCTTGCCCGCGGCAAGGCCATCAGCCTTGATCACACAGACACCGCCAAGCTGATCAATCTCGAGATTGGCGGCGTCTATCGTATCGACAATTGCGAACTTCGCCTGCGGGATGTTGTGGCGTTCACAGACTTCCCGGGCAAAGCCCTTTGATCCTTCCAGTCGTGCCGCCGCCATCGAAGGGCCAAAGGCGGCAATGCCAGCAGCTTCCAGCTTGTCGGCAAGTCCAAGGACGAGTGGCACTTCTGGTCCAATGACCACCAGATCGGCTGGCATTTGCTGTGCCAGTGCCATGATGGCGTCAATATCGTCAACCGCGCAATCGACACATCTGCCAAGGCTCGACATGGCATCGCTGCCGGGCGCAATCACCAGCTCGTCAAGCAATGCCGAGCCGGAAATGGCCCATGCCAGAGCGTGTTCGCGTCCACCGCTGCCTACCAGAAGAATTTTCATTTTCAACGCCTGTATTTGATGCCTGTATTTGATGCCTGTGTTTGATGTTTGTAACTGCCAGCTTGCAGGCGCTGCAATATGGCATAATATTGAGGCATTATGAAAGACCAGATCCCAACATCATCCGATATGCCCATGAATGGCGACGAGCAGACGAACGCGCCTTTCATGTCAATCAGTGAATTGTCGTCACGGCTCAAGGCAACCGTTGAGGGGGCGTTTGATTATGTGCGCGTGCGTGCAGAAATCTCGCGACCAACACGTGCGCCATCCGGCCACCTCTATTTCACCCTGAAAGATGATCGCGCCACGCTTGCGGCGGTTTGCTGGAAAACCATGGCTGGCAATCTTGCGGTGCAACCTGAAGAGGGTCTGGAGGTCATTTGTTCGGGAAAGCTGACGATCTATCCGGGTCAATCGAAATACCAGATTGTCGTCACCCAGATGGAGGTGGCTGGCGAGGGGGCGATGCTTCGCCAGCTCGAAGAGCGTCGGCGACGGCTTGCTGCTGAAGGGCTGTTTGATGCTGAGCTGAAAAAGCCGATCCCGCAGATGCCAGCCGTGATTGGTGTTGTCACAAGCCCGACTGGTGCGGTGATCCGCGATATTCTGCATCGACTGCGGGACCGTTTTGGCGTCCATGTTCTGGTATGGGGAACCCTTGTTCAGGGACAGAATGCGGCACCGCAGGTGGCCGCCGCCATTCGGGGCTTTGATGCCATGCCAGCCGATGGGGATTTGCCGCGTCCAGATGTGCTGATTGTGGCGCGTGGGGGTGGCTCGTTGGAGGATTTATGGGCCTTTAACGAAGAAGAGGTGGTGCGGGCTGTTGCCGATTGCCGCATTCCGGTGATTTCCGCGATTGGCCATGAAACCGATACAACATTGATTGACTATGCCGCGGATTTGCGCGCGCCAACCCCAACCGCTGCCGCCGAGATGGCGGTGCCGGTTCAGGCAGAGCTTGCGGCCCGTATCAGTGAGGGTCAGGCCCGCTTGCAACGCGCCATTGCCCAGCGTCTTGAAACGGCGACTGCGCTGCTTCGCTCGGCAGGGCGCGCTTTGCTTGATCCGGCGGAAGTGATCAATCGGCGCGGACAGGCGCTTGATCTGGCAGTGGCCGGACTCAATGGTGCGCTTGAAACACGCCTTGCCGCACAGGAACTGCGGCTGGCCGGGCTGGCCGGTCGCATTCGCCCGCCCGAGCGCCGATTGGCTGAGGTAAGGGCTGAATTATCCCGGCTTGGAGAGCGTTTGGTGCAGGTGATGGATCAGTCGATTGTCAATCGAAGCCATGCCCTCGAGGGTGCCTCGCGATTGCTTCAGGCCAATTCCTTTGAGCGGGTTCTCGACCGTGGTTTTGCGCTCGTCACCGATGCCGCTGGCACGCCGGTAAAACGCTCTATTGATGCCGAGACAGGCGCGTTGGTGACGCTTCGTTTTGCCGATGCCAGCCGGTCAGCACAGCTTGATCCGTCTGGTACTGGAGCATCGGACCCGCCGCAGGCCAAAGCCGGAAAACAGGCCGCGGGATCAAAGGCCAAAGCGGCTAAAAACACAAAGGACAATAAAGGCGTTCAGGACACGCTGTTCTAGCGTCTAGATATTCTTGCCCCAGCGGCGGTGTGGCCAGAACCATTGTTCAGGCTTGGCCCTGATCCAATCTTCCAGAGTCGCGTTAATCTTTGTGGCGGCGGCAAGAATTGCCGCTTCATCATCTGTCTTTGGCAAGTCGATCGGGGGCGAGATCGTCACCCTGAACCGACACCCGCCAAGGCGTTCGGTCCGCATATAACAAACCGGCACCTTCTTTCTGATCGCCAGCTTTATATAGCTGATCGAGGTGGTTGCCGGCAGGCCAAAGAATGGCACGACCATACCCTCACGCAGTTGCTGATCAACCAGAAGGCACATGAACTGGCCCTTTTTCAATGCGGTCACCATGCCAAGGGCGGCTTCACGGCCCTTGCGATAGATGTCACCGCCATAGGCGGCCTGTCGTCTTTCAAGCAATCCTGAAAGCAGGGGGTTGTTGAGTGGCCGGTATATTGCGGCGACAGTCTGGCCTGCGGTGATCGCGGCATAGGGACCAAGCTCCCAATTGCCGATATGGGCGCCAACAAGGAATCCACCGCTCTTTAGCCCCTCAAGATGTTCACGCCCGACAAATTCAACATGTCCTTTGCTGGCAAGGCGGGCAACATGTGGATATTCACCGACAACGCGCCCGATATTCCACCACATGGCGTTCAGCACAGTGCGTTGACGGGCAATGTCCAGTTCGGGCATCGCGGCAGCAAGATTACGCCGTGCACGTCGATCCCATGGTGTCAATGGACCCAGCAGACGCATGAAGCCGCCAATTACCACACTCGCCATTGCCACAGGCATCAGGCGGGCGATGAAATAGAGAAGAAACACCAACGCCGCCTCAACCGGCCAGACAAAAATCTGCCGGGCTTTACGCAGGATGATTTTCGCCAGCGGGTCAGCCATTGCCCGTCAGCCTTTGCTCTGGTGTGATGCGATTGCCGCCTGAACCGCAGCGGTAAGCGGGGCGTCATCCTCAAGTTCCAGCGCCACATAAAGACAATGGATACGCTCGCGCCATTCATTTGGCAGCCTGATCCAGTCCTTTTGCGTGGTAATCAATTCTGCACCAAGGCGGGTGGCATCTTCCTGAAGCTTGATCAGATCATGCTGGGAATAAGCGTGATGATCGGCAAAGGCCAGCCAGCGAACAAGGTTTCCTCCGGCGCGGCGTACCGTGACAAAAAAGCGTTCCGGCCTGCCAATTCCGGCAAAAGCCAGCAACGGTGTCTCGCCCAGCGTCTCAATTATGGACTGGTCAGCCCGCAGGCTGCCTCGCACGACCGGCACGCCGGCTGGCAACAAAGTGCCAAGACCGGTCTCATCATCTCCGTTGATCACCGCGACATCGAGATCGGCAAGACCGTTGGCGAGACTGACTCGCAAAGGGCCAGCCGGAATAACACGCCCGTTCCCGACCCCAACGCCGCCATCGAAAATACCAATCCGAAGATCGTGCGCCAAAAAGGGATTCTGTAAGCCGTCATCCATCAAAATCACATCATGAATGTCACGCGTGGCAATGGCATTGGCCCCGGCAACACGATCACGCGACACAATGACGTCACGCCCGTCAGCAAGCATCAGCGGCTCGTCACCACAGATCTTTGCATCATGGGTTTGTGGATCGACCCAAAGCGGGGCTGTTGCGCTGCCGCCATAGCCGCGTGAGAGAATCACCGGACGCAATCCGGCGTTAACACACCAATCATAAAGATAGGCGACAACGGGTGTTTTGCCGGTGCCTCCCGCGCTGAGATTGCCAACACAGATTACTGGCAGGCTTGCCTCGCTTTTGCGGGCAAGGGCGGTGCGCAATGCGGACACGCCAAGCCACAGTCCGGACAGCGGCAAAAGCAGGGTCGAGATAAGCCCTTTATTGTCCCAGAATGCCGGTGTTTTGATCATTGTCGCGCGGGTCCGGTATCAAGCAAGTCCAGAATATAATCTGCGGCATTGGCGGCGCGTTTACCAGCCTCTTGCGCATATGCTTTGATTGTATCTGCCAGTTGCGGGTGGTTGTGTCTGTCGGCAAGGCTGGCGTTGGCGGCGTCTGCAAGCGCATTACCACCATTTCTATCGGTGTCATCGGTGATGGTTCGCACGGCGCCAAGCGCCTTCAGGCGGGCAAATTCATCGCTGTTTTTGGCAATGTGCGGGCCGGTGATCAAGGGCAAGCCAAATCGTGCCGGTTCAATCGGGTTATGCCCACCGTAAGGGCGTAATGAGCCGCCGAGAAACACCACATCGGCAACGGCAAAAAGGCTGCCCATCTCACCAAGCGTGTCAACGATGTAAAGGCGGTCACCGGGTTCGGGTTGCTGGCCAGCGCCCCGCCTTTTTGCCGTCAGGCCATGGGTCGCAGAGAGCCGGGCAATCGCCGGACCACGTTCAGGGTGGCGTGGTGCAATCAGCACGCACCAATCATCGCCAAGCGCTGTGGCCGCCTGCATCACCGCCTCATCCTCGCCCTCATGTGTTGACGCGGCAAGAAGCAGGTGTCTTGTGCCGCGCATGGCCTCAAGCTGTGCTATTAGCGTGGCGTCAGTTGCAAGCGCTCCCGGCACCTTAAGAGACCCGATGACATGGATGCCATCTTTGGCCACGCCAAGCTGCTGTAGCCTGTTTGCCTGATTTATGTCTACGGGCAGGGCCATGCTGGCATTGGCGAAGACGGCCGTTGCCAGTTTGTGGTGATTTTGCCAACGGGCAAACGCCCTGTCCGATAGTTGTGATGAGGCGAAGATAACCGGTATTCTGGAAGCCGCGGTTCTCGCAATCAGGTTGGGCCAGAAATCCGACTCCATGAAAATGGCCGCCGATGGCGCGGTTGCCGCAAGGAACCGTGATACGCAATCAGTGTGATCAAGCGGCTGGTAAAGGTGGGTAATTGTTGCCGACATCGCATTGTCGGCGACCAGCTTTGCCGCGGTTACCGTGTTGGTGGTGACCAGAAAATGGGCATCGGGCTGCTTTTTGGCGATCGCTTCGATCAGGGCGAGGGCCGCGACCGTTTCGCCAACGCTGACTGCATGCAGCCAGATCGCGCCTTGCTTGAATGCGGGCACATGTCGATAGACGCCAAGTCTTTCGCCAAGGCGTGTTTTGTCCTCTTTACCCTTTGCCGCTCGGCGGCGCAAAATAAGCCCGGCAAAAGGGCGCAACAGACGCCAGCTTAGATTATATGAGGCTGGAATTGTCGGCGCAGCAGAACCTTTGATTTGCGGGGTGTCAGGCATTGCCTGATCCCTTGTCTGGCGGCGCAAAATATTGGTCAGCCTCATCGGTGACCTGATTGATTGCGGCTTCAAGCGCGCGGCGTTGGCTTTCCATATGATCCTTGTCACGGCTCTTGCTGTTATCGGTTTGCGGCGCCGCGATAGGCGTGCCCCACACCATGATACCCCGTGAAAAGGGTTTTGGGATAATCATCCCGTCCCAACCTGGTGCACGCCAGAACCGATCAACCGCCCAAGCAACAGGAACAACCGGTTTTTTGGTCATGTTCGACAATGACACTGGCCCCATTGCCGCAACCCTCGCCGGCCCGCGCGGGCCATCGGGGGTAATCGCCGCGACTTTGCCGAGATCCAGACATCGTTTTAACCCACGAAGCCCGGAAAGGGCATTTCGGTTGCTGCTGCCCCAGACTGTTCGCACACCAAGATGATTGACTGTATGTGCCAGCAAACGACCGTCAGGGTGCGGAGATTGTAATGCATGCATGGCGTGCCGCCGCGGCCATAGCCACGGCATCGAGATGATGCGTTCATGCCAGAACACCAAGATGAAACCATCATGTCCATCAAGAATGACTTTGCCCTGTTGCGGGTTTTTTTGCCGCCAGCGGATGGTCACCATAATCAGCGCTACAACACCGGCAATCAGCCAAGAAAGTATAAACAGACCAAACGGGTTTCTAATAAGCGTTTTGAACATCAATCTTGGCAATCAGTCTTTTCGCAATCGCCGCTCTCGCAACGATGAAGGTAGCCGCCCATAAGGACATGTGTTTATATAGCCGTGCCGCGGGGAATCGTCCAGCCACGCCGTGGTTTTGGAAGTTGGTAGGATGAACAGGGGAGCCTGGCTGAATATGGATGAGAGCGTTGCTAGTCAGCTGGTGCCAGCCTCCGAGATCAGGGAAAATGGCGGGAAAAGGCGGCCGCGCCTGTTGTTGATCCAGCCGCTTGTCGGGATTGGTGACATGATCTGGCACAAGCCATGGATTGACCATCTGGCCGCGCATTACGATGTGATTTTGGCAACCAAGCCGACAGTGAATGCACGGCTGTTATTTGATGGTGATTATGCGATTGCTGATTTTTTGATGATTGAACGATCAATGCGCGGCAAGCGTGGCAAGCATGACGGGCTGATTGGTTTTTTTCGGATGGTGGCGGATTTTCGGGCGGTAAAAGCGGATCTTTGCCTGGTGTTGCATCACAGTGCCCGTTACACGCTGGCAACACGCATGGCCGGGATTCCTGAGCGCTGGGGCTATGGCATTGGTTCGAGCGCACGCTGGCTCAATCGGGGGCGGTTTCTTGGCGGTGATGCCCGCTATCAACACCCATCGGCAAAAATGGCTGATTTCGCCGCAATGAACGGCTTTGCTCCGGAAAAAGCCGTGTGGCGCATTCGGTCAACGCCGCAGGGAATAGCTGGCACCACAGAATTCCTGCGGCGCCACAATATTGATGACGCGCAACCCATTTGCCCACTCATTTCGATTGGTGTGGGGGCAATGGATGAGGAGCGCCTGTGGCCTGCCGCCAATTTTTCCCGCCTGATTGCTGTGATGAGTGATCAATTTCCGGATATTGCCTTTGCCCTGATCGGCTCGCCAGATGAATTGGCGTTGATGGAGTCCATCATGAGTGATCTTCCCGATGCAAAGCGTGCGCTGATCGTGAGTGGTTCGCTTGATATGGCGGTTGAGGTGATGCGGCGGTCACTGTTGTTTCTTGGCAATGACAGCGGGCTTTTGAATATTGCGGCGGCGTGTGAGCGCCCCGCCATCGGGCTTTTTGCACAATCGTCACCACTTGATTATAATCCGAATATCAAGGCGGTGACGGTGCCAGACGGACGGTTTGGTGTGCCGGGCCACATTAACACGATCACGCCCGATCAAGTGTTTGACGTGGTGAAAAGAGAGCTTGCCGGGGTGACGGATGTCGCTTGCCATGGGACAAAATAGCGGGTTACACCACAATATATGAAACAATCTGCCCCAGAAAAACGTCGTGAAAACGCCCCTGCAATTGCCGCTGAAACACGTGCTGTGATGGACAGCCGAAGCATTCTGTTGCGCATCTGGCAGGGTTGGGTGCGGCGCTATCTGGGCCGTTTGCTTGCCGCTTTTGCGATGATGGCTGTGGTTGCTGGAACGGCCTCGGCATATCCGCTTTTGACCCGCTATATTTTCAACGCGCTGGCAGATGGCCGCGCCAGCGAAGTGATCATGCTCGCCCCGCCGGCAATTATCATTCTGGCCCTGGTGAAAGGTGTGGCGTTGTTTGCCCAGACGGTACAGGTGAACGCGCTTGCGTTGCGGGTAACGACTGATCTGCAAAAGGATATGTCGAAAAGCCTGATTGAGGCCGATCTTGCGGTGCTGACCCGCGAACCGGCAGGCAGTTTTATGTCGCGGATTATGAATGACTTGAACCTCGTTCGGGAAGCCTTTGTCCGGCTGGCGAACAATCTGGTGCGGGATATTCTGACAGTGATTGTGCTGATCGGTGCGATGCTGTGGCTTGATTGGCTGATGACGCTGGTGGTCATGGCGGTCTATCCATTAGCCATGCAGCCTATCATCCGGATAGGCAATCGCCAGCGCAAGGCATCCGGCAATTTGCAAACACATATGGAAGGTGTGACCTCGCTACTTGCCGAAACACTTCAGGGCGCGCGCATGGTCAAGGCCTATCAGCTTGAAGCAAGCGAAATTCGCCGCACTGAAAAGGCCTTTGACGGTCTGTATGATCGGCTTGTCGGTTTGCTTACCGGCCGTGCGAAGATTGATCCGATACTCGAGGTGATCGGCGGCGTTGCGGTAGGCGGGGTTGTGGCGCTTGCCGGTTGGCGTGTCGCGGCAGGTGAATTACAGGTTGGTGATGTTGTCGCTTTTATCACCACGTTGATTTTGCTGGTCCAGCCGATCCGCGGTATCGGAACCTTGAACGCGGTGACGCAAGAGGCGCTGGCGGCGGCTGAACGTATTCTCACATTGCTGGATATTCCACGTCGGATCACATCGCCTGCGGGTGCGCCAGACTTAACGGTGACAAAAGGCGAGATTGCCTTTCATCAGGTCAGCTTCAGCTATGACAATGATCCGGTGCCAGCAGATGATCAGTCGGCAAGAGTGTTGAGAGAGATCGATTTGTCCGTGCAATCAGGACAGATGCTTGCCCTCGTCGGCCCAAGTGGTGCTGGCAAGAGCACGATTATCAATCTTCTGCCACGCTTTTTCGATGCCAGCGAAGGCAGCATCATGATCGATGGTCAGGATATCAAAAACGTCAATATCGAGAGTCTTCGCCGCAATATCGCGCTTGTCAGCCAGGATGCGGTGCTCTTTGACGACAGCGTTGCCGCCAATATCGCCTTTGGCAAGCCCGGCGCAAGCAGGGAAGAGATTGAGGCTGCCGCCCGCGCTGCTGCGGCGCATGATTTCATTGTCGATTTGCCGAACGGCTATGACACTGGTGTCGGGGCGATGGGAAACCGGCTGTCCGGCGGCCAGCGCCAGCGTATTTCGATTGCCCGGGCGATGCTCAAGGACGCGCCGATCCTGCTGCTGGATGAGGCCACCGCCGCGCTTGATGCCGACTCAGAAAAACAGGTTCAGCAGGCGCTTGCCACCCTGCAAAAAGGGCGGACAACGCTGGTTGTGGCACACCGTCTTGCGACCGTGCGCGAGGCATCACAGATCATCGTGATGGAAGATGGGCGGATCACCGAGCGCGGAACGCATGACAGCCTTACCGCGGCAAACGGCCTTTATGCGCGGTTGTGCCAGTTGCAGTTCTTTACCAGTGAGTGACATGCGCCCAATGACTTGAGGCGTTGGGGCAGGTCGCCTATTCGCGGCGCAAGATGGAGTCGGTTAGTCTGACAGCCCAACCGCGCGCCTTAAATTGGCGCGTTAATTCCTCTGGATCATAGACATTATCGACCCAGTCAAAAAACGCCATGCCTTCATCTTCATAAGGGTAATAGGCGGCGAAAAACGCATCCAGTAAGCCTGTTTTGGCCTGTTTGACATGCCCATATTTCAGCGCCAGTTGGCCGGCTGCCTCACGGGCCGGACGGCCCTCGACGATCAACAGATATAGGGCTGACATCAAACCCGCCCTGTCAGCACCTGATTTGCAATGCATCAGCGCCGGTAATTGTGCTTCGGCAAATAAGTCCCGCGCTGCATGCAGCATCGCCTTGTCAGGTGCCGCCCGCGATCTGGCGGTGAAATCCAGCAATGTGATCCCGGCGGTTTCACAGGCCTCTGCCTCAAGGCGCCACCCCCCGTCATCACGGGGGCCGCGGAGATTTATGATCGTCCGGATGCCATCGCCAGCGGCCTTGCGGATGCGTGAGGGTGCTGGCTGGTTGGACCGCCACATACCCGGTGCAATCTGGTGTTGGTTATGCCACAGAATGCGCAGAAACCCGTGGTCTTTGAAGATCAGCTCGATCCAATCTACAAGGCCACGCCGGTTGGCCGCTGGGGCGGCAAATCTCATGCGCCAGCGACCATCATCCCATCGACACGAAGCGATGGCGCAGCCGTGCTTTTCCGCATATCAATGTCATTGGCCCGGGTTATTGCCATGAACATATCCTTCAGGTTGCCAGCAATTGTAGCCTCGGCAACCGGATGCGCAATTTTGCCTTTCTCGATCCAGAAACCGGCGGCGCCACGGCTGTAGTCGCCGGTGATCATGTCAACCGAACTGCCCATCATTTCCGTGACCAGAAATCCGGCGTCTATGTCAGCGATCAAGTCATCAAAACTGATATCGCCATTTTCCAGATAAAAATTGCTGGACGAGGGTGATGGCGGGCTGCCAAGGCCGCGGCTGGCGTTGCCGGTAGATTGGAGACCAAGCTTGGTTGCCGAAGCGATATCAAGGAACCATCCTTTGAGGACACCATCTTCCACCATTGTCCGGCGTGTCACGGCAATACCCTCACCATCGAAAAGCCGTGATGCCATGCCACGCGGCCGCAACGGATCATCGATGAAATTAAGCCCGTCTGCCGCTATTTTTTCACCCATTTTGTCTTTTAGAAAGCTGGTGCCCCGGGCGATTGCCGCGCCGTTGATGGCGCTGGCCAGGGTGCCAACCAGAGATGCAGATACCCGCTTGTCATACACGACAGGATATTGACCGGTTGGTGGCTTGATCGCGCCGACCCTTGACAGAGTGCGCTTTGCCGCACTGTTGCCGACTTGCTCGGGGCTGTCCATATCTTCGGCAAAGACGGCTGAACTGTAATCATAATCGCGTTCCATATGGCCATCCTTTTCAGCGATGACCATGGCCGAAATACCATGTGAGGACCGTTTGTAATCTGCTGAAAAGCCGTTGCTGGTCGCGATCAGAATGTTGGCAACACCGTGGCTTGCTGACCCACCTTCGGAATTGGTGATGCCTTTGTGAGAGCGGGCGGCGTCCTCGGCCGCGCGGGCCATATCGGTCAATGTGTCGACAGTGGGGATGTAGGGATCAAACATTTCCAGTTCCGGAATGGATGTCGCCAATTCATCTGCTGTCGCAAGGCGGGCATATGGGTCTTCAGGGGCGATTTTCGCCATTGCCACAGCGCGCTCTGCGAGCGCTTTGATGTTGTCGCTGTCAAGCTGGCTGGTCGATATCGAGGCGTTGCGCTGGCCAACGAAAACGCGCAGACCGGCGTCGAAATCCTCTGATCGTTCGCTGGCTTCGACCTTGCCAAGACGAAGGTCAATCGATGTGCCTTCGCCTCTGGCAAGCATTGCATCTGCGCCATCTGCACCGGCGGCCTTTGCGGCATCAAGAAGTTCGGAAATAAGGGATTGTGTTGTACGTGTCATCATGCCTACCAAATATGGCACTTCACCGGCCTTTTCAAGCATCTTCGGGCATGATAGCGATCCTTGCATGAACTCGCCAATATGTTTATGACATCTGAATGACTTACCGCATTTTCATAGATGGTGCGGCCGGCACAACCGGCCTGAAGGTGGCTGACCGACTTGCCGGTCATCCCGGGGTCGAGGCGTGCGCGCTTGATGCTGAAGCGCGCAAGGACAATGCCGCGCGCCGTGAAATGATGGCCGAGACGGATTTGACGATCCTGTGTTTGCCGGATGACGCCGCAAGGGACGCCGCGTCAATGGCAGATCAAGTCGGGGCGCGCCTGATTGATGCCTCATCGGCACATCGGACGCATGCTGATTGGGTGTATGGCTTCCCCGAGCTTGCATCAGGCCAGCGCGATGCCATTGCTGCCGCCAGCAGGATCAGTAATCCGGGTTGCTATCCAACAGGCTTTCTGGCGCTTGTCCGGCCACTCGTTGATGCTGGGCTCTTGCCGGTTGACGCCTTACTGACAGTGCCTGCTGTTTCCGGTTACAGCGGTGGCGGCAATGCGATGATCGCCCGCCACGAGGCCGGTGATTTACCGCCGCATGGCGCCTATGGCGTGACGTTGGCGCACAAGCATTTGCCGGAAATGGTGGCCTTTTCGGGCCTCGCATCAGCGCCAATTTTCATGCCTTCTGTGGGCAATTTCTATGCCGGTATGCTGGTGAATGTGCCGCTTCACGCAAGCCAATTGACAAAGGCTGTGCGTGGGCAGAATCTCCATGAGATTCTGGCAGCGCATTATGCCAACGCTGCGCTTGTCCGGATGGGGGCGTCTGCTGCTGGTGATGCCGCGGCCCTTAAAGACAATTTGCTGGCGGCGGATGAGCTTGCCGGACAGAATCATCTGGAACTGTTTGTCTTTGCCAATGCGGATGACAGCCAGTTCTGGCTGGTGGCACGCCTGGATAACCTTGGTAAGGGGGCGTCTGGCGCGGCTGTGCAGAATATGAATATCGCCCTTGGGATAGAGGAAACCACCGGACTTATTTGATTTCGTACCATGGATGATTTTCTCGACGATGCATTTTTTCTGCCGCCGCAGACTGAGATAGAGCGGGCATCAAACTATCCTTATGATGCGCCGACTGGCGCGTTTGTGCTGGATCGCGGGCGCCTGCGGCCATTCGCCAACAAAGAGGAACTTTCCGGAAGAACAGCGGTCTTGTCTGTCGGTTCAAACCGTGCCCCGGTCCAGTTGCGCCGCAAATTTGGTGATGACGCGACCGTGCCGGTGACACCGGCGGTCTTGCATGATTGCGATATCGTGCATGCAGCGATGCTTGGCTATTACGCGGCGGTTCCTTGCACAGCCTTTCCAGCGCGTGGCTGTGAAGTCCGGCTGAATGTGGCATGGCTTGATGAAAAACAGCTGGTCCAGATGCATCGCACCGAAGCTGTGGGCGTTGCCTATGACTATATCCGGTTTCACGCCGGTGCCGTGACCCATTTGCCGGTGCCTCTTGCGGGCGGTGATGTTGTTTCCGGATACCAGCCGATTTTTGGCTATGCGGCGCGCACCGGTGTTCTTGACAGCGGTGATGGACAGCCAGCCGCCTTGTCCCGAATTCAGGCAAACCGCCGGGTATTCAAGACAATGAGCCAGCATGATGCCGCAATGCTGGTACGCCGCCTGACCGGTCATGATGATGACCGCGATATGCCGCGATTTATTCAGGATATGCAGGCTGATCGGGCTGCGCGTAACGTGATCATTGAAAAACTATCATCGCACATGCTCTTTGCTGATGATGCGCCATGGCAGGTGATCGATATGACCCTCGATGACCTTGACGCTTTTATCTAGATCATATTCGGGTCTGATTTAGAATGGCCAACCGACAAGCCGGTCCAATAAAATAAAGAGCACCAAAATAAGTCCAGCGTTCCGGTTCGATTTGAATAGCGTCAACGCAGTGGCGGGCGCATCCGGATCGACAAGCCTTGCCTGCCGCAGAAGATGGATTGCCATCAGCGCCGCTCCCGCCATCCACAGGCCCGGCCCCATGTGAAAATGAAGGCCGGCTGAAATCAACAAAATGGCAAGGCAATAGGATATTCTTATGCCCTGCTGTAAATGCGCCCCCAGCCCAAGTGCCGATGATTTGACACCAGCCTCGCGATCATCGGCCATGTCCTGTACTGCATATATCGTGTCATAGCCAAAAACCCAGGCGACACTGCCGGCGTAAATCAGCCAAATGGCCGCCGTTGGCCAGCTGTCAGTCGCCGCCGCCCAGCCCAACGGCACACCCCATGAAAATGTCAGACCAAGAACAAATTGCGGCCACCATGTAACGCGTTTTGCAAGCGGATATATGATCACCAGCGGCAAAGATGTGATGCCAACAAGAACAGCCGTCTGCGGCAATTGCAACAAAACCAAAAGGCCCGTCACGCACAACAGCGCAAGAAACAGCAATGCCTGAAACAGTGAGATTGTTCCCGCTGCCAATGGCCGTCCGCGCGTGCGCTCGACGCGCAGGTCGATCCGCCGGTCCCAGATGTCATTGATCACGCAACCGGCAGCCCGCATTGTGACCGCGCCAATCAGGAACAGCCCCATCATGATGAACATCGCCGCAAAATCGGCAGAGCCAACAGGGATAATCCACCAAGAGGGCACTAACAAAAGCCACCATCCGATTGGCCGGTCAAATCGTGCCAGATAGAGATAGGGATGAAGCCCGCGCGGCATATGCTGCCACCAGCCGATCAACCTGATGTCCGTATGGCCTGTTTGCGGCGATAGGGTGCCGTCCGGTGACGGGGTTTTGTTGTTTGGGGTGCTGCTCATGGACAACAGATAACGCAGGACGCCGTGGCTGTCCAACTGTCTCAAATAGTGATTGGTGGCCTGTTCCGGCAAATGCTGGGTTTCCATGGCCGCTATCAATCTCGGATTGAAAATAAAATCTTTCAGCGGTAGATAAGCGAGATGAACTCAAATTCCCCGCAGGCTCGCCTGTTTGTCCCGGATGCATTGATTGCTGGCGTGACAATAGAGCCAACCAAAGACCAACAGCATTATTTGATGACCGTAATGCGGTTGAAAGCCGGTGCCGGGGTGGCACTGTTCAATGGTCGTGACGGAGAGTGGTTTGCCACGCTAGAGGCGACCGGCAAACGCACATGTAGCCTGATGGTGCAAGATCAGCGCCGCAGCCAGTCAAACAGCCCGGATCTGTGGCTCTTGTTTGCGCCGGTAAAAAAGGCACGGCTCGACTTCATTGCACAAAAGGCATCGGAAATGGGGGCCAGTGTCATCTGGCCGGTTCGTACCGATTATTGTCAGGTGTCGCGCGTCAATGATTCGCGCCTTGAGGCAAACGCGATAGAAGCGGCGGAGCAGACCGAACGGCTGGACATCGCCGAGATCAGGGATTTTGTGCCTTTGCACGAGGCTTTGGCAATGCTGGATCATGACCGGCTTTTGATTTGGTGCGATGAGGCCAGTGCGGATAACCCGGCATGTAACGCGATAGACATTTTTGCATCGCACCCACGGCCTGAGCGAGCCGCCATTGTGATTGGCCCCGAGGGTGGGTTTTCCGAAGTCGAGCGCCGTCACCTCAACGCGCGTGAAAATTGTTTGAAAGTTTCGCTTGGCCCACGCATATTGCGAGCAGATACGGCAGCGATCGCCGCCTTGACCTGTTTTCAGTCAGTCTATGGTGACTGGCGTGAAACATCGTGAATTTTGTTGTTTCAATTGCTTAACCCGCAATCATCTGGATTTGATTTTGTCGGGTATTTATCGGGATGGATGGCCGATCTATGACGCAGAATAATTCTCAGCCCCTGGATAAGCAGGCGATGATCGACTGGGTTGCGCGCGGCGAAAGCCCCGCTGACGAGTGGAAGATCGGAACTGAGCATGAAAAATTCCTGTTCCATGTCGGTGACCATTCTCCGGTTGCCTATGAGGGCGCCAACGGCGTTGGCCAACTTCTTGCCGATTTGCTCGAAGAAATTGGTCCGGCGGCATCGCCGATTATGGAGAAAGGCAAGATCATTGGCCTGAAAGATGGCGCCGGTGGTTCGGTCACGCTGGAACCGGGGGGGCAGCTGGAATTGTCGGGCGCCCCGCTGGACAATCTGCATCAGACCTGCGGCGAGACAGGGCGGCATCTGCGCCATATGCGCAATGTATGCGCTCCGCTTGGTATCGGCATGCTTGGTTGTGGTTATCATCCGACAGCCCGGCGCGAAGATATCAGCTTCATGCCAAAGGGGCGCTACAAGATCATGCGCGAATATATGCCAAAGGTTGGCACCCTCGGGCTTGATATGATGCTTCGGACATGCACCGTGCAGGTCAATCTGGATTATGCCGACGAAGCCGACATGCGGCGTAAATTCCGAACATCGCTTGCGCTGCAACCTGTGGCAACGGCGCTATTTGCCAATTCACCCTTCAAGGATGGCGAGGCGTCATCTTATCTGTCGACGCGGGCGCATGCCTGGACTGACACGGATGCGGCGCGTTGCGGGGTGCCGTCATGCGTGTTTGACGATGCTTTCGGCTATGAACAATGGATCGACTACATTCTCGATGTGCCGATGTATTTCCTGCATCGCGGCGATGATTATATTGATGTCGCCGGACAGTCCTTTCACGACTATATGGCGGGCAATTTGCCGGGTTTTGAGGGGCAATTGCCAACGATGGAAGATTTTGAAGATCACATGACAACGGCTTTTCCTGAAGTGCGCCTGAAGCAATTTCTGGAAATGCGGGGTGCGGATAGCGGCATGTGGGCCAATATCTGTGCGTTGCCGGCGTTCTGGGTGGGGCTTTTATATGATGAGGCAGCGCTGGAAGAGGCGGCGGCACTCGCCAGTGATATTACGGCTGATGATGTTATGGCGGCGCGCCTTTCGGTAGCGCGTGATGGTCTGAATGGCCGTCTTGGTGGGCATGATATCTATCACCTTGCAAGCCGACTTGTGGCGATATCATCAAAAGGGTTACAGCGGCGCAACATCACCGATGATGGCGGCAATGATGAAACAGGGTTTTTGGCGCCATTGCGCGAAAGCCTTGCCACGCGGCAGACGCCTGCTGATGCCTTGCTGAAGAATTTTCATGGAAGCTGGGGTGGAGATCTGTCGCAAATTTTCACCGCCAACAATATCTAAAATGAACTGCCGCGAAGATAGGCGGTTCATCCGGCACAAGTCATAAAGAATGAAAGTCAGACGGTCTCGATGCCAATTCTTTTACTTATCGTCTGTATCAATTTTGTCGGCGTTGGCGCGCTGATCCCCATTCTTCCCTACACCATTCTGGAAACCATGGGACAGCCGGCAAGCGTCATGACCTTGCTTCTCGCCTCATTCGCGCTGGCGATGTTTGTGGCCAATCCGATCCTTGGCAGATTGTCCGACTATTTCGGGCGGCGGCTGGTGCTGTTCCTGTCGCTTGGTGTGGCGGCGTTGGCACATCTGTGGTTTGCCCTGTCGGATGATATCACCCATCTGTTTATGGCGCGGATCGTGGCGGGGCTCGGATCGGGCAATACAGGTGTCATTCAGGCGATGATCACCGACCGGACCACACCGGAAAAGCGGGCCCAATATATGGGGCTTCTTGGTGCGGCGATTGGCGTTGGTTTCATTGCCGGACCGGCACTTGGCGGGTTGCTCAGCGATATTGGTGACGGACCGTTGTACCGGACTCCATTTTTGTTGGCCGCGGGATTTGCCGGTCTGGCCCTTGTCATGACCTTCTGGCTGAAAGGTGTGGAACGCGACCGGCCAGACCCGGGCGCGGTGTTCATGCAGGACACAATGATCGGGCGGATGCGCGGATTGTTTGCCTCGCCACTGGCGCTTTATGCGATTGCGTCATTAATGCTGAACCTGTCTTTTGCCCAGGTTGAAGCCTCGTTTGTTCTGGTGCTGCGTGATTATCTTGGGTTTGGCGCGGTGCAGACCGGCTGGCTTTTCACCTATATCGGGGTGTGTATCATCATCGTTCAGGCGGTGCTGATCAAAAGCATCGTTGCCCGTCTTGGCGAGGTTGGCACGACCTTTCTTGGAACGTCTTTGCTGGCGTTAGGGCAGGTGATTACGATTCTTGTGGTGATGGGCCTGTTTATCGGCGATGACTATCCGCTGGTTCAGACAATGCTGGCAACAACGGCGATCTGTTTTGGTTTTGCCCTGTCGACCCCGGCAATTACCGCCGCGGTCAGCAAGATTGCCGGTGCGTCCAGCCGCGGCGGTTCGCTTGGCACAATTCAGGGGTTTGGCTCACTGGGGCAGGTGGTTGGACTTGTTGTTGCGGGCCCGCTCTATGATCTTGGTGGCTCACAATATCCGTTTGGCTTTGGTGCTGTGGTCACGATTTGTCTTGTGGCGATTGTCACGCGATTGGCCCGGCCCCCGCAAAACTGATTTGTGACCATCGTGATTTGAAACTGCATCGGGAGGAGGGGACAGGCAATTGATGTTGTCCCCCGGTGCGTGATCAGGCGGCCTCGGTGCCGCCGACCGTGATCCCGCCCATCTTCACCGTGGGTTGACCGACGCCGACAGGGACGCTTTGCCCGGCCTTGCCACAAGTGCCAACACCTTTGTCCAGCGCCATATCATTGCCGATCATGGTGATTTTCGACATGGCATCGGGGCCGTTGCCAATCAGGGTGGCCCCTTTCACTGGCGCACCGATCTTGCCATTTTCAACGAGATAGGCCTCGGATGCGGAAAAGACGAATTTGCCGGAGGTGATGTCGACCTGACCACCACCAAAATTCACCGCATAAATGCCTTTCTTCATTGACGCGACGATTTCTTCAGGGTCGTCCTTGCCACTTTCCATGAAGGTGTTGGTCATGCGCGGCATTGGTGCATGCACATAGGATTCGCGGCGCCCGTTACCGGTGGCCTCAACGCCCATCAGGCGCGCGTTCTGGCGGTCCTGCATATAGCCGCGAAGGATGCCGTCCTCGATCAGCACATTGCGCCGTGATTGAGTGCCCTCATCATCAACAGTGATCGATCCGCGGCGGTCCATCATGGTGCCGTCATCGACAACCGTGACGCCTTTTGCCGCGACCTGTTCGCCGACACGACCACTGAACACCGAGGTTCCCTTGCGATTGAAATCGCCTTCCAAACCGTGGCCAACCGCCTCATGCAACATGACACCTGGCCAGCCAGCGCCAAGGACAATTTCCATCTCGCCGGCAGGTGCGGCAACTGATTCGAGATTGAGTGTGGCGATGCGTAACGCCTCATCAACCTGCGCTTGCCATGATGTTGGTTGGATAAATTGATCGAACATCACCCGTCCACCAGCTCCCGATGAGCCGGATTCCATGCGTCCATCCTGTTCGACCACGACTGAAACATTGATTCGCACAAGCGGGCGGATGTCGGCAACACGCTTGCCATCGGCACGCATGATTTGCACCGCTTGCCATGAACCGGCGAGGCTGGCGCTCACCTGCACCACGCGCGGGTCAGCGGCACGGGCATAGGCGTCAATTTCCTGCAAGAGGGTGACTTTGGTGTCGAAGGGGGTGCCATTCAACGGGTTGCCATCGGAATAGAGTGGTCTGTTGCTGCCAGCCACCGGCGCAAGCGCCGCGGTTCCGTTGTATCCTTTGGTGACGGCAGATACGCTCGCGGCGGCGCGGCGTAATGCCGCTTCGCTCAACTCGCCGGCATGAGCATAGCCATGCGCTTCACCAGCGATGGCACGAAGGCCAAAGCCGCTGGATTGGTCATAGGTGGCGGCTTTCAACCGGCCATCATCGAACACCAGCATTTCCGAATGGCGCATTTCAAGAAACAATTCACCATCATCCGCACCGGCAAGTGCTTCGCGCACAATCTGTTCGGCTTTGTCACGCTCAAGGCTGGTTCCGGTGAAAAAAATCGAATCGGTTTGTTCAAGATGGTCCATGTCAAGCCTCGCAGAATCGGGTGTTTTTTAAGCGGATGTCGGTGAGATGTACCTGATGAGAATGGGGCCTCGACTTGGCAATTTCAAGGTAATTGTCGAAATGCCAGCGGGTGCCGGAAAGCGCAAAGATTGCGCTTTTCAAAACAAAGCAAAAAAAACATGAATTTTATCGCGTCAGGAGGCCGCAAGGGGGTTCCTTCTTCGGCAATTTAGGTCTAAGTAAGAGCGTTGATTAGGGCCGCGATTCTTGGGAGGCGGTCATAAGGGGGGCCGTTGGCCGGCCTTTCGAAATGTGGGAGACGAATTCATGGCATCTTCAGCCAAAACTCTTTTCACTCAGGCAGTGCGCGTTCTTGCCGCTGGCCGTAACGCGGGCATCGCTTGTGGCGCTGTTATCGGCATGCTTTTGAGCGTGACCGCCGCGCATGCCGCCAAGCCGACACCATGGCAGGTGGATTTGCAGCCGCCCGCAGGCAGCATCGCTGAAATGGCGACAGATTTGCACAATCTGCTGTTGGTCATCATCACACTGATTTCGCTGTTTGTGCTGGGTCTGCTGATTTATGTGAGTGTCCGTTTCCGGGCCGCGGCTAACCCGACGCCATCGAAGACATCGCACAACACAGTGATTGAGATCCTGTGGACAGTGATCCCCGTGTTGATCCTGGTGGGTATCGCAATCCCGTCTTTCCGTCTCTTGTACTATCTGGACCGCACCGCAGAAACCGACATGGTGATCAAGGTGACGGGTAACCAGTGGTACTGGAACTATGAATATCCGGATGAAGGCATCGCCTTTGACAGCTATCTTGTCGACGAGGCTGAGCTCAAGGAAGGCCAGATCCGGTTGCTGTCGGTTGACAACCCGATGGTTGTGCCAGCCGATACGCGAATCAAACTTCTGGTCACCGGCAATGACGTGATGCATTCATTCTTTGTGCCGTCACTTGCGGTGCAGGTTTATGCCTTTATCGGTCGCACGAATGAAGTCTGGATTGACGTGCCTGCCGGAAAGCAAACCTATTACGGCCAGTGCAACCAGATCTGCGGCGTTAACCACGCCTATATGCCGATCGAGGTGGTTGCGTTGCCGCGTGCAGAATATGATGCATGGCTGTCTTCAGCTCGCGAGGAATTTGCGATGAATGATGACGATGCCACGCCATCAACCATTGTTGTGGCTTCGGCCCAATAACCTGATAGCGAAGAGGATAATAAAATGAGTGCTCAAGCCCACGCTGATCACGGTGCCCCATCCAGCTTTGTGCGCCGGTGGCTCTATTCCACCAACCACAAGGATATCGGCACTATGTACATTGTGTTTGCTATCCTTGCCGCCTTCATCGGTGGCGGTTTGTCGATTTTCATGCGTATGGAATTGATGGAACCGGGTGTTCAATACATGGCTGATGGTCATGTATGGAATGTGTTTACCACGGCACACGGCCTTATCATGGTGTTTTTCGTCGTGATGCCGGGCCTGATCGGTGGTTTTGGTAACTGGTTTGTTCCGATCATGATTGGCGCGCCAGACATGGCGTTTCCGCGGATGAACAATATCAGTTTCTGGCTGTTGCCACCTTCATTCCTGCTGTTGCTTCTTTCAGCGGTGATGGACGGCGGTGCCGGTGTTGGTTGGACGATCTATCCGCCATTGTCATCAAGCGCTGGAACGCCTGGCATGTCGATGGATCTGGCGATTTTCTCGCTGCACCTTGCCGGTGTTTCCTCGATCCTTGGTGCGGCCAACTTTATCACCACGATCTTCAACATGCGGACTCCGGGTATGACAATGCACAAGATGCCGCTGTTTGCGTGGGCGATGCTGATCACAGCATTCCTGCTGCTGTTGGCGGTTCCGGTTCTGGCCGGTGCGATCACCATGCTGTTGACTGACCGTAACTTCGGAACAACCTTCTTCATCCCCGAGGGTGGTGGAGATCCAATCCTGTTCCTGCATTTGTTCTGGTTCTTTGGTCATCCGGAAGTGTACATCATGATTTTGCCGGCGTTCGGTATCGTCAGCCACATCATTTCGACCTTCTCGAAAAAGCCGGTATTCGGTTATCTGGGAATGGCCTATGCGATGGTGGCAATTGGCTTTGTCGGATTTATCGTCTGGGCACACCACATGTACACAGTCGGCCTGAGTGTTGACACCAGAGCGTATTTCACCGCGGCAACGATGGTGATTGCGGTGCCAACGGGCGTAAAGATCTTCTCATGGATCGCGACAATGTGGGGTGGTTCAATCACCTTCCGCGTCCCGATGCTTTGGGCAATCGGCTTTATCTTCCTGTTCACCGTTGGTGGTGTTACCGGCGTTGTGTTGTCGAATGCCGGTCTTGATGTGGTGCTTCACAACACTTACTACGTGATTGCACACTTCCATTATGTGCTGTCACTTGGCGCGGTGTTTGGCCTGTTTGCAGGTTTCTATTACTGGTTCTCAAAAATGACCGGTTATGAATATTCCGAAGGTCTGGCCAAGCTGCATTTCTGGGTCACCTTTATCGGCGTGAACCTGACGTTCTTCCCGATGCATTTCCTCGGACTGGCCGGTATGCCACGGCGGTATATTGACTATCCGGATGCGTTTGCTGGCTGGAATATGGTTGCGTCTATCGGTTCATATATCGGTGCTGCGGGTGCGGTGCTGTTCCTTGTGGTGATTGCCCATGCGTTCATCGTCAAGCGCCGTGCGGCCGATAACCCGTATGGTGAGGGCGCGACAACTCTGGAATGGCAGGTGTCTTCACCGCCGCCATATCACACCTTCGACGAATTGCCGAAGGTCAAGTAAGAATGGCATCGAAGCGCCCCTAACGGGCGCTTCGGTCCTGTTTGATAGGTTTGAAACATGGCTTTAACGACTGAACAGAACGCGTCTGTTGACACTGGCACGCTTTATGCGCCGTCAGTCAAAGACTTCTGGTCGCTGTTGAAGCCACGGGTGATGAGCCTTGTCATCTTTACCGGTTTTGCCGGTATGTATCTGGCACCCGGCGAGGTGCATCCACTGGTATTTGTAATCTCGCTTTTGGCGATTGCCGCCGGTGCTGGTGCATCCGGTGCGATCAATCAATGGTATGACCGCGATATTGACGCGGTGATGACGCGGACAAAATCACGACCAATCCCTGCCGGAGTGATGGATCCTGCCGAAGCCCTGACGATGGGTTTGGTGGTTTCAGCCCTTTCGGTGCTTGTTCTGGGGTTGGCGGCAAACTGGTTGGCCGCGGGGTTGCTGGCTTTCACAATCTTTTTCTACGGTGTCATCTACACAATCTGGCTGAAACGCCGGACGCCGCAAAACATCGTGATTGGTGGTGCCGCGGGTGCATTGCCGCCGGTGATCGGCTGGGCCGCGGTGGCGGGTGGGCTGTCGATTGAGCCTCTATTGCTGTTTGCCCTGATTTTTATGTGGACGCCGCCGCATTTCTGGGCGCTGGCGCTGTTCCGCAACGATGATTATACCCGGGCCAATGTGCCGATGCTGCCTGTTGTCTCCGGCGAGGCAGAGACAAGACGGCAAATCCTGATCTATGCGGTGCTTTTGTTGCCGCTTGGCGTGGCGCCTTATCTGATTGGCATGGCATCTGTTGCCTATGGTCTGCTTGCCGCGATCGCCGGTGGCTATTTCCTGTATTTGTCCGTGCAGCTGTTCCGCACAGCCGAGCATGGAGTCGCCCGCCGCCTGTTTGGTTTTTCGATACTGTATCTGTTTGTTCTGTTCCTTGCGCTGGTGGCAGACCACGCCATTGTTGAGATGGTCCAGGCGGGGTTGTTTGCATGACCCAGCGCCCCGAACCAAAAACCGGTGAAGAAATGCAGAAGATGCGCCGAAGCCGCAATTATGCCCTGCTTGGCGCGATTGTGCTTCTCGTGGTGCTGTTCTATGCGCTTACCATCGTGCGGGTTGGGAGCGGCTCATGACGGTCAATAGCCTCAATGGGATGCCATCGCCGGCGCCGGTTAAACAGGCGGGGACTGCAAACAGGCGCACGCTCCTGATTCTGGCCGCTGTTGTGGCGGGTATGATTGGCCTTGCCTATGCATCAGTGCCGCTCTACCAGCTGTTCTGCAAGGTCACAGGCTATGGCGGCACGACACAGGTCACATCAAATACGGCTGAGACGATCATTGCAAATCATCCTATCAAGGTGCGCTTTGATGCCAATGTGAGCCCCGGTCTGAACTGGCGCTTTGAACCAGTGGATAAGCCGGTAACGGTAAATCCCGGTGAAGAAATTGTGATCAATTACCGTGCGACCAATCTTGGAGACGCGCCATCTGTCGGTACATCAACATTCAATGTGACGCCGGTGAAGGCTGGTCCGCATTTCATGAAGCTGGATTGCTTCTGCTTTATTGAACAGGAGCTGGCGCCGGGCGAATCAATGCTGATGCCTGTACGGTTTTATGTTGATCCTGAAATTATCGAGAGCGTTGATACGGTTGATATCAGCGAAATCATTCTGTCCTATACTTTTTTCCCTGCAAAAAGCAGTTCGAAAAGCTAGCATAGGCGTAATCGTGGAGAGGTGGCCGGCATCATGACCGGCCAGATTGTAAGGAGACGAAAATGAGCGGTGCCAATAAACACCCTTATCACCTTGTAGAGGCAAGCCCGTGGCCAGCCGTTGGATCGGCAGCCGCATTTGCGACTGCGGTTGGCGGTGTGATGTATATGCACGAGGTTGAGTACGGCGTGGCTGTGCTGGCTCTTGGTTTTGTGCTGGTGCTGATGACCATGTATATGTGGTGGCGCGATATCATTCGCGAAGCCGAGTATCAGGGCCATCACACGCCCATCGTTCAGATCGGCATGCGTTATGGCATGATGCTGTTCATCGCCTCTGAGGTGATGTTCTTTGTCGCCTTCTTCTGGGCGTTTTTTGATCGTGCCCTGTTCCCCGAAGGGGGTGTATGGCCGCCTGAAGGCATCACCACATTCGATCCGTTTGATCTGCCGTTGATCAACACGCTTGTATTGCTGCTGTCTGGTTGCACAGTCACCTGGGCGCACCATGCGTTGCAGCATGGCAATCGCAAGGATTTCATGACTGGCCTCGGCATCACCATCATTCTGGGCGCCCTGTTCACCGGATTGCAGGCACTTGAATATAGCCACGCACCGTTTGGTTTCACCGATGGTGTGTATCCGTCAGTCTTTTACATGGCGACTGGCTTCCATGGTTTCCATGTGATTGTTGGTACGTTGTTTCTGGCTGTTTGCTGGTTGAGAGGCCGCGCCGGTCACTTTACCGCAGAACAGCATTTCGGCTTTGAGGCCGCAGCTTGGTACTGGCACTTCGTTGACGTTGTCTGGTTGTTCCTGTTTGCCGCTGTTTACTGGTGGGGCGGTTGATCCACGCAGCCTGAACCTTATTTAAAAGAAACAAGAAGGGGGAGCGCTTGATAAAGGCGCTCCCCTTTTGATAGATAACCAATGACGGTTAACGCTTGAAAGATGGTTGCCGGCAATTGATCAAAGACCCGATATCCGCCGCAACATCCCCGGACGACATATAATGCAATTTCGACCCCTTTTCTGGCCCACATTCTTTGCTCTTCCGGCATTTATTGTCCTGCTTGGTCTTGGCACTTGGCAGATGCAACGTCTTGAGTGGAAAAACAATCTGATTGCCAGCTTTGAAGAACGCGCATCAGCACCGCCCATTGCATTGCCGCTTGCCGATGCGATGTCGCCTGAAATGGAGTTTCGCCGTCTGGCCCTCGTTGGCAGCTTTGATCACGCCCGTGAAATTTTCATGACCGGGCGAACCTATGAAGGCAATGCCGGTTTTCATATCGTAACGCCATTTATCCTTGAGGACGGGCGAACGGTGCTGGTGAATAGAGGCTGGGTGTCCGAATCCTACAGGGATCCGAGCAAACGTGCGTTCTCGCTTGTTGAGGGGCAGACCACAGTAGAAGCGATTTTGCGGCTTCCCGGAAAGAAAGGCTATTTCGTACCGGAAAATGATCCCGCTGGTGGGTTCTGGTTTACCCTTGTTCCGGAACAGATTGTGGCGCATCTGGGCCTTGGTGACCGGGCTGTGACCGATTATTACGCCGCGGCTATCCGTACATCTGATGTGGTGAGCCTGCCGATTGCCGCTCGCACAAAGCTGAATTTACGCAATTCACATCTCAGCTATGCGATAACATGGTATGGAATCGCGCTGGCACTGCTTGGCGTTTATCTGGCGTTCCATCATCAAGCCGGCAGGCTTGGCCGTAGCAAGCCTGAAAAAGGGGAGTGACAGGGAGATGAAATATATCAGCACGCGCGGCGCCGATGGCCCCCTTGGCTATGAAGATGCCCTGCTTTCCGGGCTTGCCCGTGATGGCGGCTTGTATTTGCCAACACATTATCCCCGCTTTGATGCGGATGAAATAAGATCGCTTTCCACGCTGTCTTACAGCGCGTTGGCTGGTCAGATCATGTCCCGCTTTACCGATGGCGAGATCGATGCCGACGAATTGGCCGGCATGGCGGCAGATGCCTATGCAGATTTTGATGATCCTGCGATCGCCCCGTTGAAACATCTTGAAGGTGACATTCATGTGCTGGAGTTGTTTCACGGTCCAACCATCGCGTTCAAGGACTATGCCATGCAGTTTTTGTCCCGGGCATTTGACCGGGCCTTGAAGCGTTCCTCTCGGCAAGCGGTGATTTTGGGCGCAACCAGCGGCGACACCGGATCAGCCGCGTTGGAAGCCTTCAAGGGACGTGGTGCGATTGATATTTTCATCCTGTTTCCGATGGCAGGGTGTCACCAGTGCAACAGCGGCAGATGACATCGGTCATTGCCGATGGTGCGCATGCCGTGGCCGTGAAGGGTGACTTTGATGATTGTCAGGCCATCGTCAAATCGTTGTTCAATGAACATGATTTCCGCGATGAGGTTAACCTCTCGGCGGTCAATTCGATCAATTGGGCGCGTTTGATGCCTCAGATCGTCTATTATTTCTCGGCGGCTCTGGCGCTTGGCGCACCTGATAAAAAGGTGGCGTTTTCCGTGCCAACCGGAAATTTTGGCAATGTTTTTGCCGGCTATGTTGCGATGCAGATGGGCCTGCCGATTGAGCGGCTGTTGGTGGCATCCAATCAGAATGATATTCTGACGCGCTTTTTTGAACAGGGCGCCATGCGCCGCGAAACGGTAAACCCATCGCTCAGCCCGTCAATGGATATTCAGGTCTCGAGCAATTTTGAGCGTCTGCTTTTTGAATTGCTCGATCGTGATGGAGCGCGGACCGCGGCGGTTATGGCCGAATTCGCCGAGACCGGCAATTTCTCGTTACCCGATCCGGTGATGGCAAAGGCACGCGCGATTTTTGCGGCGTATCGACTGGATGACGCGGGAACGATTGAGGAAATTGCAAATACGGCCAGAGATAACGGCATGATTCTTGATCCGCATAGTGCGGTCGGCGTGTCCGCGGCGCGGCGAGCAATCGCTGATGGCACGGTGGCAGCAGGCACGCCGGTGGTGGCGCTGGCCTGTGCTCATCCGGCAAAGTTTCAGGACGCTGTTGCCAAAGCAACAGGCTCAATACCTCCCCTGCCAGCCCATATGGCTGATTTGATGGACCGGCCAGAGCGAAGCCACAAAATTGAGGCAAGCCCGGCAGCGGTCAAACAGCTTATCATGGAAAAGAAGCGAGCATCATGAAGGCGGGAACGCTTACCACTCTGTCCAACGGTTTGCGGGTTGCCACACGGCATATGCCGCATGCTACGTCTGTGTCGATTGGCATCTGGGTAAATGCCGGTGCCCGTGATGAGCGCCCGCAGGAACAGGGCATTGCCCACATGCTTGAACATATGGCGTTCAAGGGGACAACGCGGCGTGACGCCCAGGCGATTGCCACCGAGGTCGAGGATGTGGGCGGCTATATGAACGCGCATACCAGCCGCGAGGAAACGGCCTATTATCTGCGGCTTTTGCCCGAGCATCTGCCGCTTGCGGTTGATATTCTGGCCGACATTCTGACTGAGTCGACATTGCCGGAAATAGAGATTGAGCGCGAGCGCGGGGTGATCATTCAGGAGATTGGACAATCCCTCGATACGCCGGATGATCTGGTTTTTGACCTCTTTTCAAAATCTGCACATCAGCAACACACGCTTGGCAGGCCCATTCTTGGCACGATTGAGTCTGTTTCCGGTTTTGACCGTCGAGATCTTGGCGGGTTTATGACGCGCCATTATGGCGCGGGCCAGATGCTTGTCTGCGCGGCTGGCGCTATAGAGCATGATGATCTTGTGCGCCGTGTTGAGGAACGTCTAGGCGGTCTTGCAAACGCCACTGACACGCATCGTGAAGTGCCCAGCTGGTCAGCCGGGCGTGAATTGGTCAAGCGCGACCTTGAGCAGACGCATGTTGTCATGGGCTTGCCCGGCATTGGCGCGAATGATGATGACAGATTTGCCGTGATGGCGTTTTCTACGTTGCTTGGCGGGGGCATGTCATCACGCCTGTTCCAGCAGGTAAGAGAAAAAAGAGGTCTTTGCTATTCGATCTTTTCTTTTGCCAGCATGCTGTCTGACAGTGGTCATTTTGCCGTTTATGCGGGCACATCAGCGGATAAGGTTGATGAAATGCTTTCTGTCGTCTGCGCCGAGATCAGCAATGTGGCAAGCAAGGTAACAAATGACGAGGTTGACCGTGCAAAGGCACAATTGCGCGCTTCGCTTCTCATGTCCCGCGAATCGGTTTCAGGATGTGGTGACGCGCTGGCCCGGCAGATTATGCTGTTTGGCAAGCCGGTTGATGATCAGGTGATGCTGGCGGCGATTGACGATGTGGACGCGGCCAAGATCAGCCGGGTTGTCCAGCGTTTGATCACGTCCGGTGCGCCAGCGCTTGCCGCTGTCGGGCCATCAACCAAGATCATGTCGAATGATGCTTTAGCGGCGGCACTCGCCGCCTGAATGGATGGCGGATAATCTCCAGGACTATGCGTTTCCGGCTGTGCCTGCAAAATAGGCGGGGTCAATACCGATAAGGTCGAACGCCTTTTGCCACAGGGTCTCGCGGTCATAGGTAAAAACCAGATCGGCCGAGGCCGGAAGGTTCAACCACACATTTTCACTCATCTCACGATCAAGCTGCCCTGCACTCCAGCCGGCACAACCAAGCGAGACAATCGAATGACAGGGGCCGGTTCCATTGGTGATGTCGCGCAATATATCCACGCTCGATGTCAGGCCGATTTCATGTGTGATGGACATGCTTTCGGGCAACATATGGTCCTGTGAATGAAGGACGAATCCCCGGTTGCTCTCAACTGGACCGCCGATGTGAACCGGATTGGTCGCGGCAAAGCGCGGTGTGCCGATTTCAAGTTTTTCATATATGTCGCCAAGCTTCAGATTGCTGGCTTGTTTGTTGATCACAAGGCCCATGGCCGACTGTGTATCGTGCTGGCACATCATGATCACGGATTTGGCAAATCGCGTGTCGTCCATATGTGGGCTGGCAACAAGCAGCTGTCCCTGCAATGATATGGCCGTGCCAATCACATCACATTCGATGGAATAGTCTGTTTGAGGCGAGGTGCCTATTTCCTTGTCCTTGGCCATGTCATAGCCTAGACAGTAATCCGGTCAACGGTAAAGCCCGAAAAGACAACGCTTTGGTCCGGGCTTTTTTGCGGCATCAATTGGAAATGTCCATTATGAAGATGGCTAAATCTGAATTTCTGCCTTGTGCAATTAGGCTGTTTGCCGCGTTGTGGCGCGTGCGCGCGTCTCATTTCCTTTCTGTTGTGGTCTCGCTGGGCGTGTTTGTTGCGGGACTTTCTGGCACCGCCGCACTCGCCAGTCAGAGCGAATGGCAGGGTGATCCGGCAATTGCCGAAGCACGGCTCGTCTCGGCGGTTGAGGCAACCGGAAGTCTGGAGACGCTGCCGCTTGGTCTTGAGTTCAGAGTGGCGCCGGGATGGAAGATTTATTGGCGCACACCCGGTGAAGCCGGACTTCCACCGAGCCTCGACTTTTCTGACAGTCCGACCCCAAACCTTGAAGCGACCCTGAGATGGCCGTTGCCAAAACGGTTCAATGTGTTTGGTTTTGATAATTTCGGATATCAGGATCATGTGATTCTGCCGTTGGATGTGCAGGGTCATGCTGTCGGTGGGCTGGTACAGATTTCCGCGCGAATGGAGGCGCTTGTTTGCGCTGATATTTGTGTGCCGGTAGAGGGGGCATTATCACTGTTGTTGCCGGATGACCGGCGACAAGCTCTCCTCATGCGCGTGAAATCGCCAGATACGCCGCACAAATTCCACGCAAGGCGGGGGTAGGTGGACGTGCCGCCAGTGGGCCAAATCTGGCTGTCGAGTCGGTTGGGCTGGATCATGGGACGCTGTTCATCCGGCTGGCCGATGGCGCGCCCGCTGTCGATGATATATTTGTCGAGGGGTTTGATGGGGTGGCCTTTAAGGCGCCGGTTGCGGTGGCGGGTGGATATCGCATTGAAACCGCAACGGCAAAGGGCGTGACATTTGCCGGAGGACCAGCGACGCTGACTGTTGTCGCCGGTGATGAGGCGGCTGAATTTGCCGTCAATATTGCGCCTTTGGTTGCAGATACGTCGCTGGATCGGGGGTGGTGGCGCGGCGTTCTTCTGACAATCGCCATTGCCATGCTTGGTGGCCTGATCCTTAACCTGATGCCATGTGTGTTGCCGGTTCTGGCGCTAAAACTGTCTTCAGTTCTAGGCCTTCAGGGACAGGATCGGCAGGTGCTGAGACGTGGCTTTCTGGCTGGTGCGGCAGGCATTGTGACCAGTTTCATTCTATTGGCCCTCGCGCTTTTGCTTGTCCGCTATGCCGGTGGGCAGGTTGGCTGGGGAATACAATTTCAAAGCCCGGCCTTTCGGCGTGATGATGGTCTTGCTTGGGTATTTGCCTTGAGCCTTGTAGATATGCTGACGATCCCGGTTCCGGCCTTTGCGGCACGTCTTGCCAGACCGTCCGGACCGACCGCTGGCAACGGCATGGCCGGAAATTTCCTGTCAGAATGCTGGCAACCATTCTGGCAACACCCTGTTCGGCACCCTTTGTCGGCACGGCAGTAACGGCTGCCTTGACCGGGTGATGTGGTCATGTTGTTTGCCGTGTTCCTGTCCATGGGCTTTGGCCTTGCCCTCCTTGCCATGGCTGGTAGTTGCGGCGTTTCCGAGATGGTACGCATCCTGCCACGACCCGGGCCATGGATGGGATGGATGAAGCGGTGCCCTTGCGATATTGCTTCTGGCCATGGTGGTGGCTTGGCAGCATCATGATGACATTGCTTGGGCCATCCTTTCGCCAAACGGACCAGATGACAACGAATGACACTGGACAGATTGCGTGGCAAAAATTTGATCTGGCAAAGTGCCCGGCCTTGTTGCTTCAGGGAAAATTGTCTTTGTTGATGTGACGGCTGACTGGTGCATCACCTGTAAAGCAAACAAGACGCTGGTGCTTGAGCGAATGCCGGTGAGTGGCACAATTGCGCAAAATGCAGGCACAGGGCGATTTGGTGGCAATGCAGGCTGACTGGACACGTCCAGACTCGTCAATTGCAGATTATCTGGCATCTTTTGACAGATTTGGCATTCCGTTTGATGCGGTTTATGGGCCGGCTGTTCCTGATGGGTTGGTTTTGCCCGAATTGCTGACAGGGCGGTTGGTTCTTGATGCTCTTGAATCGGCGCAAAATACACCCAAATGAAGGGCTGAAAGTGGGGCGTTCCTAACATTTTAACGGATGTGCCTGTCGCACCATCCGATCATCCAGAGAGAGACCATACCATGACAATTGAAGCAGGCCAGAGCATCCCATCGGTGACTTTCCAGATCAAGACCGAAGACGGTATCGATGAGCATTCAAGTGACAGCTATTTTGGCGAAGGGCGTACTGCATTATTCGCGCTTCCCGGTGCCTTTACGCCAACTTGTTCGGCACGGCATCTGCCAA
>JAYQTT010000011.1:0-89624 GCA_038147495.1 Alphaproteobacteria bacterium | reverse complement strand
CCTGCAGGCAGAATTGCTCAAAAGGACGTGGTGGCTGTAAAGCCCCGGGCGGGCGGATTGTCTATATCACCTGTTCGGTTCTCGCCAGCGAGGGCGAGGCGCAGATTGAACGGATATTGGCCGATGCACCTGAATTGAGCTGGCTGATATCAACGGCATATGGCAGGACTGCATCACACCGCTTGGGGGTGGTGAATGCCCACCATTAAATGATGGGATGTTACGGTTGTTGCCGGGACGCATGGCACGGATGGATTTTTATGGCGGTCTTGCAGGCGCGTTTGCGCTGGCCGCCAGAGCGCAGGATGGTAGATCATGAATGACTCGGTTTTGATTATTGATTTCGGCTCGCAGGTCACACAGTTGATTGCGCGCCGCCTCCGTGAAATGGGGTCTATACCGAAATACTGCCCCTGCACGACGGCGCCGGAAAAAGATAGAGGCGGTGAAACCGCGAGGCATTATCCTGTCGGGAGGTCCGGCGTCAGTGGCGATGGCCGACACCGCGGGCGCCACAGGGATTTTTGATCTTGGCATCCTGATCCTTGGCATTTGCTATGGTCAGCAGACGATCTGCCAACAACTTGGTGGACGGGTTGAGCCGGGCAGCAGCCGTGAATTTGGCCGGGCGGAGCTGGAAATTACGGCTCCATGCCGTCTGTTTGACGGGGTGTGGGATGACACCAAGACGCATATCGTCTGGATGAGCCATGGTGACCATGTGGCGGCCTTGCCCGATGGATTTCAGGTGGTTGCCCGGTCTGCAGGGGCGCCATTTGCTGTAATTGCCGATGAAAGCCGCAATTTCTATGGTGTGCAATTCCATCCGGAAGTTGTTCACACTGAAGGTGGTGACAAGCTTCTTTTTCGGCTTTGCGCTTGATATCTGCGGATGTTCGGGAAGCTGGTCAATGGCGGGCTATCGGCACCGCGCCATCGCCGCAATCCGCCAACAGGTGGGTGATGGAAAGGTAATTTGTGGGCAGTCTGGTGGTGTCGATAGTTCAGTTGCCGCGGTGTTGATCCATGAGGCGATCGGCGATCAGTTGACATGCGTATTTGTTGATCACGGGCTTTTGCGTGCCGGTGAAGCCGATGAGGTGGTGCGGGCTGTTTGGCGATCATTACAACATCCCGCTTGTGCATAAAGACGCATCTGAGCTGTTTTTGGGCCGCCTTGCCGGTGTCGATGACCCGGAACAAAAGCGCAAGATCATTGGCAGCAGCTTCATTGAGGTGTTTGATGCCGAGGCGGCGAAGATTGATGGTGCCAGATTCCTTGCCCAAGGCACGCTCTATCCGGATGTGATTGAGAGCATCTCTGCGGCTGGCGGCGATGCGGTGACGATCAAGTCGCACCATAATGTCGGCGGTTTGCCAGAGGATATGGCGCTGGAGCTGGTGGAGCCGTTGCGCGAATTGTTCAAGGACGAGGTGCGGGCGCTTGGTCGCGAACTTGGCCTTCCAGAGGTGCTTGTCTCACGCCATCCGTTCCCGGGGCCGGGCCTGGCCATTCGGGTGCCGGGGGTGATTACGCCAGAACGCCTCGACATTCTGCGCGAGGCTGATGCCGTCTACCTCGATGAGATCCGCAAGGCCGGCCTGTATGATGAGATATGGCAGGCCTTTGCCGTGCTGTTGCCGGTGCGTACCGTTGGCGTGATGGGCGATGCGCGATCTTATGAATATGTTTGTGCCTTGCGCGCTGTGACATCGAGCGACGGCATGACCGCCGACAGCTATCCCTTTACGCATGAATTCCTGTCCCGCACGGCAACGCGGATCGTGAACGAGGTGAAGGGCGTCAACCGCGTGACCTATGACGTGACGTCCAAACCCCCGGCACGATTGAGTGGGAGTGATGGGCGCTGAGGGAGCGCGTGCATGAATTTTGATTTGCTATTGCTGGCGAGCTATATGGTTGCCGTGATTTTGCTGACGATAACGCCTGGCGTTGATACGGCGCTGATCATTCAATCGACTCTTGGTGGTAAAACCACAAATGCCTATCGGGCGGCCGTTGGCATTGTTCTTGGCTGTGCTGTCTGGGGGGTGTTGGTCGCGCTGGGTCTGGGTGCGGTGATCACGTCCAGTGAAGTTCTGTATTACGCCCTGAAAACCATTGGCGCCGGTTATCTTGTCTGGATCGGGATTGCGGCTTTGCGGGGCAGCGCCAATGCCGCACCGAACGGGCACATAAAATCGGAATCGTCATCGCACTATATAAAAAGGGGGTTTCTGGCGAATATGCTGAACCCCAAGGTCGGCTTATTTTATCTCTCGCTATTACCGCAATTTGTGCCAGAGACCGCGCAGGTGACGCTCTATTCGCTTTTTCTGGTTGGCATACACATCCTGCTGTCGTTGGTTTGGTTTTGGATTGTCATCCATTCAATCAAGCGCACGCAGCAAAGTGTCATGAGCCATCGGGTGACCGCATATCTGGAAAAATTTACCGGCATTCTGTTTATCGGGTTCGGGTTAAAGCTGTTGGCTTCCTCAAGATAATCATGAAAATGATGTTGCAGCGAGTGTCGCGCGCAAATCCAGAGTGCCAGAAAAGGTCGCGCCATGCCGGTCTTGTCGGCATGTGCAAATGGCATTGGGGTGACAATAATATATAAGATGATCGAGCCAGCCTCCATGTTTCCAGTGATGCTTTATGCCTATGCAACCGGCTTTGCCATCGGCTTATCCTTGATCGTTGCCATTGGCGCGCAGAACGCCTTTGTCATGCGACAAGGCTTGATGCGAAGCCATGTCTTTGCGGTGGCGCTGTTTTGCGCGGTTTCTGATGCAGTGTTGATTGCCATCGGCGTTGGCGGTGTCTCGGTGCTTGTCGCCGGGTTTGCGGCGCGTCATTCCGGCCTGCTGTTCGGCCTGGCCAGCTTGTGGCTCGGGTTTTATGGCGGGCTTAGGCTGCGTGATGCGATCAGGGGAAGTGGCGGTATCAGCGGTGATGCCCACATCCGGAACGGCTTGGGGGCAACGCTGACGATGGCGGCGCTGCTGACATTCGGCAACCCGCATGTCTATCTCGACACTGTGGTTCTGATTGGCACGGTGTCATTACAATTTTCCGGTGTTGAGAAAATCTCTTTTGGCCTTGGTGCGGCAAGCGCCAGTTTCGTTTTCTTCTTCGGGCTTGCCTATGGTGCGCGGTTGCTTGCGCCATTGATGGCGCGCGCAAATGCCTGGCGTGTTCTGGACGCCGTCATCGCATTAATCATGTTTGTTCTGGCGGTATCGATGCTTCGCGCTGGCGGATATCTATAGCCAGCAAAGTGCGTCCGGCATATCCGATGCCGTTGTGCGCGCTTGCCCTTGTGTCAGGCCTCGTCGAGATCTTCTTGAAGGATCGAGATCTGAACATGGTAGCAGGTCTCGCCATCTTCATCATCGCGGAAGATGACGCCAATGAACTCATCTTCAAGCATCAATTCGGCTGAATCTTCCTTGGTCTCGCGTCTGGCGATGGTCAATTTATGATTGCCGAAACGCTGTCTCAAATATCGCTGTATTTTGGCGGCGTCGCTTGCGTTCATTGCGTCTCTCTTTTCACAGTCACCACGCGCAAAAAGATTTCTTTCGCGGCAGGGCAGGGCTGAAGTTCACTGGTTGTTTACAACAGACCTAACGCATCCAACCGCACCTGTCCATGGCCTTGTGCCTGTATTTTATATGTCAATTCTGCCGATCGTCAGCCATGTCGTGCAATGGCACCAACCCCATGACTTGGCCATGCAGGACGCGTTGCGATGTCACGTGCATCACACGCAGAACACCGCATTCGGCTGCCCAGCTCAGGGACCGGAAACAGGGGGCCAAGACAATCAATCAACGGTGCGGTGTCAAGCTTTGCATTATGGCCACAGCGGTTACACCAGCAGAAAACAGATAGATTGTCATTTGCAAGATCGGCAAGTGTTGCCGGGTCTGCGGGCTCGCTTTGTGCAATTGCCTTGTCTTTGAAGCCACCCATAATCATCACCAGAAAAACAGTTTGTTCACTATTTGTTCTAATTTAGCGAAAGGCGATATATTAGGCAATGGCTATCGCGGTCAGGATTTACATTTCCTGCCATGGTTATATGTGAGGGGGGTATGTAACGCTGATATTTGCCAGCAATCAGCCGCTGACCAGACGCGGCAGTTTGGCAAAGTGATTTATGATATCGGACACAGCACTGGACTTGCACAGGACGCGGGCCCGGTCACGCAACAGGAATTGTGCCTTTTCCTTTGGATGGCGCTGGCGTTTTTCAATCACAAACAGGGGTGTTTCGTGGGTGTGGCGAAAGATAGAAAACATCGCCATTCCATGCTGGTGATCAAGGGCATAGTCACGCCATTCACCGGCGGCAACGCGCGCACTGTAGGCCGACAGGATGGCGCTAAGCTCGGGGCGCGAGAAATAAAGCTGTTGTCGATGTTTCTTCTGGCTGCTTACCCTGAGCACGTCGCTGTGTTACCCGCTTTTTCAGTTGGCTGAACGCTGACTATTTGTATATGGTGGGGCAGCTTTGCGCTGGCGTCAATAATACATTTGTTGTAGGTCTCTGCCAGACAATGTCTTACCGATCGAAAAAAGAAGTGCCATGGCTGATATTTTTGATGAAATTGATGAAGATCTGAAGCGCGACCGTGCCCAAGAGTTATGGGCGCGCTATGGAAAGTTCGTCATTGCGGCGGCGGCGGCAGTGGTTCTGGCCGTGGGCTCGTTACAGGGCTATAAGACGTGGACGCAAAGCCGCGCTGAATCAGCTGCAAATGCCTATCAGGCTGCGCTTGCCAGCGAGAGTGTTGTTGCCGCGCTTGACGCCACGCTGCCGGAGTTGACAGACGGTTATGCGATGCTTGCACAGTTCCGGATCGCTGGCGAGAAAGCGGCGGCCGGTGATTTGGCGGATGCTGAAACTGGCTATCTTGCGCTTTCAAATGACAAATCCATTGCGCCGCTTTACCAACAAGCAGCATTATTGTTGTCGGTCATGAGTGCACCGGCAGAAGCCGATACCAAAGAATTGCAAAGTCGTTTGGGGCCGCTGGTATCTGCTGCTGGTCCGTGGCAGGGCTTGGCCATGGAGTTGAGTGCCGCGCTCGATCTAAAAACTGGCGATCGTGCCGCCGCCATGTCGAAGATTGAATCGTTGCTGACATTGCCGGAAATCTCACCCGAGCTGCGCCAGCGCGCCAACCAGTTATTGATTATTCTGAAGTCGTAAAGTTGCTGTTGACCCATAGTTAAATCCCGGAAATAGCCAGATCAGGACTCATACAGGAATGACATTCACATTCACCAGGACAGAACCATCGCAACGCGGCGTGGGACAGCATGGCTGGTCTGCTCTGTTGGCTGCTGTAATGGGATGCGCGATGATGCTGTTGGCGGGCTGCGCTGAGGATGAGTTGATCCTGAAGGGTGAACGGATCTCGGTCTTGCCAGAGCGCTCACTCGTAACCAGCGACCCTGACGCATTTGCCGAGGGCGCGGGACTGCCACCGCTGGTGAACATGAAGAATGCGTCATCAGTTGGGCTCAATGCAGGTCATGCTGGTGGGCATTTGCAATTTGAAGGTGCGTTGAAACGCGTCTGGTCGGCAAAGATTGGTGGTCAGGGCAGTGAAATTGTCGAACTGGCACCACCGGTGATTTTTGAGGGTCAGGTGTTTACCGTTGCGCCAAACGGTTTCGTGAAGGCGTTTGACGTTGCCACAGGTGCGGAAAATTGGTCGGTGAGAATTGAAGACATTGACGACGATCCGCTCCCGGGCGTTGGTGGTGGCATTGCTGCATCTGCGGCGGGGGTTGTGGTTCATGCCGGCGGGCGTAACCTGTCGCTGCTGGATGCGGTCACCGGTGATGTAAAATGGACTGTACGGATGGACTTGCCGCTTCGCGGCGGGCCGACTCTGATGGAAGATAGCGGCGTTGTTGTGACTGATCTCGACAGCAATCTGATCGTGTTCCGTCTGGACAACAGCGAGATCGTCTGGGATCGTGTAGGCCTTGCAAGCGATACCGTAATGTTTGGATCGCCCGCCCCGGCATTTGCCAATGGCGAGCTTGTTCTCGTTGGTGCACATGGGGAAGTCAGCTATTTTTCGGCAGTTGATGGTGAATTGCTGTGGACCGACTCGGTTGCCGTGTTCAACCCGCGCACACCGATTGAGGGGATTGGCGATGTTCGCGCGCATCCGGTGCATGACGGTGGTATGCTTTTCGTGATCAGCCAGTCAGGACGCATTGCCGCGTTCAATGCACGGTCCGGCCTGTTGGTCTGGGATCAGCCTGTTGGTGGCATTGAGATGCCGTGGCTTGCCGGTGAAACGCTCTTTGTTGTTGGTCTTGATGGCCGCCTGTATGCATTGCGGCGCTTGGATGGTGCCGTGCGGTGGGTGGCGGAATTGCCCGGCGCGGTGCCTGCTGATGTGGTTGTTGCCGAGGACCCGCCGCGCTATGTCGGGCCGATTGTTGCCGGTGGCAAAGTCATGGTGATAAGCAAGTCGGGCCAGTTGCATGTCTTTAACCCGGACACCGGTGTGGAGATCGAGAAAAAGTCGCTTGGCATGACAGTTTTGACGGCGCCGCAGGTTGCGGCTGGTCGTCTCTTCGTGATGGGCAACGGTGGCACGTTAAATGCCTATGAGTAGCATATAAACCTGAACCTGCCGGTATTGCTTGTGATATCGATGGGATAATGGCCCGTGAGGCGCTGGTGACCATTAAGGTAACCAGCTTTGGATTGAATTTTTGACATGACCGTAACCTTTGCCATTGTCGGACGACCCAATGTCGGCAAATCGACCCTGTTCAACAGGCTGATCGGGCGCCAGCACGCGATTGTTGACGATCAACCGGGTGTGACGCGTGACCGCCGTGAAGGTGACGGACACCTCGCTGGACTGCAATTCCGGGTGATTGATACCGCCGGTCTTGAGGAATCCGCGCCCGGCACGCTTGAAGACCGTATGCGGCGGCAGACAGAGATGGCGATCAATGAAGCCGATATCACGCTGTTGGTCGTTGATGCCCGTGCTGGCGTTACCCCGATCGACAATTTCTTTGCCGGCGAAATCAGAAAGTCGGGCGCAAAAGTCGTGCTGCTTGCCAACAAATGCGAGGGTAAAGCCGGTGCTGCTGGCTTGGCCGAGGCGTGGGGGCTTGGGCTTGGTGAACCGGTGCCGATATCGGCGGCGCATGGCGAGGGGCTTGTCGATCTTCATGATGCAATGCTCGCCGCGGCAACCGATCTTGGGCTTGAAAGGGTGTTGACCGGCGAAGATAATCTGCTGTTTTCGTCTCCGGACAACGCGGTCTCTGACGATGCAGAGGAAGAGCGGTTCGATGGTGACGGTAACCCGATCGATATCTGGCAGGATGACAGTGTTCGCGAGCCAATGCGCATTGCCGTTGTTGGCCGTCCGAATATGGGCAAATCAACGCTGATCAACAGTCTGATTGGCGAGGACCGCCTTTTGACAGGGCCCGAGGCGGGTATTACCCGTGATGCCATTGAGGTGCCGTTTACATGGCGTGACCAACCGTATCGTCTTGTTGACACAGCTGGCATGCGCCGCCGCGCCCGAATTGCCGACAAGGTCGAGAAAATGATGGTGGATGACGCGTTGCGCGCGATCCAATATGCGCATCTTTGCGTTTTGCTGATTGATGCCACGGCCGAGTTGCATAAACAGGATCTGGCGATTGCCCGCCTGATTGCAGATGAAGGGCGGGCACTGGTCATTGGTGCAAACAAGTGGGATGCCGTTGACAATAAACAGGCGGCAAGCGCGCGCATTTCAGATCGTCTTCAGACGTCATTGGCGCAATTGCGTGGGGTGCCTGTTGTCCAGATGTCAGGGCTGCACAAGCGCGGCCTTGGCAAGCTTCTGGAGGCTGCGGATGAAATGTACGGCCTTTGGAACACCAGAATTTCTACCGGCCGTTTGAATAGATGGCTTGAACATATGCTGGAGGCGCATCCGCCGCCTCTTGTTGACGGGCGTCGTTTGCGTATTCGCTATATGACACAGATCAAGACACGGCCGCCAACATTCGCACTGTTCGGAAGCAAGCCCGGGGATTTGCCAGAGAGTTACCTGCGCTATCTGACAAGCGGACTGCGACAGGACTTTGGTCTGTTTGGCATTCCGATCAGGATGATCATGCGCGGCAGTGACAATCCCTACGCCAAATCTGGCCGATAGCTCAGGCGGCGTCTGTCTGCATTTCCACAAGATAGGCCCCGAGCCGCCCCATCATTTGGGTGAGCTGGTGCGCTTTGCTGATGTCAAGCTTTGGGGTGCCGGCCGACATCGCTTTATCTCGCATATAAAGCGACCGGTTAATCTCAATCTGGACTGACTGTTTCGGTGTTCCGGCTTTGCCATGGGCGCGCGT
The DNA here is from genome assembly GCA_038147495.1 of Alphaproteobacteria bacterium. Classification (GTDB taxonomy): domain Bacteria; phylum Pseudomonadota; class Alphaproteobacteria; order Puniceispirillales; family Puniceispirillaceae; genus MED-G116. The sequence goes on along the minus strand of JAYQTT010000011.1, from coordinate 81,220 downwards.
GATGTAGCCGCCGGCATAAGGATCATTCCAGACGACGCGCAAGCCCTCATTTTTGAAAAATTCGGTGATTGATTGTGCCTTATCCCGATCAAGCGTTGTGTCGAGACAATCACCAAGAATGATGTCGGCAAGCAGGCGGTTGGTCCGGTCCCGTGGCGGCATCGAATGCACATCGACAAGCAGGCACTGGCCATGATCCTTGTTCGCGGGAGGCGATCTGCGAGGCCAACATATCGTGATAGGGGCGATAAACGAGCCCAAGCCGTCTATCGACTTCTTCGGCCGGCAGGGAGGTGTTGTATAAAGGATCACGCTTTGCTGACAAACGTGGGATCAGGCCATAGCCTGCGGTCACCTGCCGCGAGGGTTTGTCAGCGTCAATCGGGGTGTCGAACATGGCACTGTCCAACGCACCGGCAGCGCGGTTAACATCGATATAGGCGCGGGCTATGCGGTTGATAACACAGGTAATACCGGTCGCTGGAAGATTCCCCAAAAGGTGATCAACGCCGAAATCTTCAAGGCCGCGCATTTCGGCAACGTCAAGGGCGGCTTTGTCGGTCATGCTGGCAGGATAGTCGCGCCCGGCATGGGGGCAGGATACGATGATCGCCGCCGGTGAAGCTGTCTGGTCCTGCAACAGTAATAATGGGTTGTAGGACTCGCTGTTCAGAATATCAGCTTTGATGACCGCCGTCGTAAGCGAGCCATCAGCGCCCGGTGGTGCGGGCTCTGTGGCTTTGTTTAGCGCACTGGTCTTGTCCACATGATCCATCATGTATGAAACCCTAACACGGAAATTTTAATCGCCACAATTAACAAGCAAAGACTGCGGTAATTGGTATCAGCTTTTGCAGGGATTTTATTCCACGGTTCTGCCGAGATTGCATTGGCGGCACAGGTGGGCCGAAAAATGTCCCTGGTCTGGGAGCGGGTGCCAAGAAAACTCTTGCACAAGAAGGGATGTTGGTGCAGATATAGCGCTCTGTTGCTGGCCGGTCTGGTCCGCAGGAAATGGGGCGTGTAGCTCAGCGGGAGAGCACTACGTTGACATCGTAGGGGTCACAGGTTCAATCCCTGTCACGCCCACCATTTCATCCTCAGGAAAATTTCCAAGAGCAAGCATATTTGGTCATGTCCGTGGGCATCGCCGGTCCCCGTTGTGGCGCGGTGCACAATGTGCTGGAGACCGGCGTTATAAGTTGACGTTAGTCAGTTTGCCAGCCGGATTATCTCGGTGGCTGGCCTAATCGGCTTTATTGGTCAGATTGCACAGTTTTTTGTGGCCGTCTGATGCGCCCACCACCGCGTCATTTTCAAATTTGACATGCACAAATTTCGCGCCGATTTCCTCTTCATCGATATATGAACGGCACACAATAAGTGCGTTTTTCGGGCTCACCCTTACAAATTGTGCGGGGCCGATGATGTCCTCAACTTCGGCCGGCGTCATGCCAAGGCGCAGTTTCCAACTGCTACTGTGGATCGTGCCGCGGATTGGACCCGGCTCCAAACAGGCTGTGAGTAACATTGTCGTGCCAAGAAGAATTGAGGGAACAACGGCGCGTCTCGAAAATATGCGGTTCATCGGCAAATCTCCATCGATGATTACAAGTTGCATTCGCAGTGCCGACATTATTCGGGAATTAATAGTTCGGGCCTGGTCACGATTCTGTCAGATGTAGACAGCAAAACCCGCCCGGCAGGGGGTGCCGGACGGGTTCAGGTTGTCAGGCCGACAGATCAGCCATCTTTGTCGAGGGTGGATTGATCATCACGTGCATCGGATGCTGCAATGTCGCTTTTGGCGGTGTCTGTGCTCGCCTCATTGCCGGAGTCGGCTGTGGCTTCATCAGTTTCCTTGTCGGAAGACGGTGTTTCACCAGCGCTGTCGCCAGAAGGGGCATCACTGTCGTTGGTTGCCGTGTCACCGGTGTCATTGGTGTCAGATGAGGCCCCGTCATCTTCCCTGTCTTTATCCAGTTCTGCGGCCTCTTTATCGTCGTCCAGTTCTGCAGCCTCTTTGTCGTCATCCAGTTTGGCGGACTCCTTGTCGTGATCCAACGCGGACGCCTCTTTATCGGCATCCAGCGTCCAGCGTTGCAGCCTCCTTGTCCGGAGACGACAAGGCGCTAGTGCCAGCCGATGTCGCGCTGTTACCAGCGGCTGCGAGTGCGCCGTAAGCAGCTTCACTGTCGCCAACTTGGCCACCTGCTCGTCCGCTGGCTGTAATTGATGTCGAAATTGCCACTCCGGTGCTGCTCGAATTCTGTGCATCACTGGTGAAAGATTGATCGTTGTTATTCGCGCTGTTGGTGAATGGCCCTGTGCTTGTTACATTGCAGGCTGAAAGTGTCATGCCAAAGGCAAGGGCGATACCAAATTTACCGTAAGTATTCATTTTGAACTCTCCTCAAAGTCAACATGTGTCGATGAGGTGAGAGTGCGTGATCACTTATTAATAAATTGCTAATGAAGAATAAATTGATGAATTTCGATTCATGGCTGTATCGGGATTAAGGGGAACAGTGCGTTTTTTCTGTTCACAGGCTCTGATCGTCTTTGGCGTATTACGCGCATTGGCTGTTTATTAGTTAAATCTAATATTATGAAATCGTTAATTTTGAGTAACAAATAGGCGATTTGAGAGCGTTTTAATGAGGCGTAGATGAAAAAGCCTCACTGGCAATGTAGTGGATCATAGCTCTTGTGCGTGGCTGGAGTCCGCTTATAGTAGTAACGCATAAAGTAATATTTTTTGGGAGAAGACTAATGAAGATTTGGTCAAAAATGGCCTTTGCCGCCGTATTCAGCGTTGGTCTCGCTGGACAGGCGGTTGCGGCTGAATGTATTGCCCCGGCAAACCCGGGTGGTGGATGGGATTTTACCTGTCGCTCGATAACCAAGATCATGCACGACATCGGCGCTGTTGACGCACCGATTCAGGTCACCAACATGGCCGGCGGTGGTGGCGGCCTTGCCTACACCCACGTTGTGAATGAGCGTAATTCGGATGATGATCTGATTGTTGCAGCATCAACAGCAACAGCCACACGTCTCGCGCAGAACGCCTATTCCGGAATGACTGCCGATCAAGTGCGTTTTCTGGGTGCGATTGGTGCAGACCCCGGCGTCATTGTTGTTGCCAAGGACTCACCATACAAGAACCTGAATGATCTGCTGGATGCAGTGATTGCCGATCCGTCAAAACACGCGTTTGCGGGTGGTTCTGCTGCCGGTGGATATGACCATCTTAAGGTTCTCATGGCGCTGAAGCGCAAAGGCTTCACCGACATCAAAAAGGTCAAATATATCGGCGTTGATGGTGACGCAGACGCAATCACGCAGACTGTCGGCGGTTTCACCGCGGCGATGACAGGCGATATTTCGGGTGTTGTGGGCTTTATCAAGTCAGGTGATGTGCGCGTCCTTGCGTCATTCACCGATGAGCGCATCCCCGGCTTTGAGGACATCCCGACAGCCAAAGAACAGGGCATTGACGTGGTCGCCGTGAACTGGCGTGGTCTCTACACTCCAAAAGGTGCGTCTGAAGCATCTTACAAGAAATGGACAGAGGCTCTGCGTAAAGTCGGTGCTTCGGCTGAATGGAAGGAAGCGATGATGGCCAACGGTCTGGCACCTTTCAACAAAGTCGGTGGCGATTTCCAGTCATATGTTGACGGCGTTATCGGCGAAGTGCGCGAGATGTCCGTAGAACTCGGCGTCATGAAGTAATGTCCGACCGAATAACCGGACTTATCGTATCTGTGCTAGCGCTCGCATTTTTTGCGGGCGCTAGTCAGCTTGAAATGCCGTTTTTTGCGGACCCGCTTGGCCCGAAGGCATTTCCAATGTTGATTGCCAGCGTGGCTTTCATCTCTGGCTGTGTCATGGTCCTGCGCCCTGATGCAGAGCCGGATTGGCCGTCTCTGGCAACCTTTGGCCGACTGCTGATTGCTGTGCTGGTGCTGGTATTATATGCGTATGGGCTAAAGCCGTTGGGCTTTCTGCTTCCCACCGCGATTGCGGCTGGCGCAATCTCCTATCAGATCAGGCCAACCCTCAGGGCGGCAACTCTGACAGGCATTTGTCTGTCGTTTGGCCTGTTTATCATTTTCAAATATGGTTTGGGGCTTAGCCTGTTTCCCCTGCCTCGTTGGTTGATGGGATAGCGCATGGATCTTCTGGCAAATCTTGCTCTAGGTTTTTCCGTGGCGCTGACCCCAACAACGCTTGCCCTTGCGCTTGCGGGATGTGTGCTTGGAACAATGATTGGCGCGCTTCCGGGACTTGGTCCGTCAAACGGCGTGGCGATTTTGATCCCGCTGTCTTTTTCCTTTGGGCTTGACGCAACGCAAGCCCTGGTCTTGATGACAAGCGTTTATTACGGCGCCATGTATGGCGGAAGAATATCCTCAATCCTGTTGAATATCCCGGGTGACGAACCGGCGATGATGACAACGCTGGACGGCTACCCGATGGCAAAACAGGGCCGGGCAGGCGATGCGCTGGTGCTGTCTGGCGTTGCATCCTTTGTTGGCGCCTTGTTGGCGACGATTGGGTTGATGCTTTTGGCACCTGTGCTTGCGCGGGTTGCGTTTATGTTTGGTCCTGCCGAGTATTTTGCGCTTTATCTGCTGGCCTTTTGCACGCTTGGCGGCATTGGTTCAGCCAATCAGGCGAAGGCGGCGATTGCAGTCTGTCTTGGGCTTGGAATTGCGATGATTGGTGTCGACAGTTCGACCGGCATGACCCGCTTTACCGGTGGCAGTTTACACCTGTTTGACGGCATTGATTTCCTTGTCGCGATTGTCGGGCTTTTTGCTGTGGCAGAGGTGTTCGTGTTCATCGAAAGCCATGGACGTGACTCGGCAATCGGTGTCACGTTGGAAAAAATCCGCATCCCGATCAAGGATATTCTGGCGACACGGTTGACCATGCTCCGTGCGACATTGATTGGCTTTATCGCCGGCTTGCTTCCCGGTGCGGGGGCTTCGCTCGGCAGCTTTCTTGCCTATATGATGGAAAAATCTTCGGCGCGCGACAAGTCTGGTTTTGGCAAGGGCGACCCGCGCGGGATCGCCGCTCCGGAAGCTGGTAATAACGCCGCGGCGGGCGGTGCATTGGTGCCTATGCTTACCCTTGGTGTGCCGGGGTCAGGCACCACAGCGGTTTTGTTGGCTTTGTTGATGACACTTAATATCACGCCCGGCCCGCTGTTGTTCACCGAGCGTCCAGAAGTGGTTTGGGGCCTCATCGCGTCATTGCTGATTGCCAATTTTGTCCTGCTCATTTTGAATGTGCCGTTGGTGAAACTGTTCAGTCGAATCCTGCAGGTGCCCGCAGCGATATTATTGCCCGGCGTCACAATGATCTCATTTGTCGGCATCTATTCACTCTCGGGTAGCTATTTCGATTTGTTGTTGATGATTGGCTTTGGCGTTCTTGGCTATGTTTTGCGCAAATTATCAATTCCGGCGGTTCCGGTAATCCTTGGCATCCTTCTTGGTGGTCACATGGAGGTCAGCCTGCGGCGTGCGATGGTTCTCTCAGACGGTGACTGGACCTATTTGTTCAATTCGCCAATCGCCATCGGGTTGTGGGTTGCGGCCGTCATCGGTTTCATTGCACCGCTGTTTTTGCGCTCGCATCTCAAGGCGCCGAAAGCGCATCAGGACAAAGCCTGATGCCGACAAAGGTTCTTGTTCCGGCTGGTGTTCTGGGACTTGGCTTTGATGAACAGGCGCTTGCGCGTGGCATTGCGGCCGCGCCCGATATCATCTGCATTGATGGGGGCTCCACGGACAGTGGGCCATTCTATCTTGGTACAGGTACGTCAAAATATGCGCGCAGTGTGTGCCGCGATGAATGGCGATCACTGATGCTTGCCCGCGAGGCGGCACAAGTGCCTCTGGTGATCGGATCCTGCGGGACATGCGGTACGCATGAAACAGTCGATTGGATGTTTGACATCACCCTGGAACTTGCCGCCGAACTTGGCCAGTCTATAACGGTCACACGTCTTTACAGCGACATGCCTGCCAGTGACATCGCCAAAGCACTCGCCGATGGTCGTGTCAATCCGTTGGTGCCCGCGCCGGTGATTGACGCTGAAACGATCCATGCCTGTGATCATATCGTGGCCCTTGCCGGCGCCGAGCATATTCAGGCAGCGCTGGCAACCGGTGCCGACATTGTTCTGGCCGGACGAACCACCGACACGGCAACGATAGCGGCTCTGCCATTGTTGCGTGGGGAACATGCCGGCGCCGTCTGGCACGGGGCAAAGATTGGTGAATGCGGGGCCTTTTGTACAACCAAGCCGTCCAGCGGTGTGGTGATGATCACCTTTGATGAGGACGGCTTCATTGTTGAACCAATGGCCGAAGATGCCGTCTGCACCCCGCATTCCGTTTCAGCGCATATGCTCTATGAGAACAGTGATCCATATATTCTCTATGAACCGGGTGGGCATCTTGATGTAACCGCGGCGCGCTATCACGCGCTTGATGCCAGACAGGTCCGCGTCACCGGATCGCAATGGGTGCCGGCGAAGACCTATGATGTGAAGCTCGAGGCGGCGCGCATTGCCGGGTATCAGACAACCATGCTGGCTGTCATTCGTGAGGCGCAATATGTCTCCCGTGTCAGAGAATGGGTCGATGATCTCACCGCGTATCTTCATCAGCGTATCGCCCGGAACATGCGGCTTTCAACGGATGACTATACGATGGAATTCCGTTTGATTGGTGTTGACTCGGCACTTGGCGAGCTGGAAACACGCCAAGGCATGCCGACCGAAATTGGTGTGCTGGTGATCATCACGGCAGCGGATCAGGAAACAGCCACCGATCTGGCAAGATTGATCAATCCGTTTCTTTTGCATCATCCGCTGGACTCGCAAGGTGATCTGCCGACCTTTGCCTTTCCCTATTCGCCAGCACATTCAGAGCGGGGCGCTCTTTATGAATTTGCAATGAATCATGTGCTGCAACTGGATCATCCAATGGATGGGTTTAAGCTGAAAACTGATAAGGTCGGATATGGCAAAGCTGGGTGACATTGTCGAGAAGATCAGAGCGAAGAATGCCGGGCCTTTCTGGGTTACAGTCGATATCTTTTGTGGTGATGCAGGGCGGTTTGACGATGTGGTGTCGCGTCTGGATACCGGACGGATATGCACGCTCGTGAAAGCGGACCCCCAAACAACAAGGCGTTTTGATATTGAGGATCTGGCGGTAATCAAATTCAGTTTTGTTCGCAAAGAGGTTCAGGGCAGTCGTTTTGACCGCGATATGCATGGTGCGCAAATGGCGGTTCTGTTTGCCGAATTGGACATCTGAGCTGGCGCTGGTGTCAGACGGTGCCCGGCCGAGTTTTGGCCAAAAACAACACCGCAAAAGTGACCGCGGCTATCAGCATGAAAGCAATGATGGTGGGGAAAAAGACGTCCGCCCCCTTGGCGAATAAAAGGCCGCCCATCGTTGGGCCAACGGCGATGCCGAGGGCGCGTGGTGTTGTGATCCAGCCCTTTGCCCGCCCATAGATTTCGGCGCGAAAATACATGTTCGTCACATAGCCGTATGACACCGTCAAAACCCCGTGTCCCATGCCAAAGAGCATCATTGCAAGCACCGCTGTGGCGATGCTGTCACCTTGTGCCAGCCACATGGCGACCGGCCCGAGAGTGAAGGCGATCATACCTGTGATGCGCGCATCAAAGCGATGCCCGGCAAACATCTCAATCATCCGGCCTACCACCTGAAACGGGCCATAGAGGGCGGCCAGCATGACGGCCAGCGCCGGATCGCCAAATTTCAGCTGAAACCATGTAATCCACAGCATGCTTGCCGAGGAAAAGGCCAGATATTCGAACAATCCACCTGATCCAAGCATGAAGATGGCCAGCTTTTCCGGACGTGTCAGCCCTGCCCATCTGAAAGGGGCCAGCACCTTGCCGCTACTGATGGCGCCGCCGCCAAATTTGCGAAACAGGGCCGCCGCCCACAATCCGGTCAGGCCAAGCATGATCGCAATGATGTAACAGGTTGGGGCAAATCCCAAATAGGCCAGCAACGGTGCCACAGCAAGCCATGTGACTGAACTGGCAACGCCGCCGTAAAAGGTGATGAAGGATATGTTGCGGCGGGCCTTTGCCTCATCAAGCTGCACCGCGGCGATAAAGGCGACTTCATAGCTGGACATGGCAAAACCAAGCCCGACCGGTAGCATGCACATCCACACCCACAACAGGCTGTCATGCAATGGCAGCATCGCCATGCCGATGCCGCCAAGCAGAAACCCGCCGGTCATCACCCGCAAGGCTCCATAGCGGTCGCTCCAGCTGCCGATAACCGGTGCCAGCAGCGCCTGTATGGTGAGCGCGCCGGTGACCGCCGCCAGAATTTGCGTCTCGCTGGCGCCGGTGGTCTGGGCAAGCGGCGTTTTGAGCTGGGCAAACACATAAAACAGCAGACCAAAGCTGATGATCTGGCTGAGCCCAAGCGAATGAAATGGCACCGCTGAGGATGTTGATTTGGTCACTGAAACCATCCCCATATGAGGGTAGAAACTAATATGGTCCGAGAATACAGCATGAACAGCGGCAGGCCAATCATTCTGCTTGTCAAATCAGGACATTGGCGGCTTAATCGTGCCAATGCCTATGCTGTTGCGCCAATATTTCAATTAAGAGGTGATGCATGCCACGATTTGACGATCATTTCATTGAGGCGCATCGCGGCGCCAGCGGCAGTTTTCCGGAAAATACCATGCTGGCTTTTGCCGAGGCGGCAAAGGCGGGGGCGCGCTCTATAGAGACCGATCTAAGCCTTCTGGCAGATGATAATTTTGCCATTTTTCATGATGCCACACTTGGCCGGACAGTTAGCGGCGATGCTGAAATAGGCAGCCTTGATACGGCCGCCTTGGCAGGTCTTGATGCGGGAATTTGGCGTGATGCTGCCTTTGCCCGGCAGCCTGTGCCAACGATAGACGAAGCGCTTGCATGGCAGGCGCAAACGGGCATCGGGTTCAACTGGGAAATGAAATGCCATCATGATGATTATCCCCGCCATGCACGCGCCCTGAAGGCCGCGTTGCGCCGCGCTGATCCCCGAAATACGCTGGTCAGCAGTTTTGATGCCGAATGCCTTGCCGCGATCCGGGCGATCATGCCCGATATTGCGCTGGCCCTGATTGCCGAGACATTGCCGGACGACTGGCGGGAGCAGGCGGCGCGCCTGAGCCTTGACGGCGTGCATCTCGACCATTCAACGATGACGGCGGCGGATGCACGGGCGGTCAAATCGGCCGGGCTTGCGCTGCGCTGCTATACGGTGAATGACGCCGCCGATATTGAGCGGATCAAGGCGCTTGGCGTTGATATGGCGATGACCGATTGGCCGGACAGGTTCGCCGCGCAATATGGATAGACGGACGCGCAGATCAGCGCCGCAAGACGCCGCAACCATACCATTCGATATTTGAGGCAAATACCACCCATTGCGTGGGCAGGGCGGGTCACTTATGCTCGGCGAACTCGTTAGTCCGTATTATGGGATTTGTCATGACACCAACGATCGATCTATTGATGGCGCATCGCTCCATCCGCAAATTTACTGACCAGCCGGTTGATGAGGCATTGCTGAAATCGCTGGTTCTTGCGGGGCAGGCCGCCGCCAGTTCAAGCTTTTTGCAGGGTGTGACCATCATGCGGGTCACCGATGCCGGCAAGCGCCAGAAATTTGCCGCGCTGGCGAACAACCAATCCTATATCGAGACCGCGCCGGAATTTCTGGTTTTCTGTGCCGATCTGAGCCGGGCGATACGGTGCTGTGAAATGCATGGTGGAACGCCGACCGAGGGCTTTACCGAGCAGTTCATCATTGCCACGGTCGATGCCGCGCTCTATGCGCAAAATGTGGTGATAGCGGCTGAGTCTGCGGGGCTTGGCATCTGTTATATCGGGGCCATTCGCAACGATCCGGAACAGGCGTCTGAGTTACTTGACCTGCCGGACCATGTCTATCCGGTGTTTGGCCTTTGCATTGGCCATCCGGCACAGGACCCCGAGCCAAAGCCGCGCCTGCCGCTGTCGGTTGTTTTAAAGGAAAATAGCTATAGTGCCGATGATGAAGCAGGGCAAATTGCCGAATATGACGAGATTGTGCGGACTTATTACAAAACCCGGACCGGCAACCCGAAATCGCAGAGCTGGAGCGAGCAGATGACCGGGCTTCTTGGCAAGGAGGCACGCCCGCATATGAAGGCCTTTCTGGCAAAGCGAGGCTTTGCGATGAAGTAAGGGCCGCCGCATATGGTTGCTTTTCCGTTGTCGGGATGGATTGTGCGACCGCCGGTAAAGGCCTATCATCGGATTGATAGTGGCTTATGCCGCAACCCTTATGGGAATACAGACAATGTCCTTTTCCTTGACGGCCGGTGTGAAGGCCAAGCAGATCAAAGATATCTATCTGAATATCAGCCATTTTCTTGATCATTTCATGATGCTGATTTTCGCCAAGGCTGCCTATGATGCCGGGCGTCATTTTGGCCTGAGCTATGATCAGATCATCGTCTATGGGGTGGCGGGATTTGTTCTGTTTGGCGGTATGGCGCCGATAGCCGCGCAGCTGGCTGATCGCTATTCTCGATCGTTGATGATGGTGATCTATCATTTTGGCATTGGTGGCGCGGCCATTATCGCCGGATTGACCCAATCTGTCTGGCAGTTGGCTGTGGCGATCGGTGTGATTGGCGTCTTTGCCGCGATCTACCACCCGGTAGGAATTGCGATGCTGATCAGGAGCAACAAGAAGATCGGGTTTCGCCTCGGGATCAATGGTGTTTTTGGGAATATGGGGGTCGCCGCTGCACCGCTGATTACCGGGCTTTTGCTGACAATGGGCGACTGGCGGCTGTGCTTTATTCTGCCCGGTCTTTTCTGTATTGCCTATGGGGTGAGCTTTGTCGCCGCGCTTCGTGATGACGGTGATGTCGTATCCACCAAAAAGAAGAAAGAAGCGACGGGGCTTGCACCAAACTGGCAACTGGCGCTTGGCGCGATGCTCCTCTCCACGGCCAGCGGCGGTTTCATTTTTGGCGCAATGACTTTTGTCGTGCCTCGCTATTTCGAAATTTCGATGACGGCTCTCTCGACCTCGGTGGCGATTACCGGTTTGCTTGCGGCGTTGGTCTATGCCACCGCGTCATTTACACAAATCGGTGTTGGCTGGCTGATTGACCGGTTTGCCCCGAAATGGGTTCTGTTTTCGATTGGACTTGGCCAGATTGTCTTTATTTTTCTGGCGGCACGCTTTACCGATCTGGCGCTTTTCTTCGCGATGCTGGTGGCGATGAGCTTTGTTTTCGGGCAAATACCGATCACCGACACGATCCTGTCGCGTTATGTGCCGGATGAATGGCGGGCCAAGGCGCTGAGCGTGAAATTCATGCTGAATTTGACAATTGGTGCCAGCGTTTTGCCGATATGCGGTGCCATCTTGCAATCGGGAGCACCGATGAAAAGCCTGTTCGCGATAATGAGCGGTGTGGCCGTGCTGGTCGCGTTTGCCGGTTTGATCTTGCCCATTCAGTCTGACGCGCATCGGCGTGACAGACTTCCTGCCGAATAGAATTTCCTGTTAATTTTAACAAAGGCGCTCGCCTGAATGACCAGAACTCGTGACCTGACCACCGGCAGCCTTGTCGGTCATTTTCGGCATCTCGCAGTGCCTGCCGCAATCGGTATGGTGTTCACCACGCTTTACAATGTGGTCGATGTCTTTTTTGCAGGGATGATCGGTACCGCGGCGCAGGCCGGATTGGCGCTGTCATTTCAGGCATTTTTCATCTTTATCACCTTTGGTTTTGGCTTGTCAGCGGCGATGACCGCGCTTGTTGGAAATGCCATTGGTAGCAAGGACCAAGTGGGTGCGCGCAATTATGCGCTGCGCGGCATAGGTTTTGGCGTGCTGATCTCGCTGGTATTGATGGTTGTGGCCCATTGGGTGGGTCCGATGCTGATCAAGCTTGTATCAGTCGAGGGGGCGCATCAGGACGCGGGCATCCGCTATCTGCTGTTGCTGATATTGGCTATCCCGTCTTTCGTCCTGTCGTTTGGCATGAACGGATTGTTGCAATCACAGGGTGATACGATATCGATGCAGCGTGCCCAGATCGGCGCCTTTTTTGCCAATATTGTGCTGAACCCGCTTTTGGTTTTCGGAATTCCGGGAATTGTTGGGGGTATGGGGTTTAACGGCATAGCCGCTGCGACAGTGATCAGCCAGACCGCTGTCATGCTCTATGTTGGGCGGCAATTGTTCCGCACATCCTTGCTTGACGGATGGCAGAGGGCGGAGATGTTCCCAGATATTGTCGCGATACGGGCCATCACCGGGCAGATGATGCCAACAACGATGACGATGATGGTGATGATGACCTCTGGTTTCATTGTGCAGTATTTTCTGCGGGAGTTTGGCACATCGGCGGTGGCTGCCTATGGGGTGGCATTGCGTGTCGAGCAACTGTTCTTGTTGCCCGTTTTTGGCCTGACTGGGGCGTTGTTGCCGATTGCAGCGCAGAATTTTGGGGCAGGGGAGTTGCCGCGTGTGCGCGAGGCCCTGCTGACCTGCTGGAAATTCGGCTTGATCTTCATGGCGGTGGCTTGCCCGACATTGTTCTTTGCCGCGCCGTTTTTGATGCGCCTTTTCACCGATGATCCGGAAGTTGTCCGCATAGGTGTGAGTTATCTGCGGGTCGATGGATTTGTCTTGCCGGTCTATATGATGTTGTTTGCAATAAACTCATTTCTACAGGCACTGAAAAGGCCGGTCTGGTCATTGTGGATTGGCCTCTATCGCCAGTCATTTGGGGTGGCGTTTTTCAGCTTTATCTTTGTGTATGTGCTCGGTTTTGGTGTGATTGGCGTTTGGTTTGGTATCGCGACCAGTGTTCTGAGCGGACTGTTGTTGTCGTTGTTGGTGACAACGCATATTTCAAGGCAATTGATCGGCGGATTATGGCGCCCCGAGATGCAGGCGGCGCGCACATAGGGTTTATTGTTCGCTTTCCTCGACAGTTCGGCATTTCACCCGACGGCTTTTCTGGCGTTGCCAGCCTTCTGCAGATTGCAGATATTCGGTCATTTGCAGAACATTTATGCTGCGTTTCAGCATCCAGGTAGAGCGGGCAAAGGGCCTGCTTTCGGCGGTAATGTGATGCAGGCTGAGGCACCAGACCTCATCTTTGTGGATTTTCAGGTCCTGACTGATTGTCTCTGGATCCTGCGATACACAGAAATCGCGCCATTCTTCACCATGCAGGACTTTGGCCGAAGCACCAAACAGCCCATCTTCGAACATATATTGCCGCCCTTCGCATTCGACAGGTGCCGCGCTGGCAGATACCGGTATCGCAGATAAGAACAGGGTAATGATGGCCGCTTTGGCATGCATTTTCATCATCTCTTCAACAAACAAAGACCAGCCTATCCGGTGGCGGGCGCTTTTCCAAAGATCCATGATCTGCCGGAGAAAAGAAACCCCCGCTGGACACTCCAGCGGGGGCCATGTCCCACACGCTTTTATCATCAGCCGCAGGGAACATCTCTTTAGTCAAGGGAGAAACATGAAACTTCTGCGGTTCATTTTGGATTACGACTTTTTTTTGGGAATGTTTAGGGCGCAAAAGGCGCCGGTGCGGCGGCCAGACATATTGTGTGAATAACAGATCACTTGGCATGTTACATGCATCCATGGCACCATTAGCCATCTCGAGTTGACGGTTGATTTACGAGGTAGGGCCATGTCAGACGACGAACAGCGCATGAAAACACTGGCTGATCTTCTCGATGATGAAGAACGGTTTCAGCCAAACCGCCCGCAAGAAGACCTGTTGATGGAGTGTCTTCTGGCGTTGCTCAAGAAATTTCCTGATTATACGCCGCCGCGGCTTCGCATGGATGGGGATATCATTATTCCGCTCGACCCTGACCTGAAGAAAAACCGTGAGCGTGCTCGCAATGTGGCCACGGCGATTACCGAAATGATGAACCGTGATCGCAGACCAAAGATGAGCAAGACCTGGATAGAATAATTTTCGCGAAAGTCAGGTGGCGCTTCGACCTATTAATCGCGCGGCAAGCCAGCTAGTCGTTGCCCAGCGTCAGAATCATCTTCTCACCCAGAAAATATGTTGTGCCAAGCTCTATTGGCGTGCCGTCAAGCATCGTGTTAACAGCCTCAACCCGCAACAAAGCCGCCTTTGGCTGACAGCGAAGCAGATTGCTTTGGCTGGCACTGGCGCTCACCGCGGTGATCATCGTCTCGTAACGCAGATAATCAGCAATGCCACATGCGGCAAAAGCCGCCGTCTTGGATGGGTTGTTGAGAAGGTGATCAAGAATGCCCGGCGTGCATGAGGCAGGAAACAGGCTGGTAAAATGCATGATCGGCAGGTCGGCTATGCTGCCAAGCCCTTCGGCAACATACACAAGGTCACCGCTGCCAATTGACAGCCTTTCTGCCTCGCTCTGGCTGGCGCGGCGGGTGTGGGTGCTTGTGATCTGGCGGGAGGGCGCTTCATCGCTCGTCAGATTCTGCGAAAAGCGTGTGCGTTTGCCGATGCGATAAGACGCCGGATTGGCGGTAACAAAAACGCCGGCCCCCCGTTTGGAATGGACCAACCCTTCATCACGCAAGGCGGCAAGCGCACGCCGCGCAGTGTGCCGGTTTACGGCAAAGCGCTTTGCAAGTTCAGCCTCTGTCGGCAATTTCTCACCGGCACGATAAAGACGTGAATTGATGTCCTCGCGCAGGCTTTGAAAAATATCTTTCCACAGCATCCGGGCCTTGCCTGTCATGTATCGTTCAAATTTTGCATTGACCAAAATGCCAAAGCCCATATGATTTGTCTAGTTGTATAGTTTTGATATGCTGATGCCGGTCGCGTTGCGAGACAGGGGTGAAACCATGGAAAGACAGCAATGGCTGGGATTGATGGCCAAAGCAAACCCTGAACAGATTGATGCCTGCTGGCAGGATCTGGGTCTTTCGCCTGAATACGCGGAATTACGCCCTCCCGAAATTGGCGGTGTCATGGTTCGTGGCCGCATGGGCGGTACAGGCGATGCGTTCAACCTCGGCGAGATGACCGTTACCCGCTGCTCGGTTCAATTGGGCTGTGGCACGGTTGGTCATGGCTATGTACAAGGCCGGGCGAAGCAGGCGGCCCGGCATGTCGCCCTGTGCGATGCGCTGTTGCAGACAGAGCAAGCACCGGTTGTTGCGGCGAAAGTTCTGGATGTTCTGGCCGCTGATCGGGAAAAAGGGGTCAATGATCTGGCCGGCAAGGCGGCTGCCACAAAAGTTGATTTCTTCACTCTTGCCAGAGGAGACAATTGATGCGTGCTGACGCGTTGACGGGTGGCTTTGCCGACGCCCCACGGGAAGCGGCAATCGGCTTTCGTGCGGTGATGCAGGCTATGGCCCGGCCCGGCACCATTCATCGCCTTGGTGGGGCGAAGCCGCCTCTGCCCTTGTCGGTGGCAGCAGGTGTGGTGCTGTTGACCTTATGCGATCCGGAGACGCCAATTTTTCTGGGTGACTCTGTGAAGAATCAGGATGTAACGAGCTGGATTTCCTTTCATGCCGGATCGCCAATTGTATCGCCCGCTGCAGCGATGTTTGCGCTTGGCCGCTGGGATGACTTTCGCCAGCTCCATGCGTTTCCTATCGGGTCAGCTGAATATCCGGATCGATCCGCAACAGTGATCATCGAGATGGATGAACTGGGGGCAACTGGCGAGGGCAGTTGTCGTTTGACTGGCCCAGGGATCAAGGATCATTCCAGCTTATGTTTGCCTGATCCTGCGACATTCCAGTCAAATTCTGCACTGTTTCCCCTTGGGTTGGATTTTATTTTGACCGCGGGCGATTGTGTTGCCGCGCTCCCACGCTCAACAAAAATTGAGGTGTTGTGATGTATGTGGCGGTCAAAGGTGGCGAGAAAGCGATTGCCAATGCACATCGCTGGCTTGATGAAAAGCGCCGCGGCGATCCATCGCTCGAATCCCTGTCACTGGCGCAAATCCGTGAACAGCTGAGCCTGTCGGTGGCGCGGGTGATGGCCGAAGGCTCGCTCTATGATGCTGATTTGGCGTCCTTGGCAATCAAACAGGCACGGGGTGATTTGATTGAGGCTATTTTCCTTGTGCGCGCCTACCGTACGACATTGCCCCGATTTGGTGCATCAGAGCCGATTGATAGCGCCGAGATGCGATGTTCTCGCCGAATTTCGGCGACTTTCAAGGATATTCCGGGCGGCCAGATACTTGGTCCGACTTTCGATTACACGCATCGGCTACTCGATTTCAAACTGGCTGCAGATGGTGATGTTGATCCGGCCCAAATTGCCAAGCCAAGCAATGATCACATGCCGCATATTCTGGACCTGCTAAATCGTGACGGCTTGATCCAAGCTGAGGAAACGGCTGATGCCGCACCCGGAGATTTGACGCGGGAACCATTGTCACTGCCCGCAACACGTGCGGTTCGCCTGCAGGCGCTGGCACGCGGTGATGAGGGGTTTATCCTTGGCCTCGGCTATTCGACACAGCGCGGATACGGCCGAAGTCACGCTTTTGTCGGTGAATTGCGAATTGGTATGGTCATCGTGGAAATGATGATCCCCGAGCTTGGCTTTGCGATAGAGATTGGTGAGATTGAGGTCACGGAATGTGAGACGGTGAACCAATTCGCCGGTTCCAAAACCGAACCACCACAATTCACTCGTGGCTATGGTCTGACTTTTGGCCAGCAGGAGCGTAAAGCCATCGCTGTGGCGCTGGTTGATCGGGCGCTTCGCTGGCGTGAACTTGGCGAGGATAATCTGGGCGCACCGGCACAGGATGAGGAATTCGTGCTGTCGCATTGCGATAATATTCAGGCCACCGGCTTTGTCGAACATATCAAGCTGCCGCATTATGTGGATTTTCAGTCCGAGCTTGAATTGGTGCGCCAGATCCGCCGTGACGCGCTGTCCTCGAAGGAGGCGGCAGAATGAGCGCAACGCCAGCAGATGCCGGTGACGGCTATAATTTCGCTTATCTTGATGAGCAAACCAAGCGCATGATCCGGCGGGCGCTATTAAAGGCATTGGCGGTGCCGGGCTATCAGGTGCCTTTTGCCTCACGCGAGATGCCGATGCCTTATGGCTGGGGCACCGGCGGTGTGCAGGTGACGGCCGCCTGCCTGACGCCGGATGACTGCGTCAAGGTGATTGATCAGGGCGCCGATGACACAACCAACGCTGTTTCGATCCGCAGCTTTTTTGCGCGGACAGCCGGTGTCGCCACAACCGAGTCCACTGAAGAAGCAAGCTTGATCCAGACGCGTCACCGGATACCTGAAACCGCGTTGCGTGAAGACCAATTGCTTGTCTATCAGGTGCCAATTCCCGAACCGCTCCGGTTTCTTGAACCTCGTGAAACCGAAACACGCAAGATGCACGCCCTGTCGGAATATGGGTTGATGCATGTAAAGCTGTATGAGGATATTAGTCGCCACGGCCATATTTCTACCGCCTATGCCTATCCGGTGAATGTTGGCGGGCGTTATGTGATGGACCCATCGCCGATACCGAAATTTGATAATCCGAAAATGGATAATTGCCCGGCAATTCAGCTGTTTGGCGCCGGACGGGAACAGCGTATTTATGCCATCCCACCTTATAGCGAGGTGAAAAGCCTTGATTTTGAGGATTATCCCTTTGACCGGCTGCGGGCATCGGGATCATGTGCGCTGTGCGGGGCCGATGACAGCTATCTTGATGAAGTGATTATCGATGATCAGGGCAATCGCATGTTTGTGTGTTCTGACACTGATTTTTGCGGATCACGACGCGATCAAGGTCATGTTGGCGATCAATCTGATCTATTTGAAACGGGGGCTGAATGATGCAGGAACGCCCTCTGTTTCGTGCCAGTGCCGTCGGCAAAAGTTACGGCAAGCAACTGGGGTGCCGCGATGTCAGCTTTGACCTCTATCCGGGCGAGATCATGGGCATTGTCGGCGAGTCTGGTTCTGGCAAATCGACATTGCTGAATTGTCTGGCGGGTCAGATTGAGCCTGACACCGGCGATATTGCCTTTGATGTTGATGGCACAGGTCTTGTCTCGACATTGCAGATGAGCGAGCCGGAGCGCCGCATGTTGGCCCGCACGCAATGGGCTTTCGTCCATCAGAACCCGCGCGACGGTCTTCGCATGGCGGTCAGTGCCGGGGGTAATATCGGCGAGCGATTGATGAATATCGGCGCGCGGCACTATGGCAATATACGCGAGGATGCGCTTGGCTGGATGGGGCGGGTGGAGCTTGAGGCAAACCGGATTGATGATCGACCAGCGAATTTTTCCGGTGGGATGCAGCAACGCCTGCAGATTGCCCGCAACCTTGTCACAGGGCCGCGGCTTGTGTTTATGGACGAGCCAACCGGCGGTCTCGATGTGTCGGTGCAGGCACGGCTTCTTGATCTGCTGCGATCATTGGTGCAGGAGCTTGGTCTTGCCGTGATCATCGTCACCCATGATTTGGCTGTTGTAAGGATGCTGGCACATCGGATGATGGTCATGCAAAAGGGGCATGTCGTTGAAACCGGACTGGCTGATCAAGTTCTGGATGACCCGCAGCATCCCTATACACAGCTTCTCGTCAGTTCGGTACTGCAGGTGTGAGCGATGTTTGAAATACGCAACCTTGAAAAGACATTTCGCCTGCATAATCAAAATCAGGCAGAAATTCCGGTTGTCAGTAATGTCAATTTCAATGTCCAGGCTGGTGAGTGTGTCGCCTTGACGGGGGCCAGCGGGTCTGGAAAATCCACCTTGTTGCGGTTGATCTATGGCAATTATCTGGCGGGTGACGGGACCATTCTTGTTGATGGTACGAATGTCGTTGGTGCCGATCCTCGCACCATTCTTGAATTGCGGCGCACAACGCTTGGCTATGTGACGCAGTTCCTGCGTGTTCTGCCGCGAGTGCCGACCATTCGGGTTGTTGCCGAGCCATTGGTACAGGCAGGTTGTGAGGTTGATGCGGCGGAAGAGCGGGCGCGGTATTTGCTTGAAAAGTTGAGAATTCCAGAAAATTTGTGGGAGCTCTCACCTTTGACCTTCTCTGGCGGTGAACAGCAGCGGGTGAATATTGCCCGCGGATTTGCCTATGATTATCCGGCATTGCTGCTGGATGAACCAACTGCCAGCCTCGATCCGGCAAACCGCCAAACCGTGTTGGATATGATCAGCGGTGCAAAGGATAGAGGGTGTGCAATCATCGGCATTTTCCACGATGAAGCGGCGCGAAGAACGGTTTGTGATCGTGAAATAGATGTTACCCATTTTGCGGCAGCGGCATGACGAGGCAACTGTTTGCAGATGGTCGGTTGATTTGTGTGGTTGGCCCGTCCGGTGCGGGCAAGGATGCGATCATGCGTGGCGTTATGGATATGATGCCAGAGGTCAAACTCGCACGCCGCGTCATTACCAGACCTAAACATGACGCCAGTGAAGAGTTTGACAGCGTCAGCCCTGATGAATTCAGGGCGATGCGGGATAATGGCAACTTCCTGTTTCATTGGCAGGCACATGGCCTGTCATACGCTGTTCCGGCAGGTTATGCAGATGTTGTGGCGGCTGGTGACATCGTTCTTTTTAATGGCTCGCGTGCGGCGCTTCCTGAAATGCGCCAGATCTGTCCAGATATGCGGGTGTTTCTTATTACGGTGTCTGCAGACATTCTGGCATTGCGGCTTGCCAGCCGTGGTCGCGAAACGCGGGATGAGATCCGGCAAAGGTTATCGCGCACCGTAACGGTACCGGTTGGCGATGCAGTTCACATCAATAATGACGGGCCTTTGGCTGATGCGGTGGCGCAATTCGTGGCGCGGCTCAGGCGGCCAGAGGCAGACGGTGAATAAGGTGAAAATGCCCGTCCTCTGCCTCGCCAACAAGGCCGATGTTTCGGATCGTTACAGGCGCGCCGACCATCCCCTCCAGATGGTGGCTCAGCAGATCAGATATCTCGGCTTGATGTTCGGCTTCCAGCGGGCCGGTAAGGGTCATGTGAAACCTGAATTCCTGCATCACATAGGGGTAGCCCCACCGGAGCAGCAGCGCATCCTGCTCTGCTGTCAGGCCGTTGGCGCGGCGGCGTTCAAGCTCAGCCGTTCCAAGAGGGGCACGAAAATGATCCAGCTCACGCACAAGCCTCGTGGCCATAGCGTCGAGCGGTGGGCATTTACCATCTGGTACCAGCGCAATAAACCGACCGATGCTGGCCAGTTTGAAGGCATCAATCGTAAAAACCGGTATGGTTGCGGCAAGGCTGGTTGCAGCCTCGATCAATTCTGGCTCGCCATACCCTTCAGCAAGGCGAAACGGGGCCTTGAGGGTGCCGTGAAAGCCATATTTGCGCGGCGTACGGGTGATTTCCTCAAGCGGCAGAGGCAGGCTTTCAATGGCGGGCGAGGTTGCATGGGGCACGGGGCGCCCATGATCAATGCTCCAGCCAAGCCAAGACTCGCCAAATGTGGCAAGATCGCTTCCGTTCTCGGCCAAAAAATACAAAGCGTAACGCTTGAAATTTCTGCTCATTGGTACAAGCTCCAAATGTAATTCATACACAATAAAGCCGCTGTTTGACGTCAACGATATATTTTTCGTGTAACGTCGTTCTTATTTCCATCTTCAGGTAGCAAAGCTATGACAATGACCACGCTCGCAAACGCCCAAATCATAACCGAAACAGATCAAATACATGGGGCGGTGTCTTTTGACGGTATGGACATTGTTGCCGTGGATAGCGGATCGTCAGTGCCAGCAGGCGCCATCGATTGCGAAGGTGACTATATTGCACCCGGCCTTATTGAATTGCACACAGACAATCTGGAGCGTCATCTACAGCCGCGTCCGGGCGTGCACTGGCCCAAGCGTGCGGCTGTCCTTAGCCATGATCGAGAAATAGCCGGTGCGGGAATTACCACGGTCTTTGATGCCCTTCGTGTTGGCTCGGACGCCAAGGCAAAGGGCAAGGGTTATTTGCGTTACGCGCGTGAGACAGCGGATCAGATTTTAGGCCTGCGGCGTGAGGGCGTGTTGAAAACCTCGCACCACATTCATCTGCGGGCGGAATTATGCACCGAAACTCTTGTCGATGAGATGAGTGAGTTTTCCCGTGATGACCGCGTTGGGCTTGTCTCGTTGATGGATCACACACCCGGTCAACGGCAATTTCGTGATGTGACAAAACTGCGTCAATATCTGATGGGCAAACACGGCTTTGATGAGGATGGTATTCAGGCGCATTTCAAGCGGTTAACCGAAATGCAGGGTTTGTATCTCGATAAGCACCGTGCGCATGCCGTTGATTTTGCCCGCCAGATAGACGCCATTCTGGCAAGTCATGACGACACAACGATCGATGACGTCAGCATGTCCCACGCTCAGGGTGTTATTGTGGCCGAATTTCCGACAACAGTTGAAGCTGCCAACGCATGCCGAAAACATCAGCAATTCATCATGATGGGGGCGCCAAATGTTATTCGCGGTGGATCGCATTCAGGAAATGTTGCGGCGATGGATCTTGCCGGGCAGGGGTTGTTGGACATTTTAAGCTCTGATTATGTGCCAGCGGCATTGTTGATGGCGGCGGTCAGGCTTGGACGTGAGGCAAATGATATGGCGGCGGGCTTGCGCACAGTGACCGCAATGCCTGCAGACGCTGCCGGACTTCATGATAGAGGGCGGCTGATGGTCGGCAAGCGTGCCGATATCGTGCGTTTTGCCGTGAATGATGACCTGCCATTGGTCAAGGGTGTCTGGAACAAGGGCCGGCAGGTGGCGTAATAACCACTGCTAAAAAAATCATGGACCACGCCGTTTGACGATGGCCCATGAGTTTCGTTAACGGTGGAGTGTGTTGGCACCCACTCTTTATGCGTAAATTATCATTGCGAAACAGTCATCTGGCGATGTGGCAAGGTGTCGCCCGGCCCCAGGATGTCTAGAGGCGTGTGATGACGGTTGCCGGATCCGGTCTGGTGCGTTCCATTGGCGGCTTGATTTTCTCGCCGATATAGATGAAACCGGCGATCCGGTCATGGCCTGCTTTGCCGCCAAGTGCCTGCAACATCTTGTCATTATAGGCGTACCATTCGGTCAACCATTGCGCTGCATACCCAAGTGATTGTGCGGCATAGAGCAAAGTCGTACAGACTGCACCCGCCGACAGGTGCATCTCCCACTCGACGATGCTCGAATGTTCAACCGGTGAGGATAAGACTGCGATCACCACATCGGCACGTTGCAACCGCCCATGTTCTACCGCCTCAACCTCTGGCTTGGCATCGGGATTGGCCAGCCTGAATTCAGACAGGATCACGTCTTCGTCAAGCTTACGCCTTGTGTCGCCAGTGATAACCACCAGCTTCCAAGGTTTCAGAGCGCCATGGTCGGGAACGCGAATGCCAGCTGTCAGAATTTGGTCAAGATGGTTCGGATCAACCTTGCCCGGTGCCATGGTTTTGGCGGTAACAGAGCGGCGTGTCGTCAGAAAATCAATGAATTGTGACTGCATGTCAGACCCTTGTATTTGCAAATTGTGCTTTGGCAGGTCAATTCACCAGATCGGCAGGGGTGTTACCAGCAAAAAATGCGTCAAGATTATCGAGTGCCCGAAACCCCATGGCATCACGCGTCGCGCCTGTTGCGCTGCCAATATGGGGCAACATGAAGATATTCTCATGCGCAGCGAATGCCGGATTACCACCCGGCTCCACGGCAAAACAATCAAGCCCCGCGGCGGCAAGTTTGCCTGAGTTCAGCGCCGCCAAAAGTGCATCCTCATCGACCAATGCACCGCGGGCCGTATTGACGATGATGGCACCATCCGGAAGCATGGCGAACCGGTCTGCGCTCATTAACCCGGTTGTTTCGGGTGTGGCTGGGCAATGCAATGACAGAAAGTCAGACACGCCAAGAAGGCTCTCAACCGTATCGTGATAGACGGCACCTTGCTCGCGTTCCGGTGTTAGCCGTTGGCGGTTATAATAGTGAATTTCCATATTCAGGCCGCGCGCATTGCGCGCCATCACCTGTCCCACACGGCCCATGCCGATGATGCCAAGACGTTGTCCGGTCACCTGTTTGCCGACCATAAATGCCGGTGACCAGAAATCCCATTCCTGTTTGCGGACAAGGCGATCGCCTTCAACCGCGCGCCGTGCGGCACCAAGCATTAACAGCAAGGCGATCTCGCCAGTGGCGTCAGATAACACATCAGGCGTGTTGGTGACGGCGATGTTGGCGGCACGCAGCCCGGCAAGGTCGCAATGGTCTGTGCCAACCGAATGATTGGCGATGATCTTCAACCGGCTGGAAAGGCGAGGGATGATGTTGGCATCAAAAATTTCTGAATGGCAGGCAAGTATCGCATCTACCTTGCCGCTCATTTCAACGATCTGGTCGGGCGTGCTGGGCAAATCTTCGTGATTGATGATGCAATTATAATCACGCTCTGCGCGCGCAAGCGATGCATCCGAAATACGCCGCGAAATCCAGACGACGGGCTTGTCTGCCATGATCTGTTCCGCTGTCTATTTTTTACGAATGGTCTCGTCATAGAAGTCATACAACGTCAGTAGCATGACCGCGATGGCGATAATCCAGAAGGGCAAACCACCCCAGAATCCGGCAAAGCCAGCGCTGATACTCTCGGCAAGGCCAAACACAAAAATCATCACAAGTATCGTGCCGATGCCTGCGGTTATAAGTTTGGTGAGGGGTGAAATCATCACGCTCTCCTATTCGGTTTCGTTCGTGAGATGCCGCAGCATCCAGTTTGCAGTGCGAAGCAGGCGATCGTCTTCCTCGCTGCCACCAACAAGTTGAACACCCATGGGAAGGCCGTTCTCCGTTCCAAGCAATGGCATGGTAACACAGGGGAGGCCGCACAGCGTCCAAATTGTAGAAAAGATCGGGTCGCCTGTCCCCTCATCAAAGCGCGGTGCCGGGCCAGGGGCAGACGGGGTCAGGATGGCATCAAAATCACGGAAGAAGGATTTAAAATATTCAATGGTGTTGGTGCGGATCTCGCAAGCCTCGGCAAAAGCTTCATCGCTGAAACCACGACCACGCTTGATGGAGTCGGCAATTTTAGGGCTGACATTGTCCGGGTCTTTATCCAATGTCCAGCCAAGTGATTGGGCAATCTGGTATTCCATGATGATTTGATGGGCTTCGATCAGACTGCCAAATGATGCTTCGGCATCCATGATTTCGACCTGCCCGCCAAGTGCATCCACGACTTCCATCATGCCAGCGCGGGCATCATCATGCAGCCTGTCAAAATACGGCATTTCAAACCAGACAAAATTTGGTTCAACCGGTGGCTCGCTCTTTGCCCCTTTGTACATGCCGGGCCTTGGCCGTGGATAGGAGAGGGTGTCGCTTGCATCATATCCGCCAAGAACATCAGCCAGCAGTCCCAGATCTTCAATATTGGTGGCAAACACGCCAACCTGATCAAGCACGGGTGATTGGCTCAACAACCCACGGCGAGAGATGATCCCGGTGGTTGGTTTAAACCCATAGGTGCCACAAAAGGCGGCTGGCCGGATAACCGAGCCATTGGTTTGTGAGCCAACAGCAAGCGGCACATGCCCGGCGGCGACAGCGGCCGCAGAACCAGCAGATGATCCGCCCGGGCTATAGTCTAAATTGTGCGGGTTGTGTGTCTTGGACGGATACATAAAGGCGAATTCGGTTGTTACCGTCTTGCCGATGATAACGGCACCGGCATCAAGCAATCTCTCGACAAGTGCGGCGTCAGCATCGGGCTGGCGCCCCGCCATAAGCGGCGTGCCGCATTCAGTTGGCATGTCGCGCGTATCGATAATGTCTTTAAGGCCGATGGGGATGCCATGCAAAGCCCCCATGGGCCGGCCAGTGTATCGTATTGCGTCCATTTCATCAGCACGCGCAAGCGCGGCGCCTTTGTCGAGATATGCCCACGCCTGAATATCGGCTTCAGTCTCTTCAATGCGGGCAAAGGACTGCTCAACAAGGCTTCGTGACGTGACCTTGCCGTCACGCAATAATTCAACAAGTTCAGCCGCTGTGGTCATGACCTAAACACCGTGAGACGCATGTGTCGGGTGGCTATTGGACATATTCACCAAACAGATAATCAGGAAGCCAAAGCGCGATACCGGGGAACTGGTACAACAGCACCATCGAGAAAATGACGATCGCCAGATAGGGCAGGATGCCCTTGAAAATATCTACCAGCTCGATCTGGTTTTTCAGAACGCCCTTCAGGTAATAGGCCGACATCGCCATCGGTGGCGTCAGGAAGGAGGTTTGCAAATTCAGCGCCACCAGCATTGCGAAGAAATAGGGGTTCACGCCAAAGGTATCCAGCATCGGCAGGAAAATCGGCACGAAGATGATCAGGATCTCCGACCATTCGAGAGGCCAGCCAAGCAGGAAAATAATGAGCTGGACCATCACCAGAAACTGCCATGGTTCCAGATTCATCGCCAGCACCCAATGCTCAATCACGTCATGCCCGCCCAGATATGAGAACACTGATGCGAATGTCCATGAACCAACAAAGAGCCAACATACCATAGCGGTGGCTTTTGCTGTCAGGAACACAGATTCCTTCACCTTGGTCCAGGTCAATGACCGGTATAAGGCGGCAAGGATCAGGCCACCAAGCGCACCCATAGCCGCTGCCTCAGCCGGTGTTGCAAGGCCACCCAGAATAGAGCCAAGAACCATCGCAATCAGGGCCGTCAGTGGCACGAAAGAGACTATCAAGTCCCAATAAATCTGTGACGCTGGCGGGACATCTTCAGCGCGTGGTTTTGGGGCCAATTGCGGCTGGAAGAAGACGCGCACCACCACATAAAGAATATACAGACCGGCCAGCAACAATCCGGGGAACATTGCGGCCGCATACAAACGCAGCGGCGAAAGTTCAGCAATGGCCGCATAAACAATCAGCATGATTGAGGGCGGGATCAGGATACCCAACGTTCCACCGGCGCAAATCACACCAGAGGCAAATTGCTTGTTATAGCCTGCGTTCGCCATTGCCGGAAATGCGAGCAAACCCATCAAGGTCACCACCGCGCCAACAATACCAGAGGCGGTTGAAAAGACTGCGCAGGTCAACAAAGCGGCTATTGCCATTGACCCCGGCAGGTTGCGGGCCGCCATTTGCAATGAATAGAACAGGCGGTTAACGATATTGGCGCGTTCGACAACATAGCCCATAAACAGGAACAGCGGGATCGCCACCAATGTGTCATTTTCCATCACTGAATAGGTGTTCTGGTTCAGTAGATAGAAGATGTTGTTATTCAGCAATTCAGCAAAGGTGTCCGCACCGCCCTGATAATAGGCGTAATAGCCGAAGCCGACACCCATTGCCAAAAGTGTGAATGCAATCGGAAATCCCAACAGCACCAGAAAGATAAACAGGCACAGCATCAAAATGGCAATTTGTGGATCGGTCATATCACTTGTTCCTTGAAAAGGCGAAGGGGCGCTGTGTCTTATTTGCTCTCTTCGATAAGCAGGTCTTCGGTTTCCTTGACGTCATCAAGGCGTTTCATCCAAACCCCTGTTTCCATGGCACGCCAACAGCGAACGAGCTCGGCCAAACCTTGAAGAATGAGAAGGAGACCGGCAACCGGGATCAAAGTTTTGAAGAAATAAATCTGAATACGGGCAGGTGAGTTCCAGCTGACTTCCTTGTAGCGCCAGCTATCAGCGGCAATTTCCCAGCCGAACCAGAACAAGGCCAGCATGCCGGGGAAGAAAAACAGCAGATAGAGTGCAAAATCGATACGGGCCTGCCAGATCACTGGAAAGAGGCGATATAGAACATCACCACGAACATGAGTGTCTTGTGCCAGCGCATAAGGCCCCGCCATCAGAAAAAGAGCGCCATACATCTGGATCATCATGTCGAACGCCCAGACCGTTGGTGAGTTCAGCACATAGCGGACGAACACCTCGTAGGACACCGAGAAAGTCAAAACGAGGATGCACCAGCCAAAGGCGCGTCCAACCCAAACGCTCAAGCTTTCAATAGCGTATACAAACTGTGTCATGTGAGCGCCCTCATAATGCTTACGCCTGTTCCAACAAAGGCGGGAGCATAAAGATCAAAATAATTAAATCAAACTTCTTAAAGGAAATAAAAGGGCCAGAGGGAGTGTCCCACTGGCCCGATGTTAAGTCTTTGTGGCTTAACCGAAGTAGTGGTTGTAGGCCATCTTGTAGTCTGGCTGGTTCAGGTTCAGGTAGTTCATCACTTCCTTGGCATATGCTTTTTGTGATGCAACGACCTTGGCAAAGAACGGATCTTCAGCTGAGATACGGTCCACAACGATATCCCACGCTTTCAGCTGCTCTGTCATCACCGAGTCAGGTGTACGGTACACATTGACGCCAACACCGCGCAGCTTTGTCAAATCTTCAGCGTAGCGCTTTGTGTTGTGCCAGTAGAAGTTTGAGTTCTCTGCCTCAGAAGCATATTTCAGAATTGCCTGAAGCTCGGCAGGGAGTGACTCGTACTTCTTCTTGTTAAACGACACCTCGAAGAATTCCTGTGACTGGTGAAATGACGCAAGGTGATAATGTTTGGACACATCCTGCATACCAAAGTCACGGTCTGACGTCGGATTGTTGAACTCGGCAGCATCGATCAAACCAGACTTCATAGCCGGCTGAATTTCACCACCAGGCAATTGCACAACTGACATACCCATTTCCATCAGAACGTCAGCAGCAAGGCCAACTGTCCGGTATTTCAGGCCGTTCATCTGTGAGGCGTCTTTGATCTCTTCCTTGAACCATCCCATCGGCTGTGCAGGCATTGGGCTGTTGAAGAATGACACAACATTCAGGCCAACGATCCCATCAGCTCATTGAAGAGCTCCATGCCGCCGCCATAATGGCACCAGCCAAGCACTTCCTGTGATGACCAGCCAAAGCATGGGCCAGTACCGAACAGTGATGCAGCCTTTGACTTTGAATACCAATACGCTGGCACGTAGTGACACGCGTCAAGAACGCCGCGATGGACAGCATCCTGCATCTGGCTTGTCTTGACGACGGCGTTCACAGCGAGCAGGTCTATCTTCAGATCGTTACCAGCCATTGCATGAACGCGATCGACATATGATTTCGCGTTCTCGAGGAAAATGCCTCCGCCCCAAGCAGCTTGCATCTTCAAGGTCACGCCGTGGCCGTCCGCGCGCACGTGCGGTGCAGCCAATGTGCCGGCTGCAGCTACACCAGCAACAGCCGACCCTTTTAAAAATTTTCGTCTATTTGTAATTTTAGTCATTATTTCCTCCTACACGTGGGACGGCCTCCATCTGAGACTTCATCGCACGATTTCTGATCCACAAAGTAAATAAGCTTTGACGGGCGCGCAACGCAATAATACCACGCTTTTGATAAAATATTTTTCAAAATATCGCAAAAGTGCATCATCGATGCTCCAGGGCTGGTGCTGACGCGCTCTCAGTCTGAGATTTGTGCAAAACTGCACAACAAAAAACAGGCACCGATGTTGCCAACGGTGCCTGAAATTCTGTGGCTATATTCTAAACGGCGGCTCGGCAATTTGCTGTGCCGAACTGCCAGATCACGAGACTTGATGCTTTGGTCCTTGGGAGACCAAATTACAGTCCGCTTCTGTCAATCGCGGCCTGGGTCTGGTCACACACGTCACCACCACCCGATGCAACGCAATCATCATAGCTCTCATATTCCATGATCGCTTCCAAGCCACCGTCAATATCTTTCAAATCGGCCATCAATTGATTGACTTCATCTGCAAGGCCCTCATCGACCATATCTTCAATGTCGGAGATAAAGTCATCTATCTGGTCGTCTGGAAGCGAGGCAAGAACATCATTGACGGCCATAAGGTTTTCCACGGTGATGCCGGTCTCGCTGCTAAAGTCTTGAATTTCGGCAAGTGTTTCCGGATCAAGCGCGGCCAATTCCTCGCTATCCAGCAATGTTTCGACATCAACGCCGGTGGAACTGGAAATCTCATTGACTGCCATCACATCGTCAAAGGTGATGTCGTCATTGCCGGTGAGATTCTGCACCACACTGTCTCCCACAATGGCAATCATTGTATCCTTGGTTTTGCCGCGTAACTCGTTGCGGTGGACAAATGTCACCTCATCACCGGTCACGACATAAATATTGCTGCCATAGACACCCGCCGGAATATCCTGCTCTTTCGCATTGGCAATGATATTGGCGCGGTTTTCCGGTGACGCGCCCATATGAACGGTGCCATCACTTGCCAGAACTTCGCCGGTTTTCAGGGTTAATGCCTGCGCGGGGATGCTGGCAAGTCCGACCACACCGATAAAAAATGGCACAAGCCGCAAAATCGTCTGTGGTTTTGCGTAAGCGAGGGTGGGCGTGCGCTGACCGGTCAAGCTTGTGAGCCAATCTTGCATCTTTTGTGAATTCATCATGATCTGCTCTCCTGTTCATTGAGGTCTGGACCGCCTTGGGTTCACCGAACTGGAGAATGCAGATAATTAGTAATTTCTAATAAATGAAAATGACAGAAAATCAGAATAAATGATTATATTACAGAAAGTTAGTGACCAAAGATTGTTATCCCTGCACCGTCAAACAGCCAGCAGTTGCAACGCCTTTTCAATTGACCGTAACGAAGATGCCGTGGAATGCTTTTACCGTTCATAAATTGACACGGGTGAGGCCATGCGTGGCGCATCTCCACCCGCGTGTTTATGGACGCAAAACAGGCCTGATAGGCAATCAAACAGGAAAATAGCCACAGATGAAAATCGCCAAACTTGAGAGTTTTTCAACCAAAGATCTTGCCTTTGTGAGGGTGACGACCGACTGCGGGGCCACCGGTATGGGCCAGATGTCCAGCTATCATGCTGATATCACAACGATGGTATTCCACAGACAGGTGGTCCCATGGGTTCTTGGCCGTCAGATTGATCCGGACAATCCAGCGGCAGATTTTGCCGACATCGCCGCCTTTGTGCATGAGCGTGAGCACAAATTCCCCGGATCCTACGTGCGTCGTGCGCTGGCGGGACTCGATACCGCCTTGTGGGATCTGATGGGCAAGCTTGCCGAAAAGCCGGTGGCAAGCTTGATTGGCGGCAGTCCGGGGCGGCTTCGTGCCTACGCCTCATCGATGAAACGCGACATCACCCCCGTTGATGAGGCGGCGCGCATGTGCGCCCTTCGTGATCAATATGGTTTTGATGCCTTCAAGTTCAGAGTGGGTGCCGAATGCGGGCGCGGTATTGATGAATGGCCCGGCCGGACCGAGGAGATCATTCCGGTGATGAGCCGCGCTTTGGGTGATGATGTTGTACGCATGGTCGATGCCAATAGCTGTTTTGGTGTGGAGCGTGCGATTGAGGTTGGCCGCATGCTGGAAGATCACGGCATCACCCATTATGAGGAACCGTGTCCCTATTGGCGCCCGGACCAGACAGTGCAGGTAACCAACGCATTGAACATAGACGTCACAGGCGGCGAACAGGATTGCGACATGCGGATTTGGCAGCATGCGATTGACAATCATATTGTCGATGTCATGCAGCCCGATGTGATGTATATGGGCGGTTTGACGCCGACATTGGAGGTTGCGGCAATGGCCGAGGCCGGTGGGTTTGTCTGCACCCCGCATGCAGCAAATCTTTCGCTGGTGACGATATGCACGATGCATCTGTTGCGCGCCATCCCGAATGCCGGACCCTATCTGGAATTTGCCATTGAAGGGCGCGATTACTACCCCTGGACAGAGGGATTGTTCCTTGGCGATCCGTTCCGTGTTGAAGATGGTCATGTGACCATCACGGACGCGCCTGGGTGGGGTGTTGACGTTAACCCGGAATGGCTGGAAAAGGCCAAATATGAGATGGCCGAAGCCGCGGCATGACAACGCTCTATATCACTGGTGCGGGGGTGAGCGCTGACAGCGGCATTCCGACATTTCGAGGCAATGACGGCTATTGGACCATCGGTTCGCGCAATTATACGCCACAGGAAATGGCGACCCGGGCGATGTATTTAAATGATCCGGCGCAGTTTCTGCTCTGGTATTACAAGCGTTTTGCCGCCTATCGCCATGTTGAACCGAACATAGTCCATCACTGGCTGGCAGCAAAATGTAACGGCACAGGTGACGCCAGTTCTGTAGTGGGGGGCACTGGTGCGGCGCGCCTGATTACCCAGAATATAGACGGGTTGGACGCCAAAGCGGGCCATGCCGACTATATCTCCATCCATGGGCGCCTGCATATGATGACGGTGCTGCATGATCAGGCGATCTGGGACAATGATCCGGCGGCGGCACAAGATGCGGTGCCATTGATTGCGGCCCCATGGGACGAGGTGGCAAAGCTGGCGGACGGCTCCGGCGATGAGGCCGATGATACGGTTTTAAAGCGGGCCTTGCTGGAGATATGCCGCATTCCGGCGGCCGGTCCCGAGATGGGGGTGTCGCTGAAACCCTATGTGCTGTTGTTTGACGAATATTACACCGAATTATACCGCATGCGTGAGGCGGAAACATGGATGTATGACGCATCGCGCATGGTATTTATGGGGACGTCATTTTCGGTGAACATCACGGCGATTGCGCTTCGCGTTGCCGTGCAGCGGGGCATCGCCATAGAGCTTGTCGACCCGGCGCCGATTGATCTTGAAGCAAGCTTTGGCATCCCCGCCGGCATGGCCGACATTACCTACCACCGCATGCCCGCCCAGGAATGGGTGAAAACCGGTTAGGGGCTATCGAAAAAATCCAAGTTTGGCCCAGACGATAAGTGGCGTGCCTGACTGTAAAAGCGGGCTTGGCCTTTTGTGCAGCCGCTGTTTTCATCCACGGCGAAGTTCAATCAACCTCGCGTCAATACCGTCTTTTGTCATGTGGCGGATGGGGGTGTTTGCCACACACACGATCCCGTGTTTGGCAAGATGTGGGGCAAAGCTGTTGTCCCAGCCACGCACGTCCCACCCCGCGCCATTCACTGTGATCAGGACCGGTGCATCGGCTTTTGCCGCGCCCATGATGTGATACAGATGCTCAACATGCGGTGGGCCAAAGCCGAAAACGCCAACGCAGATCACGGCATCATAGGCCTGATCGGGCGCAATGCCATAATCATCGGTCATGTCGAGTTCGAAAAGCTGTTGATATATGCCACGCTGCGCCGCGACATTGCGCATCTCGGCGCTGAGATCGGCACCATCGATATGATGATATCCGGCATCAGACAGCAATTGTCCGGCAATGCCGGTGCCGCAGCCACAATCCAGAATGCGCGCATCTTTTGGCACGCCGAGCTTGATAAAGCCCTCGACCGCATCATGCGGGGCCATATAGCCA
Organism: Alphaproteobacteria bacterium; assembly: GCA_038147495.1. Classification (GTDB taxonomy): domain Bacteria; phylum Pseudomonadota; class Alphaproteobacteria; order Puniceispirillales; family Puniceispirillaceae; genus MED-G116. Next base: position 48,734 of record JAYQTT010000011.1, on the reverse strand, counting down.
TGCTCATCCAGAAGGTCGGTGTCGTAATTGTCGGCCCACGCGGCATAGACCTGCATCAATTCGTCAGTCGGCGGGTCTTCATAGGTGCGTTTGATCATTGCGTTGCGCGAGGCTGATTGCATCCCCGCCGCCCGCTGGCCATGATCCTTTGCGTTGCCGTCCGGTGTCTTTTGTGGCGTGTTGTCTGAGCTGTTGTCCGGTGTGGTCATCTTGTTTGGCCTGTATTCTTGCCCCCGCATTTTGAAGGTGCGTTAATCTGTCGTGGATCACTTTGCTTTATGTCAGAACGCCTTATGTCAGAACGCAATCGGCGCGCCGCGATAATCTTCAAAAACGCCACTGCTCTCCATATCCAGAGCGGCGAAACGGGCCAGCAAACCGGCGGCACTTTCGGCCGGTGTGACATCGGCGCTGGTGCCGCCCATGTCCGTCTGCACCCATCCGGGGTGATAGGCTCCCACAGCGACATTCTGATCCTTGAGGTCAACCGCCATCGATCTGGCAAGGTTTGTCGCCGCCGCCTTGCTGGCCCGGTACATGATGGAATTGCTGGCAGCGCGCGAACTGCTTCCCATGACTGATGAAATCACCGCAATCTTGCCCGGCGTATCGCCGCGCTCATTTGCGCCAGCAAGGATGTGAGGCAGGAAATGCCGGGCAGTAAAAAATACCCCGGCGACATTGGTCATCAGCGCGTCCTCGACAGCGCGGGAGTCCTGTTCCGGGTCCAGAAGGCCGCCACGCCCAATCAATACACCGGCATTGCAGACAAGCAGATCGATCGAGCGGGCAAAACCGGCGGCGATGGGTTTCATATCTCGTTCAATGCGAACATCGACGCCAAGCAGGGTGACATTGTCATTTTGCTTGGCCAGTGCCGTCAAATCTGCCGCTTCCATGGGCGTGCGGCAACAGGCGATCACAATATCGCCTTGCGCCGCTGCCTGGCGCGCCATTTCCAGTCCAATCCCGCGATTGGCACCGGTGATCATGATCCGTCTTGGGCTTTTCGACATCGTCTTTACCTTATTCTTCACCTTATTGTTCTGGGCCAATGATTGCCGGATCAAATGCCGGTCGCGTGAAGATTTCACGGAGCATAGGCTCAAAATGGCTGAGGGGGCGTGTCGGATAATCTGGATCAAAAGCCATCTGGTCCCAATCGCGACAGAAGCGCTCGCAGCTGTCAAACCACTTGTGGCCACGATAGCGCTCGCGTTCATCTTTGTTCACACCGGCGGCATCACCATAGTAAAACATCTGAAAAATACCGTGATGCTCGATTGCCCATGTGACTTCTGCGCTGACATAGGGGCGGATAATACTTGCGGCCAGTTGTGAGTGATTATGCGGGGCCAAATCATCACCAAGGTCGTGGATCAGCGCGGCGACAATCCATTCAATATCGGCGCCATCATCCTCGGCCCGGCTGGCCGATTGCAACGAGTGCTGAAGCCGGTTGATCTGATAGCCGCCAAGCGAGTGTTCTAGCCCTTTGAGGGCGCCGATAAGCCGGTCTGGCAAATCTTCAACAAAATCTTTTTCGAGGCTGTCCAGAAGCGCGTAGTCTTCAGGGGTCCCTTCATCCATGCGGCGAAAGCCTACAACTTCCATGAGCGTCATCCGTGTTTTTATGTTGTTGTGTATTCGATGGGTAAATCTCACTCTGTTTTGTGAGATTTGTAAAGGGCGGGAAGGCTATCGGATGGCGTAACCGGCAGAGAAGATCAGCAGAGGGAGCGCAACCACCTCCACGCCGATCATCAGACCGACAAAGACGATCCTCAAAGGTTCGATGATTGTCGAGAGCCCATCAACGACGGTGGTTGATTTTTTGTCGCAGTAGCGGGCGATCAATGTCAGCATCTCATTCATGTTTACGGTGCGTTCGCCGAGTGCCATCAGCCGCATGGCCCGAAGGCTACTAGCAATCGTGTCATACTGGCGTTGTAGGCGACTTTGCCCATAAGGAAGCGGCAGGGAAGCGATGGCAATACTGTTGGTATATATGACGTTGGAATTGTGCCGGAATTCAGCTACCGTATTTGATAGGAGATATAACTTTGCGGCGACGAGAACATCGGTTCCTCCTGCCAAGGGGCGAAGGAAACTGGCTAAATTAGTTAACGTTTTGACCATGTGGTGCAGTATGCCTGGCGGTGATGGTTAAATTAGTATTACCATAGGATTTTGCGTCGGGTTAACCATTTTGGCGTAACAAAAAGCATCAAGGGCAAGCTGGAGACATGGTTATGAAGATTGTGACATCCGTTGAGACAATCCTGACGGACCTCACGGCCAGATTGACGGCTAATTTCGACAGCCAAGAGCAGGCGCTGCAAGGACTGGCGGGTCTCGGTGTCGTAATTATTTTGTTGCTTTTCCTTGTTGCGCAGAGCCAGAGCAAGCGGAACCAGAAGCGAAATGCGGCAAAGCTGGCCGAGCCCATGGTGCTTAGCGAAAAGGTGCGTGTGACTGACAGCGAGCCCTCGGTTGCGCCAACAAAAGACGCGGGGCCAAAAGACGCGGATGAACAAGATTTGGCCGCGAATGATGCTGCAGCAGCTGGTAACGCGGCGGATTTCAAGAATGCAGTTCCCGTGGCGACTCTGGATGGGTTCGTTTTCCATCACCGCAAATCAAAGAAGTCTGTGGCCGAGGCGAACCTGCATCATGAAGATCCGGAACGCGTGCTTGTCGCGATTGAGCAGGAAATGTTGGCGACGCGGCAACTCTATCTGGATGGCGTGATTTCCAAAGAGGTTTATGTCTCTGAAACACGCGCGCTGTACGGTAAAGCCCAGCAAAACATGTAGCCTTGCCCAGCGGCCACTGATTGGTGGGGCGCTTCGCCCCGATCTGGTGCCTAGCTGTCTCCTTTGGTGGTTGTGTTGACGTTAGTCTTTACATCATCCGAACTCTCGCGGCTTAACCGGCTGCCATAAGTCCAATACGGTTGACTGTCCGAAATTGGGTCAATCACAGTTGGTGCACCGCCCTCACGTCCGGACTCATGGTCTGTGGAATGGCGCGATATGGTTGTTGGGGGCATGGCTTAGGCTTGTCAGGGGGGGGCTTGCGCGCGAGGCCACATTCATCGCCAAACCCGATGGGAATGCGGCGATCTTGCTGTTTGATCCTGATTAGAGCCAATGCAATTTCTGTTTTGTTATTTGCCATCTAGAACCATTTGGCAGGCCTCATCACGCTGTCTTATCTGAATAAAATCATATATTTAAACCATTACACGATATTATATAGTTTTACTAAATTAGAATAATAGGATTCGTCACTGAAGCATTGTTTTTCTTTACAAAACTTCAATAACATGTTGCTGTGTTGTGTTTAGCGTTAATCCAAGCAGTCAAAACCACAGGTGCAAAGAAAAGCCACGGGCGCAAAGTGGGAGAGAGAGAATGGTCAATCAGGCCGGTAAAGGGATATTTATCGGGAATATCAAAGGGGGGGTCGGTAAAAGCACGATCGCCGTCTATCTTACCGATTATCTGAGAAACCGATATCGTCGTCGGTCTGTTGTCTTGCTGGATACCGATCCGCAAGGCAGTTCTTTTGAGATGATGAAGGACAATAGTGACCCTAAGGATATCAAATTCATGCCGGTTGGTGATCGCTATGACGGGGTCAATATGTCGACCCTAGATGGTGTTTTGCGGCGCATGCTGGCGCAGGACCAGACGATTACAGTGATTGATACGGGCGCTGGAAAGCTCGGCAACATCTGGCAAATGGCGATGTTGTGCAACACGCTTCTTGTCCCGACGTCAATGTCATGGACAGACCTTCGGCCAACGATTGACTTCATCAAGGAAATCGATGAGCGCAAAGAAGATTATGACACCATCAAACCGCATGTGATCGTTGTGCCAAACCGCACATCTCCGGCGCAACGTAATTTTGGCGAATTGTCGGAAGCCCTTTCCGAGGTCAATGCCATCCTCGCGCCACCAATTTCTGATCTGTCCATCGCCCGCAGACATAAGGGCAATTTTGAGGGCATAAAGGCGGTTGAGGGCACGCGGTTCATGAGCGAGATTGAACGCCTTGGCGAATTTATCGCTGATTACGTTGTCAGCGGCCAACTTGACCGCATTTATGACTGCTGAGCCAAAGCGTAGGGTGGCAGTTTAGGCGGACAGAGCCTCGGCCACCCATTTATGGAAATGATGCGTTGACTCATCCATGACGGCAGAGAATTTGCCGCCGTCATAGCCGGGGGCTTTACGTCCACGTTGCATGCCCTCGACAACACCGATGTCTTCGGCAAATACCACACGCCACATTTCGGTATTCGCTTTGCGCATATCGGCGTAATCGTCGGCAAGCGCTGCTTCGTCTGCATAATATAGTTCAATTTGCTCATGCGTCCGGCCAGTGCCGTCCGGTGTCAGAATGATGTTGAAATAGTGATCATTATGAACGCCCAAAAGCACGTTGGGGAACAGCGCCACATATTCAGCGCCCTTGTCCCATTTTGCCGTCAGGTTGGCGAATGTCGGAAAACGCGTGCCGTCCTCGCTGATTTGTGGCTGGTAGACCATTGTGCCCTGACCGGCAAACCCTGAATCATCAAGGATGTTGTAATGATCTTCGAGCCGCGAATAGCTGTTCAGTGCTGGATGAACAAAAGGCAGGTGATAGGCCTCGCAGTAATTTTCAACGGCAAGTTTCCAATTGCAGTCGAGATTGAGTTCCAATGATGAGTCCGGACCACCGTGATACAAAGGCTGGTCAAACTCCTGCCAGCGCGAAATCAGTGATTTGGCATAATCTTCGAAGGCCGGCGCGGTGCCGCCGACATTAACGAAAACGATATCTTTCCAAAGATGCGCGCGCACGCTGACAAGCGGGTAGTCGCAATGCTGCACCGAATCCAGCGTGTCGATATCCGGGCCACCAATATGCGGCGTCTTGCGAAGTTGGCCGTCCAGATCGTAACTCCACGCATGGTAGGGGCAGGTGATCGGCCCACGAAGCTGCTGCGGCTTGTCGATCAGAATCATGCCGCGGTGGCGGCATACATTCTGGAACACGTTAATTTTGCCGTCCTTGTTGCGCACAATCAGCATCGGAATGCCAAGGAAAGTGACCGGCTTTACCGAACCGGGGGCAGGAACGTCCTTGCCAAAGCCTATCGCCGCCCAGCTGTTACGAAACAGCGTATCTTGTTCATGCTGATACATGCCATCATCAATATAACATTCGTTCGGCAGCCCGTTGGCGCTCTCAATCGGGGCGATTACATTTTTCAGGTCGAGCATGGCGGCTTTCTCCCTGTTAAGTTTGGCGGCGTTAATATTGGCAGCAGATGCTGACTTCAGACTATAAATACTTGTGTCTGACAACGCGATAGGATTGTCTTGCCTGTCTACGGCATCACCATGTCGTCTTTGAACTAGGAAAAAATGTGCGTCATGACGAAGTCACTGCCTGAAGCCTATCAAGCGGCCCCCATTCACCTGAAGCTTGATCAGCGGTTCTACCGGCCTGTTGAGGCGGCCCAGTTCCCTGAACATATTTTGCGCTATCGCAACGACAGGGCTGCGGCTGATGTCGGGCTTGATGGTCTCGATGATGCGGCGTGGATTTCCCATTTTGGACATTTTGATCCGTTGCCGGGTAACATCCAAACGCCGCTTGCTTTGTGTTACCACGGGCATCAGTTCGGTCAGTATAACCCGGAGATCGGAGACGGCCGCGGGTTCCTGTTTGCTCAGATGCAAAGTGCCGATGGCCGCGTGCTTAGACCTTGGCACCAAGGGGTCGGGGCGGACACCCTTTTCCCGAACCGCAGATGGGCGTTTGACGCTGAAAGGGGCGGTGCGGGAGGTTCTCGCCACCGAAATGTTGACGGCCTTGGGGGTGGACACGTCAAAGAGTTTTTCCGTCATTGAAACCGGTGAGGCTCTGGATCGTCATGATGAACCGTCGCCGACGCGGTCTGCTGTATTGGTCAGGCTGTCACACGGAAACATCCGTATCGGCAGCTTTCAGCGTCTGAGTTATCTTGACGACAGCGAAGGCATGGAAATGCTGCTGCGCCACACAGCGCGCCACTATTACGCTGACCAGCTTGATGCAGAGGCAGATCTTGCAACTCTTGCGCCCGCCTTTTTGGGTGCTGTTGGTGATAAAATTGCCAGAACTGCGGGGTGCTGGCTTGCCGCGGGCTTTGTGCATGGTGTTTTGAACACGGATAATTTCAACGTCACCGGCGAAAGTTTTGACTATGGGCCGTGGCGATTTTTGCCGCATTTTGACCCTGGCTTTACCGCGGCGTATTTCGATCATGCTGGTCGTTATGCCTATGGGCGGCAGGCAGATGCCAGCATGTGGGCAGTTTGCAGGTTGGCTGATTGTCTGATTCGCTTTGCTGAACAAGAAGCGCTTGAGGCCGCCTTGCATGATTTTTACCCGAAGATGGAGGCCAGCCTTGCCCGGCAGTTGGCGTGGCGTCTGGGGTTGCGGCCGGCGGCTGATCTGGAAACCGCACAGGAATTATGTCGTCAATTCTATGCCGCCGCGCGTGAAACCAAGGGCGGTTTTGACCAGATCCTGCATGATTTCAGGGGCGGTCAACAACGCCGCGGCGATTATCCGCCAGAGGCCGTTTCCGGGTTGCTTGGTGTCATGGCAAAATTTGAGGCCGTTACGGACGTTGATACCGCCTATTTTGATCGACCGTCTCCGGTCAGCATGACCATTGATGAGGTCGAAGCCGTTTGGGCGCCAATCGCCAGTGATGATGATTGGGCGGCGTTCAATCTGAAGATAGAGCAGGTGCGCGAGACGGGCAGGGCACTCGGCCCGATCAGCTCTGAGGCGAATTAGACTGCCATGCCCTCAACCGGCGCGAGTGAGCGGTTGAACACTTCACGCAGGACAAAACTGCTTTCCATGCGCAGTACATGCGGCAGGGCCGATAGATATTCGCTATGGATACGGCCAAAGTCGGCAACGTCCCGTGCCGAGACACGCAATATATAGTCGCTCTCTCCGGCGATCAGGAAGCAGGCCAGCACCTGTGGGATTTTCTCGGCTGCGGCCTCAAATTCTGCCATCATGGTGGCGGATTGGCCCTGTAACGTGATTTGCATCAGAACAAGAACATCATGTCCCATTTTTGAGGCGCTTAAATTGGCATGATATCCGTCAATCACGCCGGCTTTTTCAAGCAATGCAACGCGGCGTAAACAGGCAGATGCTGACAAGCCGGCATGTGCAGCGAGCTCTACGTTTGAAATGCGCGCGTTGCGTTGCAAAGCGGTCAGTATCGCCCGGTCGATTCGGTCCATTCTTCTATCCTCTGGCGTGTTGTTTGATGGTGGCTGTATGAAGTCAAAATAAAAATCGCATAAAATTCGAATAATTGTATCATAAAATGAATAATATTTGAAAATTGATGTTTATCACATAGTAAAAAGCAGGAAAATAAACAGAAAAGTAGAATAATATGCAGGCCAATTGATCATACGCGCTGTTGCCACGCCACAACGGGCGTTACACCACGGCGGGATCACGTCACATAGAGTTTTTAGGTAAGAGGAATTTGATATGCTTGTTGGTGTGCCAAAGGAAATTAAGGTGCGCGAGTCGCGCGTGGGTCTGGTGCCAAATTCGGTTGCTGAACTAACCGGCCGTGGTCACAAGGTGATGGTTGAGACCAATGCCGGTGCCGGCATTGGTGCCAGTGATGATGTCTATCGCGCAGCAGGCGCCGAGATTGTGCCAGATGCTAAGACAATCTTTGAGAAGGCCGAAATGGTCGTCAAAGTAAAAGAGCCTCAGCCCGGTGAGTGGGTGCAGTTATCAGCTGACCAAATCCTTTTTACATATTTGCATCTTGCCGCCGATCCGGCGCAGACACGCGGATTGATGGAATCAGGTTGTACAGCCATTGCCTATGAGACGATCACTGATAATCAGGGCGGCTTGCCGCTTTTGGCGCCGATGAGTGAGGTTGCCGGTCGTTTGGCAGTGATTGAGGGCGCGGCGAATTTGAAGGCAAATGCCGGTGGTCGCGGCTTGTTGATCTCGGGTGTTCCGGGAACATCACCTGCCGAGGTTGTGGTCATTGGTGGCGGCGTTGTTGGCGTGAATGCGGCAAAGATGGCCGTTGGTCTTGGCGCGCGTGTGACTGTGCTTGACCGTTCGGTTCCGCGTCTTCGCTATCTGTCTGACATTTTTGGCAGCAGCATCACAACACGCTACTCCAGCCGGGCGATCATCGAAGAGACATGCCGCGATGCTGATCTGGTGATCGGTGCGGTATTGATCCCGGGAGCCAGCGCGCCAAAATTGATCTCGAAAGCATTCCTTTCAGAGATGAAGCAGGGTGCGGTGCTTGTCGATGTGGCCATTGATCAGGGCGGATGCTTCGAGACATCAAAGGCCACGACACATGATGACCCAACCTACATCGTTGACGGTGTGGTGCATTATTGTGTGGCAAACATGCCCGGTTCTGTGCCGCTGACGTCATCTGAGGCATTGAACAATGCGACCTTGCCACACGTTCTGGCACTGGCCGACAAGGGTTTGTCTGCATTGGATCAGGATCCGCATTTGATGAACGGTTTGAACATCCGTAATGGCCAGATCACTTATCAGGCAGTGATTGATGCGCTTGGTGAAAGACCTGCCGCCTGATTTGCAGGCATAGATGTTACGCTGGGATCTGGCGTTGAGTCCGCCAGATAACAGGTGAAAAAGGTGAGGGCAGGGCCAATATTTGGCCCTGCTTTTTTATGTGTTTGAAAAGGCGCTGGTGGCGGCTTGTGGAAAAAGCCCGTTTTCCTTCGGCAAGGCACAGAAAAGGGCTTGACCTTGCTGGCACATTAGCAGATAACTCCCGCCGTTACCCGTCATCGTGCGGTGCTGACATCCCCCGTGTGTCTCACGGAATTTATGGGGCCATAGCTCAGCTGGGAGAGCGCCTGCTTTGCAAGCAGGAGGTCGTCGGTTCGATCCCGTCTGGCTCCACCAATTTCCTCAAATTGTAAAATCTGACACCTGTTATGTGTTTAGTATGGTGGCGCAGGTGTGATCGCCACCGAATGCGGCTGGATGCGTGTTTCTTGCTGTTGCCGCTATCGGGCTTTGCGGATGGCGGCTTCAAGCCGTTCCAGAAAACGCGATCTATCCTGTTTTGAGAAGGCGCGTCCCTGCTGTTTGCCTGCCCCTGTCATCAACGGGTCGGCGGCGCGCAAATCGGCCATCAAATCTCGCGTGGCCAGCTGGCTTCCAATATTCTGCCGGGTGAATTCATCACCATTATGGCGAAGGGTGATCGCCCCGTTCGCGACAGTTTTGGCGGCAAGCGGAATATCCGAGGTTATCACGATGTCGTTGGCAACGGCATGCTCGACAATCCATTTGTCGGCAACATCCGGGCCTTCAGGGACGACAACAATCTGCACATTCGGATCAGGCCGCGGACGAATACCGCCGTTGGAAACCAGAAAGACAGCCAGCCCATGGCGGTTTGCCACCTTGATGGCCTCGTCCTTGACCGGACAGGCATCGGCATCGACATAAATTCTTGGTGGCATATCACCTTCCATGAAGGGTGTCCCCCACGCCATAAAGCGTTTTTGGCACCCACGTTTGCGCGAGGGACAATTGAATAGTGCGCCCAGCAGTCTTTGACGTCAAACAAATCACCTGCGGCATATTCACCATAATTAACGAAACGCCTGTTTTATTTCAATTTTTGAATCTTGGCGTGAATTAACGTGCATTTGGCCAACGCTGCCACATGACCATCATCTATTGCGGAAGGCTATGACTACCACATGAAGTTGTTCAGCAACGTCAACACAATCCCGCCACCAAGCGCGTAGGTGAAGGCGATCAGTATGTTCTTGCCGAATGCCAGCTTGTGCGTTGACACTTTGAACAGGCCAGAGGTTGAGATAACAGAAAGTGAGGCGATTGATGCCATTGCACCTGCACCCCAGGCAATCAAATGTGCTTCAACCAGAAGCGCTGGATGAACATCTGCCCCGCCGCCGCTGAAGATGGTCAACAGACCGGTGGTCGAGATGACCGGATGAATGCCAAAAACCGATGCAAGAGTGACGATAACCGGCGTGCCAATCAATGCAACCCAGCCCGGCAGCATATCCGGATAGAAAATCTGCATCATCTCGCCGATATTGTTGTAGCGGTTGACCAGAAACGCCACGATCATCGCCGCGCTGATCACAATCAAATCATCAGCAATATTGGCCAATGCGATTTTTGTTTGCTGAAAAATATGCGGGATCGTTGCCGGCTTGCGCGCCATCTGCAATGCGACAAGCCATGGCATCGTGCAAACAACGGCGGCAAGCGCGGTAAGTTTGAATATCAAAGCCGTTGCAATCACACATCCAAAGACAAAAGCGAGGCGTGACGCGACGGGACGAAGACAGGCAATCGCCATTCCAACCTGACGATGGCTGTAGTCTCGATTGATCAGTGGAAGCGAGCAAGCCATGAAAAGCAGGGCAATAAAAACGCCAAAGCCAATCGCCATCCAGGCATAGTGTGGCTCGACAAAACTCTGGCCAACGGCAAAGCCGACAAAGAACGGTGACCATGCGGCCGATGTTGCCATCCCGCGAATGGCAGCTTCGGCGGCGGCACGACGATCACTTTCTGGGGCGTCAGGTGGCAGAACCGCCGAAAGAATGGCAAAGGTTCCGGTATTGATGATGCCGCCAAATACATGGCCGGTAATTTGAAAGCCACTCGCCGAAGCGGCACTCGGAAGTGACGCAAGGTTTGTCTGTGATTGATGCACCGAAGGCATCGTCATCGCCGTCGCCTTGACCAGTGCCATCGTCGGCAGCAAAGCGGCGAAGATCAGCACATATTCGATGGCGCCAAGAAGGGCCTCCATACTCGGCATCCTTGGAAGCAACAAAAAGGCCAAGGCAATCATGCCTGCCAGAATTGCAAGGCTGTCCCATCTCAGGCGCGGTAATGTCATCACCGCGAATAGCAGAAAGCAGATGACGCCAAAAATGGTAAAGCCGTGAACGCTGAACCCAAAAAATTTCATGAGCACCGCAGATAGCCATGCAGTTACAAGTAGCCATAGGCGAAGCCCCTCAAACTTCGACAGGGGTGAGGCGATATCGGTACTCAACATCTGGATTGGTAAACTCTTGCTTGTGACGGCGACTTGATAATCTCTGTGCCATAGCGTCAGTTCACGCCAATCTGGTTGATTCGTCAAAGACAAAATGGACGCTGGTACTGAATTGAGTGTTTTTGCTGTGTCACACCGCCGCAGAAATCACAGTTCATCAATTTTTTACTCGAAAGGAAAGATGCGTTTTTAAACCGAATACGGAGCCAGATAAAGCTGAGGCTGTTTGGGGACTTAGGCGCAAAACCATCCATTCTGCCGCGATGCTGTTGTCTCTTTATTAGGGTAAACTGATCACAAATCACCGCCAGAAACCCGCGCACAATCAAAAATAAACAATAAAAAGGGGTGACAAATGCCTCGTAAATGAACACCATTGTCGGCCATAAGATCTCATACGAGACGTTCATCGGTATACAAATCCAACGATTTAGTCTGGGAGGACTAACATGACATTTAAACGATACACGGTTGCGCTAGGCGCAATGCTTGCTGTCGGAGTTGCTGGAGCTGCTGCACCTGCCATGGCCAAGGTTGAGGGGGATACAATCATCCTCGGATCCTCGATCTCGCTGACAGGAAAGTACGCAACCAACGGCCTTCACACCCAGCGCGGTTATGACTTTGCTGTCAAGACCATCAATGAAGCTGGCGGTGTGAAAGTTGGTGGTAAAAGCTACAAACTGGCAGTCAAATATTACGATGATGAATCAACACCTGCTCGTGGTGCCCAGCTTGCTGAGCGTTTGATCCAGCAGGATGGCGTTGAATATATGCTTGGCCCATACAGCTCAGGCATGACCAAGGCCATTGCTCCTGTTTCAGAGAAATTCGGTGTGCCAATGATTGAGGCAGAGGGCGCGTCACGGTCATTGTTCACGCAGGGCTACAAATATCTGTTTGCTGTGCTTTCAACATCCGAGCAGTATCTGGCCACAGCTGTTGATTTTGCTGCTGATAAAGCATCCAGTCCTGGTGATGTCCGTGTCGCTCTGGCATTTGAGGGTGACCCATTCTCAATGGACGTCCGCGCCGGTGTGATGGACAAGGTCAACGAATATGGCATGAAGGTGATCATTGATGACCAACTGCCTGCCGACCTGTCTGACATGTCAACAACCTTGACCAAGGTGAAAGCTCTTAAGCCAGACATTCTGATCGTTTCTGGTCACTCAAAGGGTGCGGCTACAGCTGCCCGCCAGATTGACGAAATGAAGGTTAACGTGCCAATGATCGCGTTGACACATTGCGAAGCTGCAAAAGTTCAGGAGAAATTCCCGAAAGCAGCAAACGGCTTCCTTTGCCCAACACAGTGGGTGGAGAGCCTGTCAAAGTCTGATCCGATGTTTGGGTCTGCAGCTGAATGGAACGCAGGTTTTAAAGCTGAATATCCATCATACACATCAGTGCCGTATCAGTCGGCTCAGGCATCTGCCGCAGTATATGTGTGGAAGGAAGCGTTCGAAGCAGCAAACAGCTTTGATCAGGACACAGTGCGCGATGCCATTGCCGCTGTGCAGATGGAAACCTTCTATGGTGACATCAAATTCTCCGAAAACGGCAACAACATTGCCAAGCCAATGTTCATGCGTCAGATCGGTGCTGACGGTTCATACTCGCTCGTCGAGACCGCCGATGACATGGTCTTTCCACGTAACGTGAAGTACTAAGCCATTTTCAAGGGAAGGGGGGTAACTCCCTTCCTTTTTTCCTTTTATTCCCTTTTCATCGCGGAGCATTCTAATGCTGGACAATCTGCAACTTTTGTTTGTTTGGGCGCCAGTGATCAATATCCAGATTATTCTTGAAGGCATCTTTGTGGGGGCGGTTTTTGCCCTCAGTGCCTATGGTCTGGCTTTGGTCTGGGGCGTGATGAACATCAAGAATTTGGCGCAAGGTGACTTTGTCATCATGGGCGGATACATGGCCCTCGCTTTAACCAGTGTTGACGTGCCCCTGGCACTGATCATGGTTATCGTGATCATCTCTATGTTTATATATGGCTGGCTGGTCTATGTCGTCATGATACGGCGCATCATCGATCAGGACATGTTTGTGTCGCTGTTGGCGACCTTTGGTCTGTCTTTGTTGATGCAGCAGGTCATGAATTTGATTTTTGGACCAGAAGTTCAAACCATCGACATGGAATTGCCTGTCTATGATGCGTTTGACAATATGGTAACAATACCATCATCCAAGATCATTTCGTTGGTTATGGCAGCCGTCATTGCTGTCTGCGTGATTGCGTTCATGAAGAAGTCGCGAACAGGTCAAGCCATCAGAGCAACCGCACAGGACCCACGGGCAGCGCGCGTGCTGGGTATTGATACAGATCGCGTCTACGCGTTCACTTTTGCGTTCAACGCCGCACTTTGTGGCGCTGCGGGTGTGCTTGTTTCGATCATCTGGGTGATCCAGCCATTCTATGGAATCACTTATTCGGTTCGCAGTTTTGCGATTGTGACGGCGGCCGGCCTTGGCAACTTGCCGGGTGTGATCGGTGCTGGTTTCGGTATTGGCCTTTTTGAAAAATACACCGGCGCAATTGTTGGCACTGCGTATGAGGTGGCGGCTCCGGTCAGCATCTTGTTGCTTGTCTTGATTTGGCGCCAGATTTCCATGAGACGTAACAGGCAGGTAGTCCAATGATTAAGTCCAGTGACCTGAAGATTTATGGTGCGCTGGGAGCACTTGGCATTTTGGGGCCAATCCTGTTCCCGGATTATACTCTGTCCATTGCGTATCTCTGGATGATGGTTCTTATGGCGTGCACTTGGGACACGCTTGGAGGCCAGATGGGATATAACTCGCTTGGCAATATCACCTTTTTCGGTGTTGGGATGTATGTTTCGGCAATCGTTCAAATATCGATGTTTTACGATGGTGGCATGGGCGAATACACATCGGCCATGGGATCGATTAAACCCGAATTTACCGACTCCGAATATTTCTGGGGGCTTGGACTGGGTATCATTGCGGCAGGACTTGTAGGATTGTTGCTGTCGGTAATTTTTAGCTCGTTCATGTTTGGCCTGCGCGGCCCATATTTCGCCATTGGCTCGCTTGGACTGGCTATTGCGGCGGCAGAACTCACGATCACAGTTGATTATGTGGGCGGGGCATCTGGTATTTCGATGCCGCTGTTCCCCGGCGATATTGAGTTCCGATCAACTTTCTTCTACATCCTGTGTTTCGCTCTGGCTATTGCGGCGCACTTCTTATTGCGCTGGCTGTATTCGACACAGTTTGGTCTTGCGATCAACGCGATCCGCGATGATGAAGACAAGGCCGAGGCGATGGGAATTCCGACACGCTGATCTACAAGCGTATCGGATGGGGTATCGCTGCTTTCTTCATGGGTTGTAATCGGCGCGGTTGCCGGTAACATGGTCGGCTTTATCGATAAAGAGGTTGCCTATCCGATCCCGACATTTGGCATTTTCATGGTTGCCATGGTTTTGCTGGGTGGCAAGGGGACCTTTGGGGGCCGGTGCTTGGGGCGATTATCTTCCACGTGATCAAAGAGACAACTTGGACCTATCTGCTGAATTTGCAGTGGGTAGCGCTTGGCCTGATCTTGATCGTCAATATCGTCTATTTCCAGCAGGGAATCATGGGCTGGCTCCAGTCCAAATTCCCAGAGCGTTTTGGAATTGTTGTCGACCAAAACCAAGGTGCGGCAATCGGATAGTAAGGAGGCGGCGTAATGTCTGATCCAATTATTGAGGTTGGCAATGTGTCGAAATCCTATGGCGGTGTGAAAGCCAATGTGGATATCAGTCTGACTGTAGAACGCGGTTCGATAACCGGGATTATAGGGCCGAATGGATGTGGTAAAACCACCCTTTTCAATTCCATTGTTGGTTATCACCCGATTGATAGCGGTTCGATCCGGTTTGACGGGCAGGAGATTTCCAAGATTCGTGTAGGTGATATAGCTGGGCTTGGTATGCTCCGTACATTCCAGCAAACGCGCATCTATGGAAAAATGGATTGCGTTGATAATATGCAAATATCGGTTTCACACAGGCCCGATGCGAAAAGTTCAATTTTTGCCAGCCGCCGTGGTGAAATTCGCGAACGTGCCGAGCATTTGCTTGAATTTGTAGGGTTGTATTCCAAGCGTCACCTGATCTCTGGCGATTTGTCATTTGGTCAGCAAAAGCTGTTGGAATTTGCCATGGCGCTGATGAACGAGCCGAAGGTTCTGTTGCTCGACGAGCCGACAGCAGGCATCAACCCGACGCTGATCAATGGATTGATTGACAGGTTGCAGCGGGCGAATGAGGAACTGGGTATCACGCTTTGCGTTATTGAACATAATATGCGGGTGATCATGAATTTGGCTTCACACATTTATTGTCTTGCAAATGGACGCATGCTTGCTGATGGCGCGCCTGCCGCGTTGCAGAACGACCAGCGTGTGATTGATGCTTATCTGGGAGGTCACTGATGGCCGAGCGTACCAAGAAGAAGGCAGCGGCGAAGAAAGCTGCTAAGAAGACAACCGGCAAAGCGGCGGCAAAGAAGCCTGCAGCAAAAAAGGCGGCCATGTCCGAAACCACAAAGACCAAAGCCACGAAGTCCAAAACGGCTAAGAATGTCAGCGGATATGGAACAGGCGGCGTTGATGTCGTTATGTCCGTTGATCAGGTTGCCAAGGAAGCGGCGTCAATCGCCGCGGCGGCGCCAAAGGTTGCTGATCTGGAAAAGCTGGTGGGTGATGACGTACTGCTGACAATATCGGATTTGTGTGCCGGTTACGGTAAAATGCAAATTCTGCACGATTTCTCGTTGCGTGTTGGGCGGGGCCAATCCTTGTGCCTGATCGGCCCGAACGGCGCCGGCAAATCAACGGTTCTTCATTCAATTTTCGGTTTTACCAATATTTTCTCCGGAAGCATCAAGATTGGTGACAAGGACGTAACGCGCCTGACACCATCGCAGAAGCTCTCGCAGGCTGGTATTGCCTATATTCTTCAGGACAAATCAGTCTTTCCTCAAATGACGGTTGAAGAAAATCTGCTGATGGGCGGATTTTTGAAAAACAAACCGGCACAGGCGAAGGCTGCTGCCGAAATGGTGTTCGACAAATACAGCCGTCTTGCCGAGCGCCGGAACAAGCCGGCAGGCGTGTTGTCAGGCGGTGAACGTCGGTTGCTTGAAATCTCGCGCGCTCTGGTTATGGAGCCGCAGGTCCTGCTGGTTGACGAGCCGTCAATCGGACTGGAGCCACGCTTCATTGACATGGTCTTTGAGATCCTTGGCGATTTGCAGCACAAGGATGGCAAGACAATCGTCATGGTTGAGCAAAATGCCAAGAAAGGTCTGGCATTTGCTGATCTGGGCTATGTTCTGGTCTCGGGTGAGACAGCGATCGCCGATGAGGGCGACAAGCTTCTTGAAAATCCGGATGTAGGGCGTTTGTTCCTGGGTGGATGATCCGCATATGATGAGAGGCCGATCGAATGGCGCATTCGCCTGACATCGGGCTGAGTCGAGGTCAAGTTCTGCGGCGTGGCATCGGCGATGCTGTCAATATTCCGGGATTTGCCCTTGGCAGTACGATGATGGGGTTTTCTGTCATCGCCAAGGAAGCTGGCCTGAATTTCTGGATGGTGTTGGCAACAACGGCAAGTGTCTGGGGATTGCCCGGGCAGGTGGCATTTGCTGGGCTTTACGCTACCGGCGCATCGCTTTTGCTGATCTTCGTTGCTGTGGCACTGGCCAATATGCGGATGATGCTTATGGTCATCTCCGGCGCTGATATTTTGCGTCTTCGTGATTTGAATTTGCCATTGTGGCGGCGGGTGTTGATGATGCATTTTCTTGCGATCACCAGCTGGACGCAAATCAGCTATATGCAGGAAAGATACTCCAGTGACCAATTGTTGACCTATTACACCGGGTTTTCCCTGACCATTTTCGCCTTCGGTATGACCGGCACGACAATCGGCTTTTTCTTTGATGATCTGATCCCGCCCGAGATATTGCGCATCGTGATCTTTGTTACCCCCATCTACATCCTGCTGTTGATCATCAACGCCAGACAGACCGTCAACAGGATTGCCTTGGTTATTGGTGCCAGCTTGTGTCCATTATTCTATCTGTGGATCGGTAATTGGAGCGTTCTTGTCTCTGGCCTTGTCGGGGGCACATTAGCCATCCTGATCTACCATCGGCTGTCGCGAGACGGGATCTGACGATGCCTGCGTTTGACTTTTCACAATTGGAAGCGTGGGCGGCTGTTGGGCTGGCGTTTTTAGGGACGTTTATCTGGCGGTTTCTTGGGGTGATGCTCGCCGATAAGGTGCAGCCGGACAGCATGTTGATGAAATGGGTGAATGCTGTTGCCTATGCGATGGTTGCCGGGGTGATGATGCTCGTTCTGGTGTTCCCCACAGGTGTCCTTGCAAACAACCGAACTTAGCGACCGTTTGGGTGCGTTTGCCGTCGGTGTCATCGTGATGTTTTTTACGCATCAGCTTTGGTATGCTTTGCCTGCTTCGATCATCACGTTTGCGATTGTTGTGGGTCTCTTCTGACCGGTTATGGGGGTGGTGCATGTCACGTGTGCGACATTTGTTGAGGGGGATGATCTCTGGTCTTGTTGCCGTGTTGATCATGCTTCCTGTCGCGCAGGCAGATGAGCTTTCGGCAGAGGCTTATGCCCGCGCACCACATGGCACAGTGTTGTTTGTTCGGCACGCGCTTGCGCCAGGTACCGGTGATCCGACACATTTTGAGCTGAAGGATTGTGCAACCCAACGCAATCTCGATGATGTTGGGCGTGAACAGGCAAAGCGCCTTGGTGTGAAGATGCGCGATCTCGGTATCTCGTTTTCCCGCATCTATTCAAGCCAGTGGTGCCGGTGTCTGGAGACGGCTGAATTGATGCAAATGGGTGTTGTTGAGGAATTGCCCTATCTGAATTCCTTTTATCAGGGCATTGTCCCGCGTGCGGAAACGCTGGCTGGATTGCGGCAGGTTCTGGACGATCTGCCCGAAGACGGCAGTGTGACATTGATGGTGACGCATTTTGTCACCATAAGCGCCATTACCGGACAGGGTGTCGGCAGTGGAGAGGCCGTTGCCTATGACCCGAAAACAGGTACGTCTGTCAAAGTGAATTTCTAGCGATCAGCCGACCAGCGATTTGCGCAACGCATCCTGATATAGATGCGCACCCTTATAGTCTCTTGCTTGTGGTGACATGTCCTCAAGCATTTCGATCAAGCTTTCGAACGCGCCCGGCACATCTCGCCAGCGGGCCATTGGCACCATATGCGTGCGGATGGTGAACAGCACATGCCCTGTTTCGGGTAATTTTCGCAAGGTTTGGCTTTCAACCCGAAGACACATGGCCTCACTGTCCATATCACTGACTGCGGCCTTGCGGCTTGACCGATGCGGCGCGAACAATTCATCTCCCAATTGCAAGGACCAGTTCATCCGACTGCTGATTGGCCCCACTTTCATATTGGTGAAAAAGCGGTCCATCGGCGTGGCCAAGCGCTCTTGATAGCCCGGAACAGGGGCGTGGATCTCTGCCAATGGTTTATCCATTTTTTCGGCAAGCACCCAATGCGCGGGAAAACACAGCGAAGCGGCAACGAGGCACCAATCATAGTCACCGGCAGCACCGCCGTTCGCCCTGAAGCGTGGTTCGAGTAGAAGCAGATCTTCTGGTATCAGTCGGGCCGCCATGTCCAGTGGATGCAAGTTGTCGTTATCTTTGGGCGTGGGCGCGGGTGTATATGAGTGATGCGCCTGAAGATGCGCTTGCACCATGGCAAGGACTTCTTGACCAGCAGGCTCTGATCCCGGCATCGCGGCAAAAACGTCTTTATGGCGGTCCGCCAGTAAAGATTGCTTCTCTGCCATCTGTCGCGCACGTGCAGCATCATCGCCGAATAAATCATCAAAAGGCAGCCATTCAGACTCGTCACGCGCACGTAACCCGAGTTTTAGCTTATAACCAAGTCTTTGCCATGGCGCTTGATCAGGGTTGGTCATTGCATCCTGCGTTGTCTTTGTCACATTAACCCGACTTTTCCTGAATATACGTTGGTTGGCGTTGTTTTGACAACGTGGCGACCTCCGCCCAGATCGACAAGACTTCGTGATGGTCTGCCACGTGGTTGAAGAATGCAGCAGACAAGGCGGTTGCCGCGCTGACGACATGCCCTTCGAATATCTGTGATCATTGGCTCGGCCGCGGCAAAAGAGACCTTCCCCTGTATTTGCGATGATGCTTTGGGTGTCATCGCCAGAACGTCAAGCACGTAAAGTCCGGTAACAAAACCCGCCATCAGCAGACAAACCCACCGGCACAGTCTTTTGACAAGAGCCACACGTCGGCGGTTCTGCGCCCATGCAATATGGGTGTTTGAGGTGTCTGAGATGAAATTTATGGCTTTGAAATCTTGGCTCAAACGGTCATGCGAAGATTGTCGGGATTGAAACGGCTTTGACATATGTGCCTCCATAACTGTGTCAGTGGCATTGCTGACGGTAGGGAGAGGCTATGGAATGGCTGGTGAAGAAAGAGTTAATTAAATTAGAAAAAACTGAAATATTGCCCCTGACATGCCAATTTCACGCGATTGTGAGAGTGCGAATAGGGTCATTGCCACTGCGCATGAGAGTGACATGGCGATTTGACCTCTCAGCAGAGCAGATAAGGTTGACAGCGGCGCGCCATTGGCATAGGTATCTGCTTTGTTTTCGCCGGGCGCTTTCGGGGGCGACCGACGCGTATAACGTCCCGACCAGTTTTCGCGAAGATTGAGAGAGCAAGACAATGGCTGTTCCAAAGTCCAAAATTACCAAGTCAAAGCGCAACATGCGTCGCGCTCATGACGCCATCGCCGCTGATGCCTATGTAGAGGACAAGACAACGGGTGAATTGCATCGCCCGCATCACATTGACCTCAAGACCGGCATGTATCGCGGCAAACAGGTTCTCAAAGTAAAAGACCGTTTCTAGAACAAACACGGTTGGCCGCGCCATATGGCAGGCTGCCAGGAATAGTGAACGGACAAAAATGTCTGAAACCGATCCAAAGACTGGTTTTGCAAAATTCGGCATTGGTTCCATCGTGCGGCATCGGGTTTATCCGTTCAGAGGTGTCGTTGTCGATGTGGACCCTGAATTCGACAACACCGATGAATGGTATGAGTCGATCCCTGCCGAGGTGCGCCCCGACAAGGACCAGCCCTTCTATCATTTGCTCGCAGAAAATGCCGAGAGCTATTACACCGCGTATGTGAGCCAGCAGAATCTCATTCTCGATGGCGAGAACGGACCTGTCGGCCACCCCGATGTGGATGAACTTTTTGATGGTATCGAGGGTGATATCTACACCCTGCGTCCCGGGTCTTATAACTAGGTACACACCGAGATAAGCCAGAAACGACCCTGTTCGGGGGTGACGGTGCAGGTGTGTATCAAAACTCCGGCATCAGCTTCCAAGCAAGCCAATCCAAGCTACATTTTTACACTTTGTCGCACCAAAGAGACTTGTCTTAATTGGTGGCGGACCCTATATCTTCCTCAATCAGGACCAAATTAGTCTTGATTATGATAATCATTCGCAACTAGTCGGTTTCCAATATCTGGCGCGGGTGGTTTTTTCGCTTTTTGACGGTTGGATGAGGGTGATGCTGCGGCTGAACAGAATGACGGATTACGGCATTGTCGTGCTTGGGGCTCTTGCCCACAGGCAGGGTAAGGTTGTGCCGACAGCCACACTGGCCGAACAGACAGGGTTGAACCAGCCTACCGTTGCCAAAGTGGCAAAGATGCTGCTTGGGGCGGGATTATTGGAGACCCAGCGAGGGGCCAGTGGTGGCTATCGCCTGGCGCATGACGCTGCGGCCATTTCCTTGGTCCAGATTATTGAAAGCATAGAAGGGCCGATCGCGGTGAATGATTGTGTTCACGGCGCACAAGACCCTTGTGCGGTCAGCAATTGCTGTTTCATGAGTGGCAATTGGAACAAGGTCAATCAGCGGGTTCGCGCAGTGCTTGAGGAAATGAGCCTTGCTGACCTGATTGACCCGACCAGGATTTTTCCTGAAGACGATGGCGTTTCGGGGGAGGCGCTGACGATAACCAAAACCCTACCTATTCCCAGCAGAGAGGACGAGCCGCATGGCCGCAACCACTGAAACCATCGAACAGGTCGAACAGGCGACCGGCAAGTACAAATATGGTTTTGTCACGGAGATCGAGACGGACAAGGCGCCAAAAGGCCTGAGCGAAGATACGATCCGGTTTATTTCGGCAAAGAAAAACGAGCCGGAATGGATGCTGGAATGGCGGCTGAAAGCCTATGCGCGCTGGTTGACCATGGAAAGCCCGGATTGGGCAAAGCTGGATATCCCGCCAATTGACTATCAGGACAGCTATTATTACGCCGCGCCAAAGAAGGCAAAAAAGCTGGCCTCGCTGGACGAGGTTGATCCTGAATTGCTGGCGACCTACGAAAAGCTGGGTATTCCGTTGAATGAACAAAAGCGTCTGGCGAATGTTGCTGTTGATGCGGTCTTTGATTCGGTTTCTGTTGCAACAACCTTCCGTGAAGAGTTGGCCAAGGCCGGTGTGATTTTCTGCCCCATTTCTGAGGCGATCCGCGACTACCCCGAGCTTGTGCAAAAATATATGGGTTCGGTGATTCCGGTCGGCGACAATTATTTTGCCGCGCTGAATTCGGCTGTTTTCACTGATGGGTCTTTTGTGTACATCCCGAAGGGCGTTCGCTGTCCCATGGAACTGTCCACATATTTCCGCATCAATGAGCAAAATACCGGACAATTTGAGCGTACATTGATCATCGCCGAAGATTCGTCTTATGTGAGCTATCTTGAGGGATGCACAGCGCCCCAGCGTGATGAAAACCAGCTCCACGCAGCGGTGGTGGAGCTTGTCGCCATGCAGGATGCGGAAATCAAATACTCAACCGTCCAGAACTGGTATCCGGGGGATGAGAACGGCAAGGGTGGTATATATAATTTCGTGACAAAGCGTGGTGTGTGCCGCGGTGCCCGGTCAAAAATTTCATGGACGCAGGTCGAAACCGGATCTGCAATCACATGGAAATATCCGTCATGTGTTTTGCAGGGCGAGAATTCGGTCGGAGAGTTCTATTCGGTGGCGCTGACCAACAACATGCAGCAGGCCGATACCGGCACCAAGATGATCCATATTGGCGCTGGAAGCCGCTCAACGATCATCTCGAAGGGTATTTCTGCCGGAAAGTCACAGAACTGCTATCGCGGTCTGGTACAGATGCAACCAACCGCAGAGAATGCGCGCAACTTTACGCAATGTGACAGCCTGCTTGTCGGTGACCGTTGTGGCGCCCATACGGTGCCTTACATCGTCTCGCGTAATCCGAGTGCGAAGATTGAGCATGAGGCCACCACGTCACGCATCTCCGAAGATCAGCTGTTTTACTGTTTGCAGCGCGGCATCGACGAAGAGGACGCCGTGTCCTTGATCGTCAACGGTTTCTGCAAGGAAGTGATGAAAGAACTGCCAATGGAATTCGCTGTCGAGGCACAGAAGCTGATTGGTATTTCACTTGAGGGGTCGGTTGGCTAAAGCGCCACCGCCAAACATTCTGTTAAGATAAGAAAGCATTGAAATGACTGCATTATTAGAAATTAGGGATTTGCATGCCTCGGTTGGTGACCAGCCTATTTTGAAAGGCATCAACCTGACACTCAACGCTGGCGAGGTTCACGCCATCATGGGGCCGAATGGATCAGGCAAGAGCACAATGTCCTATGTGCTGGCCGGGCGTGACGGCTATGAGGTCACGGGCGGGGATGTGCTGATCAATGGCGAGTCCGTGTTGGACATGTCGCCTGATGAGCGAGCCCGTGCCGGTATGTTTCTGGCGTTCCAATATCCGGTGGAATTGCCTGGTGTCGGTGGGATGAGCTTTCTGCGCGCGGCAGTGAATGCGCGCCGGTTGGAAGCTGGCGAGGAAGAGGTCGATCAGCTGGCGTTTGTGAAGATGGTTCGGGCCAAGGCACGCGATCTTGGCATTAGCGATGACATGCTCAAGCGCGCGGTCAATGTCGGTTTTTCTGGCGGTGAGAAAAAGCGATATGAGATTTTGCAAATGGCGTTGCTGGAGCCGTCTATCGCGGTTCTCGATGAAACAGATTCAGGGCTTGATGTCGATGCACTTAAGATTGTGTCGGACGGCGTCAATATGCTTCGCAGTCCAGAACGGACGATGCTGGTGATTACCCATTATCAGCGGCTGTTGAACCATATTGTACCTGATTATGTGCATATTCTGGCAAATGGCCGTATTCGCCGCTCTGGTGGCAAGGAATTGGCGCTTGAAGTAGAGGAGTCGGGCTATGCCGGCATTGATGATGCAGCCTGATCTCAGCAATCTTGAAGTCACCGGTGCGGTGCGCACCGCGGCACTGAATAGCTGGCGGCAGACCGGCTGGCCCGGTCCGCGTGCCGAGGCCTGGCGGTACACGAGGCTTGACGCTGTCACCAACCGGCAATTGACGCTGGCGACCACGCTTGCGCCGACCACGGATGGCGGCGGCGTTGCGGCGGCGGCTGAACTTGGCGCGCATGTTGTGCGTATTGTCGATGGTATCGTTGATATGGCAAGCCTTGATGGCCTGCCGCAGGGCGTGACATGTGGCATGTTGGCAGATGATCCGGCAGCACAGGATGCGCTTGCGGCGCTTGCCCCGGAACACCATCCGGTCAGTGCCTTGACGATGGCGGTGATGAGTTGCGGCCTTGTCCTTGATGTTGAGGGGACAGTCGACAGGCCAATTATGCTGTCCTTTGAAGGTGCGAATGATCATGCATCAGCGCATCCTGCCGTTCTTGTGCGGATGGCCCCGGGGGCGCGTATGGTCATGGCCGAATGGCACCAGTCGTCGGTCGGGTTGTCAGCGCCGCTGATCGGCCTTGATATCGGCGCGAATGCACGGCTGGATTTTGCCAAGATACAGCTTGAAGGCGGCGCGACCGCGCATATCGCTGCAACCGGCGTTCGTCTGCATGAATCGGCTGTTCTGGCAGGGTTTTCACTGTCAGTTGGCGGCGAGCTGGCACGGCTGGAAACGCATGTGACGATGGCTGGGAGCGATGCAGATTGCCAGCTTTCGGCGATCTATCTTGGTCGTGGCCAGCAGCATCATGACATAACAACGATGCTGCATCATGCGGTAGGACATTGCAAATCTGATCAGGTGATCCGCGGCGTTCTTGATGACCGCGCCCGCGGCGTCTATCAGGGCAAGGTACGGGTGGCCGAGGACGCGCAAAAGACCGATGGACAGCAGATGAGCCGGGCTTTGCTTTTGTCACGCAAGGCTGAAGCCGATGCCAAGCCAGAGTTGGAAATCTATGCCGATGACGTCATTTGTGCGCATGGTGCGACTGTGGGCGAGCTTGACGCCACGCAGATGTTTTATTTGACCAGCCGCGGCATTCCCGAGGCACAGGCACGCGGTATGCTGATTGAGGCATTCTTGATCGATGCGATTGAGACGGTAGAGCATGACGGGCTTGGTCAGATGCTTCGCAAGGTTGCCGAGGCTTGGATGACCAAGACCGGCATTGCAGACGACAGGGAAGACCATGGATGATATGACCGGAAATGGTTATGACGTAGAGGCAATTCGAGCGGATTTCCCGATTTTGTCGCGTGAAATCCATGGTAAGCCGCTTGTCTATCTGGATAGTGCGGCCTCTGCGCAAAAACCGCGTCAGGTGATGGATGCGTTGGTGTCCGCCTATACCGATACCTACAGCAATGTGCATCGCGGCCTGCATTTCCTGTCCGAGGCATCAACCGATGCCTATGAGGCGGTGCGCGGCAAAGTTGCCAAATTTATTGGCGCGGCGCATGGCGATGAAATTGTTCTGACCTCTGGTGCAACGATGGCGCTTAATCTGATTGCGCGCAGTTGGGCCGAACCGCGTTTGCAGCCCGGTGACGAGATCCTCATCAGCATCGCCGAGCATCACGCCAATATTGTGCCGTGGCAGATGGTGGCGGAAAAAACCGGTGCCGTAGTTCGTGCCTTTGACATGGGGCCGGATGGTGACTTTGTGATGGCAAAGCTGAAGGCAATGCTGTCAAACCGCACCCGGATCATTTCTGTACCGCATGTCTCCAACGTGCTTGGCACGGTGTTTCCGATTGCTGACATTTCCGCTGTGGCCAAGGATGCAGGCGCGCTGATGGTCGTTGATGGCTGTCAGGGTGTCGTGCATATGCCGGTTGATGTGGCCGCGCTTGGCTGTGATTTCTATGTGTTTTCAGCGCATAAGCTTTATGGCCCGAACGGTGTTGGCGTGTTGTGGGGGCGTTCAGAAATTTTGGCCGAGATGCCGCCTTTCATGGGTGGCGGCGACATGATTGACCGCGTCACGATTGAAAAAAGCACCTATGCGGAACCTCCGGCGCGCTTTGAAGCGGGTACACCGGCGATTGCCGAGACGATCGCGCTCGGTGCAGCGGTCGATTATGTCAGCAATATCGGCATGGCGGCGATCCGCGCGCATGAGCAGGACCTAATCGCCTATGCCCATCAGCGTTTGTCGGCTGTAGAGGGTCTGAATTTGATTGGTACGGCGCCGGGCAAGTCCGGTGTGGTGTCGTTTACGATGGATTGCGCCCATGCGCATGACATATCGACAATCATCGACAATAACGGTGTCGCCATTCGGGCAGGGCATCATTGTGCGCAGCCCTTGATGGATTATCTCGATGTATCGTCAACAGCCCGTGCCTCTGTCGGGGTGTATACAACGCGCGCTGAATTTGACGTTCTGGCAGAATCTTTGGAAAAAGTGCGCCGGATTTTTGCATAGGTGAAAGGGAATCATGATGGACGAACCTATTGAAAATCCCTATCTGCCGAACGGGCCGGGAAGCCGTATGGATGGCGCGCGCAAAGACCTCGAGTCGGGGCCAAGCTTGGCAGATTTTCCTGCCAGATACATCATCGGGCTATACCGCCTATGCCGGGACAGCGCTGACCGAAGCGAACGGTCCGGCGGATGCTGTCGCCGTAGAGGACGCGTTAAAAACTGTCCATGACCCTGAAATACCGGTAAATATCTTTGATCTTGGACTGATTTATGATGTTAACCGCCAGTCAAACGGTGATGTGCACATCACCATGTCGCTGACCGCGCCGGGATGTCCGGTTGCAGGCGAAATGCCGGGGCAGGTCGCCGAGGCGGTGGCCGCGGTCGATGGTGTTGGCAAAGTGGCGGTAGAGCTGGTGTGGGAGCCCGCATGGTCACCCGAAAGAATGAGTGAAGATGCAAAGATGGCGCTTGATCTGGGCTTTTGACGGCATAGATAGTGAAGGTGTAGTATTGCTGGAGTTGGCAAAGGGTCAGGGTGGAACAACAGATGTTTAATACCGACAAACCCATAGTGACATTGACTGATGCCGCCGCGACACACGTCAAGCGGTTGATGGATCAGGCAGAGACGGACGTCATCGGCCTGCGGATCGGTGTGAAAACTGCCGGCTGTTCCGGCATGCAATATGATGTGCAATACGCCACCGATCAAAAACCGTTTGAAGACAAGATAGAAGAAAAGGGTATCACCCTTTTGATTGACCCTGCCGCGGTAATGTTTTTGATTGGATCGGAAATGGACTGGCAGGAAGACAAGTTTGCCGCTCGGTTCGTTTTTAATAATCCAAATGAAGTGGCCCGGTGCGGTTGTGGAGAGAGTTTCTCTGTTGCCTGACGTTGATGCCGTGATTCACGCGGCAATTGATAGGAACATATGACCCAAGGTAGTTTGGCAAAAACCACCGCGCTACTGCGCGAATTGTGGTACTACACGGCGCCGCGTGGCAATTGGCGGGTGCGTGGCAGGATCGGTGCGGCTTTTGCCTGTCTGGTGGCGTCAAAGAGCTCGAATATTGTTACGCCACTGCTCTATGGCATGGCCGTTGATCTGGTCAGTGGCCAGAACGGCTTTTCGATGAAAATCCTGATGCTGGTTATTGCCGGCTATGCCCTGTCACGACTGGGACAGCAGGTGTTCGCCGAGGCCAAGCAATATCTCTTTGCCGCGGTTGCCCAACGGGCCGTGCGCGGTGGCGCCATGGCGGCGTTCAGGCATCTTCACAAATTGTCACTTCAATTCCATCTGGACCGCCAGACAGGCGGCCTTACCCGCGCCATCGACCGCGGCGCCAAGGGAATTGAGTTTTTGCTGACCATTGCGTTTTTTGAGGTGTTGCCGCTGTTTGTTGAGGTGGCCTTTGTCAGCATCATCCTGTGGGGCTTGTTCGGCTTCCCCTATGCGGCGGTAACCTTTATTACCGTTATGGCTTATGTGTTGTTCACGGTGCGCGTGACGGAATGGCGAATCCGCTTCCGGCGTGAAATGAACAGCGCTGATGAGCAGGCGGCGACACGCGCTGTTGATTCGCTTCTGAATTATGAAACAGTCAAATATTTCAATGCTGAAGCGGTGGAAGCAGGGCGTTATGACGAGGCGATGAAGCGCTATGAGCAAATGGCCGTGCGCTCACGCACATCGCTCTCGGTGGTCAATATCGGGCAAGGTGCCATCATCGCTATTGGCCTGTTGGTGATGATGAGCATGGCTGGTTTTGACATTCAGGCTGGAAAGCTCAGCGTTGGTGATTTTGTGGTGGTGAATACATATCTGCTACAGCTCTATCTTCCGTTGAATTTTCTGGGCTGGGTCTATCGTGAACTTCGTCAGGCCCTCGTGGATATGGAGCGTATGTTCGGCTTGCTTGATGAAGCGCCGGATATTGCCGACAAACCAGATGCGCCGGACCTTGTGATTCGTGACGCTGAAATTCGCTTTGAAGATGTGCATTTCGGCTACGCAGAGCGGGGCGTTCTCAAAGGTGTGAGCTTTACCGTGCCGAAGGGCAAGAGAGTGGCGATTGTCGGGCCGAGTGGATCGGGCAAGACCACCATTTCCCGGCTGCTATTCAGGTTCTATGACCCTGAAAAAGGCAGGGTGTGCATTGATGGTCAGGATTTGCGTGACGTATCGCAGGCAAGCGTGCGCGCAACAATCGGTGTGGTGCCACAGGATACGGTGATGTTCAACGCCACAATCGGATACAACATTGGCTATGGGCGCGAAAACGCCACCCAGGAAGAGATCGTGAGGGCGTCACGCCTTGCGGCAATCGATGGCTTCATTGCCCGCCTTCCAGAGGGGTATGAGACAAGGGTCGGAGAAAGAGGTCTGAAACTGTCCGGTGGTGAGAAACAGCGTGTGGCAATCGCGAGGGCCATGCTGAAACGGCCATCGATCTTTTTGTTCGATGAGGCAACGTCAGCCCTTGATAGCCAGACAGAAAAGGAAATACAGGACGCGCTCGACACAGTCTCCCGCGCACAAACAACGCTTGTCATTGCACATCGTCTGTCGACGATCGTTGATGCGGATGAAATTCTGGTGCTTCAGGATGGTGTCATTGTTGAGCGGGGCGCGCATAAGCAGTTGTTGTCAATGAACGGTCTTTATGCCGCGATGTGGGCGCGCCAGTCAGATGGCTTCAAGAATGACAATCGGGGCAGGGCAGAAGATGATCCCTATCTTGATCCAATTGACGCTAAAATAGCTGAATGAGCATCACCTACAGCACACCGCCTCATTTCCCAACGGCAGAACGCGCCGGTCTTGCCATGCTTGGCGGCGAGGATGTTACCGTTCCCTTTGCCGGACATGATCTTCGTGGCCATTATTGGCCAGTTGAATCAGGTTCATCTTCAGGGTTGGTGGTTTTGTGTCCCGGCTTTACCGAATTCTGTGAGAAGCATAGTGGCACCTGCCGCGCGTTGCATGAGCGTGGTTATGATGTCCTTTCAATTGATTGGCCTGGACAGGGGCGTTCAGGGCATTTCGGGCGTGATCCGCTTGCTGTTCACATCGATGATTTTGATCAATATCTGGATGCGATGGATGCGCTGTTGGTGGCAACAGGGCTTGCGGACCGGGACCGGATTTTGCTTGGGCACTCGATGGGTGGACATCTGGCCCTGCGGCTTGGCGCCCGCCATGCTAAAAAGACACGTGCGATCATTCTAAGCGCGCCAATGATTTTGCCTCCCGTCAGACCAATCTGGGGGGTGCGTTTGCTCGCTGGTTTATTGCGTTTCTGTGGGATGGGGAGGTGGCGGACTCCGTTCAGTCGGCCGCGTACACTCGAAAAAGCGCGCCAGTTTCATGAAGACAATGTGCTGACAAGCTGGCCACCGGGTTATGCGGTGCAATATCTGTGGATGGATGACATGCCCGGTATACGCCGCACCGGGCCAACTGTCGGCTGGGTCTGCGCGGCATATAAATCATGCGTCATGACAACGATGAATGCCGGTTGGATGGCAAAACTCCGCATTCCTGTATTGGCCCTGACCGCCGCCGATGAACGCGTGGTGGACAAGGATGCCTCGGATCAGATGTTGGCGGTATTACCCCGATGTGAACGGCACGAAATGACCGCAGCACGGCATGAATTGATGATGGAGCAGCCTGCGATTGTCGCGGCTGTGTGGAATCATATAGACCGGTTTTTGCAGCAACTTTAGGCCGCCCATATCCACGGCCGGCCAAATGCCCGCTTCAGGTGATGAATTGTTCAGCAATCGCACGGTCTGACAGCGAAAAACCGGGGTCATAAAGCAGGTTCAACGTGATGTCGTCGGCTTGTTTGATGCTGACGGATTTGACCCGCCTGAACTCGGTGCTGTCGGCGCTGACGCTGACAGGGCGAAAATCCGGGTCAAGAATATCCAGAACAACCTGTGATGTTTCGGCAAGCAATGCCCCGCGCCAGCGCCGCGGCCGGAAGGGTGAAATCGGCGTCAGCGCAAGCAGGCCGGTGCCAAGTGGCACGATGGGCCCATGCGCCGAGAGATTATAGGCGGTGGATCCCGCCGGAGTGGCCAGAAGCACGCCGTCACAAACAAGCTGTTCGAGCTGGATCTTGCCGTCCACAGTGATTCTGATATGTGCCGCATTATGTGTCTGGCGCAGCATTGAGACTTCATTGATCGCCAGCGCGTCCCCGGACATATCATCAATGCCGATGGCCGTCATCCGCAGAGGATGGAGCGGCGCTGTTTCCGCGGCCTGAAGCCGTTCTGGCAATTCAGCGCTGGCGTAATGATTCATTAAGAAGCCAACGCCGCCACAATTCATCCCGAATACGGGAAGGCCACGATCCATTGTGTCGTGCAACACATGCAACATATGTCCGTCACCACCAAGCGGCACGATATAGTCAGCGTCATCAAGATCTGATTGGCCATAAAGCCTGACAAGGGTATCGAGCCTTTCCAGAGCCTGATCATGGCTGGATGCAGAAAAATGAATTTTCATCAAAAACCCCTGCCCGAACGGGTGCGAATGGCTCATATAATGTGCGGCATCATAACTTGTTCGTTCGCCAAAGGCAAAACAGCTTGCTATGGCTGGTCGATTTCAGTCATTTTAGCGCTATGACAAAGCCAAATAACAGTGATTCAGATTTTCTGATTGCACCGGACCCTGATGCGCCCGGCCTGTCGACACCAGTGACTGGCGTTGATGAGAGCGGTCAGCCAGTGACCCTGCCAGTGGTAACTGAAAAGCCGGTTACCCTTTTTCTCAATCGTCAGGAAATTGTTACTTCTATGACCATCGGCGATTGGCCTGCTGAGTTGGCCGTCGGTTATTTTCTCAACCAGAACATGCTTCGCGCCGATGACGAGATTACCGGTATCGACCATGACGAAGAGCTTGGCGTGGTCATCGTGCGCACGGCGCGCGAAACTGATTTTGAAGCCAAGATGAAGCGCAAAATCCGCACCAGTGGATGTGCAGAAGGCACCGCCTATGGCGACATGATGGAGCGATTTGCAGATATTCGCCTCGATCCGAAGGCACGGTTCAAGGCGCGCTGGTTGATTCCGCTGACCAAGGCGATCAATACCGCGCCAAGCCTGTATCTCAGCGCTGGTGCGATTCATGGCTGTGTGCTCTGTCAGGGGGCAAAGCCGCTTGTCTATATGGAAGATATTGGCCGGCATAATGCCGTTGATAAGATTGCCGGATGGATGTTTTTGAACAAGGTCCAACCGCATGACAAGGTGTTCTATACGACTGGCCGGTTAACCACCGAGATGGTCATCAAAACTGTGCAGATGCAGATACCGGTGCTGGTATCACGGTCCGGGTTTACCGCGGCGGCGGTTGAGCTTGCGCGGGACGCCGGTTTGACCCTTATCGGCAGGGCTAAAGGCAAGCGGTTCATCGCCCTTGCTGGCGAAGACCGGATCGATTTTGATGATCATGATGATGGTGATGATCTGGTTGACGCGCCGTCACATCAACGCACCCTGCATGGTCAGGCGGGTCGCTAGGCATGGTGGCGCTGGGTGATATCGTGTTTCTGTTGCTTGCAGGCGGGCAATCCCGCCGCATGGGTGGCGGTGACAAGAATTTGCTTGAACTTGCCGGCAAGCCTTTGATGGCGCATGTCATTGACCGCGTGGTGCCTGATGATGCCATTCTGGTGATCAATGCCAATGGCGATGCCAGCCGCTATGCACAGTTCAATCTGCCGGTTGTCCCTGATGTGATAGACGGATTTGCAGGGCCGCTTGCCGGAGTGTTGACCGGGCTTGAATGGGCGGCGGCGAACCACCCTGCATGTACGCATGTGATCACGCTTGCCACCGATGCGCCGTTTTTGCCGACAGACCTTGCGTCACGGCTTGTTGCGGCAGTCAATGAGGGTGGTGACATGGCACAGGCTGAGTCGGGTGGGCGGCGGCATCCGGTGTTCGCGATCTGGCCAACAAGCCAGACAACCTCGTTACGAAGTGCACTAATTGATGAAGGATTGCGCAAGATTGATCACTACACCGCCCGTTTTGATTGCCGTGTGGTCTCGTTTGACGGTGAGCCGGATCCGTTTACAAATGTGAACACACCAGAAGATTTTGCCACCGCGCAGGCGCTGTTGGCAGAATAGCGAATTCATCACCGGTGCAATGGCAGGTGGCGTTCTGATCGGAAAAAGGCTAGATATAGGGCGATCAGGTTGAGTGAGTTACACCGGCAAGGGGTCCATCACATGACATCACAAGCGTCACAAACATCTGCTCTTGCGGCGGCTGGTCGACTTCTGGATGCGTATCAGGACGCCATTGTTCGCCTGCAAAAGGGCTTTGGCGCTGATTTTGAGCGTGCGGTTGAGGTGATGCTTGCCTGCAGCGGGCATGTCGTGGTGTGCGGTATGGGAAAATCGGGCCTGATCGGGCGTAAAATTTCAGCAACACTTGCCTCTACGGGGACGCCATCGCTGTTTCTGCACCCTGCCGAGGCAATCCACGGCGATCTTGGCATGGTGCGGAAGGGAGATGTGTTATTGCTGATCTCCAATTCCGGCGAGACCGAGGAGATTTTGCGCCTTCTTCCGGCATTTCACCGGCTAGAGGCAAAGATGATCTCGCTTACCGCGGCGATGCATAGCACGCTGGCACGCGAAACCGGTTTGGCACTTGATATCTCTGTTGACCGTGAGGCCTGTCCGCTAAATCTGGCGCCCACGACATCTTCGCTGAATACATTGGTTGTTGGTGATGCTTTGGCTGTTGCCTTGATGGAAGCACGAGGGTTTGAGGCAGCGGATTTTGCCAAAACGCATCCCGGTGGGGCGCTTGGTGTGCGACTGCTTACCCATGTGCGTGAGAAAATGCGATCAGAAAACCTGCCTTTCGTGAAACCGGATCAAACCGTTCAGGAAGCGTTGATGACGATGACAGAAGGTCGCCTTGGGCTGGCATTGGTTGGCAGCGCTGATGATCTTCAGGGAATCGTCACTGATGGTGATTTGCGCCGCCTGCTTGTCGAAGGTGTTGATCTTGCCAGCACCAGAATCGGTGATGTGGCCAGCCCGAAGCCCCTGACCATTTCAGGTGATTTGCTGATGGCAGATGCTGAAGCCAAAATGCTTGAGGCCCGCGTCCAGTGCCTTGTCGTCACCCGCGATGATGGCAGCGTTGAAGGCGTGATTCAGATCTATGAGTGATCTTTTCGGTCAATGCCAATGAAACTTTCGGATTTTGATTACGCATTGCCGCAGACGGCGATTGCCACTGAGCCTGCGAATCCGCGTGATGCGGCAAAGCTGCTTGACCTGAGTGTCGCGGGCATGAATGACCGGCATATCCGTGATTTGCCGGATTTGTTGCGGGCGGGTGATCTACTTGTTGTCAATAACACTGAAGTTATACCTGCACGCCTGTCTGGAAAGCGTGGCGAAGCAGGGATCAGCGTCACGCTGCACAAGCATGAGACTGGCAATGTATGGCGGGTCTTTGCCAAACCGGCAAAGAAATGCCGTCCGGATGATGTGATTGTTTTTGCGCCTGATTTTGCGGCTCTGGTCCGAGGCCGGGGTGAGGGCGGCGATGTCGAGCTTGCTTTTATCAACCCGCAAGACGGTGCGGCGCTTGACGCCAGTGCTATTTATGCGGGGTTGGCGGCGCATGGCAGTATGCCCTTGCCCCCCTATATCGCCCGCCCGGACGGGGCAAGGGAATCAGACCGGCATGATTACCAAACCATGTTTGCCTGTGAGAAGGGGGCGGTGGCGGCACCGACTGCGGGCCTGCATTTCACCGATGATCTGATGGCGCGCCTTGCCGCGCGCGGTATCGAGGTGGCAGAGGTTACGTTGCATGTTGGTGCTGGAACATTTTTGCCGGTGACTGTTGACGATATTGCTGATCACAAGATGCATGCTGAATGGGGCCGGATCAGCCAGAAAACCGCCGACAGGATCAACACGACCAAAGCTGCAGGCGGGCGGGTGATCGCCGTGGGCACAACGAGCATGCGCATTCTTGAGGCATGCGCCAAAGCCGAGGGGCGGATTACCGAGTTTGCTGATGAGACCGATATCTTTATCACGCCCGGGTTTGAGTTTGCCGTTGTTGACATGCTTTTGACCAATTTCCACCTGCCGAAATCGACCCTGTTGATGCTGGTCAGCGCCTTTTCCGGTATGGACAGGATCCGTGCTGCCTATCACCATGCGATAACGTCAGGTTATCGCTTCTTTTCATATGGGGATGCTTGTCTCCTCTCGCGGCACGACCAAAGCGCAGGCGAATAAACAACGAAGGGAAACCGGAATGCCGGATTTTGCTTTTACGCTGAAAACAACTGATGGGGCGGCCCGGCGCGGTGTCGTCAGCACGGCATGGGGCGAGGTGGAAACGCCGGTATTTATGCCGGTGGGTACCGCCGCTACAGTTAAAGGCATGATGCCGGAGTCGGTGCGCGCAACCGGCGCAAGCATCATTCTGGCCAATACCTATCATTTGATGCTTCGGCCCGGCGCAGAGCGGGTTGGCCGTCTTGGCGGTGTTCGCCGTCTGATGGGCTGGGACGGACCGTTATTGACCGACTCCGGCGGCTTTCAGGTGATGTCACTTGGCCCGCTTCGCAAGCTTGATGAAGATGGTGTGACGTTCAAGTCGCATCTTGACGGCAGCCAGCATCGCCTGACACCGGAAAGATCAACCGAGATTCAGCACCTTCTCGATGCGACCATCACCATGGCTTTTGACGAATGTACGCCCTTTCCGGCGACCGAGGCGATGGCGGCTGAATCGATGCGTCTGTCAATGCGTTGGGCGAAACGATCACGCAATGCATTTGTGCCGCGCAAGGGCTATGGCCAATTTGGGATTGTTCAGGGGTCTGTCTATCGCGATCTTCGGGCGGAATCCGTTGCAGCACTGGAAGAAATTGATTTTGAAGGTTATGCGATTGGTGGATTGGCAGTCGGTGAGGGGCAGCAGGCAATGTTTGAAACGCTGGATTTCACCACCCCGATGATGCGACCCGACAAGCCGCGCTATCTGATGGGGGTTGGTAAACCGTCTGACCTCGTGGGCGGTGTTGCGCGCGGTGTTGATATGTTTGACTGTGTTTTGCCAACGCGCTCTGGACGCACCGGTCAGGGTTTCACCCGGCGTGGTCCGGTTAATATCAAAAATGCGCGTCACGCAGAGGATCTGAGGCCCCTTGATGAAGCCTGCGCCTGTCCAGCTTGTTCGCGGTTTTCACGTGCCTATCTGCACCATCTTTTCAAGGCTGATGAGGTGCAGGGCTTGATGCTTCTGACATGGCATAATTTGCACTATTATCAGGATTTGATGGCAGCCATGCGCACCGCGATTGAGCAGGGTCGTTTCGCCGCCTTTGAAGCCGATTTCCACGCAACGCAGGCCCTCGGTGATATAGAACCAGTGTAGAAGGCGCCGATCTGCCAAAGGCACTGTTCTGCCAGAGATAAATGTCAGGAGACACCAGATGACGCCGCCCGATATCCGCACATGGCTTGATGATGCGGCTTCGCGCGAGGGGTTCAGCTATATCAAGGTTGGACCGGCTGTTTTGCCAGTGACAGCGGGAGACGGGCTTGCCCGCTTTCTTGATGATGGTTTTGAAGGTGATATGGGCTGGCTTCGTGACACTGCGACAAGGCGAAGTCAGCCGCAAGCGATGTGGCCAGCGGCACAGTCAGCAATCGTTTGCGTGATGAATTATGGGCCTGATCACGACCCGATGAGAAACCTTGATCACAAGGATTGCGGCAACATTTCTGTTTATGCGCGTGGGCGTGATTATCATGATGTGATCAAAGGGCAAGTTAAAGCAGTTTGGAAGCCGGTTTGCCGCAAAAACCGGTGCCAAGATCAAGGTGTTTGTTGATACTGCACCGCTTATGGAAAAGCCGCTGGCAGCACAGTCCGGCGCTGGATGGCAGGGCAAACATACAAACCTTGTATCGCGTGAAATTGGATCCTGGTCTTTTCTTGGTGTGATTCTGACGGACATGGTTTTACCGTTTGATCAGCCGGAAAGTGATCATTGTGGCAGCTGTACAAGATGTCTTGATATCTGTCCGACCAAGGCGTTTCCTGCGCCCTATCGCCTTGATGCAAGACGTTGCATTTCTTATTTAACAATAGAGCATAAGACACAGATTCCATTAGAATTTCGTGCTGATATTGGCAATCGTATTTTCGGCTGTGATGATTGTCTGGCGGTTTGCCCCTGGAACAAATATGCGGTGCGTGCAAGCGAAGTAAAACTGCAGGCAAAGGAAGAAACAAGCCTACCGGCATTGTATGATCTCTTGGCACTTGATGAGGCTGAATTCCGGATTCGTTTTGCCAGTACGCCATTGCGGCGCTCCGGTTACCAGCGCTTTATCCGCAATGTGCTGGTTGCCTGTGGGAACAGTGATGATGCCGGACTTGTCCCCCAGATCACCGCGCGGCTTTCAGATGACAGCGCGCTGGTGCGGGGAATGGCGGTGTGGGCGTTGTCAAGATTGATGCGTGCTGATGAATTTGCCGCCTTGCGTGCGACATTCCATGGGCGGGAAACGGATGCAGGTGTGCTTGCGGAATGGGCAAGGTCATAGAGCCCTTGGTCGCTGGAGGGATGGCGGTAGCCGGGTGCAAAAGGGGGGTAAAGCACCGCACACCACCGCCAAACCCATCAGATGTTTTTATCGGGCAAACAGAACCGGTGTTTTGCACTCGGTCCGCATCGTCTCGGTAACGCCACCGAACCATTTCTCAAGCGTTGAAGAAAACCCATAGGCCCCCATCACAACCAGATCGGCGTTTCGCGATTCGTCCAGTAAAACATGGGCCACAGTGTCACCACCGCTTACCAAGCTCAGAATTTCAGCCTTTATCCCATGGGCGGCAAGATAGCTGCCGATATCTGTGGGCAGGCTCCGGCTTTCCGCATCTATTGAAATCACCACAACATCGGCAAATCGTGTCATCAGGGGCAGAGCCGCGCGAATGGCTCGTCCCGCCTGCAATGATCCGTCCCACGCAATTACGCATCTGCCGTCAAAGCCGTCAATTTTGCTGGTTTCATTGATTTGCAGGGTTGCACTTATGCCAACGCCGGCAAATTCCGGTGCGGAAAAATCCCCCGTGGTGATCGCGAGATCGAAATAGGGGGACAGTGTCTCCCATTCATGGCGAATGAATCCATATGTTCCAGACCAGTCCTGCGCCACTTTTTCGTCGGCGCAGACAGATTTGAACTTGTCGATGGATTTCTGTAATTTTTGCCGGGCAATGTCTGACACCTCATCCATCATTGCCAGATATCCACCATCCCCCACCAGATGATAGTTTGTGCTGTGTTCCGTTGAAATTATGCCTGTCAGCGGGACAGAAAGGCGCTTTGCCAGACGGCATGCGGTTTTGACCTGCTGTTTTGGAAATGTGTGATCTGAAGAGATCAGTATCGCCAATTTCATTGCTTTTTCCCCCTATTGCAACTGTCGATGCCAGAAGGAAAACACATTTAGCCGGATCAAAAATTGATCTGTGTCAAGGATGGGGCGGGGCCTCCTTCATAGACTGAAGCCATCAGACTATTTTGAGGAGTATCCGTCATGTCTATGCCGGTCCTTTATGTTGGGCTCGTAATTATCGCCTTTGCCGTATTCATGGTCGCGCTTCTGTTTCTGCAGATTTCCGACTCTCGCTACCGCAAGCAGCTTGAATTGAAAGCCGCGTTATCGGCCAGAAAAACATGACAGGAGGAAAGGCGAGAGACATATGGCAGAGCCAATCATTGACAAAAATTCGCCAACCCGCCGGGCGCCTCCGCCGTGCATGCGTTCAACGGCCTTTCATTCTGCTCAACTTTGCCGGGATTGTGATTGCTCGACCGTTTCCACAGCCTATTTGTGCCGTGATGTGAACGGTGTTGTGATCGCTTCCTACCGCGATCTTGTTGCTCATGGGCGTCATCCTGATGAAGCCATTCGCGCGGCACTTGTTGTGTTGCGCATGCATCATCCAAGCCTGTGCCAGTGCAACATGAAATTGATCCGTAAATGGCTGTCAAATCAGGCACAGGCTTAGGCACCAAATTCCTTGGGGCTGAGGCATCTCATTACTCACCTTCAATGCCGCGCTTTTGAAATGCAAAATCCATTGCTAAATTTGAAGCGAATTCACTAAACATCTTAATTTGGAATATGATGACAGAACGATACTGATCGAGATCAATTTTTCATGGATCTGGATTATGAAAGAACATCTGCTTTCCAAGGGTTCGGCGTTTCCGGATTGCGGGGATTGCCCAATTCGCAGACAGGCAATATGTGCGCGGTGCACAGCCGATGAACTGGCGTCTCTTGACGCCATCAAAACATATCGCACTTTTGCCAAAGGCGAGGCCATTTGCTACGCGGGACAGACCATCACCCATGTTGGCACGCTGGTGACCGGTGTCGCCGTCATGTCACAAGGGCTGGAAGATGGTCGGCGGCAAATTATGGGCGTATTGTTGCCAAGCGACTTTGTCGGCCGTCCGGGGCGCCGTGTTTCACAATATGACATTATTGCGGCCTCAGAGGTTGTGATGTGCCGTTTCAAGACCGGCGCATTCGAGTCAATTTTGGCTGAATCGCCCGCGCTTGGCCCTCGTCTTCTGGAAATGACATTGGATGAACTTGATGCGGCGCGTGAATGGATGCTGCTTTTGGGCCGCAAATCTGCCCGTGAGCGCATTGCTACCTTGCTCTATTTGATTGCAACAAGAAGCCGGACTTTGCGGGAGTCGGACGGTCAGACGAACTTTACCTTTGAACTGCCGCTGACAAGGGAAACGCTGGCGGACTATCTTGGCCTGACAATTGAAACGGTAAGCCGTCAATTCACCGCCCTGCGTAAAGACAAGGTGATTGAGCTGAAAGGCCAGCGGCAAGTCAAAGTGCCAGATTTTCAAAAGCTTTACGCCGAAACAGGTGATCATCCGGATGGCTGAAGGCCAAGACCCGCATATGGCGCCGCAATTTTTGGGAAATCCTGAATTTTGTTATCTTGGTGGCGCGGCCACAGTTGGCTAATCGGATAAATCTTCTTATAAATTAATGAAACAGTGTTTTATCCATCGAGTGTGCGTGGATGCAGGCGAGCTGCAAACCAGCGCCTGTCGATTAGCGATAAAACATGCCGGTGCCGTTTAAAAGCCTGTAAATCACAGGACCAACTCAGCTGGAGTTTAGAAACATATGGTTCATAAGGTTGGGGTCATCCCGTTTGACGTGAAAGATGACCGGATCGCGATTTTATTTGTCACATCTCAACGGCGCGGGCGGTGGATATTCCCCAAAGGTGATCTCAAGGCGAAGGAAAGTCACAAAAAGGCTTGTAAGCGTGAGGCATTCGAAGAAGCCGGTGTGAGCGGTAAAATTCTTAAAAATTATCCAATGACGGTCACGATCGGTAAAAGTGGCAACAACGGCATCGAACAGGTCGCCGTGACCTACTATCCGATGCTGGTAACGAGTCAGGAAGATAAATGGCCAGAGGACGACAAGCGTGAGCGTCATTGGGCGTTACTGAATGACGCGCCAAGGGTTATCGACCGGCATGATTTTCTGGAACTCATTCGCCAGTTTGAGTCGCTTAAAACGTGGATTCTAGAAGCCGCAAAACATAAAAAAGAACGGCTGCAAGCGTAGCCGAAGCGGGAACCGTGATCACCCATGCGGCGGCGATGGACAGAACAAAGTTTCTGCGCACCAGCTTACGTTTGATA
Source organism: Alphaproteobacteria bacterium (assembly GCA_038147495.1). Lineage (GTDB taxonomy): Bacteria > Pseudomonadota > Alphaproteobacteria > Puniceispirillales > Puniceispirillaceae > MED-G116. Next base: position 8,909 of record JAYQTT010000011.1, on the reverse strand, counting down.
CGGATCTGAATATTCTCAAAAGCGTCCTCGGCCGTGTGGTTGATTTTGTGGCCGGGCTTCAGCCGCTTCTTGTTCGGGCTCTCAAGAAATTCCCTGAGAAAACCCACACCGAAAATCGCGCCAATCGCGATATGCGTTGAGCTGACAGGCAAACCAAGCGTGGTGGCGATCAATACCGTGATTGCCGATGCCAGCGCCACGCAATAGGCCCGTGGTGCATTCAGCCGGGTAATTTTATCGCCAACAGTATTGATCAATTTCGGACCGAACAGCAAAAGGCCAACAGCCAATCCGATGGCACCAATGGCCATCACCCAGAGAGGAATACCAACTTTTGCGCTGATCCCTTCAGCACCAAAGGTTGAAACAATAGCTGCCAGCGGTCCGACCGCATTCGCAACGTCATTCGCGCCATGGGCAAAACACAACAAGGCCACGCCCATAATCAGCGGCAAATTGAATAGACCGTAGATTTCCTTTTTGCGGTTACCGATCTTTTCTGCACCTTTGCGGACATAGGGTATTGACCCCATCCAGGCGGCAAAGAAGGCCAGAAAAGAGAGTGCAACAATCGTTGTCGTTCCCGGCTTCCAGATCTTTTTCAGGCCCTTCATCGCCATATAGGCAGTAAATGCGCCACCCATCAGGCCTATCAGAATCGGCACCCATTTGCGCGCTGCCTGGTTTCTGTCAGCCTGATTGAGTATTTTCACTTTGATGAGCAGCAGAATCGATGCCGCAACAATGCCGCCAAAAACCGGTGATATAACCCAGCTAGCCGCAATTTTTGACATGGTGGCCCAGTTTACCAAGCCAAAACCGGCAGCGGCGATGCCACCGCCCATAACGCCACCAACAATCGAATGGGTGGTTGACACAGGTGCATTCAAATAGGTGGCGAGATTGATCCACAGCGCGGCGGAAAACAGGGCGCTCAGCATCAAATTACGGAAATCTGAGACCGTGACGCCATTGTCCGGTGAAATGATACCTTTTGCGACTGTCTTGACAACGTCACCGCCGGCCAGCAATGCCCCGGCGCTCTCAAAAAAGGCGGCGATCAGCACGGCCGCAGTTACGGTCAAAACCTTGCCGCCGACTGCAGGTCCCATATTGTTGGCAACGTCATTTGCACCGATGTTAAGCGCCATGTAGCCGCCAATCACCGAAGCCGCGATCAACATGGCGACATCTTCCGTCGCAACATGCAGGCTCATATTTCCGAAAACGCCTGCCATTACAAGAAATATGGCGGCGAGCGTGACAGGTAACAGCTGTCCTCTGGTTTGTTTCACCTTGCCATAGGCAAAGGTAAAACGGCGTAAGTCATTGACATATCTGTTAGAGGGGTTTTTCTCGTTGTCAGTCATCACAACCTGCCAAGTTTCAGCGTTCCCTGTGGCTAATGAAATTCGGCGAAAAACACAAGTATTTAAACCTGTTTTGTTCGAGAAACAGGTGCTTTGCGACCAAATTCACCTGCCTGATACGCATGCTACTTTCCAAGTAAATCCCGGAAATAGGCAATTGTGGCGTCAAGGCCGGTTGCAAGGTCGGTCGAGGCTTCCCAGTCAAGAATTTGTTTGGCAAGGCTGGCATCGGGTAGGCGCTGCTTTGGATCATCAACCGGCAAGGGCAGATGCCGTACGGCACAATTGCCGCCAACCATATCAACAATTGTCTTGGCCAAGCTGCCAATCGTTATTTCAGACGGATTGCCGAGATTGACTGGCGTCTGCAATGGTTCAGTTAAATTCATCATTTTCATCAGCGCCTGTACCATGTCATCAACATAGCAAAAGGCGCGTGTTTGGCTGCCATCTCCATAGATGGTGATGTCCTCGCCATTAAGCGCCTGAACAATGAAATTTGAAACGACGCGTCCATCCTGCGGATGCATACGCGGCCCATATGTGTTGAAAATGCGCCCGACACGCACATCGAGACCATGTTGCCGCCGATAGTCAAAAAATAATGTTTCGGCGCAGCGTTTTCCCTCATCGTAGCAAGCGCGTGGACCAATGGGGTTCACCGAACCAACATAGGTCTCCTTTTGCGGTGAAATTTCCGGATCGCCATAAACCTCGCTCGTTGAGGCTTGAAACACCGGTATCCGCAATCGACGTGCAAGTTCGAGCACATTCAGCGCGCCAATCACATTGGTCCGAACCGTTTGAACCGGATCGGTGCTGTAATGAATAGGTGATGCAGGGCATGCAAGATTGAAAATAAAGTCAGCTTCAATGCTGATAGGCGTGATCACGTCATGCCGCATGATTTCAAAATTTTTGAAATCCATAAGTTTATGAAGGTTGGCACGTGTGCCGGTAAAAAAATTATCGAGACAGATCACTTCGTGATTTTGCTCAAGCAACGCCTCACAAAGATGTGACCCAATGAAGCCTGCGCCACCAGTAACAAGAACAACCAAAAATCCAACCTCCACAAAACAAACTATGCCTGAATAGAACAATTTGTGCTAATAGTCCCAGAGATTTTTTGCATGACAAATGACTTGATGACGTCTCAAGGACACCGTGACGGTCAGGCCATGATTTTAGCGTGATTTCCGGTGAGATGTCCCCTTCAGTCCAAAAATTACTTGCCGCGGCATTGGCCTTTCATCAAGGCGGGCAACTTGAACAGGCTGAAAAACAATATCGGGCAATTCTCAAAGACCATCCAAACCATCCGGATGTTTTAAACCTCAGCGGCGTTCTGGCGCTCCAGACAAACCGGCCAAAACAGGCGTTACGTCTGTTGGTGCGGGCGGTCGAAGAGGTGCCTCAAAACCCCCAGTTTCATTATAATTTGGCATCGGCACACAAACAGTTGGGGGATGCGCAAAGTGCGCTTGCTGCGTTCCAACATGCGGTGATATTGAAGCCTGACTATGTGGAAGCCCACAATAATCTGGGCAATCTTTATCAAGCGGCAGATGAAATTGAAGCTGCATTAAATCATTATGACGCGGCCATTGCCCACAAACCGAATTTTCTGGGCGGACGTCACAATCGGGCCGGATTGCTCTCAAAGCTTGGACGGTTCGAAGAGGCACTTGTCGATCTGGACCATGCGATAGGAATTGCGCCCAAAAACGCCGATTTACACAGCGACCGAAGCATCATCCTGCAAAAGATGCTCAGATATGATGCCGCTCTGCAAAGCATCGAACAGGCAATAGCATTAAGCCCGAATTCTGCCAAATTTCACGGGCTTCGCGGCGTGGTGCTGGTAAAGTTGAACAGGCGAGAACATGCAAAAGCAAGTTTTGAAGCGGCGCGGGCAATCGACCCAAAGGAAATTGTCACAAACTCGGGTTATGCACGTCTTTTGATTGCGGTCGGTGATCGGGAAAGAGCCCTTTCACTTGTTGAAACTATCCTGACCACGCAGCCCAAAAATGCGGATGCGTTGGCCATGCGTGGCGGTATTCATTTTGACCTGCACCGTTATAAAGACGCCGTGAAGGATTTTGACGCGGCGATGAAGCTGGATCCATCCGTCCACTTCATTGCCGGCAAGCGAATCCTGTCAAAACTCCATCTCGGCGATTGGTCCAATTTCACCGAAGACCTGATGGCCTTGACCAAGGCAATTGACGACTCCGGGCTGGCTGCGACACCCTTTTCGACATTGAGCCTTCTCGATGATGCCAATATTCATCTGGCGACAGCCAGAGCCACTGTGTCAAATTTTTATCCAAGACAAGACGATCTTGGGCCATTCAAAGCCAGGCGAAAGGATGGGAAAATCCGGCTTGGTTATTTTTCGGCTGATTACCGCCAGCACCCCATGGGACAACTTCTTGCCGAATTGTTTGAGGTGCATGATCGTACAAGGTTTGAGGTAATTGCCTTCTCATTTGGTCCGGCCACCGGCGATGACATGCATCTTCGGCTGCAGAAAGCCTTTGATAGATTTATCGATGTGCGCGACATGGGGGACCGCGAAGTAGCCGCGCTTTCGCGGGAGTTGGGTATCGACATCGCTATCGATCTTATCGCCCACACAGCCTACTCACGTCTTGGCATGTTTGCCCTTGGTTGCGCTCCGGTTCAGGTCAATTTCCTTGGTTATCCGGGCACAAGTGGTGCTGAATACATCGATTATATTATCGGTGATGACATCATCACACCGCACGAAAGTCACGGTCATTACTCTGAGCAAATCGTGGCCATGCCACATTGCTATCAGGTGAATGACAGTAAGCGTCAAATCGCCAGCAAAACCCCCACACGTGCAGCGCTTGGATTGCCCGAAGATGCATTTGTCTTTTGCTGCTTCAATTCGGGTTACAAGATTCTACCCGAAGTGTTTGACGGCTGGTGTCGCATTATGTTGCAGGTCAAAAACAGCGTTCTTTGGCTGCTTGCCAGCAATCCAGAGTTTGAAAAGAACCTGTGTAAAGAGGCAGAGCGGCGCGGTGTGGATTCATCCCGGGTGATTTTCGCCAAGCGTGAGCCGCTTGATGTCCATCTGGCGCGCTATCGGGCGGCTGATCTCTTCCTCGATACGCGGCCATATAACGCGCACACCACAGCAAGTGATGCGCTGTGGGCGGGTCTGCCTGTTTTAACCAGAATAGGCAGGTCTTTTCCGGCCAGAGTCGCGGCAAGTATTTTGCGAGCGGTTGATCTGCCAGAGTTGGTGACAGAAACAGATGCAGAATACGAAGCGCTCGCCATTGCGCTTGCCAACGAGCCGGAGAGGTTGAACTTGATCAGGCAAAAATTGGCGGCAAACAGATCAAGCTCTCCACTGTTCAGCGGTGAGGTTTTCGCCCGGAATATCGAGAAGGCCTATATTGAGATGATTGCGCGAAACGAGCGAGGGGAGTCCCCCTCATCTCTGCGTGTCAGTCCGTAGTCAGAGCCCACGCTGAAAACGATCGATCCCTCACAAGTGCGGATCACGGCAGAATATTGGGTGCGGGAAGTGGAGCGGCGTGCGGGAATCGAACCCGCTTCTCCAGCTTGGAAGGCTGGGGTAATAGCCAGTATACGAACGCCGCGCTATTGCCGCTGGTTATACTGCAATCCGTGATTATATCAAGAGGGACGGATACAAAACAGGGAAGAAACCGTGTTGAGGCCCGCAAAAAATTCCTAGATCACTGCCTCAAACAATGCCTGCAGATTGCTCCGGTCAAGCGTGACAGGGTTGCCGCCGCATGATGGGTCATCCAGTGCCATCGTGACAAGTTCATCGATCCGGTCATTGCCAACACCCATTTGCGAAAGGCGGCGAGGGATCGCAAAGCTGTCATTGAAATCCTGAACAAAATGGCAAAAGCCATCAAAACCGCCTGTTATTCCCAGATAAGACGCCGCCATATCGAAACGGTCATGGATCATCGGCGCGTTCAGGGCAAGCACCGCCGGCATACACACCGCGTTTGTTGTGCCATGATGCGTGTTGTAGACAGCGCCTATGGGATGGCTCATCGCGTGGATAGCGCCAAGCCCCTTTTGAAAGGCTGTCGCGCCCATCATCGCGGCGCTCATCATATTGGCCCTCGCAACGAGGTCGCCGCCATTGGCATAGGCACGCGGCAAATTGTCAATGACAAGGCGCATCCCCTCCAGCGCGATGCCCTGGCTCATCGGGTGGTAATGCGGGCTGGAATAGGCCTCAACACAATGCGCAAACGCGTCAAGTCCGGTGCCTGCGGTAATGAAATCAGGCATGCCGACCGTCAGTTCCGGATCACAGATGACCACGCTTGGCAGGACTTTCGGGTGGAAGATGATTTTCTTCACATGGGTTTGTGCGTTGGTGATGACTGAGGCTCGTCCCACCTCCGACCCTGTTCCGGCGGTCGTTGGCACGGCGATGATCGGCGCGATGGCGTTGGCATCGGCCCGTGTCCACCAATCGCCAATATCCTCAAAATCCCACACAGGACGGCTTTGCCCGGCCATGAACGCAACCATTTTGCCAAGATCAAGGCCCGACCCGCCGCCAAAGGCGATCACCCCGTCATGCCCACCGGCACGATAGGCGGCAACGCCTGCTTCAAGATTGATCTCATTCGGGTTTGGGTCGACATCGGCAAAAATGGCGCGGCCAAGACCCGCCGCCTCGAGCACGTCCAAAGCCGTTTCGGTTATTGGCAGGCTGGCAAGCCCTCTGTCAGTGACCAGCAATGGCCGGGCAATGCCAACCGCATGGCAGGCCTCGGCAAGTTCGGCGATGCGGCCGGCACCAAACCGGATCGCTGTTGGATAGGAAAAATTGGCGTGGGGGACGGATTGTTCTGACGACATCTAAGCTGGCCTTTGCCCTTGTTGAAAAGCTTTAATAGATGGCCATTACCGCTTTGTCAGGTCAACCCATCCGGCAAGATTTTCGATGGCAATCTGTTCAATAACATTCATTCCGGCGGCACTGTCGTTCAGACAGGGGATATAGGTGAACGTCTCGCCGCCATGTTCGATGAATTCCTCATGAAGCTCGATATCAAGCTCGTCCAGCGTTTCCAGACAATCGGCGACAAAACCGGGGGCCATCACCATCACATGTTTCACACCCTGTTCGGCAAGCGCGACCACGCTTTTGTCGGTATAGGGCTGGAGCCATGGCTCAGAGCCAAAGCGGGACTGGAACGTGGCGTGAAAGCTTGCCTCATCCCAGCCAAGTTCCTCGCGCAGCAGGCGCGCTGTTTTCAGACATTGGCAATGATAGGGATCGCCCGCCATGTGATAGCTTTTCGGCACACCATGAAACGACACCACGAGCGCGTCCGGCTTGCCGTTTTTCTTGACCGCAGCGCGCACATCTGCCGCCAGCGCCTTGATATAGACCGGACTGTCATGCCATGGCGGCACGGTCCGGATGGCCGGTTGCCAGCGCAGGTCAAGTGCCCATTTGAACACTTCGTCATTCACAGTTGCCGTTGTCGAGGCGGCATATTGCGGATAGAGGGGCATCACCACAATCTGGCTGCACCCACGCGCCTTCAATGATTGCATCTGATCCGGAATGGACGGGTTGCCATAGCGCATGGCGTAGTCGGTAATCAAATCATCGCGGGCAAAGACCTTGGCCACATGTTCGGCTTGCAGTCGGGTGATTTTCCGCAGAGGTGAGCCGTCGGGATCATCCTTGAGCCAGATCCGGTCATAGGCTGCCCCGGATTTCTTTGGCCGCACATTCAAGATGATGCCATTCAGAATGATCCACCATAAAAGCCGCGGTACCTCGATGACACGCCGGTCAGAGAGGAACTGCTTCAGATACCGCCGCATCGATTTTTTGTCGGTGCCATCGGGCGTGCCAAGATTGACCAGCAACAGCCCTGTTTTGCCACGGCCGGGATGAACTGGATGGTCTGCGGGCTTCGGGGTCAAAGGCATGGGGTGTCAGCTCTCTTGCGGTTACACAGCCACACTTATTTAGGAAGGGTGCCCTCTGAAATCCAGCAACAAGGATGGAAAAAAAGCGCCTAACCCGCGTTCAGGATGCCTTCTTCGCGGACGCGTGCGATCACCGAAACCAAAGCCTCGACAAGATCATCGATCATCTTGTCACTATGGAATGGCCCCGGGGTGAGGCGCAGCCGCTCTGTCCCACGGGGCACTGTGGGATAATTGATCGGCTGGACATAGAGGGCATGATCCGCCAACAGCAGTTGGCAAATGCGCTGGGTTGCGGCGGCATCGCCAATCATCAGTGGCACGATATGCGTGTCGCCCGGCATGATCGGCAGATTTGCCTCGACTGCAGCCTGTTTCAGGCGGGCAACCTGCTTGCGTTGGGCCTCGCGTTCACTGCTGCTGGTGCGAAGATGCGCTACCGAGGCCCGCGCACCGATTGCCAATGCCGGGGGCAGGGCGGTTGTGAAGATAAATCCGGAGCCATTGCTGCGCACCGCGTCACAAATCACATCATCAGCCGCGATGTACCCGCCGACAACACCAAACGCCTTGCCGAGCGTGCCCTGAATGATGTCAATTTCGCCTTCGAGACCGCGTTCCTGCGCAACGCCGCCACCCTGATTGCCATACATGCCGACAGCATGCACTTCATCAAGATAGGTCAGCGCGTTATACCGCTTTGCCAGCGCTATGATTTCGGCGATAGGGCTGGTGTCGCCATCCATAGAATAGACAGATTCGAAAATGATGATTTTTGGTCGGTCGAGTGGCTGTTCGGCCAAAAGCGACTCAAGATGCGCCATGTCGTTGTGGCGGAAGATCGCCTTTTCAACGCGCGCATAACGAATTCCCGAGATGATTGAGGCGTGGTTCATCTCGTCAGAGAAGATCATACAGCCCGGCAATTGGGCGGCCAGCGCGCTGATGCTGGATTCATTTGCCACATACCCGCTGGTAAAGACGAGCGCACGCTGTTTGTTGTGTAACTCGGCAAGCTCTGCTTCCAGCGCGACCATGGCATGGCTGGTGCCGGAAATGTTTCGGGTGCCACCGGCGCCGGTGCCATGCGCGTTGATGGCCTGCTGCATGGCGCCAATAACGCTTTCATGCTGGCCCATGCCAAGATAATCATTGGAGCACCAGATCACGACTTCGCGCTCTCCGTCCGGGCCGTGATATAACGCGTGCGGATGTTGATCGACAATTCGCTCAAGCTCGACAAAATGCCGGTAACGGCTCTCGCTTTTGAGCTTGTTCAACTGGTTTTGGAATGTTTCGCGATAATTCACGACAGCCTGCCTCCGCGGCGCGTATGTGTCATCATAACATGGGTCCGCACCCAACTGAAACGGGTGGTAACGCCATTGTGAGATGCCCACCATGTGACACGGCGAAGCAGCTAATGCAAGTCCGCCGTGATAATGTTTTTGTCATTGCCCTCACTCGGCGGCAACAGGCTCAACAATTTCAATCCGCGCCGCCGAGAATTTGAGCTCGGGAATCTTGCCATACGGATCTAGTGCCGGATTG
>JAYQTT010000010.1:0-45695 GCA_038147495.1 Alphaproteobacteria bacterium | reverse complement strand
TTACGTATTGCTGGGATGTAGTGCATACAATGCCTGAAGCGTCACTTGCCAAGTGGCTGGAGCCACGCAAGCAGAGGGGTAAGGATCGGCGTGGATAAACGTTTGCGACGGTTGCTACCTATGAGCGGTTGAAAGACCCTGGAGGCTGCGGGTGCTTTGCTGGTTGGCACCAAAACCATCCGATTGATGCCATTTAGCAGGATCGTCCGGACCTCCGCCTCCACAGCCCTTTCGCTTCGATATCGCCACAGCCGGTGTCAGCGTGACGCAAAAGCTTGAACAGCTGATTCCCGCCTTGGCGAAGGCAATTGTGATGCTGTCTTTCTTAGCCGTGTTGACGCGGTCAACTGGCTGGCGAATATCCGTGGGCGCGATCTGGAATGCACCCCGATCATGCATGCATTTGCCCTCTATCACCGGGAAAATGGCCTGATATTGTTGGCGGATCCCGGACGGCTTGCACCGGTAATGCAGGATGACCTTGCGGCACAGGCCAGCGTTGTACCGCTTGCAGATTTTGCCAAATTGATCGACCCAAGGGCTGGCTATACCGATGCCACGCGGGGTGATGATTGAGGCGGCGAGCCTGCCGCGTGCCGTGTATGATGTGCTTACGCAAAGCGGGGTTGAGCTTGTCCGTGCGGCATGTCCGTGACGCGCAAAATCGATAAAGAACGCAGCTGAGTTGGCTGGCACGCCGCGCCCATATTGAAGATGGCGGCGCGATGGTTCGCTTTTTGACCTGGCTGGACACGGTGCAGCCGGGCACCCTGACGGAGACCGAAATCGCAGATCATCTGTTGGCGATCCGCAAGTCAAGCCCCCGTTTCCTCGCGTCCAGCTTTGCAACGATCTGCGGGGCCGGGCCGAATGGTGCCATCGTGCATTACCGGGCGATAGAGGGTGCGGACAGCGCACTTGTAAATGATAGTCTGCTCTTGGTGGACTCGGGTGCGCATTATAATGACGGCACCACCGATATTACCCGCACAATGCTTATCGGCAATGCAGACGCAAAAATGCGGCATGCTTTTACCAGTGTGTTACAGGGGCATATTGCCGTGGCGACAGCCCGTTTTCCGCAAGACACAACGGGCCAACAGATTGATGTAATTGCCCGTCACCCGATGTGGGCCGAGGGATTGGATTTCGCGCATGGCACCGGCCATGGGGTGGGCCATGTGATGCAGGTGCATGAAGGACCGGCAAGCATTTCAAAGCGCGGCACAGAACCGCTTGTCCCGGGAATGCTGTTGTCCAACGAGCCGGGCTATTATCTTGCCGGCAAATGGGGCATCAGAATTGAAAATCTGATTGTCGTGACACCACCAGATGAAGACGGGTTTCTGGGCTTTGAAACGGTCACATTCTGTCCGATCGACCGGCGCCTTGTTGATGTGGATATGCTGAACCTTGCAGAACGCGAATGGCTCAACGCCTATCACCAACAGGTGAAAGAGATGTTGATTCCCGAATTACAGGATGACGAGGCAGCGCAGGCATGGCTGGTGGCGGCTTGTGCAGCCCTCTGATCAGGGGTAGTGGCCTCTAGCTCCCGATCATTGCCAGCCATTCGTCTTCGGATAGCACCGTAACGCCCAAATCAGCGGCTTTTCGCGCCTTCGACCCGGCGTCAGCGCCTGCGACAAGAAAGTTGGTCTTTGCCGAGACCGAACCCGCAACCTTTGCCCCAAGCGCTTCGGCGCGTGCCTTGGCCTCGGCGCGTGACATTCCGCTCAAGGTGCCTGTAAACACGATTGTCTTGCCGCTGATCGGGCTGTCATCCGCCGGTCTGTCAGGTGGGCTGATGCTGAGTTCACCGGCCAGATCAATGACCATGTCACGGTTTGCGTCATTGCTGAAAAAGGCAATTATATCCGCAGCCATCAAAGCGCCAATCTGGTCAATTTCCACCAATTCAGCCGCTGCTGCTTCAAGATCCGCATCGGGGGCGAGGGCGGTTAACATCGCCTCAAGCTTGTCATAATGCAGCGCCAGAATGCGTGCTGTCGCCTGACCAACCTGACGGATGCCAAGCGCATAGATAAACCGCTCCAGTCCGATTGTGCGCCGCGCTTCAATTGACGTCATCAGATTTCGGATCGAAATCTCGCCATAGCCATCGAGCGTACCAATTTCAGCGCGTTTTTCATGCAGACGGAAAATGTCAGCAGGAAGCCGTACCCAGCCAAGTTCAACAAACTGTTCAATCTGGCGGGCGCCAAGCCCTTCGATGTCAAAGGCGTCACGCGATACAAAATGTTTCAGCCATTCAAGTCGTTGCGCATCACAAGACACGCCGTTGGTGCAGCGGCGCACGGCCTCACCCTCTGGACGGATTGCAGGGGCACCGCATACCGGGCATTGGTCAGGAAATCTATATACCTCGCTTTGGTCCGGGCGGTTTTCGACAATGGTCCGAACAATCTGCGGTATCACATCACCGGCCCGCTGGATCACCACCATATCGCCAACACGGATGTCCTTGCGGTTGATTTCATCTTCATTATGCAGTGTGGCATTCGATACCACCACGCCGCCAACCGTGACCGGTTCAAGGCGGGCAACAGGGGTCAGGGCACCGGTGCGGCCAACCTGAATGTCAATGGCCCTGATGATGGTCTGGGCTTGTTCGGCCGGAAATTTATGGGCCAGCGCCCATCTTGGTGCGCGGGCCACCTGACCAAGGCGTGTTTGATAGTCATGCCGGTCAACTTTATAGACCACCCCGTCTATGTCATAGCCAAGCGTGGCGCGTATCTCGCCAATCTTCTCATAGGTTGCCAGCAACGCATCTACTGACAGGCAGCGCTGCGAGAGGTCATTCACTGAAAAGCCGAAGCTGGCAAGCGCTGACAGCATGTCCATGTGGGTCGCGCCAATCTCGGCGCTGGTCTCGCCAAGCGAATAGGCAAAAAATTTCAGATTGCGGCTTTTTGTGATGTTGGCATCCTTTTGCCGTAGCGATCCGGCGGCGGCGTTGCGCGGGTTGGCAAAGACCTTGCCGCCTGATGCTTCCTGTGCGGCATTCAGTGCCAGAAAATCTGACCGATCCATATATAGCTCACCGCGCACCTCAAGAATGTGTGGCGGCGTGCCGGTCAAACGCTGGGGGATGGCGGCAACCTGCCTTACATTTGCTGTAACGTCTTCGCCTTCCTGCCCATCTCCGCGGGTGGCAGCCTGCACAAGGTCACCATCCTCATAGCGGATGGATAGCGACAGTCCGTCTATTTTTGGCTCTGCGGTCATGGCTAATTCAGCCGCCTCATCAAGCGACAGAAATTTACGAACCCTTGTTACGAAATCAGCAATGTCCTGATCGGAGAAACCGTTGCTCAAAGACAGCATCGGGCGGCGGTGTGTGACTTTGCCAAACCCCGCGCCAACGGGTGTGCCAACCCTTCCGGTCGGGCTGTCCTCGCGAACAAGTCCGGGAAACGCTTCTTCTATCGCGCGGTTGCGGGCGACAAGGCGATCATATTCAGCATCGCTGATAACCGGATCATCGTCGCCGTGATAACGGGCGTCATGAAAGGCAATGGCCTTGGCAAGCTTGGCAAGTTCGTCTGCGGCCGCCAGCATGTCCATATTCTCCGGGGCGATTGTTCCCGGCTTAATTTGCGCTGGATCATCGGGTGTTACGCTCATCTAGCCCCCCATCAACGCAACGGCGGCGGCACGGGCCTCGGGTGTAATCTTTTCTCCGGCAAGCATGCGGGCAATTTCTTCGGTGCGTGCCGCTGGATCAAGCGGCTCAGTCCCACTGACAACGCCCTGTTCACTGGCAGTTTTGGAAATACGCATATGGTGATTTCCCTTTGCCGCGACTTGTGGTGAATGCGTAACAACCAACGTTTGTGTCGTGTTGCCAAGGCGGGCAAGACGTTCACCAACCGCCGCCGCAACAGCGCCGCCAACACCAGAATCGACTTCATCAAAGATCAGTGTCCGCGACGCATTGCTGTCTTCGAGCGCGACCTTGAGCGCCAACAAAAATCGGGCCAGCTCACCTCCTGATGCAATCCGGTCGATCGGCCCAGCTTTCATTCCCTTGTTGGTGCTGGCTTCAAAACGAACTTGATCGGTGCCAAGCGCCCCCCACTGGTTCTCAGCAAGATTGCTCACCGCTGTCACGAAGAGGGCGTTTTCCAGCTTCAATGGCGGCAGTTCCGCCATCACCGCTGCATCAAGGCGTGAAGCGGCGGCAACACGGTTCTGTGTTCACACGCTCCGCCAGCTGGCAGTAATGCGCTTGCCATTGATGTTCCTTTGCCGTGAGGTCAGCCAAAGTGCCAGCGGAATCTTCCAGTCCGGCAAGCTGTCCGGCCAATGTGCTGTGAAATGTGGCAAGATCATCAACAGCGCAATTATGTTTGCGCGCCTGTTGGCGCAGCTCATGCAGCCTGTCATCAACCTCCTGAAGACGGGCAGGATTTGCCTCAAGTGCGTCTGCGGCGCTGTGGATGGCGGCATTTGCCTCACTTAATTCAGCATCAGCCCTTTCCAAGGCGGCGAGGGCCTGATCAAGTCTGCCGGCGGCAAGCGGCGCAACGCGTTCAAGTGTGCTACGTGCTTTTCCAAGCATGCTTTGAACGCCGGCATCACCGGAAAGTGTTTCATCGGCCTGTGCAAGCCCTTCACCAATGCGTCCGACATTGCCGAGCATATCACGCTGGCCAACGAGTTCATCTTCTTCACCCGGCTGTGGGGCCAGCCTGTCCAATTGCTCAACGGCATCGCGAAGCCATTCTTCGTCTGCGCGCGCCTTTTCAAGGTCACGTCTGGCCTCGGCCAGCTCTTGTTTGGTTGTTTGCCATCCGTGCCAGGCAGTGCTCAGTTCTGCCAGCAGATCACCATGGCCCGCGGCCTTATCGAGCAGATTGATGTGCGTGGCCACATCGAGCAGCCCGCGCCCCTCAAACTGCCCCTGGATTTCGACCAACATATCACCAATCTCGCGAAGCAGGCCGAGCGAGACCGGAACATCATTTATGCTTGCCGAGGATTTGCCATCCCCTTTCAGGCGGCGGCGCAAAATCAAGTGATCCTCGCTGGCGATGCCGGCATCATCGAGACGGGCATTAACCGGATGATCATTGTCTATGACAAAGCTGGCGGTCACATGGGCATCGCTGGCACCATTGCGGATCAAGCCAAAGTCGGCGCGGCTGCCAAGCGCAAGGCCAAGTGCATCAAGCAGGATCGATTTTCCGGCACCTGTCTCGCCAGTCAGGACCGTAAGCCCACTGTCAAATTGCAGGGTCAGCTGCTCTATGAGGACAATGTTTGAAACAGTCAGGCTGTGCAGCATTGCTAATTTTTAAAAATCCCGGTCAATCCCTCAACTGAACGCTGGAAAAAGCCTTTTGGCAATTCGCGTTCCGGGTCGGCTTGCATTTCCAGCAATCGCGCGGTCCAGATCGAATCCGGAAAGTTATATGTTGCCACCGAACCGGTTCTGTCGGCCTCTTCAAGGAGGCCAAGCGCCAGATAGGCCTCGGTCATGCGAAACAACGCTTCGGGTGTTTGGTTTGATGTCTGATAGTCATTGATCACAACCTCAAAACGTCGCAAAGCCGCGCCATAATGCCCTGATTTGAGATAATAGCGCCCGACAGCCATTTCCTTGCCTGCCAGATGCGAGCGGGCCAGATCAATTTTTAATGTGGCATCGCGACTGTATTTCCCTTCCGGGAAGCGGCGGAGCAGCTCCTCAAACGCGCCCAAGGCAAGGCGTGTCATCTCGGCATCGCGCTCAACATCGACAATTTGTTCATAGTAACTAAGGGCAATCAGATAATAGGCATATTCGACCCGCTTGTCAGAGGGGTGGAGCTCGATGAAACGCTCTAGTGCTGTAATCGCGCGCGGATAATTGTTCTCCATATAGTAGGACCATGCGGCCATGATCTGAGCCTGAACAGCAAGGCTGGAATAGGGGTGCTGGCGCTCAACCTCCTCAAATTGAGGGGCGGAAGATTTGGTGTCGCCGGATAGCGCACTTGCCAAGGCCTCATTGTACAGCTCATCAACAGGGCGTTCGACCTGCTCAGGGATTTCAGCCGAAGAACATCCCACCAGCACAACGAGCCCCGCCACAAGCAAAGACTTGCGCGCAAGAAGTGGGATAGTGGTTACGGAAAATGCCAAATTGCGCTCCATTGCCGGCTGTCGATCTGTGCCAGTCCATACCCGGCGTCCGGGCCTCACAATAGCTTGTCACGAGGCCGGTGAAAAGAGCCAGTCTTATTTCCAGATTATTTTACGATGTGGTTATACCCCGCATCGGGCGTGCAGGTCTTGGCAGGTCGAAAAAGCAGGTTGTTTTATACTGCGGCGGCGGCGGCGAGATCAGGCATGGCGTAGCCCTCAGAACTCGTGACGTTGGCTCCATCTTCCATGATCCGGTAGCAAAGCGGGTCCTGCCAGAGCGATTGCACCAGCTTTGTGCTAAGTGCGTGTCCGGGACGGAATGCAGTCATTTTTGCGCGCACTTGCATGCCGAGCAAATATAGATCTCCGAGGCAATCAAGGGCTTTATGACGGACAAATTCATTGTCCATGCGAAGGCCGCCCTCATTCAAAACATTGCCGTTATCGACAACCACAGCATTGTTCAGCGAGCCGCCCAACGCCAAACCGGCGTTCTGCATGAATTCGACATCGCGCAGCTGACAGAAAGTGCGGGCGTTGGCAAGCTCGGCCTCAAAGCTGCCGTCACGATGCTTGTAATGATAATGTTGTTTGCCGATGGCGCTGTCATCAAATTCGATTTCGATGTCAATTTCCAATTGATCGGCTGGCTCAAGACGGGCCCAGGCACCACAATCCATCTGAACTTCGATCGGTTTCACCACAACAAGGTGGCGCCGCCGCGCGGGCAACAATGTCATGCCAACATTTTTGATGGCCTGAACGATTGGCTGGCTACTGCCATCAAGGATAGGGGCCTCGCCCGCGTCAATTTCAACTTCGGCATTATCAAGGCCAAGTCCGCCGAAGGCAGCCATGAAATGCTCTACCGTTTCAAGGCCAATGCCGTCGCCATTCTGCAACCGGGTGCAAAGGCGCGCTGGCATCGCAAAATCAGCATGTGCGGCTACCGTCTGCAGGTTCTCATCAACGTCAACACGGCGGAACCTGATTCCATAATTGGCGGGGGCAGGGCAGATCGTGACATGAACATAACGCCCTGAATGAAGTCCGATATCTTCTAGCTGAATTTTATCACGCAAGGTCGTTTGAAACGGCTGTTCGATATACATTGAGGCGTAGCCCTTTACATTTGTTTTTCTTCGGGTGCTGGCCCAGTTTTCTGCGCTGGGAGTGGCACACCATGATCCGCCTTGGTTTCAATGCCGCCCATCGAATGACCATCAGGATAAACAGGAGGGCCAAAAGAGTGAGGCGATCGCAACCGCTATGTCAGGTCATAAAAAGACCCGAGTGAATGATATGAATCACCCGGGTCTCTAGCAAATCACTTTTGGTTACGGATTGTAGCAATTTGCGTTGGTTTGATGTGTTCCTGACCTAGTTGGCCTGACGGCGAAGAAATGCCGGAATATCAAGGTCATCACCAGTATTGTCCAGCGTTGGCTGGACAGGTGTTGACGCAGGCTTTTCATCGGCCTTGTCGGAGGCGTTGTTGGCTCCGCGCTGGACCATGTCTACGGTCGGCAAATCAAGAATAGAGCCAGATGCCTTTTCTGTCTTGCTGTCCGCCACAGGTTCAACCTTCGCCTTGTCTGTTGTTGCATTGCTGGCTTCGTCAGCTGGCTTTGCACTCCACAAACCTGAAATCTTGTGGATCAAGCTTGGGCGTGTGTTTGGCGCTTCGGTCGTTGCCGGTACAGATGCTTCATCAGGCAGTTTTGCGGCTGCTGGCGGGATGAAGGTTGTGTCCTTCTCCGGTGCCTTTGGCATCAGCAGCTCGTCTGGCCTGTCAGCGACCAGCGGCTTTGCCATGATTTCGGCAGTGTTTTCTGCCACTGTCTGAACCGTTTCATCCTTTGCTTCGGCATCATCATCTGTGGCATGAGCCTCAAGCTCGGCGTCCAGCTCGGCGTCCAACTCTGCTTCCAGCTTGTCGGCCGGACTCAGATCATTTTCGACTGCAGTCGCCTCTGCTTCTGTTGGCGTTGCCGCATCCTCTGACTTGGCTTCGGCTTCGGCAACAGCTTCGGTCAGATCGATTTGCCGCTCATCCGGCTGATCATCATGAGCATCCTGTGAGGCGTCTGCGATTTCGGCCAAATCAGGCTTGCTGCGTGGGGTAATGATGGTCGATGTGCGTGGAGGGGTGACAACGGCCAACGGCTGTTGGGCGCTCAACGGGCGCGGCATAACGCCGGCCTGTGTATCGATCCCGGTGGCAACCACTGAAACCCGCATAATGCCATCCATCTTTTCATCGAAGGCAGAGCCAAAGATGATGGTGGCGTTCTGGTCAACTTCTTTGCGAATGCGGTTGGCGGCTTCGTCAACTTCAAACAATGTCATGTCCATACCGCCGGTGACGTTGATCAGCACGGCATGCGCGCCTTTCATTGAGGTGTCGTCAAGCAGTGGGTTGTTGATCGCTGCCTCGGCCGCATCGATAGCACGGGTTTCACCCGATGCCTCTCCGGTTCCCATCATGGCTTTGCCCATTTCGCCCATCACCGCACGGATGTCGGCGAAATCAAGGTTGATCATGCCGGGCTTGATCATCAGATCGGTTACCCCGCAAACGCCTTGATGCAAGACGGTATCGGCCATGTGGAAGGCATCGGCAAAGGTTGTCCGCTCATTGGCGAGCCGGAACAGGTTTTGGTTTGGAATAACGATCAGGGTGTCGACATGACCCTGAAGGTCTTCGATGCCTGCTTCGGCCTGATCCATGCGGCGTTGACCTTCAAAGTCAAAGGGCTTGGTGATAACGCCAACGGTCAGAATGCCGCGTTCGCGGGCGGCGCGGGCAATCACCGGTGCAGCGCCGGTGCCGGTGCCACCACCCATGCCTGCGGTGATGAACACCATGTTGCAATCAGCCAGTTCAGCCATCAGATCATCGAGGCTCTCTTCCGCTGCGGCGCGACCGATCTCGGGTTTTGATCCGGCGCCAAGGCCCTGGGTTATCGCGCTTCCAAGCTGGATTTTGCGGCTTGCAAGCGAATGGGCAAGAGCCTGACCATCGGTATTGGCGACAAGAAAATCTACACCGTCGAGATCAGCCGAGATCATGTTGTTTACGGCATTACATCCGGCCCCGCCGACACCGACAACGGTGATGCGTGGACGAAGTTCCTGCATGGTTTGTGGTACGCTGAGGTTGATGGTCATGATGTTCTCCCTTCTGTATGGGTTGACCGTGGTGACATGCCGCTTTCGTTGGTAACGGGCCTGCCGGTTGCATGTGGAATAGCCATTTCATGCGCTATCCGAAGAATTCTGGTTTTTGTTCCGGTTGTCTTACCGGTGGGTTGCATTGGTCTGTGCATTGGTTCGCCTGCCTTATCTCAAAGGTTGTCTCGGAGCCACGCACCAAAACGCTCAATCGGGCCGTGCGGCAGGGTGCGGGTCTGCCGTTCAGCCGGGTCGTCATCTTCAAGCCGGTTCACATGGATCAGCGCGCCAATGGCGGCGGCATGCCCGGCATTGTTGGTGTCATTCGTCAGGCCGGTGATCCCCGAAGGCATGCCCGGCTTGACCGTCTTGTCCAGCGTTGTCGCGCAAAAATCGCCAAGCCCGGTGAGCTGGCTCGCGCCACCGGCGAGAATCAACCGGCCACCCGCGGCGTGCTGCATTTTTGCGGCAGCCATACGGCTCATGAGCATTTCAAGAATTTCATCAATGCGCGGACGGATGATGGCGCTGAGTAGATTGCGCTCAATCACCTTGCCGCCAACATTGATAGTGTCTCCAAGGCCGGGCAGGGTGATGTTGTCGGATTTTCCAAGCTTGACGGCTTCCTGTAGCGGCGATGGCGCAACGGCCAGCGTATCTATCGGCATGATCGAGCCTTCGACAGCTTTCAGCCGCTCGGCATCGGCAACCGGGATTGACAGAATTCGCGCAATGTCTGTGGTGACGTGATGACCGCCTATCGGCACCGTGTCGGCGTAGATAACCTTGCCATCCATAAAAGTTGCCAGTGATGTTGTGCCGCCACCAAAATCAATCAATGTGCTGCCAAGGTCGCGTTCTTCTTCGGTAAGACACGCGGTTCCGGCGGCGTATCCTGCATGGATAAAGCGGTCAACGCCAAGGTGATTGAGAGCCAGCGCCTCGCGGAAATTGGCCAGACTGGTTTTGGCTGCGGAAATCACCGTGTAATTAACGCCCAACTCGCGTCCCCGCATGCCGCGGGGATCGGCTATATCTCGCACTTCGTCAAGGCTGTAATGCAGCGTTTGCATTTGCATCGGCTGATGCGTTTGGCTTGGCTCGTGACCGGCGTTCTTGTCCATCAGGCGGCGCATGTCGCGCCGACTGACTGTATTGTCAGACAGGGTGATAGCGTTGGTTCTGATCTGCGATGCAGGACGACCACCCGGAAGGACCACGGTCACTGAATCAACCGAAATGCCAGCGTCACGTTCGGCTGCCTGAACGGTCTTTCCGATCACCTCACTCACAGCTTCGAGGTCGCTGATTTCGCCGCCGCGCATGCCGGCAGAGGCGTGCGTGCCCTGACCAAGAAGGTGCAAACCGCCCTGGCGGTCAGGATCGCCGATCATGCAGCACATTTTTGATGAGCCTATATCGAGAACGGCAAAGGGGCGTCGATTGGCTCGGCTACGACGAAATTTCATGCGGTCCTCCGTAATATGTTTTTCTTCTTCTGCGATGTCATGTGTTTCGCCCTTTACCCCGAACCGGAATATTTGGTTCTACGATCAACTGCTCAGGGACGCGCAGATCGATCACCGTCAGATCCCGGCCAATGATGTTCTTGCTATGATCAACAACGGCCAGCCGTGACCAAGCGGTGCGTGGGTCGGTCTCGGGAAGGCGGATATCAATGCCATTGCGAAGATGAACGTCCCAACGGCGCTCTGATTGCAACGTGATTGCCCACACCTCGACAAACAATTCAGGCTCCGTTCTCAGAATGTCGAGAATGGCACTTGCATTGGTTGCGGCTCCCTTGCCGGCAACGACTGTCAGATGTGAAAACTGCGTCGGGTCAGCGCCCTCGATGATGGTGCCGCTATCATCGATCAGTTCATGCCCGTTGCTTGTCTGCAACAAGGCAATCGGCACACGCTCCTTGATGGTAATTCTGACAGTTGAAGGCATCAGCCGCTCGACAATGGCGGCCTCAACCCAGCCAATTTGCATCAGGTTCTGATGGACCTTTTCGAGCGGCAGGCCGAGCATCGGCTGGCCAAGCTGAAGATTGCTTGCAGCAAGCAGCATTTCTGTTGGTGTATGCGACCTGCCGCGCACCTGAATATACTGTAAATTCAGGCCAAGCTTACCGCTGAACGCCATCAGTTCGGTCTGTAGACGGTCTTTTTCAATCACCGCAAAGCCTGCGGTGACAGCGAAGGTTATCGTCACCACTGCCGCGAAAGCGAGCTTCAGGCGCGGCAGGCCTTTTGCCGGTTTGTTGCCTGTCTCAACTGGCGGCTTCGCCTTGCCAAAAAACGGGATCAGTCGTCGCATTGCGCAGTTTCCAACAGATGGTTGATAAGTTCTTCACCGGACAGGCCAACAAATTGGGCTTGTTCGGGAACGAGGGAGGTTGCGGTCATACCGGGAACGGTGTTGATTTCCAGCATGTACAGCTGGTTCTGCTTTTCGTTCCAGCGGTAGTCAGCACGGATAACCCCACGGCAACCGAATGTCCGATAGGCACGTTCTGCCCAGTCGCAGGCCTGTAATGTGACGGCTTCGGGAACATCGGCGGGCAAGATATGCTGTGAGCCACCGGCAGCATATTTTGCATCAAAATCATAGAACTCACGATCCTGGGTGATCTCGGTGACGCAAAGGGCGGTGCCATCGAGCACGGACACGGTTAACTCGCGCCCGGGTATATAGGGCTCGCAAATCAGTTGCGTATTGTTGTCCCATTTGCTGCGGGCAGGGGCGTCATCGCCCTCTTTGACAATAACAACACCAACGCTTGAACCATCGCTTCGTGGCTTGATCACATGCGCCTGAGTGATGTCTTGCGGATAGACGCGGCTGTCTTCAACCAGTGGGATATCCGCAGGCACGGTGATTCCGGCAAGGGCCAGAACACGTTTTGCCATGATCTTGTCCATCGCCAGCGCCGAAGCCAGAACACCGCTATGTGTGTATGGGATGTTCATGATGTTGAGCAGCCCCTGCACATTACCATCTTCACCGATCTGGCCGTGCAACGCATTGAATACCCGGCCCGGATTGATCTCACGCAGCTTTTCGGGCAGGTCGCGGTCCACCTCGACCTCGATTGCGTCCCAGCCACTGCTGCGTGCGGCTTTGCCGCAAAAGCTGGCAGATACACGGCTGACTGCGGCTTCAGATGTCCATCCGCCCATCAATACGGCAACGCGATCACTGTTCATGACGATGCCTCCTGTGATGGAATTCCAACCCGACGAATTTCCCAGCGCAGGTCCGGTCCGCCACCTGCGGCAACGCGGGCACGAATGGTCTCGCCAAGAGTTTCAATATCGGCGGCGGTGGCGCTGCCGGTGTTGATCAGGAAATTGCAATGTTTCTCGGAGACCTGCGCGCCGCCAACCGTCAAGCCACGGCAACCAGCCCGGTCAATCTCCTGCCATGCCTTGCCGCCAACCGGATTGGCAAAGGTGCTACCTCCGGTGCGCACACCGCGAGGTTGTGCATCGCCTCTGCTGGCAACGATGTCTTTCATTCTCGACCGGATTGCCTCGCGCTCTGCTGGCTGTGCCTGTAATCTGGCTGCCGTAAAGATCCAATCGGCGGGGGCATCACTGTGACGATAAGCCATACCCATTTCTGCCGGGGTTGCACTGATTTTGTTGCCTTGCCGGTCAAACCCTTCGGCGCTGATCACAATATCCTTGAATTCACGACCATAGGCACCCGCATTCATGCGCAGCCCGCCGCCGATGGTGCCGGGAATACCGATCAGGAATTCAAGGCCACCAAGATTGGCGCGTGAGGCATAACGGGCAACGTCAGCATCCAGCGCACCGGTCTCGGCGATGACGACATCGCCTTCATGGCTGATTGCGGTGAGACTGTCGGTTGATTTGATTACCACACCGGCGATACCGCCATCGCGCACCAGAAGATTGGATCCAGCGCCAACAGGCATGACCGGAATGTCCGCCGGACAGCCAGCCAGGAAGGCGCCAAGATCGGCCTGATCTGCCGGGGTGAAGATCACATCAGCTGGCCCGCCAACGCCGAACCACGTGTGGCTGGCCATCGGAGCATTGGCCGCGTAGGTGCCGCGGACAGCAGGCAATCTGTCAAGCAGGGTCATGTGCCTGTCTCCTTTGACTGTCCGTTGTGGATGACCTCCAGCTGTGCCGGTAGTGCCGCTGCCCAGCTGGTGATGTCACCGGCGCCAAGACACATGACCAGATCGCCGGGAGACGTGCGGGCGGCAATTTCCTTTGCCAGATCATCTGGCGTTTCCAGCGCCGAGGCGCCCTTATGGCCGTGATCGCGAAGCCCGTTGACCAATGAGTCCCTGTCGGCACCGGCTATTGGCGCTTCGCCAGCAGCATAGACATCGGCGACAAGCACCTCATCGGCCTCGTTGAAACAGGCGCAGAAATCGGCAAACAGGTCAGCTAACCGGCTGTAGCGGTGTGGCTGGACAATCGCGACAAGCTTGTTCTCGCGGCACAGCATCCGTCCAGCCTGAAGCGCCGCGCGGATTTCCACCGGATGATGTCCATAATCATCGATGATGGTGACCCCGTTGCTTTCGCCCTTTTTGTCAAAGCGGCGACCGACACCACCGAAATTGGCCAGCGCAGTGACGATATTGTCCGGCGAGACGTTCATTTCCAGAGCCACCGCAATCGCGGCAAGGCAGTTCAGTGCATTATGCTCGCCAAGCATCGGCAGGCGCACATCATTCATCCGGTCCAGTCGCATCGCCGATACGCTCGGACAGTTGGACGTCAAACAGCATGCTACCGCCTTCCGTGCGCAGATTGACCGCGCGCACATCGGCATTTGCGGCAAGGCCGTAGGTGATGATTCTGCGATCCTTGATACCGGCCATCAGCCTCTGCACGGCTGGATGATCGATACATAATGTGGCAAATCCATAGAACGGAATGGCGGCGACAAAATTCAGGAAGGCCTGCTCAAGCGCTTCAAAACTGCCATGATGGTCAAGATGCTCCGGGTCGATGTTGGTGACCACGGCAACAGTCGGGTTCAGCTTGGCAAAAGAGCCATCGCTTTCGTCCGCTTCAACGACCATCCATTGACCACTGCCAAGCCTTGCGTTGCTGCCCCAGCCGGTAATGATGCCGCCATTGACCACTGTTGGATCAATTCCGGCGCTGTCGAGCAATGTTGCAACAAGCGAGGTTGTGGTGGTTTTGCCATGCGTTCCGGCAACGGCCACCGACCAGCGCAGCCGCATCAATTCGCCAAGCATCTCTGCCCGGTGCACGATCGGCAAAAAGCGTTCGCGTGCAGCCATCACTTCAGGGTTGTCGGGTTTGATCGCGGTCGAGATAACGACAATCGCCGCATCACCCAGATTATCAGCGCTTTGGCCGCATGTGACTGGAATTCCCTTTGCCCGAAGCCGCCTCACATTGGCGTTTTCGGACATGTCACTGCCTTGCACCTGATAGCCCATTTCAAACAGGATTTCGGCGATTCCGCTCATCCCGATACCGCCGATGCCGGTGAAATGCAGGGTGCCGATTGACAAGGGTAGTTTGCTCATATCGCGGCTCCCATCTGCGATGCGTCGCCAGCGGCAAGGGCCATCGCGTAATCGGCAATGCAGGCGGCCGCATCAGGCGTTGCCAGCTTGCGGGCATTCAGCCCCATTTGGTGCAATGTTTTTCCATCACCCAGAAGGCGCGCCATTTCTGTTGAGAGCCGATCACCGACAAGCATCGACTCAGGCAGGCAAATGCCGCCACCAACGGCTTCGAGCTGCTTTGCGTTGGCGCTTTGATGATCATCCATTGCCCCCGGTAGCGGAACAAGAATGGCAGGCCGTCCGGCAGCGGCAAGCTCAGCCACTGTCGAGGCACCGGCGCGGCCAATCACCAGATGACTTTCAGCCATCAATTGCGGCACATTGTCGAAAAAGCTGGCCAAGTTGGCCGTAATACCCATGGCTTCATAGGTGCTCTGTAATGCTGACAATTGCTCTGCCCGGCATTGCTGGGTTACCCGCAAGCGTGACTTGATGGTCTCGGGCAGGGCGTTGATCGCGCGTGGCAGTTGGTCGGCGAAAACGCCAGCACCAAGGCTGCCACCCAGAATGGTGATGTTGATCGTCTCTTTGTCGTTGTAATCAAGCGTGTCGATTTCGAAGAATGACCGGCGCACGGGCATGCCGCTGGTCACACAGCGTGTCCCGGTGGGCAGATTTTTTGTGGCCTGCCAGCTGATCGCCAGATGCCCGGCACGCTTGGCAAGGAACTTGTTTGCACGGCCCAGATAGGCATTTTGCTCATGGACCATCGTTGGCACACGCAGAAGCGAGGCCACCAGCAACGGCGCAAAGGACGGATAGCCGCCAAAGCCAATCATCACTGCGGGGCGCTTTTGCAAGAGCCGGAAGAATGTGCTGACGGCACCGGCTGACAACAGGACAAGGGCACCAAGGCGGCGCAGCAGACCACGCTGGAAGGGTGAGGCGGCGGCGATGCGCGCGAATGCGGTTGTAGAGGCAAGTCGCACCCCGCGGCGGTCGGTGAACAGCAATGTCTGATGGCCTTGCGCCTGCAACTGTTCGGCGACAGCCAGAGCGGGGAACACATGGCCCCCGGTGCCGCCTGCGGCAAGACAGATGAAACGGGTTGAGGCGGTCATGATGATGCCTCCGGTCGGCCATGGCCCGCGTCATTATATGTTGGGCGCTGGCGTGACATTCCTGACCATGAATTCCGCCGCCGCGTAATCGCCAGCAGCAAGCCCATCGTCAGGCTGCTTGCCAGCATTGACGAGCCGCCATAGCTGACAAAGGGCAGGGTCATGCCTTTGGTCGGGATGAGGTCTACTGATGACGCCATATGGATGCTGGCTTGAACGCCGAGCTGCATCACCAGACTTGAACCGGCAATCAGGCAAAACAGCCCTTCGTCAGACATCGCACGGGCAAATCCGCGAATGACAACAAAGCCATAAACACACAACAAGGCGATACAGGCGATTGCGCCATATTCCTCGGCGGCAACGGCGAAAATAAAATCAGAATGTGCATCGGGCAGATGCAACTTGATGGTACCGTCACCGGGGCCAACGCCGAAGATACCGCCCTCGGCAAAGCTCTGGCGGGCCTGATCGACCTGCCAGCTACCACCTTCGAAGAATTTGTCGATACGGACTTTGACGTGGTCAAGGGTCTTGTAGGCGGTGAAAAGTGCCAGCGGTGCCAGCGCGACCGCCCCGATGACAAACAGCATCGGCATACCGGCCAGGAACATTTGAAAACCCCAGGTCATGACGACAACCACTGTCATGCCAATATCGGGCTGCAGCACCAGGATAGTGACAATCGCTGCGAGCAGACCGGTGGAATAGATCCAGCCGGGGAAATCCTCGCCCTCACGCCACAAGGTCAGCAGCCATGCCGAAACAACGGCGAAGAGCGGTTTGGCGAATTCTGAAGGTTGCAGGTTGAAACCCATGATGCTGATCCAGCGGGTCGCTCCCTTGATTTCACTGCCCGCCACAATGGCCAAAACCATCAATCCCATCACCACAGCCAGCGAGACCAAGCTAAGGGCACGAATGGGGCGTGGCTCCAGCATCGATACGGTCAGCATCAGCACCAGAGAGGGAATGATGAAGGTGATTTGGCGCATCGTAAAATGCTGGGATGGCAGTTTGATCAGATCTGCGACAGCAGGACCTGCGGCCATTACCAAAAGTATTCCCATCACCATCAACATCACGGTGCTTAACAACAACCCTCTGTCGACGGTCCACCACCAGACGCCAACAAGCGAACGATCAGTACGGTCAAGCATGTGCGCCTCCCTGATCGTTACCGACAGAACTTGCCAGTTTGCGGGCAATTCGTGTGAAGGTGTCACCGCGGACGGCAAAGTTTTCGAATTGATCAAAGGACGCTGCCGCCGGTGCCAGCAGGATTGTTGCCGCTCTACCTCCAGCCCATGCATCGGCAAAGGCGGCTGTGGTCGCAGTGCTGAGATCAGCATGTTTGCTGGCCGGGCATTTGCCGTTGAGCTCGGCGGCGAAGCTGTCTGCCGAACTGCCAATCAGATAGGCCGCATTGACATAATCAAGGGCATGTGCGGCGGCGCCAAGACCATCCTGTTTGGCAAGTCCACCAGCGATCCAGAAAATATTGTCAAATGCCATCAATGATTTGGCCGCGGCCTCACCATTGGTGGCTTTGGAATCATTGACGAAAGCAATCGGCCCGGCGCTGGCTACAAGCTGCATCCGATGTGCAAGTCCGGCAAAGCTCGCCAGACCCTTGTCAATCATCGCATCGGACAGCCCAAGGTGGCGCAGGATACATGCGGCAACCGCGCTGTTCTGGGCGTTGTGCGGACCGGCAAGGGCGGGGGAGGCGTTCCGTGACGAAGGTGCATCGGCGGCGCTGACGATCCGGCATGAGGTGGCGCGGCCTCTCATATGGTCGGCCAGCTGGCGCATTGAGGCATTTTCATCACCAAGAATGGCCAGACCAGAGGCATCAACGGCATCAAGCAGGCGCGCTTTCGCCGCGATATAGCCATCCATGTCACCATGTCTATCAATATGGTCCGGTGTGATATTCAGAACCGCGCCGATATCAACCCGAAGAGACGGTGTGGTCTCAAGCTGATAGGAAGACAGCTCCAGAACAATGACCCCATTGTCGCCGGGATCTGACAACAGGCATGCCGCGTCACCAATGTTGCCACCGACAGCGACTGGCACACCGGCTTTTTTCAGGCAGTGTCCAATCAGCGCGGTAGTGGTTGATTTGCCGTTGGTGCCGGTAATGCCGACAATGCGCGCGCGGGGATTGGCCCGCATCGCGATTTCAATTTCGCTGACGATGGGGATATTGGCGTTTCGTGCCAATTCGGCCGCAGGGTGCGGCTCGGGATGCAGATGTGGAATGCCCGGGCTGATCACCATCAGATCAAGCGCCTGCCATGGCCAATCCGCCCATGGCGTTACCGTTGCACCGGCGGGAATGGTCTTGGGTACCGCATGATCATCAGACAACAGCACAACCGCACCAGCCGCCAACAGGGCGTTGGCAGCGGCAATGCCGGAACGGCCAAGGCCAAGGACCCCGACTGTCTTTGCCTGCATGTTGTGCGGAACCAGCATCAGACCTCCCTAGCGCAACTTCAGCGATGACAGGCCGGCAAGAGCCAGCACGACAGCGATGATCCAGAAGCGAATGACAATGGTGGATTCGGCCCACCCCTTGCGCTCGAAATGGTGGTGCAACGGTGCCATCAGGAAAATGCGCTTGCCGGTAAGCTTGAACGAAGCCACCTGCAAAATGACGGACAAGGTTTCCACAACGAACAAGCCGCCGGTGATTGCCAGCACCAGTTCATGCCGCGTGGCCACTGACATCGCCCCCAAGGCACCGCCAAGGGCCAATGAGCCGGTGTCCCCCATAAACACTTTTGCCGGTGGTGCGTTAAACCACAAAAAGCCAAGCCCTGCGCCGATAAGAGCACCGCACATCACCGCCAGATCGCCGGTACCGGGAATATAGTTGATCTGCAAATAACCGGCGAAATTGACGTTGCCGGCAAGATAGGCAATCAGGCCAAAGCAGGCGGCAACAATCATCACCGGAACAATTGCCAGCCCATCGAGGCCATCAGTCAGATTGACCGCGTTGGACGCGCCAACAATCACAAGCATGGCAAACGGAACATATAGCAGCCCCAACGGGATCAGGCTGTCCTTTAAAAATGGAATGGCGATGCCATAGCGCAGCTGTTCCGGTGACAGCTCTATCAGCACCAATGTCACCAGAAAGGTAACGCCAAGCTGAAGCGCAAGCTTCATCCGACCAGACATGCCGTTATGCGAGCGGCGACGCAATTTCATCCAGTCATCGACACTGCCGATCAAGCCAAAGCTGAGGGCGATGGCAAGCACCGGCCAGAGATATGGGTTTGCCAGTGGTGTCCATAAGATCGTTGAGAGCGCGAAGGCCCCAAGGATCAAAAGTCCGCCCATTGTCGGGGTGCCAACCTTGGTAATCAGATGTGACTCGGGGCCATCATCCCGTATTGGCTGGCCTTCTTTTTGATGCGTTTTCAGCCAGTTAATGAACGCAGGTCCAAACATAAGGCTGATGATCAACGCCGTAATTGTGGCACCGCCTGTCCGGAACGTAATGTAGCGGAACAGGTTGAATGGCTGAAAATTATCGGCAAGGGGAACAAGCAGATCAGGCAGCATGCGACTCTCCCTTGGCTGAATTTGCGGTGCGCGCCATAGTCACATCCGGGCTGGAGGTCAATTTTTCGATCAAGCCTGCGGCGACAAGATGCGCCCCCGATCCATGCGATCCTTTGATGAAAATCAGATCGCCATCGGCGATTTCCGACAAGCACAAGCGACAGTGCGTGACCCGGATCATCTGCGGCATGGCAGGATATGGATTGGGTATTATCCGGGTCGGCTTTGACAAGATTTTGTGTCATCCGGTGCATCGATGCGCCAAGCGTGATGATCACGCGTGGATTGAGGCTGGCGATCTTCGGGATCAGGGCCTCATGCGCATCTTCGGTGCCTGCACCAAGTTCAAGCATATCCGACAGCACCAAGATTTGGGCTGGTGTTTGTTGCAGCGCATCAAGTGCTGCAGCCATGGAGGCAGGTCCGGCATTATAGCTGTCATCGACCAAGGTGATGTGATCTGCGCCGATATGGCCGCTGTGACGGGCGCCGCGACCGGGCAAGTCGGTAAAATCGGCAAGCGTTGATGCCGCGGCATTCACATCAAGGCCCAGTGCCGCCGTTGCCGCCAGCATGCCAAGGGCATTGATCGCCCAATGTGGTGCAGTCATGCCAAGATGAAATTCGATGCGGGTATCAAGGCAGATGGCTTCGATCTGCAGACCGGTATTATCTGCCTTGCAATCGACAAGTCTGAAATCGGCGTCATCATGCGTGCCAAAACTGATAATGCGCTCTGCACCGGCCCGCTTGGCCCGGTGCGCCAGTTCATCAAAGAATTGATCATCACGGTTCAGGACAACCGTGCGAAGGCCGGTCAACCCGTCAAAGATTTCGGCTTTTGCCACGGCGATGTCTTCAAGTGACGCGAAAAAGCCGGCATGTGAGTCTGCAATGCGTGTAATCACCGCGACATCGGGCGCGGCCAGCAATGTCAGGTGGGCGATTTCACCCGCCGCGTTCATGCCCATTTCCTGAACGGCAAAAGGGATGGCTTCCGGCAGGGCGGCGAGCGTCAAGGGCACGCCAACATGATTGTTGAAGCTGGCTTGGCTGGCGTGACAGCCACCCATACGGGCAAGGATATGCGCCAACATTTCCTTGCTGCCTGTTTTGCCGACAGAACCGGTAATGCCGACAAGGCGGCCACCTGCCTGCTGATGGCTGATCCGGCCCATCATCGCGAGATCGTCCAGCGCCTGCTGACAATTTTCGACAATGATTTGCACACATCTGTTGTCCTGAATGATCGGGTCGGCAACTGCGCGCGTGACCAACGCCGCGGTGGCACCATTCGCTGCCGCCGCCGCTACAAAATCATGGCCGTCCGCATGCTCTCCGGTCATTGCCACAAAAAGGCTGCCTGCCGTGCATTTGCGGCTGTCGATTGTGAGGCTGGTCACGGTGAAATCATGATCAAGCATCGGGTCACTATGCCCGCCCGTGCGCGCCAGAATGGTGTCACGCGTGAGAGCGGTTGAATGGCGCATTTCAGGCATTGCCACCTCCGCTCTGGTTGTTTCTGATCAGCAATTTGATTGCGTTGCGGGCAACATTCGCATCGCTGAAAGGAAGGGTCTCCTTGCCAATCAACTGAACCGTTTCATGCCCCTTGCCAGCAATGAGCAGAACATCACCGGCCTCCAGCTCGCCAATGGCATCGGCGATGGCTTTGTCCCGACCGGCGATTTCCACCGCATTCGGACAGGCCTCAATGATCTGTTTACGGATTGTCGCTGGATCTTCGGAACGTGGATTGTCATCGGTGACGATGATGTGATCGGCACTGTCCGCGGCAATTTTGCCCATCATTGGCCGCTTGCCAACGTCACGATCACCGCCACATCCAAACAACACAACAAGGCGTCCTGATGCCTCAGGCCGCAAGGCTGTCAACGCGGCAGCGAGAGCGTCCGGCGTGTGGGCGTAGTCAACCACGACAAGGGCGCCGCTCGGATGACCCGATACGGTCTGCATGCGTCCGGTAGCGGCTGTCAGAAAGGGAAGGGCGCGCAGGGAATCCTGAAGCGGCAGGCCACTCGCATATCCCATGACGGCGGCGGTCAATGCATTGAAGGCCTGAAAGGTGCCGGAGAGCGCCAGCGGAATGTATGAGTCTTCGCCCTTGTGACGCACTGTCATTTCCAGCATACCGGCCTTCGGCTCAAGCGCGGTGATGCGAAAATCGGCGTCCTCGGCAAAGCCAAGCGTGATCAAAACCTTTGGATTTTCTGTCTGGTTTCGGATGATATCGGCCAGCTTGCGTCCATATTCATCGTCAATATTGACCACAGCGGTGCCGCCATGCATCAAAAGTTCGGTGAACAGACGCGTTTTTGCCGCAAAATAGCGGTCCATATCGTGATGGTGATCAAGATGGTCCCGCGTCAGGTTGGTGAAGGCGGCGACATGGACATTCAATCCATCCATCCGATGTTGCTCAAGGCCATGGCTGCTTGCCTCAAGCGCAAGATGCGTGATGCCAACTTCGGCCAGCTTGTGAATGTTGGAATGCAGAGAGATCGCATCAGGCGTTGTAAGCGAGGGCAAATCAATCATCTTGCCCCTAAGCTTGCGGGTGTCCGTGCCCTGAACACCAAGGGTGCCAAGCGAGGCCGCGTCCCACGTCACGCGCTTCCAGATTTGCCGCAAAAATTCAGTCGTTGATGTTTTGCCGTTGGTGCCAGTCACAGCGGCGATCATTGATGGTTGGCGTGGCCAAAGGCGGGCCGCCACCAGCGCCAGCGCGCGGCGTGGGTTGGCAAGTGTGATCACTGGTGTGCCAGCGTCACGGATCTGCTCAAGGTCTTTGTCCAGCTTGCGGTCATCGGTGACAATCACTGCCGCGCCCGCTTCTATCGCCTGCTGGCAGTAGGCACGACCATCATTTTTGCTGCCCGCTATAGCAAAAAACAGAAAGCCGCTGCGTACTTTGCGCGAGTCATCGGTGAGGCCGGTAATCGTGATGGATCCCGCTTCGCTCGGCAAAGTGGTGCCGATAATATCTGAATTTAGCAGATCAGTAAGATGCAAGGGCGTTGGCCTCCTCTCCAATCTGCAAGTCAAAGAGAAGTTTCTGGCGAATTTCCGGCGATTTTTCGTCAACAGGATGAATTCCGAGAAGCGGTGCAGCTTGCTCAACAATGCGGCGCACCGCCGGTGCCGCAACCCAGCCGCCGGTGGCGTAGCCCGCCGAGTGCTTCTGCCCTTTTGGTTCATCAACCATGATTGTCAGCACATAGCGCGGATCATGCGTCGGGAATGTCGCAACAAATGTTGCGAGATTGGCCCGGCGGTTGTAACGGCCATTGTCGATCTTTTCGGCGGTGCCGGTCTTGCCGCCAACCATATAGCCGGGGGCTTCGGCAAAATTTCCGGTGCCGTCCGGATGCGATACCACGAGGCGCATCATTGAACGCACAGCGCGCGTGGTATCTTCAGAAAAAATGCGCGTTTTCATGGGCTTGTCACCCGGCATGCGCTTGAGCAGGGTGGGCGGTGTCAAGGTGCCGTCACCGCTTGCCGCGGCCACGGCGCTTGCCAAATGAGCCGGTGAGATCGAAATGCCATGTCCATAGGACACTGTCATTGTCTCGACACGCTTCCAACGCGCCGGGGTCAACGGGTTGCCAATCTCTGGAAGCTCCAGCGGAAGCCGCTCAAGAAGGCCGAGCCGGTCCATATAGGCACGCTGGGTTTCTGCGCCGAACTGGTCGGCCATTTTTGCAGAGCCGATATTCGAGGAATAGACAAGAATTTCTGAAATGTTCAGCGGGCGGCTATACATGTGATAATCGCTGATAGCAAAGCGCGAAATCCGCAGAGGCTTTGCCACATCATATCGCTGTCCAAGGCTGACGGTGCCTGTCTCCAGCGCGATCGCGGTATTCAGCACCTTGAAGGTAGACCCCATCTCATACATGCCCTTGGTGGCACGGTTGAATTTGGCGTCATCGCTGATCTTGCCAAGATGGTTCGGGTTGAAATCGGGTAGCGAGACCATCGCCAGAACCTCGCCGCTCTTGATGTCGAGCAGGACGCCTGCACCGCCAATCGCCTCGAATGTGTCGATCTGGCGGGCGATTTCGCGGGATATGATGGCCTGAAGGCCAATATCAATTGACAGGGTGACATCTTCACCGGCCATCAGGCGGGCATCCATGGATTTCTCCATGCCGGCGATGCCAATATTCTGTGTGTCTACCTGACCAAGAATATGCGCTGCCGCATTGCCGCGCGGATAGACACGCAAATTGCCGTCACGGAAATAAACGCCGGGGATGCCAAGTTGCAGAATCTGGGCATGACGGCCAGGTGTTAGCTTGCGGTCAAGCTCTACATAGCGGGTTTTCTTTGACAGTAATTTGGTCAGGCTGGCGACATCATGATTCTCGATCAATGGCGCCAGCTTTTCCGCCGCGTCAGCAACGTTCATAATCTCTGTGGGGTCGGCATGCAGCACCGTCATTGGCAAATTACTCGCCAAAAGCCTGCCTTTGCGGTCAAGGATTTGCCCGCGTTCAACATTGCTGGCCATGGGAATGGCTGGTGCGCTTGATGCTTCGGTGGTGGTTGAAAGCAGCACAACGCGTGTGCCGATTGTCATGAACACTGCCAGCGCAACGCCGCAGCTGACGACAAGGCGCCCTTCGGCAATGCGCCGTGACTTTGCCGGATCAGGGCGTGACGGCAATACGAGGCGGCGCAATTTTTGCAGAATTGATGATGGTGCGGAAATTGTCATTACTGCCTCCCCTCACGTTGAGCGTTCGCTTTGGTAAAGAGGTTCAGAGCGGGTGCTGCATGATCCTTGGTTATCGGCTTGATTTGCCCGGGGGCAACGATGGTTTCCTTGAATTTTGGCGTGACGCGCATCGGAATGGCATCAATCGGCAGCACTCTGTCCTTATTGATTGGCTTCATTCCAAGCAGGCGGTCAGACAGGTCCATCACCCGCTCCGGGCGTGACAGATAGGCCCACTCAGCCTCAAGAACAGCGATTTCCCGCCGCGTGCTGTCGATTTCGGATTGCAGGAAATCAAGACGCTTTTCGCGGCTGTCGATGGTTGTCTTGACCTGATAGAGAATTGTCCCAAGGATCGCCAGTACCAGCGCGCATGACAGAATAACCCGCATCATTTGCCTCTCCTTGTGGCGTCTGGCGCCGTGAATATCGGGGCATCGGTGCGCCGCGCGATGCGTAGCTTTGCCGAACGCGCGCGTGCGTTCTCGGACTGTTCTTCGGTTCCTGGCAGGATGGCCTTGCGGCTCAGCAGTTCAAAGGATGGCGCAGGGCCATCGATGTCCGGCAGATGCCGCGAAGGCCGCGATGCCATCTGACTGCGCTGTGAGAGAAAGCGTTTGACGATGCGGTCCTCGAGCGAATGAAAAGACACAACCGCCAGCACACCACCGGGCTTGAGCATCGCTTCAGCCGCTGCCAAGCCATCTTCCAGCTCGTCAAGCTCGCGGTTGATATAGATGCGAAGTGCCTGAAAGCTGCGCGTTGCCGGATCGATCTGTCCGGGGCGCTTTGCCGGCATTACCGCGTGGATAATCGCGGCCAATTGACCGGTTGTCGTGATCGGATCGCTCTCCCGCGCTTTGACGATGGCTTTGGCGATGCGCCGCGAGGCCTTTTCCTCGCCGTAATCCCAAAGGATCTGGGCAAGGCTACGCTCGTCAAGATGCATCACCACATCAGCGGCGCTGTCACCGCTCTTTGACATGCGCATGTCGAGCGGCCCATCAAAGCGGAAAGAGAAGCCGCGCTCGGGCTGGTCAAGCTGGGTGGAGCAAACGCCAAGATCAAAGGCGGCCCCATCGAGGCGCGTCTCCGGGCCGAGCAATCCGCTCATGTCGGAAAAACATCCTTCATGCAAAGTAAAGCGGCCATCAAATTCGGCCACCATGTCGGCGCCGCGGCGGATGGCGTCAGGATCGCGATCAATGGCGATAACGGTGCAGGCCGCAGCCTCCAGCAGGGCGCGGCTATAACCGCCATTGCCAAAGGTCGCATCAAGATAGGTGGCGCCATCTGCCGGAGACAACGCCGCCACCACCTCGCGCAACAAGACCGACTGGTGAAGCGCCTGATGGTGAAGCTGTTGTGCCGGCATTATCGCCCTCCCGTACCCGGGTCGCTCTCACTGGCGGGTCGCCGCCCGCCAAGGCGCAGGCTAGGCAATCCGCTTGTTTTGGCGCGGCTTCGGGCATCAGCTTCGCGATTGCGATATCGTGACGGCATCCAGATTTGGAAAGATCTGCCAATGCCTGCATAGAGTGCGGCATCGTCAAGCTCGGCAAAGGCAATGAAATCAGCTGACAGCATAATTCGCCCTTCGCCATCAAGTTTCATCTCTTGGGCGCTGGACAGCATTGTCTGCAGGGTGGCCACCTCTTCGGACAGGCTGTCCATGGCGTCAATGGCATCAACGATCTGGCCAATGCGCTCCGGCCCACATCCCTCAAGACATGGCTCGGTAAGAGACTTGAAAAGATAGAGAGGGTCGCGGCGACGCTCAAGCACCGCACGGAAAGGCGCAGGTACAGATACCCGCCCCTTCTTGTCGATGCGATTTTCAAATGTGGATAAAAATAAATCCACGCGCCTGTCCCCATTCCTTGTGGCCGTAAATCGACCTCTTTTGCCTTGGTGGTTGGCCCGTCATGTCGGGGGTGTCCCGTTCCACCAATTCCTGTTCGGTCCCAGAAAGTGAGGCTCTGCCTTGTCTTGATGGGGTGCGCCGCCGAATTTGCGAAAGCGACCTGCCTCAAAGTCAAGGCAACAAAGTCCCATCTGGGATATTATGGGATATCATGGGAATATGTGGACGTCAATGGGTTATGTATGTTTTTTCATGGGAAAAGCTAATGCTTTCAATAAGTTAATTCAGTTTTTCAACAAATATCCATAAGCAATTGAAAAGATATGATGTTCATTTTTTGTTCTTATTTTTTGGAAAATTTAACGAACTTTTAACCATGTTGCTTCTATGGTCCCCGCCCTTGATTCGCAATCAGGCCTTTTCGCCCGCCTGACACCCTGCCTGAGGGGTGTGAGCGGGGTGAAAAAGGCCAATATGGACGCCCGTCTCGAGGCCCCCAAAAGCAACGGTCATGACCCAAAAGCCGAACATGACCCAGAAAACAAACACGATAAGGAAAGATGCATGACAGAAACTACAAACCCCATTGATGATCTGAACAACGCCGCCGCCGGTATGCATGGTTTTGATGCCGACACACAGAACCGTCCCCCACAGATGTCCGGAGGTGGCATCGTCCTTGTTATTGAGGATGCGGCGCGCAAAACCCAACTCGTCATTGATGATGATGCGGCAGTAGCGGTGGAGCGTAATGCGCGGCATGCGCTTGCCACGGCAATTGCCACAGAGGTCAAGATGCGACAACAGATCATCAGCGATTGCCGTTGAAACCGCTGCGCGCACCAGCGCACTGCTGGAGAACGTGGAATTGAAACCGATTTTCAATGCGGCAGATCAACAACACGCGGTGCGCGTCAAGAAGAACGCGGCACAGTGCGTATGACCACCTTCAGGGCGCCATCGCCGCCGCAAACGCAACCAGCGTAGCGCAAGAAGAACTTTTGAATGGTCGATTGGGGTGGGTGCCAGAATTGAGTTTGGTCAGTCACGGTCAAAATTGTCATGTGCATCCATGATTGGCAAGAATTGCGGTCTGGTTGCGGATGCGCTGAGAGGTGGCGCGTCACCGGGGTCACCAGTTGAGGCGGGCTGGCGTCGCTAATCACCGAATGATCGCTGGAGGTGGCGACCGGTACGTGCACAGGCGCTGTTTGATGCAGACGGCACGCGCCGGACCGCCGCCAGCCGAATGCCATATCTCTAGCAGGCCGGTATCTTCGCCGGTTTGCCCGGGCGGGAAGCTATAGTTGCAAAGATTGGCTGTCAGATGGCCTGTAAGCCGGGTTCTGTATCCCCGCCAAGGCGGGGCGATGACTATTCGTCTAGGGCGGGCTGTTGCCAGCCGCCTCAAGCAACCTACCCGGACATCGGTGCAGGATCGCACCTGCCACACCGAAATGCGGCGCGTGTCCCTACATGGTCTTGCTCCGGATGGGGTTTACCCTGCCCAGCCTGTTGCCAGCCTGGCGGTGCGCTCTTACCGCACCTTTTCACCCTTACCTGTGACGCCCTTGAAAAGGGAGGCAGGCGGTTTGTTTTCTGTGGCACTTTCCCTGGGGTTGCCCCCGCCGGGCGTTACCCGGCATCCTGATCCTGTGGAGCCCGGACTTTCCTCTCCCGCCGGATTACTCCGATCGCGGCAGCAGCCATCCGGCCATCTGACAGCACCCCAACTCTAGGCGTGTGGGGAATGCGGGTCAAGAAAAGGGGTCATTCCCTTGCCGTCAGTGCTTCGGCCTTTGCCGCGACATCAAGCCAGCGTGTTTCCTTTTCGTCCTTCTTTTCCCGTGCAGCGGCAAGCGCCTCGGCGGCCTGATTGAATTTGTCCGGATCGCGGGCAAATAAATCCGGGTCGGCCATCGCCGTCTCCAGCTTTTCAATGGCCGCTTCCAGCCGGGCGATCTCGTCAGGCAGCGTATCCAGCGCATGCTGATCCTTGAAGGTCAGCCGATCTTGTCGGTCGGCTGGTTTGCTGCCGGATGCGGAATGTTCGGCAGCGTTGGCATTGTGTTTTGTCTTTTTGGCGTTGGCGTTGCCAGATTTACCAGCCTTGCCATTGCCTGCAAGGTCGTTGGCTTTTGCTGCCTGTCTTGCCAGTGCGGCGCGTCTTCGTTCCAGATATTCGGAATAGCCACCGGCATGGCTGACGATCTTGGCATCTCCCTCAAACGCCAGAACCGCCGTTACCGTGCGATCAAGAAAATCGCGATCGTGACTGACAATCAGCACGGTGCCATCATAATCTGCGATGACTTCCTGCAACAGTTCCAGCGTTTCCAGATCAAGATCGTTGGTCGGCTCGTCCAGAACCAGAAAATTATGCGTCTGGGCGAACAGCTTGGCCAGAAGCAGCCGGTTTTGTTCACCGCCGGACAATGTGCCAACGCGCTGGGTCATCTTGTGGTCATCAAACATGAAATCGCGCAAATAGGCGGTGACATGCTTGGTCTGGCCCGCGACTTCGATTGTGTCGCTGCCGCCACCGGTCAGAATTGTCCAGGGCGAGGCTGAACGATCAAGCGCTTCGCGGCGCTGGTCAAAATAGGCCGGTTTCAGGCCAAAGCCTTCGCGCACGCGGCCTGCATCCGGCGGCTGCAAACCAAGCAGGATACGCACCAGCGTTGATTTGCCGATGCCGTTTGGGCCGACAATGCCGATCCTGTCACTGCGCCTTACCAGAAGGTTGAAATGGCTCAGCAACTGGCGCATTGGCCCGGCTCCGTCTGCCGACCTTGCCTTGGCCGATGTTTTGGTGACCGCTGTTGCGGAGGCCGGTACGGCGGCAGAAAGATTGATGCCTTCAAGCACCAGCTGGCCGCCACCATCTGCGGGTCCTGTTTCCATGCGGACGCTGCGCTGGGTGATCCCCCCCGCCTTTGCCCGTTCCTGACGAAGTGTGGCCAGTTCACGAAGGCGCCCCTGATTGCGTTTGCGGCGCGCCGATATCCCTTCGCGTGACCATTTCGTCTCGCTGGCGATACGGCGGTCCATTTTGTGAAGGATCACCGCCTCTTCGGCCAGAATGCCCTCGGACCAGTCGTCAAACTCGCCAAAATGCCTGTCACGCCGCCGCAGCTTTGATTGGTGAAGCCAGACAATGCCTGTTCCCAGATTGCGCAGAAAGGCCCGGTCATGGCTGACCACAAGCAGGGCGCCCTTGTGCTGGCGCAACAGCGTCTCCATCCATTCAATCGTGGGCAGATCCATATGGTTTGTCGGCTCATCGAGAAGCAATATCTCGGGCTCGGTGTAAAGCGCCCGCGCCAGCGAAACGCGGCGGGCCTCACCACCGGAAAGGCCGTCACTCATCCGGTCAGGATCAAGGCCCATGCGCATCAAAATCGCTTCGGCCTGATGCACGGGTGCTGGCCTGCCAGCGGCGTCTTCGTCATAGCCTTGTGTGACGACGGCACGCAACGTCATTCCGGGATGAATTTCCGGAGCTTGCGGCAAATAGGCGATGTTGGTGCCGGGGGCCATCCACAGGCTGCCTTCATCCATCTCAGCCTTGCCGGCAAGTACTTTCATCAAACTGGACTTGCCGGCACCATTCCGCCCCACCAGCGCCAGCCTGTCGCCAGCGTGAAGGGCAAGGTCTGCGCCGCGAAGCAGCCAGCGGTCACCAAGATTGATCCCGCAGCCAGCGACTGTGAGCAGGGGTGTTGGCATGGCTAGCGAAGTCCCCGTTTTGCGGCAATTGCGTCATAGGCGGCATTGATCTTTGCCAGCTTGTCTGTGGCAACCTTGATAAATTCCTCGGGCATACCTTCGGCGATCAGCTTGTCTGGATGGTTGTCACGCACAAGCTCGCGCCATCTGCTTCGCAAACTGTCATCATCGATGTCAGGTGATACGCCTAAAATCTCAAAAGCGGACGGGCCTGACTCGCCATGAAGGGCTTGCAGTCTGGCAAAGTCACTGTCCGAGAATCCAAAAATCTGGGCCACAGTGGCGAGATATTCGGTTTCAGGCTGGGTGATGGCGCCATCAGAGGCCGCGATGTGGAACAGCAGATCGAGCAATTGTTCAAGAATGGGGGCCTTCTTGACAAAGAGTTTGGCAACCTGCTTGGCGTAATCCTCATAGCCATCTGGCGTTTGTCTGGCCAGATCCCAAAACCGGCCAACCTGCTTGACCTCGCTTGGCGGGATATGGACACGCTGACGAAACGCGGCAATTTCATCATGGGTCACCTTGCCGTCAGCCTTTGCCATCTTTGCCGATAATGCGATGACCGCGACAGTGAAGGCGACCTTACGGCTGGCATCAGATGCATCATTCGGTTTTGGCGGTGCGAACCCACGCTCAACCGCGATACCCGCCGCAGCGCCAAGCAAACCGCCAATAGGCCCGCCAAAAGCGAAGCCTGCGGCGCCGCCGATAATCATTCCCCAAATACTCATGGCCCTATCTAGCGTCTGCCAAGCGTCAATAGCAAGTCTGTAACGCTATGAAATTTCGAAAAAAGCTGTGTGGTTTATGGTCATCGCGCCGTAGTTGATGAGATTGCGGCATTTTCTCACTGGCGCTTGATGCGCTGTGGCGATAGTTTGGGCGCATGAACAGCCCGTCACAACAAAACCCAGATGCATCGGCAATCACACCCGCGCACAGCCTTGATCTGACGGGCCTCAAATGCCCGTTGCCCGTGTTAAAAGCACGGCGCCAGATAAATAGCATGGCGGCAGGTGAGATATTGCAGGTTATGGCCGATGATCCGGCGGCACCGCTTGATTTTGATCATTTCTGCCACACCAATGGCCACCAACTGGTGGAAACGCAAACCGCTGGAACGGTCTTTACCTTCATAATCCGGGCTGGTGCCGTTGGTGATTGATCTGGCGCGTTTGCCTCAGCCAAGCAGATTTAGATGAAAGGTGATGGCTTTTGGTCCGTCTGGTGGGCCATCATAAATCCCGAGTGCGGCACATTTCATAAAGAAACCCGGGGCCGGGATCCCGCCGCGGTTACGTGAAATCACCCGCGCCGCGCGCAACTGGGTGCCGTTCGCGTGATCAGCCTCAAGCAAGGCTTCAAGCCAAATGGTCAATTTATGGATACGGTGCGGGCCGGGAATTTGCGCTGCATCGGCAAGTTCGGCATAGGTGATCAGCCGCTCTGCCTTGAGCACTGACGCAAGCGCCATCTCGGCACGCTGGTGCCAGTCTTCATCTCGCATAACGGAATCCGGAGAAGCCGGGGAAGCCGGATTGTTTGTGCCGGTTGATTTGTCTGGATTATCTGCCACGCCTTTATTGCCCATTGTCCTGAGATGATGCAGATGGACGGCTCGTTCCTGTCTGCCTGTTCTGCGGTGTTTTTGCCGTAAGGCAATGCTTCGACCTGCCGTCCGGCCTATTCATGTGGCGTTCGCCATAACGTGATTGCGATGCTTTCTTTTTACGCCTATTTTCCGGATATGATGTATCTCAGATCATTCCTGTTTAACAGTCTGTTCTATCTGTTTACGACGCTGATCGTTGTTCTGTTGTTGCCCGTCTTGGTGTTGCCATTGGTGGTAATAAGGCTCGTTGCCCGGTTTTGGGGGTGGGTAACCGGTTGGCTTCTGCGCATTGTCGGTGTGCGCCACCGCATCACTGGAGATGACGCACTTGATAGGCAGGTGATCTATGCCGCAAAGCATCAATCGGCATGGGAGACCATTGTTCTTGTTGGTTATTTGCATCTGCCAGTGACGGTGATGAAGCGCGAATTGCTGTTGTTGCCCCTGATTGGGCTGTTTTTCCTCAAGGCGGGCTGTGTCGCGGTTAATCGGGCAGGGGGAATGAAGGCACTGAAAGCAATGCGCAAGGCGGCTGTGCGGCATCGCGACAGGGGCCGCTCGATGTTGATTTTTCCGCAGGGTACGCGCGTAGCGCCGGGTGCACATCATGGTTATGAAGTTGGCGTTTTTGCCCTCTATGACGCGACCGGCCTGCCGGTTGTGCCTGTGGCCTTGAATTCAGGCCATGTGTGGCCACGCAACAGCTGGCAGAAAAAGCCGGGCATTATTGATGTAAAATTTCTTGAACCGATTGCTCCCGGGATGAACCGCAAGGAATTTATGGCCGAACTTGAACGTCGGATAGAGGCTGGCATGACAGCGATTGATGCCCCATATCAGAAGAATGACAGTGAAATGGAGATGAGCTGATGGATGGAGGAAGCGGGCGTCCGGAAGGACAGAAAAATGTTCTTGGTGGGCCGCTTGCCAGCTGTTCACATGATCCACTTACCGGGTTCTTCCGCGATGGATGTTGCCACACCGGACCGCATGATCGCGGCCTGCATACGGTTTGTGCGATCATGACCACTGAATTTCTTGCCTTTAGTAAAGCTGCCGGCAATGATTTATCGACTCCAATGCCGCAATTCGGTTTTGACGGTCTGAAAGATGGTGATCAATGGTGTCTTTGTGCGGCCCGCTGGGAACAGGCAAGGCAGGCCGGATGCGCACCAAAAGTGCGGCTTGG
The DNA here is from genome assembly GCA_038147495.1 of Alphaproteobacteria bacterium. Lineage (GTDB taxonomy): Bacteria > Pseudomonadota > Alphaproteobacteria > Puniceispirillales > Puniceispirillaceae > MED-G116. The sequence goes on along the minus strand of JAYQTT010000010.1, from coordinate 12,982 downwards.
TGCAACGAATATCGTCACTTTATCTATCTGTGCGCTCGAAGATTTGAAAGCGCACGCCATCGATTTGCAATGAGGTGCATATGCTTGCAATTGATCAAAAGGTAACGCTGACCTGCACAGAAACAGGCCAGGATGCCGCCGGAACCATTGTACGGATTCAGGGGAACAGGGTTGATGTGATGCTGGCTGTGGGTGATCTGCTGATATCTTTGAATATGCGCAAACCCGGTCTTTATGTTGGCTCGCAATCCGGTCTTGAATTTGTAATGAAGACCTAGTCTGGTTCAACAGGCATACGAGATAAGCAAGAGATCAACCCGCCTGCGGGATGCACGAACACATCAACGGACACTTCATGCCAGATATCACCGAGAACAAACCTCAGGATCAAAGCTCAACGAGCCTTGGTGATGCTGCCGAGGGGCGTCATGCCGATTGGTCGGTGTGGCTGATCTGGGCAGCGATCATGCTACTTGCCATTGGCATATTGCCGTTCGCCGTCCGCAATCAGGAAGTGGTCCGTGCAATCGCCCGTATGTGTGGCTTCGACCTCAGTTAGATTTTTTCGGCCCCTTTGCCGGTAAGCTGGCGCAGAACATAATTGCCATTTCGACATATCTTTGAAGGTCATCATCTTCGGCGATGCCCTCGGCAGAAACTGTGGCCCAGCCGCGCATTGCTTTGCCGGTGAAATCCATGGGGCCAACATAAGGGTCATTATCAAGGCTGGCGACAGTTTCGGTTCCAATGCGGATGACCAGCCTGTCAGACCAGACAAAAACACAGATATGACCATTCATCAGATAGCCGAATCCGCCGAACATTGTTGATTCTTCCATGTCGGGCATGCCGCCTATCATCTCGCGAAGACGTTCTGCGAGGCCGGCATCATACATATTTGCACCTGCCGTACGGAGCCGGGAATATGTTCATTTTCTGCATGTTAGGATCATTGTCGATCATCTATGGACCATTGTGAAAGCAAGGCTCTGCATGAGACATATTGCCACACCTATAGAAAGCTGTCACCATAATGGCCATCCGGTGGGGAGGGTGTTTCATGATTATTCTGGATGGGGGCTTGGGACGACAGCTCCAGGCAATGGGCGCACCATTTAGGCAGCCCGAATGGTCGGCTGCTGCCTTGATGGAGGCACCTCACTTTGTTCGTCAGGCGCATGATGCCTTCATCGAAGCCGGTGCCGACGTCATTTCGACAAACAGCTATGCGGTTGTGCCGCATCATATTGGCGAGGAGACCTACGCCGCGCGCGCTGATGAACTTCTGGCGATTGCGGCGCGCGAGGCGGGCAATGCGGCCAAGGAGGCATCTCGTGAGGTCCGTGTTGCCGGATCGGTGCCACCAATGTTTGGCTCTTATTTGCCGGATCGTTTTGTGGCGGCACAGGCACGCGTGATGATGAAGAAATTTCGCGAAAGGCTGGCGCCGGTAGCCGATATTTTTATCGGCGAGACTTTGGGATCAATTGAAGAGGTGACAACCTTTCTGGATGTGTTTGAGGATGTCGCCGCCGATATATGGGTGTCGGTAACCCTTGAAGATCTCAAGGTTGAGGCTGGCACGCCAAGATTGCGGTCAGGCGAGGCTCTGGCCGACCTTTTGGACAATATTGAAACACTCCGTTATGACGCCCTGCTGTTCAATTGCAGCCAACCCGAGGTCATGGGCGAGGCGGTGAAATTGACGCGGACAATGCTGGATGGCTATTCCCGCAAGCATGGCAAATTGCGACCGCTGGTTGGGGTTTATGCCAATGCGTTTCCAACGATGACTGAAGAATATGAAGGATCAAACGCGGCGTTGCATGAATTGCGTGCTGATATCACGCCTGCCGTCTATGGCGAATTTGCCAAAGAATGGGCAAGGCTTGGCGCTGATATCATTGGTGGCTGTTGTGGCATCTCTCCGGACCATATTGCTCACCTGTCGTCTGTCCTGCGCAAGGATAAAGTCGCATCATGACTGACGCTGCCCTGCAGCATCCATCGGTTCAGCATGTTGCGGCGTGTCTAGATGCCGCCAATCACCCTCACAGTGTCATTGCGCTTGCTGATACCGCCCGAAGCGCCGGTGAGGCGGCTTTGGCGCTTGGTGTGCCTGTCGGGGCTATCGTAAAGACGTTGGTTTTTATGCGCGCGTCCGGGAACCAGGCTGTAGTCGCGCTGCTTGCCGGTGACAGGCAATGTGACCTTGCCGTTCTTGCCAAAATTCTTGGTGATGAGGCTGAATGCACCAGACCCCGCGCAGATATCGTAAAGGCAACAACAGGCTATGCGATTGGCGGTGTCTCGCCAATTGGTCTGCCACCTGAAATTACGGTTATTATGGACCAATCCTTGTTTCGCTTTGATGTTGTCTGGGCGGCTGCCGGGCACCCGCATTGTGTGTTTCAATCCACCACTGGCGATCTACAGAAGCTGACCGGCGCAACGGTGGCTGACGGTCTGTCGGTGACGCCAAACAGCTGAGAGTTGGTTTGGTCGCCTTGCTGACCGACCTTATTCACTGACCTTGAATGCGGCGCTGTGATGCCTATGTCTTGTTAGCATAGCTCATCATTCTGGTGCCAATCATGAGGTGTGTTCCACAGAGGATGAGACGGGTTTGGGGTTTCCAGACTTTGGAAGACATTGGAGGGCCAGTAAAATGACATATCACAACAAAAGACAGCAGGCGCGAGCTGTTGCACTTCGGCAAGAGCAAGACACTGCGCGCAGGCATTGGGTCATGTTAACCGCCTTTGCCCTTGCCATATGTTTTGCCCTCGTCAGTTTTGGAATGAATGCGTTTGCCGCGGGCAGTTCGGATTCAGGCAGCAGCAGCAATGCCTCTGCGTCCGTCTCTGCTGAAATGCGCGAGGCCGAAATTCTGGTCAAGCGCGAGAGCTATGCCGAGGCGCTTGTCCTGTTGAAAGAGGAAGTGGCCGCCAACCCGGACAATGCGGACGCCTGGAATCTGCTTGGCTACAGCGCGCGGAAGCAAGGCGATTACGCCGCATCAGAAATAGCCTATGACAAGGCACTTGCGATAGAGCCTGGGCATAAAGGAGCACTTGAATATAAGGGTGAACTCTATCTTACGCTTGGCAATCTTGAGGGGGCTGAGATGCTCCTTGGCAAGCTTCGCAAGCTGTGTAGCTTTAATTGCGGTGAGGTAAAGGATTTGGAGGAGGCGATCGCGGCCTACAAGAAAAACCTCTAGGCGGTGACGGATAATTTTGCTGATAACGAAAAAGGGAGGCCGCGGCCTCCCTTTAACGTGATGGTTAGCATCTAACCAAAATTCCGGTATCAGACAGACATGACAAGGCTGCTCGTCAGTCTGTTGACCACCTCTTGGCTAATTGCCATAAACCGAAAATCACTAGACATCAGATCACCTCCTTTTGCTGTTGTTTGAACAATGCATTGAGCATATGCAGAAAAAATCGCGCTGTCACGACTGATTTTCAGCCCATCCCAACGCATGATCCCGCCTGGCCATTTGCATTTGAACCGCGTCCTCCTATTTAAAGAGCGAAATGAGGGATTGTTGAGATGATGGATTTGTCGCGCAAGAATGACCATAGCTGCCCGACCCGCACGAAGGGGTCGGCCTGTGGTTTCATCATCGCTTTATTTTTGATGCTGGAGGCTATTTTGGTAACACCTGTCAATCCTGCTGTGGCGTCAACACCGGTTACCGCCCATGATTTTGTCTTTGATAATATTGAAGGGGGGTCACTGCCGCTGGCTGACTATCGCGGCAAAACTGTGTTGCTGGTCAACACCGCATCGCAATGTGGTTTCACTGGACAATATGAGGGCCTGCAGACCCTGTGGGAAACCTATCGTGACCGTGGCCTTGTGGTGATTGGCGTGCCAAGTGACGATTTTGGCGGTCAGGAACCGGGAAATGCCGCGCAAATCAAATCCTTCTGCGAGGTCAATTTTGGCATTGATTTTCCGATGGCAGACAAAGTCCGTGTCAAAGGCCCGGAGGCGCATCCCTACTATCAATGGATTGCCAAACAAGGCCGGTTGAAGGTGCCGCGGTGGAACTTTCACAAGCATTTGATTGACCGTGATGGCCATCTTGTCGATTGGTTTGCACCGACCACCGGTCCATCCTCGGCGAAGCTTATTTCCGCGATCGAGGAACAGATCAGTCGCTAGAAAGCATTAGATAGGCGATAGCTGGTGGCTGATGGCTGGCGGCTGATGGCTGGCGGGTCAGGTTGCTGTCGTGCTAGTCTGCGGACTTGGCAGCGTGCCTTTCCCATGTGCTGATGCAGGGGTGGAAGATGAACAAGACCGAATTGCGACGTGCGCTTTCTGACGAATTGCATGCCCGTGCTTTCCATGAATTTGACGGCGCAGGGCGATTTATCCGGTTTGTGTTCCTGACCGATGATAATCTTTCCGCGATGCATGATTATGTGAATGCGTTTCTGCAAGAGCGGGGTAAGCCGCCGATTGAGCCAGAGAGCAAATTCGCCCGCATCGGGTTTGATGATTTTGCCCTTCGTTTTGAACGGCATACGGAATTCCTGTCCATAAGCCTTATCGAAAAGGGGTTGGCCGCGAAGGCCGGTCTTTTGCCAGATGCCTTCGACAAGAGCCAAACCAGATTGCCGCTGGACTGGGCTGGTGCGGCGCCGGCCACTCTGTTTCACGCGATCTGGATTGAAATTGGTGGCAAGCCGCCGCGTGGCCTTGACCCGGACACCATGCTGACAGTGATGGACAGCCGTGCCGTTGCCGCCAATCGGCTTGGAGATGGCACCAGCCAACTGCATTTTGCTTTTGATATCGATAAAAACGGCTTTTCGCGGGTGGCGCTCTACAACAGTGATATCACCGCAAGCCGCATGGGCCGCACGGTTCAGCGTGTTGTCGAGTTTGAAACCTATCGGCTTCTCGCCATGCTTGGCTTTGCCGCGGTCCAGGAAAATTCACAAAAGCTGAGCCAAATCGAAACCGAAGTTGGCAAATTGACCACCCAGCTTGCCGTGCAGATAAAAAACCCCGGTGGCGAGGTTGAAAATCTGCTGTCGACCTTGTCAAAACAGGCCGCGGATTTAGAGGATATATCATCGCAAACCTCTTATCGGCTATCCGCGACCACCGCCTATGAGAGCATCCTTGGTGATCGGCTCGAGGGGCTTCGCTTGAGCCGGCTTGACGGCTTTCAGGGGGTGCGCGGATTTTTGAACCGCCGCATGACGCCTGCGATGGATAGTTGCCGCGCCTTTGCCGAACGTATGGCAAGCCTGTCGGAAAGGATTGGCCGTGCTGGTGATCTGTTGCAAACGCAAACAGAAATGATTATCCAACGACAAAATCGCGATCTGTTGCGTTCAATGAACCGCCGAGCAAAAGCACAGCTGCATTTGCAGCAAACGGTCGAAAGATTGTCGATTGCCGCTGTGACCTATTATGGGGTTGGGCTGGTTGGCTATCTGGCGTTGCCCTTGCCGCTTGATGCGTGGGGGATCGATCTGTTGGTGGTTAAAGCGGCATCGGTCCCGATCATTGCATTTTTTGTCTGGCTGGCCATTCACCGGGTCAAGCAAAGCCTCAAATCAGGCGATTGAGTGTGGTAACGCGCACCAATGCCAAATGGTGAATATATCTCTTGATGGAAGGACTCTATGCCAGATTTCATTTTACATCATTACCCGCAATCACCCGTTGCCCAGAAAGTCCGCTTTGCATTGGGCCTTGCCGAGGCATCATGGCATTCAGTTGAAATTTCACGTTTGCCACCCCGCCCGTTGCTAAGTCCGATGACGGCAAATTACCGGCGTGTACCGGTTTTGCAGATTGGCGCTGATATCCATTGTGACTCGCAGAATATTGTCAGTGCTATTGCCGAGGCCGGTCATCGTGAAAGCCTGTTCCCAGACGGGTGCATGGGACACGCGATGGCGTTGGCAAGCTGGACAGAACAGGTGCTTTTTGATCTGGCTGTTCGAATTGTCATTACTTCGGCAATTGGCACCGCGCCGCCTGAATTTATTGCTGACCGCGGATCGCTCTATTTTGAGCCTGACTGGACCGAAGCCGGTTTGCAGCAAGCCTTGCCGTCAACCATCATGCAGCTTCAGGCGCATCTGGCCTGGTGCGATGACCTGCTGTCGGCACGTGGCTATGCTATTGGCCATGCGCCATCATACGCAGATACAGCAATTGCCTATATTGCCTGGTTTTTGCGGGGGCGTTGGGATGGTGGCGCGGCGTTGCTCGCCCCGTTTGAACATCTTTGTCGGTTGGAAGCGGAATTCAACGAGCGTGGAGAGGGAAAGGCAATAGACATGACCGCTGAAACGGCTTTGTCGGTTGCCAAGGAACAAACTCCGAATAGTGCGGTTGGCATCACCGCCGGTTTTGCCGGCGACCTCTCACAAGGTCAGAAGGTTCTGGTAAGGCCGAGCAAGGTAACAGCTGATCCGGATGTTGTTGGCAGGCTCCGTTACCTTGACGATACACGCGTATCGCTTGACCATGAAAGCCCTGAGACAGGTGCCGTGGCCGTGCATTTTCCGGTCGCCGGTTATCGTGTGACTGCCCTTTGAGGTGCTGGTGTCACCACGCGCTGGAATGTTTAGGGTTTTTCAGGATTTAGGGGAGGTAAAGAGTGGATTGGGACAGCCGTTTTGCCGGTGAGGAGTATCTTTTTGGCATCGAGCCAGCGGATGCGCTGAAACGATATGTGCCGATGCTGGTTGATGCGGGCCGAACCCTCGTTGTCGCAGACGGTGAGGGGCGCAATTCAACCTTCCTGGCCGAGCATGGCTTTGATGTCGTGGCTCAGGATTATTCCCGCGTTGCCGTTGCCAAGGCGCAAAAATTGGCCGAACAAAAAAGCGTTGAGATTGAGTTTCGTGTTTCAGACATCCATGATTTCGACTGGACAGCCGAGCCTTACGACAATGTCGTTGCCATCTTTATTCAATTTGTCGCGCCAGATCGCCGGGCACAAATTTTTGACGGGCTGAAGTCAGCGCTTGCACCGGGTGGCACCTTGTTCATTCATGGCTATACCCCAGAGCAAATTGATTTTGGCACGGGCGGTCCGCCAAACGCTGATCACATGTACAGCGGACCGATGCTCGATGAGGCGTTTCATGATCTCGATATTCTTGTGAATCGATCCTATCATGCTGAAATTTCCGAGGGGACAGGTCATTATGGGATGTCGGCATTGATCGATTTCGTGGCAAAGGCGCCAGATCGACAAGTTCCACTGGCGTGATTTGCCGGTTTCCGGACGGTTGAGACCGTAGATAGGAATTGACGCGCCGTTACCGGATGTATTTGGATGTTGTCAGGCCATTTTAAAATATTGGGTGAGATTGTGAAAACAGGTCTTGGAATTATACTTTTTGGCGCATCGCTACTGTGTTCATCGATGCAACTGCATGCAAGTCAGACCTATCAAAAAATGCACAGCCAGCATCATTCAGCTGAATCTCAGGATGGTCATCATGGCCATCACAACGGTGCATATGAGGGACATGATCATCATGGCGATTCCTATATGGGGCATGGTGATGGGACGATGCCCAAACAAAAGAAGCATGGTCGGCACAATCATGACGAAGTAAATATGCCGGGTCTTCAGGGTGTCGATACGACTGATGTTGAGATCAGCGATCTGAAAACAATATTTGTCAATCATGCGAAGATCAGTAGGCGTGTTGAGAATATCGAGAACGGAATACGAACCATCACCGAGTCAGAAGATGAGACCCTTCGAGAGTCGATCATCACGCATGTTGCCTTCATGGTGACGCGGCTCGAAGAGGGAAGAAATCCGCAAGTTATAATCCAGTCGCCAACTCTTGATCTATTGTTCGACCGGTATGATGAGATTGATACTGTGATGGAGATGACGGCAACCGGAATCGAAGTTGTGCAAACCTCTGGCAACCCTGAAGTTGTTGCGCTGTTGCAAAAACATGCCGCAGAAGTGAGTGACATGGCAGAGCGTGGAATGGCGGCCGTGCACGAGCGCATGATGAATGGTCATTGATATGAGTGCAGGGTTTTGAGTAGGAGTATGGTCGCGCTGGAAAAGATGGGGGAATGTCAGTGACAGCGGCAAAATCATCATTCCACGGGCTGATATTGTCGCTTCTCGGATTTGCCCTCTACTCAACGCATGATGTCGTGGTCAAATATCTGGGTGGCTTTTACTCGCCCTTCCAAACCCTGTTTTTTGCGGTGCTTTTCTCATTCCCTCTGGTGACAATCTATATTTTGAGAAACCCGCGCACCGGTAGCCTATGGCCGCATTATCCGATGCTGATGTTGGTTCGGGTTCTGTCTGCGTCAATGACAGGGTTTTGCTCCTTCTATGCATTCTCGGTCCTTCCGCTGCCGCAAACATACGCATTATTGTTTCTGACCCCGATACTCATCACCACGCTGTCTATTCCGGTGTTAAAAGAACGCGTTGGTGTGCATCGGTGGGGGGCCATTCTGATCGGGTTTATCGGTGTGCTGATCGTTTTGCAGCCAACATCCAGTTCAATAAACGCAGGTCATGTTGCCTGTTTGGGCGCGGTGGTCGCTGCGGCGGTGAATTCTCTGATCACGCGGAAAGTAGGCCAGCGCGAAAAAACATCCGTCATGCTGATTTATCCGTTGGTTGGCAATTTCCTGATCATGGGGTTGATCCTTCCCTTCGTTTATGTGCCGATGCCGCTGAACCATCTGGCGGCTGTCACGCTGATATCCTTGCTGGGATTTCTGGCAATGTTTTGCATCATCATTGCGTTAAAAAAGGCGAGTGCCGGTGTCGTTGCCCCGATGCAATATTCGCAAATCATCTGGGCAGGTGTCTTTGGCACTGCGTTTTTTGACCATCAGTTGACATGGGGCTTTGTTGGCGGTGCGGCGCTGATCGTGATGAGTGGTCTTTACATCGTGCGCAGAGAATGGACCAGGGCTGACTCGCTGCAACCTGTTTTGTATGACGGCACGTTCCGGCCCGACAGTGGGCTGCGGCCACGATTTTTACTGTCGAAAGTGTTTCGGCGAAAGCAATGATGTAAAACCGCTATCATCCCTGCTTGTGCGTTTCGGCATGTTGACGGACACCGACATAAATGAGATTTAAGGCGTGTTTTCAGACATAGTGTAGGTTTCCAGATGCCAAAATTACCGACTTTCTTCATACCTCATGGTGGTGGCCCGTGCTTTTTCATGGATTGGAACCCCAGAGATGCTTGGGATGGTATGGCGGACTATCTCAGGGGCTTTGTCGATGCTGAACGACAGGGCATCAAGGCATTAATTGTCATCTCTGCGCATTGGGAAGAAGATGTTATCAAGGTGACAGGTCATGCCAATCCATCATTGATCTATGATTACCACGGCTTCCCTCCACACACCTATGATCTGAAATGGCCCGCGCAAGGGAACAGAGACTTGGCCAATCACGTGTCTGCAACCATCAATAATGGCGGCATTGAATGTCTTGTGGATGAAGAAAGAGGCTTTGACCACGGTGTTTTCATTCCGCTTCTGTTGACGTTTCCAAATGCCGAAATTCCAACGATCCAACTGTCTTTATGTTCCAATTTATCACCGGAGATGCATCTGCAGATTGGCAGATTGCTGAAACCGTTGCGCGATGAGGGCGTTTTGATAATCGGCTCGGGAATGAGTTATCATGATGTTGGGGCGTTGATGGGGCGCAAAGAGGTCTCTGGTTCGGAAGAATTTGATGCTTGGCTGAGTGAAAGCGTTTTGATGCCATCCGAGGCACGGGAAGAGAGATTGCTCAATTGGTCAACGGCCCCATCTGCGAGACTTTGTCATCCAAGGGAAGAGCATTTGATGCCGCTCCATGTCGTTGCTGGCGCTGCAAGCGGCGGTGAAGGCAAGATTGATTACAGCGAGACCGTTCTGGGCGCTAAAAATTTCTGCATGTCAGTTTAACTGATCGGCAAATCACTACCCTTTCCGCCTTCGCGGTTGGCATTCGTGGACGGCGTAACGCGCTATCATCGCATGGCACATGATGTGATGGGGAGAATGGTGCTGGTGGGAGTAGGTCTGCGCTACTGCCATGCACCATTTCCAATTGAACTACAGCTAAACTGCCAGTTTATGTGAGATACTTATGCTGTCAACACGCACAAATGTTTCTCAGTTTGTTTCACAGTGATTAGAAATCTTCTGGTAATGGAATGAAGGTGTACAGGCTTATCGTTATCAGTACAGGGAAAGTGTGCAGTTGAGTGATACTGACTTTTCTACTGAGTACAGTATGGCTGCCTCATGTCTGTGTTATTCAGTCTAACTCTCAATAACACTTAACTGTCTCAGTTAGACTGTATTAACAATCTCCATAAGACACATAACTACCATCACTTACCTACCCCCATGCATGGGCCAGTGGGGGTGCCTACGTATATATTCACAGCCATCTACACACATCAGGTGCTGACACTGGTAACCACAAACAGTTGCCAGTTGAGGCAATCCAATGGGTCATTGATATGTGCATTTACAATGCCTCACAGACCTGCTGTGTATGGCGATTTGAGAGTCACTGACAGGCGTTGGCATTGTTCTGAATCATGGATACACAGCAATGTCTAAAGACGCTGTATGAGGCTTATATCTAGCTGGGGCATTTAGATGGGCATCAAGCTGCTATAGCATATGCTGGTCAGATACCTTGAATGGCACGAATTGCTTGATTCCGTTGTTCTCAAATTTCAATGGGTAATATTTTTGTCCTTTGCGAATTATCACAGGAGACCGTTTTCGATACATCGGCCTAGTCCTATTCGCACACACATAATCGACTGTAGAGTCACCATTTATATCAACCAGAAATACTCGTTCACACCAGCCCTGATCTGTCTTTCCTAATTTTCCATGCAATTCTTTTTCGAAAAAAAGCTTGGAAAGCCTCCAATCGCCATTACCGACAGACGCTACATAAAGCTTGTGTCCTCTCCAACCCGATGGTGCATTGTTTATGACGAAATCATTTTTCGCCGTCACCATTTAAATCAGCCTTTCTTATGTCTGCTCCCAAATTATCGTCATCCAGAGCAAAGCTAGTTTTATTTTTTAGTCTCAACGCAGATTTCTCAAATTCAAAATTATAAATATCAACCCCTCCTGACGAATGAAGCCCGTCTCTACTCAACAACAGGTCAAAGCTTCCGTCTGGGTTTATATTCGCTTCTCCAGCGAGATAGAGATGTTTCCTACTTATTCCGATTTCTTTGAATGAATACTTCTGAAACCCACTTTCAGAAGAGAGCAATATATAAGGCTGCTCTTCAATTTCTGGGGTTATCACATCGTTCTGTGTTTGAGTAATTTGGTATTGGGTCATTAACAATAACTAGGTCGGGCAGCCCATCCCTGTTCAAGTCTTCAACAATCAAATCATGGGTCAAATCGTTTAGCGCTGGCAACTTTTTGGTCTTATCGTGAATCTTGCCATCCTTTATTTCAAACCAACGATTTTGACCGCCACAATTAGGTGCTTTGGGCTTCGACCATCCACCCCATAGTCCGCAATAAAGACGTCCACCTTCTTGCTTCCATCTGGTCGAAACGTTTCAAAGCGCCTTGGAAAAATCATTTGTGGGAGGGCTTCTTGCCATTTTTTAGAAATTTGAAGTTCCTTTGATTTTTTGGCCACTGACTGTACTCAGGAGGGCCGTTAACCAAAACAAATCACCTTATCGTCAAAGGTCAGATCACAATCCAGTCCTTATCCTCAAATGAAGATGGAAGCATGACGCCTATCTCTGACTTTACATTGATGTCCTTTTTGAAGTGGCCATGAAATGCTCTACGCATTTCCTCCTCTAACTCACCTAATTCACCATAAGCGTAATGCATAATGAAGCTGTCATGCACAGGTAATACAGGCGCATCTTCGGCTCTGATAAAATTCAACATCACATTCTCTGCAATGCAGCTATCTATGAATTGCAAATGGTTGCCATGCCCTTGAAAGAAAACATCAGCGATAGGCTTGTGAGCATCTAGAATGGCTTGCCTCAGAGTTGGCCAGTCCAAATCCACCTCACTCAAATCCAGTTTTCTTGGCTTCTGGATAAGGTCTGTTGATGCCTGTATCATGGCGTTGAACGCCTCTTTGACGATATCTCTGTATTCCCCATCAAAGACACGGCCATAAGCATCCTCATCACCCATCTTTTTGTCTCTTAGGAAATAGACCATATGAGGGTTCAGCTGGGAGTAATCATACTCGCAGGTACGCTTACCATCTATTGTGATGTATTTGCGATACTCGCTTGGCACATTATGCCACCAAGCACGATAGAACCTTCCACCGTGGTCAAACCTTCCATTAGAAAAGATGCGTGTCAGTATCCGTTTTCTGAAATCCACTGGTGACCTGTCTTCGTCTAAGCGCAGTCTTTCTTGGAGGGCTGTATAATCATCGTTCGTAATACGTAGGTCAGGCCAGTGCCTCGCAAAACACTTATTGATGGTGATTAGCCTGTCACGCATCTCATTTATATTTTTGTCAGGCTCGTAAGGAACAAGCACTCGCTGGTTATTTCGTCTGTCACGAAGAAGGATACATTCAGCCTCAAGGTTTGGCGTAACTTCTTTGAATGGGTTACCTTCTAGACCTTCCATGATTTGCAGCAGCTTGTCAGTGGCTATGACCTTAGTGACATCACTCCTGCCTGTATCACGGTCATAGAAACCATTCCTAGTGACACGAATAAGGTCTGTCGCAACCATACCATCATAAGCAGCAATTGCCTGTGGATAGGTCAGATTAGGGTCACGATATTGAGGTGTTTCTGAATACCAATTAGACCGTCTATGAATTCCAACTTCGTATTCAGAATGGATAGCAGTACCTATCCAGAGGTCTTTCAGCAGACATTCAATAGCGTGTTCAAATTTGTTCTGTGCATCAGCTGAACGCTTGCGTTCTCTGTTCTCAATTGATGAGATT
>JAYQTT010000009.1:0-106829 GCA_038147495.1 Alphaproteobacteria bacterium | reverse complement strand
AAGCCGGTTGATGATCAGGTGATGCTGGCGGCGATTGACGATGTGGACGCAGCCAAGATCAGCCGGGTTGTCCAGCGTTTGATCACGTCCGGTGCGCCAGCGCTTGCCGCTGTCGGGCCGTCAACCAAGATCATGTCGAATGATGCTTTAGCGGCGGCACTCGCCGCCTGAACGGATGGCGGATAATCTGCAGGACTATGCGTTTCCGGCTGTGCCTGCAAAATAGGCGGGGTCAATACCGATAAGGTCGAACGCCTTTTGCCACAGGGTCTCGCGGTCATAGGTAAAACCAGATCGGCCGAGGCCGGCAAGGTTCAACCACACATTTTCACTCATCTCACGATCAAGTTGCCCTGCACTCCAGCCGGCACAACCAAGCGAGACAATCGAATGACAGGGGCCGGTTCCATTGGTGATGTCGCGCAATATATCCACTGCTCGATGTCAGGCCGATTTCATGTGTGATGGACATGCTTTCGGGCAACATATGGTCCTGTGAATGAAGGACGAATCCCCGGTTGCTCTCAACTGGACCGCCGATGTGAACCGGATTGGTCGCAGCAAAGCGCGGTGTGCCGATTTCAAGTTTTTCATATATGTCGCCAAGCTTCAGATTGCTGGCTTGTTTATTGATCACAAGGCCCATGGCCGATTGTGTGTCGTGCTGGCACATCATGATCACGGATTTGGCAAATCGCGTGTCGTCCATATGTGGGCTGGCAACAAGCAGCTGCCCCGCAATGATATATCGTGCCAACTCACACTACATTCTCGATGAATAGTCTGTTTGAGGCGAGGTGCTCATTTCTTGTCCTTTGGCCATGTCATAGCTCAGACAGTAATCCGGTCAACGGTAAAGCCCGAAAAGACAACGCTTTGGTCCGGGCTTTTTGGCGGCATCAATTGGAAATGTCCATTATGGAAGATACAACCCTGAATTTCTGCCTTGTGCAATTAGGGCTGTCGGCCGTTAGATGCGCGTTCGTATTTTCTGTTGTGGTCTCGCTGTGCGTGTTTGTTGCGGAATTTTCCGGCACCGCCGCACTCGCCAGCCGAGCGAATGGCAGGTGATCCGGCAATTGCCGAAGCACGGCTCGTCTCGGCGGTTGAGGCAACCGGAAGTCTGGAGACGTTGCCGCTTGGTCTTGAGTTCAGAGTGGCGCCGGGATGGAAGATTTATTGGCGCACACCCGGTGAAGCCGGACTTCCACCGAGCCTCGACTTTTCTGACAGTCCGACCCCAAACCTTGAAGCGACCCTGAGATGGCCGTTGCCAAAACGGTTCAATGTGTTTGGTTTTGATAATTTCGGATATCAGGATCATGTGATTCTGCCGTTAGATGTGCAGGGTCATGCTGTCGGTGGGCTGGTACAGATTTCCGCGCGAATGGAGGCGCTTGTTTGCGCTGATATTTGTGTGCCGGTAGAGGGGGCATTATCACTGTTGTTGCCGGATGGACCGGCGACAAGCTCTCCTCATGCGCGCGAAATCGCCAGATACGCCGCACAAATTCCACGCAAGGCGGGGGTAGGTGGACGTGCCGCCAGTGGGCCAAATCTGGCTGTCGAGTCGGTTGGTCTGGATCATGGGACGCTGTTCATCCGGCTGGCCGATGGCGCGCCCGCTGTCGATGATATATTTGTCGAGGGGTTTGATGGGGTGGCCTTTAAGGCGCCGGTTGCGGTGGCGGGTGGATATCGCATTGAAACCGCAACGGCAAAGGGCGTGACATTTGCCGGAGGACCAGCGACGCTGACTGTTGTCGCCGGTGATGAGGCGGCTGAATTTGCCGTCAATATTGCACCTTTGGTGACAGGTCCGCCGCCGGATCGGGGGTGGTGGCGCGGCGTTCTTCTGACAATCGCCATTGCCATGCTTGGTGGCCTGATCCTTAACCTGATGCCATGTGTGTTGCCGGTTCTGGCGCTAAAACTGTCTTCAGTTCTAGGCCTTCAGGGACAGGATCGGCAGGTGCTGAGACGCGGGTTTCTGGCCGGTGCGGCAGGCATTGTGACCAGTTTCATTCTATTGGCCCTCGCGCTTTTGCTTGTCCGCTATGCCGGTGGGCAGGTTGGCTGGGGAATACAATTTCAAAGCCCGGTCTTTCTCGGCGTGATGATGGTCTTGCTTGGGGTATTTGCCTTGAGCCTTACAGATATGCTGACGATTCCGGTTCCGGCCTTTGCGGCGCGGCTTGCCAGACCGTCCGGACCGACCGCTGGCAACGGCATGGCCGGAAATTTCCTGTCAGGAATGCTGGCAACCATTCTGGCAACACCCTGTTCGGCACCCTTTGTCGGCACGGCAGTAACGGTTGCCTTGACCGGTGATGCGGTCATGTTGTTTGCCGTGTTCCTGTCCATGGGCTTTGGCCTTGCCTTGCCATGGCTGGTAGTTGCGGCGTTTCCCGAGATGGTACGCATCCTGCCACGACCCGGGCCATGGATGGTATGGATGAAGCGGTGCCTTGCGATATTGCTTCTGGCCACGGTGGTGTGGCTTGGCAGCATCATGATGACATTGCTTGGGCCATCCCCGGGCCAAACGGACCAGATGACAACGAATGATACCGGACAGATTGCGTGGCAAAAATTTGATCCGGACAAAGTGCCCGGCCTTGTTGCTTCAGGGAAAATTGTCTTTGTTGATGTGACGGCTGACTGGTGCATCACCTGTAAAGCAAACAAGACGCTGGTGCTTGAGCGAATGCCGGTGAGTGGCACGATTGCGCAAATGCAGGCACAGGGCGATTTGGTGGCAATGCAGGCTGACTGGACCCGTCCAGACCCGTCAATTGCAGATTATCTGGCATCTTTTGACAGATTTGGCATTCCGTTTGATGCGGTTTATGGGCCGGCTGTTCCTGATGGGTTGGTTTTGCCCGAATTGCTGACAGGGCAGTTGGTTCTTGATGCTCTTGAATCGGCGCAAAATACACCCAAATGAAGGGCTGAAAGTGGGGCGTTCCCACCATTTTAAAGGATGTGCCTGTCGCACCATCCGATCATCCAGAGAGACCATACCATGACAATTGAAGCAGGCCAGAGCATCCCATCGGTGACTTTCCAGATCAAGACTGAAGACGGTATCGATGAGCATTCAAGTGACAGCTATTTTGGCGAAGGGCGTACCGTATTATTCGCGCTTCCCGGTGCCTTTACGCCAACCTGTTCGGCACGGCATCTGCCAACCTATCTGGAACATTATGACGAGCTGAAGGCCGCCGGTGTCGACCGTATTGCCTGTCTGGCGGTCAATGATGCCCATGTTATGAAGGCGTGGGGTGACGCGCTTGAGGTGGAAGACAAGATAGACATGCTTGCCGATCCGCATGCAGCGTTGACCAAGGCGCTTGGCCTCGACCGCGATATGGGTGCGATTATGGGCGTGCGGGCGTCACGCTGTGCGATGATCATCGATGACGGCAAAGTGACAAAGGTATTTGAAGAGGAAGTTGGCGCTTTTGAAGTGTCGGGTGCTCTTCATGTGCTACAGCAACTTTGATCCGGCACATATCAGACCTTTAAAAATATATTGGAATTTGGGGGCGCTTTTCATCAGGCGCCCCTGATAAAGGCCCTTATCGCAACGTCATTGCGGCGGTGCGGGCAAGCTCGTCACAGCGTTCGTTCAACGGGTCTCCAGCGTGTCCTTTGACCCAATGCCAGTTGATGTGATGCGGTTGCATTGCCGCGTCCAGTTCCTGCCATAAATCCTGATTGGCGACCGGTTTTTTGGCGGCCGTTTTCCATCCATTGCGCCGCCAACGATCCATCCATTTGGTGACGCCATCCATCACATATTTGCTGTCGGTATGCAGATTAACCTCAACAGGTCGACTAAGCGCGCGAAGTCCCTCAATTGCGGCCAGAAGCTCCATACGATTGTTTGTGGTGTCCGGTACCGCGCCGGAGAGTTCCTTTTCATTGCCGTTCCATTGAAGGATTGCGGCCCAGCCTCCCGGCCCGGGATTGTTCAGGCATGATCCATCTGTATGAAGGGTAACCGCTGCACTCATCGACTTTAGACGTCTATTCCATAGGCACCGGTTCCGGAAACCGACTGGTGAAAACGAAGGATTGCCCAATATTCCATTGGATCCTTTGGACTGACCAGCGCGTCTGCCGGTGTGTGAATCCAGTCATATAGCCTTGTCAGAAAAAAGCGCATGGCCGAGCCTGCGGCAAGCACCGGAATGGCCTCGCTTTCGGCAACGGACAGCGGGCGTATCTCGTTATATCCGCGGATCATTGCGCGCGATTTTGTCAGATTAAAGCTGCCATCAGCCTCAAAACACCAGCTGTTGATGCAGATACCGAGGTCATAGGCAAAGATATCATTGCAGGCAAAATAGAAATCAATCAGGCCGGTAAGTTTGTCGCCGATAAAAAGCACATTGTTCGGAAACAGATCGGCGTGGATGACACCCTCTGGCAGGCCGGTTGGCCAGGCCGCGATAATGGCATCAAGGCGTTCCTGAATTTGCGTGGCCATACCGGTTCCAAGGTCATCTGCGTGGTCTTTGACCTCGCTGAAGAGCGGTTGCCAGGCAAGCGGGCCAAGTGCATTCGGCCGGCTTCGCGTCATCGCCGCGGCGTTCAGATGCATCTGGGCCAGGGCCTTGCCAAGTGCGGCGCATTTATCCCGGTTTGGATGGCGTGACCATGTGCCATCAAGAAAGGTGAATATGGCGCATGGCCGCCCTTCAAGCTCCTGCAGCACCGTTCCATCGCTGGCATGCACCGGCAGCGGGCAATTCATTCCCGCCTTCGCCAATGTTTCCATCAATTCAAGAAAAAATGGCAGATCCGTTGGGTCAACGCGCTTTTCATAGAGTGTCAGGATGTAATTGGCGCGGTCTGTACGCAGAAGATAGTTGGAATTCTCAACCCCTTCGGCGATGCCAGCAAAGCTGAGAACATTGCCAAGGTCATATTTGCCAAGAAACAGATGAAGCGCGTCATCATCGACTGTTGTATAAACGGCCATCTGTCAGGACACCGGCGCAGTCAGAATGGCTGGCAATTTGAAAGTGATGTTTTCTTCGATCAGCGCGTTTTCATCCATTTCCGTATCAAAACGGGCCTGTATTTCAGCGATCAGGTCGCGCACTACGCTTTCTGGCGCTGACGCACCGGCCGAGATGCCAATCTTTTGCGCGTTCTCCACCATTTGCCAGTCAACGGCGGTTTTGTCGGCAACCAGCTGTGCCTGTTTGGCGCCGGCGCGCAATGCCACCTCGACCAGCCGTTTTGAATTGGAAGAATTTTCGGCACCAACAACCAGCATCAGATCAAGCCCATCAGCAACCGCCTTGACGGCATTCTGTCGGTTGGTGGTGGCGTAACAAATATCCTCACCGCGCGGGCCGGTAATCTCGGGAAAGCGGAATTGCAGGATTGAAATGATCTCGGCAGTGTCGTCAACCGACAATGTTGTCTGCGTGGCAAAGGCAAGCTCACAGTCATTCGGTGGAGTGACTGTTCGGGCGTCTTCAACGGTTTCGACAAGGGTGATTTCACCATCTTCGACCTGACCCATTGTGCCTTCGACTTCGGGATGGCCGGCATGACCAATCAGCAGGACATGCCGTTTGTTTGCCGCGTGCCGCCTTGTTTCGATATGGACCTTTGTCACCAGCGGGCAGGTGGCATCAACGGCGATTAGCTTGCGATCATCTGCCTCGGTGACCACAGCGCGTGAGACACCATGCGCGGAAAAGACAACCGCTGCACCTTGAGGCACTTCGTCAAGTTCCTCGACAAAGACAGCGCCCATCGCGGCCAGACGGTCAACGACTGTACGGTTATGCACGATCTCATGCCGCACATATACTGGCGCACCGAATTTCTCCAACGCTGTCTCGACGATCTTCACTGCACGATCAACGCCGGCACAAAACCCGCGCGGCGCGGCTAGACGCAGAATTTTTCGGCTCTCAATCATGCCCTAGTTCATGCGCGATAAAGCTTCCAAGGTCAATTGCTGTTCGCATAAAAACCGGTTAGGATGCGGCCATGACATCTCAAAAAACACGCATTCCGATCTATCTGCTTGGCCTTTCGCTCACGATGGCAAGCCTTACGTCCTGCGCCAAGAACGAGCTGGTGGCCTGCCCTTCGATTACTGCACCGGTTGAAGCGACCGAGGCATTTGGCAAGACGGATAATCTTGGTCATCTGATCGATGTTCGTTTCAACGGGGTGAACGCCACCTGCACGCGCAAAGGCAATGGAGATACCCATGTTGCCGTAGCGGCGGGTCTGAAGGTTAAGCGGGATCTCACCGAAGGAAGTGACGCAGACGTTGCGGTCATTGGCATGGCTGCGGCGATTGTGGGGCCGGACGATGAGGTCGTATCTACCGAAGCGTTCGGTTATCGGATTGGCTTTAGAAAAGGTCTGGCGACTGACTATCCGGTAGCTGAGATAGAGTTCGACCTCGCGCCTGATCAGCGTCTTGTCCTAATGTTAACGCCGACCCGGTGATCCCGGATCGGCGCTTTATATTTTCCGTAAATTATCGCGGCTGACTAATTCAGCTTTTCAATCTCGGCTGCGGCGTTGTCGACCAGTTCAAGACTTGTTTTTTCATCAAGCTTGGAGGTGATGATTTCAGTCGCTGTTGCCACCGCCAGCTTTGCGGCGCGCTCACGAAGTTCATTTACCAACGCTGTTTCGGCCGCTTGTATCTTGGCTTGCGCCTGAATTTCGCGACGCTTCACCGTCTCTGCAGCGGCTTTCTCGGCGTTTTCACGAATGCGCTCGGCTGTCGCTTCGGCGGTTTTCAAGATTGCCTTGGCCTCTTCAGCGGCTTCCCTGTGGAGACGCTGGAAGTTGTGCAATTCTTCAAGTGCCGCATC
Source organism: Alphaproteobacteria bacterium (assembly GCA_038147495.1). Classification (GTDB taxonomy): domain Bacteria; phylum Pseudomonadota; class Alphaproteobacteria; order Puniceispirillales; family Puniceispirillaceae; genus MED-G116. The sequence continues at coordinate 99,966 of JAYQTT010000009.1, read as the reverse complement.
ACGCAGTGCACGCGCCTCATCAAGATCGGCTTTGATCTTGTCTGAACGCTCATCGAGCATGCTGCTCAGTGCGGCGCCGACTTTACGCCAAACAAGGGCAACGAAAACGACAAAACCGACGGCAACCCATACCGATTCCATTACGATACCGTCCATCAGTTACTCTCCTGTGGTGCCATCGCCTTGGCGATCGATTTCACCGTCTTTTCGGCCTGTGCCTTGGTGGCTTTCAATCCGGTAAGGCTTTTGACAGCATCAAGAGCGGCTTCTGCGGCAACTGCATTAAGGTTGTCCAGTGCTTCACCGCGGGCTTCACCAAGCTTCTTTTCAGCAGCAGCGACTTTCGTTGCCAGTTTGCTGGCTGCCTTTTGCTCGGCAGCGGATGCTTTTGCTGCAGCCTCAGCTGCCGCTTTACGGGCGAATTCTGCGGCTTCATTGCGTGCTGTTTCCAGCCCGGCTTCATATTCGGCACGAATTCGTTCGGCATCCGCACTTGCTTGGCGCGCCTTGCCAAGATCTTCGTCAAGGCGTTCACGACGGCCTTCAATAACAACGCCGATTTTTGGTGTCACGATTTTGGCCATAACCAGATAGCCAAACCCGAAGATCACCACCAGCCAAAAGATCTGTGATGGCCAAGTGTTGATATCCAGCTGTGGCAGGCCCGGCTCAGTTGCGCCGGAAGCAAGCGCCTGATTACTGGCCAAGGTGGCCATAAGGCCAGCTTTTGCCACCAATTTCAGGCGTAGCGATGTACATTTCTTTGACATGCCTGTTCCCATCTTAATCACCATATTCTACGCCGGCCTGCCTGCCCAGTGATTGGGCAAACAGGACATGGCGTATAAAGGACGTATTGGTGAATTACAGTGCGAACAGCAGCAGCAATGCAACAACGAGCGCAAACAACGCAATCGCTTCAGTCAGGGCAAAGCCCAGAATGCCGATACCGAAAACCTCACCGCGAGCGGCAGGGTTACGGGCGATTGACGTTACGAGTGCGGAGAAGATGTTGCCGATTCCGACACCAACACCAGCAAGTGCGATAACAGCCAGGCCGGCACCGATCATTTTTGCAGCTTCTACTTCCATTTTACAGTCCTTCCGAGTTTACGACAGTTAGTTAGTTTCAAAACAATTACCGCTATTTTGCTTACGCGTTCACGCTAGCGGATAACGTGCTGCCCGTTCCCCCCTAGTGGAGGTGCAGGGCATCATTCAAATACATGCAGGTCAAAATGGTGAACACATATGCCTGAAGCGCGGCGACAAGAACCTCAAGTCCTGTCAGGCCGATAAGCGCCAGAAATGGCAACAGCGATCCAGCCATGGCAAGACCGCCCGCACCGGAAATCATTACCGCAAGACCGGCAAACACTTTCAGCATGGTGTGACCGGCCAGCATGTTGGCAAACAAACGAACCGACAGGCTGACTGGGCGAACGAAATAGGAAATGACCTCAATGACAATGAGGAACGGGATCAGCACCTTTGGCGCACCAGCAGGTACGAAGAAGCTGAAGAAATGCAGGCCGTGCTTGAACAATGCGATCAGGGTGACACCAACAAACACAAAGGCGGCCATAAAGAAGGTGACCACGATCTGTGAAGTGAATGTATAGGAATACGGGATCAAACCAAGCATGTTGCCGAACAGCAGAAACACAAAAAGTGTGAAGATGAACGGGAAATAGGCGCGCCCTTCATTGCCCACATTGCTGCGGACCATATCGGCGACAAATTCATACATCATCTCGGCGGCGCCTTGCATCCGCCCGGGGACCATTTCGCCCTTGCGCATGGCGGTAACAAGAAAGATGCCGCTGACAGCAATAGCCAAGAGCATAAACAAGCTGGAATTTGTGAACGATATGTCATAGCCGCCCGCCGACAATTCGATCAGCGGCTTGATCTGGAACTGCTCAACCGGTGAATGCATGCCTTGTGATGCCATCTCGGATCGGTCCTTCACTCTTTAGTCGATGAGTCACGTCGCTCATCGAAATACCCTACCGCGAGACCGCGGCCTGAAAACATACGCCAGACATTCAGCATGCCTGCCATCGCGCCAAGAAAAAACATCAACACCAAAAACAGTGGAGATGTTTCAAGCCATTTATCCAGCATCCACCCGATGAAAGCTCCAACAATGACTCCGGCGACCAATTCGGTTGCCACTCGGCCCATTATTGCCCCAACACCTGCCGGCAAGCCTGTTTTATCCGCTTTTTTTTCTTCCTGATTCTGCCGCGCTTGCATGTCTTTGATGCGGCGCTCGATATCTGCCAGGCGTTTATCGCGGTCTGGATCCTGATTGGTCATCTGGATTGTCCGGTTGCGGGTCGATTTCTGTCCATGAAATCAACACCATGGCGGTGGGAGAAAAATAACGGTGTAGCTTGCCCCATTTGTTGCACTTCCAAAGTTCGGTGGTTGGTCACAGATTGGCCAAAACCAAGCTGTTTCCCCTGCCGGAAACGCGCACAACATAGGGGTGGGGATCGGCTTTTGTCAAGCGTTCAATAGGCCGTATTCGGCAGACTGGCGCGGCCTTGTTATGGCGATATAGGCTGTGGCTTTACACGCGGGAATATCAGCAGCGAAATATGCCTGAAACCGGTGTGATCAGGCCATTGCCTCATCGCGGATTCGCTCGGCAGTCTGCAGGTCGACAGACACCAGTTTTGATACGCCGCGCTGTTCCATTGTGACGCCAAAGAGCCGGTCCATCCGGGCCATGGTGACACGGTGGTGGGTGACGACCAAAAACCGCGTTTCGGTTTTCTGGCAGATGTCACGCAAGAGATCGCAAAAGCGAACCACATTCGAATCGTCAAGCGGTGCGTCAACCTCATCAAGGATACAGATTGGCGCCGGGTTGGTCAGGAATACGGCGAAGATGATTGCCAATGCGGTCAGTGCCTGTTCACCACCGGACAGCAAGGCGAGAGATTGCAAACGCTTGCCGGGGGGGCTGGCCATAATTTCAAGCCCGGCTTCAAGCGGATCATCGGCATCGGTAAGTTGAAGCTCTGCAGTGCCGCCGCCAAAGAGCTGTTTGAACAAGGTTTTAAAATGATTGTTTACATCGGCAAAGCTGCGCAACAGACGCTCACGCCCCTCGCGGTTGAGCTGGCTGATCGCGCTGCGAAGCTTGGCAATCGCCGCCAGCAAATCATCGCGTTCTGTTTCCATGCTGGTGATGCGTGTCGCGACTTCTTCCATCTCGGCCTCGGCACGTAAATTTACCGGGCCAATATTGTCACGTTCGCGAATCAGGCGTTGCAAACGGGCGTCCAGCGTCTCTAAATCATCAAGCGTCTCGTCTTCACCGACATCGGCGATGGCGGCGACACCATCAGGCGACACAGACAGCTTTTCGGCAATGCTGGCGCGAAGGCTGTTGATCACGTCCTGCAGGCGCTCATGCTGGCCCTCGGCGCGAATCAACGTCTCACGTTCGCTGGTGAGGGCGGTTTCATCTTCCCGCTGTGCGGCTTCGGCCTCGGCAAGGGCATTTTCTGCCTGCTGCAGTGCGTCACCTGCTGTTTGACGCGCTGCCGCAGCTGCATCCAGAAGGTCACTCATTTGCAACCGCCGACGTTCAATATCATCTGGCAGAGCCTGCAGACGCTTGGTTTCCCGTTTGCCATCATCAAGTCGATTCTGTAACTCAGCGACACGTTTGGTTGCCCGCTGGAGTCGTTCCTGCCAAGCCAGACGTTCGCGCTCACATTCGGTCACTCGCCCTGTGGCACTGCGCAGTGTCTCTTCAAGGCGAGAAGCCGCCAGCATCGCCTCGCTCAATGTTTCCCGTGCTGTTTCAGCCGCGGTGCGCGCGTCTGTCTCGGCGGCGGCAAGCTGGCTGTCATCGCCAAGTGCGGCGGCTTCTGCTTGGCATGACACAAGCTCGGTTTCGATCGTATCAAGCGTGGTTTGCAAGTCGGTGGCGCGGTCCTGTGCCGCCGCCAGCTTCAGTGATTCGGACTCGGCGGTCCGCCGTGCTGCGGCAAATTCCTGTTCGGTGCTTGATGCCTCACTGCGCGCTTTCTTCAGCGCTTCATGGCAAGTTGCCAGATGCGCCTCGGCATCGGCGCGTTCTTTATCACGACGCGCGCCGTCAGCGATTGCGGTCTGGGCATCCTTTTGCAGTTTCTCGAGCCGGTGGCGTTGGCGAATCCGCTCGGCACTTTTATCTTCTGTTCCCGGGCGACGCACAAAACCGTCCCACCGCCACAGACCGCCATTTCGTGTTGTCAGGGCCTGACCGGGCAAGAGGTCTGGCTGCATTGCCTCGGCAGTGGCGGCATCATCAACAATCCCCACACCTGCGAGCGTTGCCGCCAGATCTGGCGCGCCATCGATGAAAGTGGAGAGTGGTTGACTGCTGTCGGGTGGTGCCAGATCGGGCAGAGCCGCCCGGCCGCGCCAATAGCTTCTGGTGCCAGATCGGGTAGGGGCTTTCAATTCTTCCGAAAGATAGGCCGCCAGCGCTTCTTCCATGCCATCACGTACAGCCAATGTGTCGCCAACCGGGACTTCATCCGGGTTCTCAATATCAGCAAGCAAAAATTCAAGCGCGTCTATTTCCGCCTGAAGGCGGGTGATTTGGGCCTGTGTGTCACGCTGGGCGCTGATTGCGGTATCGGCGCGGGCTTGTGCATCGCCAAGCGCCTGTTCCTGTGCCGTCAGCGTTTGACGTGAGGTCTCAAAATCGGCTTCCGCACCGGTGAGTGCGGCCTTGGCGGCTTCGGCACTGGCGGTGATCGCAGCGATGTCTACCGTGGCCAGTGCCTGTTCGGATGCGGCTTTGCGATTGGTCAGGTCGTTGATGCGGTTGGCTAGGCTTGTTCTCGTTGTCTCGGCGGCGCGTAATTGCGCGCTCGCCTCGGCAAGCGCGGCCTCGGCAAGACGTGCGGTCTCGCGGGCGGTGTCGCGTTCCTGAATGGCGGCATCACGTTGCGGCGTGGCGCTGTCGATCTGCTCCTGCAGGGCAACCAGCTCATCTCCAAGCCGCTTGTCCGCATCAACGGCATCGTCGCGCAGTGCGGTTTCGCGCTCAATGTCGCTGGCGATTTGTTGCTGCTGAGCGCGCAGTTTTTCAACAGCCTCACGAAGCCGTTCTTCCTCGCGGTCAAGTTCATCGCGGCCAATGACAAGGCGCTGATATTCGGCTGCCTTATTCGCCTCTTCTTCACGCAATGGCGGCAGAGTGGCCGCCAGCTCGGCGCGTTTTGCAGCGCCTTTGGCCGCGACTTCGGTTTTTTCTGCAACCGTGAGGCGGATGTCGCGAAGTTCGGCTTCGCATTCTGCAAGACCTGCTTCGGCGGCGGTCCATTTGGCCAGCAGAAGTTGAGCCTCGGCTTTTCGAATGCGATCGGCGACAGTGCGATAACGGCTTGCCTGGCGCGCCTGTTTGCGGAGCGAGTCGCGCTGTTCAATAAGACCGGCGATCACGTCATCGAGGCGCTCCAGATTGGTCTCGGCACCACGCAAGCGCAGTTCCGCTTCATGACGGCGCGAATGTAGGCCGGTAATGTTGGCTGCTTCCTCAAGCAAGGCGCGCCGGTCATTCGGTTTTGCTCCGACAATGGCCCCGATCCGGCCCTGACTGACGATACCTGAAGAGCGGGCACCGGTTGCCGAATCAGCGAACAGCAATTGCACATCCTTGGCCCGGGCCGGACGGCCATTGACAATATAGCTGCTGCCTTTGCCGCGTTCTATTTTGCGGGTGATTTCGATGTCATCATCATTGTTGAATTCGGCTGGTGCGCGGCGTGTGGAATTGTCGAGCTCAAGCGTGATTTCAGCAAGGTTACGCGCCGGACGCTGATCGGTGCCGGCGAAGATCAAATCATCCATCTCGCCGCCACGCATCTGGCGGGCATTGCTCTCGCCCATGACCCAGCGCAAGCCTTCAACGACATTGGATTTGCCACAGCCATTCGGCCCGACAATTCCTGTCATACCGGGCTCAATATCAACCTCTGCCACCTCGGCAAATGATTTGAAGCCGGCCATTTTGAGGCTGCGGAAAATCAACGGTCAGGTCCCTGATAAGTCAAATTGCGAATGCCACTGCACCAGTCTAGGCACCAAAGGCGCCTATCCTGTCGGCGAACTCTTCATATGAGATATTTCCGGGAATGACCTCATCGTCATTGATGACGAAGGTTGGTGTCGAGTTGATCTTCCATTTGTCCACGCCTTGTTGGCGTACAGCAACAATCGCCTCAAGCAGTTCACGGTTTCGCATGGTTGCGTTGAAGTCTTCGGCACTGACGCCGGCGTGCCGCGCGATTTTCATCAATGCGGCAAGCGGGTCGTCTGACCTAACCCAGGCCGGATGCTGCGCAAACAGCAATTTGACCATTGGGAAAAATTTCTGTTCCGGCACCGTCCGGACAAGCGCATGCGCCCGCAAGGCCAACCCATCCAGCGGGAAGGGGCGCATTTCAAAACGGACAATCCCCGTGTCAATCAGCTTTGCTTTGACCATTGGGAAAACATTGTTGTGAAAGTTGGCGCAATGACCACAGGTCATCGAGTAATATTCCACAACCTGAATCGGCGCATCGTCATTGCCAAGAATCCGGGGCGCGACAGCATCCTCGATCGATATTTCTGTTGCCTTTGCTGTGTTCGGATATCCCGCGGTAACAAGTCCGGCGCCAAGCGGAACCGCGGCAATGCCAAGGGCAAAGCGCCGCCTCGACATGATGCCCGGACGCGCGTTGTCCGGCGCAGGATCGGCAAGGTTGAGGTGAGTGCTCAAAGTGTCTTTGGGAAAGGTTCGATTTTTCATGTCGTCACAATAATCCAAGCTGGATTTGTGGGCAATGTGTGAATCGGCACTTGTCGCTGATTTTTCCCGTTGCAATGGTCGTATTTTGGCGTGAGAGGTGGATCAGTCGTCAAGTGGTGTTCCAAGGCGCCGCAGGGCGGCCCGCAATTCTGGGGATTTTACCCCTTGCAGACGTTCATCGAGCGCCCAAATCCGCTCATTGCGGCTTGATTCGGACGATGGCTGATCCAGCTTCTTCTGCGGTGCCCGCGCAGCCTGCTGGGAGGCGGACAAAAGGCTCTGCACGATGGTGATTCTGTTGATCGCGGCATAGCCAAACGCCGCATTGACCCGGTCAATGATAGTGGCTGTCATTTGTGTGGCTTCGGGGCCACGTCCGCTGGCAACAGACAATTTCAGGGTGCCGTTATTTGTCTCACCCTTGGCAAATTTCAATTCTGCCGGACGGCACCATGCGGCCATGTCACCGACAATTTGCGGCCATTCGGAAATCAGCCGGGCCATGACAAAGCCGCGCGCCCGAACCCCCGGTTCGATCATTGGATCGACCAGCTTGGCAAGGCGTGTCATACGGTTTTTTCGTGTCGGGTCCTTGGCCATCCGAGACCTGCTTTCAAAAGAGATCCAAACATAACATGACAGATATATCGCCGCCAGATGCGCTGATTACCCCCACATGATCGGCAATGCGGCAAGATGGCCGATATGGCAGATTGATTCAGCAAGGGCGTTGTGACAGGTTTGGCGTCATGTCACGCAACCCATTTGCCGTTAACGCCCTGTTCGCATGGTATGACCGTCATGGGCGGGAACTGCCCTGGCGGTCACGATGGCCCGAATTGTCACCCGCCTACCATGTCTGGCTGTCCGAGATCATGTTACAGCAGACGGTGGTCAACACGGTGATACCCTATTTCCTTGATTTTACCCGGCGCTGGCCACGCATTGAGGATCTTGCCGCCGCCACCCAGGATGAGGTGATGTCTGCATGGGCAGGGCTGGGCTATTACGCCCGCGCCCGTAATCTGCACAATGCCGCGATTGTTGTCAGCCGTGAACATGGGGGTGTTTTCCCGCAATCACACGCGGCGTTGCTGGCATTGCCCGGGGTTGGGCCATATACCGCCGGGGCGATTGCCGCGATTGCCTTTGGCCAACGCGAAGTGGTGGTGGATGGCAATATAGAGCGTGTGCTCAGCCGTGTCTTTGCCATTCGCACGCCACTCCCCGCCGCGAAGCAGGAAATTTCCCGGCATTACGCGCAAATAATGCCGGACGAGCGGCCATCAGATTTTCCACAAGCCCTGATGGATTTTGCCAATGCAGTTTGCACCCCGAAAAATCCCGGCTGTGCGGCGTGCCCGCTGGCAGAACACTGTGAGGCACTGGCCGAAGGGGCGATGACAGATTATCCGGTCAAAGCGAAGAAAAAGCCGAAACCAACACGTAAAGGCATTGCCTATGTTGCGCGCAACAGAGCCGGTGAGGCCTTTTTGGTGCGCCGTCCACCGCGGGGGTTGCTTGGTGGGTTGCTGGCCTTTCCGTCAACCGGTTGGGATGTGGGGGGCACCGCAGATGGTGCTGAGAGCGCGACACCAGCACCAGCACCAGCACCAGACACAGCGCCCTTCTCAGCCAATTGGCGAGTGCTTGACGAGAAAGTGCATCATGTCTTTACGCATTTCTCGCTGGAGCTGGAGGTCGCTGTTGCGGAACTGGAGGACGCACCAAAACTTGTTGACGGGCAATGGCAGCGGGTCCGACCGGATGATTTACCAAGCCTTATGCGCAAGGTCTGGAAAATCGTAAAGGCAAGTAACCATCGCCTGTTGTGACCGTTCGCGGCGAGGGACGATTTCGCCTAGTGGTTAAAGTGCCGCATGCCGGTAAAGACCATGGCAATTCCTGCGGCATCGGCAGCAGCAATCACCTCTTCATCGCGCATGGATCCCCCCGGCTGAATGACCGAGGTTGCACCAGCCTCAATCAGTGCCTCAAGCCCATCAGCAAAGGGAAAGAACGCGTCTGACGCTGCCACAGAACCTATCGTGCGCGGCACCGGCCAGCCATGATGCGCGGCCATGTCAGCCGCCTTTTGCGCAGCAATACGGACCGAGTCAACGCGGCTCATCTGTCCGGCACCGATACCGGCAGTGCTGCCATCCTTGGCAAAGATAATGGCGTTTGATTTGACGTGCTTGGCAACGCGCCAGGCAAACATCATATCGCTTTTCTCGGCCGCGGTCGGGGCACGCTTTGTGACCACACGAAGGTCATCCGGCCCGATCATGCCGGCATCGCGTGTCTGTGCAAGAAAGCCACCGGCAACCGTTTTGATCTTGGTGAAAACTGCCGAGGTGTCAGGCAGGCCGCTGGTCACAAGAAGCCGCAGATTTGGCTTTCCGGCCATGATGTCGCGTGCCTCATCGCTGGCGCCGGGGGCGATGACAACTTCGGTGAAGAGTTTTGTGACACGCTCGGCGGTGTGTGCATCCAATGGCCGGTTCATGGCAACGATGCCGCCAAAGGCGCTGACCGGGTCGGCGGCAAGCGCTGTGTCCCATGCTTCGGCAAGGCTTGTCGCAGAGGCAACGCCGCATGGGTTGGCGTGTTTGATGATGGCGATCGTTGGTGATTCAAACTCGGCAACAAGCTCAAAGGCCGCATCGGTATCATTGATGTTATTGTAGGACAGTGGTTTGCCTTGCAACTGGGTGGCATTGGCGACACCCGGACGTGTGCTCGCCGTTTTATAGAGGGCGGCTTGCTGATGCGGATTCTCGCCATAGCGCAGTGCCAATGACCGGGTGCCGGAAATGCTGGTCTTTTCTGGCAAAGTCTCTTTGGCCAGCCAACCGGCAATTGCCGAATCATATGCGGCGGTGCGGGCAAAGGTCTTGGCCGCCAGAATTTCCCGCAATTCCTTGCTGGTGCTTCCGGTTGCCGAAATTTCACCGGCGATGGCGGCATAATCGGCTGGGTCGCAGGCAACAGTGACAAACTCATGGTTTTTGGCGGCGGCGCGCAGCATCGCTGGCCCGCCAATGTCGATATTTTCGATCAGGCTGGTACGATCCTTGGTGGTCGCCAAGGTGGCTTCGAACGGATAGAGGTTGACCACAAGCAGATCGATTCCCTCAATCGATTCGGCTTTCATCGCTGCCTGATGCGCTTCATTGTCGCGGCGTGCCAACAGACCGCCATGGATCTTGGGATGCAGGGTCTTTACCCGCCCGTCCATAATTTCGGGAAAGCCGGTCACACTCGATACATCGGTGACGGTTATGTCGGCTTCACGTAAGGCCTTGGCGGTGCCACCGGTTGAAAGAATCTCAATCCCTGCTTGCTCGATCGTTTTTGCAAACTCGATCAGGCCCGTTTTATCCGAGACCGAGAGTAACGCGCGGCGAATGGTCATGGCTTTTTTCCAGCTCTGCAATTACAGCAATGGTGAAGGTAGGGGCAACAAACGGCGCTTTTATGGCAAAGCCGGACGGGAAAGGCAAACCGAGATCGCGCCTACCTTTGATATGAGGGCTAAAACTGCCCGAAAAACAGCCCGCAGCTTGCCGCGGCAAGGATAATTTTCCAGCTGTCCCATTGCCGGACAAACAGCAGAAAGGCAGTTGCAAGCAAAATCGGCAACACGCGCCAGTCAAGGCTAGAGGGATCAGGCACCAATATTGAGATAAAGCCAATCTCAAGCGCAGTGATGTCAGAAAAGAACACATGCAGGGCAAACCATACTGACAGATTGGCGATTACCCCGACCACGGCGGCGGTGATCCCACGCAAAGCGGCATTGAGTTTTGTTTGCGAGACAATCCACTCAACATAGGGGCCTGCGCTGAAAATCCATAAAAAGCAGGGGACGAATGTCACCCAAAGCGTGATGAAAGCGGCAAGGCTTCCAAACGCCAGCGCGTCACTGATCGATCCTGCCGAGTCACGAAAACCGGCAATAAAGCCGACAAATTGCGTGACAAGGATCAGCGGCCCCGGGGTTGTCTCGGCAAGGCCAAGACCGTCCATCATCTCTGGTGTATTTAACCATTGATACTGGTTGACGACTTCCTGCGTCATATAGGCCAGAACCGCATAGGCACCGCCAAATGTGACCACGGCAAGCTTGGCAAAAAACTGTGCCAGTGTTGGCAGGATGGTCTCTCCGGCGGCAAAGCTGAGCAGCACGATGGGGCCAAGCCACAGCACCAGCCCGGCGACAAAAATCACTATCGTTCCTAGTGGCTTCGGGCGTTCAGGTTGCGCGTGTTCTGCAGAGGAGCTGTCATTTGGCAGCGCGGTTGGGGTGGCATTGCCGGCAAGCACGCCGATCAATCCTGCCAGCAAGAGAATCAGCGGAAAGGGCAGTCCAAGCATGAAAATGCCGATGAATGCCGATGCGGCAATGCCCCAATCGACATGTCGGGTAAGTGTGCGGCGGGCGATGCGCAGGAGGGAATGTAGAACGATGATCACAACCGCCGCTTTGATTCCAAGAAAAAGTGCGGCCAGAAAATGGTTCTGCCCGTAAGTGACATAGGTGATTGCCAACGCCATGATGACCAGCGCACCGGGCAAAACGAAGCCGATGCCTGCCATCAATCCGCCAAGCATTCCACCGCGCCGCCATCCGGCATAGGTCGCCAGTTGCATGGCTTCTGGACCGGGCAGGAGCATACAGAAGCTGAGTGCGTTGAGATATTGGCGCTCATCCAGCCAGTTGCGCTTTTCCACGATTTCCCGATGCATCAAACCGATTTGCGCTGCAGGCCCGCCGAAGGACATCAACCCGATGCGAAGCCAAACACCAAAGTCATGCCAAGTTGATGATGGTTCCGATCTCACTGCGTTTACTCTTTATAACATTGTGACGTTGATGTTGCGGGTGGCGGCTTGATCTGGCCGCAGGGGACAAGGGTTTGCTTTGGCTGAGTTTTGGGTTCAGGTCTCGCTTCGCCGGAAAGCCCATTTGATTTCCTGACGACCAAGCGTGCGAATTTCGGAAAGCGGCGAACGGACAATGATTTGCTGGCAGGAATGTCGGATACCGGCATCAAAATAGACCGAATTATCGAGACCAACCTCACCGCCAGATGCCTTGAACAGCCAGCCATTGCGATTGCCCCTGATTTTCATCAGAACCTGACCATTGCCAAGCATCGCGGCACTGACGCGGTGATGCAGATGAAAGCGCACAATCGCGTGGCGCGGGATCTCGCCGGGGGCACCGCTATATTCCAGCTCATCCGAGCCGCGAAGATTGCCCCCGCCAGAAGCAAGATAGAGCTTGCGATTGTGCAATATGCCGTGCGATGGCTCATAGCCATCATGTGTGGCGATCGCGAGGATGCCACCTGTCGCCGGGCCAAGCTCGACACCGGAAATTTTTGCACGGCGTTTTTCCGCAACCTCGGAAGAGTTTCTGTCATCAAGGCTCAATGTTGAATGCGCTGCTGTCGAGCAGAGCAATTGTCGCAAATCCGGATCAGCCGCCGTTTGCCCGGCATTGACGATAAACGGCGTGGTCCCGATGCTCATCTCAAAAGACAATGTGCCAATACCGCAAATCAGGCTATCGCTGTCGGTTTCCTCTGCGGGTGAGCCAACATCGGCGATCACGGTTGTCCGGCCACTGGAAAAACGCAGAAATCCGGAATGTGGGGCCTGTTGCAATACTTTTCCTCTGGTGCCTGCGCGTGCCAGAATCTCTTCAATATGCGCTGCAGTGATCATGCCTGCACCGTTGAAATTGGCCAATTTGCCATCGGCATGGCGCCACATTCTGGCAATCGAGCCCATCCGGCTGATGACTTCATCCAACCGTTCTTCAATGCCGACACCGGCGAAGGAAGCGGCTGCCCGCAATTCAATGAGCTGACGCAGCAGGATAATGTGCCTGTCGGGCATGCGGCTTCGGTGGCCGCCATCTTCCAGAACAAGGCTGTTTATCAACGGGATCACAATGTCCAAAAGCGCCATGAGGTCACGCCTTGATGCGCCGAGTGCCGCCTCGATAACGGCAAGACCACGCAATGCTCGTATTTTGTTGTCGACACTTGTCATTCGCCGCCAGTCAAGCGCCAGACAGCGCGCCTGCATCGCCGCAGATTTTGCCAGCATGGTCTGGAATTCTTCACTGCCCGACTCGCCATACCAACCGTAGTTCTGGGCAAGATTTGTCAGCCGGTCGCCCATCACATCGGGCCGCCAGCGGTCCATGTGCCAGACGGTGTTTTGTGTCAGCCAGTCGGTGATAAGGGCACGAGTCTTCTGGCGAGCTTCAGTGCCGCCATGCGCCCGCAGATGACGGATCCATGAGAAATCATTGCCGTCGACGGCTTCGTTTTGCCAATCAATGCCATGCGCGACAATATATGCCCCGGCCGAAGCATTGCCCCGCCACGGGTCCTGAATGCCGGATCTGATGATTGCGTTTTCATGCTGTTTGAGCGGCCAGCGGAACAGGCCGCTTCGCCGGATGAATTTTTCCAAAGGACCAACATGCCACTTTGGCGATTGCTTTTCAGCCTGTGCCATATTTGTGGTCATTGTTATACCATCCGCGTTTTGTCCCATCCTTTGACGGGCCTTTGCCGTGTTACGATACCGACTTTAACCGGGCAATGTAAAATCCGTCCACTCCTCCGATATCGGCGTAATCAGACGGGAGAATACGCAAAGTGCCCTCATGCGTTATCGAGCGGGCAAAATCTCCAGCCTGATCCGCTGTTACCGGGTCGATCACATAGCGGCCTTCAGCGGCATCAAGAACAGCGGAGATGATGTCCTCGCCCTCTTCAGGTTGCAGCGAGCAGGTCGCATAGACAAGTGTGCCACCCGGTTTCAGCCAGCCAAGCGCAACCGTCAGAAGCTCCCATTGTATCGCCTGCATCTCCTGAATATCTTCTGCGGTCCGGCGTCCGAAAATGTCCGGTCGGCGGCGATATGTGCCGGTTGATGAGCATGGTGCGTCCACAAGAACATGATCGACCGGGCCATCGGGTGCAAAGCTGCGACCATCATGGAGTTTTATGTCCGCCGTCAAATTCAGCCGTTTCAAATTGCGCCGCAACCGGTCAATACGTTTGCGCGCACTGTCGACTGCTGTGACCTTGGCACCGGCAGCAATCAGCTGGGCTGTTTTGCCACCGGGGGCGGCGCACAGATCAATCACCGATTTGCCCGTAATGTCGCCAAACAGCCTCGCCGCAAGTGCGGCGGCGGCGTCCTGAACCCACCATTCGCCCTCGGCAAAACCGTCCAGTCGCGTGATGTCGCCGTCAAAATCTCGGCGCACGGTCGCGGCATTGATCAGGCTGCCTTCCAGCGTTTTGGCCCATCTGTCGGGATCGGTTTTCGGCGTGATATCAAGTGTGGGAATTTGCATCGCCAGATCAGCCATCGCCGCGGTCGCCGGCTTGCCATAATAGGTTTGCCAGCTGTCCTTCAGCCAGTCTGGAAGATTGTCGACAGGATTGGTTGTGGCAAAGCGGCTTTCACCTTCGCGGGTCAGACGCCGCATGACGGCATTGGCGAGACCTGTCAGGCGGTCAAAACCGGCCTGGCGCATCAGATCAACTGTGCTGTTCACTGCGGCATGCGCATCAGTTTTCAACACCAGCAATTGTGCCGCGCCCATAATCAGAATTGTGTTGGCATGCTCAAGCTCGCCAAATGGGCGGCGCTCAACAAGCGGTGCTATGGTCTTTTCCAGTTGTCCGCGACGACGCAGGCATGTTGTCACCAGCAGGCGAACAAAGCGGCGGTCACGGTCCTCAAGGCGGGTCAGATCAGCATTGCCGTGCAGCGCGGCGTCAAGCTGGGCACCGTCAGCGATTGCAACCAAAATATCAAAACAAACCTTGCGGCTGTTTACCGCTGATGGGCGCTTTGCATTTTTGGATGGCCCGCGATGGGGCTTGCTTGACGAAGCGATTGAGGCGCCACGTCCAGCCGGTCTTTTGTCGGCAGCAGGTCCTGCCGCGCCATGAGCATAGGTTCTTTTTTTACCAGCTTTTTTCCCGGCACCTCGCGGCGCACCAGCCGGCTTTTTGCTGGCACTGGATTCTGCGCGAAGCGACAATTTCGGGCGGTCTGTCAATCTTGTGCGTTTGCTGCGTTCCATGATGGCTTCGTTCCAACAGCCTGTTGTCAGGCCTGCCCCTGCTTGTTTTTGCTGGTATCAGCGGGCATATAGATAATTATGGAAGCTGACAAGACAAACCCTGACACGCAGGCCGATGATACGGCCACATCCAAGTCATCATCCTCACCAGATGCCGTTGATGATGGAGCGAAGACGCCGCGTGAAATCAATGGCCCAAAAGGACCCGAGCCAACCCGATATGGCGACTGGGAGCAAAAAGGCCGTTGTTCTGACTTCTAGATGGTCTGAGATATGCCGAAGCTGAAGTCAGCTATGCTTGTCAGCGCTGCGCTGCGCTATGCCAATGCCGAATTGATCGATTGCGTTGTGGTTCGGCGCGGGGATGGCGATGCCGGTGCTATTTTTGTGCATGTCGATGCGCTTGATGGGCGTCACCGTTTGTTGGCGCGAAGTCTTGATTTCAACGGCAACTATGTCTGGCGGGTGATTACAGGAGATGGTGACAACGCGGCGGGCTGGGTTGATGCCGAAGCGCTGGAAACGCGCCTTGCCCGTGAACTGGACACGGACCCCGATGCCTTTGTGATTGCCGTTGCCGACAGCAAAGCGCGCAACCCGTTTGAGGCGGGTGCCGAATAGGTGCCACAGGGATGGAAAAGGTGGCAATCTTGCTGGCGGTGATGTCTACACAAAGGGCTTGTGCAGGCAAGGATGCCGGTTCAAAGCGCCGCACTTTCCGTTGATTGAGTGGCCTTTTGCGGACATTTGCGCTATAAGGAACCAATGATGACGGTCAAAAAGACAGATGATATTGACCGCCGCCTCTCGGTGGCGCCAATGATGGATTGGACAGATCGGCATTGCCGGTTTTTCCATCGTCTGCTTGCACCTGATGCGTTGCTTTTTACTGAAATGGTAACTGCTGAAGCGGTGCTTCACGGCGATCTTGATCGTTTGCTTGGGCATGATCCTGCCGAGTATCCGCTAGCATTGCAACTTGGTGGAAGCGTGCCAGACAGATTGGCCAAGGCAACCGAACATGCGGACCAATTCGGCTTTCAGGAGATAAACCTGAATATTGGCTGCCCGTCAGACCGGGTGCAATCCGGTCGCTTTGGCGCTTGCCTGATGGCGGAACCGGGCCTGGTGGCCGATTGTGTGAAGGCGATGCAGTCCGCCACGCAAATGCCAGTCACCGTGAAATGCCGGATTGGTATTGATGATATGGATGAAGAGACGGGGCTTGATGAGTTTGTCGATACGGTCAGCGATGCGGGTGTTGACGTGTTTTACCTGCATGCGCGCAAGGCATGGTTGAACGGCCTCAGCCCAAAAGAAAACAGGGACATTCCGCCATTGAATTATGATCGGGCCCGTCGCCTTGCCGTGCGGCGCCCCGATTTGACGATCTGCTTGAACGGGGGATTGGTCGATTGCGAAATGGTGCAGGCTGAATTGCCGCATTTTACCGGGGTGATGATTGGCCGTGCCGCCTATAAGACGCCCATGTTGCTTGCCGATTTGAATGAGATGATTTTCGCCCGCCGGGGGCTGTCGCGCCATGATGTTGCCAATGTGATGGCGGATTATGCCGATAAAGCGACGGCTAGGGGTGTGCCATTGCACTCGATAACGCGGCATATGCTTGGTCTTTATGCCGGTCAGCGCGGTGCAAAATATTGGCGCCGGACGCTTGGCGAGGAAGCCCGCTCAAGGGATGATGGCGGGGCTTTGATCCGGGAAAGCGCCATTGCCTGCGAGGCCAGAGCGGCGGCGTGGGCCGCCTGATTTTCAGGCGGGATCCTCGTTTAGACGTGTCTGGTTATGATTGAGGTCGGCCCCGATGGGGTCAAAAGTGATATGCGGGAGAGCAAATTGTCGCAAACTGAAAACACCGAAGCAGAAACAAAGTCAGCTGGAGAAAAAACGGATCGCCCCGGACGGCGTCTGTTGCTGGATCTGGGTCCGTTGTTGCTGTTTTTTGGCACAAATTACGCCACTGGTGATTTCATGCTCAGCGTCAAAGTCCTTGTCGGAACGACAGTGCTGGCATTGGCATTCGGCTGGCTGACAGAGCGCCGGATTTCGATGATGGCGGCGGTCGGCTGTGTGGCCGTTGCCTTTTTCGGGGGGCTTTCGGTCTATTTTGACAATGAGCTTTTTATCAAGATCAAGCCGACCATATTGACGATTTTGCTGGCGGTGATCATTGCCGGTGGACGAATGATGGGACGGAATCCATTGCGTGCGATCATGGGCGGGCAGATCGATCTGACCGACATCGGGTGGCAGAAAATCAGCTGGCTTTGGGTGACCATGTTTGTGGTGACGGCAATTGCCAATGAAATCGCTTGGCGGACATTGAGCACGGATGGTTGGGTGACCTTCAAAGCCTTTGGAATTACTGCCATTTCACTTGCTTTCATGGTCGTCAGCTTCCCGGTACTCACAAAGCATCAGATAGAGAAATAGACGCCGCTGGATGGCGATTCTTGACTGGTTTGTCGCGAAGAGCACAGATTCTGTCGTCCGTGCTTTACATGCCAGACCCCTGATGCCGCAAGACTGGCTAAACACAGGTAGGTCCTGGGTGACGGTGTGATTGTTGCGCCTTGTCCCCGAGGGTTGGCAGAAGGAAACTGTACCGATGGCTGACGAAGACGAAATTATTCTTGCAGATCTTGATGATGATGAGCTGGTGCAGCAGATGCACGATGACCTCTATGACGGCCTTCAGGAAGAGGTTGTCGAGGGCGTTGAAATTCTGCTTGGTCGTGGATGGACTCCTTATGAAGTTCTGACCAAGGCGCTGGTCGAAGGTATGACCATCGTTGGCATCGATTTCCGTGATGGCATTCTGTTTGTGCCCGAGGTTCTCATGGCGGCGAACGCGATGAAGGCCGGAATGGGAATTTTGCGTCCATTGCTCGCAGAAACCGGCGCGCCGCGTATCGGTAGCATGGTGATTGGAACGGTCAAAGGCGACATTCATGACATCGGCAAGAACCTTGTCTCCATGATGCTTGAGGGTGCCGGTTTCGATGTTGTCGACATTGGCATCAACAATCCTGTCGAAAATTATCTGGAAGCGCTTGAAGAGCACAAGCCTGACATTCTTGGTATGTCTGCCCTGCTGACAACCACCATGCCATACATGAAGGTGGTGATTGACGCGCTTGTCGAAAAAGGCATCCGTGACGATTACATCGTGCTTGTTGGCGGTGCACCGTTGAATGAGGCGTTTGCCGACTCGATTGGAGCGGATGCCTATTGCCGCGATGCAGCGGTTGCGGTTGAGACGGCAAAGGAAATGATCGCCGCACGGCGCGATCAGGCGCAAGCCGCTGGCTAGCAAGACCCACAATCTCGCGTCAAAGGCCGCACCCCCGGGGGATTGCGGCCTTTTGCTTGTCGCCTGTGGTGCCCTGGCGCGTGAGCTTGTCGATATTCAACGGCAACTCCCCCCGGGGGCGATTGAGATTACCTGCCTTCCGGCGGCATGGCATAACAGGCCAGAGAAAATTGTCCCCGGAGTCCGGCAAAAGGTTGGTGCCGCCTTGAAAAAGGGCCGGCGGGTTGCCGTTGTCTATGGTGACTGCGGTACTGGTGGTGAGCTTGACACCTATCTCGAAAGCGTTGGAGTGGCCCGCATTCCCGGTGCGCATTGCTATGAAATGTTCATCGGTAAGCAGAGTTTTGACGAAGAGATGGAAAACCAGCTCGGGACGTTCTTTTTGACAGATTACATGGTTCGGCATTTTGAGAGAATCGTGATGCAGGGAATGGGGCTTCGCAAACACCCACAGCTGCGCGATCTGTATTTTGGCAACTACACCCGCGCGCTTTATCTCGCGCAGATTGATGATCCCGGCCTTCGCAAAAAGGCCAAACAGGCCGCAGAAACGCTTGGTCTGGCCTATGAATTCAGATTCGCAGGCTATGGTGAATTACCGGCATTCATAGCCGAGGCGACCAAACGCGATGCTAAAACCAGCGCAACGACAGGAGCGTGAAATGGCAAAATTAATGATTCTATACTGGCGTGATATTCCGGCGCAGGTGATTGCCGAAACCGGACGTGGCCGGAATCGGGAACAGGCAAAGATCGAATTGTCACGGCGTTTTGCGATTGCCATCGATGAGGCGGCGATGCGTGACGGGGCGGCATCTACGGATGATTATCTTGCCGAATGGCGCCGCGGAGAGCCGGTTGAATGTGGTGATGACCTTGACGCCGCGGCGGCTGAATGCGCCGCCGGTCTTGAGGCGGATTATCCGGCAGAACGTGTGCGTTCGCTGGTGGAAAATGGCGGAAGAGAGCCGGCCTGACCAAGACAACCGCATAATTACCGCAAATGTGGTTTTTTTTACGATGTCGCAATCTGGAGATAGTGAGGCGTCAACAAACCAACCGATCTGTTGCAGAGCGGTCATTGTGCGACGCAATCATAACAGCGGCTGATGCGATCGCTGTCCCGTTTGAGAGTTTTGCGTGACGATCCGGTAAATTGAAGAGAGTGACCATGGCAGCGACTATTGAACAAATTCAGAAGGCGGCAAGCGACTGGTCTATTGAGGTGACGCCAACAGGCGCAACCAAGATTGAGAGTTTCCGTGATTGTCTGCAGCCTGAAACAACGGTGAATGTCACATTCCTGCCGGGTAGTGACCCGATGGACACGATTGCCGTTGCCCAGCGTCTGCACAATGATGGCATGAAGCCGGTGCCACATCTGGCAGCCCGGTCACTGAAGGATGCTGACCAGCTTGATACTTTGCTCTCGGCGTTTGTTGAAAAAGCAGGGGTCAAAGAAGTTCTGGTCATCGGTGGCGGTGTCGACAAGCCAGTGGGGCAGTTTTCCGACTCAATGCAGGTATTGTCCACCGGACTGATCCAGCGCCATGGCATTCGTTCCATCGGTGTGGCTGGCCACCCCGAAGGAAGTCCGGATATCAGTGATGACGAGATCGCTGAGGCACTTGCGGCAAAGAATGCGCTGGCGGTGGCAGAAGGGCTCGACCTCTATATCGAAACCCAGTTCTGTTTTGAGGCAGATATCGTTCTTGATTGGGAAAAGCGGGTTCGCGCGGCAGGCAATCGCCTGCCGATCCGTATCGGTATTCCCGGTCCGGCAACAATCAAGACTCTGTTTCGCTTTGCCCAGATTTCGGGCATCGGTCCGTCAATGCGCTTCATTTCCAAGCAGGCCCGCAATGTTGCCAAGCTGATGACAGTGCAGTCACCGCATCTGTTGCTTGACGGGTTGGCTGAAGGAATGGCGAATGACAGTGAATGTCTGATCCGGCATTTCCATTATTATCCATTCGGCGGATTTGCCAAAACGGCGGCCTATGCTCAGGCCATTGCTGACGGAAAAATTGAGACGCTGCCCAAGGGTGGCTTTGACGTAATTGCAGCCTGAGACTACAGGGCCATCGGAGAAAGATTATGACCAATACTTTGATTTCATCGGATAAAAAGGAAATCACCATCGGATTTGGTTCGCCATTTTGTGTGATTGGCGAACGGATCAACCCTACGGGCCGTAAATTGCTTGCCGCTGAAATGGCTGCTGGCGACTATAGCCGCGTTATCTCCGATGCTGTCGCTCAGGTGGAAGCCGGCGCAACAATGCTTGACGTCAATGCGGGCATTCCGATGGCGGATGAGCCTGCCATTCTCGCCGAGTCGATCAAGTTGGTTCAGGACGTGGTTGATGTGCCTTTGGCCATTGACAGTTCAATTGTTGCCGCGCTTGAAGCTGGCCTTGCCGTTTACAAGGGCAAGCCGCTGGTCAATTCGGTGACTGGCGAAGAGGAACGTCTGGAAGTCGTGTTGCCATTGGTGAAGAAGTATAACGCAGCGGTTGTGGCGATCTCCAATGATGAGACAGGCATCTCTGAGGATCCGAATGTGCGCTATGAGGTGGCGAAGAAAATCGTTGAGCGTGCCGAAGATTACGGTATTCCGCGTGAAGATGTTGTGGTTGATCCGCTGATCATGCCGGTTGGCGCGATCAATCTTGCCGGTCGTTCGGCGCTTGATCTCATCTCGCGCCTTCGTAATGAGCTTAAAGTCAACACCACTTGCGGCGCATCCAACATCTCCTTCGGTTTGCCGAACCGGCATGGATTGAATGCGGCATTCTTGTCGATGGCTGCCGGTGCAGGCATGACCTCGGCAATCATGAATCCGTTGCATGCAGAAGAAATGACAGCAATCATGGGCGCCAATGTAATGAATGGCAATGATCCGGAGTGCCGTCGTTGGATCGAGAAGTTCCGCGAGCCGGCGGCACAGGGCGAGGGTGGCCGTGAGCGCCGCCAGACACGCCGCCGCCGGAGTGCCTAACGGTTGAGTCGACCACAATCATGACCGACGAAAGCAAAACAGCGTCTGACACCCCTGCCGGAGAGGTGAAAATCGTCTTCACACCGTCAGGTCGTCAAGGCCATGTCGCGGCTGGCACGAGTGTGCTTCAGGCGGCGCGTTCGCTTGGTGTGGATATTGATTCTGTTTGTGGCGGCCGGGCGCTGTGCGGCAGATGTCAGGTCGATGTGGGTGTTGGGAATTTTGCCAAACATGGCATCACATCCGGTGCCGCCAGCCTTGGTGATGTCACCGCGGTAGAGACGCGGTACGCCGACAAAAAAGGCCTTGCCAAAGGGCGCCGACTGTCCTGTCAGGCAAAATTATGCGCCGATGCGGTGATCGATGTCCCACCTGAGAGCCAGGTTCACAATCAGCTGGTCCGCAAGGCCGCTGATGATCGCCAGATCGAGATGGACCCGATCATCCGCTTGTGCCTTGTTGAAGTGCGCGAACCCGACATGCATGAGCCATCGGGTGACATGCGCCGCCTCATTGAAGCGCTGCAAACCCAATGGCCGGATCGGATCAGCGGCGAGATCACCTATGATCTGCATGTATTGCAATCGCTGCAACCGGTGCTTCGTGAAGGCAAATGGCAGGTCACGGTGGCGCTTCGTGACGGGCATCATATCACTGGCATCTGGCCCGGTTTGAAGGATCGCATTGCCGGTGTGGCGATCGATGTCGGATCGACCACAATGTCAGCGCATCTGTGCGACATGGTTACGGGCGAGGTTCTGGCGTCAACCGGCGCGATGAACCCGCAAATCAGATTCGGCGAGGATCTGATGAGCCGTGTGTCATACGGCATTATGAATCCCGGCGGCGACAAGGAAATGACACAAGCTGTCATTGAAGGGTTGCAGATGCTGATCGCTGGTGCGTGTGAGCAGGCCGGACTTGTGCCTGAAGACGTGCTGGAGATCGTGCTGGTCGGCAATCCGGTAATGCACCATCTGCTGCTTGGCATTGACCCGATTGAGCTTGGCGGCGCGCCGTTTGCGCTTGCGGTTGATACGGCGGTGGAAATCAATGCTGGCGAGCTTGGTCTTGCTGTGCATCGTGGCGGGCGTGTCTATGTGTTGCCGTGCATTGCCGGTCATGTCGGCGCGGACGCCGCGGGCGTTGTTCTCGCCGAGGCACCGCAAAAGGGTGAGGGTTACACCCTTGTCGTTGATGTTGGCACCAATGCCGAGATCGTTGTCGGCAATTCAGAACGGATGCTGGCGGCGTCATCGCCAACCGGTCCGGCCTTTGAGGGCGCGCAAATTTCATCAGGGCAGCGTGCGGCTCCCGGTGCCATAGAGAGAATTCGTATCGACAAAGACACGCTGGAGCCGCGCTTTCGGGTGATTGGTGTCGATCAATGGTCAGATGAGGACGGGTTTGACGAGGCGGTCAAGACCACTGGAATCACCGGTATTTGCGGGTCTGGCATTATTGAGATAATCGGCGAGATGTATCTGGCCGGTGTTATCTCTGCCGATGGTGTCGTGAATGGCGCGCTTGCCGCCAAATCGCCCCGCATTGAGGCCGATGGCAGGACATTTTCCTACCGCATTTCAGACAATGTGACCGTCACCCAGAATGACGTGCGTGCCATCCAGCTTGCCAAAGCCGCACTGTATGCCGGTTTCCGGCTGTTGATGGATAAGCTGGCGATCAAGGCGGTTGACCGCGTTGTTTTGGCCGGTGCTTTTGGCACGCACATCGACCCAAAATATGCCATGGTGCTTGGGATGATCCCTGATTGTGAGCTGGCAAATGTTCGGGCGGCTGGAAATTCCGCTGGTACTGGTGCGCGGATGGCGTTGCTGAACCGTGGCGCCCGCCGCGAAATTGAAAGTGTGGTCCGCGACATTGAGAAAATCGAAACCGCGATAGAGCCAAGCTTTCAGGATCATTTCGTCAAGGCTATGGCCGTGCCGCATAAAAGCGACCCTTATGCCAAGCTGGCCGCTGAAGTCGAACTGCCGGTGCGTGAATTGACCGCTGAGGACGCACCTGCGATTGAGGGTGGTCGCCGCAGGGGTGGTCGCCGGCGCGGGCGTCAGGACACAGTTTAAGCAAAATTTCTGGCAGGTGAGGCGGGGGCCTTATCCCTCGGCGTCAGGGGTGTCTGTACCATCGACAGGCGGCCCCTGTTCCAGTGCGTCAAGTCTGGCCGCATTGTCCTTTGCCTTGCGCCAACTGGCATAGGCAAGCCAAATCATGCCAATCGCGGTCAGCGCATAACATGGCCAGATAAAAGCCGCATAGCCACCCATGGAAAAAAAGCCGCCGGTCATGCGTTCGGCCCCGTGTTCGTTGGATGCACCGGCTTTGCCGTCTGGCGGGCCTGGCGCAATTGCAGGCTGGTGATGCGTCGCTCAATCAACAGTGCCTTCATTCTAAGGATGACGAGCGCAACGAAATAGAGATGAAATCCCGCCAGCATAAACAGCAATGGGGTCAGCATTGATGGATCAATCGACACGCCGCCACTGCGGATCAAGCTTGCAGGCTGATGTAATGTATTCCACCAATCGACAGAAAATTTGACGATTGGCACATTCAGCACCCCGACAAGCGCCAACAGCGCCGCCGGTCGGCTGCCGCGTTCGGCACGGTCAAACCCGTTGGCCAGCGCAATCACTGCGACATAAAAGAAAAACAGGATGAGCATCGAGGTAAGCCGTGCGTCCCACACCCACCATGCGCCCCACATCGGCTTCCCCCACAATGAACCGGTCACCAATGTCAGCAATGCAAACAGTGCCCCGACCGGCGCCATCGCCCGCAAAGCAATGTCGGCAAGCGGATGCCGCCAGACAATGTAAAACAGAGCACAGACGCCCATCGCGACATAGCCCAGAACCGCCAGCCATGCCGCCGGAACATGGACATACATGATGCGCACAGTATCACCCTGCTGATAATCCGCCGGTGAGTCGAACAGGGCAAAATACAGCCCCACAAGAATGAGGCCTGTTGCCAAAATCGCCACCGGCCGGAACAGCACATCGGCAATCCGGACAAAGCGCGTCGGGTTGGCAAGATAGTCAAACATCAGGCGCCTCCGTCATCATCTGCTTCAGCAAGTGCCGCTGCTGCGACAGGTGGGGCAATGGCCAGCAATACCATCAAAACCGCCGCCAACAATTTTAGATGCGGTGACATGAACGACCCCGCCTCGGGCTGTGAGGCCAGAACCCCGAAAATCAACACTGGCAAGGCAAGCGGCAATACCAAAAGTGCCATCAGGCCGCCAGCCTGCCGCGCGCCGCTTGCCAGACTTGCACCAATGACGCCAAGCAAGGTCAAAGCCGCCGTGCCAATCAACAATGCAATGACAAGTGAGGGCAATACCGCACTTTCCACTTGCAGCAACAGCCCGACAATGGGAACCGCCAGCAAGAGAGGCAGTCCGCTGACCAGCCAATGGGCAACGGCCTTGGCGATGACATAGGCAAATAACGGCAGCTTTGACAAGGCCACCTGATCCAGCCAGCCGTCACGAAGATCAGCAGCAAACAGCCGGTCAAAACCAGCAAGGATCGACAAGAACGCCGCAATCCACAAAAGCGGCACCGCCAACGGACGCAAGATTTCGGGCTGTGGGCCAATGGCCAGTGGGAACATTGTCACGATAATCACAAAGAACAGCAGAATTACCCCGATATCGAGGCGGCTTGCCCAGGCGATGGCAAGATCGCGCTGGATTTGCTGGATAAACGCGTTCATGCGGCGGCCCCGTTGATATCGTTAAGCGCCAAAATCGCGGGGCGTGTCTGTGGGGCAAGCGGCAAATGCGTTGCCGCCATCACCATCCCACCTTTATCAAGGTGCCGACTGATCACCCGGTCAAGCAATTGTGATGTATCAATATCAAGGCCTGCGCTTGGCTCATCCAACAGCCACAGCGCCTGTTCCGGCCCAAGGCATAACCGCGCCAATGCAAACCGGCGGCGTTGCCCGCGCGAGAGAACGCGCACTGGCAAATCGGCAAAATTTGCGGCGTTCAGCGCGTCTATCGCCTGCTCGATCTCGCCATCTGCTGAT
This sequence comes from Alphaproteobacteria bacterium, assembly GCA_038147495.1. Taxonomy (GTDB): domain Bacteria; phylum Pseudomonadota; class Alphaproteobacteria; order Puniceispirillales; family Puniceispirillaceae; genus MED-G116. The sequence continues at coordinate 74,634 of JAYQTT010000009.1, read as the reverse complement.
GCATATTCATTCAGCTTTGCCCAGCTTTGCAGATTTTGCCGCCCATTCAGCGCCGGTGAAAGTCCATCCTGATGCCCGACATAGAGAATTGGCACATTGCAGTCTATTGAACCCTGCGCTGGTGCCAGCCGTCCGGCGATGGCCCGCAACAACGATGATTTGCCTGAGCCGTTTGGCCCGGTAACAAGGGTGATGCCGCCTGCTTTCATATCATGTGTCAGGCTCTGCTGGATCAGGCGCTGGCCCCGCATGATGGCGATATTATCCAGACGCAACAACGCATTGCTGGCCTTTGTTTTGGCGTTTGTCTCTGCGTTTGTCCTGGCGGTATTTGCGGCGGCACTGCTCATAGCCCCTTCTATTACCGAAAAGCGACCGGTGCCGCTAGGGGCAAACTGGCCGCAGTTCGGCAATCTGTGATGATGATCACCCCATGCACGGAAAATCGGTCTGGAAAAATGCCGGTGTGCGCGGTATAAGAACGCGACCGCCCGCAGGCGCTCCTCGGGTTGGCCCATCTGCCTTTTTGCGGATGTTCATTGAAGATATCGCCAAAATGCGGGTCACAGCCTGACCTGCCTGACCACAGGGGGCCGCCATGTCCGAGACATTGCGTCAGTCCTGCCGTACGCAACTTGCCGTCGGCAGCACGACTTACACTTATTACTCACTCGCCAAGCTTGCCGAAACCTATCCGGCGCTGGCCCGTCTTCCGTTTTCACTGAAAGTGCTGTTGGAAAATCTGTTGCGCAATCAGGATGGCGCATCTGTAACCGCCGCCGATATTGAAGCGCTGGCCGGATGGGCCGATGGCGGCAATAGCGGCGAAATCGCGTTCCGGCCATCCCGCGTTTTGATGCAGGATTTCACTGGCGTTCCGGCGGTTGTCGATCTTGCGGCAATGCGTGATGCCATGGCCAAAATTGGCGGAAACCCCGAAAAAATCAATCCGCTGTCACCGGTTGATCTGGTGATTGACCATTCGGTGATGGTCGATCATGCAGGCGATGCGGATTCCGCGGCAAAGAATGTTGCCCTTGAATTTCAGCGCAATCAGGAGCGGTATGAATTTTTGCGCTGGGGTGCCGGCGCATTTGACAATTTCCGCGTTGTGCCACCCGGCACTGGCATTTGCCATCAGGTCAATCTCGAATATCTGGCGCAGACGGTGTGGACGCGCGAGGAAGACGGCGAAACCGTTGCCTATCCCGACTCGGTTGTTGGCACTGACAGCCACACCACGATGGTCAATGGTCTGGCTGTTCTTGGATGGGGTGTCGGCGGCATCGAAGCCGAAGCGGCGATGCTTGGTCAGCCAATCTCGATGCTGGTGCCGGATGTGATCGGCTTCCGTCTTGACGGCAGCCTGCCCGAAGGTGCGACAGCGACCGATCTTGTGCTGATGATTGTCGAGGCCCTTCGCAAGCGCGGCGTGGTTGGCAAATTCGTTGAATTCTTTGGCCCCGGCCTTGATCAGCTGTCGCTTGCCGATCGCGCGACAATTGCCAATATGGCCCCCGAATATGGCGCCACCTGCGGCTTTTTCCCGATCGATGATGAAACATTGAATTATCTGCGTTTGACCGGTCGTGATGATGATCGTGTTGCCCTTGTTGAGGCCTATGCCAAGGCACAGGGCATGTGGCGTGACAGCGCTGCCGATGATCCGCATTTCACCGATACGCTTGCGCTCAAGCTGGATGATGTGGTGCCGTCAATGGCTGGCCCGAAACGCCCGCAGGACCGTGTTGCCTTGCCGGGTGTCGCGGCGTCATTTGCCAGCACATTGAAAGACACAACCGGCCGCGGCGCGCCGAAATCTGTGTCCATTGGCGAAGGTGACATGGCCTTGTCGGATGGTGATGTTGTGATTGCCGCGATCACGTCTTGCACCAACACCTCAAACCCGTCTGTGCTGGTGGCGGCCGGATTGCTGGCCAAAGCGGCGCATGAAAGGGGTTTGCAGGTAAAGCCGTGGGTAAAAACCTCGCTTGCACCCGGAAGTCAGGTCGTCTCGGCCTATCTTGATGCTGCTGGCTTGACGCAGCATCTGGACGCGCTTGGGTTCAACACGGTCGGTTACGGCTGTACAACATGTATCGGTAATTCCGGTCCGATTGATGCGCCACTTGCCAAAGCCGTTGAAGAGGGTGAGCTGGTGGTCACATCGGTGCTTTCCGGCAACCGTAATTTTGAAGGCCGGATCAGCCCGCATGTGGCGGCGAATTATCTGGCCTCACCGCCGCTTGTTGTCGCCTATGCGCTTGCCGGTTCTGTCACCAAGGTTCTTGGTGATGAGCCCCTTGGCACCGACAAGGATGGCAATGATGTCTATCTTGCCGATATCTGGCCGAGCAATGCCGAGATCAGGAAAGTCGTTGACGCGGTGATTTCTGCCGACATGTTCCGCAGCCGTTATGCGGATGTGTTCATGGGGACCGAGGAATGGCAGGCGATCCACACCTCTTCGGGTCTGACCTATGGCTGGGATGACGGGTCAACCTATGTTCAGAACCCGCCTTACTTTGAGGGAATGACCCGCGAGGTGCCGGACAGCACCGGTGACATCGAAAATGCCCGCATTCTGGCATTGCTTGGTGATTCGATTACCACCGACCACATCTCGCCAGCCGGTTCGATCGCCAGAGACACGCCGGCAGCTGATTTCCTGACCGGCCATCAGGTGCGCCCGGTTGATTTCAACTCCTTTGGTTCGCGCCGTGGCAACCATCAGGTGATGATGCGTGGCACATTTGCCAATATCCGTCTGAAGAATCTGGCGGCTGAGGGCACAACAGGCGGCTTTGCGCGGCATGTGCCAACCGGCGAGGTGGCACCGCTTTATGATGTGGCGATGCGCTATGCTGACGAGGGCACACCGCTGGTGGTGATTGGTGGCAAGGAATATGGCACCGGTTCCAGCCGTGACTGGGCCGCCAAAGGCACGCGTTTGCTTGGCGTGAAAGCGGTAATTGCCGAAAGCTTTGAGCGTATTCACCGGTCCAACCTGATTGGCATGGGGGTTCTGCCCCTGCAATTCCCTGAAGGTGTCGGGCGTGAGTCACTTGGCCTGAAAGGTGACGAGGCGATCACCCTTGGCGGTCTTGCCGCGGGTGTGACAGCCGGTATGACCGTGACCGCAACCATTACCTCTGGTGACGGCAGCACACAAACGGTTGACCTGCTTGCCCGCATCGATACCGAAGGAGAAGCCACCTATTTCCGCAATGGCGGTATCCTGCATTATGTGCTGCGCCAACTGGCGGCATAGCAGACCAACATCATAACGGCGCGGGCACTGTCCGCCCGCAAGCGTAAATCCAGCCCGCCGGCTCCCCCCGGCGGGTTTTTTGACAGAAATATCAGAAAAGCCGGTGCGCAAAGGGGCAAATGCGTCTAGGATGGCGCGCCTTGATGATCTTTTCCTGCCGCGGTTCACGCTGATGCCAGCCACCTCTTCACATGACACTTCAGGCGCATTTGCGGCGGCGCGTTCATCGGCACACAGGTAACGGTCGTTCTCGGGCCGACAAATACCGGCAAGACGCATCTCGCGATGGAACGGATGACCGGCTATTCAACCGGTCTGATTGGCTTTCCGCTGCGCCTTTTGGCGCGGGAAAATTATGACCGGCTGGTGGCCCAGCTCGGGCCGGCAAAGGTTGGCCTGATCACCGGGGAAGAGCGGATACTGCCGCCTTCGGCGCGCTATATCTGCGCCACCGTTGAATCAATGCCGCTGGATATGGGCGAGGCGTCATCTGCCAATGGTCGGCTGGATTCGGGGGCAACGCGGGACTCATGGGTTAATCGCGGCTTTGAATTTATTGCTGTTGATGAGGTGCAGCTTGCCGGGGACCGCGAGCGTGGCCATGTGTTCACGGACCGGATCCTGAATGCCCGCGGCCAGTTCGAGACAATGTTTATGGGCGCGGATACGGCGGCGCCATTGCTGCGCTTGCTGCTTCCCGAGGCAAAATTTGAAACACGGCATCGCATGTCGCGCCTGTCCTATGCCGGGCCAAAAAAGCTCACCAGATTGCCGCGGCGCAGTGCAATTGTCGCCTTTGGCGTGGCTGATGTTTATCAGCTGGCTGAAACCATCCGCCGTCAGCGTGGCGGTGCCGCTGTTGTCATGGGGCGGCTTAGCCCGCGGACAAGGAATGCCCAGGTTGAACTCTATCAAAATGGCGATGTCGATTTCCTGATCGCGACAGATGCCATTGGCATGGGGCTTAATCTTGATTTGAAGCATGTGGCGCTGGCGTCTGATGTGAAATTTGACGGGCGGCATATGCGTAAATTGTCGCCGGTCGAAATGGCACAGATTGCCGGACGCGCAGGGCGGCATGTCAATGATGGCACCTTTGGCGTAACAGATGGGTGCCGCGCGCTTGAGCCGGAAATGATTGAAGCGATTGAGCAGCACAGGTTCCAACCGCTCAGGTCAATGTACTGGCGCAACAGCAAGCTTGATTTTTCCTCTGTCGATGCGTTGTTGGCCTCGCTCGAAGCCCCGCCGCCGCTGGCGTTTCTGTTTCGCAAAGGCGATGCGCTTGACCATCAGGCATTGGCGGCACTGGCGGCGCGCCCCGATATTATGCGGGTGACAAGCAATACCAAGGCGGTGCGATTGCTGTGGGAGGTTGCCTGCATTCCTGATTTTCGGCAGACCCTGAACGAGAATCACTATGACATGCTGGCCAACATCTACACCACACTGGTTGCCGATGGTGTGCTTGGTGCCGACATGGTTTCGCGGGCGATGGATCATCTTGATCGGCTTGATGGTGATCTCGATACCCTGATGACAAGGCTTGCTTATATTCGCACATGGACGTACATCACACACCGTTCTGACTGGACAGATAACCCTGCGCAATGGCAGGATCGTGCGCGTTTGGTTGAGGGTCGACTGTCCGATTGTCTGCATGCAAGACTGTCAGAGCGGTTTGTTGACCGGCGCGCTGCGCATTTGAGTCGAAGATTGAAGGAAAATAAGAATTTGATGGCTTCGGTAAAGACTGACGGAACGGTTCTGGTCGAAGGTGAGGAAGTTGGGGTTCTGGATGGATTTGTATTCCAGCCAACTCTGGCCGAGGGTGAAGAAAAATCCACCATTCTGGCGGCCGCAAGGCGTGGTCTTCCTGATGAAATCGAAAACAGGGTAAGGGCGTTCACGGCGTCGGCGAGTCCGGCTTTCCGGCTCGATGAGGGCGGCGTGATCAGCTGGCGTGAATCCAAGGTTGCCCGGCTTGTCCGTGGTGACGGGCTTTATGCGCCGCGGGCCGAGCTTGTCGACAGTGACCTTCTGTCGATTGATCAGGCGCAGCGCTTGAATGAACGCCTGTCAAAATTTGTTGGTGAGCATGTTCGCGATGTGCTTGGCCGTTTGATGGCACTCGAGGCGCCGCAACCGCTGGCGCCTGCTGCCGCGCGCCCGGCATCAACACCGGCAGAGTCTGTGCCAGCAGATGCCGGTCCCTCAGATCAGGATGGGCCAACCAAGGATGAGATTGCGGCAAATCCGCCAACCGAACAGCCGGATGTGGTCGAAGCGCCTGATCTTGCGAGTGACCCAGAGCCTGTTCCGTTTTCCGGTGCGGCAAAAGGCATCGCCTTTACGTTGTTTGAACAGCTTGGCGCGGTGCGAAGCGCCGATGTTGGCCAGCTTGTTCGCTCGCTCTCGGACACCGATAAATCCGGTCTGGCACGGCTTGGCGTCAGATTTGGTGTGGAGACGGTTTATCTGCCGGATATGCTGAAACCGGCGCCAATTGCCCTTCGCGCTTTGCTGTGGAATCTTTTTGTCAATGATGCGGCCGATTTCAAGGCTGCGCCTGCGGCTGGCCGGGTGACGATTGACGCTGTTGACGATGTGCCGGATGCCTTCTGGCTTGCTGTCGGATATCGGCGGCTTGGTGGGCGGGTGATGCGCGTTGACATGGTTGAACGTGTGGCGCTGCTGATGCGCAATGCGGCGCGTGAGGGCCGGTTCAAGATATCTGAAGACATGATGTCGCTTGCGGGTGCAACGCGCGACCAAATGGCGGCGATGTTGCTTGACCTGCAATGCCGCGTTGTTGATGAAGAGCCATCCGAGGATCCGGAAAAGCCGGCCATACAGATTTTTGAGAGAATACGCCGCCCTCGCCAGCAATCAGGTGGGCGTGGTAAAGCTGACGCGGCAAATGGCAAAGGCAATGATGGCAGAGGCAATGACGGCGCGGGCCGTCGACCGGGCGGCAAAAAGCCAGATGGCAGGCCGTCCAACAAATCAAACAGGAAAGCCCGCGGCAAGCCGCCCGGACAGGCGCACAGTAAACGACCTGCGGAAAAGCAACCCGATCCGAATTCCCCCTTTGCGGTGCTGGCCGGGCTTAAATTGAAGGATTAGGCCGGTTTGGATGCGGGTGAAAAAGCGCTGCGTCTGGACAAATGGTTGTGGTACGCCCGCTTTTTCAAAACGCGTGGCCTTGCCACCAAGGTGATTGCCGGAGGCCGGCTGCGGCTTGATGGCGAGGTCATGACAAAACCCCACCGTGCGGCGCTTGTTGGACAGGTGTTGACCTTTGCCCAGGGCAGTCGTGTTCGGGTGATCAAAATTCTGGCGCTTGGCAGCCGCCGCGGGCCAGCTGATGAGGCGAGCTTGCTGTATGAGGACCTTGCGCCACCAGAGCCGAAAAAAGCCGATGATGCACCAAAGGAGCGGCATTTTGAAGAGCGCCTGCGCGGATCTGGTCGTCCGACCAAACGAGAGCGTCGCCAAACTGACAAATTGAAGCCGGGACTTTGAGCTGATTACAAAACACGGCGTGATGAACGCAAAATAAAAACAAACCCAAAGAAGGAGGCAGGGCGATGCTCGCCACATTGGAGAATTGGATCAAGAGCTTTGGCGATGAAGGTGCGTCCTTGCCACACGCCGCTGATGAGTGGGCCAAGACCATTGCCGGTCTGTTGGTTGAGGCGGCCATGGCTGATGGCGTTCTGGATGATGCAGAGCGCGTGAGTATCTCTGAAATCCTTATCGATCAGTTGGACCTTGATCAAAGCACAGTCGACACGCTGATTGAGGCGGCGCTGGCGGACCATGATGAGCGGGTGGAGATCCATTCGCTGACCCGCAAAATTCGTTCCGATACAGATATGGAAGAGCGAATCACCATTATGGAAATGGTGTGGATGGTTGTTCTGGCAGATGGCGAAAAGCATGATCATGAGGCGCAATTGATGCGGCGGCTTGCCGGTCTTTTGTTTGTTGATGATCAGGATTCGGCGCGCGCCGCACAGCGCGCAAAGGCGCGTCTTGAAAGCCAGTCATAGGGCTTGCCGCATGCGCTGTTCTGCGATAAAACCGCATGGTTTCAGGATCACTGGAAAGGCTTGCAATGACCTATATCGTCAATGAGAACTGCATCAACTGTAAATACACAGATTGCGTGGAAGTGTGCCCCGTTGATTGTTTCTACGAGGGGGAAAACATGCTGGTGATCCATCCTGACGAATGTATCGATTGCGGCGTGTGTGAACCAGAATGCCCGCCAGAGGCCATTTTGCCCGACTCAGAGCCGGGTGCAGAGGCGTGGCTGGAACTGAATCGCGAGATGTCAGAGATCTGGCCCAACATTGGCCAGCGGATCGATGCGATGCCGGATGCCGAGAAAAGCCAGAACGAAACCGATAAATACAACAAGTATTTCTCGCGCAAGCCCGGTGCCGGCAACTAGGCTCGAAGGGCGGTGCAACTGCCCCTCGGTTGATTTTTCCTAAAAATTAGAGTATCATACCGCACAGACGGCAAGCCTGCCGCGACAATGGTATAGCGGTACGTGTTTGGCGTATCCAGCTCCGCCCTGCGATGGAACAGATGGAACAGGGCAAATAACATCAACTGGCTTCATTTTATGAGGCACTCCGTCGCCGCAAAATGCGGATTGGCGGTGTATTGCTTGCGATCCTTGTATTGCAAGAGGAAAAGGAAAAGATGGCTCAAAAGTCGGAAACCGCGTTCGAAGAAGGTGATTTTGTTGTTTACCCAACGCATGGCGTTGGCCGTATTCTGGGAACTGAGGAGCGCGAGGTTGGCGATTCGAAGCTGGAGATGCTTGTCGTCAGATTTGAACAGGACCGGATGACCTTGCGTGTGCCAATGGACAAGGCGCGTTCACTTGGCTTGCGGACGCTGAGTTCACGCAAACAGATGGATCAGGCCATCACCACCCTGCAGGGTAAAGCCCGGGTTCGCCGCACCATGTGGTCGCGCCGTGCGCAGGAATATGAAACAAAGATCAAGTCTGGTGACCCTGTTTCAATCGCCGAGGTGGTTCGCGACCTTCATCGCCGCACCAATCAGGCAGAGCAATCTTATTCTGAGCGGCAGATGTATCAGGCCGCGCTTGAGCGTCTTGCCCGTGAATTCGCGGCGATCGAAAAAATCGATCAGGAAACCGCGGCAATGAAGCTTGAAGACATGATGGATGTGGCCTAAGGCGAAATTGCGTTAAGCCCGTTCTATGCGCTTTTTCATTCGATCCCGCAGATGCAGTGCATGACGCTGGATTGTTATGCCCGTTGCGGGATTGAAACCGCTGCTTTGATGCGGCTATGATGCGGGCCATGGCACACGCATTTATCCAGGAAAAGGAACTGTTCCCGTCAATTGCCCCCTTTGACAGCGGGTATATGACGCGTGGTAGTCATCGTATCTATTATGAGCAATGCGGCAGGCCAGACGGTATCGCGTTGCTGTTCCTGCATGGTGGCCCGGGTGCGGGCACCGCTCCGGCGCATCGGCGGTTGTTTAATCCGGACAGGTTTCATTGCATTCTGTTTGATCAGCGTGGTTGCGGCAAGTCGATGCCGCATGGTGAAACCAACGAGAACACAACGCAGGATCTTATTGAAGATATCGAGGCGCTCCGTCAGATGCTCGGGGTTGAGCGCTTTGTTCTCTTTGGCGGTTCATGGGGAAGTACACTGGCCTTGGCCTATGCCATTGCCTATCCGGCGCATGTGTCGCGCTTGATCCTGCGTGGAATTTTCCTTGGCACAGATGCAGAGGTCACATGGTTTCTTGATGAGATGGGACGGTTTTTCCCAGAGGCTTATGAGACTTTTATCGAGTTTCTGCCGCCGGATGAGAGAGAAAATGTGTTTCAGGCATATTACGAAAGACTTATGAGCGATGAGCGCCATATTCATCAGCCTGCGGCCGAGAAATGGGCATCCTATGAGACCAGCTGTTCGACCTTGCGGGCCGGATCACGTCATGTTGGTGGTAAATCCGCGCTTAGCATGGCCCGGCTTGAGGCGCATTATTTCAAGAATAAATGCTTCCTGACGGACAATCATATCCTCGGTAATATCGACCGGATCCGGCATTTACCTGCTGATATTATTCAAGGCCGGCATGATGTGATTTGCCCACCCGCAGGGGCCAGAAAGCTGGCCAAGGCATGGGGAAGCAAGGCCCGCCTGCGTATCGTAGATGAGGCAGGCCACTCGACTTTTGAAGCCGCCATTGCCCATGCATTGCTTGCCGCGCTCGAAGAGTGCAGCTAGCGGATCATCCCGCCTTTCACCATAGCGATCATCGGAAGAAACCCCGGGGCGATAATTTTGCCTCACGGGGAAAAATTAAACACGAGTAGAATAATGCTACTCACCGGGAGGCAGAAAGCACCCGATGCAACTTTAAGTGTAGATTTTGGCCCTTATAAATATTGGCCCGCATGAATATTGGCTTGGTTGAAAGGACGCGATAATGGCTGCAACTGATCAGGTTGAGAGAAACTTCCGGGTAACCAACAATAACGCAATCGACATGCATGTCGGCAAACGCATTCGCTTGCGCCGAACGTTATTGGGAATGAGTCAGGAACAGCTGGGGAGCGAATTGGATATTACCTTTCAGCAGGTCCAGAAATATGAGCGAGGGGCCAATCGCGTCAGTGCATCGCGCTTGTGGGATATCAGCCAAATCCTTGATTCGCCTATAAATTATTTCTTCGATGATATGTCAGAAAACACCATGCGCAGTTCACCGCGGCGGGTCAGCCGTGGGGCTGATGATGTCGATTTGTCGGATGAGCAGACAAAGGATCCGATGGCGCGCCGGGAAACGCTTGAGCTTGTGCGAACATACTATAGTATTAAGACGCCGTTGGTACGAAAGCGGGTGTCGGACATGGTCAAATCCATTGCGGTGACACTTGCCGGAGAGTGAGCTGATTTATCTGGCAGATGTTGCGAAGACAGCCCGAATGGGCAGGTTGCCGCCAGATAGACATCGCCGGATGCAATGATCACTCCAACGGCGTCTTGTTGCGACAGACACCGGATGGATTGAATGAATAGCGGGAAAGACGATACGTCACTGGCCTCAATCAGTTTTGAGGACGCACTTCGCGAACTGGAAACGATTGTGACCTCTCTGGAAAGGGGCGATGTATCGCTTGACGATGCCATTGCCGCCTTTGAGCGGGGCACGGCGTTGAAAGCACATTGTCAATCGCGCCTTGAAGAAGCGCGGATGAAGGTGGAGCAGATTAAACTGCCGGCGGATGGCGGTGCGCCAACCGAGGCGGGCAGCTTTGACGCGGACGCCTGATGCGCGATGTCCTATGAACAACAACTTCGCGATGATGCCATAAAGACTGGCGACGCCATCAAGACCTTATTTGACGACCAGATGACACCGGCATCACGGCTTGCCGAGTCGATGATCTATGCGACGATGAATGGCGGCAAAAGATTGCGTGCCGCATTGGTCCTTGGCGCGGCGCGCCTTGCCGACGATGGTGCCGAGCCTGTCGGCGCCTTGCGCGTGGCGGCGGCGCTGGAGATGATCCACGCCTATTCGCTCGTGCATGACGATTTGCCCGCAATGGATGACGCTGACACGCGCCGTGGCCAGCCAAGCTGCCATATTGCGTATGACGAGGCGACCGCCATTCTGGCCGGTGATGCGCTGCAGACGCTGGCGTTTGAGGTGCTGGCAAATCCAGCGACGCATGATGATGCAGGCGTGCGGGCAGACTTGGTCCTGCAGCTTGCCCGTGCATCTGGCCTTGCCGGTATGGCTGGCGGCCAGATGCTTGATCTTGAGGCAGAGACGCGGCCGTTTGATTTGGATGACATTCAGCGTATGCAATCAATGAAAACAGGCGCGCTGATCCAATGCGCCGCGGCGTGTGGCGGCATTGTGGGGGGCGCCGATCAAAGGTTGATGGATGCATTGCTGGCATTTTCCGGTGATCTTGGCCTTGCTTTTCAGATTGCCGATGATCTTCTGGATTATCAGGGGGATGCGGCGACCATCGGCAAGCCAACACAACAAGACGCTGACCGCGGTAAAGGCAGTTTTGTCTCGCTGATGGGGGTGGATGAGGCGCGCCACACCGCCAACCGTCTGATTGAGGATGCCATTGCCACCCTTTCACCATGGCCGGAAGCCGGATATCTGGCCTTTCTGGCAAAATTCGCTATTGTACGGCGATCGTGATAGCCTATATGCAATGCTAAGGTCCGGCGTTTGTTATGAGCCGACTGTGGGCTGATAACAAAGGAGCAGTGATGTCGTCGACACCCTTGCTTGACAAGATAGATGGTATGGATGCGTTGCGCCGGGTGCCGGAAGCGGATTTGCCGCGTCTGGCGCGGGAATTGCGCGCGGCGACCATTGCCGCCGTCTCAAAGACAGGCGGCCATCTTGGCGCAGGCCTCGGGGTCGTCGAATTGACGCTGGCATTGCATTATGTGTTCCGCACACCTGCTGACCGGGTGATCTGGGATGTCGGGCATCAGGCGTATCCTCACAAGATTTTGACGGGGCGGCGTGACCGCATCGAAACTTTGCGTCAGAAGGGCGGCCTTTCTGGTTTTACCAAGCGCGCCGAGTCGGAATTTGATCCGTTTGGTGCCGGCCATTCCTCAACGTCAATCTCTGCTGGTCTCGGCATGGCGGTGGCAAGCGAGCTTAGCAACCAGCCACGCAATGTCATTGCGGTGATTGGCGATGGTTCTATGAGTGCGGGTATGGCGTATGAGGCGATGAATAACGCTGGTGCCTCAAACAGCCGCCTTATCGTGATCTTGAATGACAATGATATGTCGATCTCACAGCCCGTTGGCGCCATGAGCAGTTATCTCTCGCGGCTGATCACATCCGAGCCTTTTCACTCCATCCGCGATTTGATGCGCGAGGTCGCCAGCAAGTTTCCGGCAGAAATCGAACGCACCGCCCGCCGCGCAAAAGATGTCGCGCGTGACATGATCAGCGGTAATTCGGTTTTCAGCCAGCTTGGGTTTTTGCATATCGGGCCGATTGACGGTCATGACATGGGACATTTGCTGCCAGTGTTGAAAAATCTGCGCGATGGAGATGTGCGCGGACCGGTGCTGGTGCATGTCGTCACCGAAAAGGGCAAGGGTCACCCCTTTGCCGGGCCTTCTGCTGAAAAATATCACGCCGTTCCCAAATTTGACGTGATCACCGGAGCACAGCAGAAATCTGCAACGAATGTGCCGACCTACACGTCGGTGTTTGCCGATGCTCTGATTGCGGAAGCGCGCGATGATGAAAAAATCGTGGCGATTACCGCGGCGATGCCATCTGGCACCGGCCTCAACAAGGTCAAGGAGCATTTTCCGTCCCGCGTTTTTGACGTTGGAATTGCCGAGCAGCACGCCGTAACCTTTGCTGCAGGATTGGCAAGCGAGGGCATGAAGCCTTTCTGCGCACTTTATTCGACCTTCCTGCAGCGTGGTTATGATCAGGTTGTTCATGATGTCGCGATTCAGAAATTGCCGGTCAGATTTGCCATTGACCGTGCCGGTTTGGTTGGTGCCGATGGGGCGACTCATGCCGGTGTCTATGACGTGGCGTATCTCTCCTGCCTTCCGGGGATGGTGATCATGTGTCCGGCTGATGAGGCCGAACTAACGCATATGGTGGCCACCGCCGCTGCCTATGATGATGGCCCTTCCGCAGTGCGTTATCCGCGCGGTGAAGGCGTCGGCTGTGATCTGCCGGATCGTGGTGATGTGCTTGCCATTGGCAAGGGCCGGATCGTCCGCGAGGGCCACGGTCTGGCTATCCTCTCGCTTGGCACAAGGCTTGCCGATTGTCTGGCCGCGGCCAACGACATGACGGCAGACGGCGCGTCGCCGACCGTAGCCGATGCACGCTTTGCCAAGCCGCTGGACACCGAATTGCTTGATCAACTTGCCAGCACACATGACAGCCTGTTGATTGTCGAAGAGAACAGCCCGGGTGGTTTTTCGGCCCATGTCTTGCAATATCTGGCCAATGCCGGACATCTTGATCAGGGATTGCGTGTACGGGCGTTGTCTATTCCCGATGAATTTATTGACCATGACAGTCAGGCTGGCCAGTTGGCCTATTGCGGGCTTGACCGGAACGGTATTCTGGCCGCTGCGCAGACACTTGTTGCCCATGCGTCAAATGCAATTGCTGGTGGAAAGAGCTAGCGCATTGCTGTGTTTTTGCGGCGTTTGATGCCATACCTCCGGACGCAGGTGGACGAAAAGCCACCGGTGATGGATTTTTGAAGGCCATGCCAGACAAAAAGACCACAAAACAACATCACGAAAACAGTGGCGGAATATCTCGGTTGCGGGCCGACCATCTTTTGGTGGAGAAGGGACTTGCGCGTTCCAGAGCGCGTGCCCGCCAGTTGATCCTTGATGGGGCTGTTTCGGTTGACGGTGACGTTTTGTCAAAGCCATCGCGAATGTTGCCGCTGGATGCAACGCCTGTCTTGACCGGTGCTGACATGCCATGGGTCAGCCGCGGTGCGCTCAAATTGCTTGGGGGGCTGGAGGCCTTTCCCGATATCAACCCGAAAGACTGTGTCTGTCTCGATGTGGGGGCCAGCACAGGTGGCTTTACCGAGGTGTTGCTGTCACGGGGCGCGGCCCGGGTTTTTGCCGTTGATGTCGGTCATGACCAGCTTCATCCGAGGCTGCGTGATGATCCGCGGGTGACGGTTATGGAAGGCGTTAATGCGCGGGATCTGGACGCTGGCAGTTTTGATCAGGCACCTGAAGTGATCGTTTGCGATGCGTCTTTTATCAGCCTTGCCAAAGTTCTGCCTGCGGCATTGGCGCTGGCACCGCCGCGGGCACATCTGCTGGCACTCATAAAGCCGCAATTCGAAGTTGGCCGTGGGCGTGTCGGCAAAGGCGGCGTGGTGCGCGATCCGGAATTGCACAGCGAGGCATGCGCCGCGGTCGAAAAATGGGTGCGCGATGACATGGGGTGGCATCACATCGGCACAATTGCCTCTCCGGTTACTGGCCCGGATGGAAATAAGGAATTTTTGATTGCCGCCAGAAACGTCTAGTCAGCGAGGGTGAACCCGCATTGTGCGTGGTGGCGCATAAGTTGATCGGCAAGCACCAGCGCCATCATTGCCTCGGCGACAGGCACGCCGCGGATCCCAACGCATGGATCATGCCGGCCCTTTGTCATCAATTCGATTTCATTGCCGTCTTCGTCAATCGACTGGCGCTTTGTCAGGATCGATGAGGTTGGCTTGATCGCCACGCGCGCAACGATCTGCTGGCCGGTTGAGATGCCGCCAAGAATGCCGCCGGAATTATTGCCGAGGAATGTCGGACCGGCGCGCATTTCGTCACCCGCCTCGCGGCCATCCATGGCGGCAAGGGCGAAACCCTCGCCAATCTCCACACCTTTGACCGCATTGATGCTCATCATCGCGGCGGCGATTTCGGTGGAAAGTTTGCCATAGACCGGTTGGCCAAGGCCCGCAGGAATACCATCGGCAACGATTTCCAGAATCGCCCCTGCTGACGATCCCTCTTTGCGCACCTCATCGAGATAGGTTTCCCATGCGTCTGCCGCCTCGGCATCAGGACAAAAGAACGGATTTTTATCGCAATTGTCCCAGTCAAGATTGTCACGGTTGATTTTGTGCGGGCCAATCTGCACCACACCACCACGCACGCGATAGCCCTCGCCAAGCGCCGCTTTCAGGAACTGGTCGGCAATCGCGCCCGCGGCCACCCGAACAGCTGTTTCACGCGCCGAAGAGCGCCCACCACCGCGATAGTCACGGATGCCATATTTGGCGTGATACGTAAAATCGGCATGCCCGGGGCGAAACTGCCGGGCAATGTCACCATAATCTTTGGATCGTTGATCTTTGTTCCGGATCAGCAGGCCAATAGGCGTGCCGGTCGTCTGGCCCTCAAAGACGCCAGATAGAATTTCAACCTGATCATCTTCCTGGCGTTGCGTGACAAAGCGGCTCTGTCCGGGGCGGCGGCGGTCAAGATAGGGCTGGATAATGGCTTCCGAGAGCGCGAGGCGCGGCGGGACACCGTCTACAACACAGCCAATACCGGGGCCATGGCTTTCGCCGAAGCTGGTAAAGGAGAACAGTTTTCCGAATGAATTATCAGCCATATCAGACAGTTGTGATGTCAGGAGCGTCGACCGCCTTCATGCCGACGACATGATAGCCGCAATCGACATGATGCGTCTCGCCGGTCACTCCAGAGGACAGATCGGACAACAAATACAGCCCGGCGCCGCCAACATCATCCAGCGTGACATTGCGTTTGAGCGGCGAGTTATATTCGTTCCATTTCAGAATATAGCGGAAATCTCCGATACCGGATGCGGCCAATGTTTTCATCGGGCCTGCAGACAGGCCATTGACCCGGATGTTGCGGTCACCAAGATCAACCGCAAGATAGCGGATCGATGCCTCAAGTGCGGCCTTGGCAACGCCCATGACATTGTAATGTGGCATCACCCGCTCTGCACCGTAATAGGTCAAAGTCAACAGCGAGCCGCCGTCATTCATCATCGCCGTTGCCTTGCGGGCAAGGTGGGTGAAGGAATAGACCGAGATGTCCATCGTCCGTTTGAAATTGTCACGGCTGGTGTCGACATATTTGCCCTTGAGCTCTTCCTTGTCGGAATAGGCAATGGCATGCAGCAGGAAATCAAGCTTTCCCCATTTTTCCGCCAGCGTGTCAAAAACCGCGTTGACGCTGTCCTCGTCAGTCACATCGCACGGTAACACAAGGTCACTGTTGACCGATGCCGCCAGAGGTGTCACCCGCTTCTGCAAGGCCTCACCCTGAAAGGTGAACGCCAAATCGGCGCCTTGCTCGGCCAGCTTTGCCGCAATACCCCAGGCAATCGAGCGGTCATTGGCCACACCCATCACCAGCCCTTTTTTGCCAGCCATCACACCTTGCGAAGTCTCAACACTCATCCTGAAATCTTTCCTGTTTCGTTCGTGTATGCCGTTGCGGCAAGACATTATGTCACGCCGCCCATTTTACATTTACCCACAGCCATAGCAAGTCATGCGATGGCATTACGGCATGCAATATCTTGTGGCTATGGCAACGGCTGTCGGTGAGGGGTTTGTCCCAACGTATTGGTTCCTCGCAAACGGTTGCCTCGCGAGCGGTTTATTGGCCTTTACCGGCGGACGTGGCTGCCGCCATCAATCCCTATCGCAAGGAATAGGTGATCTGCCGGGTGATCTCTACCCGCTGATTTGGGCTCAGCGGTGCGGCGCTCTCAAGGCTGACGATTTTGTTATCCACCTCGATCATGTTGCGATAGCCGACAACTTCCTCGACCGTCTGTTCTGTCATGATGGTGCGGGTTTCACAGATGTTCTGCTGTTTGTAGCCGATAATTTCACCCTTTTGGGATTTCTTCGCATGTTCGCGACCAAGGATTGCCCCGGCCACAGTGCCAGCGGCACCGGCGCCATTGTTGTCCGACAATTTATTGCCAATTGCCGATCCGATAAGGCCGCCAACAATCATCGCGCCAAGATCAGACTCGCCACTTTTTGCTTCTCCGTAGATTGGCACATCCTGCGTTCTGCACACACGTTCATCTTTTGGTGTCTTGCGGATATAGCTGTTCATGATCGCGCTGGAACTTGTCACCGTTCCGATCACGGTTTCAACGCGTGTTTCGGCGTTTGCTATCTGCACAGGTGATGCGGCGACCAACAGGGTGGCCAGTCCGAAAATGGCAATTTTGACCTGTCCATAGCGTGATGTGCCTGAATTGCGGCTGAAGATGCTGTTTACAAGGTTCATGGTGTGATGCCTCTGTCTCATATCGGGTTTCTGTGACTTGTGACGACAACGCCTTTTTTGCTGGTTACCAGACTGATATCAAATTGCGGCAATTTTTTGATGATTCTGCACCTTATGCTTTTTTTCATCCCCCTTTGTGACGGCTTGGCCATTGCGGTTTGCCATTGCAATGCCCACTTCGGTCGCATAACGGTGTTGTCATGACGATTTGGTCGCCAAGCCCGTTATATGCAGGAGATACATATGGAACTCGATCAAAGCACTGACCCTTTCGCCCTGTTCGATGCCTGGTACGCCGAGGCCGTACAGTCGGAGATCAATGATCCAGATGCGATAGCGCTGGCAAGCGTTGACGCCAATGGTATGCCGTCAGTGCGGATCGTTCTCCTTAAAGAGTGGTCTCCTGAAGGATTTGTTTTTTATACAAATTATGAGAGC
Source organism: Alphaproteobacteria bacterium (assembly GCA_038147495.1). Lineage (GTDB taxonomy): Bacteria > Pseudomonadota > Alphaproteobacteria > Puniceispirillales > Puniceispirillaceae > MED-G116. Next base: position 57,072 of record JAYQTT010000009.1, on the reverse strand, counting down.
CGCAAATCATCTGAATTGCTGGCCACCGGTAAAGCGGCGTTCACCATGCATTGGAAGAGCCTGCGCCGGCAAGTGCGCGTTGTGGGTCCGGTAAAACAGGTTCCGGCAGCGCAGTCGGATGCCTATTTCGCAACCCGCGGTCGCGGTAGTCAGATCGGTGCCTGGGCATCGGCGCAGTCGCGTCCCCTTGAAAGTCGCGCGGTGCTGGCGGCCGCCGTTGCGAATACAGACGCGCAATATCCCGAAGATGTGCCGCGCCCACCGCATTGGGGTGGATTCTGCATTCAGCCTGATGAAATTGAGTTTTGGGCCGATGGCGAACATCGCCTTCATGACAGGTTCCGATTCACCCGCAATGGTAACGGTGAATGGCGGCCACAGCGCCTCAACCCATAGGGGTTTTGCGCTTCCACATCCCTATTTTTGCCCGGTAGCGCGAGTCACCCTCGGGTGATGTCGCCTGTAGCCTATTTTGGGCAAAAGAAAGTCGCATGGCAGACGCTTTCTTCTTAGTAATTAATTAATCTGAGCTTCCAGATTTTCAGGCAGACCGGTGGTGCTGGCTGGTGCCGCGATCCACCGTTTCAGGGAGTGCAGTGAGATGAAGACCCATGCGCGCGTAGTGGTAATTGGTGGAGGCGTTGTTGGTGTCAGCACGCTTTATCATTTGGCAAAAAAAGGGTGGTCTGACGTTGTTCTAGTCGAACGCAAGGAATTGACATCGGGTTCGACATGGCACGCCGCCGGATTGTTGCCGCTGTTCAACATGTCCTATTCGGTTGGCCAGGTTCATAAATATTCAGTCAAATTTTATCAGGAGCTGGCAGAAGAAACCGGCATGGATGTCGGGTTCAGAAATGTCTCTAACATCCGTCTGGCATCAACGCGTGATCGTATGGATGAATATCGCCAATATGCCGGCGTTGCCAGCACCATCGGCGTTGACGTGCAATTCCTGAGCCCTGAAGAAATCAAGCATTACTGGCCGCTATGTAATGTTGATGGTCTGATTGGTGCCATCCGCCATCCGGGTGATGGCTATATTCAGCCTGCTGATTTGACCCAGGCGCTGGCGCGCGGGGCGCGTGATCGCGGCGCTGAGATATATCGAAATACGAGCGTGACGGCCATTAGCCGCACGTCTTCCGGTGAATGGAAGGTGACAACGGACAAAGGTGAAATCACCTGTGAGCATGTTGTCAGCTGTACCGGTAACTTTGCTCGCAAAACCGGCCAGATGGTCGGGCTCAATATTCCGGTGATTCCGGTAGAGCACCAATATATCGTCACCGAGGCGCATGACGCGATCAAGGAGCGCCATGCCAAGGGCGAACCGGAAATGGGCGTTCTGCGTGATTCTGACGGACAATGGTACATGCGCGAGGAGGCCGGTGGCCTGATCCTTGGCCCTTATGAAAAAGGTGCACCTGCCTGTTACATTGACGGACCTAGCGATGACTCGGAATATGAACTGTTTCAGGAAGATCTGGAGCGTCTTGAGCCGCATATCGAGTCTGCGATGCAGCGGGTTCCGGCCTTTGGCGAGTCGGGTGTGAAGAAAGTCTATAATGGCGCAATCGCCTATACACCGGATGGCAACCCGATCATCGGTCCGGCATGGGATCTGCCTAATTTCTGGCTGAATGAAGGCCACAGCTTCGGCATCACTGCCGCCGGCGGTGCAGGCTGGCAGCTTGCCGAGTGGATCGTTGAGGGCGAGCCGACAATTGACATGCTTGGTGTCGATCCCCGGCGCTATGGCAGCTACACCACTGAATCCTATCTCAAGGTCAAGAATGAAGAGGCCTATGAGAATGTGTTCACCACGCATTATCCGGACGAAGAAAGAGAGGCCGCCCGCCCGTTGCGGACAGCGCCTTGCTATGATCGTCTGAAAGCACTTGGCGCGGTGTTTGGACAGAAATTCGGCTGGGAGCGGGCCAACTGGTTCGCGCCTGAAGGTACGCCGCAGGAAGATCACTGGTCATTCCGCCGGTCCAACTGGTTTGGTCCAGTTGGCGAAGAGGTGCGGAATGTGCATCAGAACGCGGGTCTTTTGGACATGTCAGCATTTGCAAAATGCCGCATTTCCGGACCGGGTGCAGAGGCCTTCCTCGATCATCTTGTAGCGAATAAGCTGCCTAAAAAGGTTGGGCGTGTGGCGCTGTGTCATGCACTGACAGAGCGCGGCGGCGTGCATTCCGAATTTACCATCCAGCGTGAGTCTGATGACAGCTTCTATCTGGTCTCGGCCGGTGCGGCGCAACGCCTTGATCATGACTGGATCAAAAAGCACATGCCGCAGGACGGATCGGTGCGCTATGACAACATCACCAATTCGATAGGTGTTCTTGTTCTGGCCGGGCCGAAAGCGCGTGACATTCTGCAAAAACTGACCCGAGCCGATCTCAGCAATGAGGCCTTCCCATGGCTGTCCAGCCGTCTGATTGACGTGAAACTGGCACCGGCGATGGCGTTCAGGATGAATTTCGTTGGCGAGCTTGGCTGGGAATTGCATCACCCGATCGAATATCAGAACCATATTTTTGATGCGCTGATGGAAGCGGGTGCGGAACATGGCCTGAAGCCTTTTGGCATTCGGGCAATGGACGCGATGCGCCTTGAGAAATCATACCGCTTGGTCGGCACGGAATTGTCGATTGAATATGCGGCATTGGAAAGCGGGCTTGATCGCTTTGTTCATCTCAACAAGGGTGATTTCAAAGGACGGCAGAAGCTCAGCGAATGGCAGGAAAAAGGTTTCCAGAACACGATGGTGACGCTTGAGGTTCATGACACAACCGATGCCGATGCCATTGGTGGCAACCCGATCAGAACGCCGGATGGCGAAGTGGTCGGCCGCGCGACGAGCGGTGGCTATGGCTTCCGGCTGGAAAAGTCACTGGCGCTTGCGATGGTTCGTCCTGATCTGGCGCAAGAAGGTACTGAATTGATGATTGATATTCTTGACCAGCGCCTGCGTGCCACGGTTGTTGCCGAGTCACCGTTTGACCCGGCAAATGACCGGTTGCGCGCCTAGAATTCTGTTCGTACAGGGAGGACATGGAAATGGCTGAAGCTGAAGCAGTTGAGCGGCGGTCTCGCCGCGGTGGTGGTCGTGATGCACGCAGACAGGCCCGCTCAGGCGGTTCACGAGGCGCCAGCGCGCCGTTTATCACGCGTAATATCCCTCCGGTTGATATCCTCACCGATGAGGCGGCAGAACTAATTGAATATAATGCCGAGACCATTCTTGAGGAAATCGGCATCGAGTTTCTCGATGATGCAGAAGCGCTGGATATCCTGCGCAATGTGGGCTGTGACATCAAAGGCACCAGAGTGCGGTTTCCACGGGGACTTGCCCGTAAACTTTGTTCGACCGCACCGTCAAGCTTCACCCAGCACGCCCGCAATCCGGAACGTTCGGTTGAAATTGGCGGTAACAAGACGGTTTTCGCGCCAGTTTACGGCCCGCCTTTTGTCTGTGATCTTGATGGTGAGCGCCGCTATGCCACGATCGAGGATTTTCGCAATTTTGTGAAACTCGTCTACATGCACCCCGGCTTTCACCACTCTGGCGGTACAGTTTGCGAGCCAGTCGATTTGCCGGTGACAAAGCGTCACCTTGAGATGATCTATTCGCACCAGCGTTTGTCCGACAAGCCCTATATGGGATCTGTGACGGCACCATCGCGGGCGCAGGACACAGTCGACATGTCAAAGATCCTGTTTGGTGAGGATTTTGTCGCCAACAACACCGTGACGGTCAGCCTGATCAACGCCAATTCGCCAATGACATGGGATGAAATGATGCTTGGCGCGTTGAAAGTCTATGCGCGCAACAATCAGGCTGTGATCACTGCCCCCTTCATTCTTGCAGGCGCGATGTCACCTGTGTCAGTGGCTGGCACTTTGACCCAAACGCTTGCCGAGGCGATGAGCGGGATTGCCTTTACGCAGGCGGTAAACCCCGGTGCACCGGTAATTTTTGGCAGTTTTGCAAGCTCTATGTCGATGCAAACAGGCGCCCCGACTTTTGGCACACCGGAACCTGCAAAAGTGCTGTATGGATGTGCAAAGCTGGCCCGCCGGTTGAATGTGCCGTTCCGGTCCGGCGGATCCCTTACAGCGTCAAAAACACCCGATGCGCAGGCCGCCTATGAATCGGCCAACACAATTTTGCCAACGGTGATGGGCGGCGTGAACTTTGTTCTGCACGCGGCAGGTTGGATGGAAGGTGGTCTTGTGGCCGACTATGCCAAGCTGTTGTTGGATGCTGACCAGCTGACGATGATGCAGAATCTTGTCGATGGAATCGATGTCTCGGAAAATGGACAGGCGATGGATGCCCTGCGCGAAACTGGCCCGGGGCAGCATTTCCTTGGCTCAAGCCACACACAGGCAAATTTTGAGAGTGCTTTCTGGCGCTCCGAGCTTGCTGACAACAACACGTTTGAGCAATGGTCTTCAGAAGGTCGTGTAGAGAGCGCTGCTCGCGCCCGTGGCCGTGTTCGTGAAATGCTTGACGCCTATGAAGCGCCAGCGCTTGATCCAGCGATCGATGAGGCTTTGCAGGCGTTTATTGCAAAGCGGAAGGAAGAGCTTCCGGACGCCGATTTCTAGGCGCTCGTGACCTAAGCTTTACCGTATGAAAAAGGCCCCGGACGCGATGTCCGGGGCCTTTTGTTTAGCCAAATGTCGGCATGGATCAGTTTTTCAGGCTGAACCCATATTCCATTGCGGCATCCTGCAACCAGTCGACCATGTAAGGGGCGAAGCTGGTCCGGCAGATCACGAGGAAGCAATTCTCATCCATCGCGACAAGTGTCACGCCAGCATGTGACAGAAATGTCTGCGCGCAATCGCCGGGTGTGAATTGTCTTGGGTGCAGATCAAGCGCACACCCTTTGGCAAGCACGGCGCGTACCTTTGGTCCTTCAAGCTGCAGTGCACAGAGCGAGTCAGTAACATCGGTTATCGCAAAATGCTGGCCGGCCAATTCGGCAGTGATTTTGCGTTTGAGTTCAGACTCCAGACCGGCCTCACACAGCAGTAAATATTCATCCGGACCAAGCCACACAACATGGCGGGCACCGGCCGAAGTGACCTTGTTGTTGTCCGGTGGAAAGGCACAGCCAGTATTCGCCTTGATGGATTTAGCAGCGAAGTTGCCGCAGCGGATGTTGAGCTTGCCAAGATGCGCCACTTCGCGGACCTTCAGGCCGATTGGCCCGTCTTCAGGCGAGGCTGTTGAGACACCGGCGCGGTTGGCAAGTGCTGCACGCCCGGGGATCATTGAGTCGCTTGCATAGGAACTAGCCATTGAGACGCTCTCCTTTCACGTCGAAGAATACAGGCTCTACGACTTCTGCTTCAATCACGTCACCATCAAGCATTGGCAAATAGACCTTTTGGCCCATCAATGCGCGTCCACCCTTGAGCATCGCCATAGCGATTGAGGCACCGACATTCGGTGAAAAATAAGATGATGTGACCTGACCAAGCATGTCCATTGGCATCGGTTGGTTTGGATCCAGCACGGCATGCGCGCCTTCTGGAATAACCCGCTGGCTGTTGGTGGTTCGCAAACCGACAAGCTGTTTGCGGTCTTTAAGCTGCATGGATTCGCGTGCCAGCGCCCGCTTGCCAATGAAATCAGCCTTGGTGTCAGATACAATCCAGCTCATGTTCAAATCATGCGGTGTGACTGAACCGTCAGTTTCCTGACCAACGATGATAAAGCCCTTTTCGGCCCGCAAAACATGCATGGCCTCTGTGCCATAAGGGGTGATGCCAAAATCGGCACCCGCTTTCATCAACAGCGTCCACAAAGCCAATCCGTGACGCGCCTTGACGTTGATCTCATATGACAGCTCGCCGGTGAATGAGATGCGGAAAATGCGGGCGGGCAATCCGCCAATATGCGCGTCCTGCATCGACATGAAAGGAAATGCCTGTGAGCTGAGATCGATATCGATTCCAGCAGCCTCAAGAATGCGGCTGGCATTCGGCCCGGACAATGTGGCAACTGACCATTCTTCTGTCACTGATGTCAGATAGACACGCAAATCCGGCCATTCGGTTTGCAGCCATTCTTCCATCCAGTCGAGAACGCCGGCGGCTCCACCGGTGGTGGTGGTCATGTGGAAATGATCTTCGGCAAGACGTGTGGTCACGCCGTCATCCATGACCATGCCGTCATCTTTCAGCATTAAACCGTAGCGGCATTTGCCAACACCAAGCTTGAGCCAGTTGTTGGTGTAAATGCGGTTCAGGAATTCTGCGGCATCAGGGCCGCGAATATCGATCTTGCCAAGGGTTGAGGCGTCAAGAAGGCCTGCCGTTGTCCGCGCTGCCAGAACCTCACGGTTGACGGCTTCAGCCATGGTCTCCCCATCTTTTGGGTAATACCAGGCACGCATCCATTGACCGACATGTTCAAACTTGGCGCCATGATTCCGGTGCCAGTCATCCATACGGGTGAGGCGGGTCGGATCAAACAGCTTGCCAATATCGCGTGCGGCAATGCCGCCAATGCTGGCCGGTGTATAGGGCATGCGGAACGTTGTCGTGCCAACCTCTGGAATTTCACTGCCAAGCGTGTCGGCAAGAATTGCCAGCGCATTGATGTTAGACGTTTTGCCCTGATCGGTGGCCATGCCCATCGTTGTATAACGCTTGAGATGCTCTACCGACTGATAGCCCTCGCGGGCGGCCAGCGCCACATCCGATGCGGTGACGTCATTCTGAAAATCGACAAAGGCTTTTGGTCCTTTGCCCGCTTCCTCGCCATTGGTAATTTTCCAAGCGGCGATCGGGCGCCATGATTGCTTTGGGGTGTCCACCACGGGAAGCGTATCACCGTCGCCCGCTTTATATCCGGTGGCAGCCGCCGCAGCGCGACCGGCACGCATGCCTTCTTCCATCGCTTTTTCAAGGCCAAAACTGCCGTTACAGGCGCCAACATTGATCGAGGCTTCATGCGTCTTGGAAGGTCGGAAGCAAAGGGTTTGCTCGTCCCAGCGAAGCTTGCCTCTGGCCTGTGAATGAAGATGCACCGCCGGTGACATGCCGCCCGACATGGCGATCAAATCGCAATCCATATGGACGGTGTCGCCAATGACTTCGCTGGCGCCCTCATTGACCGCCGATATTTCGACACGTGCCACCCGATGGCCACCATGCGCTTTGGTGATGGCATGGCCTTCAAGGATCATGATGCCAGCTTCTTTTGCCGCGGTGACCAGCGGTCCACGTGATCCAACACGCAAATCGGCGATCACCACATTGGCTCCGGCATGATGCAGGCAGAGTGCGGTGCGATAGGCATCGTCATTGTTTGTCATGACGATCGCACGGTGTCCCGGCAATACCCCATAACGGTTGATATATTGGCGAACGGCACCTGACAGCATCACCCCGGGAAGATCGTTGCCGGCAAACACCAGCGGGCGTTCATGTGCGCCCTGTGCAAGGATCGTCTGTCCGGCGCGCACTTTCCACAAGCGTTGACGCGGCATATGTGCCGGACGTTCCGCCAGATGGTCGCCAACCCGCTCCATCAGGGTCAGGTAATTATGGTCCATGTAACCAAATACGCTGGTCCGTGGCAGCAAAGTCACATCGGGCATGGTGGCAAGCTCGGCAACTGCATCGGCAATCCATTCAGATGATGCTTTGCCGCCGATCTGGGTGTCAGCTTCACCAAGAAGCCAGCCGCCAAATTCGTTCTGCTCGTCAGCAAGGATGACCCTTGCACCGGCGCGTCCGGCCTCAAGTGCGGCCATAAGACCTGCCGCCCCGCCGCCAGCAATAAGAATGTCGCAATGCGCGTGGGTCTTTTCATAGCGGTCCGGATCATTATGGTCATCCGCCGCGCGGCCAAGACCGGCTGCATTGCGAATGACATGCTCGTAGGTCATCCACATCGAGGCAGGCCACATGAATGTCTTGTAATAAAATCCGGCCGGGAAAAATCTGCCAAGCAGTGAATTGACAGCGCCGATATCGAATTTCAGTGACGGTACACGGTTTTGGCTTTCCGCATACAGGCCATCAAACAATTCGATTTGTGTGGCCCGCAAATTCGGTTCGGCATAGGCACCCTTGCCAAGACGGATCAGGGCATTCGGCTCTTCTGAACCACTGCCAAGAATGCCGCGTGGGCGGTGATATTTGAATGAACGGCCAACAAGATGCACATTGTTGGCGAGCAGGGCCGCCGCCAATGTATCGCCGGCATACCCCTGATAGGTTTTGCCATCAAAGGTGAAGCTTACAGGCTGACCGCGATCAATGCGCCCACCCGATGAGAGCCGTCCCATTTGCCTTTGGGCCGCTTTCCGGTTCAACATGCCCATTATTTTGCCCTCCGCCCGCTGGCAGGTGATTCGGTCGCCGCTTTGCGCGATGTCGTTGTCTTGCCAACGGCCTTCTTGGCCACGGCTTTCTTAGCCGCGGCTTTTTTGCCAGCTGTTTTTTTGGCAGCCGCTTTTTTGGCAGCGGCTTTCTTTTTGGCTGGCTTTTTATCGCTCGCCACAGCCGCAAGTTCAGCTGGGCTACTGCGGCGCCAGGAATTGTCATATGCGGCTTTGGCAGCGGCCTTGCGCGGTAGCGAGCCCATGGCATAAATCTCGATGATGTCGTGGCTCACGGTATCGCGTGCCACATTGAACCAGCGCCTGCATCCGGCGGTATGGCGCCAGCGCTCAAGGAACATGCCCTTCGGGTTGTCACGCAGGAACAGATAGTCGGCAAATTCGGCATCGGTGATGCTGTTTTCGACGAGGGGGCGGGCGATATGCGCCTCGCCACCGCAAGCAAATTCGCTTTCCTCACGCGGGCCGCAATGTGGGCAGGTAATCAGTAACATCTTCTATCTCCCCTCGGGCCTAGTGCGCGACACCGGCAGCGCCATGTTCATCGATCAGCAGGCCTGTCTGGAACCGGTCAAGCGCATAGGGTGCGGCAATCTTGTTGGGCCGATCATTGGCAATCAGGTCGGCAAAGACATGGCCTGAACCGGGCGTTGCCTTAAAGCCACCTGTTCCCCAACCGCAGTTGAAATAAAGCCCCTCAACATTGGTCTTTGAGATGATCGGCGAGGCATCCGGGCAGGTGTCTACAATGCCGCCCCAATGGCGCAGCATCCGCAGGCGCGACAGGATCGGGAACAACTCAACCGCTGCGGCAAGCATATGTTCTGGTACCGGGAAAGAGCCGCGCTGGGCATAGGAATTATATTTGTCCACACCGGCACCAAGCACCATCTCGCCCTTGTCGGACTGGCTGATATACATATGCACGGCATTCGACATGATTACCGTGTCCAGAACCGGCTTGATGGGTTCCGAGACAAGCGCCTGCAACGGGCGGCTTGCCAGCGGCAGGCGAATGTCTGCCATCGCCGCAATGACGCTTGAATGACCGGCAACAACACAGCCAACCTTACGTGTCTTGATAAAGCCGCGGGTGGTCTCAATGCCGGTGATCTTGCCTTTTTCCCGCTTCAGGCCGGTGACTTCGCAATTTTGAATGATGTCAACGCCAAGATCATCTGCCGCCCGCGCATAGCCCCATGCCACCGCGTCATGACGTGCAGTGCCGCCACGCTTTTGCAAAAAGCCACCCATGACCGGATAGCGGATCGACTGGTCGATATTGATTGTGGGCACGAATTTTTTGATTTCTTGCGGTCCAAGAATATCGGAATCGATGCCGTTCAGGCGAATGGCGTGAACCCGGCGTGACATCTCGCGCAACTCATGCTCGCTGTGGGCAATGGTGAGAACACCCCGCTGGCTGAACATCACATTGAAGTTCAGGTCCTGCGACATGCCTTCCCATAATTTCAGCGCATGTTCATAGATCGCCGCAGACTCGTCCCACAGGTAATTCGACCGGATGATCGTTGTGTTCCGTCCTGTGTTGCCGCCGCCAAGCCAGCCCTTTTCGATCACGGCAATGTTATTCATGCCATGAACTGCGGCCAGATAGTAGGCTGTGGCAAGGCCGTGTCCGCCGCCGCCGATAATCACCGCGTCATAGGCGGCTTTCGGCTCGGCGTTGCGCCAGGCGCGCTGCCAGTCCTGATGATAGTTCATCGCTTTTTTGGCGATTGCAAAGGCGGAATATTTCGGCTTGCCGCCGGGCAGGCCCCGCAATCCGCGATCAGGCTGTTGTGATGCCATCTCTCAAGTCCTCTTTCACGCTGGTCTTCAATATTGGACAAGTCGCGATTTAATGATGCAACGCCGCGGGTCAGCGCCGTTTACCATAATCAGGTATGCGGTGCTGGAGTGCGGCTTTGTACGCCAGACAATCTGCGCCAAGTCTACGAATTTCCTGTTCCCCTGCCGACCTTGGGTTTGGCGCAATCGACACCGCCCTGCGTCTTCCTGCCCCATATGGGCATTCATGGGTGTTCATCTAGCAGAAAATCAGGATGATTTGAACCGGCAACATTGCGTGCTAGACTGGTGATTATCGCCGGTGAAGGGGTGATTTTGCTGATGGCGGGTGATTGCCGAATGAAGGGGGATGCAACGATATGGCCGTGATCAATTCAATTGCTGACAAGCAGGATGAAATGCGTGCCTGGCGGCACCTTCTGCACCAGCACCCCGAGCTTAATTACGAAGAAATCTGGACCTCGAACTTTGTCGCCGAAAAGCTGGAAAGTTTTGGCATTGAGGTGCATCGGGGCATGGGCAAGACCGGCGTTGTCGGTATTCTGCGTGGCACCGGTGATGGTGGCAAGGCCATCGGGCTTCGTGCCGATATGGATGCCTTGCCAATCCATGAATTGAACGAAACCGAATATGTCTCAAAAACGCCGGGACAGATGCATGCCTGCGGCCATGACGGGCATACGGCCATGCTGCTTGGCGCGGCGCAATATCTTGCGGCGACACGCAATTTTGACGGCACTGTCTATTTCATTTTCCAGCCGGCTGAAGAGGGCGGCGGCGGCGGTGCGGCAATGATCAAGGATGGGTTGTTCGAAAAATTCGACATGGCGACTGTGTGGGGCATGCATAATTGGCCGGCGCTTGAAGAGGGCAGGATCGGTGTGCATCGGGGACCATGTATGGCCGCAGCGGATGTATTCGATATCACCATCAAGGGGCGCGGCGGACACGCCGCCCAGCCACATATGTCGATTGATCCGGTGCCCTGTGCGGCGGCCCTTGTTCAGGCGTTCCAGACGATCGTCTCGCGGCGCCTGTCTCCAGATGAGTCCGGGGTTGTCACAGTGACGATGCTGGAGGCTGGATCAACGCATAATGTGATCCCGGACAATGTGCGCGTTGCTGGTACCGCCCGGTCTTTTACCGCCGGAACAAGGCAATTGCTGGAAGAGTCAATCCGCGACATTGCCAAAAGCACGGCACAGGTTTTTGGCTGTGAGATTGATTTCACATGGGATGCCGGCTATCCGCCAACGGTCAATCATGAGGCGGAAGCTGGCCGCGCCGCCGAGGTGATGCGCGCCATTGTCGGGGCGGACAAGGTGGATACTGACCTTGCCCCTTCGATGGGGGCAGAGGATTTCTCATACATGCTTGAGGCCCGCCCCGGTGCCTATATTTGGCTTGGTTCCGGTCCGGCGGCGGCGGATGGTATGCTGCATTGCGCCCGCTTTGATTTCAATGACGAGGTGCTGGCACTTGGCGCGTCCTACTGGGCCCGGCTTGTAGAGAGCGAACTGCCGAAATAATCCAGTCTGTTTATCGGAAAAAACCACCTGCCAAGGCGCGCTTCGGCAGGTGGCTTTGCGCGCGCGCCTTGAGCATGCTGGAACCTGATTATGGTGGCGCGTGCTGATTGACTTTTTTTTGATTTTAAACTAGAACAAAACATGAACAAAAGATCTCAAATCAACGCATGAAATGATCATGGAGGGCGCAATATGGCGACCACAGACCCCGTGCTGACAGCACCGGAAATCAACCGGAAAATGCCATGTCAGATACAAGACAACAAACTGAATAATAACATTTATTTTAAAAACAACTTCGTTATGAAGGAGTCCGGCCGCAAGCGGAAATTTGCCCGTTTGCGGCATCAGGTGGCCACACTTGACGGGCAGATGACGCGGCCACGTTTGCGGCTTGGGGTTGATTCCCTCGATTCGGCGCTTGGCGGCGGGCTGGCGCTTGGTCGGGTACATATGCTGTGCGCTGACCAGATGGCATATCGGGGGGCGTTGACGGGCTTTGCTGTCTGTCTGCTGCGCCAGCTTTTGGCCCTGCCTGACAATGATGGTCCAATTGTCTGGTGTCCGTCATCGGGTGCGGGGGCAGGCGGGATGATCTATGCCGCGGGGATGGCCGCGCTTGGGCTTGACCCGGACCGGCTGTTGATTGTCGATACGCCAAGCCCGACACGGCGGCTGGCGGTGCTTGAGGACATTCTGCGCACCAACGGTCTCGCCGCGGTAATTGCCGAATATGACGGGGCGCGTCAATCCGCCGATTACTGGATGCGGCTTGCCAGACGCACCCAGCTTGCCGCAGAGGCCAGCGGTACAACAGGCTTTATCCTTGGTTGGCCAAGCTGTGCCAGTGGTTTTGAAAGCCAGTGGAATATTGCGCCGGTAGCGACATATGAACAGGCCACAGAATCACAAAACGCTTGGCAAAACACTTGCCAAAACACTTGGCATAATATTTGGCAGATTGAGCTTAAACAGGCGCGCGGCGGCCGGGCGCATGATCTTATTCTGGCGTGGGATGCGGTGGATAACACGCTCAGCGAATGGCCATCTGCGAAAGTTGCGGATGCACCCCCGCACGCACCAGAATTACCGTGGCAGCAGACAGCGCCAGCGTTAACCCGGTCATTAGCCCGCGCATCAAATCCGGTATCAAATCTGGCATCATCCCGCCTCGCCGGATAGGGCATGTGTGATGGCACGGGTTATTATTCATGTCTGGTTTCCCTATCTGGCGGCAGACCGTCTGCGGCGCAACAATATTGTGACGCTGACACAGACACTTGTTCTGACCAGCCGTTATCGCGGTGCCGATCATGTTGTTGCCACTTGCCCGCAAGGGCGACGTCGCGGCTTGCAGATCGGGATGCGGCTTGCCGATGCGCGGGCATTGTGTCCGGATTTGATCTCGCATGATGCAAACCCCGCCGCCGATGCACAGGATCTGCATCATCTGGCCTTATGGGCACGGCGCTATTGCCCGTTAACGGCCCCCGATCATGGCACTGCTACACATGGTACTGCTACACATGGCATTGCCCCCATGATGGGAATGGCATATGGCTGGATGTGGCCGGGGCAACGCATCTATATGGCGGGCTGAGGACCATGCTGGTAGATATGCTGCGCCGGTTGCGCCGGGCCGGGCTACGGGCGCGGGTAGCGGCGGCACCAACCTGTGGCGCGGCCTGGGCGTTGGCAAGATATGGCAGGCATCGCCTGTCCGGTGGCCAGCATGGCCGGATTCTGGCAGAGGCCAATACCAGCCCTCGGCAGTTGGCGGCAATGATGGCACCCTTGCCGTTGGCGGCGTTGCGGGTCGATATGGTGACATGCAGCGCCATGGCGACAGCCGGATTGCGAGTGGTTAGCGATATATTGGGTATGCCCCGAGCCCCGCTGGCAAGCCGGTTTGGCAATTGCCTGATTGAACGGCTTGATGCGGCGCTTGGGCATATCAATGAAAGCTTTTCCCCGATTGCCCCACCGCGGCCCTTGCTGGCCATCCGCCATTTTGCCGAGCCGGTGGCAGCGCCTGATGATATCAACAGGGTGATCCGTGTGCTGGCGGAAGATATTGGCCAGATACTGGCCGAAAATGGCCTTGCCACGCGCCGTTTGCGGCTTGGCTGGCAACGTGTTGATGGTACGGTTCTGGTGCATGATACGCATTTGTCCCGCCCCAGCCGTGATGTTGCGGCTTTTCATCGGTTACTGGCAGATGTCGGCGCGACAATCGATCCCGAATTTGGACTGGAAAATGCCTGGATGGAGGCACGGTTTTGCAGTCCACAAGCCCCGGTATCCCGACATTTTAATGAGGGTCTGACAACGGCTGAGACCTATGCAAGCCTTGTTGACAGGCTGGTGGCACGCCTTGGTTATGGTGCGGTTCTGCGTCCACGCCCGCGGGCCTGCTGGCAGCCAGAGGCGGCACAATATATGGCGCTGCCGGATATGGAGGATACGGCAGTCAATCCGGCTGATGGCAGCGGCTGGCATGACGCCGGGCAGCATTTGCGGCATAGCACTGCTGCGCCGCGTCCGGTTCGCCTGTTAACCCACCCACAGCCGGTTTCTGTTGTGGCTTTGCTTCCCGATCATCCACCGGCCCAGTTCATCTGGCAGAACAAAACCCACAGGATAAGCCGTGCCAGCGGCCCTGAACGCATTGCCCCGCAATGGTGGACGGCTCCGGCCGGTAGCCGCACGCGTGATTATTTCAGGTTGCAGGATGAGCAAGGGGCACGGTTTTGGGTGTATCGCGAGGGGCTGCCTGAACGCGGCGAGGATGTCAGCTGGTTTCTGCATGGGTTCTTTGCATGACGCCGCCATCTGACAATGTGGCAATATCATCGGCGGTATTGGGCTGTTACAGCAATTTTACGTTCCTGACCGGTGCCTCGCATCCGTCTGAAATGGTGGCAAGTGCAGCAGCGCTTGGTTGGCAGGCGATTGGCATTGCCGATGTCAATTCGCTTGCCGGTATTGTGCGGGCACATATTGCGGCGCGTGATCATGGCATTCGGCTTGTGGTGGGGGCGCGGCTTCGTCCGGTTGATGGTCCTGATCTGATCGCTCATCCGCTTGATCGTACCGGCTATGAATCGCTTTCAGTGTTGCTGAGTGAGGCCAATATGCGCGGTAGCAAGGCAGCGCCGGTTCTCTATGTCGCTGATCTGGCACGCCTGTCGACCGGTGTTGCGGTGCTGGTGATGCCACCTTTGCACCCGCAGCTTGACTATCAGGCACAGCTTGGCCAGATCAAACAGCTGGTGAAAGGGCCGCTATATGCTGGTGCGGCGCTGTACAGGGATGGCGCAGATGAAGCACGCATCGATTTGCTGGCCGAAATGGCACATAAGACAGGCTTGCGACTGACGGCAGTGGCGGATGCGCTATATCATGCGGCTGAACGACGCCCACTTGCCGATGTTTTAACCTGTATTCGGGAAAAACAACTGCTCGACAGGGCCGGGCATTTGCTCTCGCGCAATGCCGAGCGCCATCTGATTTCACCTGACGAGGCCATGCGCCGCTGGCGCCGCTGGCCGGATGCGATGGTGGCGGCGGCACAATTGGCCAGCCAATGCCGCTTCAGCATGGCTGATTTGTCCTATGAATATCCAAACGAAGTATCACCCGGTAGCCGCAATGCGATGCAGGAGTTGGAATATCAGACATGGAACGGGGCGCGTGACCGCTATCCGGATGGCATTCCAGACAAGGTTGAGGCGTATCTTGTCCGTGAGTTGGCGTTAATTGCGAAGCTTGGCTTCGCACCATATTTCCTGACTGTCTTCGACATGGTGCGCTTTGCGCGTGGCCGGGGCATATTGTGTCAGGGGCGTGGTTCAGCCGCCAATTCGGCGGTTTGTTATTGCCTTGGCATCACTGCAGTTGATCCGGACAGATCGCAGCCGCTGTTTGAACGTTTTATCAGCGAAGCCCGCGGCGAGCCGCCGGACATCGATGTCGATTTTGAGCATGAACGCCGCGAAGAGGTCATTCAGCATATTTATGCCAAATATGGCCGGATGCGGGCCGGTCTTGCCGCCAGCGTGATTACCTATCGCCGGCGTAGCGCGTTGCGCGAAGTCGCCAAGGTTTTTGGCCTGAGCCGCGATGTTCAGGCAGCCCTGTCCGGCGAGGTCTGGGGCCGTGAAAAACAACCGCTTGACGGTGCCGCCTTGCAGGCAGCCGGGCTTGATCCGGCCGACCGCAGATTGGGGCTGGTGATGCGGCTGGTATCGGATATCAGCCGCTTTCCGCGGCATTTGTCGCAGCATGTGGGCGGCTTTGTTATCACCCGCGGACGGCTTGATCATCTCTGCCCGATCAGCCCGGCGGCGATGGAAGGGCGCACGGTGATCGAATGGGACAAGGACGATCTGGACGCGCTTGGTTTGCTCAAGGTCGATGTGCTGGCACTCGGTATGCTCAGCTGTGTCCGCCGGGCATTTGATCTGCTGCGGTTGCATTATAACCGCCCTTTGACGCTGGCATCGGTCCCGCCTGAGGATTCTGCCACATATGATATGCTGTGTGCGGGCCGTTCGGTGGGTGTGTTTCAGGTTGAGTCACGCGCACAAATGGCAATGTTGCCGCGTCTGCAGCCGCGCTGTTTCCATGATCTGGTCGTTCAGGTGGCGATTGTTCGCCCGGGACCGATCCAAGGGGATATGGTGCATCCCTATTTGCGCCGCCGCGCCGGGTTGGAGAAAGTCAGCTATCCGTCCAAGGCGTTGCGCGCGGTGCTGGAGCGCACGTTGGGCGTACCGCTGTTTCAGGAGCAGGCAATGCAGATTGCCATTGTCGGTGCCGGCTTTACTGGTAATGAGGCGGACCAGCTGCGTCGGGCTATGGCAACGTTCAAAAAGCACGGGGACGTTAGCCGGTTTCGCGAAAAGATGATCAAAGGGATGACTGCGCGGGGTTATGACGCTGAATTTGCCTTGCGCTGTTTTAAGCAGATTGAAGGCTTTGGCACCTATGGATTTCCGGAATCGCACGCCGCCAGTTTTGCCCTGTTGGTCTATGTTTCGGCCTGGATCAAATGCCATTATCCGGATGTCTTTATCTGTGCCTTGCTCAACGCCCAGCCGATGGGATTTTATGCGCCAGCCCAGTTGATTGCCGAGGCAAAGCGAAGCGGTGTCAAGATTTTGCCTGTTGATGTGTCGTACTCGGCATGGGACAGCACGCTTGAGACCGATCCACAAAATCGCCGTGGTCATCATGCCTTGCGGCTTGGCCTGCGCCTGATCAAGGGGCTGGCCCGGGGTGAAGGTGAACGTATTGCCGCCAGCCGCCATATGGCGGGTCAGCCGGGATCTGGTCAATCTCCGGCGTTTGCCAGTCTTGCCGAGATCATGCGGCGGGCCGATGTCTCGGCAAATGCGCTGAACGCTATTGCCGCGGCTGACGGGTTTGCCAGCATGGGGCTGGACCGGCGGCAGGCACAATGGCAGGTGCGTGTCCTTGGCCGCCAGCGGATGAATGATATGCCGCTGTTCGCACATGCCAGTCGTCGTCACAATAATGTGGCTGGCACTGAACCCGATGTGCAATTGCCACAGGCCAGTGGCGGCGAAGAGGTGGCCGCCGATTACCGCAGCCTTGGTCTGTCTTTGAAGGCACACCCTGTCACCATGCTGGCGCCGCCATTACAGGCGGCCGGCTGGCAAAGCTGTGCGATGGCGCATGATGTGCGCGATGGAACACGGTTGCGGCTGGCGGGGCTGGTGACAATGCGCCAACGCCCGGGAACCGCCAGTGGTACGGTGTTTCTGACGCTTGAGGATGACATTCATTCACTCAATGTGATCATCTGGCCAAAGCTTACCGAAACCTATCGTGAGGCATTACTGCGTTCGCAGATTCTGGGCGTGGTTGGGCGCGTGCAACGCAGCCAGTCGGTGGTGCATTTTATCGCTGAGTCGCTGTTTAATCTGAATGGGTTTTTGCGGTATCTGGACGAGGCGGCGGCAGCCAATGCCAAAGGCACCCGTATGCGAAGCCGCGATTTCCGGTGATTTACGAAAAATTAACTCAAGTAGCTTATAAAAGTGCCAAATATCATTTTTTGAGATTTTCGAAATAGGGGTTTCGTTGAATCTCAAGAGGAGAGCTGACATGGATAAACTCACGTTTTTACTTGGTCTAGGCCAAGATGAAAGTGGCCATCATCTGGTGTTGCACAATGATAAGCCGCAGTTCTGTTTTGTCGGTGACAGTGAAGAGGAAGTGTTAAAGAAGGCTGATTCTGCGCTGAGATTGTACATACGTCACAGGCGTGCGACAGATTTTCAAACAATAAATGTTGAGAACGGTGTGACCATATCGCATCTGCAGACCGTGACACATTCGCTGGCCAATGCCTAATGCTCACAGCATCGATCAAAACAAAAGATCATGAGCGCCTAATCTTATTTGGTTTCGAAAAGATGGGGCAGGATGGGGATATTATTCAATATTACAATGCTGCCACTGATCAATATGCGTATGTCGATCTCTCCCGCGAAACTTGTTTTGTTTGCATGGAAGATGAGAACGACATCATCCAAATGGGCGGAGATGGAATAAAAATTTCTACTGCATCCAAGGGTTGATATCAGCTGGCCATGGGGTGCACATGTGCCATATTTGCCCGTAAGGAGAGGTCCGGTGACTAGCCTGCGCGTTTGATCTGTTCGGAGACGGCAAAACAGGGCCGGCCCTTGGCAAACAACGCGGCGCAAGCTGATCGTGCCTGATCCTCATCAAGATTATTGAACCGCACCCGCCAGAGCGGCATGTCGCCCCTTGTTACGAGGGTCAGGCGGGCGGGCGACTGGCCAAGCACGCTGTCGGCGGCGCGGCGGGCCTGCGCGGCGGCTTTGTGGGCATTTGCACGGCGGGCGAAACTGCCAATCTGGACACTCCAGATTGTATCAAAATCATCCTTTTTGATGGATCCCGGCTGTGCATCTTCCAGATAGGTCGGGCTGGCATCGGCAACGCTGACATCGACATTCGCCCGCACTTTTGGCCGTTGCGGCGGGGCTATCGGAAGCTTGGTTGGCGGCATTGTCGTTTTTCGCTGCGGAACCACGCGGACTCCGGCGACTTGGGTGCCAAGATCAGCAGGTTTGGCGCGTTTGAATGATGCATCGAGGATTTGCATCATATGTTTGTCGCGCGTGCGACCGCTTCGCCCGCCAAAAACCACGCCGATCAATCTGATGCCACGCCGTTCAACCGAGGCAACAAGGTTGAAACCAGAGGCGTTGATATATCCTGTCTTGATGCCGTCAGTGCCAGAATAGGCAGACAGAAGCTTGTTATGATTGCGGAATTTCTGGCCTTTCCAATTGAAACTCTTGGCGCTGAAGACATTGTAATATTGCGGAAAATCCCGACGCATCGCGACTGCCAGACGGGCCATGTCGCGCGCCGTGCTGCGTTGCTTGCTGTGGGGCAGTCCCGAGGCGTTGCGGAATGTGGTTCGGCTCATGCCAAGCGCCCGCGCCTTGCGCGTCATTCGTTTGGCAAATTCACGCTCAGAGCCGGATAGATGTTCGGCAACGGCGGTGGCAACATCATTTGCCGACTTTGTGACCAGCGCGTAGATTGCGTCCTTCACAGTGATCGTCTGGCCGGGCCGAAGATGCAGCTTCGAGGGCGACCGGCTGGCGGCAAGGCGGGATACCTTGATCCGGCTATTCATCTCCAGACGGCCAGAGGACAATTCCTCAAACACCAGATACAGCGTCATGATTTTTGTCAGCGATGCCGGATACCGCGGGCTGTCAGCACTGCGGGAAAACAGCACCTTGCCGCTGTGTTCCTCGATCACAATGGCGGCGTATTTTGCCGCCATCACCGGCGGCGCATAGATTGTGCTTACCAACATGGCAAGCACAGCCAAAATCATAAATTTTGCCCGCGCGGTGCGGTTCGCCGGGGTTTTGCTGAAGCGCATCTCTGTGCTGATGTTGCGAGGTGAAAAACGCACGCGCGGCTGCTCCACGGATAAAGTATGACAGTGATTCAATCTCATCTTCACAATAGCGTGTTTAACGGTTGTTTCAACATATCTGGTGCAGCTTTATCCGGTGAAAAAATGCACAAACTATCGGCGCCAGTGGGAATCGGGCCACCAGCTGTAATGTCGGTCGCTGGAGGAATGCCGCTTGTGGAGTTTTTTCGTCGCATGCCCTTTATCCCCGCAAGAAGAATGCCAATATCAATTAATAATAAATTACCTTTTTGACAGTAATATGGCTCCAGGTGGTGTCGTGATCATTGATGATGTTGATCTTGAGGGAAAAATTATGAACACTGGTATGTGTGAAACAGAAACCAAGTGTTCATGTTCCGGTTCGAAGGCAGCCGCACGGGCTGTGGGAAAGATGAAAGACGTTGAAAGGCTGAGCGCAGATAAAGACGGTGATGATGGTCGTGGCGGCCAGTCGCAGCTTGTGCTGGATAGCCGCACCAAGACGAAAAAACCGTCAATGTATAAAGTCCTCATGATGAATGATGACTACACGCCAATGGAATTTGTTGTGCATGTGCTGCAGCAGTTTTTCAATATGTCCGGCAGCCAGGCGACAGCTATCATGTTGAATGTTCACAGGCGGGGTGTCGGCGTCTGCGGGGTCTATAGCTATGAGGTCGCTGAGGCGAAGGCGACCAAGGTGATGGACTATGCGCGCCAGAACGAACATCCGCTGCAACTGCAACTCGAAAAGGAATAAGTGTGATGCTGTCCAGAGAGCTCGAGGAAACACTGAGACGCGCGATGACAAACGCGACAGAGCAGGCGCATGAATTCGCCACGCTGGAGCATTTGTTATTGGCCCTGACCGAGGATAATGACGCGCTTGAGGTGCTGACAGCGTGCCGTGTCGATATTCAGGAATTGCGGGCACGCCTGCTTGCCTATATCGAGACTGAGCTGGACTCAATTATCAGTCAGGCTGATAATCTGGATGTGCAGCCCACCGCAAGCTTTCAAAGAGTGATCCAGCGGGCGCTTATCCACACGCAATCGTCAGGTCGTGACGCGACAACCGGCGCGAACGTGCTTGTGTCGATATTCTCTGAGCGTGAATCGCATGCCGTGTGGTTTCTCAAATCACTGAACATGACACGCCTTGATGCGGTCTCCTATATCAGCCATGGCAGCGATGGCAATGTTGCCCGTGGTGCCGAGGAAACCACCGATACAGACAACGCAGAGACCGGGGCTGAAGGCACCGATCCGCTGAGCCAGTATGCCGTTGACCTCATCGCGAAGGCCGCAGCAGGGCGAATTGATCCGTTGATCGGCCGTGACCGTGAACTTGATCGAACCATTCAGGTGCTGTGTCGGCGGACAAAGAATAACCCGCTTTATGTGGGTGACCCCGGTGTCGGCAAAACAGCCATTGCCGAGGGGCTGGCGCTCCGCATTCACAATGGTGAAGTGCCGGATGTTCTGTCCAATGCGATCATCTATTCGCTTGATATGGGCCAGTTGCTTGCCGGCACACGCTATCGTGGAGATTTCGAAGAGCGTCTGAAGGCTGTGATGAAGGCGGTGTCAGATGACGAGAATGCGATCCTGTTCATCGATGAAATTCACACGGTTATTGGTGCAGGGGCAACGTCAGGTGGGGCAATGGATGCGTCCAACCTGCTGAAGCCTGCGTTGCAGGAAGGCACGCTACGCTGCATTGGGTCTACAACCTACAAGGAATATCGCGGGCATTTTGAGAAAGACCGTGCGCTTGTTCGCCGGTTCCAGAAGATTGACATCAATGAGCCGACAATTGCCGACACAATCAAAATCCTGAACGGCCTGAAGAGTCGTTATGAAAGCCATCATAACGTCCGGTTCACGGGCGCGGCGCTAAAAACGGCGGTCGATTTGTCGGCGCGCTATATCAATGACAGGAAATTGCCGGACAAGGCGATTGACGTCATTGACGAGGCCGCAGCGGCCCAGAATCTGCTGCCTAAATCGCGGCGCAAACAAACCATCGGCCAGCGTGAGATTGAGGCAACTGTCGCCACTATGGCGCGGATACCTTCCAAGCATGTGAGCCGTGATGACAAGGCGGTGCTGGCTTCGCTTGAAGATGATCTGAAGCGGCTGGTGTTCGGGCAGGACGCAGCAATTGCGGCTTTGGCGTCAGCAATCAAATTGTCCAGAGCCGGTTTGCGAGAGGCTGAAAAGCCTGTTGGCAACTATCTGTTTTCGGGGCCGACCGGCGTTGGCAAAACAGAAGTCGCGCGCCAGCTTGCCGAAGCGCTTGGGATCAAGCTGTTGCGCTATGATATGTCTGAATATATGGAGCGTCATACCGTGTCGCGCCTGATCGGTGCGCCTCCGGGATATGTGGGTTTTGATCAGGGAGGCTTGCTCACCGATGCGGTGGATCAGACGCCGCATGCGGTTTTGCTTCTTGATGAGATCGAAAAAGCCCATCCCGACCTATTCAATATCCTCTTGCAGATCATGGATCACGGCAAACTGACCGACAATAATGGCAAGGCGGTTGATTTCCGTAACGAAATTTTGATCATGACCACCAATGCCGGTGCGCAGGAGCTATCGAAAAAGGCCATTGGCTTCAATCGCGACACCCGCGAGGGTGCCGATGTCGAGGCAATTGAAAAGCTGTTCAGTCCGGAATTCCGGAATCGCCTTGATGCGATCATTCCGTTTGCCTCGCTGGAGATTGATGTCATTCGTCTTGTTGTCGATAAATTCATCATGCAGCTTGATGCCCAGCTTGCCGATCGCAATGTCGAGATTGAGCTGACCGAAGCTGCCCGAGACTGGCTCGCCGAGCGCGGATATGACCGCAATTATGGCGCGCGGCCTCTCAGCCGGGTGGTGCAGGAGCATATCAAGAAACCGCTGGCCGACAAGATGCTGTTTGGCGAACTTGCCAATGGTGGGCTTGCCCTGGT
Organism: Alphaproteobacteria bacterium; assembly: GCA_038147495.1. GTDB lineage: Bacteria > Pseudomonadota > Alphaproteobacteria > Puniceispirillales > Puniceispirillaceae > MED-G116. Next base: position 34,412 of record JAYQTT010000009.1, on the reverse strand, counting down.
TGATGTTGATGCCACCGGCGAAGGCCTGGAGGTAACGGCCAAGCCGCCGCCACAAAAGGCGTTGCCGGGCAAGCGTGCGGCACTGCCCGCACCAGAACGTGGCTAGGTCTGGTCCTGTGGGGCTTTGCGAAACGGACTTGCGTAAAGATTGATGTGATTGGCTTCCTGATCGATGCCGCGTTCTTCGGCCCGAAGAAAGCGCGCAATGGCCTGTTTGAAGCCGTCATGTGCAATCCAATGCGCTGACCAGGTTTTCACTGGCAGATATCCGCGTTGCACTTTATGGAAGCCCTGTGCACCCGCCTCAACACGGCGTAGCTTGTGAGCGATAGCGAAATCAAGCGCTTGATAATAGCAGGCTTCAAAATGCAAATTGGGTATGTCCAGATCGGCGCCCCAATTCCGCCCATAAAGCGCATCGGCACCGATGAAGTTGAGCGCCCCCCCAATGATGCGGCCGTCAAATTCCGCCATCACCAACAGCATCTTGTCAGCCATTGTTTGGTGCAGAATATCGAACACCTCGCGTGTCAGATAGGCGCCGCCCCATTTTCGGTCTATCGTTGAAAGATAGAAGCGGTAAAACGCGTCAATATGACGGGCTTCAATTGCATCGCCAGTGAGTTGCAGCATCCGCACGCCCGCATCGGTAACGGATTGCCGCTCTTTTCGAATGTTTTTGCGCTTTCGTGACGACAGGCTTTGCAAGAAATCATCAAAATCCTCATAGCCGTCATTATGCCAGTGAAATTGAATACTGCTACGGATCAGCCATCCTTCGTCCTGCAGGTCATCTGTATCCGCTTCGGGCAGGAAGTTGATATGGGCGGATGACAGGTCCAGCCGGGTGGCGTATTCGGCAAGGCCATTTGCCAGTGCCTTTCTGATTTGCGGTTGCCGCGCATTGTCGGCCGACCCGGTCAGAAAGCGTGGACCGGTCGCCGGGGTAAAGGGAATGGCACTCAGCAGTTTAGGATAATATTGACCGCCTGCCTGATTGAAGGCGTTGGCCCAGCTATGATCAAAGATATATTCCCCATAGGAATGGTGCTTCAGATAGGCCGGCATGGCTGCCACCAACACATTCTCGGCATTGCGCATCAACAGATGCGCCGGTTCCCAGCCCGTGTCACCGCCGACCGCTTGACCTGCCTCAAGAGCGTAGAGGAAAGAATGGCGCACAAAAGGATTTTCATCACCGGCAAGCGCGTTCCATTCGGCTGCGCCAACGCGGCTGATATCATCGCATAATTCAAGGGAAAACTGATCACCGTCCATAGCAAGCAAGATGGCAACAGAAAACCGGCCCCGCAAGGGGCCGGCATCGATTTGAACAGATAATTTAGGGCGTGCCGCTTGGCGCGCCGAAAATGCTACTCAATCTCGAAAACACCGTCGATTTCGACAAGGCAACCGAGTGGCAACGCATTCGTACCAACGGCGAAACGGGCGTGACGGCCGGCCTCACCAAAGGCTTCAACCATCAGGTCGGATGCGCCATTGACCACGCCGGGCTGGCCATTGAAATCATCGGCTGATGAGACAAAAGCGCCGAGCTTTACGACGCGCTTGACCCGGTCAAGGTCACCGCCACAAGCCACTTTCAGTTGCGCGATCAGATTGATGGCACAGATGCGCGCCTGCGCATGGCCGTCCTCAACGCTGGCATTTTCCCCAATTCTGCCAGTTACCTGAAGCTTGCCATCAACAAATGGAACCTGCCCGGAAATGAAAACCAGATTACCAGTGGTGACAAAAGGAACATAATTGGCGGCTGGGGCGGGTGCATCGGGAATGGTGATCCCCATCTCATTGAGTTTTGCTTCTACTTTGCTCATCAGGGATCTCCTTCAATGGCTTTGGTTGCGGCAGGTTTAAAATTGGAAGGTCGCCGTTGTCTGCATGTCACACATTTTCAGGAAACGACTTGGGCTTAATTAACGAGGCAGGTCATAACACAGATTATGCGGTCAAGCCAAGCCGCCGATCATGCAGAATAAAGATGGCGTCTTTGGCATAAACGCAGGACGGACAGCATGATTTTTGATGATTCGCCCAAAGGCAACCGTCACAATTTTATCAAGAATAACAGTGCTAAAGCTTCAATCATCAGGCCGTTTTTAGCTAATTAAATCTAAAATCTATTTTACAAATGCGTGATCATTCATTTTGTCGATTGACCGGCGTGTCTGTTGGGGGGCTTCTGGTAATGATCTTTTGGATCATGCGTGCAGATCATTATTGGCATGTTCCAAAACCCATGAAGCAAACATCAGGAGACTGGAAACCATGAAGGCAGCAACACCCACAGCACCAGATATTGAATCGCCCGTGGATGGATATGAGCTTTTCCCATTTGCCACAGCAAGATTGTCCAGTCCTACAGGGGATATGAGCATTACCTAGTACAGTTATTTGTTTTTCAATGAGGCAACAAAGATGTTCCTGAAGGACAATGAGACGGGACAATTGGTTGTTGAAAAAATTACCGTAACCACCGAGTCCGAGGAAGCCGACCCATCCTCCCTATCACAAGATCAAAATGGCGTGAGCGAAGAGGAGACGGCGGCAACCAGAGAAACCATCGCGGCCGCATCAGAACAGGGCACAGAGCCAACTGTTGAACGGTCAATTGCGGTTGTTCGTCCGGTCGAAGACGCCGCCGTTCCTGCTGAGTCGGAAGTTATTAATTTTGCATCGCAGGATACCGCACCAGTCAAATTTGTGGCACCGGAAGTGGTGCCCCTGCATCAGAGCTCAAGTGACGCCGGCGCACGTGCCCCGGACGGTCCAGTCGGTGACATTGCACCTGTTAGTGCCATGGTTCATGCTGATGTCAGCTTGGATCCAAGCACAGCCCAACAGGCTGGCACAGCGCCGATTGTTGAGCGGTCAATCGCGGTTGTCCGCCCAGCCGATGATGCGCCTGTTCCGGCACGGCTGAAGGCGTTTAATTTTGGATCGCAGGATACCACTCCGGTGAAATTTAAAGTACCAGAGGTTGTTTATGAAGCGTCCGCTGAAGAAATGGCCGCGTTTGTGGAATCACTGGTTCCAGACGTCATCTAGGCGCTGGCACATGTTGTGGATGAGCGTTGCGATCAGAAGAAAAAAGCCCCGCACCGAAGTGCGGGGCTAGTTCTGCAGGTTGCTCTGCAGGGAGAGCCTAGCTGCACCCTGTGGTGCCTCCGCATGTGTTGCATTTGAGGCAGGTGCCGTTACGCACCAGGGTGAAATTCTGACATTCTGGGCAGGCTTCGCCTTCATAGCCCTGCATCCGGGCCTGTTGAACGCGGGTCGCTGTTTCATCGCTTGCCGTGCTTGTTCTCGCGACCGTCTCAACTTTGCTGACAGTCGAAGCTGGGGTCGATGTCACGGTCGTTGTTGCCAACGATGTTTCAGCCATAGGCGCCGCCACTGTCTCGCTGTTTGTCGCAAGGGCGGTGGCTGTTGCCGCGCCATCATTTGAATAGACGACAAGGCCCTGCTTGCGGATGAAACCACGGCTGGTGACTTTGTTGACCAGATCAGACTGGTTGTCGCCAAGTCCGGTCGTGGTTACATCAAGATCATCGGCGTCCACATGTCCGAGGTCATGCCGGTCAAGATATGAGATCGCCAGTTCGCGGAAGGTGTAGTCAAGGATTGATGTCGACATCTTGATCGCATCGTTCCCGGTTACAATGCCTTGTGGCTCAAAGCGCGTGAATGTGAATGCCTCGACATATTCTTCGAGAGGCACGCCATATTGCAAGCCGATGGACACGGCGATGGCGAAATTGTTCATCAACGAGCGGAAAGCGGCGCCTTCCTTGTGCATGTCGATAAACACCTCACCGATGCGGCCATCTTCATATTCACCTGTCCGCAGATAAACCTTGTGACCGCCAACAGTGGCCTTCTGGGTATATCCCTTGCGGCGATGTGGCAGCTTCTCCCGCTCGGCACGCACGATGCGCTCAACCACTTTCTCGATAACTTGTGGCGCGGCAGCAGCAACAGGAGTCGCCAGTGCCTCAACGGTGTCATCATCTTCCTCGATATCGTCAACAAGGCCGGAAGACAAAGGCTGGCTGAGTTTTGAGCCGTCACGATACAGCGCGTTGGCTTTCAGTCCAAGGCGCCATGATGACATATAGGCCTCGCCACATTCTGCCACGGTGGCGCTGTTTGGCATGTTGATCGTCTTTGAAATCGCACCCGAGATGAACGGCTGAGCCGCTGCCATCATGGTGATGTGGCTGTCGACTGACAAAAAGCGTTTGCCGAGGCGGCCACACACATTGGCGCAATCAAACACCGGCAGGTGCTCATCCTTGAGGTGTGGTGCGCCTTCGAGCGTCATTGATCCACACACATGGATGTTGGCGGCCTCAACGGCATCTTTTTCAAAGCCCAACGCTTCGAGCATGTTGAAACTGAAATCATTCAGCTGCTCATCGGTGAAGCCAAGTGTTTCCTTGCAGAATTCATCACCAAGAGTGTAGCGGTTGAATGCGAACTTCACATCAAACGCGCTGGTCAAAGCCGATTCCAGCTTGGCCAGCTCGGCATCACCAAAGCCTTTGTCTTTCAGCGCGCTCACTGAAATGGCCTGACAGCTGTTCAGGCTGCCATGACCGACAGCATATTTGATGATGTCCTCGATCTGTGACTGCTCATAGCCCATGTTTGCCAGTGCTTCAGGCACAACACGGTTGATGATTTTAAAGTAACCGCCACCGGCAAGCTTCTTGAATTTCACGATGGCAAAGTCAGGCTCGATGCCGGTTGTGTCACAATCCATGACCAGTCCAATGGTGCCGGTCGGGGCGATCACCGTTGCCTGCGCATTACGATAACCATGGGCCTCACCCAGCTTGACGGCGTTATCCCATGCCGCCTTTGCCGCTGTTACCAGCGCTGGATTTGGGCATGCGTTCGCGTCCAGCGGCACAGGAAGAATGCTCAATCCCTTATAGCCACTGGATTTGCCATGCGCCGCCAGCCGATGGTTTTTCATTACCCGAAGCATGTGCTTTCTGTTCTTTTCGAACTGTGGGAAAGCGCCAACCTCGCTGGCCACTTCGGCAGATGTCGAATAAGAGACGCCGGTCATGATCGCGGTGATGGCGGCACAGATTGCCCGCCCTTCATCGCTGTCATATGAATGGCCCTGTGCCATCAGCAAACCGCCAATATTCGCAAAGCCAAGGCCGAGCGTGCGGTATTCGTATGACAGTTCGGCGATTTCCTTTGACGGGAACTGCGCCATCAAAACGGAAATCTCAAGAGTCAGTGTCCATAGACGACAGGCATGCTCGAATGATTCGATGTCGAAACTGCCATCATCATGACGGAACTGCATGAGGTTCAGCGATGCCAGGTTACACGCTGTATCGTCAAGGAACATATATTCCGAACATGGGTTTGAGGCGTTGATGCGACCACCCTCAGGGCAGGTGTGCCATTCGTTGATGGTGGTGTCATATTGCAGGCCCGGATCGGCGCAAGCCCATGCGGCATAGGCAATTTTTTCCCACAAATCAGCTGCTTTGATCCGGCTGGCAACGCTGTTGTCACGCCGCTTGATCAATTCCCAGTCGCCCTTGTCCAGAACCGCCTGAAGAAATTCATTGCTGACGCGGACCGAATTGTTTGAATTCTGTCCAGCGACTGTCAGATATGCTTCTGAGTCCCAATCGGTGTCGTATGTCTTGAACTCGATCTCGGTGTAGCCCTGTTTGGCGAACTGGATCACACGCTGTACATAGTTTTCCGGGATCATTGCCTTGCGCGCGGCCAAGATTGCCTTTTTCAGGCTCTTGTTGGCGCGTGGGTCAAAGCGCTCATCATCCTTGAGGCCTTCGGTGATCTGACAGGCCGCCATGACTTCGCCCATATGTTTCTGGGCAAGCTTCGAGCCGGCAACCAATGCGGCAACCTTTTGCTCCTCGACAACTTTCCAGTCTACATATTCCTCAATATCGGGATGGTCGACATCGACAGTGACCATTTTTGCGGCACGGCGTGTTGTGCCGCCTGATTTGATTGCGCCCGCAGCCCTGTCGCCGATCCGCAGAAAGCTCATCAGGCCGGATGATTTGCCGCCACCCGACAGGCTCTCGCCACCACCACGAAGGCGGCTGAAGTTGGAGCCGGTGCCTGAGCCATATTTGAACAAACGCGCCTCACGGACCCACAGATCCATGATGCCGCCTTCATTGACCAGATCATCATTCACCGACTGGATGAAGCAGGCATGCGGCTGTGGATGCTCATAGGCGCTGGCCGATTTAGTCAGCTTGCCGGTTTTGAAATCGACGTAATAATGCCCCTGGCTTGGCCCGTCGACACCATAGGCCCAATGAATGCCGGTGTTGAACCATTGTGGCGAGTTCGGTGCGGCCATCTGCATCGCCAGCATGTAACACATCTCATCATGATATGTCAGAGCGTCCGCTTCGCTGGAGAAATAGCCGCCTTTCCAGCCCCAATATGTCCATGTGCCGGCGAGCCGGTTAAAGACCTGCTTGGCTGAAGTTTCGCCTGTTGTCTGCTCATCATCAAGCAGGTCAGCCAATGCTTTTTCGTCAGCAACAGAGCGCCACAGCCAAGACGGCACAGACGATTCTTCAACGCGTTTCAATACCCGTGGCACACCCGCCTTACGGAAATATTTCTGCGCAAGAATATCTGTTGCTACTTGCGAAAATTGCGCGGGCACTTCGACATTTTCAGCTTGAAACACAATGGTTCCATCCGGATTCCGGATTTCACTGGTGGCCAGTCTAAATTCAATATCGGCATATGGGTCTTGACCAGCAGTGGTGAACCGTCTCTCAAAGCGCATGGGCTATTCCTCTGACTCTTATCTCATGACCACATTTTGTGTGATGTGGTTCTTTTACATTATCTGTCGTTTAATCTGATACTTAGCCGGAAATCACTAGATTTAGCGTGTCCTTCGGATATAACCTACATGATGTTGATGTGGCGGGACAATAGGCAATCTAAAAAAAAACGTAATTTTGCCATGATTTTTTCCGATCTTGGAAAATTGCTGGCCGGGTATGCGGCGGTAATTGGCGGTGAGCAACGGCTGGCTTGTTCTCGTGCTCTGTTTCGATGCCAAGGAGACTTGGCGAGGTTGGTTTATCTGCTCTGTGCCGGCCCGCTTTGTCGGCTTGTTCGATGCGCTTCGCGCTGGACGTAACATGATGTCTCGGCATATAGTGGCGGCAAGTTTTAGGCGCCGACGCTGGTCGGCATATGGCGCGCTGTCCGGTCATTGCAAGAAAGCCGTCATAGATAGCAGGGGCAAAATAGATGGATCTGGTTACGTTGTTGTCGTTGAAGCTCAAATCCCGTTATGTCGGGTGTGATGAGCATGGCAATAGGTATTATGAAGAGAGAAAAGCGCGTCCGGGCAAGCCACCGCGCCGCTATGTCAGATATAATGGCGTTGTTGAAGCTTCAAAAGTGCCTGCTGACTGGCATGGCTGGCTGCATCATACCGAAGAATCGCCGCCACCAGCCGAGGGCTACCCGAAGCATCAGTGGCAAAAACAACATTTGCCTAATCTGACCGGGACGAAATTTGCTTACAGACCTGCGGGGCATCTGCTGAGAGGCGGTAAGAGACAGGCCGCCACCGGCGATTATGAGCCATGGTCGCCGTCCTGAGATAATTGTGAATCGAGGGTGCCGCGAGGGGCTTTCTCTTAACGCTCACACTTTACGAGGCTGACACTCTACGAGTTTGACACCTTACTTGGTTGACACCTTACTTGGTTGACAGGGGGAACAATGCAAAGAAACACACTTGAAATTGTGATGGGTGCCGTCGTTCTGCTTGCTGCCGCCGGTTTTACATCACTCGCCTACGAAGCGGCCGATCTTGGTGCAAGTAACGGCTATGAGATTTCGGCCGAATTCGGATCAACCGGTGGTTTGTCGCCGGGTGATGATGTGCGGATTTCCGGCATCAAGGTTGGACGGATTGTCAGTGAAGAGCTTGACCCCGTCACATATGCGGCGCGTATCACCATTATGTTGGACCCGGCGATTGAGGTCCCTGCTGACAGCAGTGCCCGGATCACATCAGCATCTCTGCTCGGTGGCAATTACCTCGAATTGATGCCCGGCGCGGACGCGACCATGCTTGCGGCTGGCGATGTCATTTATGATACGCGTGATGCTGTGAGCCTGACTGATCTGCTTGGAAAGGCTGTGTTCTCGTCGTCTGATGCACAATAAGCGCATGTTGCGATGTCTGGTTGTCGGGCTGGCCCTGCTTGTGTTTGGCGCGAGCCAGGCGATGGCCAGCTGGATCGATGGCAGCAAAGCCCAGCTGCAGGCACTGGATAAAATTACCGCCCGTATTTCCACATTGACCGCGACCATTGGGATGCCGATTCGTTTTGGCACACTGGAAATCACTGTGCAGCGCTGTGCCTTTCGTCCGCCGGAAGAACCGCCGGAGAATGTGGCATTTCTGGAAGTTTATGATCAGGGGCATGACGCCAGCCTGCCGCGGCGGCGGGTTTTTTCCGGATGGGTTTTTTCATCCAGCCCGGCTCTGTCGGCGCTGGAACATCCGGTGTTTGACATCACCCTGATCGATTGTCTTGCCGAGTGATCATCTTGCTGTAAAGGTCATCAGCTGTTTTTCACATCTGACATCGCTTCAAGAAGTTCAGCCACCATTTCATCATCACCCTTGGCCAGCATCAGATCGGCATGTGTGGCCAGCGCCGTGGCAAGGCGCGCCTGAAATTGATCGCGCGGCAGCTCAAAAATACCAAATTGCCGCAAATGTTCGTTGGTGAATTGGGCATCGAGCAATGTGAAGCCACCGCTTCGAAGACGCGCCACCAAATGAACAAGGGCAATCTTTGAGGCATCACTTACTCGCGAGAACATCGACTCACCAAAAAAAGCGGCCCTTATTGCGACGCCATAAAGCCCGCCGACCAGCCGGTCTTCTTCCCAGACCTCTATCGAGTGGGCAAAGCCAAGCTTGTGCAGGGCAATATAGAGTTTCTTTATGTCCTTGTTGATCCATGTATCCCGGCGTTCAGGTCGCGGTGCAGCGCATTCTGCAATCACCGCTGGGAAATTACGATCAATCGTAACGGTAAGGCGGCGCTGCCGGATTGTCCGCCGAAGACGCCGGGGCACATGAAAATGTGGTCGGCTTTTGTCGGCAACATTCAACGGGATCAGCGCGCGGCTTTCCGGATCATAGAAGTTGATTGCGGTGCTGTCGGCACTTTCGGCCATGGGAAACACGCCGAGTGTGTAAGCTTTGATCAGCGTTTCGGGCGAGAATGCATAACGTGTGGGCATCTTGCTCGTTCATTTCTGCCTGCCGCATGAACCCGCTTGAAGGGAGCGCGACCATTGGGCTCTCTGTGTGATCAGCACAACCGAATGGCTAGTCGTCAGCCAGGAATTTTTCCTCAAGCCAACGAATGTCATAACTGCCATCCTTGATGGCGTCCGCATCTACCAATCGGGCATGCAGGGCCAGAGTTGTTGGAATCGGCTCAACGATGAATTCCTGTATGGCGCGTTTGAGGCGGCGCAGGCAATGCTCACGATCGTCCCCATGAACAATCAGCTTGGCAATCAGGCTGTCATAATGGGGTGGCACAGAATAGCCGGAATACAGGCAGGATTCGACCCGAACACCCGGTCCGCCTGCCGCATGAAACGCGCTGACCTTGCCCGGTGTGGGCATAAAGGTCTCGGGATGTTCTGCATTGATGCGACACTCGATGGCATGGCCATTGAATGTGACATCGTCCTGCGTAAAGGAGAGCGGTTCGCCAGCGGCAATGCGGATTTGTTCGCGCACCAGATCGACGCCGGTGATCGCCTCTGTAATCGGATGTTCAACCTGCAGGCGGGTGTTCATTTCAATGAAAAAGAACTGACCATCCTCATAAAGGAATTCCATTGTGCCAACGCCGAGATAGCCCATGCGGCGCGTGGCTTCGGCGGCGATGCCACCAATTTTGGCGCGTTCTTCAGGAGTGAGCGCGGGCGAGGGGGCTTCCTCAAAAAGCTTTTGATGGCGCCGCTGGACTGAACATTCGCGCTCACCCAGATGCACAACATTGCCATGCGAGTCGCCGATCACCTGAACCTCAATATGGCGTGGTCGGCCGAGATAGCGCTCAAGATAAACTGTGTCGTCACCAAAGGCGGCTTTTGCTTCGGAACGTGCCGAACTGAAGGCCTCGGCAAGATCGGCCGCCGTTTCAGCAACTTTCATTCCGCGACCACCGCCACCGGACGCCGCTTTCACAAGCAGCGGATAGCCAATGTCTTTGCCAAGCTTTTCAGCTTCTGCCAGCGTTGCGACCGCGCCGGGTGATCCCGGCACCAGTGGCAGTCCGGCTTCTGCCGCGGTAATCTTTGCCTCAACCTTGTCACCCATTGACCGGATGTGGCTGATGTCAGGACCGATAAATGTCAGCCCGTGTGCTTTTACAATTTCTGCAAAGTCGGCGTTTTCCGACAAAAAGCCGACACCGGGATGTATCGCATCGGCGCCAGTTATGCTGGCCGCGGTAAGGATCGCCGGTATGTTGAGGTATGAATCGGCGCTGCTGGGCGGGCCAATACAGACTGACTCATCGGCAAGCCGAACAGGCATCGAGTCAACATCTGCGGTCGAATGAACGACAACGCTGGGGATGCCCATTTCCTTGCAGGCCCGCAGCACACGGAGCGCCACGTCCCCCCGGTTGGCGATTAGAATCTTGTTAAACATTACTCAATCACAACCAATATTTCGCCAAATTCGATTGGCTGGCCGTTTGTCACCAAAATCTTCTGGACTGTGCCATTGCTTGGGGCGGTAATCGGGTTCATCACCTTCATCGCCTCGACAATCAACAATGTCTGGCCTTTTTTGACCGTCGCACCCTCGCTTACAAAAGGATCGGCGCCCGGCTCTGGTGCTGTATAAACGGTGCCAACCATCGGCGAGGCAACGGCGCCCGGATGGTTTGAGAGATCAGCACTTGCTTCAGCCGGTGCGCTTCCGGCACTTGGCGCAGGGGCAGCTGTCGCCGGGGCGGCGGGGGCCGCAACCGGTGCAACAGGCGCGACAGCGGCGCCTTGAACAATCGTTGTTTCGCGAGACAAGCGGATTGATACGTCATCCGTCTCATATTCAAGCGCGGTCAATTCTGCCTCGGCAAGGATATCGGCAAGCGCCTTTACCAGAGTGGTTTCACTGTCTGCGGCTTTTTTTGGTGTTTTTGCCATGTTTTTTATGCTTCCTCTTGCGTCTCGGCGATGGCGGTTATGGCGGCAATATAAGACGCCGCACCGAAGCCAATGATCGCGCCTTTGGCAATTGCGGTGATAAGCGATGTGTGCCGGAATGTCTCGCGTGCATGGATATTGGATAGATGCACCTCAATCACCTCCCCCGGGAACAACGCCAGCGCGTCCCGCAAGGCGACTGATGTGTGGGTCAGGCCGGCACCATTGACGATGATCCAGTCATATTGACCGCAGCCCTGTTGAATGGTGTCAATAAGGACGGCCTCTGAATTGGATTGCATCCAAGCCATCTCAAAGCCATGTCGCTCGCACTGCGCGCGGCATTTCGCTTCGATTGCATCAAGGGTCAATGCCCCATAGGTATCAGGTTCCCGCATCCCAAGCATGTTGAGATTGGGTCCGTTCACCACAAGAATTTTGGTCTTACCAGCCATGTCTGCCACTCTATCACCTTGTTTGGCGGTTAAACAACTCCCTCAGGAGTTGCGTCTATGCTTAGCCATTTTGCGCCCGGGCTTCTGCGATCAATCGGCGCAATTCGTCCTCGCTGATGGCGCCGGGAACAATAGTTGAACCAATCACGAAACCGGGTGTTCCGGAAATTCTCAGTTGGTCTGCGGCTTGCCGTGTACGGTTAATGATCGCGTTGACCTCGGGGCTGCGCATGTCGCGTTGCAGCCTGTCAAGATCGGCCCCGGCATCTTTGGCTGCCTGCAGGACCGTTTCCATCGAAATCGCGCCCGGATTGGTCATCATGGTGACATGATAGTCCGGAAAAACGCCTTGTGCCTGTGCGGCAATCGCGGCGGATGCCGCCAGTACCGATGATTGCGCCAGTATCGGGAATTCTTTGACGACAAAACGGATGTCGTCATCGTCGGCAAGAACCTTTTGAACGGCGCCAAATACCCGTTTGCAATAGCCGCAATTATAGTCACTGAATTCATAGATGGTCAGCTTGCCATCCGGATTGCCAAGCACGGGGTCACCGTCAGACAGAGCAAGAAACGCGAGTGCAGCGCGTGTCTGCTCGGCCTCTTCACGCGCGGCCAGATCACGAAGAGCATCGCGGATAATTTCTGGGTTGTCCTGAATGTACGCACGGATCATCGCATCGAGCTCGGCTTTGTCCGCGCTGTCGAGATCGGCTTTGGCCGGTGAGATCACAAGCATCAACGTGCCCAAAACCGCCAGAATTCGGCTGAATTCACGGATGTTCAGGATTTTTGATAACATAATCATTCGCAATCTCCTTGGCCGGTCAAAGACTGCCACAGTCTTTTTTTGCTAACGGCCCCGGTTTATAGCAATCGTACCCTGTTTTGCCTAGCAAGAGAATTGCCGCACATTGCCGGTGCCACATGTTTCTTATCCTCAGTTTCTGTTGTCGTAGCGGAAGATAATATCATTGGCGCGGTTGCGTATCGTGTCGGGGATGTCGTTTCGATCGATTGTCCGTTTTGCAAGCTGAACAGCGCGGACAGTGTCACCAGTCAGAATGGCTTCTTCGGCAAGGCTTATATCAGCATAACCGATTTGCCCTGCTTTGCCGTAGGCGATTCCAAGCTGGCGATGCAGAATCGACCAATCAGGTTCCAGATCACGGGCATGGGACAGCACCTCGATGGCGCGTGGCAACAGCGATTTGTCATTGGCCGCAATCAGGGCCCGCCCGAGCAAAAGCAGAATCTGTGGGCTTTCAGGCCGCAGGGCAATGGCCGCTTCATAGGCTTCAGCGGCCTGCCTTGGATTTGCCATGGACATCAGTATGTCACCGCGAAACTCATGAAAGAATGGATCGTCAGGATGAGCATCTGTGAGCGCGTTAATCTGCGCAAATGCGCGTTTCAAATCGCCGCGCCGAAAGCCGGCTATAGCATGGGCATAAGTCAGCAAATCTGGATCAAGATTTGAGTCCTTGTTTGCAAGAACTGTCTGTGGGCGCTCTGTCCACGCATAGATCTTGGCCCATGCGCGCGCAAAATCACGGTTGGATTCAGCCGCAACCGGAGTGTCACTGTGCGGCGAGTTGTTGACGTGGTCCTGATATGTCTGCAGACGTTGTGCGGCCCCGGGGTGTGTCCGGTAATATTCCGATTGCCGTGACGAAGGCAGGGCGCGCTGCCGGCTCAGGCGCGCCATCATATCGCGCAGCCCGGTTGCCGAAATGCCCGCATCATCAAGCAAATTCAGCCCGATCTCATCGGCCGCAGATTCGTTGCGCCGCACAGAGGATAAAAGATTACGGTTGGCGCGGTCAGTGCCGCCCAGAAGCAAGCCTGTCGCCGCCTCACCATGCCCACCCGCCGCCGCTGCCGCCGCGGCAAGACCGGCAAGTGCGGCAACGGTATTGGCCTGATTGACATCTTCTTCAATGCGCTGGACATGGCCAGCTTTGATATGGGCAATTTCATGCGCCATGACGCCAAGGAACTGCAACGGGCCTTCGCCTTCGACAAGCAGGCCGGAATGGACGTATATCATCTGCTCATTTCGCACAAAGGCATTTATCTGATCGTCCAGAATGATGCGGATTTTGATCGTCCCCGGCGTATAGCCAGCGACAGCCTCAAGCGGTGCGATCATTTTTTCCAGAAGGCTTTCAAGCTCTGTATCACGGATCAAATTCGCTTGTGCCGGAGCAATGCTGGTAAACAAACTGATCAGCAACAGGCACATGGCCGCCAGCAGGCGCCGCCAATTGTTGCCCGCGCTGTGGCCAGAGTCATTTGAAAATATGTTTGATATAATCACATCCCGCTCCTGCCGACTGATAGCATGAACCAATAATCCTGCCACCATATGAAATAAGCCGACTTTTGTCTTAATAGCACGCTATTGTGGTTGAGTTATGGCAATTTTGCCCCGGTTTTGCTACACCGCGGCGTGAAGAGCCAACGGGCAGGCTATTTTTTGAGATGTTTTGCGGCGATCATGGAGACGCGCGGGCGATGACTTTGAAAATATCGAAAAATGATCGTATCCCCGCATTTTTGGCCATGGAAATGATGAATGCCACGCGCGAGCTCGAGGCAAAAGGCGCTGATCTGGTGCATCTTGAGGTTGGTCAGCCATCAACACCGCCTCCTGCGGGTGTCCTCAGCGCGTTGACCAACGCGCTTGGTCGCACCAACACACATGGGTATTCGACGGCTTTTGGCGAGATGGTGTTACGCCAGCGCATCGCCGCACATTATCAGGATTGGTACGGCCGCCGCCCGGATCCCCAGCGGATCGCCGTTACCTTGGGCTCGTCTCTTGGCTTTGCGCTGGCTTTTCTGGCGGCGTTTGATGCGGGTGATCGAATTGCCCTCGCCAACCCCGGCTATCCGGCATATCGCAATCTGATGACGGCGCTTGGTCTTGAACCGGTGCTGTTGCCGGCGCGTGCTGGTGAAGGGTGGGTTCCGCGCCTTGAGACGCTTGCAGAGCAGGGGGCTTTACCAGATGGTCTGTTGCTGGCCAGTCCGGCCAACCCGACAGGGGTATTGATGCGTGATGACGAGGTGATGTCGATCAGTCGCTGGTGTCATGAGAATGGCGTGCGGCTGATTATGGATGAAATCTATCATGGCTTGACCTTTGGTGCCCGGCCAACTTCAGCCTATTTGCACAGTGACAGTGTCATCGTGGTCAATTCATTTTCCAAATATTTCTGTATGACCGGATGGCGGCTGGGCTGGGTGGTTCTGCCGGACGACCTTGTCGAAATCACCGAACGGCTTGCGCAAAACCTCTATATTGGTCCGGCCCGTCCGATGCAGGAAGGCGCGCTGGCGGCCTTTGATGATTACGCGGCGTTGGATCAAAATGTTGTGCGCTATCGTGAAAACAGAGATGTTCTTTTGCGCGATCTGCCAGCTGAATTTCTGGGTGAGATGGCACCAGCAGATGGCGCTTTTTACATCTATGCAGATATTTCACAATTGACCAATAAGCCATTGGATTCTTTGAAGTTTGCTAATGATTTGTTGCGTGAGGCGCATGTTGCCTGCACTGCAGGTGTCGATTTTGATCAGGAACAGGGTGACCGTCACCTGCGCATGTCATATGCCGGCAGCACCGAAGATATGAAAGAAGCCAGCCGTCGTATCAACAGCTGGCTTCCAAATTATCTTCGCGGGCTCTAGGCCAGTTTGATTTTTAATCAAAGGCGAACCGGCCAGAAAGGCGAACCGACCAGAAACGCAAGCCGACTAGTCGCGGCTCCACCATCCCCGTTTGCGCGTCTCGGGATTTGACGCGCCAACTTCAATCACGTCCTGTGGCGCAGAGCTGATTGGCGCACGGGCGCTGGACGGTGTGGCATCCTCTTTTGGACTTTCGGCGGCGGCACCAGCATCAGCTGCTTCCGGTGCTTGCTTTTTGGCGGTGGCACCCTTTTTTGCAGCAGCTTTCTTGCCACTTGTTTTGCCTTTTGCGCCGCCAGCCTTTTTCGCCGCTTTTTTGCGAGCGCGTTTCGGCTTGTCTCCGGACTCGCTTTCGTCTTGCTCGCTGTTATCTGACGCCCTGTTATCTGGCGCCCTCTGGCGCATGGTCGTCTGTTCCGGGGCGTTGGCGTCCGTCTCTGGCGACGCCTCTGCTACGGATGCTGGCGACCCGGCTTCAGCTTTTTCTGCCGTAGCCTTTTTACGCGTGCGCCGTTTTGGCTTGCTGGTGTCATCGGCATTTGCCGTGGCTGTATCAGCGTCATCAGATGCCTGTTCAGCTGTTGCCGCATCGGTTGCGTTTTCTTCTTTTACAACTTTGCGTCTGCCACGGCCGCCACGGCTGGCCTTTTTCGGCTTTTCAGGCGCGGCATCATCATTCACAGCTGCCACTGCGTTCACGCCGTTTTCATCATCAGCTGCGGCATCACTGGCATTAGCGGCAACAGCAGAGTCCTCACCGGCGTTATTCTGTGCGTCATTCTGTGACTCGGCGTTCTCGCCACCGCGCCGCCGCCGCCGTCTACCACCGCGTCTACCGCGTTTGCGGCGCCGTGGTTGATCGTCCTCGGCGTGCGGCTCTTCTCCCTCCGGGCTTGGCTCATCCCGATCCTCGTCATCGCTGGCTTCAACCTCGGCGTTCTTTTGCCGGCGATTATTGTTCGAGGGTTGCTGTTTCTTGCCTTGCCAGCCAACGCGTTCAACCTTGCAGTCGGGCGCAATCAGACTGTCATCTGACAGCAGGATAATCTGCAGACCATAGCGGTTTTCCAACTCGGCAAGAACGCCGCGCTTGTGGTTCAAGATGAACAGGGCCACGTCACGATGCATGGTGACATGCAATTCATCCATCTTGCCCTTTTGCGCTTCATCCTCGATGATCCGGAGCATCTGCATGGCTGCCGTCTCAATTGACCGCACCCGGCCAGTGCCCTCGCAATGCGGGCAAATGTTGCTGATTGACTCATTGAAGCTCAACCGCAGGCGCTGACGCGACATTTCCAGAAGGCCAAAGTGGCTGATTGAGCCAATCTGGATACGCGCCCTGTCATTGCGCATGGCTTCTTTCATCCGCCGTTCAACCGCATGCTGGTTACGGCTTTCTTCCATATCGATGAAATCAACGACAATCAGGCCCGAAAGATCGCGAAGGCGAAGCTGACGCGCGAGTTCCTCCGCTGCCTCAAGGTTGGTCTTCAGCGCCGTTTCTTCGATGTTTCTCTCGCGCGTTGAGCGACCGGAATTGACATCGACAGCGACCAGCGCTTCGGTTTGATTGATCACCAGATAGCCGCCCGATTTCAGTGTCACCTGTGGGCTGTGGATCGTGTCCATCTGGCTTTCGGCGCCATAGCGCTGAAATACCGGCTGCTCGTCATCGTATTTTTTGACCTTCTTGATGTGGCTCGGGATCAGCATTTTCATCTGATTTCGTGCCGTCTTGTAGGCCTCCTCGCCTTCAACGAGGATTTCGTCAACCTCACTGGTATAAAGGTCGCGGATCGAGCGCTTGATCAAATCACCTTCTTCATGGATCACCGATGGCGCTTGCGATTCAAGTGTCCGGCTGCGGATATCGTCCCATAATTTTGACAGATAGGCATAATCTCGGGCGATTTCGGTTTTGGTCCGTTTGGCACCGGCTGTACGCACAATCACCGCCATACCCTTTGGAACATCAAGGCCGCCGACCACTGTTTTCAGGCGCTTGCGGTCAGCAACATTGGTGATTTTGCGGCTGACACCGCCACCACGGCTGGAATTTGGCATCAGCACGCAATAGCGCCCCGCCAAGGACAGATAGGTGGTCAGCGCCGCGCCTTTGTTGCCGCGCTCTTCCTTGACGACTTGCACAAGCATGATCTGCTTGCGGGAAATCACTTCCTGTATTTTGTATTTACGGACATGGCGGCGCGGACGAATATCTTCCTCATCCGGGCCATCACCGCCAAGCGTTTCGGGTGCGTCTTCGGCTTCGCCCTCGGCGTCCTCATCCTGTGTTTCGGCAAGCTCAGCCTCAATCAGGGCTTCGCGATCTTCTACTGGAATGCGGTAATAATCCGGATGGATTTCGCTGAAGGCAAGGAAGCCCTGGCGATTGCCACCATATTCAACGAAGGCAGCCTGAAGCGATGGTTCGACCCGGGTAACCCTGGCAAGATAGACATTGCCCTTTAATTGTTTGCGGTTTTCCGCCTCGTAGTCGAAATCTTCAATGCGCGTTCCACTTAGCAGTACGACCCGTGTTTCTTCGGGTTGTCGTGCATCTATCAGCAATCTCTTTGTCATAGTGAGTTCTTTCTCCAGCCGAATATGTTCGACAACCTGTGAAGGTCATGTGACATGGCTTCGGCGGGTATTGCGAGCCCGGTACCCAGTGCATGACGCGTCCAGCAACGGCTGCGCCGCTTGATGCGGGCCGTAGCTGGGAATCTCTTGGATCGTAGGTCATGACATAGTCCGGTGTTCTGGTTTCATTCATTTGTCGCCGGGTTTCGTCTCGTGTTTTTTGAACGCAGTCGCGGGACGGAGTTTCCGTCTGGCCTAACTGCCGAGAGCGAACCACCCAACGGGTAATTCCAAAGCATCAATCCACCGTCCTTTGGACATCGCGGTTCTGGCGGGAAGGAGTCCTCGGCCTGCCACCGATATCGAAATGGTGCAATAATGCTGACCTGAATATATACAGTGTTAAACCAAAATGCCAATAAAGATAAAAATGAAAGTGAATGATAGTTGAAAAAAACTATCGGGCAGATCATTTGCGCGCAGCAAACAGGTGGCTTGATTTTGTCGGGGCTAATGCCGATAAATAGCGCAGGAATGGCAGTCGGGATGATCATGTCGCTACATCGCCAAATCAAACTGTTCTCGGGCCTTTTCCGGCATTTTATGCTGTTGCCGCTGGTGTTTTTTCTTTTGGGTGCCGGTGGTCAGGCGATGGCCGCGGATAATTCTGTGACAGCATTGCGCCTTGGGTCGGTGATGGTTGATGATGAGGCGGCGTTGCGACTTGTGGTCGAGACGCAAAAGCCGGCAATTGTCAAAATGGGGCTTCTGAACGATCCGTATCGTCTGGTTATCGACATGCCGGGAACCGATTGGCTGGTTGAAGGGTTGCCAGCGAGCGGGGCGCTCAACAAATCGCCTGTCGTCGGTTACCGTTTCGGTCATCCCGAGCCAGAAATTGGACGTCTCGTTCTGGTACTTGATGGGCCATCTGCACCCTTTCGGGCGTTTGCTCTTCCCCCGCATTCCGGCGGGCACCGTCTTGTCATTGATATGCGGGATAGCGGAAAAACGGCATTTCAGGTTGCTGCCAAGGCTTTGCGCGACAGCAAACCCATCCAATTTGGTGGTGATGTAGGCGGTGATGTGGGTGGGACCCAGGCTGTTGCCGCTATCGTTACCCCGCCTGTGCCAAAACCCAGAGTAAAACCGCCAATAGAGGTCAAGCCCGCCATCGGTGCCGGAGAAACTGTCTCTTCAGTGCCGTTACCAAAACAGCGGCCAAATCGGTGGCTGGTCTTCATTGACGCGGGGCATGGCGGCAAGGATCCGGGCGCCATTGGCCGGGCTGGAACAAAAGAAAAGGAGATAACGCTGGCGGCGGCGCGTGAATTGGCCCGCCGATTGACAGCAACGGGCAAGGTGCGGGCCGTATTGTCGCGAAGCGATGATCGTTACCTGAAATTACGCGAGCGTATTCGTCTGGCGCGCCGACAAAACGCAGATCTGTTTATTTCGCTTCACGCCGACTCTGCTGCGTCAAAATCAGCGCGTGGCATGTCAGTTTTCACTCTGTCCGAGACGGCTTCGGACAAAGAAGCTGCTGCACTGGCGCGTAACGAGAACAGCGCCGATCTGATTGGCGGACCCGATCTTGCGGTTGAGGATGCAGACGCCGCGAATGAGCTTTTGCGAATGTTTCAGCGGGAATCAATGAATCAATCCACGCATTTTGCAGAAGAAATACTTGTACAAATCAAAGATTTGCCCGGTGGTGACAAACGTGGCCATCGTTTTGCCGGATTTGCAGTGTTAAAAGCTCCTGACATGCCGTCCGTACTTGTCGAGATGGGGTTTTTGTCAAACCGTGAAGATGAGGCAAACCTCAATAAAGCGGCATATCGCGCCAAGATTGCCGCAAGATTGACCAAAGCTGTTGTCGCGTATCTCGAGGAATATGGGCCGAAGATATGATGGGCTTGACAGGACATGACCAGAAAGTCTGCAAAATTTGGCAATATGTATGTAGAAGGCGTGGCTGAGGAGGCCTCACAAACCTTGCTATCCCGGTTCTTCTTTTTGTTTTGGGTGTTGTTCAGCCTCGCCTGCCTTGCCGCGGTTTGCGTTGCCGGTGGGTTACTGTGGGTCTTTTGGACTTATGGTCGCGATTTGCCGGATTACAAACAGCTTGCCACCTATGAGCCGCCTGTTGTCACCCGCATCCATGCCGGTGATGGGGCATTGCTGGCAGAATATGCCAACCAGAAGCGTTTGTTTGTGCCGGTTCAGGCAATGCCGCCGCGCTTGATACAGGCGTTTCTTTCCGCAGAGGACAAAGGGTTTTATGATCATTTTGGCATTGATTTGCAGGCCCTTGCCCGCGCGGCTGTTACCAACGCGATGAATTATGGACAGGGCAAGCGACCCATCGGCGCATCGACCATCACACAGCAGGTGACCAAGAACTTTTTGCTGACAAACGAAGTGTCGATTGAGCGCAAGATCAAGGAGGCGATCCTGTCTTTGCGAATGGAACGCGCCTTTTCAAAGGATCAGATCCTCGAACTGTATTTGAACGAGATCTATCTTGGGTTTGGCAGTTATGGTGTGGCCGCAGCGGCGCTGAATTATTTCGATAAAGCGCTCGATCAATTGACCCTCGCTGAAATGGCCTATCTTGCCGCGTTACCGAAAGCACCTTCAAATTACCACCCCATTCGCAAGACCAAGGCAGCGACCATTCGCCGGAACTGGGTTGTCCGGCAAATGGTTGAGAATGGATATATTTCCGATGATGAGGCCGATGAAGCGATAAAAACACCATTGGTGATTGCCACCCAAACCGGATTTGACGCTGCAGAGGCGCCCTATTTTGCCGAGGAAGTCAGGCGTGTTCTGATCAATCAATATGGTGAGGACATGCTGTATGGCGGGGGGTTGTCGGTGCGGACCACGCTCGACCCGTTTTTGCAACAAGCGGCGCATATCAGTCTGCAACGCGGGCTTGAGGCGCTTGACCGACGTCAGGGATGGCGAGGCGCTCTTGCCGCGATATCACCTGAAGATGATATTGATGCCGCGCTGGCCGCCCAGCAGGAAAAGATGCTGCCGGGACATTATGCGGCGCTGGTGACACAGGTGAAGCGCGATGAAGCCCAAATCATCGTTGATGGGCGCAATGCCAAAATCCCGTTTGATCTGGCGTTTTGGGCGTATCCGCCGCGCGATGAAAATGGCGTTCGCCCCCCACCTTTGAGAGATTTGCGACATGCGATAACCGCGGGTGATATCGTAATGGTGCAACCGCCGTCCGATACACCTGATCTGATCCGTGATGGTTTTACCCCGGCGCCGGATGATTTCGCGCTATCCCAACGACCTCTGGTCGAGGGGGCAATCGTTGCACTTGACCCGCATACAGGTCGGCTGCTTGCGATGAGCGGTGGCTACAATCATGCCGATTCAGAATTTAACCGGGCAATGCAGGCAATGCGACAGCCCGGCTCTGCGTTCAAGCCATTTGTTTATCTGGCGGCGCTGGATAAGGGATACTCGCCAACAACCCGTATTCTTGACGCGCCACTGGTTGTCGATCAGGGGCAGGGCAAGCCGAAATGGAAACCGGCGAACTACACAAGGCGTTTTTATGGCCCGTCCATCATGCGTGTCGGGATTGAAAAATCGCGTAACCTGATGACCGCGCGTTTGGCCATGCGCCTTGGCATGGAAGAGATTCAGACCTATGCCCGCAAGTTTGGCTTGAATGAGGATCTGCCGCCATTTTTGTCGATGTCTCTTGGCGCTGGCGAGACGACTTTGCTGCGCCTGACAGCGGCCTATGGCATGCTGGTCAATGGCGGTAAGGAGATCACGCCCTCGTTAATTGACCGCATTCAGGACCGAAACGGCAAAACGATATACCGGCATGATAAACGGCCATGTGATGGTTGTAGCTTTGACGACATCTGGGCAAATCAACCGATTCCGGAAACCCCCGATAATCGCGTGCAACTGACTTCACCGGCATCTGCATTCCAAATGGTGTCGATGCTTGAAGGGGTGGTCAAGCGCGGAACAGGCCGCCGGATCAGCAAACTTGACATCGTGGTTGCAGGCAAAACCGGCACGACCAATGACAACACCAATGGCTGGTTTATCGGCTTTACACCGGATCTGGCGGTTGGGGTGTTTGTTGGCTATGACCAGCCGCGTCCGCTTGGCAAGCGCGAGACAGGATCGACGGTGGCCGTGCCAATCTTTGGTGATTTTATTGCACAGGCACAGGCCGGTAAACCGATCATTCCCTTCCGCCGACCCAGTGGCGTGACCCTGATCCCTGTTCATTCAGAAACAGGCGAACGCGTGCTACCAACACATGAAAAAGCAATTATGGAAGTTTTCAAACCGGGACAGCGTCCGGGTGGCGATCTGATCGATGTGCCCGGAAGCGGTGTCAAGGCCGGAGCAGACAGTGACGTGCCAACACCCGGCTTGTTCTAGCTTGTCACAATCATGCTTGCGCGTTAGTTATGCAGAACTCCCCGATAAGACTGTATGTTTGATCCGGTGAATGTAAACTCAAGGTGGTGTGATGCAGGCTGAAACACAGGCAAATATAGATGCGGTTCGCGCCTCAATCGAATTGCTTCGCACGCATGTTGATTTTGACGCAGCACAAGCCCGCCTTGATCAGCTTGAAACCTTGAGTGCAAGCCCTGATTTCTGGAACGATCAAGCCTCAGCGCAAGACGCGATGCGAGAAAAAAATCGTCTGGAGCGCCAGCTAAAGATGATCACAACCTTGCAGAGTGAATTGGATGATGCGGTGGGTTTGATTGAACTGGGCGAGGCGGAAGGTGATATGGAAGTTGTCGCCGAGGCCGAGGAAGCGATAGGCCGGATTGTCCAAATTGCCGAAAAACGTCAGTTGGAAAGCCTGCTATCTGGCGAAGCCGACGGCAATGACTGTTTTCTGGAAATTCATGCCGGTGCCGGTGGCACCGAGGCGCAGGACTGGGCCCAGATGCTGGCACGGATGTATTCACGCTGGTGTGAGGCTCGCGGGTTCAAGATGCAGATGATCGAGGAAAGCCCGGGCGAGGAAGCCGGTATCAAATCAGTAACGATGCGGATTGAGGGCGACAATGCCTATGGGTGGCTGAAAACAGAGTCCGGCGTTCACCGCCTTGTCAGAATTTCACCTTTTGACAGTTCTGCACGCCGCCACACAAGTTTTGCCAGCGCCTGGGTCTATCCGGTTGTCGATGACAACATCGAAATTGAGGTTGAGGACAAGGACCTTCGCATTGATACCTATCGCGCGTCTGGTGCCGGTGGACAGCATGTGAATAAAACCGATTCGGCGATCCGCATTACCCATTTGCCGACAAATATCGTTGTTCAATGTCAAAATGACCGCTCGCAGCACCGCAACCGGGCGACCGCGTTCAATATGCTGAAAGCCCGGCTCTATGAGCTTGAATTGCAAAAGCGTGAAGATGCGGCTTCGGACGCCGCCGCAAGCAAGACTGACATTGGATGGGGTAACCAGATCCGGTCATATGTTCTGCACCCCTATCAGATGGTCAAAGACCTGCGCACCAATGTTGAAAAGGGCAATGCTGCCGGTGTTCTGGACGGTGATCTTGACGAATTTGTCGAGGCCAGTCTTGCCGCCCGGGTTGGCACGCAGCGCGCACAGTAACGCCAGCCCAAACCTACAGTTGGTTTGGAATTATCCCCGATATAAATCGTCTCTGTCTGCCATAGGCTGGTAAAAAGCCGCCGAAAATCGGGCAGCGGTTCGGGCGGCGATATTGAACGGCGGTTTGAGCGGTCCACGGAAATAGGTTCCAACAAGCTTGTGCCAAGTGCTGACCGGGTCAAGACGCTGCATCCCACAGGCATAATCAAACCATTTTTTGCCTATCGCAACATGGCCAATTTCATCGCGCATGATTACGGCAAAGGCGGCGGCGCTGTCTGGATCATTGACTGCCTGCAACTTTTCGATCATCGCTGGTGTGACATCAAGGCCGCGCGCCTCCAATACCAGCGGCGCAATCGCAAGCCGGCCAAGAAAGTCAGCGGCTGTTTCTTCGGCAGCTTGCCAGAGGCCATCATGTGCAGGAAGATCGCCATAGCTGGCATCCAAGCCACCCAGCCGGTCATCCAGCATCAGAAAATGCCGCGCTTCGTCATCTGCCACCGACAGCCAATCAGTGTAAAAATCTGCAGGCAGGCCATGCGCTGTATAGCGGCAGACCATATCAAGTGCCAGATCAATGGCGTTGAGTTCAATATGGGCGATGGCGTGAACGAGGGCGACGCGTCCCGCCGGTGATGCGGTGATGCGTCGGCGCGGGACGTCTCTTGGCGGGCGCAATACCGGCAATTCAGGTCGCCCCGGCCTTTCAGGTGGGGTGTATCACCAACCTTGGCGAAGCTGCCTGCTGTCCATTTGCTTACGACATCGCGGGCGGCGTGGGCCTTTTCACGCGCAGGCTTAATGGCGAGGACGGCGGATACCGCATCGGTCAATGTGTGTGCCGCTGTCACCCTATTGTGCCTACAGTCCCTCAACGCACGCCAGAACCTCTTCTGCGTGGCCCGGAACCTTAACCTTTGGCCATACAGCGGCAATGTTGCCCGACTCATCAATCACAAAGGTGGCACGTTGGATCCCCATATAGCTTTTGCCATACATCGATTTTTCCAGCCACACGCCAAATTGCTCGCAGACATCAGTTTCGTCATCGGCCCCCAAAAGGCAGGTCAAGCCGTGTTTGGCACGGAATTTAGCCTGTTTTGCGGCGGTATCTTTTGAGATGCCAATCACCCCGCAATTGGCGGCGGTAAATTGATCCAGAAGCTCGGAAAAGGCGATGGCTTCCTTGGTGCATCCGGATGTGTCGGCACGAGGGAAGAAAAACACCACCATTTTTTTGCCATTTTGGTCTGCAAGACTAAAACTGCCAGTGTCCGTTGGAAGGGTGAAGGATGGGGCTTTGGTGCCAATCTCAAGCATCTTTTTCTGTGCTCCTCTTTATCATTGGATCGATGACACTGGTGTCTGTCGCGCTCTGGTGTTAACAGGTCTATAACCAATAGATAGGTGTAGAATAACGGCGTGCAAGCCAGACTTATGGCGTCGGTTCTTGCAGTCGTCAGTGACCGGATTTCAGGGGGAAACTTTCATTGCGGGACCGGCAGTTTTCAAGACGAAAAAACATGCCCCTTTGGAAAAAGGCAGGCCTCGCGTTGCTGGTTCTGCTGGTGGCGATTGTCGGTGTGCCTGTGGCTTATGTCGTCCATCATGGTGGCATAGCGGAACTGCTTGAAAGCCGGATCAATGCCGCATCGGGTGAAGCGCGCGTCAAAGTCAGTGATGCAAGGCTCATGTTTCGTTCGGCCATTGTGCCAATTTATATCCGCGCCGGTGACATTGGCATCACGCTCGATGACACCGAATTGCATTTGCCACAGACAGAAATATTCTTTGGTCTGAAATCCCTGATCAGCGGGGTGCCAAGCGAGGTAAGCATCAAGGGCCTTGAACTCGATGTTGTGCGCAATCCTGAAGGATGGTCCGGCTCACCTCTGGTGTTGTATTTGCTTGGTGCTGCGGGGGCGGCCAATCATGCGCCAGCGGAAGAGGGCGCAACCGCCTCATTACCTGAATTTGGCCGGTTGACGATCCTTGCCAACAGATTGTCGATCTCGCACCACAACAATGAGGATGTGGCCCCGCTCAGATTTGATAACGCGATTATCAGCCTTACAACAGACAAGGAGGTTGGGTTTGGTGGTTTTTTAAGAGCCAGTCGACCCGATGATGACGGTGGCGGCAGCGTTACTGCGGATTTTGCAGGGATGCCCGGTGTGGGTGAATTTCTTGTCGATCTGATCGTTGACGATATGGCGGTCCAGGGGATTGCCCCATATTTTGATGCGGTGCCGCAAATTGTTGATGGGATGGGCCGCATGAGTGGTGCTGTCAGCGCCGCGTTGGATGGCCCCATGCTCAGCCGTCTGGATGTTGCCGCGAGCGCCCGTGGTGGCGTGATTGCCATGCCGGGTGCCGGACGCGAGGCCGGATTTGATGAGATATGGTTTGATGCCTCCTACAGGCAGAGTGCAAATTTGCTGTCGATTGGTGATGCCCGGGTTTCTCTGGCGGATGGCCGGGTTTTCACTTTCTCCGGCGATATAGGTGAATTGCACACACCAAAACCGGGCGTGCGGGGATCGCTTGGGGTAAACCGGATTTCGCTTGCCGAACTCGATAAAGATTGGCCGGCAACAGCGGCACCCGCGGTTAAGGCACTGGTGTTTGAGCGGCTTTCTGGCGGGGCTGTCGAGAACATCAAATTTAGTTTCGCCGGTACATTCGATAGAGCATCGTCTCAGCTGCAAATGGCAGGCATGGATATGAGTGCGGTGATGAACGGCATCCGTATGGATGTCGGCGCCGGGCAATACCGCCGCATTGTCAGCACCATGGATGGCCGTGTTGAAATGCGGCTTGGTGCAGGTGGTGTTGTTGAACGGATGGGCGTGACACTTGACTTGCATGATGGATCGGTGCTTCTCGATGATTACGCGGGCGCAGAAGGTATCGATAAGATAACACTGGCTGCAGAGATTTCTGACAGTACGCTGAAGTTGGAAGATTTCGATGTTGCTTTTGGCAATGGTACGGGCATCAAAATTAACGGTTCGATGCCACTTGCCGCAGACTGGACGCCACAGGCGCTTTCGCTGTCTTTGGCCTCACGCCAGATTGATGCAAAGCTGTTTCATGCCTTGTGGCCACAATGGGCCGCGCCAAAAGCGCGTGACTGGATTAAGGCGCGGGTACCACGCGCCACAGTCAAGGATGCGGTGCTTGATATCGATGCGACCTTTAAAGACGGGGGGCCTGAAGTCGGCGCGATGTCGGGAAGTTTCGCTATTGCTGATGCCGATATTACAGTTGCCACAGATGTCCCGCAATTAACCAATGTGTCTGGCAAAATCGGCCTTGATAATGATTCGGCAACGATCATTCTTGATCAGGGAAGTCTGGGCGATCTGGCGTTGCAATATGGCCGGGTCACGATAGCGCCGCTCTTTGCCAATTTTCCGACTGAGGCGATTGCGCGCATATCGCTGAAAGGCGGGCTCGCCACCGCTGTTGATGTTGCCGCTGGTCTGGGTGTTGGCAAAATTGGCGTGTTCGACCTTAAAACGATCGAACCGGCTGGCGAGATCGAGATGACAATGAACGCGACCTTGCCGATAGATGCAGACCTCTCCGGTGATCAGGTTTCGATTGCCGCAGATGCAACCATAAGCGGTGGCTCCTTTGCCAATCTGCCCTATGGGCTGAGGGTCGACAATGCTGAACTTGTTGCCAATTTCGCCAATAACCTTGTCGAGTTGACCGGCACGGCTGAGGTGGCTGAAATCGCCAGCGACTTCAGTTTCCAGTCGGATGTAACAGAGAACAAGGTCAGTTTCATCGCCAAGGCGGCGCCATCGACGATCATCGCGGACAAGCTTGCCAATCTCACCGATTTTGAGATCGGGGGGCGTGTTGGCGGCAGCGTCACCATGCAAACAGACATGTCGTTTGACGCGTTGACCATTCAGCTCTCGACGGATATGCGCGGTGCATCGGTGAATGTGCCTGAATTGTCATGGGCTAAATTACCGGCGGAGAATGGCTATGGCCGGATGACATTTGTATTGCGAAACGGGCGCGTGGAGCGATTGCAGGATGTTGATATCTCGCTCGGCAGTCTTTCAATTATCGGACAGGTTGCCCTCGGCCAGACAGGAGCCCTGCAGGGCGCATTTCTGGAACGCATCACCTGGCCCGGCAATGATCTTCGTGAAGTGATTGTTGAGGCAAATGGCGACGAACTGAAGATCGGCGCGGAGGCGCGAATTGTTGATCTGGCACCGCTGCGCCGCAACAAGGGGGTTAGTGCAGGCCGCAAGATCAGCTTTGACCTTGTCGCGGATCAATTTGTGGTTGGGGACGGGGTGACATTGGGCGGGCACCTGACCGGCACCAAATTCAAGCAGGGTGGCGGGAGTGCGATCTTTTCCGGAAATTTGCTGTATCAGGGACGTCCACTGGTGAACGAGGCTGAACTCAAGCTTGTCTTTGGTGACTCTGGCGAGTTTTTGAAAGGCAACGGTCTGGTCGGCGGCGCCGAGACAAGCATCCATTTTGTCGATGGCAAAAACAGGGTGCCGCAATTGACGATGGCATCTAAAAATGCCGGACGATTATTGAACGGCCTCGATGTGACAGACGCCATTCGCTCCGGTGAAATAGAGATCATCAACAGGTTCGTTCCGGGCAATTTTTCTGATTTTGATTCAGAAATGCGGTTAAGCAATTTCAATGTTGTCGAGGCACCGCGAGCTGTGCGCGCCTTTTCGGTTCTTGGGCCAATCGGCCTTTTGCAACTGGTCAAGGGCGATGGCACCCGCTTTGATTGGGGTGAAGCGGCCTTTCACAAGCGCGGCTCTTCGGTTTCGATCAAGACCATGCGTGGCGGCGGCAGTGATATTGCGGTGTCCATGGTTGGCCGCTATGACAAAAATACGCGTGAGGTGGATATCAGCGGCAATCTTGTGCCAGCAAGCCTGATCAACACGGTAATCGGCGCCATTCCGATTTTGGGCAATCTTTTGACCGGGATCGACAAAGACGGATTGTTTGTGACCCAATTCTCCATGACAGGGCCAGTTGACGATCCTGACACCTCGGCGAAGGCGGCATCGCTCGTCCCTGGCATCCTGCGCGATGTCATCAGTCCTGATTGGATTGGCCGTGAGACAGAACGTCTGTTTGGCAACGGTCAGGATGAAGAAGATAACGCCAAGACCACTGACGGCGCCGAGAGCAACGCCCAATAACGGCGCGCTTCGGTGTTGGTCGTCAGCTGATCACAAGCAGGGCGTGGCGCTTTTTACCAGCTGATATTTTTGCTTTGCCATCAACAAAATCTGCCGCTGTCAGGCGATGATCCTCGTCGGTGATCTGTTTGTCATTCAGACGCGCTCCACCACCGCGGATCAGGCGTCTTGCTTCACCGTTTGATGCGGCAAAATCCACCGCTTTAAGGGCGGCTACCATGTCCATATCTGCAGCCATCTGGGCGCTGATCTCGGCTTGTGGCAGGCCGTCCGAGACACCGCCACCACTGGCAAAGGTTTGCTGTGCCGTCTGCATCGCCTCTTTCGCTGCTTCGCTGCCATGACACAAGGTTGTTGCTTCATTGGCGAGGATGATTTTTGCCTCGTTGATGTCGGCGCCCTCAAGCGCACCAAGGCGCTTGACTTCATCGATCGGGAGTTCGGTGAACAAAGCAAGAAATCGCTCTACATCCGCGTCTTCAGTGTTTCGCCAGAATTGCCAGAAGTGGAAGGCAGACAGCTTTTCCGCATTGAGCCAAACCGCCCCTTCGGCTGATTTGCCCATTTTCGCGCCGGATGACGTCGTTATCAAAGGTGATGTCAGACCATAGATTTCCTGGGCGTCAACGCGGCGCGTCAGATCAATACCTGTGACGATGTTGCCCCATTGGTCAGAACCACCCATTTGCAGCAGGCAACCATAGCGCCGCCGCAGTTCCAGAAAATCATAGGCCTGAAGAATCGCGTAATTGAATTCCAGAAAGGACAGTGGCTGTTCGCGTTCAAGACGCAACCTCACCGACTCCATACCCATCATCCGATTGATCGAAAAATGCGGCCCGTAATCCCGCAGGAAACGGATATAGGCCAGATTGTCCAGCCAGTCGGCATTATCCACCATTAATGCATCGGTCGGCCCATCGCCAAAGGTCAGGTATTTTTCGAATACCTGCTTGATGCCCTGTTTGTTGTGTTCGATATCCTGATCAGACAGCAGAGGTCGCGCCGTGTCTTTACCAGACGGGTCGCCCACCTTGGTTGTGCCACCACCCATGAGAACAATCGGCTTGTGCCCGGTTTTTTGCAGGATGCGTAGCATCATGATCTGCACAAGCGATCCAACATGCAAACTGTCGGCAGTGCAGTCAAATCCGATATAGGCAGGCACAATCTGCTGGTTGGCGATATCGTCCAGACCCTCAAGATTGGTTGTCTGGTGAATATAGCCGCGTTCCGTGAATTGTTGGATAAGAGCAGATTTGTGACTCATTGTTTCTGTCTGGTCCTTGTTAGTGGCCGCGCAGGCGACATCTTGAAATGGCGTGGGTCCGGTGTTGTTTTACCAAGTCTTGCCTGTCCTTAGGCGAGTGGATCAAAATCTGGCGCGACAAGGGCCGTATCCAGATAGGCGCCGACACGCGTGATCATTTCATCAAGGTGATCAGTGAAGAAATGATTGGCACCGGGCACGACATCAACGTCAATTTTGACGCCCTTCTGGATTGAGATCCGCTCGACAAGCTTGTGAACTGTTTCAGACGGCACCACGTCATCTTCTTCACCATGCACAATCAAACCGGAAGCCGGGCAGGGGGCAAGGAATGAAAAATCATGCGTTGAGGCTGGTGGTGTGATTGAGATAAAGCCACGAATTTCCGGACGGCGCATCATCAGTTGCATGCCAATCCATGATCCGAACGAAAACCCGGCGATCCAGCATTGCCGTGACGCTGGGTTTTGGGCTTGAAGCCAGTCCATAGCCGTTGCCGCATCCGACAACTCACCCTCGCCATTGTCATACTGGCCCTGACTTCGGCCAACACCACGAAAGTTGAACCGCATGACAGCAAAACCGCGGGCCTGAAAATGCTTGTACAGCGCATAGGTCACACGATTGTTCATGGTGCCGCCCTTGTCGGGCTCGGGATGCAGGATCAATGCAGTCGGCGCATCAGGTGCCTCGGCAGGCATGTAACGACATTCGATTCGCCCTTCAGGGCCGTTGATAATCACCTCAGGCATGTTATCCCTGTTCCTCTTGTGATATGATGAAAAAGGCTTATATCTCAATAACGAGGTGACGCCAAGCCAGCTTTGCCACGCTTTGACAATGAGATGGCCAAAGCAGTCACGTAACGGAAGCGAAATCGCATG
This sequence comes from Alphaproteobacteria bacterium, assembly GCA_038147495.1. Taxonomy (GTDB): domain Bacteria; phylum Pseudomonadota; class Alphaproteobacteria; order Puniceispirillales; family Puniceispirillaceae; genus MED-G116. The sequence goes on along the minus strand of JAYQTT010000009.1, from coordinate 3,405 downwards.
TTTGCCAAACTGAATCGAGACCTAGATGCGATCATGGATCGTGATCCGGCGGCCAGCTCAAAGCTTGCAGCGATGTTTCTGTATCCCAGTTTTCAGGTGATGCTGGCGTATCGTATCGCCAACCCCTTGTGGCGTTTTGGTCTTAAATTCATCTCGCGTCTGATCATGCAACTGGCGCGCATGTTGACACAAATTGAAATTCACCCCGGGGCGACAATCGGCAGTGGCTTTTTTGTCGACCATGGTGCAGGTGTGGTTATCGGCGAGACTGCAATCGTTGGTGACAATGTGACATTATATCAGGGTGTGACCCTTGGTGGCGTGATGCCGGCTGTCGATTCCGAAGCACAACGCGCCGTCAAGCGCCACCCGACCATTGAGGACCATGTCATTATCGGATCTGGTGCACAGGTTCTTGGTGACATCACTGTTCACAAATGTGCACGTGTTGGCGGTAATTCAGTTGTGACAAGGGATGTGGCGCCAGGCGCAACGGTGGTCGGTGTGCCCGCCCGCGAAATTGCGCCCAAGGCCGGAGCTGAAACGCTTAAAGACACGTTTCAAGCCTATGCGGTGGCAAACCCCGGTGAAATAGACCCGCGGGAACGGATCATTGCCGGCCTTGTTGACGAGGTGCAAAGCCTGCGTGCGCGGTTGAATGATATGGAGGACCGTCTGGCTCCTCTCGGGTCGCATGACGCTGACAAACAAAAGCAAGGCAAAGGGTCAAAATTCTCTGCCCGTCAGCCAAGCAAGGGCTAGATAGCCCGATTGATTTCTGATGCCCGTTGCTGCCCCCATTTATCTGGATAACAACGCCACAGCGCCGCTGCGCGCAGAGGCTGTTGCCGCGATTCATAAAGCGATGGGTCCGCCTGCAAATCCGTCATCTGTCCATAGCTTTGGCCGTAAGGCACGCCTTGTTGTCGAAGAAGCACGCGAGTCCATAGCCACATTGGTAGGGTGCCGCGCCCAGGACGTCGTATTCACCAGCGGCGGGACAGAGGCAAACAACCTCGCCCTTTCAGGCTTTGATCATGTGATCACCACGGCAATCGAACATGACTCCGTTCTGCAATCGGTGCCAAAGGCAACATTGGTGCCGGTCAATGCCAACGGGGTGCTGGATATTGAGGCGCTGGAAAAGATCATCGCCGAAGTGCCTGCTGACAGGCGTGAACGGACCCTGCTTTCGGTGATGGCGGCAAACAATGAAACAGGCGTTTTGCAGCCGCTCGATGAAGCTGTGCAACTGGCCCGTGACGCGGGCATTGCCACGCACAGCGATATGGTCCAGATGCTTGGCAAGACGCATATCAATTTTGCTGCAAGTGCGATTGATTTCATCAGCCTGTCTGCCCACAAAATTGGTGGGCCAACAGGAATCGGGGCAATTGTCGTACGGCCGGGAATGCGCCTCGCAAGCTTGATCAAAGGCGGTGGACAGGAGCAGGGCCGACGCTCCGGCACCGAGAATCTTTTGGGCATCGCCGGATTTGGCGCGGCGGCGGCGGCGGCCTTTGGCGATGTGGCGCATTATCGCCAGATGGCTATTTGGCGCGATGAGTTTGAAGCCGATGTCATGGCCGCTCGTGATGACGTGACATTATTTGGCGCGGCGGCGGCGCGCCTTGGCAACACATCCTGTCTTGCCGTTGCCAGCAAAACATCCGAAACGCTGGTTATGGCGTTGGATATTGCCGGTGTGGCTGTCAGTTCCGGTGCCGCTTGCTCATCAGGCAAGGTTCAAAAGAGCCATGTGCTGGCAGCAATGGGCGCCGGTGATCTGGCCTCGCGTGCGATCCGCGTTTCCGGGGGATGGCAGACAAAAAAGGCAGATTTTGAGAGGCTTGCACAAGTGCTGGCTGGGTTGTAAAAGCAACCCCGCACCATTAGCTGTGAAGCTTGGGTCATGGAGACGCAATTGCGCCGTCCATATGGATGGCATCGAATGGAGTAGATAACCAATGCCGACAATTATTTTCACCACGCCTGATGGCAATGAACACAATGTGACAGTGGATAATGGCGTGACTGTGATGGAAGCCGGACGCGATGCGAGTCTTGGTATTGAGGGTACGTGTGGGGGCTGCCTGTCATGCGCCACTTGCCATGTGATTGTTGACCCTGAATGGTTTGCCAAGACCGGCGCGCCGAGCGAGGATGAGGAAGACATGCTGGATCTGGCCTTTGGCCTGACCGAGACATCACGTCTGGGATGCCAGCTGGAAATGTCGGATGAACTGGACGGGCTTCGGGTGAGTATTCCCGAAGACATGTAAAGGAAGCACTGATGGTCACGCCATCGGCATCACCAGCCCTTGGGGCAACACAACATCCGGTCAATTCGCTTGGCTTTGCCAAGCCGGAGGCCGAGACCAGAGTTGTGGTGGCTATGTCCGGCGGCGTTGACAGTTCGGTTACGGCGGCGCTGTTGCACGAGCAGGGCTACGATGTCATTGGCATCACCCTGCAGCTCTATGATCATGGTGTCGCGATTGCGGCCAAGGGTGCGTGCTGTGCCGGTGTCGATATTCATGACGCGCGTACAGTGGCGGCGCGCCTTGATATTCCGCATTACGTGCTGGACTATGAAAGCCGGTTCCACGAACAGGTGATGCAGGATTTTGCCGACAGCTATCTTCGCGGGGAAACGCCGATCCCCTGTGTGCGGTGTAATCAGACAGTCAAATTCTCTGATCTCCTGAATACGGCGCGTGAGCTTGGCGCAGACTGCCTTGCGACTGGTCATTATGTGCAGCGGATCGCCGGCGAGGATGGCGTTGAGCTGCATCGCGGTGTTGATGCGGGTAAGGACCAATCCTATTTCCTGTTTGCGACAACGCCAGAACAGCTGGCGTTTTTACGGTTTCCGCTTGGCGGGCTGAGCAAAGAGGAAACGCGGGCACTGGCGCATCGACATGGGCTGGTCGTGGCTGACAAGCCGGACAGTCAGGATATTTGCTTTGTGCCAAGCGGACGCTACGGTGATGTCGTGCGGCGCTTGCGGCCGGGGGCGATTGAGTCCGGCGAGATTGTGCATCTGGATGGCACTGTTCTTGGTCAGCATAATGGCATCATTGACTACACGATTGGTCAGCGACGCGGGCTTGGTATCGGCGGGCGCAAGGACGCGGATGAGTCCGAGGGGCCACTATATGTCGTGGCGATTGATGCGGCAACGCATCGTGTCATCGTTGGCCCACAGAGCGCACTTGCCTGTCATGAGGTGCATCTTGCCGAAACAAGCTGGGTGTCCGAACAGGGTGCGCCGCCTGTTGGGCATGAGGTTCTGGCACGGTTGCGAAATACGGCACCGGCGATGCCGGCAAGGATCAGCTCGGTAACTGAAGATGGTGCCGTCATCAGTTTGCTTGAACCTCAATTTGGTATTGCCGCTGGACA
>JAYQTT010000008.1:0-13400 GCA_038147495.1 Alphaproteobacteria bacterium | reverse complement strand
CCGCGTGATTCTTCCCAAACGATATCAAGTGATGATGTATCCACGGCAACAAGCACCAAATCTGTTTGACCGGCAAAGTGCAAGCGGGCGGTCTCGGCAACCTGCGCCGCACTGGAGAAATGGATGAAACCGTCCTCAATATCGATCGCAGCACCGGTGAAACAGCCAGCCTTTTCAGCCTCTTGCCATGCGTCTTGCGAGCAAATCTTGTAAATAAGTTGCATCAAAATCGTCCCGTTTCATTCAATTTTGGCATGAGCCGACCACCAACAGGCGCATCGCAAACAAAGCGTGCAAGCAAAGCGCCGTCTGTTTACACCACAAAGTCATGGGTGTCGCAATGTCGCAATGATGTGGTGACGGCTTGACCCCTGCACGCTTTTCGGGGAGTTTCACATCACGGAATGTCTTCGGAGAATTTCTTTGGGGAATTTCGTGGGGGACTGTCTTGGCGCATCGGGAACTGTTATGTCTGCTTCCAATCACCAATCCCTGCCCTATAGGGAAACATTAACCATCTGGCCGCATCGCTCGCTAAGCCCGCGTGGTTTCGCCATTGTGATGGCGTCTCTGGGCGGCCTCGCCTTTTGCATAGGTCTGGGTTTCTTCCTTGCTGGCGCATGGCCGGTTATCGGGTTCCTTGGGCTTGAGCTCTTGGTTGTCTGGGGCGCGTTCAAGCTGAACTATCGTGCCGCCCAACAACGCCAGAAGCTCACCGCCACAGCTGATGAACTGGTTGTAGAGAATATCAGCGCCAATGGCCAAATGCAGACGATCAATCTACCCTCCGGCTGGGTCCGCATTGAAGTTAGCGGCGAGTGTGTGAGCAACATTGAAGATTACCGGCAAAGCAAAAACACATACCGCCAGCGTGTCTTTGTGACATCGCATGGCGCCCGGACTGAAATTGGCGCCTTCCTTCATCCGGCAGAAACGCCTGCGCTGATCACCGAATTGTCCGGCATGCTTGACAGAGCCCACAGCGCCCGCCTCCAACACCCCTGATGAACGGCGCGTTTTTCAGATTGGATATGCACAAAAAATCATATCGAAAACACTGAAAAAAAAGATGAAATTTCTTTTTAAACGCGCCAGACTACGCCCATGGATTTTGTCGACCCCCTGAAAATTGCGATGACCATGCTGCTCGGCTTTGATCCCGAGTTAATGGCAATCATTTCGCTGTCGCTCACCGTCAGCTTTACTGCGGTTGGTGTTGCATTGCTCATTGGCCTTCCCATCGGTGCATTGCTGAGCAGTTACCGCTTTCCCGGACGGCTCGCGATCATCACCATCACCAACACCTTTCTTGGCATGCCACCTGTTGTTGTCGGTTTGCTCATTTACATTCTCATTTCGCGTGCAGGTCCGTTTGGCTGGCTTGGCATTCTCTACACCAGCTATGCAATGATTCTGGCACAATTCATTCTGGTTCTGCCCATTTCAATCGCCTTGTCACGACAAATTTTTGAATCTTTGAATGCTGAATATGCATCTCTGTTTGCGTCACTTCGAATTGGCCGGATGGACCGAATACTGACCCTGATAAGCGAAGCACGTGTCGCGCTTGTTACGATTGCGCTTGCTTGTTTTGGCCGGGCTATCTCTGAAGTGGGTGCGGTGATGATTGTCGGCGGCAATATCCGCCATTCAACCCGGGTGATGACCACCGCCATTGGTCTCGAGACATCGAAGGGCGAGCTTGCCTTGGCAATGGCCCTTGGGGTTGTTTTACTTGGTATAGCTTTGAGCGTGAACATAGTCAGCCAATTTGTTCGATCAAGATTTGAGAATGACGCTGTAAATGTCTGATAAAAATAATATTAATTACATCATTTCAGCGCGTGATCTATCTGTTGTCCGCAATGGAAAGACGCTCCTTGATCGGGTAAATCTTGGCGTGCGTGAAGGCAGTTTAACAATGCTGCTTGGCCATAATGGTGCGGGCAAATCAGTGTTGCTACAGACACTTCATGGGGTCTTTGGCAGCGTTGACGGAACCATCACCGCACCGCCGGCGGGGCGCCAGAAAATGGTATTCCAGAAGCCTGTGCTTCTTCGCCGGACCGCGCGCAGACATTTTGACTTTGTTTGTCCGGGGCTTGCCGAAGCTGATGTCGATGCTTGGTTTTCGCATGCCAACCTCAGCGGACAGAAAGATATCATGGCAAGGCGGCTGTCAGGTGGTGAGCAGCAGAAATTGGCCTTGATTGGTGCATTGGCAAGCAATCCGACCCTATTGTTCCTTGATGAGCCCACATCGCACCTTGACTATGAATCGACAACGGCGATTGAACGCATGATCACCGAAGCGCACAAGATGGGCACAACGATCATCATGACCAGCCACAATCGCGCTCAGGCCGAAAGGCTGGCCGAAGACGTGCTGTTTATTCACAAGGGCAAAATTCTGGAAACCGCTGAGTCAGAAACGTTTTTTGCGGCACCTGAACACCCTGCGGCAAAACAATTTCTGAACCATTTATAGGCGTGATCCAAATCGGGTTTGTTTCAGTCTCAAAACATACGAATTTGATCTTGGACTGCTGGTCATGCCCTGAAAAATCGGCTAGCCTCCTCGTTGAACAGCCAACCCCGGGGGAGCCGGAACGGCACATCCTGACACGACAGGCAGCCACAGCATGGGTGACGATCGCAAAATCATAGTTTTGACCGGTGCAAGCCGGGGCATTGGCCATGCAACGGTCAAAAAATTCTCGAGTAAGGGGTGGCGCGTGATCACCTGTTCACGCCACGGTTTTCCAGAGAACTGCCCATGGGAAGCCGGGCCGGAAGACCATCTGCAGATCGACCTGTCATCCGAGACGGAAATTGTCCGCGGTACAACAGAATTGCTCGACCGGCTTGATCGCCGGCCATTGCACGCCCTTGTCAACAATGCCGGCATTTCGCCAAAATCGCCATCCGGCTCGAGGTTGGACACCGTCAACACAACCATTGAGGACTGGCGGCATGTCTATCAGGTCAATGTATTCGCCCCGATCATGCTGACCCAAGCCCTTGTGGAACCGTTGACCAAAGGCGGCGGCGCCGTGGTCAACGTAACCTCAATTGCCGGTAGCCGGGTGCATGAATTTGCCGGATCCGCATACGCAACATCGAAAGCCGCGCTGAGCGCCCTGACCCGCGAGATGGCATCCGATTTTGGCAAGCTTGGCATTCGCGTCAACGCAATTGCACCTGGAGAGATACTCACCAACATTCTCAGCCCGGGTTCAGAAGAGGCAATCCTTCCCCAGATCCCACTTGGACGATTTGGCACCCCTGACGAGGTCGCTGAAACCATCTATTTTCTGTGTAGTGATAAAGCTAAATATATGAATGGCTCAGAAATCCACATCAATGGGGGCCAGCATGTGTAACCGTCATTCTCAAACATGGCCAAGGACAAGAAAAAAATGACATTTGATCAAGCTATAAGTGGTAACTCACCCGCCAGCCGTGACATCGCAAATCATCTGCACCCCTACACCAATCCGGCGCTGTTGAGAGAGAGCGGACCGCACATCATGGCGCAAGGCGATGGTGTTTTTGTGCATGATGACAATGGCAAAAAATTCTTTGAAGGCATGAGCGGACTGTGGTGCACCTCACTGGGATTTTCCGAGCCTGAGCTGGTCGATGCCGCCATCAAACAGCTGAAAACACTTCCCTTTTATCACAGCTTTGCGGGAAAAACTGTCAATCCAGCAATCGATCTTGCGGAAAAATTGATCCAGAATGCGCCGCAAGCTGGTCATGACAGCGTCATGAGCAAAGTCTATTTTGCCAGCTCCGGTTCGGAGGCCAACGATACCGCCATCAAAATGGTGTGGTACTATCAGGCAGCCATCGGCAAACCAGAAAAACGCAAAATCATCAGCCGCAAACGCGGCTATCACGGTGTCACGATTGCGGCGGCCAGCATGACCGCGCTTGCCTATGCGCAAGATGGTTTCGGCCTGCCGCTGGACTTTGTCAAACACACAATGACACCCGATTATTACAACGAAGCACATGAAGGCGAGAGCGAGGCAGATTTTGTCGCCAGATGCGCCGCCGAGCTTGAAGCGCTGATCCTTGCCGAGGGGCCAGAAACAGTTGGCGCACTCTTTGCCGAGCCGGTCATGGGGGCTGGTGGCGTCATCATCCCGCCAGCCGGATATTTTGCGGCAATCCGTGAAGTGCTTCACAAATATGACGTGCTACTCGTTGCCGATGAGGTGATCTGCGGCTTTGGCCGGACGGGCAATATGTGGGGATCACAAACGATGGATGTCCAACCGGATATGCTGACTTGCGCCAAGGCCTTGTCATCCGCCTATCTGCCGATATCCGCGGTGATGCTGTCAGAGCGCATTTGCCAGCCGCTTGAGGCGCAGGCTGAAAAGCTCGGCATTTTTGGGCATGGCTACACCTATTCGGCGCATCCTGTATGTGCCGCCGTTGCGCTTCGTGCACAGGAATTGATCGAAGAGCGCAACATCATTGGTCATGTCCAAAGCCTCGCTCCGGCGTTTGCCAAAGCTGTCTCGCGTTTTGACAAATTTGACTTTATCGGCAACACACGGTCGGTTGGTTTGATTGGTGCCATGGAGTTTTGCGCCGCACCTGACGAACGGCGGAAATTTGACCCAAGCCACAAAATCGCGGCGAAGGCGGCTGCCAAAATTCAGGAGCATGGCGTCATTCTGCGCGCCCTGCCGGGTGATATCGTTGGCTTCTGTCCTCCATTGATCATAAATGAGGCAGAGCTCAATGAAATGTTCGACCGGGTTGAGGCATGCATGCAGGAGTTTCAGAGCATCGCCGATGAATTGAGATAGGTTTGGCAACGAAGAACCGCGAAAGCTCAGATAGCGCCAACGGTTCCCAAACTTTATATAGCCATACCTTTTACGGGGCATTTGTCGGAAAAAATGGCAGAAGCACCGCGGCCATGGTGTTTGTTTGCAAGGTGAGGATTAAATGACGGTTGCAAACCTTGTCGATGTTCTTGGTCCGGCACATGCCAATGGCTATGGGGTCATCGGCTTTGTGGTGCTTGGCTGGGAGGATGCCGAGGCCTATGTCGAAGCCGCCGAGGACATACAGGCACCAATAATATTGCAGGCAGGTCCGGGCTTTCGAAAACATATGCCGGTTGAAGTCACCGGTCCGATGTTCCGCTATCTCGCCGAGCAAGCCAGCGTTCCTGTCGTCTGTCACATTGATCATGGAAAAACCATTGAGGAATGTCTCGCCGGTATTGAAAACGGCTTTTCATCGGTGATGTTTGACGGCTCTCGCTTCAGCCTTGATGAAAATGTTGAGAAAACCGCTGCCGTTGTTGAACTTGCCCACAGGCATGGCGTTTCGGTTGAAGGCGAGATCGGCTTTGTCGGCTTTGACTCGGGCGAAGAATCCGAAATGACCAAACCCGAAGATGCCAAACGACTGGCGATAGAGGCAAATCTTGATGCACTCGCGGTATCGGTTGGCAATGTTCATCTGCAACGTACGCAAAAAGCAAACATCAATACCGACCGGCTTGCCGCAATTGAGGCGGTCGTCCCCTGCCCGCTTGTTATGCATGGCGCATCGGGCGTGCCTGCAGATATGCGCCGCCATCTTGCCGGCAACACGGCCATGTCCAAATTCAACATTGGCACTGAATTCAGGCAATGTTTCGGCGCCAGCCTGCGCAAAACGCTCGCTGACGACACAGACATGTTTGACCGTATGGCGATCCTCTCAGCGACCAAACCCGCCCTCAAGGCATTGGCAAGAAAGGCCATCTTGAACCTCAGGCCGGATATCGTTTAAGACCTATCTGCCATAGGGTTTTCTAGAGCTGTGCAATAATTGCACTGCAGCGCTCTAAAACCGTGCCTAGTACATTGCGCGACTTGTCATTAAGATAGAATCCAGCGGAGCTGTGGGCCGATCCCATAAGCCCACCAACATGCACATGGCGAAAAGGGCGAATACCCGTGCAAACATCCTGTAAACCGATAGCTTGCAACACATTGCAGCGCGCTAGGGGACGTGCGCGCCTTGTGGTGAATGGTGACGATCTGCAGGTCATGTATCAATCGGGATCGTCAAAGATATTTCTTCCCCGAACACATACCGCAGATATCGAAGCGGTTTTGGTAAATACCGCTGGCGGCCTTGCTGATGGGGATGAATTTACCCACGAGATAGACCTCTCTGGCGATGCGTATGTCACCGCAACGACACAGACCGCAGAACGCGTCTATCGCGCCGCTTCCCACGACAACGCCAGATTGAACATCAAGCTGACGGCAAAAGACACGAGTCGCCTTCACTGGCTGCCACAAGAGACAATTCTGTTCGACAACGCGCGCCTTTCCCGCACAATCAACATTGATCTTGATTCCAACGCCTCGCTTCTGATGCTTGAGATGGGTGTCTTTGGCCGGACGGCCATGGGTGAAACGCTCACGTCCGGTTATTTCAATGATCAATGGCGCATTCACCGCGATGGTCGCCTTATCCATGCAGAGGCCGTGCTTCTCGATGGTGACATTGGCCAAAAGCTTGCCACCCCCGCGGCAGGTGGCGGGCATATATCCATGGGCACACTGATTTATCTTGCAGGTGACGCCGAGGCCTATCAAACCATGACACGAGAGCATTTTGCCGCCTATGCGGATCTTCAGATCGCGGTGTCGGCGTGGCAACAAAAGCTTGTCATTCGGGCCGTTGCCTCGGATCACGCCCGCCTTAAGGCAGCTTTCAACTCGTTTCTTACAACATTCAGGCAGGCGCCTGTTCCCCGCGTCTGGCATTTATAGGAGGTAGAGATGAAACTCACACCCCGTGAAAAAGACAAGCTGATGGTCAGCATGGCCGCGATGGTTGCCCGCAACCGCCTTGAGCGCGGCGTCAAGCTGAACTATCCCGAAGCCATAGCACTGATTACAGATTTTGTTGTTGAGGGTGCGCGTGACGGGCGTTCAGTCGCCGATTTGATGGAAGCTGGCGCCCATGTCGTCAGCAAAGCCGATTGCATGTCTGGCGTACCGGAGATGATCCATGACGTGCAAGTCGAGGCCACCTTTCCTGACGGAACAAAGCTTGTCACCGTCCACCACCCGATCCGCTAGACAGGAGGATGCGATATGATACCCGGTGAATTTATTGTTGCAGATGGCGACATCACCTTGAACGCTGGCGCAACCGCGGTGACACTGACCGTAGCGAATACCGGTGACAGGCCGGTTCAGGTAGGAAGCCACTATCACTTTGCCGAGGCGAATGTCGCGCTTGATTTTGACCGCGACAAAGCGCGCGGCATGCGCCTTGATATCGCTGCCGGCACCGCTGTCCGCTTTGAACCCGGACAAAAGCGTGATGTCACGCTTGTCGCCATTGGTGGCAATCGGCGGATCTTCGGCTTCAATCAGAAAATTATGGGGGCGTTGTAATGCCAACAAAAATTTCTCGGGCAATCTATGCCGACATGTATGGGCCAACAACCGGTGACAAAGTCAGATTAGCCGATACAGACCTTTTCATAGAGGTTGAAGATGATCTTACAACCTACGGAGAAGAAGTAAAATTTGGTGGTGGAAAAGTCATCCGTGATGGAATGGGCCAATCGCAAGTGACGCGCGCAGACGGCGCCGTTGATACGGTCATTACCAACGCCCTTATTGTCGATGTTTCGGGCATTTTCAAAGCCGATGTTGGATTGAAAGACGGTTCGATTTGCGCGATTGGCAAGGCCGGCAATCCGGACACGCAAGCGGGCGTCGATATCATCATTGGCCCCGGAACAGAAATCATCGCCGGTGAAGGGAACATCCTGACCGCCGGTGGCTTTGACAGCCATATCCATTTTATCTGCCCGCAGCAGATTGAGGATGCACTGCATTCCGGACTGACAACCATGCTTGGCGGCGGCACGGGTCCGGCGCATGGCACGCTTGCCACCACCTGTACGCCCGGCAGCTGGCATATCGGCCGCATGCTTCAGGCAGCGGACAGCTTTGCAATGAATCTTGCCTTCGCCGGAAAAGGCAATGCGTCCCTTCCAGCGGCACTGGAGGAGCAGATTTTGGGCGGTGCCTGTGCCTTAAAACTGCATGAGGATTGGGGCACGACGCCGGGTGCCATCGACAATTGTCTGGCCGTGGCCGATGCGATGGACATTCAGGTGATGATCCATACCGACACCCTGAATGAGAGTGGATTTGTCGAAAACACAATCCGCGCGATCAAGAACCGTGTGATCCACGCCTTTCATACCGAAGGTGCCGGTGGTGGCCATGCCCCCGATATCATCCGGGTATGCGGCGAGGAAAATATCATCCCCTCCTCCACAAACCCAACGCGTCCCTACACGGTGAATACGCTTGAAGAGCATCTCGACATGCTGATGGTGTGTCACCATCTCGACAAATCGATTCCCGAAGATGTGGCTTTCGCCGAAAGTCGCATCAGGCGTGAAACCATCGCGGCTGAGGATATTCTGCATGATATGGGTGCCTTTTCCATCATCGCATCCGACAGTCAGGCCATGGGCCGTGTCGGCGAAGTCATCATCCGCACATGGCAAACAGCCCATAAAATGAAAATACAGCGGGGACGCCTTGCCGAGGAGACAGGTGACAACGACAATGTTCGGGTCAAGCGTTACATCGCCAAATACACGATCAACCCGGCCATTACGCATGGCATTTCCGATCATATTGGATCAATCACGGTGGGCAAACGCGCCGATCTGTGCCTCTGGAAACCGGCGTTCTTCGGCGTCAAACCGGAAATGGTGCTGATTGGTGGGACTATTGCCTGCGCCCAGATGGGTGATCCCAACGCCTCTATCCCGACACCACAACCGGTCTATACGCGTCCAATGTTTGGCGCATATGGACGATCTGTTGAAAAAGGCGCCGTAACCTTTACCAGCAAAGCCGCAATTGACGCCGACATCGGCGGAAACCTTGGTCTGGCCAAAACAGTTCTGGCGGTAACGAACACCCGTTCGATTGGCAAAAAAGACATGGTTCACAATAACTACTGTCCGCAGATAGATGTGCACCCCGAAACCTATGAAGTGCGGGCAGATGGCGAATTGCTGACCTGTGAGCCAGCAAGCGAATTGCCAATGGCGCAACGCTATTTCATGTATTGAGCCAACAATGTTACCGATCGCCCAATCCATCCAGCAGCAGGCACAAGTGACATCAGGTGCAAACCCCAGCGTGACATTGAGCTATGAACAACGGTTCCTGCGCCGCAAGAAGCTGGTCAGCGATGATGGCATGCCGTTTCTGGTCGAACTTGGCGAGACTGTGTCGATGAACGCCGGTGATGCCTTTTTGCTGGATGATGGTACCGCGATTGTCGTCAAGGCAGCCATAGAGCCATTGCTGGCCGTCTATCACGATAATTTGCCGCGCATTGCATGGCATATCGGCAATCGGCACACGCCCTGCCAGATTGAGGCTGATCACATTCTGATTCTGCGTGATCATGTTCTGCAAGGCATGCTTGCGGGTCTGGGCGCACGCACCGAACACACAGAGGCCGCCTTTACCCCTGAAGGCGGCGCCTATGGACATGGACGGACCCATAGCCATGACCACTGAGCCCAACACACCAGTGGCACACCAGACACAAATTCTGGCCTCGCTGTTCTCTCCAGCCTTTCCCGTTGGCGCTTTCGCCTACTCGCATGGGCTTGAGACAGCCATCCACAGCAAAATTGTGCATACCGCTGACAGTCTCGAAAGCTGGATCGAAACTTGTCTTTGCGATGGCAGTGGACGCAATGATGCAATTTTTGATGGCCCGCGCATGGCATGGTGATGACGTCAATGATCTTGCACTGGCACTGGCCGCGGGAAAGGAACGCTGGCAAGAAACATGCGAACTTGGCGCGGCGTTCAGCCGACAGGTAACGGCCCTTTACCAGATCACGCTGGATTCTGGCCTCGCCTATCCGGTTGCCGCCGGTAAGACAGTGCGGAAATTGGGTTGCACCCTGCCCCTCTCGCTCGAATTCTATCTTCAGGCGTTTGTCGCAAATCTTGTATCAGTCGGGGTGCGCGCCATTCCAATTGGACAGACTGAAGGACAGGCAATCATCATCAAACTGATGCCAGCGGTCGCTGATCTCGCCAAAAGCGCCGCCGCAGCCAATATTGACGACATTGGCGGGTGCAGCTTTATGGCAGATATTGCCGCCTTGCATCACGAAACGCTGGAACCACGAATTTACCGGACATGACACAGCAAATGACAACTGAGCAAAATAAGACATTGGCGCCGAGGCTCAAACATGGGCCGTTACGTGTTGGCATTGGTGGGCCTGTTGGCGCTGGCAAGACCAGCATGACAGAAATGCTCTGCCGCGCCCTCGCACCTCATATTTCTATGGCGGTGATCACAAATGACATCTACACGCGTGAGGATGCCGATTATCTGGTGCGCGCACAGGTCCTTGGCGAAGATCGGATACGCGGCGTTGAAACCGGCGGCTGTCCCCATACGGCCATTCGCGAGGACGCCTCGGTAAATTTGGCCGCCGTTGAGGATTTGAAACAGAAATTTCCCGATCTTGAACTGATCCTGATTGAATCCGGTGGTGACAATCTTGCCGCCACCTTCTCGCCGGAGCTTGTCGATCTGACAATCTATATCGTCGATGTTTGTATGGGTGCCGATATTCCACGCAAGAAAGGACCGGCATTAGCGAAATCGGACATGCTTGTCGTGAACAAGATCGAGCTTGCCCCCTATGTTGAGGTTGACCTTGACGCCATGCGCCGCGACACAAAAGCGGCGCGCGGTGCGCTCCCGTTCATTTTCGGGTCAATGCGCCGCAATGACGGTGTGCAAGAGCTGGTCGCGTTTCTGGCGGATATGGGCGGGCTTGATATCCCAACCTCCATCCACAATGAAACAATAGCCTCAGGCGCCTGACGCCCCTTCCTGTCCGGCATATTCGGATGATGGCGCCCACAGATTGATCCCCGCATCCATGGCGAATTTGTCGATCTGCGCAAGCTCTGCATCGCTGAAATCAAGATTGTCGATACAGGCCACACAATCCAGAATCTGCTCCGGCGTTCTTGCACCAATCAATGCGGTTGTCACCTGTCCCTGGTCTTGTGCCCGCAGAACCCACGACAAAGCCATCTGGGCCAATGTCTGGCCGCGCGCCTCGGCGATACCGTTGAGGTTACGGATATTCTCCATTGTTTCAGGCTTGATGAATGATTTGGCCAATGAGCTGTTGTCATTCACCCGGCTCTGTTCAGGAATATCCTTCAGATATTTCGAGGTCAGCATTCCCTGTGCAAGCGGTGAAAAGACGATAGAGCCTGTTCCCCAGATCATCCAGAGTGCCGGCAACCCATCTGCCTCGATCCAACGATTGATCATTGAATAGCTTGGCTGGTGGATCAACAGCGGCACGCCCATATCGCGCAAAAGCTCTGCTGCCTCACGCGTACGCTGGCTGTTATAGGACGAAATGCCGGCATACAACGCCTTTCCAGAATGCACGGCATGCGCCAGCGCGCCCATTGTTTCCTCAAGCGGCGTGTCGGGATCAAAGCGGTGTGAATAAAAAATATCGACATAATCCACCCCCATACGGGCCAGAGACTGATCAGAGCTGGCCCAATATATTTCGGCTTCCCCACTCACCATAGGGGCGGGCCACATGTCATAGCTCTTGCTGTCGAGATTATCATCTCATCGCGATAGGGGTGTAAATCCTGCTCAAGAATCTTGCCGAAAGCACTTTCTGCACTGCCATGGGGCGGGCCATAATTGTTCGCCAGATCGAAATGAGTGATACCGGCGTCAAAAGCCGTGAGGCACATCGCACGCTTTGTCTCATGCGGTGTTGTACCACCGAAATTATGCCAGAGCCCAAGTGAGACAAGCGGCAACTTCAATCCGCTGTGGCCACACCGCCGATAAGTCATCCTGTCATACCGAGCGTCGTCCGCTTTATAAACACGCTCCATACCGGGCCTGTACATCGTCAATCTCATCAAAACATTGGCAATTAATCCGCCTGAATAGGCTTTAAAATGCTACGATATTTTCGCTCGCAACACATCGGATTTGTTGACCACAAAATCTGGACCAACCCGTATGGAATTACTGATTGGTGAAAAAATTGTTCAAGTATTTACGGCGGTTGGCGATTGAGCATGACCTCAACCAGCTATAGTATCGCCAACGATTGTCATCCCGCGGTGCCAATCCGCAAGGTGTGTTCTGGAATTCACAGCAGAACCAGACAAACCGCTTTGCCGCTTTGTTAGGCATGATCGCCGATCAAACACCAACCCACAACAACACGCCAACCTCTGTGAAGTTGGCTGTTAATGGCTATGGTGCAATGTTCGACTATATGAATGCGCGTCTGCGCTTTGCCGGATGGATTTATCAGGGCGTAGATATCAATCCAGCAATGATTACGGCATGTCAGGCGGCATTTCCCGATGACAAAACCCGCTTTAAAACCGGACGCAAACCGGCGTCAAAAGTTGATTTTTCCGTCATTTCAGGTACCTACAACCTCTGCCCGATAGAGAATATTGACGCGTGGGAGACATATATATTCGATTGTCTTGATGACTGCTGGCGACAATCGAGACATGGCATGGCCCTAAACCTGTTATGTGTCCACGCCGCGCATCAAAGGGCAGATTTATTACGCCAACCGCGATCGGTTCATTGACCGCGCCAGCACCATATTTGGCCCAACACGCGCTGTGCCAACACCACTTGTCGATGGTGATGTGACGTTCCTGATCAGCCGTTGATGAACCGCTTGGGATTGGCCTAAATCACAATTGACCGTGCCATATCAGCGAGGAATGCGGCAGTATCCGCTGGATTGACCATGACGCCTATATGTCCGTGCCAACACCGGCGCGCAAGGAACAGGATTTGTTGCCGATCAGAAACCTGGGCCTTCCTTCGTAAAGAATCTGGCCAATATCATAGATTATCGGCGCAACTTCAGACTCCAGAGGAATGACAACATCCCCATCACGTCATAGCCAAAGATCAACGGCATCAAGTAAAGCGGATCATATACAAAAACCAGGCGACATAGAGGTCGTAGCCGATCAATCAGAAATGATGGCGTGGGCGCGCCATCACCTTGATCATCGGATCAGTCATTTTCACGAACGCCTTCATGAAAAAGAAATCAGAATTTTCCGGAATAAAAAATCGCCATGCCGAAACGCCAATCAATGTCCACATTTGCGGCGCTTAAACACGTAATCAAAAATAATAATCACAACGGCGGTAAAATTGCCTTCCATGCACAACCAACCACAGCAATGAAAGCCTGGCTTCATTCAATAACTACACAAAAAGGGCAGGAGAAACCCCGCCCTTCTGTTTGATTTAAATCC
>JAYQTT010000007.1:0-97105 GCA_038147495.1 Alphaproteobacteria bacterium | reverse complement strand
ACGTATTGCTCCGTATCGCGGATCACCGCCGGTTCAATGCCACAGATTGCTGCCATCGCCTCGGGCGTGGCCGCGGCGGTGCGCGCTTTGAGATCCTCAAAACCCTCGGTGTGATCACGCACATAATCGGCGTCATACAGCTGCTCGGTGATGATCACATTGATCATCGCGTTCAACAGCGCCACATCACTTCCGGGCACAAAATTGAGCGAATGTGTCGCGTACCGGTCAAGATGCTGGCCGCGTGGATCCATCACATAGAGTTTTGCACCGCGCTGTGCTGCGTTCTTGATGAATGTCGCCGCCACCGGATGATTGACTGTCGGATTGGCACCGATGACGATGATCGCATCGGCGTTGCGGCATTCGGAAAATGATGCGGTGACCGCGCCTGAACCGATATTCTCCAGAAGTGCAGCAACCGATGAGGCATGGCAAAGCCGTGTGCAATGATCAACATTGTTTGTGCCAAATCCGGCCCGCACAAGCTTTTGCACAAGATAGGCCTCTTCATTGCTGCCCTTGGCCGAGCCAAAGCCCGACATTGCCGATGGTCCGTGGGTGTCACGGACCTCTGCCAGACGCGTTGCCGCCAGATCAAGCGCTTCCTGCCAGCTGGCTTCGCGGAAATGCGTCAGCGGGTTGGCCGGATCAAACGGCATCGACGCCGATTTTGGCACATCCTCACGCCTGATCAGCGGTGTTGTTAAACGCTCAGGGTTGGCGATGTAATCAAATCCATAGCGCCCTTTCACACAAAGCCGCCCTTTATTTGCCGGTCCGGCGCGTCCGGAAACGGCGACAATCGCCTCGTCCTTGACGGAAAAGGTCAACTGACAGCCAACACCGCAATAGGGACAGACGGAGTCAACCTGACGATCCGGTGTCACAGACAGTTTCTGTGCGTCATCAAGTAGCGTCTTTGGCATCAAAGCTCCGGTCGGGCAGGCCTGAACGCATTCACCACAGCCGACACAGGTGCTCATTCCCATGTCATCACCAAAGTCAAAGACGATATGCGCGTCAGCACCCCGTCCGGCAAGTCCGATCACGTCATTCACCTGAACTTCACGACAGGCGCGAACACATAACCCGCATTGGATACATGCATCCATATTTACGGCAATCGCAGGGTGGCTGCTGTCTGGCTCAGGCGTTGTTTTGGCGGGAAAACGCGAGGCTTCGACCTGCTGGGCCTCGGCATATGTCCATAACTCAGAAGACGGATCATGCGCCACATCGCGTGCCGGCTGGTCAGAGACCAGCAATTCCATCACCATCTTGCGGGCAGTTGCCGGGCGATGGCCCTGGCTGTTAACCACCATGCCCTCGCTTGGCGTGCGAATGCAGGACGCTGCCAAAACACGCTCACCCTCAATCTCAACCATACAAGCGCGACAATTGCCATCGGCCCGGTAGTTGGCGTCATCCTTGTAGCAAAGATGCGGAATATCCGTGCCGAGACGAGAGGCAACCTGCCAGATGGTTTCCCCATCGAGTGCGGTAACTTCTTTGCCATCAAGGGTGAAAGTGATTTTGCCTTCAGTCATCCTGTCATGTCCTCTGCGATCCTGCAGAGCCCCTATTTGCCACCAATATCTTCTGGAAAATGTTTCATCACGCTGACCAGCGGGTTTGACGCCGCCTGGCCAAGCCCACAAATGCTGGCATCTGCCATTGCCACGGACAATTCGTCCAAAAGCTGTGTGTTAGGTGCGTCTTCTTGCATCAACATCACCGCCTTGCTGGTGCCATTGCGGCATGGCGTGCATTGACCACAGCTCTCATGTGCAAAGAACTTCATCAAATTAAGCGCTGCATCCCACATATTGTCCTGATCCGACAACACGACGACAGCATGCGAGCCAACGAAGCATCCCTCATCGGCAAGCGCGCCGCCGAAATCTAAAGGCAGATCGCCCTTGGCCGCTGGCAATATGCCCCCTGACGCCCCGCCGGGAAGATATCCTTTGAAGCTGTGTCCTTCGGCCATCCCGCCGCAGAGCGCGATCAACTCATTTACACTTGATCCTGCTGGTGCAACGACAACCCCGGGGCGTGCAACCCGTCCGGATACAGAATAGCTGCGCGGACCGGGATGATCTGCCTTGCCCTGATCATTGAACCAGTCGGCGCCTTTTTCCACGATGTCGCGGACCCACCACAGCGTTTCGATATTGTTGACCAGCGTTGGCCGGCCAAAAATGCCTTTCTCGGCGACATAGGGCGGGCGGTGGCGCGGCAGGCCGCGTTTGCCCTCGATCGACTCAATCATCGCTGATTCTTCGCCGCAGATATACGCGCCAGCACCGCGGCGCAGCTCAAGCCTGACATGATCGGCAAGGCCCGCCGCCTGCACGCGCGCGATTTCCTGACGCAACATTGCGATGATCTCGGGATACTCATCGCGCATGTAGATATAGCATGTTTCAACGCCAACGACATGCGCGGCAATCAACGCCCCCTCGATCATCCGATGCGGGTCCGTGGACAGATACAGCCGGTCCTTGAACGTGCCGGGTTCACCCTCATCGCCGTTAATTGCCATCAAACGTGGTCCGGGCTGGCTGCCAACAATGCGCCATTTGCGACCGGTTGGAAATCCAGCGCCACCAAGTCCGCGAAGCGCCGCCTGATCCATCACCGACAAAACATCTTCAGATGTCATCTCGCCCGCGACAAGCCGCCGCGACAATTCGTATCCGCCATCAGCCACATAGGCATCAAACAAACGCGCTTTGGATGGGATCTCTGCATGACCGGCTGATGTCACTGCCTTGAGCCGGTCAAAATCGGCATGCTCAACAAGCTTATGCCCCACCGCCGCTGCAGGCGCTTTATCACATGCGCCGATGCAGGGCGCACCAACAAAACGGACATTGTCTCCGGCAACAGCCTGCAGTTCAGCAAGCAAACGCTCACCACCGGCCATCATACAGGACAGCGAGGTGCAAACCCGCACAGTGACAGGCGGCGGCGGGGTTTCGTTTTCGCGCACGAGATCGAAATGATCATAAAAACTCGCAACCTCCCACACTTCTGCCATGGGAAGGCGCATCAGTTGCGCCAGCGCCGCCAGATGGCGCGCCGATAAATGCTTTTGCGAGTCCTGAATGAGATGCAAATACTCGATCAACATGTCCCGCTGTAACGCAGCGTCGCCCAGAATGGCCTGAACCTCTGCCAGTGCAGATGGATCAACCATTCGGCCCTTTGGCTTGTATTTGCCCTTGCCGCGGCCAGATTTCATGCCCTGATTGCGATCACCCGGCGCCTGCATATTATTCATAAGATTAGCTCCCCCGAGACATCGTCCAAAACGAACAGTGTCATGGCATTAGTTTTACGGCCACACCTTTTCTATCAATAACAGTATCCGGAACAATTTCAAAAGCGTCACAATGTGACGGCTACAGGATTATGTTGCCATGATTATGTTGCCGGTTGATTGATGTCGGCAATTGTTGCCTTGACCAACTCAACGACAGCGCAATTGATCATTTGTTTGCCGGCATGGGCAAAATTCACTGTGACATTCATCCCGACAATCGACTGCACCTGACCGATGCCCCATTCGGGTTTTGCCGGATGATGGACGAAATCGCCCAGAGCAAAATACAGCATGATTGTCTCCTGCAATATGCGCCCCGCCGTACCGGCGAAGTTTGCCGCACATGTCATCATGTTAAACCGATGCTGGGATTTTTGCCACAGACATGGCTTGTCGCGTGTTTAGCAAAGCTGGTGCTGGTGAGGCGGGTATTAAAAAAGCCCCGCGCAGAGGGGCTTTTTGAAGAAATGTTGGTAGGATCAAAGTCCGGTCATATGACGGTCAGATCGCCCGTGCAGACAGGCCCCTGTCATTATTCTGCCGATTGCGGCGCGGAACTGTGACCTGAGCCACGAGATCGGTCTTGTCGCTGTCAAAAGTGAGGCTGTCCGGATCAAGCGGTGGCAATGACCCATCTATCGGATTGCTCTCTCTTAGAATATATCCTTGGCCCCACACCGTATCGATGCTGACACCCTGCGCACCGGCGTCATCAAGCTTGCGCCGCAGTTTGCACATAAAGACATCAATGATCTTTGGCTCGGGTTCATCCATGCCGCCATAGAGGTGACTGAGGAATGCAGCCTTGCTTAGAACCGCCCCTTTACGAAGGGCAAGAAACTCAACAATTCGGAATTCCTTTGCGGTCAACGGCAATTCCTGACCATTTACCATCGCCAGATGACGGTTCAGATCCACTTCCAGATTGCCGGCGCTGACCGTTGCCGAACTATGGCCGTTGGTTCGCCGGATGATCGCTTCAAGATTGGCGAGTAATTCAAACCGGTCGAACGGTTTTGTCAGATAGCCATCGGCACCGGCGCCAAGCGCGGTGATCTTGTCATCGATACCCGCATTTCCCGACACCACGAGAATTGGCATTGGCATGTGGTTCTTGCGGATCAGACGAGCGAGGCGTGTGCCATCGCCATCCGGCAGATTGATGTCAAGCAACACCGCATCGATGTCATTGTGCTTGAGCTCCGTCAATGCGGCCTCGATGGTATGGGCGGTGGATTTGAAATGACCGGCTTCCTCGATGGTCATTCCGAGAACGTCTGCGACAACTGGGTCGTCTTCGATAATCAAAACATGCATTATTTTGTCCCAAGTAATTAACGGTGGTACGTCACGTTTTCTCTTGCCAAAACAACATTTTTAACTCTTTCACACGCCGATAAATCAGGCACCCTTATCGGCATTCAATAACCTTAAATTAACCTCCCCAACCTCTCAAATCACATATGCGTGATTAACTTTTTGATAATGATTATTGGTGGTTACACAGCAAAATATTAGCAATTGGTGTGTTAAATTGTCACTTGCTTGGCGGGGCGTTTCAGTGTAATCGAAAGCCGCATCGTGGGCAGGGTGCCCATTATCGGCCGGCATTGGTCGTGATGAATGTTGTCCCGCGTTGCATTCAGGTTTTGATTCACAATTCTGGGCTCGGGGTTGAACCCACGCCTCAACGGAAAAATGGTTAAGACATGACCGAAGGAATTAAAAAGAAGGCAGCCGTCAAAAAGCCAGCCGTGAAAAAGGTGGCCGTCAAGAAGACAGCAGCCAAAAACGGTAAGAAAAAGAGCGCCGACACCGCCGCCAATTCAAACAAAGCCTCTGCGTCACCGATCCTGTTGCCAGAAGGGTATCGCCCCAGCGACGACGAAGAGTTCATGAACCCGATGCAGTTGCTGTATTTCCGGCACAAGCTTGAAGCGTGGCGGGCAGAACTTCTTGATGAGGCAAGCGAGACCATCTCCGGTCTCTCACAGGAAAATCTCCACCAGCCTGACCAAATGGACAGGGCGCAGATTGAAAGTAATGCTGCGCTTGATCTGCGGACCCGTGATCGTGAGCGGAAGTTGCTTCAGAAAATTGAGGCCGCCCTTCGCCGGATCGATAATGGCTCCTATGGCTATTGTGTCGAAACCGATGAGCCGATCAATCTGCGGCGCTTGGAAGCGCGGCCTATCGCATCGCTCAGCCTTCATGCACAGGAACGGCATGAGCGGATGGAACGCGTCCACCGCGACGATTAGCCACCGCAACGATTAGCCACCACGACGATTAGACTGCCTTCCAACGGCCGCAAGCCCGGCGCTATCTATACCGCGCGGCGCATGCCAATGGTCGTGTCGTGGTTGATGATTTTCCGGGACACAATCTGTTATCGAAAGATCTGTATCTGAAAAGCCTGTCCGCTTTGGGCAGGCTTTTTTTTGCGCCAGGATCAGGCCGCGCTCCCGCAGAGGAATGGGACAAAACTAGAACAGATCCCCTGAAATAAGAACAAAACAAGAAAATGCACTTGCAATAAGAACAAAACAGGTACATCATGACGCAAGTTTAGAACAGCGTCACCAATTTTCATGTCCGGCAAAGCTCAGTATCGCCATTTTTGTTTTCGGCATGGACAGCATCAGGTGGCTATGCAAATAAGGAGGCAAAGATGGCTGGAGTCGTAGTGGATCTCAAAATGGACAATAGTGACAAGAACAAGGCGCTGGAAGCCGCAATCGGGCAGATTGAAAAGGCGTTTGGCAAAGGCTCGGTGATGAAATTGGGCCAGCGGGAGTCTGCGGTTGACGTGCAGGCGATCTCTACCGGATCACTTGGCCTTGATATCGGGCTTGGCATCGGCGGCTTTCCGAAAGGCCGAATCATTGAAATTTACGGGCCGGAATCGTCAGGCAAGACAACGTTGGCGCTGCACGCCGTTGCCGAGGCGCAAAAAGACGGCGGCAATTGTGCTTTTGTCGACGCTGAGCACGCGCTTGACCCCGTTTATGCGAAAAAGCTTGGCGTCAATATTGATGATCTGCTGATCTCACAGCCTGACGCGGGCGAGCAGGCACTTGAAATTGCCGATACGTTGGTGCGTTCAGGCGCCATTGACGTGTTGGTTGTCGATTCGGTTGCGGCTCTGGTCCCGCGGGCTGAACTTGAAGGTGAGATGGGTGATCATCATGTCGGCCTGCATGCCCGCCTGATGAGCCAGGCACTTCGCAAACTGACCTCATCGATCGCGCGTTCAAACTGTCTGGTGATCTTTATTAACCAGATTCGCCTGAAAATTGGTGTGATGTTCGGCAATCCGGAAACAACCACAGGTGGTAATGCGCTGAAATTTTACGCGTCTGTTCGCCTCGATATTCGTCGAATTGGTGCAATCAAAGATCGGGATGAAGTGGTTGGTAACCAAACACGCGTCAAGGTTGTGAAAAACAAGGTCGCGGCACCGTTCCGCACCATTGAATTTGACATCATGTATGGTGAAGGCATCTCCAAAATGGGTGAATTGATTGACCTTGGTGTTGCTGCCGGCTTGGTTGAGAAGGCAGGTGCCTGGATTTCTTACAAAGGACAGCGCATCGGTCAGGGACGTGAAAACGCCAAGAATTTCCTTCGGGAGAACCCTGAATTGGCAAATGAAATTGAAGCGGCTATTCGCCAGAATGCCGGTCTTGTTGGCGACCAGATGCTGGATAATTCCATCGCTGACATGGAAGAGGCGGCTGAGGCCACGTCACCTGATATTGAGCCAACAGCCAGCTAGGTATCTTGGAAGGCCGGTGGCATAATGCACTGGCCGGGGTATGAATATTACCTGATTTTGATCCCGTTGCCGGTAATGCGGCAGCGGGATTTTTAATGGGCCATGACAGGTCATACCGTTTGAGCCGGACCACATTAGCCGATAACATATTTACCCAAACGATATTTTTGCAGGTTTTCGCTTGGCTGGCGCCGTCTAATGGCGGGTTTGACTGGACATTTGGTCGACACGCCGATTAAAACAATCTCCACGCGCGGCGTATGTCGTGTTGATTGTGTGGTCGCCGAGGATGGTCGGCGTGAAGCATGTCCCTGTAATCTGCTGTGAGATGGGGATTTGCTGTCAGATGGGAAAATCAGAATGAGTAGTGTCAACGATATCCGCTCGACCTTTCTTGAGTATTTTGGCAAGGACGGCCATCAGATTGTGGATTCCAGCCCCCTTGTTCCACAAAATGATCCAACGCTGATGTTTACCAACGCCGGAATGGTGCAGTTTAAAAATCTGTTCACCGGCCTTGAAACGCGGGATTACAATCGCGCCGTTACCTCGCAGAAATGCGTGCGTGCCGGTGGCAAACACAACGACCTTGAAAATGTTGGCTACACCGCGCGCCATCACACATTTTTTGAAATGCTCGGCAATTTCTCCTTTGGCGATTATTTCAAGGAACATGCCATTGAAATGGCGTGGAACCTTGTCACCCGCGAATATGGGCTGGCTGCCGAAAAGCTTCTGGTCACTGTGTATCACGAAGATGATGAGGCCGCTGGTCTGTGGAAAAAAATCGCCGGTTTGTCAGACGACAAAATCATCCGGATCGCCACATCGGATAATTTCTGGGCAATGGGTGATACCGGGCCGTGCGGGCCGTGCTCTGAGATCTTCTATGATCATGGTGATCATATTCCGGGTGGTCCTCCGGGATCCCCCGATGAGGATGGTGACAGATTCATTGAAATCTGGAACCTCGTTTTCATGCAGTTTGAGCAGACTGCAGAGAGCCGGATCAGCCTGCCAAAGCCGTCAATCGACACTGGCATGGGGTTGGAGCGTATCGCCGCCGTTTTGCAGGGCAAGCATGACAATTATGATATTGATCTGATGCGGGCCTTGGTGCTTGCCTCTGCTGAAGTATCGAACACAGATGCTGACGGCGAAAAATCTGTCTCGCATCGGGTTGTGGCCGACCATCTTCGTGCTACCTCGTTCCTGATTGCCGATGGTGTTTTGCCTTCGAATGAGGGGCGTGGCTATGTGTTGCGCCGGATCATGCGGCGGGCCATGCGGCATCTGCACCAACTTGGCTGTGAAGAGCCGGTGATGTGGCGGCTGGTGCCTGCGCTTGTCGCCGAGATGGGCGGGCATTATCCGGAACTTGGACGGGCGCAATCGCTGATAACCGAGACGCTGAAGCTCGAAGAAACGCGCTTCAAGGAAACGCTCGGCAGGGGGCTGCGTATCCTCAATGACGAGGTGGAGGGCAAGGCGTCCGGTGGCACACTCGATGGTCAGACAGCGTTTAAACTCTATGATACGTTCGGTTTCCCGCTGGATCTGACGCAGGATTTCATGCGCGGCTATGGCTGGACAGTTGATATTGAAGGCTTCAACACCGCCATGGATGCGCAAAAGGCAGCGGCGCGTAAATCGTGGAGCGGCTCGGGCGATGCCGCAACGGAAACGATCTGGCTTGATATTGGCCAGCGCCATGGCGCCACTGAATTTCTTGGCTACACGTCTGACAGCGCCGAGGGTGTTGTGCTGTCACTTGTGGTGGATGGCAAGGAAGTCGAGGCGGCTGATGGCGAGGTCAATATCGTTACCAATCAGACACCTTTCTATGCAGAATCTGGCGGACAGGTTGGCGACCAAGGCAAGATTGATTGGACTGACGGCGCGGCCAGTGTGACCGACACGTTCAAGACACCGTCTGGCACTTTTGTACATCGGGCAAAGGTGACAAAAGGCAAGCTTGTCGCTGGTGAGCCGGTGAAAATGACGATTGATACTGAAAGGCGTCTGCGTCTGCGGTCTAACCATTCGGCGACACATCTACTTCATGAGGCGCTGCGCCATGTATTGGGAGATCATGTGGCGCAGAAAGGCTCATTGGTTGCGCCTGACCGCCTGCGATTTGACTTTTCGCATCCAAAAGCGGTGAGCGCTGATGAACTTGCCAGAGTGCAGGCGATCGTCAATGACCGCATCCGGATGAATTCCGAAGTGTCCACACGGATCATGACGCCTGACGCGGCTATCGAACTTGGGGCACTGGCGCTGTTTGGCGAGAAATACGGTGAAGAGGTTCGGGTTGTGCAGATGGGCGGTGATGCCGAAACAGCCGGGCGTGGTGCCTGGTCTGTGGAATTGTGCGGCGGCACCCATGTCGGCAGAACCGGCGATATCAGCCTTCTCAAGATTGTGTCTGAATCGGCTGTAGCTGGTGGTGTGCGCCGTATTGAAGCGGTAACGCAGGCAGGCGCGATGGAGTGGATTGAAGGGCGCGAAAAAGTGTTGAGCGAGGCGTCTGACATTCTCAAGGTCGCTCCGGAAAAATTGGCCGAGCGGGTGGCAAAACTCCTCGATGACGCAAAAAAGGCAGAACGTGACATCACAAATCTGCGACGCAAAATCGCCGCTGGCGGTGGCACATCGAGTTCGGGTGCCGAGACGGTGAATGGCGTCAATTTTGTCGGACGTTTGCTTGAAGACACACCTGCCAGAGAGCTGAAGTCGATGGCAGATGAATTGAAGTCAGGCATGGAAAAAGCTGTTATCTGCCTTGTTGCGACCGACTCCGGCAAGGCTTCAATTGTTGTCGCGGTAACGGCTGACTTGCTGGACAGCCACAACGCGGTGGATCTTGTGCGCGTTGGTTCAGCGGCACTTGGCGGCGGTGGTGGCGGTGGTCGACCCGATATGGCACAGGCTGGCGGGCCGGATGCGGCAAATGCCGAAGCGGCCTTACAGGCGGTGTCGGCTGCACTCTAGCCCTGATTGATCTTGGCACAGTTCACCCATTGAAAACGACAAAGCCCCGCCGAAGCGGGGCTTTTTGGTCGTCAGTAAAATGCGTGTATAACGCTTTTTACACGCCCATTGCTTTTTGCAGGTTCTGATCAATCGCATCAAGGAAGCCGTCGGTTGAGAGGAACGGCTGTTCTTGTGAGATAAGCAGGGCAAGATCCTTTGTCATCTGTCCGCGCTCAACCGTCTGAATGCAGACTTTTTCAACGGTGTCGGCAAAGCGTGCAACCTCTGGCGTGTCGTCAAATTTGGCACGATAGGACAGGCCCCGTGTCCATGCAAAAATCGAGGCAATAGGGTTTGTCGATGTGGTTTTGCCCTGCTGGTGCTGACGATAGTGACGGGTAACAGTGCCGTGAGCCGCCTCGGCCTCGACCGTTTTGCCATCAGGCGTCATCAGGACGGATGTCATCAGGCCAAGCGAGCCAAAACCCTGTGCCACGGTGTCGGACTGGACATCACCATCATAGTTTTTACAGGCCCAGACGAACCCGCCGTCCCACTTCATTGCGCACGCCACCATGTCATCGATCAGGCGATGCTCATAGATAATGCCGGCCTCTTTGAATTTGTCTTCAAATTCGGTCTCAAACACTTCTTCGAACAAATCTTTGAAGCGGCCGTCATAGGCTTTCAGGATTGTGTTCTTGGTTGACAGATAGACTGGCCAGCCAAGATCAAGCCCGTAATTCATGCAAGCACGTGCAAAGCCGCGGATAGACTCGTCCAGATTGTACATCGACATGGCAACACCGCCGGCCGGGAAGTCAAACACCTCATGCGTGATGGCAGGGCTGCCGTCAGCCGGCTGGAAAGTCATTGTCAGCTTACCAGCGCCGGGCGTGACAAAGTCTGTGGCGCGATATTGGTCACCAAAGGCATGGCGGCCAATGACAATTGGTTTTGTCCAGCCAGGCACAAGCCGTGGCACATTCTGGCAGATGATCGGCTGCCGGAAGACAGTGCCGCCGAGGATGTTACGAATGGTGCCGTTTGGCGAACGGTACATGCGTTTCAGGTCAAATTCTTCAACGCGGGCCTCATCCGGCGTGATTGTCGCGCATTTTACGCCGACGCCGTATTCTTTGATTGCATTCGCACTGTCGACGGTGATCTGGTCATCCGTCTCGTCACGCTTTTCGATGCCAAGATCGTAATATTTCAGATCCACATCCAAATAGGGGTGAATAAGCTTGTCTTTGATTTTCTGCCAGATGATGCGTGTCATCTCATCGCCGTCAATTTCAACGATCGGATTTTTGACCTTAATGCGTGACATGGAAACGTCCTTTGATTTTGCTTTTGAATGGGCCTGAAACCAGGCTGGCACCATGACGACAGGTAATCGCCGTTTCATCATCCCGCATCATCGTTGTGACGCGCGACCGATGGGGGGGCATCGTGATTACGACCGGCCGTCAATCATGCCGTGTTTTTAGACTGGAAACCGGGTTGGCGCAAGGGTTGAACTGGTCACACCTATGCCGGATTGGCGATACTGTCCAGATGATCGGCAATCGCATCAAGATCATTAGCGTGCTCAAAATGTGAGACATTGCCGTGATGCATGAAACCGGCATCAATGACATGCTGTATCTGGCTGAGAAGATGATCCCAATACCCGTTTATATTCAGAACGATAATGGGCTTCTTATGGAGACCAAGCTGACGCCAGGTTGCAATTTCCATCGCCTCATCCAGCGTGCCAAGCCCACCCGGAAGGACAATGAACGCGTCACTTTCAGCATACATCATGTCCTTGCGCTGATGCATGGTGTCCATGATGTGCAGCTTGGTTACGCCAGCATGTCCGATCTCAACACTGTCAAGGAAGCGCGGAATGATTCCGGTGACATGTCCGCCAGCTTCAATAACCCCATCGGCAACATGTCCCATCAACCCCATTTTGCCGCCGCCATAGACCAGTCCCAGCCCCCTTGATGCAATCATTTCGCCCAATTGACGGGCAGTTTCGGCATAGATTGGATCAAAACCAGAAGAGGCACCGGTAAAAACACAGACTTTTTCATAGGTTGAATATATCCAGACGTTGAACAGACGGTACATAAGCATTACGCTTACAACAAAGGAACACCAGAAAAAAAGGAACTGGCCGTTGCGCTTTCTGACCTATTTTTTGCTGGGTACCGGGGGATTGATCGCCTTGGCGGCTTTGGCCGTTGTGTTTTTCAGCGAGACCGAGCCTGAGAGCATCGCCCCGCAACCCTCTGCTGAAACCGCCGAAACCGCGGTATCAAATGCCAGTAATGTGGCCTCGGATGCAAGCGCAGAAACCGACACCAAGGCTGACGCGGCCAGTGATGAATCTTCAGTAACGCAAAGCAATGATCTGGTGATTGATCTTGCGCAGGTTAAGCCGGATGGGCAGGCGGTTTTTGCCGGAAAAGGCAAAGCCGGTGCGAAAATTACAGTTTTTGAAGGTGACGTCCTGCTTGGCAATACGATTGCCGATGCCAATGGCGAATGGGTCATTATTCTCGAGAAAACGCTTGGCCCCGGCCAGCACCTTGTTTCCGTGATGATGGAAACCGAGGATGGCGAGCAAACCCTGTCCGAGGTGACGCTTGCGATTGAAATTGCCGAATCAAAGTCGGAAAAGCCACTGGTTGCGGTCTTGCCGCAGACGGATACAGAAACGCCAAAATTGCTGCAATCTCCGGATGACAAGCCGGTAACGTCTGTCGAGACAGCAGGCACTGCCAGTGAGGTGGCTGACAAGGGTGCGGATGTAACAACCTCAAAAAGCGGTCTTGCCGACAGCGAAGAAACAGCGGCGACTGGACCCGCGCTGGCGCCCCGGGCTTTGGTGTGGCGGGACAATAATCAGCTGGCGGTGTCAGGTGTCTCTAAAGGCGGGGTGCGTGTTGGCGCAACACTTGATGGCCGCGCTTTTTCTGAAGCGCTTGTCCTGAGCAATGGTGACTGGATATTAGCGGGTGAGATTGACATGACACGGCGCCGGGTTGAGCTTGGCTTCACCCTCTATGATGAGACAGGTGCCGCGATTGCTTCTTATCAATTGCCCGTGAAAGTTCGTGACCTTGAGAAAGGGCTGGATGGCAGTCAGATGGTCGTGATCAACAAGGGCGATGCATTGTGGCGCATTGCCTACCGCCGCTTTGGAGAGGGCGTTCGTTACGTTGATATTGTGCGCCGGAATGCGGCGGCAATTGATGATCCAGACCTGATTTACCCTAATCAGATTTTCGCACTGCCAAAAGAATAGTGTCTGTGGAATCACAGAGCCAGATCACGGCGATAGGGATGTTCTGACATGCAAAAGCAACATTCATCTTCGACTGGTGTGATGTGGCAGATTGCTGATGAAGGCTGGCCGGTGCTGGCTTTGGCCGGTTTTATCACGATTTTGTTGACGATCATTTATACGCCTTTGGGCACATTTGCGCTCGGCTTGATCGTGTGGCTGGCTCATATTCTGCGTGTGCCGCATCGCCAATCGCCTGACGATGATGACGCGATCCTTGCGCCTGCAGATGGCCGGGTGATTGACATTGCCGACAGTCATTATCCTGATGCGGCAGCGGACAGACCGGCAATCCGGATCAGTATCCGTACAGCGCTCAGCGATGCGCAATTGCAACGCGCCCCGATTGAGGGACAAATCATCGACAATTTTTCCCTGCCGGGGATGTTTCACCCGTTCGATGATATGGAACTTGTGCGCCTCGATAATGAACGCCGCGAAATCATCATGCAGCACGAAAGCGGCTATGACGTGACATTGGTCCAATTGGGCGGAAAAACTGCACGACAGCTGGTCTGTCGCCATCAACCGGGACGGTTTGTGGTGCGCGGTGCACCGCTTGGCATGATCAGAATTGCCGGTGTTGTCGATTTGTTTGTTCCTGCTGATGCAAATATTCAGATCAATGAAGGCCAGCATGTTCTCGCCGGAGAAACGATTATCGCGCGCTGTGATGCCGCCGCGCACCGCAAAAGCAGCATTAAGGTCACGGGCGAGGGTGAGGCAAGGGGTAACGGCAGGGGCAAGGGCAAGGGCAAGGGCAGGGGCAAGCCCGGATGCTTGACGCCAGCTTGCGCCCTTTTGTTGACAGGCTGGTCAATCCTGTTGGTGTATGGCTGGCCGGGCATGGCGTTAGCGCGAATGCCATAACGATCTTTGGTTTTTGCCTTGGCTTTTTGGCGGCTGTAATGATCTCGATAGATCATATGCAGGCTGGATTTCTGCTGATTGCGCTCAATCGTCTGTGTGATGGTCTGGATGGTGCTGTGGCGCGAGCCACCGGCCCATCTGATTTTGGCGGCTATCTCGATGTGGTGCTAGACTTTGTATTCTACGCGATGATCCCGCTTGCATTCGCCGTGAACGACCCGGGCAACGCCGTCGCGGCGGCCTTCCTGATTTTTTCTTTTGTTGGCACGGGAACAAGCTTCCTTGCCTATGCAATCATGGCCGAGAAATACGGCGTAAAGAGTGTGAAACACGGCAAGAAATCATTTGCCTATCTTGGGGGGTTAACCGAGGGAAGCGAGACCATCATTCTTTTCTTGTTGATGACCCTGACCCCTGCTTATTTTGTTTATTACGCCAGTGTTTTTGGCGCCTTGTGCTGGGTCACGACAGCGTACAGAATATATGAAGCCCGGATGTTGATTGAGGGGTAACCGGCACCCAGCGAGCCAAGGGAACAGGATTACATGAGTTTAAAAATTGGCAAGCCAACGCCGCGTCTTGAGGATTTACGCCTGCTCCGTGGAGAGGGTTGCTATACTGATGATATTGATGTCGGCGAGGGGTTGCATGTTGCTTTTTTGCGTGCGCCTTTTGCCCATGCGCGCTTAACCGGGCTGGATCTGGCCGAGGCGCAAGCGCTCGATGGTGTTCATCTGGTGGCGTCACAGGTCGATCTTGACGCTGATGGTGTGAAGGACATCCCTTTTGAAATTGATCTGAAAAATGCCGATGGCAGCGACATGATCAAGGTTGCCAAGCCGGCGATGGTTCGTGACGTCAATCGCACCGCCGGTGAGATTGTTGCCATGGTTGTTGCTGAAGATCTTGTGACCGCGCTTGATGCGCTGGAGTTAATCGATGCCAGCTATGAATCGATGGACGCCGTTACGGATGTTTATGCTGCCGTTGCCGAGGGGGCGCCGCAACTCTATCCCGAATATCCAAACAATATTGCCCTTGAATGGGTGGCGGCGGATCATGAGGGAACCCAAGCCGCCTTTGCCCGGGCTGAACAGGATGGTCTCGACATTCTCGAGATTGATATTGTCAACAACCGCGTGATTATCAACGCGCTTGAAACCCGTCCGATTGTCGCCGGACCCGGTGAGCGCGAGGGAACTCTCGACATATGGTGCGGCACACAAGGGCCAGTGCCGATTGCCAGAAAGCTCGCGTCTGCGCTGAGCATGGATGTTGCGGATGTGCGGGTGCGCACCCCTGACGTTGGCGGCGGTTTTGGCTACAAGATTTTTCTTTATCCAGAACAAATTGCCATGGCATGGGCGGCGCGTCGCCTTGGCCGGAAAATTCGCTGGCAGCAGAGCCGCACCGATGGCTTTATGTCGGATCTGCATGGACGTGACAATCGGACTCGCGCCCGGGCGCTGTTCGATGCAGAGGGCAAGTTACACGCCATTGAGGTCACGGCCTATGCGAATATGGGGGCATGGCTGTCAAATTTCAGCGCTGGTGTGCCAACCCTTTCCGGGGCGCGGACGCTGACAACAAATTACCGCATACCGCATGCCAGCCTTCGGATTTTTTGTGTGATGACCAACACGCCTGCGGTTGACGCCTATCGCGGTGCCGGACGGCCCGAATCCAACTATGTGATGGAACGGCTGCTGGATCATGTTGCCGATCATGTCGGCATTAGCCGTGTTGAGGTGCGTCGCCGCAATTTGATCACATCTGAAGACATTCCCTATACGATGCCGGTTGGCGGGACCATAGATGTCGGTGACATGCCGGCAGTAATGGAAGAGGCGCTGCAGCGAGCAGATTATGACGGTTTTGCCGCGCGTCGGGCCGAAGCCGCCGAGCGTGGCATGTTACGTGGCATCGGATGCACAATGTATCTTGAACAATGTGGAGATGGCGGCGGAGATGAGGGCGTTGAGTTCCGGTTTCAGCAGGACGGCACGATTCTGATCCTCGCCGGGCAACAGGATAACGGGCAGGCGCACCGTACCACCTTGACGCAGATTGTGTCCGACCGGCTTGGCTATGATGCCTCAAAGATCGTTGTCAAGCAGGGCGACTCATCGCTAACACCACCCGGCACAACTGGCGGTGCCCGGATGAGCATCATCATTGGTTCCGGTGTGGCGCATGTTGCAGATGAGACGATCGCCAAGGCAATGCCGCATGCGGCCCGTCATTTGGGAGTTGATGCGGATGATGTGACGTTCTCTGAAGGATTGTTTTTGGCAGAAGACAGCAATCATTCGGTGTCGCTGGAAGATATTATAGTGGCTCTATGCCCGGAACAGGGGCCGCATCCGTTTGATATGTATCACGCCTATGTCTCGGACGGCGCAACCTATCCGCATGGGTGCCACATCTGCGAGGTTGAAGTTGATAAAGCAACCGGTGTCGCGAAGATTGTCCGTTATAATGTGGTCGATGATTTTGGCGTGGTTATCAACCCGATAACACTCGCCGGACAGATTCAAGGTGGAGTGGTTCAGGGCATTGGTCAGGCATTGTATGAGCATGCCGCCTTTGATGAACAGGGCCAATTGCTCTCCGGGTCTTTGATGGATTACACGCTGCCCCGAGCAGACAATCTGCCATTTATCAATGTGCATTTTCGGTCCACGCCCGCAACGAACAATCTTCTGCAAAT
Source organism: Alphaproteobacteria bacterium (assembly GCA_038147495.1). Taxonomy (GTDB): domain Bacteria; phylum Pseudomonadota; class Alphaproteobacteria; order Puniceispirillales; family Puniceispirillaceae; genus MED-G116. Next base: position 80,100 of record JAYQTT010000007.1, on the reverse strand, counting down.
CAAGGGATCGGGTCAGGCCGGGGTCATTGGTGCTACACAGGCAGTGATTTCAGCCCTTACAGATGCGCTTGGCATCACCCATATAGATATGCCAGCAACACCTGCGGTGATTTGGCGGGCAATCCAGACAAAGGCGGAACAGGAGAGCGAGTGATGGCAGACAAGATCACAAAGACCGAGGCAGAATGGCGGGCACAATTGACGCCGGAGCAATATCACGTCACGCGCGAACATGGCACAGAGCGGGCCTTCACCGGGCCTTTGAACAAGGTCTATGATGACGGCATGTATCATTGCGTTTGCTGCGGTGAGGAATTGTTTGCCTCGGATACGAAATTTGACTCCGGTTCCGGTTGGCCGAGTTTTTATGACACGCTCGGTAATGACGCGGTTGAGTCACGCGAAGATAACAGCTTTTTCATGCGCCGGACCGAGGTTCATTGCGCGCGCTGTGAGGCCCATTTGGGACATGTATTTCCAGACGGACCGCAACCGACAGGTTTGCGCTATTGCATCAATTCCGCCTCGCTGGATTTCCGCGGGCATGAAAAGGCGCAGGATGAATAAAGAGATGGCCCGCGGCGCCTGACTGCCGGGGGGAGAAGAACCGGCAACCTTGTTGGCGCTCAGGCGGGCCATCTGGAGCCTGCCCCCTCGTCCGGTGTGGAGGAAACCGGACTGTATGATATTATTCAGGGTCAGGACGCATAAGCGGCTATTTGCTAGCTGCTGTGGCGATACTTGTTGTCATGGTCATCGTCATGGTCGCGATGATGATGCCCGCCATGGTGACGTTTTGGCATCTCTTCCGCACTCAGCAACCCATCACCATTGACATCCATGCGATTGAACATCGCGATAAGACGGGCGTTGAATTCTTCGCTGTCAATTTGCCCGTCATTGTTGCTGTCGAGACGTTTAAAATGTCCATTATTGCGACTGAGCAATTCATCCTGACTGATCTGTCCATCGCCATTGCCGTCCAGTTTGAAGGCTTTGATTATACCGTGCCTGCCGGCGTGACCATGGTCATCGTCATGCGAGGAGACCGAAGCCACTGCAAGCCCGGCGATCAACCCGCCTGAAATGACCAGCGCGCTTCCAATAACCAGAGTTCTGTTAAATTTTTTCATGGGAAATCCTATTAGGAGCGGTTAGAACAATTGGTGACATCGGCACCCGGAACAGCCAAGTGGGTGAAAAGCTGGCGACCACCGATGCCACGAATCAACATGGCCACCAATCAAGGCATAAAATAGGCGTTGCGATGGTGTTTTCATGGAGTCTTCATGGCCAGCTTGTGGCCGTGCCAATAAAAGGCGGAGCAATCAATGAATGAGAGCATGCCCTGGGTCACCGGGACGACAAAGATTTTTGGTGTGATTGCTTATCCGACAGATCATGTGCGCGCACCGATGGTCTTTAACAAATTATTCGCCGAACGTGGTCTGGACCACCTGATGATCCCGATTTCTGTGGCGCCGGATAATTTCACAGCGATGATCGGGGCGTTGCAGAGCCAAGCGAATTTTGGCGGTCTTACAGCGACAATTCCGCACAAGATGGCGATGGCTGAATTGTGCGATACGCTTGGGCCCGCAGCGCAGATCAGCGGCGCTGTGAATGCGGCAAGGTTCAATCAAGATGGAACCATTGATGGCGACAATTTCGATGGTGAGGGGTTTGTCGCCGGAATGCACAAATACGGCCATGAGGTCACGGGCAAGACGGTGCTGATGGTTGGTGCTGGCGGCGCGGCGCGGGCGATTGCCACGGCGCTTTGTATGCATGGCGTTGATCATATCAAGATCATGAACCGGACATTGGCCAAGGCCGAGGCGCTGGTGCAGGATTTGTCTGAAAAGGGCGGCTTTGATCAGGCAAAAGCGGTGGCAAGTGATGATGGCAGCAATGTTGACATCATCATCAATGCCACCAGCATGGGTTTGCATGAGGGTGATGCATTGCCGTTACCTCTGGATGCAGTCAAATCAACGACCATTGTCGCCGAGATCATCATGAAGCCGGAACGCACAGCATGGCTGGCCGATGCAGAGGCACGCGGCCTGACAACACATTACGGACGGCATATGCTGGACTGCCAGGCGGAATTGATTGGCCGCTTTATTGGCGCCTTATAAGATATCGGGGTAAGGTGTTGGGTAAAGAAGGCGATTGAGTTCATTTGATCGCGGCGATATAACCGGCTGACAAATGACAAAATCGGTTCGGATATTTTGTCGGACGGTAGATTGAAGAGGGTTGCAATGGCTGAAACAGCGAATTCCTGGACTGAAGAAAGACTTGAGAAGCTGAAGTCGCTTTGGGACAAGGGCTTGTCAATTTCACAGATTGGCGAAGAGCTTGGTGTTTCGCGCAACGCGATTGCCGGAAAGGCGCATCGCATGGGCCTGCCAAAGCGTCCATCGCCAATTTCCACGGCTGCAGTTGAAAAAGAAGCACCGGCACCGGTTGTGGAGCCGGAGCGTGATTTGCCATTGCGTCTTGAACTGCGGAAATTGGAATGGGCGCGCAGCAAGTGCTGTTGGCCATCAGGCGACCCGAAGCATAATGGCTTTTCCTTCTGTGGCGCGCAGATCGTTCCGGGCAAGCCATATTGTCTTGAGCATTGCCAGGAGGCCTATACAACGTCACGCGAAAACCGTTAAGCCAATGGTCAAGCTGCGCTCAGACTATAAGGCGCCTTCCTGCGTTGTCGAGGAGGCGTTTCTCAATATCGATATCCATGAAGATCACACTGTGGTCACCACCCGCCTCGCTTTGCGCCGGGTCGATGACGCGCCGTTTATGTTGAATGGCCGTGATCTGGATTTGCAGGCGTTCCGGCTTGATGGGGTTGATCTGGCGAAAGACAAATGGCCGCTGACAGACGGCGGGTTGTTGCTGCAGGATTTGCCGCCAGAGGCAACGGTTGAGACCGTATCCATTTGCCATCCAGAGAGCAACACTGCACTTGAGGGTTTGTATCTGTCTGGCGGCATGTATTGCACACAATGCGAACCTGAAGGTTTTCGCCGCATTGGGTATTTTCCTGACCGCCCGGATGTGATGACCTGTTTTACTGTGCGGATTGAGGCATCACGCGCATTCCCGCAATTGCTATCCAATGGCAATCTTATTGAAACCGGGGACGCCGGCGATGATCGGCATTACGCGCTGTGGCATGACCCGCACCCAAAGCCGAGCTATCTGTTTGCCTGCGTTGTAGGTGATTTGGATTGTGCGGCGGATAGTTTCACCACCCGCTCCGGACGGAATGTTGATCTGCATATCTATGTCGAGAAGGGCAATCTTGATCTGACCGGTCATGCGATGGAGTCTTTGAAAAAGTCGATGTTATGGGACGAGGAGCGGTTTGGCCTCGAATATGACCTTGATTTGTTTCAGATCGTCGCTGTCAGCCATTTCAATATGGGGGCGATGGAAAATAAGGGCCTGAACATTTTCAACAGCAAATATGTTCTGGCTGACAAATCAACCGCGACAGATGCCGATCTGCATAATGTCGAGTCAATCATTGCGCATGAGTATTTCCACAATTGGACGGGCAATCGGGTGACATGCCGTGATTGGTTCCAATTGACATTGAAAGAGGGTTTGACGGTCTTTCGTGATCAATGTTTTTCCGCAGACATGCATGATGCGGGGGTTCAACGCGCACAGGATGTGAGCATGCTGCGGGCGGCGCAGTTCCCAGAGGACAGAAGCCCCACAGCCCACCCCATCCGCCCAGAGAGCTATCGGGAAATCAACAATTTCTATACCGCAACGGTTTATGAAAAGGGCGCCGAGGTCATCCGCATGCTCTCAGGCTATCTTGGCACTGATGGATTCCGCCGGGGGATGGATCTGTATTTTTCCCGCCATGATGGACAGGCGGTGACGTGTGATGATTTTGTTGCGGCTTTGGCGGATGCCAATGAGATTGACCTTTCGGCCTTTTCCGGTTGGTACAGTCAGGCTGGCACACCTCGTTTGCAGGTCAGGCGTGATGTTTCATCTGCGGATGCTTCGATCACGCTGACATTCACGCAGACCATTCCCGAAACCGCGGCAAATACACCACGTGAGCCGTTGCCTATTCCAGTGCGCCTCGGGTTTTTGCAGGCTGATGGCGCGCCGGCGATGTTGCGCCGCGATGGTGAAAATGATGCCCGCGCTGATCATGTGTTGTTGATCGAAAAGGCGCATGAGGTCGTAACATTCCATATTGATGCCTCATCGGGCGGCGCTGTCGATGAGCTGACGCCAAGTTTGCTGCGTGGTTTTTCGGCACCGGTAATTCTTGATGATGATTTGACCGTGGCTGAACGGCTGCACCTCATGGCGCATGACGAGGATTTGTTCAATCGCTGGGATGCCGCGCAAAGCCTGTTGGCGGATGCGGTGATTGCCTATAGCCGCGGACAGGGGGATTGCGATCAATTGGCGCGCTGTTATCGCCAGATCCTTGCCGATGATAATCTGCTTGATCAATTCAAGGCCAGCATTCTGGGCATTCCCGGCATTGCCGTGCTGGAGAGCCGCATTAAGCCGGCTGATCCGGTTGCTCTTCATGAGGCGCGTTTGGCCCTTCAGGCGGCGCTTGGACAGGCCTTGTGCGATGAAGTGGATGCGTGCCTTGCCAATCAGGCCACCCATGCAGAAACCGCTGGGGGCAGGGCGTTGCTCAACCAGTTGTTGGCACTTGGAGTCGCCGCGGGTAATGCTGCTGCGGTGCAGATGGCCGGCGCACAGGTGCTTGATGCCAATATGACCCTGTCGCAAGGGGCGTTGCGCGCGTTGATGGATAGCGACAGCCCAGAGCGTGTATCAGGCCTCAAAGCCTTCCATGACAGATGGCAGGATGCGCCGCTGGTGATGGAAAAATGGTTCCAGATGGAGGCCATGTCATCGGTCGGCGGCACTCTTGAACGGCTCGAAGAACTGATGCAACACAAAGCCTTTGATCCGAACAACCCGAATAAGATCCGTTCGGTTCTTGGCGCGTTTATGGCAGGTAATCCAGCCAGATTCTATGCGGCAGACGGTTCTGGTTTTGACTTTATTGCCCGGCATCTGATTGATATCGACAAGCGCAACCCGCAGGTCGCCGCGCGCATGGCGTTGCCGCTGACACGGATGGCCGCCTATGACGATGGCCGCAAGGCGCAGATGGTATCGGCCTTGCAACAGATACAGTCGTCAAAGCCGTCAAACGATCTTGGAGAAGTTGTCGACAAGGCGCTGGCGGCCAGCGCCTGAGGCAGATTTAGCGCATCAAGAATGCCGGAATATGTCCGGTGTCTTTCAGCGTATTGCCGCTGCAATCAGGTGGTGCTGGCAGCTCGTCATCACGATTGCGGCCTCCACCGGTTTTCGACTTCGCATCTTTTGATTTGGGCTTGCTGGTAGCTGCAGGCGCGGACGGGATTTTGGTCTCGCTGGATTTGCTCCGGCGCGATCCCTTTTTCGCCTTTGTGCTATCTTCGCTTGCCGCCACATCAGAGATGTCCTTGGCCGGCGCATCGCCAACCAGTGGAATGGCTTTGCCAATCAGCTTTTCGATGGCGGCAACATATTTCTTGTCATCTGCGCCAGCGGCGATGGTAAAGGCGCGGCCTGATTTTCCGGCTCGTCCGGTGCGGCCGATGCGATGCACATAATCCTCGGCATTTGACGGCACGTCAAAATTGAACACATGGCTCAGCCCGGCGATATCAAGGCCACGTGCCGCCACATCCGAGGCGATCAGCAGTGGCACTTCACCATCCTTGAACTTTTGCAAGGCTTCGAGGCGGGCTGATTGTGTCATGTCACCATGCAGGGCAACGGCATCAAAACCATGGCGGGTCAATGACCGCACCAATATTCCGATGTCCCGTTTGCGATTGCAGAAAATGACGGCATTTTTCACATCTTCATTGTTCAGCAAGCGGCGCAAGGCGTCACGCTTGCCTTTGATGTCTGTCCATGTCAGATGCTGGGCAACGGTATCAGCGGTGCTGGCAGGCGGTGCGACCTCGATGATTTTCGGGTTGCTGACAAATTTTTCACTGATCTTGTGAATGTCATCGGATAGGGTCGCCGAGAAAAATAAAGTCTGCCGGATAGGTGGCAAAAGGCCGACAATGCGCTCTACATCAGGAATGAAACCCATATCAAGCATTCTGTCGGCTTCATCAATCACGAGGATTTTCACGTCATTGAGCATGACTTTACCGCGCTCAAAATGATCAAGAAGCCGGCCCGGTGTGGCGATCAGAACATCGACACCCTTGTCGAGGGCGGCATTCTGGTCAGCAAAGCTGACGCCGCCGATAAGAAGCGCCATGGTCAGTTTGTGATAGGTGCTGAATTTTTCGAAGGATTCAGCGACCTGAGCGGCAAGTTCGCGCGTTGGGGCGAGGATCAGCGATCGCGGCAGGCGCGCCTTGGCACGGCCTGATGCCAATATCTCAATCATTGGCAGAGTAAATGAAGCTGTCTTGCCAGTGCCGGTTTGCGCAGAGCCAAGAATATCCCTCCCCATCAGGACGACCGGTATCGATTTTTGCTGAATGGGTGTCGGCTCGACATAGCCAAGATCGGCAACTGCCTTGCTTAGCTCGTCACATAGTCCGAGATCTGAAAAATTCAATTAATGTTTCCTTTGGGATATTGGTGAGATCGCTTTTTCATTTCCGCCCGCCATTCACGATGCGGGATATTGAAGCGCAACATTTGCGCTGGGCAACTCTGTGGTGTGGTGATACAGAGAAATGCCATTAAGGTCAACGATTCATTAGTGATTGCCGGGTTCTGTGTTCCATGACTGAAAAGATAACGCCAGTTCTGATTCCCGGCTTGATCTGCACCGGCGATTTATTCCGTCACCAACTGGACGAACTTGCAACATTGGCGGCGTCTGACAGCCGTCTGGCGAACCCTGTGGTGGCTGACACGCTGTCGCATGACAGCCTGACGGCAATGGCCGAAGCCGCACTCGATGAGGTCGAAGGGGATCTTCTGCCGATTGGCCTGTCAATGGGCGGCTATGTGACGATGGAAATGGCCCGTCTCGCGCCCGACAGGGTTTCAGGGATGGCTTTGTTGAGTACAAGCCACAAAGCCGATACGCCAGAACGAAGCCAACAACGTGCCGCCACGATCAAGATGGCGGCTGGCAAGGGGTTTCGGGGTGTGACCCGGCATCTTCTTGGCAGTTTTCTATCGACACAGGCGATGGCTGATGAAGCACTTGTCGCGCGCGTCATTCAGATGGCGCAGGATGTTGGCAGTGCCACCTTCGTCAATCAACAAAAAGCGATTATGGCCCGCCGTGACCAAACACCCACCTTGCAGGGCTTTGCCGGCAAGGCGCTGGTGTTATGCGGGCTGGAGGATACATTGACGCCACCGGCGCTGTCCGAGGACATGGCACGCCTCGTGCCGGATGCACGGCTGGTGCTGTTGCCAGATGTCGGCCATCTGTCGAGTCTAGAGGCCCCTCAGCTCGTCACCGATGCGATCATAGATCTGCTGAATGAGGTGATCGCCGCCCGCGTCTAGACGTCGAGTTCGGCAAGCACATCTTCGGCATGGTCGCGAATATAGCCGAAACGCAATTCGGCCTTCTTGCCCATCAGCGTATTGACCAGCTGGTCAGTGTCCCGCCTCAGATCGGCGCCCGCAGTGTCGCGGCGCGGCAATTCAACGCGCAAAAGACGGCGGCTGTCCGGGTTCATCGTGGTTTCCTTGAGTTGTGCCGGGGGCATCTCGCCCAAGCCTTTGAAACGGCTGATCTCGATCTTGCCACGTGCGTCAAATTTGGTTTTGGCAAGCGCCTCGCGCTGCTCATCATCCAGCGCATAGAATGTTTTGCCGCCCTGCGTCATCCGATAGAGTGGGGGCTGGGCCAGATACAGGCGACCCGCCTCAACCAACTGCGGCATTTCACGATAGAAATAGGTCATCAGCAACGCCGCAATATGCGCGCCATCGACATCGGCATCGGTCATGATGATGATCCGTCCGTAGCGCAGATCATCGAGTTTAAAATCCTTGCCCGGACGCGTACCGAGTGCCAGCGCAAGGTCTGACAATTCCTGATTGCCGCTGAGCTTTTCGGTGGTGGCGCTGGCGACGTTCAGAATCTTGCCACGCAAGGGTAATACCGCCTGCGTCTTGCGGTTGCGGGCCTGTTTGGCCGAACCGCCGGCCGAGTCCCCCTCAACAAGGAACAGTTCGGTCAAATCGGTATCACTCGCCGTGCAGTCGGCAAGCTTGCCGGGAAGGCGCAGCTTGCGGGTGGCCGATTTGCGGGCAACCTCCTTTTCCTTTTTACGGCGTTTGCGCTCTTCGGCACGTTCAATTGCCGCTTCCAACAGGAAGGTGGCGCGCGCCGCATCCGCCGACAGCCAGTGATCAAACCGGTCACGCACAGCCTGTTCGGTCAATCGGGTGGCATCGGTGGACACCAGCTTGTCCTTGGTCTGGCCCTGAAATTGCGGGTCGCGCAAGAAAACCGAGAGCATGACAGCGGTGTTCGCCAGCACATCATCGGCGCTGATGTCGGCTGCCTTGCGGTTGCCAACAATCTCGCCAAACGCCCGCAATGCGCGCACAATGGCCTGCCGGAAGCCGGTTTCATGCGTGCCGCCAAGCGGTGTCGGCACCGTGTTGCAATAGGAGTTGAAAAACCCGTCCTCGCCGTGGCCAAGCCAGGTGATTGCCCATTCGAATTTCTGGCCATCAAGTTCGGCCAGTTCGGCAAAGGGAGTAGATACCATCAGCGCTTTGTCTGATGTTGCGTCATTCAAATAATCGGCTAAGCCACCCGGGTAATGCAGCACCGCCTCAGCAGGAATACTGTCATCTGCGGGCAACAGTGACGGATCACATTTCCACCGGATTTCAACGCCAGCGAACAGGAACGCTTTTGACTTTGCCATACGGAACAGAATGGCGGGTTTAAAATGTGCCTTTTCACCGAAAATCTCGATATCCGGTGTAAAGCTTACGCTGGTACCGCGCCGGTTGGGGGCGGTGCCGATTTCGGCCAGCGGACCAAGCGGCAGGCCACGGGCAAATGACTGGCTGTAGAGCTTTTTGTCACGGGCAATTTCAACCACAAGGCTTGATGACAGGGCATTCACCACTGACGCACCAACCCCGTGCAAGCCACCCGATGTGGCATATGATTTGCCAGAAAATTTTCCGCCCGCATGAAGCGTTGTCATGATCACTTCAACGGCAGATTTATCGGGGAATTTTGGATGTTGGCCAACCGGCATGCCGCGGCCATTGTCACGGATTGACAGGCGGTCTGCCGACTCCAGAATGAAATCAATGCGATTGGCATGGCCAGCCACCGCCTCATCCATTGAATTGTCGAGGATCTCTGCAGCCAGATGGTGTAACGCGCGCTCGTCCGTGCCGCCGATATACATGCCGGGCCGGTGGCGTACGGGCTCAAGCCCCTCCAACACCTCAATGTTGGCGGCATCATAACCGTCGGCGGGTGCCGCGTTACCAAACAGATCGGCCATGATAATAGCTCTCTTACATCAAATGGTTGGCGGCGGGGACATGATGCCCTGCCACTGAACGATCACCCGTTTGACGGGCGGTGTCGTCATGGTCATTGCCACACCCAACACAGCTCTTTTCTACTGTATCTTGGGGTTTATTCCAAGCCCAACCGCGAAATATAGGGGTGAAAAGAAATAACGTCCGGTGTTCGTCACCGGACTTAACGGTAAATTAACACGTCCTCGGCTAGATTTCGGATTCAAAATGAAACAGGAGATGCGGGGATGCCAAAACATAGAAATCTGAAATCATCGCAACTGTCGTGTGAGCAGAAGCATATACCAGATCAGTCATCGCGGTCTTGGTGCCAGAAGTTTGCAACCGCCGCCGGGATGGTCGTCGTGATCGGCTTTGCAGGCTGCGGTTATGAGCCTGCGTTGCGTGACTATCGTCCGGTGGTGGACAGCTATACCACCGACATGGCTGCCTATGAGACGGATCGCGGCGAGTGTATCAGCATCGCAACACAGGCGCAGGTTGAATATGAGCGCCAGCAAAAGGCAAAGCGCGAGTCGAACCTGACCATTGGTCTTGTCATCGGCGCCATTGCCGGTGCAGCAATCGGGTCCACCACAGGTGATGCGGGTGACGGCGCGGTTGTCGGCGCGACAATGGGCGCGCTCGAGGGCGGCCTTGCCGACACCAGTTATGATCCGGTGACGAGCCCGCGAAAGATTGTTGACCGTTGCATGTTGAACCGTGGGTATGAGTTGCTCAACGACCCCGGCAAAGGCGCGTGAGGGGGGCAATCTATATATGACGGACAGTAGCTGGTTCAACAAAAACCCCGACCCTGTGATAGAGCCGGGGGTGTTTTTATGTGCATCAGGCGGTGTGCCTGACGCAGCGTTATGCAGTCGAAACTAGCAGGAGTAGTACATCTGGAACTCGACCGGGTGCGGTGTGTGCTCCAGCTTGATGACTTCTTCCATCTTCAGTTCGATATAGGCGTCGATCTGCTCGTCAGTAAAGACGTTGCCCTGTGTTAGGAACCCACGATCTGCACTCAATGATTCGAGTGCCTCACGCAGAGAACCACAGACGGTTGGGATTTGCGCCAGTTCTTCGGCTGGCAGATCATACAGATCCTTGTCCATCGCATCGCCAGGGTGGATCTTGTTCTGGATACCGTCAAGGCCAGCCATCAGCATTGCCGAGAACGCCAGATATGGGTTCGCAGTCGCATCCGGGAAGCGCACTTCAACGCGCTTGCCCTTTGGCGAATTCACATGCGGAATACGGCATGAGGCAGAACGGTTGCGTGAAGAATAGGCCAGCAGAACCGGTGCTTCATAGCCCGGAATCAGGCGCTTGTAGCTGTTGGTTGACGCATTGGTGAAGGCATTCAACGCTTTTGCATGCTTGATGATGCCGCCAATGTAGAACAGGGCCATCTCTGACAAATCGGCATAGCCGTTGCCCGCAAACAGAGGCTTGCCGTCATTCCAGATTGACTGGTGCACATGCATGCCTGAACCATTGTCGCCGGCAATCGGCTTTGGCAGGAATGTGGCAGACAAGCCGTAGGCATGGGCCACCTGATGAACGGTGTATTTGTAAAGCTGCATGTCATCGGCAGTTTGGATCAACTCGCCGAATTTCACGCCAAGCTCATGCTGTGATGGGGCAACCTCGTGGTGATGCTTCTCAACATTCACACCCATATCCGCCATGACAGATGTCATTTCAGAACGAATGTCCTGACCGGAATCAAGCGGCGGGACAGGGAAGTAACCACCCTTGACGCCAGGGCGGTGGCCAAGGTTGCCTTCTTCATATTCGCGGGCGCCGTTGTATGGGCCTTCGACCGAGTCAACCTCATACATCGCACGGTTCATCGACACGTCAACCTTCACATCTTCAAACAGGAAGAATTCAGCTTCAGGGCCGAAATAGGCTGTGTCGCCGATGCCTGCTGATTCCATGTAAGCAAGTGCCGCTTTCGCGGTGCTGCGTGGGTCGCGTGAGTATGGCTCGAGCGTGTTTGGCTCAAGCACGTCACAGAACAGTGCCAGCGTTGGCTGTGCAAAGAAGGGATCGACATAGGCGCGGTACAGGTCAGGCATCAATGTCATGTCGGATTCGTTGATTGCCTTCCAGCCAGCAATCGAAGATCCGTCAAACATGAACCCTTCGGCCAGTGTTTCTTCGTCAATCGTATTAATATGCTGGGTGACGTGGTGCATCTTGCCACGCGGGTCAGTGAAGCGCAGGTCCACATAGGTAATGTCATTTTCACGGATCATTTCCATGATTTTCTTTGCGTCGGACATAAGCTTATCCTCTCATAGTCACAGTGCTGTTGGTGTTGGCAGTGGCCAACGATCTTCGATAAAAGGTGGTCGGTCAGATAAAATCTGATCCCAACATCAGGCTAGATGGCGTCACCGCCACGCTCTCCTGTACGAATCCGAATGGCTTCATCAATGCTCGAGATAAAAATCTTGCCGTCACCGATCCGTCCTGTCTGCGCGGCTTGTTGAATGGCATCAACAACACGCTCACACATGGCGTCCTCGACAACGACGTCAATTTTGACCTTGGGCAGAAAATCAACCACATACTCGGCGCCGCGATAGAGTTCGGTATGGCCTTTCTGGCGACCGAATCCTTTGGCTTCAAGAACGGTAATGCCTTGAATGCCGATGTCATGAAGCGCCTCTTTCACCTCGTCGAGCTTGAAGGGCTTAATAATCGCTTCGATCTTTTTCATCGTCTTCGCTTTCTTCTGGGCTTTCGCCTGCCGAATCTGGCAGCCAATCGATGGCCGTCTTATCGGTTGTGGTCGCGGTTGGTGCAACGCCGCGCGCGCAACCCTTCATCTGTGGGTGACGAATCCTGTCTATTTGGGTGATTTTTGTGCAGATTGCCTAAAATTTAGGCATATTTAGAGACCGGCTTTTGCTTTGTAGGGCCTCTAGCGGCAAAGCAAACTGCGTTTAAAGCACCGCGACAACCGCGGCCATGCCAGCGGCGTGATGCTCCATCATATGGCAATGGAATAGCCACAGGCCCGGATTATCTGCAACAAACACCAGAGACGCACGCTCACCCGGTTGCATCAAATGGGTGTCACGCTTGCCTGCATGCAAGGGCGCGCCATCAGGTGACAGAACCCAGAAATGATGACCATGAAGATGCATGGCGTGCGGCCAGCCGGTATCGTTGAAAACATCAAGTGAAATCAGGGCGCCGCGCTCGGCTTCGGTCAACCACAGGCTGTGTGAGCCAACTTTGCCGTTAAAGGCCCATAACTTACTGTGTTTTGTCGCGAGATCCCGTAATCCAAGAACTTCGCCCTCATATTCGGCGCTGTCCAGATTGCCGTGAACCCCACCTTGCATGTGAACGGCGATTCGACGTGCCTTTGCAATCTCGGGCGCGGCGGGCAGGGCCGCCTGCACAAGCTTTGATCCAGCGGCAGATCCGTTGCCAAGGCTGGTGGTCGGCAAGAGTTTTCCCGCGGGCAATGTTCCACCGCTGATTTCGGTCATTGACAATGGTGAAGTGCCGACATCGACAATCAGATCAACGCGTTGTGCCGGTGCAAGGGTGATCCGGTCCGTTTCCTGATGTGAGGTTGGAAATCCGTCAGTCGCGATCAGCGTGGCTTTGCCACTGAACGAGAGGTTAAAAATGCGGGCGTTGGCGGCATTGATCAGGCGAAGACGCACACGGCTGTTGGGTTTGACCTGCTCGGTAAAGTCCGAGACGCTGTTTACCGTAAGCCAGTTGCCAAGTCTGCCCTGATGCGACCAGTCGCGCAGGCTGCCAAAGGACTCTGTATGGATTTGCCAGTTTTCGTCCAGCCGCCAGTCATCGATCATCCAGACGATGTCGTGGTCGACCTCCGGGTCATCAGGACCGTCGACGATCAACGGGCCGTATAGACCTTGTGCCAGCTGTTCCCAGCTTCGTGTGTGTGAGTGGAACCAATATGTGCCAGCGTCTGGCAGGGTGAAATCATAGGTAAAGCTCTCACCGGGCGCGATCGGCTGTTGGGTGAGGTGTGCCACCCCATCCATGCTGTTGTCGATACGAATCCCGTGCCAATGCACCGAGGTGTCTACAGACAAACGGTTGTTGAACGTGACCGACAAGCGATCATGTTGTTTGGCGCGGATAAGGGGGCCGGGGCTGCTGTTGCCATAGAGCCACAGATTAGAATCATTGGCGTCTGCATCACCAAGGCGATGTTTAGCGGGCGCAACATCGAATTGGCGCGTGATGGTGGCCGGATTAGCTGACGCCACAGCCGAAAGGCTAGCAAAAGCCGGTGTTCCAAGCGCGGCCCCGGTCATGCCCAGAATGAAATCACGTCTCAACATAGACAATGATGTGATTATCGACGTAACGCTTGTCAATAAGGCAGAGAAATTGTCGCACGGACTCTCTTTGGTTTTCGCTCAGCGTTTGGCGCAAATCTCACTTTGCATTCGGAAAAAACAGAGACTGGCCAGCCCGTTTGAGTGTGCTGATATGGGCTTGCCCTTCGGCGGACAATAGCCATTCTGCAAAACGATCTGCCTCTTTTGACTTTTACCTTTGGGCATTTGTCAGGATTGATTGTCACAACGCCATATTGGTTGAACAAACGCGGGTTGCCTTCAAAAAGGATTTGATGGTCCTGCTGGTTGCCAAAGGAAAGCCATGTTGCCCGGTCGCTCAAGACATAACTTTCTGTTTGTACGGCGTAATTCAAAGTTGCCCCCATGCCGCGACCAGTTTCCTTGTACCAGCTGCCGGACAAAGCCTCCTTGAAATGGCACTGGTCTCCCAAAGACGCTTTTCGGCTTTGTGGGTTCCACTGTTGTCACCACGTGAGGCAAAACTTGCTTTGGCGGCTGCGATTTTTCCAAGGGCATCGCGGATATCCGCGGCGCCGGAGATGCCAGCGGGGTCAGATTTAGGGCCGAGAATTACGAAATCATTGTACATCAAATCATAACGTGCAACGCCATATCCATCCTTTACAAACGCGATTTCATCCTTTGTTGAGTGAACAATCAACAAATCGCCATCACAATTTCGCGCATTTTGCAGCGCCTGACCAGTGCCAACGGCGACAACTCTGATGTCAATGCCGGTTGTTTGGCTGAATAAAGGCACGACATGGTTATAGAAACCGGCATTATCCGTGGAAGTTGTCGATTGTACGATGATTGACTCTGCCTTTGCAGTCGGCGCTGCTAGGCCAAAACAGAGAACGGTTGCAGAAAGGGCCAAAGCGGACAGGACGGTTTTTTTCATCGAGATGCTACCTGTATTGCATGCAAGGTCAGTTAATGTGGTATGGTCATCGGCGCGGCAAAGATCATAGCCGTAGAGATTAAATATAAATTTTTGCCGTTATGTCAAGTGAAGCATAACGGCAAAAATGGCGAAAGACAGTGTTAAGTTAGAGTCGATGGCAGAACAGAGTGCGGTAAACCGCCCCCCGGGCATAAGAGCGAAATGGTTGGTGGGTGATCAAACCATTGGTATCGGTAAAATCGAATTGCTCGAAAAAATTGAGCAACACGGATCAATCAGCGCCGCCGCACGCGAAATGGGGATGGGGTATCGGCGTGCTTGGACACTGCTGGACTCGCTACAGCGCTGTTTTTCTGCGCCTTTGGTGGAGACGGCGCGAGGTGGTAATGCGCATGGCGGTGCTGTAGTGACGCCTCTTGGTCGCGAATTGATTCAACGTTTTGCGGCATACCAGACAGAGATTCACGCACATTTTAATGAGATCGGCGATTGGTTACAGACGGTCCAAGCTGATATGGATGATCCTGCTGCGGTGACAGAAGACCATCTTTCTGCGGCAAGAAAGCATCGCTAATGTTCGCTAAATGATACGGAGGTTGTTTTGACACAGGAATTTCCAAACTGGCATGATCGGCCTGAAACACGCGAGCAGGCAAGTCCCGGAAGCCAAGTTCTTGATGGCGATAGTTTTGTCCGATTGGCTGACCAGTTTATTTCACTCGCCAATCAGCGCAGCAAAAAGATTGTGCCGACCGAATTACAGTTGGCGATGTTGTTTGCCGCAGCACGCTATGGGGCGCATGTCGGTAAAAATGTGCTTGAACTCGACGAGCAGGAAAAATTTATCGATCACATGACCAAGCAATATCAGGACATGTTGCGAACACATATGGCTGATCCAACTGTTTAACTGTCTGTTTTCAGGGTGAATAATGGTGTGGCGCATCAGCCGACCATCAAGATGATGAACTCCACTATTTCAGGATAAAGTCCTGACAGAAACATTTTGATGCGATTTATTTGGAGGGATGATCATGAAGTATTTATCTGACCGTGAGTTTCGGCAGGCTAGCGGCAAGCCATATGTTTTTGGCGCGATGGCTGTTGGCATGTTTATGATCGGGTTTTTGCCCAGCACTCCCGCCGCGAGCAGTGATTTGATCGCCGAAGGCCGATCCATTGTTGCTGAACACTGCACCCGATGCCATGTGGTTCCTGATATCAATCCCAAGGGCGGCATCGAATCAACCCCGTCTTTTACCGCGATGAAAAATCTGGCTGACTGGCGCCGCCGGTTTGAAGTGTTTTACACATTGCCGCCGCATCCGGCGCTTGTGACGATTGAAGATGTGAGTGATGAGCGTGATAAATCGCGCCCTGTCTTTGTGCAGGAAATTAAACTCCAACTTGATGACATCGATCGCATTCTTGCCTATGTAGATACGATCGCAAACTAGGGTGGCTGTCTCGAGATGTGGCGGCGGCTTCCTAAATACGCGCATGTTGAGGACAAGAATTCGCCTCGAAAATGAAATGTTGGGAGATTGAAAATGAGTGAGAAGGATACTGGGCGTAAACCGCAAGGCGACATGTCACCCGCTGAAATGAGCATGCGAAAATTTCTGAAGCAGTTGGGTGTCACCACTCATCAGGAACTGGAGACCGCTCTGGCAAAAGCTGTGGCCGCAGGAAAAATATCGCCGGGTGGGACAATCAATATCAAGGCTGACCTTCAGATTGAAGCGCTGGACTTTAGTCACAGTGTCTCGGCCGAGCTGATGGCACCTGACGCGCAAGACTGACGGGAAAAATGACCAACATCACCGAACAAAGCGTTCTCGATGCCCTGCGGCAGGTTGAGGATCCCTCACAAGGCAAGGACATTGTTGCGCTTGGCATGATCGCTGGTCTGGTGATCAAGCAATCCAATATCAGCTTTGCTTTGGAAGTGCCGGCGCACCGCGGGCCCGCTATGGAACCTGTGCGTCGCGCCGCCGAAGCCGCTGTTCGGGCCATTCCGGGCGTGACCAGCGCAACGGTGATGGTTACGGCGCATAGTGGCTCTGCCGCAGTGGAAGACGCCGATGACAATGTGATCGAAAAAGTGATCGAGAGCAAAGTCAGGCGGTTTATTGCTGTGGCCTCGGGCAAGGGTGGGGTCGGCAAGTCAACCACCGCAACCAACCTTGCCGTGGCTTTGAAGCTGGAAGGGTTACGCGTTGGCATTCTGGATGCCGATGTATACGGTCCATCACAGCCGCGAATGCTGGGGGTGAGCGGGCGTCCAGCCAGCGCCGGTGGTGATGTTGTTGCGCCGCTGGAAAATTATGGCGTCAAGCTGATGTCGATGGGATTACTGGTTCCCGATGACACCGCAATGATTTGGCGTGGTCCGATGGTACAGTCGGCATTGACGCAGATGTTGGATAATGTCGCTTGGGGAGAGTTGGATGTTATCGTCGTGGATCTGCCACCCGGTACCGGTGACATTCAAATTTCACTGGCGCAGCAGGTTAACCTTGCCGGTGCGGTGATTGTATCGACACCACAGGATATCGCCCTGCTTGATGTGGTTAAAGCGCTGACAATGTTCGAAAAGGCCGAGGTGCCGATACTTGGCATGATACAAAACATGGCCCTGTGGAAATGCCCAGATTGCGGGCGTGAAGATCATATCTTCGGCGAGGGCGGGGTCGCCGCTGCCGCTTTAGAGCGTGGTATCGAACTGCTTGGTGAAGTGCCTTTGTCACTCGCCGTGCGCGCCGGAGGTGATGGCGGTACACCGGTTGTTGTGGCCGAGCCCAAATCTCCGCAGGCCAAGGTTTTCCGTGATATTGCAAGGCGGTTGATAGCAGTTGCAGATTTGCAGCCGGAGGAGAAAATATGAGCATCTATTACACGCCTGATCCCGATGATTATGAGGGTGAGCCACGCTTGCCTCCGTTGTTGCGGGCGCAAGCTGTCGAGGCTGAGATGCTTGACGCTGGCGACCTTCATAGCTACGCGCTGACACAGGCCGCTCAGGTCGATCCCGGTACAGTGTTTTATGCAGAAGCAGGCGGAATTGCGCGCTTTTCAGTAGTGCTTGCGCCTGATGTTCCAACGGTGCAGGCCGCACAAATGTTCCATGCCATGATGGTTGGGGTTGGGGATGCGATTGGCGCTCTTGCACCGCCAGAGGTAGAGGTCAACTACCTGTTCCCCGGATATGTTCTGCTTAATCGGGGGCGTGCCGGTACTGTACAGGTGAGCATTGACCCTGCCGCGGGATTGCAGGATGAGCCTGCCTGGATGGTTGCCAGTGTCGCAGTGCGCATTGACGCTGATATGGCGGCGGTCCTTGCCGATGGCGTACATGATGAAACATCACTGATTGAGGAGAGCGCGACGGCAATCTCCGGAACGCGCATCATCGAGGCATCCTGCAGACATTTTCTTGCCTGGCTTAATCGTTGGGAAGAGGATGGATTCCGCCCGGTATTTGATGCCTGGAATCACCGCGCCATCACCGACACGGCTGTTGAGCTGGAGACCGGAACGATTGCCGATTGGGTTGGGCTTGATGAGGACGGACAGGCGTTATTACGCATTGATGGTAAGGTTATCGCGATGCCCGCACATTTGTTTGTCGATGCAACCGGACCGTTGAGGCCATTATGAAGCTTGCCCGCACGATAAGGTTTGATGCCTCAGACCTGAATGTGTTTCCCACTGCGGCAGAAGAGGGCGAGTGGGCGCTTTCCGGCAGTTTCCTTTTCGCCGCGATGCCAACTGAACAAATAACAGGAAAATGGCGTCAGGCGTTTGCCAATGGCTTTCTTGGCTGTTCCAGCCATGGCTTTTCCACTCTTGTCAGTGTCGCCAACATCAAGCCGGAGCAAACAGACGATCTGGAGCAGGAACTCACCGACTGGTTTCTAGATGCGTTTGGCGCACCAACGCGCGATGCGGCGCATGCCGCCGCCATTCAGGAGATCAAATTCATGGCGGATTTGTGCGCGTCTCACGATGCTGGCACACTGCTTTGTATTCAGCGTGAAATGACCGAGGATGGTATTCGCGAACAATTTCGCAGCCTGCCCAAGGCCGATTCTTGCGCCGAGCAAAAAATATGGACGATGGTTGAAGATGATGACGCAGATGACAGCTGAAAACACCGCGCCGATCATGCATTTCGAACGTTGCGGTAACGGCTAGGGCAGGATTTAAAATGGCACATGATTTCTGGATGACGTCAGGCTGGCACCTCACACAGCGCACCGCAGAAGGGCGCGCCGTTCCCACAGCCGATTTCATGGCGGCGTATTTTGCCCGTGATGAGGTCGCCCCGGTTGAGGAGTCCTGTGATGCCGAGAGAGCATTGCACGCCCGCTTGATTGCTGATCCGTTTTCACTTGTCAGCGATGATGAGTTGGCGAAGATGGCCGATCCGGACGTGGTGCATAATTACAAGGCTGTCCTTAGATTCAGGGACTTTTTGGCGCGTTTTGATACGCTTGAGGCGGCGTATTTGGCGTTGATCAAAGGCGATGCGCCGACGGGGATCCCACCGCTGTTTGTTGAGCAGCTCGTTCAGATCATCCTGCGCGGTATTTTGCATGGCGAACAAGATCCAATGCAGCTTCGCGCTGCCGAGCTGTTGTTCCGGCATCAGGCGGTGACCCTTGATGATGGGCGCATTATGGTTGCGGACCATGCGACAGTGCAACTGCATGCCGGCTATCAAAAAGCGTTAACCCAGAGCGAGCGTCCAGATGAGGTGATGATCGATATTCTCGCCACCGAAAATGCCGATGAATATTGGGCGCGCTCGGACATGTTTAATACCTCGGTCGATATCGCCTACACGCAACCCGCGCTGGACGCGCTTTGCCGCGTGATGGAGAAATGGGTGCGCCATTTTCTTGGGCATGAGGTGACTATATTGCCGGTTGCCAAGATTGAGGAGGATAACTGGCGCTGGCATGTCGGTTTGGATGCCGATGCAACGATCATTCTGAATGATTTGTATCACGCAAAGGACGTTGGTGAGGCGCGGCTTCGGCAAATTCTATGCCTGTTCAAATTGACCGCATCACACGGCTTTACTCCCGAAATGGAAGGGCAGACCGTCTATATGGCGCTGGCCATGGACCTTGCGGGCGTGCTTCGGATGAAGCCGCAGAACCTGCTGGTCAATTTACCGCTCGCCGACCAGTGATAGGCGCGGCGGTGCCTGATTTTGCATCAGGTGCGTTCGACTTGTCGGTCAATTCAGGTAATCATCCGTTGTGCGTGGCTTTGGACGGTCCCCCACATCAAGCAATTTGTCATTCTGGGTGAACATCGCTTCAACGCGGCAATTCTCACACAGCTTGAGCATATCGGCGCGGCCTTCGGCCTGAAACATGCTGTGTTCAGACAATTTCGCGATCACCCGCTCGATAGATCGCGTTGATCCAAAAGCCTTGCCGCATCCGGTGCAATGAAAAGGCGTGTCCTCGATCACCATTTCCGCAGCCATCGCCGAGTCGAGCAGGCTGAATTGCGGTACCAGTTCGATCACCTTTTCCGGGCATGTGGATGCGCAGATGCCGCATTGGACACACGCATCCTCACGGAAAAGAAGCTGTGGGGCATCTGGATTGTCTTGCAGCGCACCTGCGGGGCAGGCGCTGACACAGGACAGGCAGATTGTGCAATTATCGATATCGATATTTACCCGGCCATAGGGGGCGCCTTCCGGCAATGGAATAACATCCATGCTTGATTTGTTGGTGGTGCCAAGCCCACGCATCGCCAGCCGCAGCATTCCCCGCGGCGTGCCAACCGGACCAAATGGTGCGGCTTTGGAATTGCTCTTGCAGCTTGTCTGGTAAAGGATGTTGCCGATGACATCTGGATCGGCCTCATTGATCAGGGTGAGGCGGCCATCAGCATCGGCATTGACGCCGGCAAGCAGGCTTCGGGCAAGGTCAATCTGCACCGCGAGTGGGCCGGCTTCGTCTGTCTTTTGCGGGTTCGCCAGAATGAACACCTGATGGTATCCAAGCGCGATGGCCCCGACCAGAATATCATGCCCGGCGCGGCCCACGTCATGGATCGCAAGCGGCATCATATTCGCTGGAATCCCATTTCCAAAACGTGCTATCATTTCAATGGCTTCAAGCCCAAAGCTTTCATCATGGATTAACAGGGAAGGCGCCTTGCCACCGGCGTCTGTATAGGCCTCGAGAAGGCTGTCCATTGCGCCCAAGATTTGGTCTGCTGGCGGGTAGGCCGTTTGCGCCGCGCCGGTTGGGCAAACCGAGCCACAGTAGCCACAGCCGCCACAGATCGCTGGATCAATGCTGACGCTGTCACCGGCACTGGTAATGGCCCCGGCCGGGCAAACGTCGAGGCAGCGCGAGCATCCATTGATTTGGTTTCGTGAATGCGCACACATCGTTTCGTCAAAATTGACGTAGATCGGCTTTTCGAACTCGCCAATCATCGGGGCGACCTGCGACTCTAGCTTTGACACAGCAACAGTGTCATCAGCGGATACGCGAAAATAGCCATCGCGCTTTTCCCAGCCGGTAAAAAACGGTGTGCCATCACTCAGGTCAACGAACACGTCACAGCTTGTTTGAACACCATCGCTTTTGGGACCAAATGCCAAAGCGTCACGGCCATGGGGCAGGGCCTCGGCAAATTTATCGATGACAAGGTCAAAGGCTGTAAAATGGCCACTCGCGGTTTTGATTGTGCCGGTCATGACAATGCCCGGACGACGTTGCGGCATCACATCGTCTGCGGCATTGGCAATAAGCACGGTAACGCCCAGCGTTCCATCAAGCTTGGCGCCAAGATCAAGCGCGGCATCAACGCTTGCAGGGCTTGATGCGGCATCGGCATAAATCAGACAGCGGCCGTGCGACTCAAGGCTCATGCTGCGGGTTTTTGGCCGTTTGACGGTGGCCTGCTTGATCAGTGCGGCCATTTTTGCGGTTGCTTTGTTTCCCTGATCAGACCAACCCGCCATTTCCCTGATGTTGACAACGCCCGGCATCTGAACACCAATTTCATCTGCAATTTCGGCAAAGACATCAGATTCCTGCGTGCAGGCGACAATCAGGCTTTCATTGTTTGTTGCGGCCGCTTGCATCGATGTCGCCAGTCTGTCTGTCTGGACTCGGCACAGGCTGGTGGCAATGTCGGTGCTGCCGGTTGCCTGGCAGGCTTTGGCGAGGGCTTTGCCATCGATTGCCATTGTGCCGCCGCAGTCACACACCATGATGTTGGTGTTGTCTATTTTCATAACCAGCAAAACCTCTTTTATCTTGTCAGTGCATTTGTCTGATGCGCCACCTATATTAGCACATAGATTTAATGGCATGTGATATGAAAGCAAGCACTAGCACTGCTGAATTTGCAAGCTGATCGCAACCTAGCACAGACTGCCCTCTTGTGGTTACAGAGGTTTGAGTGCACTCTATGGGGCTGTTTGTGAAGCGCAACACCTCTCCTGAAGGAGCTTCTTTTGGTCAAAGCTACGGTTGATGATAAACATGTTCTCTTTGGCGTTAGGGTGATCGTGGAGCGTCAACCGCTCGACAATATATGGAAGCCTCACCGTTGGGTAATCAGCGATCTTATTCCGTTATCTGTTGAGGCTGGGACAGGCGCGCCGCCAATCAACGATATTCCGCTGACGCCGCTTCGCGCTGGCGACAATGGGCTTTCAATGCTGTTCACGGCAGACGCGTCACTGGATTTGCACCGGGCCGAGGCTGAGGCTTATGCCGAAAATCTGGCATCGTCTGATCCGTCAATTTATCTGGTGCTTCGCAACAATGAAAACAGTGATGATCATGAGGTTGATGATGAGGGCGATGGCCCGGATATCCACATCGCAGAAATAAGCCTGTCACCCTACAATATTCAGGATTATGAGGATTGTGGCGAAGATCAGGTAGAAAAGTTGCAGCTACAGGGGCCGATCGCCGAATTTGTTGAGGCGTTCGTTCAAAGGCATTATCACCCTGAGCCTTTCAAAAAGCGTAAACGTGATAGGGTTCGCGTTGATAAGCACGAGGCTGGACGTGGCGATGCACGCCTCGAACGGCGAAATGATGTGTTCAACGCGCCCCGGCGCCGTGATTATCAGTAATCGGGCCACAAATGAAATTGACCACAAAATCCGGCCACACAACGGTGAATTGAGACATGTCGGAAAAACCAAATGACAAGCCTGAAAGCTTGATTGACCGTCTCAACCGGCGTCGGGCGCGGGTTGCAGCCGAAAGCCGCGGTGAGGTTTCGCCACCGATTGTTGAGCCTGCCGATACCGATACGGAAGAGATATCCAGTTCTGGTGAGGGGTTAACGGAAAATGATGCTGACGATGCCTTGAGTGAAGCTGAACTCCTTGAGAAATATGACCTTCCCGATCCAGAGACAATCGAGGATGAAGCTGGATTGGACAGGTTTTTTCAAGGTGACATGCCAGAGCGGTTGCGGCGATTGGCGCTCCGCCGCGTCTGGCGTTTGAATCCGTTGTTCCGCTTTGCCGATGAAATGGTTGAATATGGCGAGGATTACACAGACGCCGCGACAGTCGTGGACGGCCTGCAAACAGCCTATCAGGTCGGCAAGGGGTATTTGCAAAAAGCCAAAGACAAGCTGGACGAAATGGGCGATGTGGAAGGTCTGGATGAAGATACCACCGCACCAGTGACCAAAGGTGTTGGTTCGGGGGCTGGCGAAGATGACACCAATGGAAATGATGTCTCCGAGACGAATGATGTCGCTGGGAATGATCGGCGTCAGGGTCCTGAAAATGAAGCCGCGACTGCGTCTTTGCCCGATGACCCGCGTGGCGAGCTGCCCGCAACCGAAAATGAAGACATTTTGCCGCAATCTGCAAAAGATTCTTTACAAGATGCGGGTGAGAGCGTGCCTTTGGATGCGCTTTCAGATGGTGTGAAAGGCGAGAAGGTGTTGCCAGAAGGCTCCGAGCAAAACATAGGGTTTTATCAAGAAAAACAATCTATAAAGCCAAAGCGGATGGCGTTCAAACGACCCACTTGATTCTCAAAAAACGGCTTGAAATGCTGTCGCGACGGCGCATTGAGCAGCCTTCGTTTTTACCGATGAAAAAAAATTCCTAAAATAGGCCGTAGCGTCTCCCTTGCTGTTGTGAGGTGGTTTTACCTGTGATAGCGTGTTTTATTAAGTCAAGGAGGGTGTATGGCTTTAACGATGGAAAACGCCACACTAGGCATCTCAGAGGAAGACGCGCTGAGAGCTGATATGTATGGGTTTTTAGGCTCGCTATTGCGTGTTGAGCCCAACGATGCATTGCTACAGCAGGTGCAGTCTCTAGAGGGCGATGACACACCGATTGGCGCGGCTTGTGCAACTTTGGCAAAGCTGGCGCGTTCACTGGACGCTGGCATCGTCCGAAACGAATATGTGGAATTGTTTGTT
This sequence comes from Alphaproteobacteria bacterium, assembly GCA_038147495.1. Classification (GTDB taxonomy): domain Bacteria; phylum Pseudomonadota; class Alphaproteobacteria; order Puniceispirillales; family Puniceispirillaceae; genus MED-G116. The sequence continues at coordinate 55,824 of JAYQTT010000007.1, read as the reverse complement.
GGTGTCGGGCGCGGTGAAGTTCTTCCTTTCGCGTCCTACTATTTGACCGGATTTTTGAATGACCGGCCGCTTGCCAATCTGCGTAATGATATGAACGCGATTGGTATGAAGCGTGCAGAGGGCGTCAAGGAGCCAGAAGATCACATCGCCAGCCTTTTTGACATGATGGCAGGTTTGATCAAAGGCACATATGGTCGGGCCTACAGCGTTGCCGAACAAAAGAGTTTTTTTGAGAAACACATCGCACCTTGGGCGCATCTGTTGATGCGTGACATCGAAGAGGCGCAAAGTGCAGTCTTCTATGCGCCAGTGGGCACCATGGGTCGGTTGTTTCTGGAAATCGAGAGCCAGGCTTTCGAAATGGATTTGACCATGCGGCAATAGCTGCACGGTTGGATGGTCTCAATGTTGAGAAAACAGGGAGGTAAGAATGAAGAGTGACAAGGTTGAAGAAAAGCAGACGGGTCGTCGTGACTTTCTGAAACTGTCCGCCACAGGCGCGGCAGTGGCAGGTGGTACGATGCTTGTTGGCAAGACAGCCTCGGCAACACCAGTGGTGGAGCCAAAGGGAGACGGTTACCGTCTAACTAGTCACGTCAAGACCTATTACGATCTTGCGCGTTTCTAGAATTATTGAATTTGTAGGATAACCTATTATTTTCTGGAGGAAACAAATGCTTAGAAAGAAGACGTCCGGGGTTGCGAGAGGCCCCCAGTCATCATCTTTCCTTGGCCAGGCCGTTGAAGCGGTTGTCGACAGACGCACTTTCTTGCGTGGGTCGGGACTTGCGATCGGTGGTTTGGCTGCTGCTGCGACCCTTGTGGGCCCAAGCGTTACCCCGGCCAAGGCGGCTGGTGCTTCGGCTGCGGCGGTAATCAAGAAGTCTGTTTGTACTCACTGCTCTGTCGGTTGTACCGTCGTGGCAGAAGTGCAAAACGGCGTCTGGACAGGACAAGAGCCCGGCTGGGACAGCCCGATCAACCTTGGTTCACATTGCGCCAAGGGTGCTTCGGTTAGAGAAACAGCGAGTGGCGAGCGTCGCCTGAAATATCCAATGAAGCTTGTCGGTGGCAAATGGACACGGATTAGCTGGGATGATGCGATTAACGAAATCGGCGATCAAATGCTCGATATTCGCGAAAAATCAGGTCCTGACTCGGTTTACTGGCTTGGTTCAGCAAAGCATAGCAACGAGCAGGCCTATCTGTTCCGGAAGTTCTACGCTTATTGGGGTACGAACAACGGTGACCACCAGGCTCGTATTTGTCACTCAACCACAGTTGCCGGTGTTGCTAACACCTGGGGCTATGGTGCGATGACCAACTCCTACAATGATATCCACAATTCACGTGCGATTTTCATCATTGGTGGCAACCCTGCAGAAGCGCACCCTGTTTCGCTGATGCATGTGTTGAAAGCCAAGGAGCAAAACAATGCGCCTGTGATTGTTTGTGATCCGCGCTTTACACGTACGGCAGCGCATGCAGACGAGTATGTGCGCTTCCGTCCGGGTTCAGACGTTGCTCTGATCTGGGGTATCATGTGGCACATTTTCGAGAACGGCTGGGAGGATAAAGAGTTCATCCGCCAGCGTGTTTACGGAATGGAAGACGTGTTGGAAGAGGTCAGGAAATGGACCCCCGAAGAAACTGAGCGCGTTACCGGTGTTCCCGGCTCACAGCTCAAGCGGGTTGCCCAGATCATGGCCAACAACCGTCCGGGCACCTTTATCTGGTGTATGGGTGGAACACAGCACACTAACGGTAACAACAACACCCGTGCATATTGTGCGCTTCAGCTCGCGCTGGGCAACATGGGCACAGCTGGTGGTGGTGCAAACATCTTCCGCGGTCACTGTAACGTTCAAGGTGCCACAGACTTCTGTGTCCTTTCACACTCACTGCCCGGCTATTATGGCCTGTCAGCGGGCGCGTGGAAGCATTGGGCGCGTGTCTGGGGTGAGGACATTGATTGGCTGAAAGGTCGGTTTGACTCTATCAAAGGATCGGATGGCAAGAATAAGAGCCTGATGAACATGAAGGGTATTCCGGTATCACGCTGGATTGACGGTGTTCTTGAGGACAAGGACAACATTGACCAGCCAGACAATCTGCGGGCTATGGTGTTCTGGGGCCATGCGCCGAACTCACAAACCCGTATGAAGGAAATGAAGACGGCGATGGAAAAGCTCGACCTGATGGTTGTGATCGATCCATATCCGACTGTTTCTGCTGTTCTTTCTGATCGTACCGATGGAGTTTACCTGCTGCCGGCAACGACACAGTTCGAGACTTATGGATCGGTAACTGCGTCAAACCGTTCGCTGCAGTGGCGTGAGAAGATCATTGAGCCATCATTTGACTCACTGCCGGACCACACCATCATCTACAAGTTTGCCAAGAAGTTCGGCTTTGCCGATCGCATGTTCCGCAAGATCAAGGTTGAGAATGATGAGCCTTTGGTCGAAGACGTGACGCGCGAATTCAATGGCGGCATGTGGACGATTGGTTATACCGGTCAGTCACCAGAGCGGATCAAGGCACATATGGCCAATCAGCATGTCTTTGACAAGACAACGCTGCAGGCTGTAGGTGGCGAGCTTGATGGTGAATATTACGGTCTGCCTTGGCCTTGCTGGGGTACGGCTGAAATGGGTCATCCAGGCACACCGTTGCTGTACGACACAAACAAGCCAGTGGCAGAAGGTGGCCTTTGCTTCCGTGCCCGTTTCGGTGTTGAGCATGAGGGCAACAATCTGTTGGCCGAGGGTTCATATCCGGTCGGATCGGAAATCAAAGACGGTTATCCGGAGTTCACCATGGCCATGCTTAAGAAGCTTGGCTGGGATGGTGACCTTACCGCCGATGAGAAAGCCACTATTGAAGGCATCGCCGGAGATAAAACCAACTGGAAGGTTGACCTTTCAGGCGGTATCCAGCGTGTCGCCATCAAGCATGGTTGTGCACCGTTCGGTAACGCGAAAGCACGGGTGAAGGTCTGGACATTCCCGGATCCAATTCCGCTGCATCGTGAGCCACTTTACACCTCTCGTCGTGATCTGGTCGCCGACTATCCGACCTATTCAGACAGGAAGCTGTATCGTCTGCCGACCCTCTACAAGTCTATCCAGGATGTTGATCACACGGCTAACTATCCGATGATTCTCACATCTGGTCGTCTTGTTGAATATGAAGGCGGTGGTGACGAAACACGGTCAAACCCATGGCTTGCTGAACTCCAGCAGGACATGTTCGTGGAGATCAATCCATTTGACGCCAACTCGAATTCAATTCGCGATGGCGACATGGTTTGGGTGAACACACCGGAAGGTGCGCGGATTAAGGTGATGGCACAAGTCACCGAGCGTGTTGCCAGAGGTGTGGCCTTCCTGCCATTCCACTTTGGTGGTCACATGGAAGGTAAGGATCTCCGGTCCAAGTATCCTGGGGGGGCAGACCCTTATGTGCTTGGTGAATCAGCAAACACAGCCATGACATATGGTTATGACTCCGTGACATTGATGCAGGAATCTAAATGTTCCCTGTGTTCAATTGAGCGGGCGTAAGGGAGGTAATAATGGCACGAATGAAGTTCCTCTGTGATGCAGAACGCTGTATCGAATGTAATGCTTGTGTTACCGCCTGTAAGAACGAGCATGAGGTGCCGTGGGGCGTGAACCGGCGCCGGGTTGTCACCATTCAGGATGGCAAGCCGGGAGAGCGTTCAATCTCTGTGGCCTGTATGCATTGTTCTGATGCGCCATGTATGGCCGTCTGCCCGGTAGATTGCTTCTACCAGACAGATCAGGGTGTCGTGTTGCATTCGAAGGATCTGTGTATTGGCTGTGGTTACTGCTTCTACGCATGTCCGTTCGGTGCACCTCAATATCCGCAAGCTGGAAACTATGGTTCACGCGGCAAGATGGACAAATGTACCTTCTGCGCCGGTGGTCCGGAGGAAGATATCTCCGATGCCGAGTTCCAGAAATATGGTCGGAACCGTCTTGCTGAAGGCAAGCTGCCGATCTGTGCGGAAATGTGCTCGACCAAAGCTCTGTTGGCAGGTGATGGTGATCAGGTCTCCAACATCTTCCGCGAGCGTGTGGTTGCACGCGGCTTCGGTTCTGGAGCGTGGGGCTGGGGTACAGCCTACTCGATCAAGAGCTAACGCATTCAAAAATGAGCGGGTCTCTCTGTTTTGGGAGGCCCGCCTTTCTTTATTTTTTTAAGTTTCCCTTTTTTGGAAAAACACTGGAGGGCGGTATTGTGCGTCACATATGTATGAAATTGGTGACCTTTGCGGTTATCGGGATCATGGCCATTGCCACATCGTCATGCCGTGAGGAAGAACAAGGCCGATTACTGTCCTATGAAAAGGGAACATATCTTGGACAAGCTGATACCGCGTTGAGCGCGGAGCAGCTGAACGAGCTTGCAAACAGGTCCCGCCTGCAAAGCGGTTACTAGGCCATTATTTTAGGGAGGCCCGAGATGATTAGCAGAATATTCACCGTTTTTGCCCTTCTATGCACCCTATTCGGTGGCATGATGACATTGTCGACAGTCGCCAATGCGCAACAGCAGGGCGAAGTGCCCGGGCAGTCGCTGGGCATCAAGTCTGACACCGATCTGTGGCGCTTTGTTCGAACAGGCAACGCCGGCTCAGTTTCGATGAAAAACGAATTGAGCGCTGTGATGATCCAGTCTGAGGGCGACAATTGGCGTGCCCTGCGTAACGGTCCGGTGTCAAATATCGGTGCGTTTCTGATGTTCATCATCCTGTTTGTTTTGGTCATGTTCTACATGGTTCGCGGCAAAATCAGGATTGAAAAGGGTCCGGCTGGCAAAACCATTCTCAGATTTGGCTCAATTGACCGCTTTGCCCATTGGTTGATGGCAGGCTCCTTTGTTGTGCTTGGTCTCACCGGGCTTAACATGCTCTATGGCCGTTATGTGCTGTTGCCCCTAATCGGTCCGGAGGCGTTCTCGGCGCTTACAGCTGGTGGCAAATACGCACATAACTACCTCGCTTTTGCTTTCATGCTTGGTCTTGGCCTGTCATTCTTGCTTTGGGTGCGGCACAATATTCCGTCCAAGATTGATCTTGAATGGCTGCGTCAGGGCGGCGGCATCCTGAAAAAAGGCGTTCATCCGCCAGCAAAGAAGTTCAACGCCGGCCAGAAAATCATCTTTTGGGTTACAATGATCGGTGGTCTGTCAGTCAGCATGTCGGGCATCGCCCTGATGTTCCCATTCCAGACAACGATGTTTGCTGACACATTTACTCTGTTGAACAGCGTTGGCTTTAGCCTGCCAACCGATCTGACGCCGATGCAGGAACAGCAGTTCAATCAGCTGTGGCATGGCATTGTGTCTCTGGTTCTGATCTCAATGATTATCGCACACATTTATATCGGCTCGGTCGGTATGGAAGGTGCCATTGATGCGATGCATACCGGTGAGGTCGATCTCAACTGGGCCAAGGAACACCACAATCTGTGGGTTGAGGAAGAACAGCAGAAAGCCAAGGATGCGGCCAGTCCTGCGGAATAACCAATGCAGGGTGTGTTAGGCTGGCGTTTAGTGCTGTGATGCTGTGGTTCATCCGTTTCTGTTTTTGTGTGGCCGCTCTTTGTGGTGGCCTCATAAAGCTGGGCACACATCCCGCAATTGCCTTTGAAACCTTCACCGCGCATGGTGGCCCGGTGAAGGGCTTGGCAATATCGCCTGATCGCCAATGGATGGTCAGCGCCAGCTTTGATTACACGGTGGTTGTGTGGACGACCAACAGCATTGCGGCAAAATCCACCCTTTATGGGCATGAAGCGGCCGTCAATGTGGCGGCTTTCTCACCTGATGGCTCACAGCTCGCAACCGCGGGCGATGATGGTCTTATTCTGTTATGGGATATGGCAGAGGTTCTGGCAGACCCGGATTCGGCAGAGCCACACATACTGTCCGGCCATAAAGGCAAGGTTGTCGGTCTTTCCTACGCGACCGATGGCAGTATGCTTGCATCGGCAAGCTGGGACGGGTCTATCGGCGTCTGGCAGCTCGATAAGGCTGGTAACGGGCAAATCGACAAATTCATCACCGGACATGATGGCCCGGTCAATATGGTGAGGTTTTCTGACGACCTGACGCATATTTACAGCGCTGGCTATGACGGCGACATCAGACTATGGCGATTGTCGAATGGCGAGTATTTGCGATCACTTGTTCGCAATGGTTGGGGTGTGACCGTGTTTGAAATTGACGAGTCGCGCGACATGCTCGCTTATGGCGGCACCGATGGCGGTATGTATGTGTTGCGGCTGTCTGATCAAAGAGAGCTTCTTCGCTTTGGCGATGAACGCGCGCCGGTGTTGACTGTTCATTACAACAGCCGAGACAACATGATTGGTTTCGGCACGGCAAAAGGCAGGGTGATGCTTGCTGACACCCGTGACTGGAGCGTGCTTCGTGATTTTCGGGCGGCGAATGGCCCGGTCTGGAGCATGCTGGTCATGCCAAGAGGCGAATCCTTGATGATTGGCAGCCTTGATGATCATATAACGCAATGGGCCATCTTTGAATTTCCGCCGGAAATTCTGGACACGCCCGGCAAACCGAGGCGCTTTCATCCGACAGTTGCGATGAGCAATGGCGAACGGCAATTTGCCCGCAAATGCAGTGTTTGCCATACGCTTGAGCCGGATGGAAAACGACGTGCCGGGCCAACGCTTTATGGGGTTTTCGGGCGGCAGGCTGGCACCCTTGAAGGCTATCCATATTCGAAGGCCTTGCTGGACTCGCAAATCGTATGGGATGAGACAACGATCAGCCAGCTCTTTGATGAGGGGCCTGATGTCGTAACCCCAGGGACAAAAATGCCCATCCAGCGCATGAAAGATCCGCAGGACCGGCGTGATTTGGTGATGTTTCTTAAATCAGCCACGGGTGCATTAGATTGATATCTTATGAAACCCATGATACCGATATTGGATAGATAAGGGAGTGTTTGCACGATGAAAATGGTATTTATCAGCGGCTCTGTGGCCGTGGTGATTGCTATTGTTGCATATTATGTGCTGGTCAGCACTGGCATGGACTCGGCGTCTGTGTACAGTGGGGCTAACGTCCGCCTGTAGCTGGCATAAGCCATTCTGTCGGCGTTAATGCCAACCCGCGCGTCACATCAAAGCACAAAATGCTATCATGGCTGTCTCACAGCGAAGGTGCCTTTAATCGCACGATTATGGCGGTGCCTTGCCATCATGTGTTTTGTCTTGTTTGCCGGTTCAGGCCCATACACAGAAAGCGCAAGGGCCGATCATGGCCCGATGACATGGTCCGCCTCCCATAAATCAGTTCTGGTGGTGGCGCCGACATGGCCGGGTTATGCCCGCCCCGGGTTTGGCGCACCCAACGGCGTCGCACCTGAAGGCAGCGGGATTGTTTATCCGATTGGCTCTTCAGCTGGCAGTTACATCCTGACTGCGGCGCATGTGGTGGCAAAGGCCGAACGAATAGAAATCATATTGCCGGATGGCGCACGCCATGACGCAGAACTGCACGGGCTTGATATACGCCGCGACATAGCAGTGCTTCGCGTGAAAGCAAGCCTGTCACCAATCACGCTTGCCGACAGTGCACCAGTGGTCGGTGAACATGTGTGTGCATTGGTCAATGCCTTTGGGCTGGGGGTGTCTCTTACTTGTGGTGTGACATCCGCAACCGCCCGTCAAAACATTGGTTTTAATGAGATAGAGGATTTTATCCAGACAGACGCGGCGATCAACCCGGGCGCATCTGGTGGTGCGCTTGTGCGTGCAGATGGTGCGTTGGTGGGGATGGTAAGCGCCATTTTCACCAAGGAAGCAGACATAGACGCTGGTGTTAATTTTGCCGTTAGCCTGTCTTTGATCGAACAAAGCCTTCTTGAGATGCGCAACAATGGCGTCACCTTCTGACATACTGCCGATACAGCCACTTGCTATGATGTGGCGCTTTGCTCTAAATTTTAGCTAGTCGTTTTACCCACGTTACAGGCGTTTGAAGCATCATTGCGCCACACCACCACCAAAGGAGTCATCATGTTTGATTTGTCGGGAAAGACAGCCCTTGTCACGGGTGCCAGCGGCGGTATCGGCGAAGCCGTTGCAAAATCGTTGCACGGGCAGGGGGCAACGGTGGTGTTGCATGGCACGCGCGCTGAAAAGCTGGAGGCATTGAGCGCTGAGCTTGGTGACCGCAGTCATGTTGTCACGGCCAATTTGGGAGACCGCGAGGCGGTTGCTGGTGTCATTGACGCTGCCGCTGAAAAAGCCGGTCCGGTGTCGATTCTGGTCAATAATGCCGGTATCACCCGGGATAATCTGGCGATGCGGATGAAGGACGAAGAGTGGGATCAGGTGCTTGAGGTCAATCTGACCGCCAGCATGATTTTGTGTCGGGCGGCATTACGCAATATGATGAAAGCGCGTCATGGCCGGATCATCTCAATCTCGTCGATTGTTGGCGTCACGGGCAACCCCGGACAGACCAATTACGCTGCATCAAAGGCTGGCATGATCGGGTACAGCAAATCACTTGCCCAAGAGGTCGCCAGCCGTGGTGTCACAGTAAATATTGTCGCCCCTGGCTTTATCGAGACGCCAATGACAGATGCATTGTCAGACGCGCAAAAAGACACATTGCTTGGCCGGGTACCGGCAGGCCGGTTGGGACAGGTGGGTGAAATTGCCGCAGCTGTAACCTATCTTGCCAGCGATGAAGCGGCCTATGTCACAGGGGCAACCATCCATGTAAATGGTGGCATGGCCATGCTATAGTTTTTTGCTTGGTGAAAACTGCCTCACAAGTCATCATTCAGGGTGGCATTGGGCGTCAAACTATGTTATTGCCGCGCAAATTCTTAATTCCCTCGCGAGCGGGGGCAACTCTAACCTTCTCAATAGGGGGCCTAAATGAGCGATATTGCAGATCGTGTAAAGAACATCGTGGTAGAACATCTCGGCGTTGACGCTGACAAGGTTGTTGAGGGCGCAAGCTTCATCGACGATCTTGGTGCCGACAGCCTTGATACGGTTGAACTGGTGATGGCGTTTGAAGAAGAATTCGGCGTTGAAATTCCAGACGATGCTGCCGAGAGCATTCTGACTGTGAAAGATGCTGTATCTTTCCTCGAAAAGAACGCTGCTTAGCTCGTTTAAATTATAATTCGGCCTCTTTTTCGTGTAGAATTTTCACGAACCAAGAGGCCGTTTGTCTTTTGTAACGAAAGCTGTTCGGAGGTCTGCTGTGCGCCGCGTTGTAGTTACCGGGATGGGAATGGTCACTCCACTTGGGGTGGGTGTGGATCATAACTGGTCGAAAATCATCAGTGGGGCGAGTGGTATCTCGCGAATTGAGAATTTTGACGTCAGTGATATCGCTTGTCAGATTGCAGGTCAGGTGCCTGGCCCTGACGTAGAGGGCGGTCTCAATCTTGATGATTTCATTGAGCCGCGTGAACAGCGTAAACAGGACCGATTCATTCAGCTTGGTCTTGCCGCGGCCATTCAAGCCGTTGAAAATTCCGGCTGGAAGCCCGAAGATGTCGAAGGCCAGAATCGTACCGGTGTGATGATCGGTTCGGGTATTGGCGGGCTTGACACAATCGTACAGACGGATCAGCTGATGAATGAGCGCGGACCGCGCCGGATCAGCCCTTTCTTTATCCCTTCGGCATTGATCAATCTGATCTCTGGTCATGTATCGATCAAATATGGTTTCCGTGGCCCCAATCATTCCGTTGTGACCGCATGCTCAACCGGCTCGCATGCGATTGGTGATGCCGCGCGGATGGTGGCACTTGATGACGCTGACGTGATGGTGGCTGGCGGCGCAGAAGCCGCTGTATGCCGTATCGGTATGGCAGGTTTTGCTGCAGCACGAGCACTTTCGACAGGTTATAACGACACGCCAGAGATTGCGTCGCGCCCGTGGGACAAGGGGCGTGACGGCTTTGTTATGGGTGAGGGCGCCGGAATCGTGGTTCTTGAGGAACTTGAGCATGCAAAAGCGCGTGGTGCGAAAATATATGCTGAGGTCAAAGGCTATGGCATGTCTGGTGATGCGCATCACATTACGGCACCCGCCGAAGATGGAGATGGTGGTTTCCGCGCCATGCAGGCCGCGCTGAAGCGGGCTGGTCTGTCTGCTGACCAGATTGACTATGTCAATGCCCACGGCACATCTACGCCGCTTGGAGACGTTATTGAGGCGGGCGCAGTGTCGCGGTTGCTTGGCGATGCGGCGAAGAACGTGTCCATGTCCTCTACGAAAAGTGCAACCGGACATCTGTTGGGTGCGGCAGGCGCAATTGAGGCGATCTATTCGATCAAGGCTGTGGAAACAGGCGATTTGCCTCCGACACTCAACTTGAATGACCCCGAAGATTCTGTCGCTGGGCTTGATTTGGTGCCTTTGAAGTCGCGCAACCGAGAGGTACGCAACGCCATGTCGAATTCTTTTGGTTTCGGTGGCACCAACGCCTCGTTGATTGTCGGCCAGGTGGCCTAAATGGCCATCCGTACCGTCCGGGTTTTGGGCCGGGCGGTGGCGGCGGTTGCCCTGTTTGCAATATTGGCGACAATTGTTCTGTGGAGCGTGCAACGCCATGTCATGCAGGCCTCCGGTCCCCATGATGCCGATAGCTTTCTGGTCATTGAGCCGGGTGACGGTCATGCGACTATCCGCTGGGAGATGAAGCGTGCCGGTCTGATAACGCATCTCTATTACTATGATATGGCCCGATTGTTTGTTGGTGACAGCTATGTCCCGAAGGCTGGAGAGTATCTGATTCCGGCAAGGGCGAGCCTTGGTGAGATTCTCGCCATAATGGACGAAGGCCGCAGTTACCAGCGCCGGCTGACCATCATAGAAGGTACGCGGGTAGAGGATGCGGTTGGCCTTCTTATGGCGTTGCCCATGTTGAAAGGCGAGATAACATCACAGCCCGAAGAGGGCTATGTGCTGCCGGAAACATATTTCTTTACGCATGGGGCGCAGCGTCAGGCACTCTTGGACAGGATGCTGGAAAAGCGCGAAATTGAGCTTCTGGAAGCATGGATAAACCGGCAACCAGACCTGCCTCTTACATCGCCGCGTGATGCCCTTATTCTGGCATCCATCGTTGAGCTGGAGACCGGTAAAAGCGAAGAGAGGCGGGAAGTGGCCGGTGTGTTCATCAATAGGCTTAAAAGGGGGATGCGCCTGCAATCCGACCCAACGGTTCTCTATGGGCTGAATGTTGATCCGGACAAAGTCATCAGCAAGGCTGATTTGAAACGGCGCACGGACTGGAACACCTATGTAATCAAAGGATTGCCAAAGACAGCCATTTGCAATCCCAGCCGTGAGGCAATTCAGGCGGTCTTACAGCCGGCAAAAACCAAAAACTTGTATTTTGTATCTGATGGTGAGGGCGGTCTGTTGTTTGCAAAAACACTGGACGCCCACAACAAGAATGTCAGACTATTCCGCAAACGGCAGGCTGAAGCCGCGCAATGATGAACCCATTTTGGTCAGAGGACAGGCAAAATCATGAGTGAATCAGACAAGGTGATTGGGCGACGGGGGCTGATGTTGGTGCTGTCATCGCCGTCTGGGGCCGGAAAGACATCCATCGCACGCCGTCTGCTGGATGAAGACGACAATATTGAGATGTCGATTTCTGCGACAACGCGAAAGCGCCGCCCGGGAGAGGTCGAAGGCCGTGACTATTATTTTGTCGACAAGGACAGTTTCCATATCATGATCAACAATCGTGATTTTTTGGAATATGCCAAGGTTTTCAGTAATTACTACGGCACGCCAAAGGCACCTGTCATGGACGCGCTGGCAATGGGCCGTGATGTTTTGTTTGATATAGATTGGCAAGGCACACAACAGGTCGCCGATGCCAAGCGCGAGGATCTGGTATCGGTGTTTATTCTGCCGCCATCGACGCGTGATCTGGAAAAAAGGCTAAAGTCGCGGGCGCAGGATTCGGCTGAAGTGGTTGCTGCACGCATGGCTGAGGCATCTGATGAGATCAGCCATTATCGAGAATATGACTATATCATCGTCAACCACGAGATCGATCAGGCTGTGGCTTCGGTGAAAGCAATCCTCGCTGCAGAGCGTTTACGCCGTGACCGGCAGGTCGGCCTTACAGATTTTGTAAAGCGTCTTCGCAACGGCCAATAACTTCAAATCAAATGAGGCAACTGGCAGGCGTGTCAGGCCTTTTGCGTCCGCTTGGCCTCAAGACAACGCGCCATTGCGCAGAATTCAGCAATCTCAAGGTCTTGCGGTCTGGATTGCGGGTTTACACCGGCGGCATCCAAAAGTTCTTCACCGCCGAGTGGTTTCAATGACGCGCGGAGCATTTTGCGGCGTTGTCCGAAAGCGTGCCGTGTGACCTCTTCAAGAAGTGTCTGGTCACATTCAAAGCGGGGCTCGGCAAGCGGTTTGACCTGAACTACCGATGATGTGACCTTTGGTGCAGGAACAAAGGCTGATGGTGGGACATCAAAGAGGATTTCTGTATCCGCTTTCCAGTTGGCAAGGATGCTGAGGCGTCCATATTCACTGTCACCGGGCCGCGCGGTGATGCGAAGCGCGACCTCGCGCTGGAACATCAGTGTCATTGACGTGAAGGAGTCTGCATGTGCCAACCAATCAATGAGCAATTGCGTGGCTATGTTGTATGGAAGATTTGCGATGATCCGACGTGGCGCGTCACCGAGCTCCCATATCGGGCATCGCAGGGCATCATCCTCGACAAGTTCCAGCCGGTCACCCGCTGCCGCCAGCAACGAATCAAGCACCGTTGCCGCACGCCGGTCCTTTTCAATCGCGATTACCTTTTGCGCGCCCTCGAGCAGAATGGCTCGCGTCAGACCGCCGGGGCCGGGGCCAACCTCAATGGTCGTTCCATTCAGCGGTGTCCCCGCTCTGGCGATGCGTCTCGTCAGATTAAGGTCAAACAGAAAATTCTGGCCAAGCGACTTCCGTGCCCGCATATCAAGTGCATCGACAAGGCTCCGCAATCCCGGAAGAGCGTTAATCCTGTCGTTGCTTCGCTCAATCTCTTCAGCAGACGGATGATTCGTCATCTTGGATCAGCCGACATGTGATGGGTGGCCATTTGATAGGCAGTGGAGATGGCGGCAATAAGGCTGTCGGGTCGGGCCTTTCCAGTGCCTGCAATATCAAGGCCGGTGCCATGATCCGGTGATGTGCGGATGAAATCCAGTCCCAAGGTGATATTCACACCGCCAAAAAAATCGAGTGTTTTCAATGGCACAAGAACCTGGTCGTGATACATGCCGATGGCAACGTCATAGGTTTTTCTTGCATCTGCATGGAACAATGTATCCGCCGGATGCGGGCCCGAGGCATTTATTCCCTCGGCACGGAGGGTAGCGATCGCGGGTTCAATTATGTCCTGATCTTCCAGACCCATTTTACCATTTTCACCGGCATGTGGGTTAAGCCCGCAAATGGCAATGCGTGGCTCTGTTATGCCAAATGATTGTGCCAATTGTTCTGCGACCAATCGTGTCTTGTCGATGATCAGCTTGCTGGAGATGCTGGCCGCGACATCGGCAAGCGGGATATGGATGGTGAGCGGCACAACACGAAGCGCGTCACAGGCCAGCATCATAACCGGGCCGCTTTCGGTATGCGGGGCAAGGCTGCCGAGAAACTCGGTGTGCCCCGGATGGCGAAAACCTGCTTCATATAAGGTCGATTTGGATATGGGATTGGTGGTCAGTGCCGCAATTCGGCCTTGCTGTGCCCATCTGGCGCCGGTTTCAATTGCATCAATGATCTGTTTGGCATTTTTTGCATCACTGCAACCGGCAATCGGTGGTGTGTTCCAGTCAATATTTATGATTTGCAAAGATTGTATATCTGGCTGAAAACTCTCCGGCTCCTCAATCACGTTTATGTCGATATCCAACGACAATTGCTTGCAGAGAGCCTCCAGCCTTTCAGCATTTTCCATCAATAGAAAATTGACCTGTCCTGCCTGAAAGGCTTTCAGCGCAATTTCTGCGCCGATACCAGCTGGATCGCCGGGGGTGACAAGAACAGGCTTGGCGTGGCGCGCTGAACTCATCGATCAGCCACGTACATCGATGACGGCACTGCGCCTCAGTCGGATCAGGTGACGCTCACTGAGAACACCAAATAGCTTGTCCGCGACACGCTGTTCAATGTCTTTGCGCGGTGGCAGGTTCAGTTCAGGAGCACCGCGTTTACATACCATCATTGTCGCAACGCCATTTGAAAATGATATCGGTTCACTTGGCTGATTGTCCTCAAGGCCATTCACAAGCTCTTGCATATTCGGCGCAAGATCAGACAACACCATGTCATTGAGCCGGGCAACTGCCTGCGACTCATATTTTGTGTTCAGCGCTTCAACGTCGTCACAATTCTTGACATTCTCGCTGTCTCGCTTGATGCGGGCGGCGGCTTCGAGCCGGTCGGCGTCACTGGCATCTTCGGCGAGGGGAACGATGGCCCGTGCAAGCCAGACACGGATTTGCGAGTCATCTGCCAGACCTTTTTCACGTTTGCCATCGCGCCGGAAAATATAGACGTTGCCGTCAAGCGCTATCGGTTCGGTGACCTCGCCATTTTCCAGCGGTGCCAGAGCCTCGATAAAGGTTTCCGGCAATCGTGAGATTGTAACCCAACCAACACGTCCGCCTTGCTGCGCGCTTCCTGCGGATGAATATTGTTGGGCAATCGCATTGAAATTTGCACCCTTGCGGACAGCGGCGACCATTTGAGCGGCAAGGTTCAAAGTTTGTTTGAAATTGCGGTTTGGCGCCGGTGTCAGGATTATCTCGCTCAAGCGGATTTGCGGCTGGCTCGCATCATCGACAAGACGTTTGATCTCGGCTTCGACTTTTGCATCAATCGTATCGAATTTGTCGCGGTAAGTACTGCGTAAAAAATCAATCCAGACAAGGTCACTGATATATTTTGACTGAACAGTAGCCGGGTCGATACCAATCTCCCGCAGCACTTTCATGCCGGTAAGACCGTTCTCGGCAAAGGTTGCATCGATCAGTTCATTGGCCTTGGCCATGGCGGCGCCCTCGATGCCGGGCTTGCCAACAATGGACACCTGCAATTTCAATTTGTCATCGATTAGCATCTGCAAGGCATCACTGGTGATCACCTCTCGATTTTGATCGGTGATCTCTATATTGGTCGCATCTGCCAGAAGTGCCACACGTTGCTCAAGCTCATAGCTTGTGATTGGATCGCCATTTACAGTGGCGACAATGCTAACCGCGGCAAATGCCGGAAATGTCACGAACCACAATGCGATTATTGTCGCTAACCCACGAATTATCTGCGTCATCAATTTCGTTTCCTAGCTTTCGTCAAGGCGTGCCAACAGGGCGGCGCCGGTGAGTAAAATGGTTGCAGCCGGTGCCCATCCAGCAACATTCGGCGGCAATCTGAAAGATCCGCCCAAAACTTGCATGAAATGACCAAAACTGAAGATGGCCGTTGCAATCAGAACACCGCGTGTGAAGAGTTGAACCCGCCGCTGGCGGTTGGTGTTCGACAAAGTAAAACGCGCACCCAGCATTGCGATGCCGACCATCAAGAAGGGCAATGACAACAGTTGATAAAGGTAGATCTTGTGATCTGTTGTCGGCAGGCCAGTGGTTTCAAGGACCTTTATAAAATTTGGAAGCTGGTAGATTGGAATTGTTTCCGGTGGGGCCGTTGATCTCTCCAGATCAAGCGACTTGACGTCACTCGCCAGCATGAATGTGCCGACATTCTCGTTGCCGCCGTCATTCCGCCACGCCACTGCGTTTTCAATGATCCAGCCACTGTCGGTGAGGTGGACAAAACTGCCGCGATAGCGGGTGACCAGACCGCGCGGCGGTATAAATTCATAGATGATTGGATTTATCACCCCGGCATTTACCGTATCGAGCGCATCGCCATGAATGATCAATTGTCTGTCGGGTTGGCTATCACGCAACCACACGCCCTCGGCTGTCACCGACAGGTTTCGTTCATCAGATCCAAAGATTTCTGACATATTGGACTCATACTGACGAGATGTCAGGGATCCGATTGGGTTAATCACGAGAATATAAAATAGACCGCAGGCGAACGCGGCGAAAAAGACGGGACTCATTGCCACCCAAATTGAGATGCCCATTCCTCTGGCAATGACAAATTCGTTGGACTTGTTCCATGCGTTGAAGCAGAGCATTGAACCGCTCAACAGTGCAAAAGGCAGAACAACCGACATCACATTGGGAATGTTCAACAGGGTCATCAGACCGAAATTCACATCGATACCGGTTTTGAGAACGCTCACCCGTCTGATTAATTCCACCGTATCGATGAGTGATACAACAGCCGTCAAGCAAACGAGGCACAGTAAAACCCAAGCGAGGTAACGCTTGGTAAAATATCGAAACAAAATGCCGAACATCACCAACCGTGTCATGCGCTGGCCCCAATATGTTCATCAGCTAAAGGCGTGGGTAAATGCTCGTTTCGCAACAACGACCACAGGCTCAAAACGATAGGCATCCCGACAGACACATAAATCAAAGGGATGAAATGTGGAGCAGTTACGGATATCGATCTTGATGTAACAAGAAAAACAATCAGCCCGATCCCCAGACAAATATTTAATGCTGCACGGCGAAGCCATAGGTCCCGGCGAATTTGGCCATACAACATAATTGATGTTGTCATCAGCACCAGCGCAAGCGCAAGCAGGGGAGAGGCTATTCGATAATGACCTTCGACACGGCGTTCAGTGTAATAGGCTTCATTCGGAGATTTTTCTGGATCAAGCAAATTGGTGATTGAATCCTCGTTCATATCGATGGGCATCCGCTCTGCTTTGCTGTTTCCGGATGTGTTGATCGCCATTGTATGGCTATCGAACATCAACATGGCCGCATTGTCAGATGTTTCAGTCATTTCGGCGCGTTGGCCGTTATAGAGAACAAGCGCAGGAGCCCCATCGCTCGTGGTAAACTTCCCACTTTCGGCAGTTACCGTGACGATGCGGGTGGGGTTGCGTGTGTCATGGATGAAGACGTCACGGGCGACGCCGTTACCCTCATGTTCGCCAATGAGAATGGTCATTCCATCGACAATGTCGATGAACACATTTTCCTGCAGCATAATTGCCGGAATGTTGTTGCGGATTTTGAACTGCAATTCTTTATAGGTGGAAAAGGACGCGGGTAGGACAAAGACCGAATTTACCGCAAGTAAAGCACTGATCGTACATCCTGCATAAATTGCTGCGCGACCGATTTGGAACGGACTCTGCCCGATTGCCTGCATCACTGTCAGTTCGCGATCAGCTAGAATGCGATGAAATACCCAGTTTGCCGCGATAAAGGCGCCGATTGGCAGTGCTATTGTGATCCACAAAGGAATGACCGCCAATGACATCAGAACGAAGTCCAGAAAAGCCGCACCCCGGTTAATGACCAACTCCAGCAAGCGGATTGTTTGGAACAGCCAGACAATGCCGACAATCACCAGCGTGACGCCAAATGTCGTACGCAAATGCTGCATATAGAGATATCTGCTGAATTGCATGGTATGTCCATTGAAGTTCAGACGACTAGATAACACATCATATACGCCAAACGCAAAAATATTGGCCCGTCATCCGCGTGATTTCAATAACCTTATGGGGCGCTACCGCTTCGTTAGGTGGGTGAAATGTCAGCGGGTTTGACGCTGTCAATCAAATTTGCTTTATCGGGTCTTGCATATTCATGGTCAAATCGGCCGCTAAACTGAACACAGCTAATTTTGCTCAACACAACAAGGTAAATTCATGGCTAATAAGTTGAAACTCATTTTGTCCGAGAGCGCTCCAACCGGCGACTTTGTTACAGTCTGTTTGATCGGTGACGGTGCCCGCATTGTTCCCCGGCTTGAAAAGGCCGAAGCTGCCAGCCTTATCGCGGCGATGGGCAAGGCGCAATTTACCGGAAAGTCTGGAAAGACTCTGACACTTTACATGGAGGATAATACCTACCTGCTGGTTGGGATTGGTGAAACGCTTGAAGCGGGATTGGATGCCGAGACGATTGGAGGAAAGCTGTTCACCGCGCTGGAGGCAACCGCCCAGAAGCGCGGACATATGCCGGACCATGGTCTGGCCGAGGATGTGATGGCGGATTTGCTGTTTGGTGCCCGTCTTGCAGGCTATCATTTCGAGGAATATTTCACCGAAACGGACAGTGCCAAGGAGAGCGTATCGCTCAATGTCACAGCCCCCGGCATCAATGATGAGCATGCGCTTATTCAAGACCGGAATGCCCTTTTTGAGGGGGTGGCGATGGCCCGTGATCTGGTGTTTGAACCTGCCAATAAATTGTATCCAGAGGTGTTCGCAGAACGCTGTAGAGCACTGGCTCCACTTGGCCTTGAGATTGAGGTGCTGGATGAACCAGCGATGCAGAAGCTTGGCATGGGCGCATTGCTTGGCGTCGGGCAGGGCAGCCGCCGCGAGTCGCGGCTCGTGGTGATGAACTGGAAGGGCGGCGGCGATGAGGCTCAGTCGCTCTTGTGGGTAAGGGAGTGACTTTTGATACTGGTGGCATCTCGTTGAAGCCGGCAAAAGGCATGGAAGACATGAAATGGGACATGGGCGGCGCGGCGGCGGTCACGGGTGCAATGTGCGCCTTGGCCGGGCGCAAGGTGAAGCGCAATGTTGTCGGTGTTATCGGGCTTGTCGAAAACATGCCGGATGGAAATGCGCAACGTCCGGGGGATGTTGTCACGGCGATGTCGGGCAAAACCATTGAGGTAATCAATACGGATGCAGAGGGCAGGTTGGTATTGGCTGATGCGCTGCATTACACGGAAACACGCTTCAAGCCGCGCGCAATGGTCAATCTTGCGACCCTGACCGGTGCCATTCTTGTTTCGCTTGGCAAGGAATATGCCGGTATGTTCACCAACAGTAATGAGCTTGCCGCGCTTTTGTCGGCGGCTGGTGAGCGCACAGAGGAAAAGCTGTGGCAGATGCCGATGGGCGAGGCCTACGACAAAATGTTAAAATCGCACATTGCCGATATGAAAAATATTGGCGGCCCCTACGGCGGTTCAATCACCGCAGCCTGTTTTCTGGAGCGTTTTGTTGAAAACACACCTTGGGCGCATCTCGATATTGCTGGCAAGGCGTGGTCGGATAAATCAACGCCAACAGTGCCAAAGGGCGGAACCGGCTTCGGTGTTCGCCTGTTGAATCGACTTGTTGATGAATGGAAAGACGTCAACCGGAATGAAAAATAGCCCATTCCAAATTATCTTGGGCCGAACGTGTCAGGCGCGTAAATGACTCAGGTCGATTTTTATCATCTGACCCAATCGGGCCATGACGCGGCACTGACGATGCTGTTAAAAAAGACATTGGCTGTGGGCAAGAAGGCGTTGATTTTGTGCCCAAAGCCAGCGGCCAATGTTCTGGACAACGCATTATGGGCAGATGAAGCCGACTCATGGATTGCGCATGGTGTCGATGATGCAGCGGGAAGTGATGTCGCGCCCGTTTGGATTTCTACCGACTCGGGCGTCAATCAGAATGACGCGACCTTTGCATTCCTGTTACATGGACAGGAACCAAAAAGCTGGGACGGTTTTGAACGCGTCTTCAACCTTTTTGATGGCCGTTCTGAGGCACAGGTGACAGAAGCACGAGCGCAATGGAAGAACTGGACAGACGATAAAAGCCTGCAGCTCAGCTATTATGCTCAAAATGAAGATGGAAGTTGGCAGAAAAAGGCCTGATTGACTTGTTTCCAATCTTCACGCCCCACCAGAATTTTGGGGGTTGTAACGCTGCCCGGCTTTGCCTATTAAGGCGGCGAGATTTGCCGTTTTTACGGCGCAAAACCAAGACCCAGCTTTGACCAGACATACAAAGGAAGCATCATGGCCCTCGAGAGAACCTTTTCCATCATTAAGCCCGACGCCACACGCCGCAATCTTACCGGCCAAATCAATGCCCGCTTGGAAGGCGCTGGCCTCAGAATTGTTGGCCAGAAGCGCAAGCAATTGAGCGAGGCAGAGGCAAAAGCATTCTATGCGGTGCATGCCGAACGTCCATTTTACAATGATCTGGTTGCCTTCATGACCTCTGGTCCGGTTGTTTTACAGGTTCTGGAAGGTGAAAATGCGATTGCCAAGAACCGTGAAGTGATGGGTGCCACCAATCCCGCAGATGCGGCAGAGGGAACCATCCGTAAGGATTTTGCTGAGTCAATTGAAGCCAATTCTGTGCATGGCTCTGACAGCCCGGAAAATGCAGCTATCGAAATTGCATATTTTTTCGCAGGCTGCGAAATCACCGAATAATTTCCGACTTAGCAGTCGTGTTATTGCAAGCAAAAAGGCGGGGATCACCCGCCTTTTTCTGTATGCAAACCGTGTTAAAGTCGGCGCCTGCCAAATGGTGCAAACGTTCAAACCTTTAGGGGTTTTGCTAGAGCAACGTCACCGCCATGGCAACAAGAGTCACAATAACCAGCGCGACAACGATTTTTGTTCCACCCATGAAGCTGTGATAGAAGGCCAAATGCGCTTTGGCTTGTTTGTCAAAATTTTCTGTATTCATGTTGCTGTCTCCCTCGCCAGACGTTCTCTCACCTTATCGCGCATCAAGCTCATAAAATCAACGGTTTGATAACACAAATAGGTCAGTTATTGACCGCGTGTTTGAGAGGTATCCGGCTTTGTTTATGGCCAGATGACAGCGGTCGAGAGAAACTGTTCGGTTGCGTCATCGTTCAGGTGCTTGCGGTTTTTCTTTGGCTGCCAATTTGGCTGCCCACCCTCTATCACAAGATCGCCGTGCGCGAGACTGATCAGGACGAAGGGATAGAGTTGATGCTCAAGTCTCAGCACTCTGGCGGCAAGTGACGGTGCATCTTCATCCGGTAATGGGGCCAATTTCGCCTGGAGGATTGCTGGACCGTCATCAAGCGCGGCATTCACCAGATGCACCGTTGCGCCATGTTCTTTAACTTGCGCCTGCAAAGCCCGCTCATGCGTGTCCAAACCCTTGAATGCGGGCAACAGAGAGGGGTGGATATTGACGATCCTGTTGGCAAACCGGGCGACAAAATCTGCGCCGAGAATGGCCATGTAGCCGGCAAGAAAAATCCAGTCAGCCTGCGCCTCCTCAATGGTGGCAGCCAGAGCCTCTTCTTGAAGGGCGCGGCTGTCATATGCGGCACGATCAATGATTTTGGCCGGGATGTTCCGGTTGATGGCATAGGTGATCGCGTCACAAGGCTTGTTACTTGCGACCAGAACAATTTCGATCTTGTCGCTGTGCTGGTCAGCCGCTTCAACAAGCTTCTGCATGTTGCTGCCACGACCAGAAACAAGGATCGCAACACGAATCATGCTGTCAGTCCCAGCTTTCGCTGTTAATAAGGACGACCGCCTGATCGACTGCATCACGAACCTCAAGCTGCCCGGCAATCCATGCCTCTGGTTCCGGGCCAGATTGCAAATCAGCCAACAGCGAAGCGGCATTGTCTTTGTCGGCGAAAAGTATCATGCCGATACCACAATTGAAGGTGCGCGCCAGTTCCATGGTTTCAATATTGCCCGAATCGCGTAACCAGCGAAATAGTGGTGGCAATGGGCATGCGGCAAGATCCAGATGCAGGCTAAGAGAGTCGTCATAGACACGTGGCGGATTTTCGATCAGTCCACCACCCGTGACATGAACAATGCCGCTTACGCCGCCGTGATCGAGCGCGCAACGCACGGCTTTTTGATAAAGCCGGGTCGGCGCCAAAAGAGCATCGCCAAGTGTTTGTGCCGGGTCGCCCGGTGCCGCGGCGCCAAGGTCCGCGCCAGTGATCTCTATGATCTTGCGAACAAGCGAATAACCGTTCGAATGAACGCCGGATGATGGTAGCGCAATGGCGATGTCGCCGGCTTTGGCCTGACCGGGATGCAGTAACTGCCCACGCTCGGCGGCGCCGACACAAAAGCCCGCCAGATCATATGATCCGGGCGGGTATATGCCCGGCATTTCCGCTGTTTCACCGCCAATAAGCGCGCATTCAACCTCAACACAGCCATCCGCAATGCCCGCGACCACTTCAGCAGCAACATCCGGTTCCAGCTTTCCGGTCGCAAAATAGTCAAGAAAGAACAGCGGCATTGCCCCTTGCACAAGAATGTCGTTGGCGCACATCGCGACAAGATCAATGCCAAGTCCGCGGTGCTTGCCAAGCTGTCCCGCCAATTCCAGCTTGGTGCCGACACCATCGGTCGCGGCAACCAGAACCGGATCGCTGAAGCCCGCAGCGGCAAGATCAAACAAACCGCCAAAGCCACCAAGCGACGCATCGGCACCACGTCTTCTTGTCCGCTTTGCATGTGGGGCGATTTGTGCGACGAGTTTGTCTCCTGCGTCGATATCAACCCCTGCATCCTTATAGCTTAGTGGCTTGTTCATCTGTAATCCGTCATTTTGCTGGATGAATTTATATCTGACATGCTGGCGTCACTGCGAGGTGGTGTTATAACAGACAAAACAAACAGGATCATAGGGCTTTGTCGTTGTGAATGCAGCTTTAACTTTACGATGGATCCACCTGCATTTGAGCGGCCAACGTTCAGTGCGGCAGCATTTGTTTGTCTTGGCTGTGGTGTTTGTTGGGCTGTCTGTAGCGAGCGAGCTGGCTGTTGCAGAACAGTGCGGTACTTCGGAGTTTGGCGTGCAGAACGTCAGCATAGACCAGCGGGCTGAAACAGCCGGTGAGGCGCGTGAGCTTGGTACCCGGGCCGCTGCGGAAACAGCCTTTGGCGTGGTTTTGAAGCGGTTGTTGCATGACCCGGAGATTGTCGCAGAGTTTGTCGCCCGGCACGACCTCGATGAATTTACCGATTTTGTTCATATCAGCGAAGAAAACAGTCTCGAAGGCCGGTATATAGCGCTGCTCGACTTCTGTTTTGACGCGGCGCGTCTGCGGCAAAGCTTTCGGACTTCAGGTTTGAAATGGACAGAATTACGCAGTCCGCCCATTCTGGTTTTGCCTGTATGGCAGGGGCCGGAAGGCGCACGCGCGTGGCAAAAGAATAATAGCTGGCTCTCAGGATGGCGGGATGCGGTTGAGACAACCCATGGTCTTGTTAATTTTGTTCTGCTTGAACCAACAATCGTCAATGAGCGTAGCCTTCGGGCCGAGGATCTGGCTCGTGCCAATCAGGTAACGCTCAGCTATGCGGCAACGCTTGCCGGGGCCGAGCAGACGATGCTTGTTATCGCCCGTCTCGATTATCAGGGCGCCACACCGGTTTTGACGGTTGACGGACAATTGTTTTCACGCGATGGCCGATTGCTGACCACATTGGCCAAGATGGTGGATATGCCGGTAGCTACCAATCTGGCGGAACAGCTAGGCATTGCGCGTAGCAAGATCCTCGGTGAGATGGAGGCAAGCTGGTACGCCGCAAACGCAATTTCCGGCAATGACACACAAAGATTGACGCTTGTGGTGCCGATAACGTCTCTTGCGCAATGGACATCACGACTTGCGGTCTTTGATCAAATCGCCGTGTTCAACGGTTATGATATCCGCAAGTTGGATATTGGTTCAGGCGTGATCACAGCCAATGTCGAGGGGACAATTGCGGCCGTGGAGAATGCGTTGCTGGCGCATGATTTGAAGCTGGTCACGGACGTAAATGGTCGCATGTCGATTGTTTCGTCAAAAACGCAATAGACGAGCGCCTATGGACAAGATGCAACAGCTTCCGCTTGATTTGAATGTGCGCACAACATCCGGTCATGGCGACTTCCTGATCAGTGCCTGTAATGAGATCGCGGCACAATGGATAGATCGTTGGCCAGACTGGATTGGACAGGCGCGGGCGCTGAATATCTCTGGACCTGAAGCAAGTGGTAAATCGCATCTGGCGGCTGTGTGGCAGATGCAAAGCGAAGCGCGTGTCCTTGCTGCATCTGACTTGAATGACATGTCGCGCTTTGCAAATGAGCACTTCATTCTCGACAATGTGGACCCACAATGGCCAGAGGAGGCGTTGTTCCACCTGTTTAACAGAGTGGCCGCCGAGGGTGGGTCTTTGCTGTTACTGAGCCATGAGCCTGTCGGCCAGATGCCATGGAAGCTGAAGGACTTGGCGTCACGCATGCGGGCGGTCAACCTCGCCTTGATCGATGGTCCGGATGATCAATTGCTGCATGCATTGATGCAAAAGAATTTTGCTGAAAGGCAGCTTGTTGTCCCGGATCGGGTGGTACAATATCTGGTGGCACGGATGGAGCGGTCATTCGCAGCGGCGCGTGACATTGTCGGGCGAATGGACGAAATGTCTTTGGCCAGAAAAAGTGAGATAACATTGCGGCTTGCCCGTGAAGCGATGAGCGATGGTAATCAGGAATAGGCATTTGAAACAGGAGAGATGGTGATGTTGGATTTTGGTATTGCAGGGCGCAAGGCAATCGTTTGTGCATCAAGCAAAGGGCTTGGCTATGGCTGTGCCGATGCCCTTGGTGCGGTTGGCGTCAATTTGGTGATGTGTGCCAGAGGCGGTGATCTTCTGGCCAGTGCTGCCGAAACCATCCGGAGCAAGCATGGTGTTGAGGTCAAGGAAGTCGTTTGTGACATCACCACGGAAGATGGTCGAAAAGCTGTTCTTGAGGCCGCTGGAGACGTCGATATTCTGGTTAATAACGCGGGCGGTCCACCTCCAGGCGATTTTCGCGATTGGTCACGCGACAACTGGAATGCCGCGTTGGATGCAAACATGCTTACCGCGTTTGAATTGATCAAGGCGGTGATTGACCCGATGTGCGATCGTAAATTTGGTCGCATCGTCAACATCACCTCTGGCTCTGTGAAATCTCCCATCCCTCAGCTTGGCCTGTCAAATGGTGCCAGAGCCGCGCTCACCGGCTTTTGTGCCGGTTTGGCACGACAGGTCGCACAACATAATGTGACGATTAATGGCCTGTTACCCGGACAGTTCAATACTGACCGAATCGAGAGCCTGATCGCCAATGCGGCCAAGGCTGAGAGCAAAACGCCTGAGGAAATGCGGGCGACATTCGAAGGGCGCAACCCGACAAGACGACTTGGGAACATCGAAGAGTTTGGCTTTGCCTGTGCGTGGATGTGCTCAGCCAAGTCCGGCTATTTGACCGGGCAGAATATTCTGATTGATGGTGGCTCTTTCAACAGCTCCATCTAGGTGTGTGAAGGCGCTGATCTAGAGATCGATAAGCGTGATCTTGCGGTTTTTTACCGCGATCGCTGTCTCGCCGTTCTTCAGCTTCAGCGCCGCCACCCCGAAAACCTCGTGCCGCCACCCTTCGAGTGCGGGGATATTGGCATGGTCGTCAAGCGCCAGTGCTTCAAGATCATCGGCTGATGCAATCAGGCGCGGCGCAATGCCGAGGTCGTCGCAGACATGTTTTAACAACACGCGCAGCAATTCCATAATCGCCGCCGGGGGGCGTTTTGGTGATTTGTGCTTGTCGATTTTCGGCAAGCTATCCACTGGCACGGCATCCGCTTGTGCCAAAATCTTCAGAATTGGATCAACCAGCTTGCCATTGCTGCCACCCGGAAAATTGCGAATTTTATTGAACGCATCTCTGGACTTTGGGTTGGTGCCGGCCAAATCGATCAGCGTTTCATCGCGAATCACCCGGCTACGCGGCAGATCGCGCGTCTGCGCTTCTGTCTCGCGCCATGCCGCCAAATCAACAAGGCGTTGCAGGGCAGGGGGCTTCATCTGTCGTATTTTGATCCGGCGCCACGCGTCCTCGGGATTTGTTTGGTAATTGTTGGGATCAGCAAGCTTTGCATATTCTCCGGCAAGCCAGTCCCGCCGCCCCATTTCGTCAAGCCGCTGTTGTATGATCGGATAGAGCTTGGCCAGATAGACCACATCATCCAGCGCATAGGCGATTTGCCGGTCACTCAACGGGCGCTTGGACCAATCGGTAAAACGAGATGTCTTGTCGATATCAAAATCAAGAAGCGCCTTGACCAGCTTATCATACCCAACCTGATCACCTTGACCAAGCACCATCGCCGCGATTTGCGTATCGAAAAGCGGAGTTGGAAGCTCCCCCATCAATTGAAGGAAGATCTCGAGGTCTTGGCTCGCCGCATGGAACACTTTGACGATTGCCGGGTTGCGCATCAATGCAAACAGGCTGGACAAATCGAGATCAGGGGCAAGCGGGTCGATGCAGACCGCTACATCGCCATCGCCGATTTGAATAAGACAGAGCTGTGGGTAATAGGTTTTCTCACGCATGAACTCTGTGTCCACCGCCAGAAATTCAGCCTTTTCAAACCGCTGGACAATGTTGACAAGGTCCTTGGTTTGAGTGATCGGCTTTGCAATTGAGGCGTTTGTGGATGATTGTTGCTGTGATGCGCGGGACATGGGTACCTTTTACGACCTTTCGATGATGTCCGGAGGTATAGAGCAATTTTGACGATTGGTGAAGGCAAACCTATTGAAATGCTTGTTTTGACCACTATTTCGGTTTCATACTCGATGGGATGAAAATGATAATGCGTAAATGTTTCAAAGTCAGTCTGATGGCGGCAAGCCTTGTTTTCATGGCAAGTGGTGCACAAGCCGGGGGGATTGCAAGTCACAAGGCTTTTTATGAAATGAGCCTTGATGATCGCGAGCAGAAATCGAACATCGTCAATATTCTCGGCAGATCGGCCGTCACTGTTGAACGTGATTGTGAAGGCTGGATTTCAGTTGAAGATTACGTGATTGAGTTTGTGAGCGAGAATGGTGGCAGTGAGCGGATCCTGTCGCATTTTGAATCGTGGGAGGCCAAAAGCGGCGACAAGTTCAGCTTTGACGTCAACGAAGAGAGCACCTTTGAGGGCCGCAAGGACTATGGTGGCTTTGCGAGTTTGGAGCCTGATGCGCAGGCGGTATTTTCGAATGGCGCCGGCCAGTCTCTTGATCTGCCAAAAGACGTTTATTTCCCGATGAGACACATGGAAGCTGTTTTATCTGCGGCTGATCAAGGAAAGCCCATTCTTGCCGCCACTGTTTTTTTTGGTGGCGATTATGACGATGCCATGATGAAAACAAATACGGTTGTTGGAAACTGGCAGGAACAATCGTCAGACATCGATTTTGGCGATCTGTCTGCCAACGGATATTGGCCAGTGCAGATAGCCTATTTCAAACAGTCGGCAACGAATGGAGAGCCGGAATATGAAATAAGCTTCCGCGTGCAGCCGAACGGTGTTGTTCGCCAATATGTCATTGATTATGGAGACTTTAGCATTGCTGCCGAATTGACCCGCATTGACGGCGTTGATGACCCGGTTTGCAAATAGGCTATCTCACCCAGAGGCAAGCATAGCCGCACCAGCGGCGGCGGCATGTGGCCCTGTTTTTGCCAGAAAAAGCTGTGTTTTAGGGCGCTGCACGGTTACATAGCCGGGCCATTTGCGCGGCACATTGCTGATGAGCCTTTCCATCTGGCCAATCCTGCCGCCGATAATAATGACGTCCGGATCAAGCAGGGTGATGATCGCCGCAGTTGCCCGGCCAAGTCGGTCTTCGAGAACCTGCAAAACATTCTCGGCAACAATATCACTGTCCTTTGCGGCCGCGGCGATTGCATCGATTGCTATGTGGTTGCCGGTGATATTGACGTAATCCTTTTCGAGGCTTGCCGCCGAGACAAAGCTTTCCATGCAGCCGGTGCGGCCACACCAGCATGTCTGACCATCCGTTTCATAGGGAACTGGCGCCGGAAGCGGCAGATGCGCCCAATTGCCCGCTATGCCGTTGTTGCCATCCATGCACACGCCATTGACGACAAGACCTCCGGTGCAATGCGTATCGATATGCATGCCGAAAAGGCTGTTTGCGCCCACAACAGCGCCGTGGACAGCTTCGTAATAGGTGAAGCAGGTGCCATAGCTATATAGCCGGATGGGACAGCCCAGAGCCGCCTGCAGGTCTTGTTGCAGGTTTTTGCCGTTGAGGTAGGGAAGGGCAGAATTTGTCGGTCCTTGCTCACGGATAACCGCGGGAATGGCAACGCCAACCGAACCTTTTATCGTGTTGTTGCCAACATGCTGACCAACAAGACTGGCAATTGTCTGGAGACATGCACGATAGCTGTCATCAGGGGTCGCGGCGGTTACGCTGGAAACAGCAGCGCCGCCATCTTTTACAATGGCGGCGTGTATCAGATCGTTATCAATGGACAGGCCCAGCATCGAACTGGTTGTCACAGATATTTATTTGATTTTGGCTTCGCGAAACACCACATGTTTGCGCGCGCGAGGATCATATTTCTTCAGCTCAAGCTTTTCCGGCTTGGTGCGCGGATTTTTCTTGGTCACATAGAAATAGCCCGTGTCAGCAGTGCTGACGAGCCGGATCTGCAGGGTAGCTGGCTTTGCCATCGCTTTTGCTCCTAACAGGGTTATGGGTGCCTGCCGCCTTAAAGGGTGGCATCAGAACCCGGAATATCGAAACTCGCGGCAAACTGCGCGATTGCGCGATCTTTGTCAAGTCGTGATCAACGCCTTTTTCGTTTGCCTTTGCTCTTTCCTGCTTTGCTGCCTGCGCTTCGCGTCTTTTGTGGGGCGCCACTCGCGCGTTTCTGGCGCTGTCCGGCGCCTCGGCGTGTTTTTCGGGATGTGCGGTCATCGATTGTGCCGCCCTCGACCCAGCTCAGCAGAATGCCACCGGAAACCGGTTTTACTTCCTCAATCTTGACTTTGAGAACATGTCCAGCGGCAAAAACCCAGCCGCCATGGCGGCCAGTCAGGCTCTGGCTGTTGGCATCATGGTCGTAATAGTCATCGGGCAGGCCGGAAAGTGGCAAAAATCCATCGGCAGCCCCATCATCAAGGCGCACAAAAGCACCAAAGCCGGTGATGCTGACAATGATACCATCAACAACGTCATGCAAGCGCGAAGCAAACAGTGCGGCGGCAAAGCGATCAATGGTGCGGCGTTCTGCGGCGGCGGCATTGGCCTCGGTTTCCGAGATATGCGTGCAAATCTCGGCAAGTTGGTCGGCAGGCATGCCAGCAAGCCCGTCACGAGGCGCTTTTTCAGGCGTATTCGCATCAATCAGCGCGCGATGCACCAGCAAATCTGAATAACGCCTGATCGGTGAGGTGAAATGCGCGTAATTACGCAAAGACAGGCCAAAATGGCCAATATTGTCGATGCTGTATACGGCCTTTGCCTGACTCCGCAAAACCGCTTCATTGACCATGGTTTCGTCAGCACTGCCTTTGACATGGGCCAAAAGTCGGTTGAACAGATGCGGACGCAGAACCTGACCACGTGCGAAAGGGGCATCGAGCGTCCTTGCCAGATCATAAAGGCTGTCGGCTTTTTTCGGGTCGGGTTGGTCATGAATGCGGAACACGCAAGGCTGTCGTGCGGCGATCAAACGGTCTGCGGCGGCGACATTGGCGGCAATCATGAAATCTTCGATCAGTCTTTGTGATTCGCTCTGGCTGCGTTGGGAAATGGCGATGGCGTTGCCATCATCATCCATTTCGACACGCCGCTCCTTGAGCGACAATTCCAGCGGTTCACGTTCCTGACGCGCCCTCGACAAGGCGCGCCACGCGCCAAAGAGGTTGTGCAGCACACCATGCGGAACGCCAACGTCAGCCTCGTCATGCGTTCCTTCATAGACGGATTGAACCTGATCATAGGTCAAACGGGCATGCGAACAGATCAAGGCGCGAAATATCCGAAAGTCGAGGCGCTTGCCGTTGTCATCGATATGTAACTCGGCGACCATGGAGGCGCGATCTTCATGTGGGCGCAACGAACACAGATCGTTTGATATGGCCTCTGGCAGCATTGGCACAACAAGGTCGGGAAGATAGACCGAGTTGCCTCTCCGACATGCCTCTTTGTCCAACGCCGACCCGGGGCGAACATAATGGGCGACATCGGCGATTGCCACCAATAGCCGCCAACCGCCGTCATCTGTTGGCTCGGCAAAGACAGCGTCATCGAAATCGCGGGCATCGGCACCGTCAATCGTCACCAATGCTGTCTGACGCAAATCTTCCCGGCCTTTTTTAGGTGGAACTTTCAGTCCATCTGCTTCGGCGAGTGCATCTTCAGGAAACAGATTTCGAATGCCGAATTCTGCCAGTGCCAGAGTGCTGAAAGCGCCTTTCTGATCAGAGGGGCCGAGGTTGCGGATCACACGGGCGGTTTTGCCAAGATAGCCACGGGCGGACACCATTTCCGCCTCAACCAGATCACCGGCCTGGACTGGCATGTCGGCAGATGATTGTAAATTGACGCTATGGCGTTTGCCTCTCTCTACCGGTGTCAGCACCATTTGTTTGCCCTGCTTCTCGGCAATGGCGAAGAGGCGTTGTTGCTGGCGGTCCAGAACACGGATAATGCGTGCCTCGTAATGGGCAGGACCAGTGCGGGCAAGGCGGGCCAGAATATTCTGGCCGATAGCGGGCGCACGGCCAGCCTTGCGGCTGAGAATAACCCTGATTTCCGGAGCGTCACCATCAATCGGCGTGGTGGCGCGGGCCAACCCATCGCCATTGTCGTCAAAAGACACCAGTTCAAGCACTGTGACTTCGGGCAAATCGGTGGCAGAGGCAAGACGGCGCCCTTCGCGGCGGGCAATCTGCCCTGATTCTGCCATCTCACGGAGGCGGCGGCGAAGCGGCGCGCGCATCTCCTGTGGCAGATTGAAAGCCCGCGCGATATCCCGCGGCGTTGGTGGTGACGGACAACTGTTGATATAGTCTAGGAGCGTTGCCGCATCGGGCAGGGTGATGTCTGTTGTCTCTTTGCGGCTCACTAGCTGGCTTTCTTGGCTGCGCTTTTCTTTGCAGCCTTCTTTGGTGCTGCCTTTTTCGCAGCTTTCTTGGCGGCTTTCTTGGTCGCTTTCTTGGCGCTCTTTTTGGCGGTTGGTCCTTTTGCCGCCTTCGCCGCCAGTAGAGGTATTGCCTCCTCGAGCGTTATCTCGCTGATTTCCGTTCCACGGGGCAGGGTGGCACGTAATTTATTGTGCTCGACATAGGGGCCGAAGCGTCCTGCCTTGACATGCACATCACCGCCGGAGGGGTGTTCACCCAAAACGCGGCCTTTTTTCTTTGCCGCCTCGGCAAGCAGATCAACCGCCCGGTTCAGGCCAACGGTGAACAAATCATCATCGGCAGGCAAGCTGGAGAAGCTGCCTTGATATTTGAGATAGGGGCCGAAACGCCCGAGACCTGCCTGAATCATGTCGCCGGTTTCGGGGTGTGGGCCGACATCGCGGGGCAGGGATAAAAGTTCTATCGCCCGCTCCAGATCAACGCTGGCCGCTGATGTTCCCTTGGGCAGTGAGGCACGTTTCGGCTTTTTGGTTTCCGGGTCACCAATCTGCACATAATGGCCATATGGGCCGCGCCGAAGATATATCGGAAGGCCGGTCTTGGGATCGTCACCAAGGTTACGGTCACTGACCAGAGCATCTTCATTGGCAGCATCATCATTTGCCGTCAATTGGCGGGTGAATTTGCATTCGGGATAGTTGGAACAGCCAACAAACGCACCAAATTTGCCAAGCTTGAGACCCAGCCGACCGCCGTCACAATTCGGACAGGTGCGAACCAGTTGCCCGTCATCACCTGTTTTGAAGAAATGCGGACCAAGCTCCTCGTCAAGCACATCAAGGACGTTGGTGATGGTCAGCTCTTTGGTGCCATCGATCGCGCCTTTAAAGTCACGCCAGAATTCGGCGAGCAGCTTTTTCCAATCAAGCTTGCCAGCAGACACAAGGTCGAGCTGATTTTCGAGCTTTGCGGTAAAGTCATATTCAACATAGCGGTCAAAGAAATTCGCGAGAAAGGTCGAGACCAGCCTACCGCGATCCTCGGGGATGTATCTGCTACGATCCTTGATCACGTAATTGCGCGTCTGCAACACCTGCAGGATTGACGCATAAGTTGATGGCCGCCCGATGCCGAGTTCTTCAAGTCTTTTGACCAGGCTGGCATCGGTAAAGCGCGGTGGAGGCTGGGTGAAGTGCTGTTCGGGTTTGACGCTGCGTGTGGCCAGAGCCTCGGAAACAGACATTTCAGGCAAAAGCGCGGTGTCTTTATCACCATTGTCATCACTCTCCTGAGCGCTTGTCCGGTCATCGACAGCATCTTGGCTCTCGCGGTAGACCGACAAAAAGCCGTCAAAAACGATCACCTGCCCACTGGCCCGCAGCGTGACCTCTGCATCATTGTCACCGATGTCAACACCTGTCTGATCAAGTTCGGCAGACTGCATCTGGCTGGCAATGGTGCGTTTCCAGATTAACTCGTAGAGGCGGGCCTGATCATGATCAAGATAAGCCTGCATGCGGTCCGGTGAACGGCTGATGTCGGTTGGTCGAATGGCTTCATGTGCTTCCTGAGCATTTGCCGCCTTCGTTTTGTAAACACGTGGTTTTTCTGGAACGTAACGATTTCCGTAACGGGTGCTGATATCGCTTCTCAATGCGGCGATGGCATCGTTGCCAAGTTGAACGCCATCCGTTCGCATATAGGTGATGAGACCGGTCGTCTCACTGCCAATATTGATGCCTTCGTAAAGACGCTGGGCAATTTGCATTGTTCTGCTGGCAGAAAAGCCAAGCTTGCGCGACGCCTCTTGTTGCAGGGTCGATGTGGTGAATGGCGGTGAGGGATTACGCTTGATGCGCTTGGTTTCGATGTTCTTGACGAACAGCGCCTTCGACTCAATCTTGCGCACCGCATCCTGTGCATCTGCTTCGTTGGTGATGTCGAGCTTGCCAAGCTTTTCGGAACCAAGATGGGTAAGACGTGCGGTAAAGTTCCGGCCATCCGCCTTGCCAAGTTCAGCGTGGATCGACCAATATTCCTCAGATGTGAAGGCTTCAATTTCGGCCTCTCGCTCACATATCAGGCGGAGCGCCACAGATTGTACGCGTCCGGCAGAGCGTGATCCGGGCAATTTGCGCCACAAAACCGGTGACAGAGAGAAACCCACCAGATAATCAAGCGCCCGCCGCGCACGATAGGCATCAATCAACTCGTCATCGAGTTCACGCGGCTTTTCCATTGCCTGCAAAATGGCATTTTTGGTGACTTCGTTGAAAACAACGCGCTCAACTGGCATGCCATCGACAAGCTTTTTTTCCTTCAGATGCTCAAGCACATGCCAACTGATGGCCTCGCCCTCGCGGTCCGGGTCGGTTGCAAGAATAAGCTTGTCGGCCTTGCGAAGCGCTGTTGTGATCTCTTTCAGATGCTTTTCAGATCCGCTTGAAACCTGCCATTTCATGGCGAAATCATCATCCGGTGACACCGATCCATCCTTGCTCGGCAGGTCGCAGACATGACCGTATGACGCCAGCACTTTATAATCATCGCCGAGGTAGCGATTGATGGTTTTGGCTTTGGCTGGAGATTCAACAATGACGAGTTTCATGCACGGCCTCGAATGACAGATCTAAGCCATGCGATAGTACGGAAAGTCAAATTTGTCAAAACTCTCGTTGAAAAAATTACAAATCGGCGCGCCGTGACACCCTGTTTCCATGGTGCCTGTAAACAGCGCCGGCCAGTTCAAGTTCGAGGAGTGCTGCCAGCACTGTGGCCGTATCTGTCTTGCACCAGCGCACCAGATCGTCAATCTCGGTTGGCTCGGTTCCAAGTCCCTGAAGAATGACCGTCCGACATTCAGCGATGACGGATTCCGGCCCGGGTCGGTGTATCGGGTTCGGCCGGTCATCGTGCTCCGGCAAACCGGCAGAGACCGGCCGCGACAGGCATTCGACAATCTCGCTTGTGTTCTGGACGAGGGTTGCGCCTTCGCGGATCAGCGTGTTGCATCCTTCTGCACGCGGGTCCAGCGGCGAGCCGGGGACGGCCATCACCTCGCCACCGCGTTCGGCGGCTTCGCGCGCGGTAATCAAAGAGCCGGATCGTGCCGCCGCCTCAACCACTACAACGCCAAGAGCGAGGCTTGCGATCACCCGGTTGCGGATGGGAAAATGGCGCGGGGTGGGTTTTGTGCCCGGGGGCATTTCGGCGATGACAAGGCCGGTCTGTTCGATGGATTCCTGCAATTCGATGTTTTCAGGCGGGTAATAATCATCAATGCCACCGGCAATAACTGCAATCGTACCTCCGGCAAGCGCGCCATTATGGGCAGCAGTGTCAATGCCACGGGCAAGCCCTGAAGCTACGACATAGCCCTCATCAGACAATTCTGTTGCCAGTTTTTCCGCGTGTCGCAAGGCATTGATCGATGCATTTCGCGCGCCGACCATGGCAACGATGGGTCTGGTAAGTAAATGTGCGTTGCCTTTGACCGAAATCACCGTAGGCGCATCGTCAAACCGGTCGAGACTTCGCGGATAGTCCTCGCCGCCACTAAACAGCAGGCGGGCGCCAGCCGCCTCATTTGCTTCCCACTCACGCCGGGCTGTCTCAAGGCTGGCTGGTTGCAACTTGCGTCCGCCGCGCTTTGAAAGTTCTGGAATTGCACTCAAAGCCGCCACGGCTGTGCCATAGCGTTGAATGAGCAGACGAAAGGTCATTGGCCCCACATTCGGTGTGCGAATAAGTCGAAGGCGGGCCAGTTTTTCAGCTTTGTCCATGCCTGCATCCTAC
Organism: Alphaproteobacteria bacterium; assembly: GCA_038147495.1. Taxonomy (GTDB): domain Bacteria; phylum Pseudomonadota; class Alphaproteobacteria; order Puniceispirillales; family Puniceispirillaceae; genus MED-G116. The sequence continues at coordinate 21,109 of JAYQTT010000007.1, read as the reverse complement.
AGACAAGGAATAAACAAAAGATTAATGCGAAAGAATTATTCTGCCGATTGGGACGACATGGATTGAAAACGCCTATTTACCGCCGATCCGGGATTCCTGCCCGCTCAGCAAGCGACCAATATTTTGGTGGTGCCTGACCCAGATAAGTCCGGCAAGGCCGGCTGTCGCGATCGCTACCGGCGCGGATGTTGGCAGAATGAAACCGGCCATGGCACAGCCAAGAGTGGCGAGCAGCGCCGCCAGTGAGGAATATTTGGTAACAGCGGCTGTGCCCAGCCATATGCCGCAGAATAAAAGCCCAAGTCGCCAGTCAAAGGCGGCAAAGACGGCAAGGCTTGTGGCAACGCCCTTGCCACCACGAAATTTCAGCCAGATCGGAAAACAATGTCCGATGACGGCGGTACAACCGGCCAATGCCATCGCCGTTGTATCTGCATAGGCGGCGACCAAAAGGGTGATTGCCGCACCCTTGCCAGCGTCAAGGAGCAGGGTTAATGCGGCGAGAGGCTTGCTGCCGGTCCGCAGGACGTTGGTTGCGCCAATATTGCCACTGCCGATGCTGCGGATGTCGCCCTTACCCGCGAGGCGCGTCAGGATCAGGCCAAACGGCACCGAGCCAAGAAGATAGGCCGCTATGATAACAAAAACATAGGTAAGTGGTGCAGACGACATCATGATTTTTTCCTGCCAGGGGAAGCTTGTCGCGGAGACGATTCGGTTATCTTATGCCGCCAGTTCGTGAACGCAAACGCCATTGACATAAGTTGCCGTGACCATGCCTTGGGCTGGCTGCCCTTCAAATGGGGTGATGCGCGACAGCGATGTGAAATCGGCCCCGCGAATTAACCGCCCGACATCAGGCTTGAAGATCACCAGATCCGCGGCGGCGCCGGGTGCGAGTGTGCCGCCCGGAACGTCAAGGATCGCCGCCGGAGCGAGGCTTAACGCCTCAAAGGCGCGCATCATCGTGATCTTTTGCTGATGAACAAGGCTCAGGGTCAGTGACAATAAGGTGTCCAGTCCGGAGGCGCCGGGTTGCGCCGGGCCAAAAGGTTGGGTCTTGGCATCACCATCAACCGGCACATGGTCAGAGGCAATGGCGTCAATTGTGCCATCGGCAATCGCGTCTATCACGGCTTGCCGATCATCTTCCGAGCGCAGGGGTGGCGAGAGCTTGAATGCGGTGTCGTAGGTGCTGACCGCCAGCTCATTCAGCAAGAAATAGGGTGGCGCAGTATCGGCGGTAATTGGCAGGCCCTCGGCCTTTGCTCGGCGAATGGCTGTTACACCGGCACGGGTTGATACATGCGCCACATGATAACGCGCACCAGTGAGCCGCATCAGGTGAATATCACGGTCGATAATTATCGCTTCGGCTGCTGCAGGAATGCCGAGCAAACCAAGTCTTGTCGATGTCTCGCTCTCATTCATCTCGCCGTCACGGGACAGGCTGGCTTCCTCACAATGCTGGATGATCGGCTTGTCGAGCATGCTGGCATAGGCCATGACACGCCGCATCACCAACGCGTCATCGATGCTCGAAGTTGCATTGGTGAACCCAACGGCACCGGCTTCGGCCATCATACCGATTTCGGCCATTTCTGTGCCCTCAAGATTGCGCGTGGCCGCGCCATAGACATGCAGGCGAGGCCCGCCGATGCGAGACGCGCGAAGCGCCAGTGAGTCGATCATTGCCGCGTTGTCGACAACAGGCTGGGTGTTTGGCAGGCAGGCAAAGCCTGTCACGCCAGCCGCGGCGGCGGCGCGCAACAATGATGGCAAGTCTTCAAGATGTTCCGAGCCGGGATCGGCTGTCTGCACGCGCATGTCAACAATGCCGGGGGCAAGGCTTTGTCCAGCGCAATCAATTGTTTTAGTGGCTTTTGCATCGGTGCCTTCAGGGATGCCACGCCCAATCGCGCTGATGTTTCCGTCCGTAACCGCGAGATAGCCCAGCGCATCTATATTCTGTGACGGGTCGAGAAGGCGGGCATTGGTGAAAAGCAAATCCGTCATGTTGTCTCACCCCTGAGTGCCAGCGCTTCGAGGCAGGCCATACGCGCGGCAACACCCATCTCAACTTGCGTACGGATCAGACTTTTTTCGACATCATCGGCCATTGTTGAGTCAATTTCGACGCCGCGGTTCATCGGCCCGGGGTGCATGATCAGCGCATTCGGCGCCGCCCGCAGAAATTTCGAACGATCAAGCCCGAAAAGATTGAAATATTCACGCTGGGACGGGGTTTCGGTTCCGGCCATGCGCTCTGTCTGCAACCGCAGCATCATCACGATGTCGGCGCCATAGATGCCTTCTTCAAGATTGGTTGAGACGCTGACGCCCATTTGGTCAATCGCCGTTGGTAGCAATGTTGACGGACACACAAGGCGGACTTCGGCGCCCAGCGTGCCAAGCAGATGAATATTTGAACGCGCCACGCGGCTATTGGCGATATCGCCGCAAATCGCAATCTTCAGCCCTTCAATATGGCCGACCCGTCGACGAATGGTCAGCGCATCCAGCAAAGCTTGGGTCGGATGCTCATGCCGACCATCGCCAGCGTTGATAACCGCCGCATCGACATGCTCGCTGAGCAGGCGTGCCGCGCCGGAACAATTGTGCCGGACAACCAGAATATGCGGATGCATGGCGTTCAGCGTGGTGGCCGTGTCGAGCAGCGTTTCACCCTTTTTGACTGACGAGCCGGCTACCGAAATATTGAGGACTGAACCACCAAGTCGCTTGGCGGCCAGCTCGAACGACACACGGGTGCGGGTCGAGTTCTCGTAAAACAGGTTGAGAACGGTTTTGCCTTTCAGCGCATCACCAAGGTTTGCCTGCTGGTCACTGTTTTTCTGAATGGCATTGGCAAAATAATCGCCGCGATCGAGAAGCGCGTTGATCTCGAGAGGATTCATCCCCTCGATGCCCAAAAGATGTCGCGTCGGCAGCAACGCTGCAGGCGCCTTTCGAGCCGTTGCGGCCCGTTTATTGGACGGTTTGTTCATAAACGTCAGTCATAGTCTAATTGATGGTGTCAGGTCCAGTCTAAAACGGCGGATGACTTCAGTCATTTTCATCGATCTGATTGTCATGTAGCCGGTCGAGCGCCGATTGCAAAATCCACGCTGCAGCCAGCGCATCGCGGCGTTCGGCGCGTTTTGAGCGTGTCATATCGGCGGCAACCATGGCGCCCTCAACTGCCCGCGTTGACAGCCGTTCATCCTGAAAAATGACCGGGATGTCGCGAAGACGCATCATCGCGTGGGCAAAGTCACGCACCGAGTCACAGCGGGGGCCGGCACTGCCATCCATATTGGCCGGCCAGCCAAGCACCATGGCGCCCACACCCTCATCATCGACAATCTTGAATAGCTGTTCCATGTCCGGAGTGAATTTGGTCCGCCACAGAATCTTCAGTGGCGATGCAATCGCAAGGCTCTTGTCGGACAGTGCAAGCCCGATGGTTTTCTTGCCAATATCGAGGCCGAGAAGCCGCTGGCCATCAGAAATGGACTCTTTTACATGGTTAAGCTTGCAGATCGGCATGCTGAATGATAATTCCACTGAAGTTTTTCTCAATAACAGCAAAAAGCATAGTGACATGTCTGTTGACAAGACCACCGTTGCCAAAATCGCCAGATTGGCGCGTATTCATGTTCCTGAAGAGCGGCAGGAAAGCATCGCCGAGGAACTGAACGGCATCCTGAGTTGGGTTGATGAACTCAATGAAGTGAATACCGATAATGTTGAGCCGCTGGCCAATGTGACCGGCCATGGCCTGCCAATGCGCGAGGATGTGGTTACAGACGGAAACCGGATTGATGAGGTGTTGGCCAATGTGCCGGAGACAGCCGGGGGCTTTTTTGTCGTGCCAAAGGTGGTTGAATAATGACTGATTTGCTTGAACTTGGTGCGGTTGAGGCCCGCGCGGCACTTGCTGCGCGTGACGTCTCTGCGGTTGAGCTTGCCAGCGCCTACATTGCCGCTGCCGAAGAAACCGCCAGCCAGAATCATTATGTGGCGATGACCGCCGATCGGGCCCTGGAAATGGCGGCGCAATCGGATGAGCGACTTGCCAAGGGCGAGGGCGGTCTGATTGAAGGCTTGCCGGTTGGTGTGAAGGATTTATTCTGCACAGCCGGTTACGCCAGCACAGCATGTTCGCACATTCTTGACGGCTTTACGCCGACCTATGAAAGCACCGTTACCGCCAATCTGTGGCGCGAAGGCGGTGTGATGATCGGCAAGCTGAATTGTGACGAATTTGCCATGGGATCGGCAAATGAGACCAGCCATTTTGGCCCTGTCATTAACCCGTGGCGTGGCAAGGATGGCGTTGATCTGGTGCCCGGTGGATCATCTGGTGGGTCAGCCGCGGCAGTGGCGGCACGTTCAGCATTGCTGGCAACAGGAACCGACACCGGTGGATCAATTCGCCAGCCAGCCGCTTTTTGCGGTGTTGTCGGGTTGAAGCCAACCTATGGTCGCTGTTCGCGTTATGGCATCGTTGCTTTTGCCAGTTCGCTTGATCAGGCTGGTCCATTCAGCCGTAATGTTGCGGACAACGCGCTGATGATGCAGGCGATGGCCGGTTATGATGAAAAGGACTCAACGTCTGCCAATGTGCCGTTGCAGGATCTGACCAAGGCTTTGGGGCAGGGCGTCAAAGGCATGAAAATCGGCATTCCGTCTGAATATGTGATGGATGGTATGGACCCCGATGTTGTAACTTTGTGGCAGCAGGGACAGGACTGGCTGAAGGCCGCAGGTGCTGAATTGGTTGAAATTTCCCTGCCACACACAAAATATGCGCTGCCAGCCTATTACATCATTGCCCCGGCTGAAGCCTCGTCAAATCTGGCGCGGTATGATGGCGTGCGATACGGGCTTCGTGTGGAGGCTGATTCACTGGACGAGATGTACGCAAAGACGCGTGCCGCTGGTTTTGGTGAGGAGGTGCAGCGCCGGATCATGATTGGCACCTATGTGCTGTCTGCCGGTTATTACGATGCCTATTACCTGAAGGCACAGCGCGTCCGGCGATTGATCCGCGATGATTTTGACACGGTGTTCCAGACGGTTGACGCGATTTTGACGCCGGCGACACCGACTGCGGCCTTTGCCGTAGGCCGCAAGGTTGATGATCCGGTGACCAATTTCCTGAATGACGTGTTCACCGTGCCGGCCAATCTGGCCGGACTGCCCGGAATGGTGGTGCCGGCCGGTTTGAATGGTGATGGCTTGCCGCTGGGGTTGCAATTGCTTGGCCGCCCCTTTGATGAGGCAACACTTTATGCTGCCGGGCAGGTTCTTGAGGACTCGGCAGGCTTTACGGCAACGCCCGCCGGACGTGCAGGAGGACAGTCATGAGCAACCTTGTCAGTGGCGCAACCGGCGATTGGGAAGTCGTGATCGGCCTTGAGGTGCATGCACAGGTCACGTCAAAGGCAAAGCTGTTTTCGGGCGCGTCTGCCACCTTTGGCGCGGATCCGAACCAGAATGTCGCGCTGGTTGATGCGGCATTGCCCGGAATGCTGCCGGTTATCAATCAAGAATGTGTGCGTCAGGCTGTTCGCACCGGTCTGGGCTTGAAGGCGAAGATCAATCTTCAGAGCGTTTTTGACCGGAAGAATTACTTCTATGCTGACCTGCCGCAGGGCTATCAGATCAGCCAGTTCAAACACCCGATTGTTGGCGAGGGCGTATTGCGCATTGATCTTGCCGATGGCAGCAGCAGGGATATCGGCATTGAACGCCTTCATCTTGAGCAGGATGCCGGCAAGTCGATGCATGACCAGCATCCAAGCAAAAGCTATATCGATTTGAACCGGACAGGCGTTGCGCTGATGGAAATTGTCTCGCGGCCTGATATGCGGTCTTCGGCTGAAGCCGCCGCCTATGTACGAAAATTAAGGTCTATCCTGCGCTATCTCGGCACCTGTGACGGCAATATGGAAGAGGGTTCATTGCGGGCCGATGTGAATGTGTCTGTGCGCCGCCCGGGTGAAGATTTTGGTACAAGAACGGAAACCAAGAATCTGAATTCGCTACGATTTATTCAGCAGGCCATTGATTATGAAGTGGCGCGCCAGATTGAAATTCTCGAAGATGGCGGCGAGATTGATCAGGAAACCCGCCTGTTTGATACAAGCACTGGCACCACACGGACTATGCGCTCAAAAGAGGATGCGCATGATTACCGGTATTTCCCCGATCCGGATCTTTTGCCATTGGTGATCGCTCAGGACGAGGTTGACGCGCTCGCGGCGGCGTTGCCGGAGCTGCCTGACGATATCAAGGATAGGCTAACCGGCGAATATGGGCTGTCGCCCTATGATGCGGCGGTGATCACCGAAGAGCGGGAAACCGCTCTGTATTACGAGCAGGCCAGCAAAGGCCGTGATCGCAAGCTTGTTGCCAATTGGATGACGGTGGAATTGTTTGGCGCGCTGAACAAATCCGGCCAGACGCTCGCCGATTGCAAGGTCACGCCGGAACGGCTTGGTGGGCTTGTCGATCTGATCAGCGATGGAACCATCTCTGGGCGTATTGCCAAAGATGTGTTTGCCGACATGTTTGACAGCGGAAAAGATGCCGCCGCCGTGGTCGAGGAAAAAGGCCTGAAGCAGGTGTCAGACAGTGGCGCGATCGAAGCGATGATCGATGGCGTCATTGCCGCAAATGAAGATAAGGTTGCCGAATATCGCGGCGGCAAGGACAAGCTGTTTGGCTTTTTTGTGGGGCAGGTGATGAAGCAATCCGGAGGGCAGGCGAACCCCGGAATGGTCAATGAAATCCTGCGGCGCAAGCTCGACGGCTAGCCCCGGCAACAACATCAAATAGCCGCAGCCAAGCGGCCGGAAGGCGCAACATGAATGGCGGCCCGGGGGAATATGCCCGGGCTGTGATTTCAGGTTTGACAGCGCCCGTTTTCAAAGCTAGGAATGTGCCCAGCATACGCCGTGTATTTGCGTTGCGGGTGGTGGCTTTCGACGTCGCCCGCAGACCCCGGCGGAGGGGTGGCCGAGTGGCTGAAGGCGGCGGTTTGCTAAATCGTTAAAGGAAGAAATTCCTTTCGGGGGTTCGAATCCCTTCCCCTCCGCCATTATTTTTTGCTTCCCCTAACCACTGATTTCGTTGCATATTTGGAAATGGCCTAGGATAACTTTGTACCAAGATTTGTACCAAATATGATGTGAGTGAGGTCGTGGTCGATGAGCTTTGTGGTGCGCAGGGGTGAAATCTACTCAGCCCGTCTGGTTATCCCCAAGAAACTCCGCCCCATCCTCGGAAGGAGCGAATTCAAGTAATCCCTTGGCACTGCAAGCCTCAAGGAAGCCGAACTTCTCGCAGCGCCTCTGATTCTCCAATGGAAAAAGCTAATTGAAGAAGCTGCGCAGGATGGCGTGATGGCCCGTGCAAAGGCTCTAAAGAGAGCGTTCGATGAGGATGGGCAGGGAAGTGATTATGATGAATTCATCAAGGGCGTCATAATTGAGGGTGAGGTAGAGGATGTCGTTCTGGGAGGCAGAGACTTCCACGAGGTGGAGGACGCACATCTCAGAATGACGGCAAAAACATTCTATGGCATTGCCTCAGGCCAGATAGTCACACTGGAAGGCTATGTAGCCGGATGGGTTGCCTCTCTGGCGCACCTCAGGCAGAAGACCGTGGACCAAATGCAAAGAGATGTGATTGTCTTCCACAAGGAGGAGACCGCCCATATCCCTGATAAGAAGCTGGTCAGTGACTGGGTTAGACGGTCCGCGCTGGAAGATGTTGGAGTAAAGTCGCTCAAAAGACGCTTGAGCGCACTCAATTCCTTCTGGACTTATCTTCTGTCCATTCAGGTTGTCAGTGACCCGTCACCGTTTTCTGGACATGCAATCCACAAGACAGGAGGGGGTAGGTCCATAGTCAGGCGGGGCTTTAGCAATGCCGAGTGTCTTGAACTGATGAAGGCTGCCGCAGCGAGCAGGGATGGGCCGTTGTCGGACCTCATCCAGCTTGCTCTTTACACAGGAGCGAGAATAGAGGAGCTGTGCAGCCTCAGAGTGGAGGATGTGGTTGTAGAGGAGAGCCACAGAGCATTGCGAGTAAGACAGGCCAAGACAAAGGCTGGAGTGAGGTATGTGCCTCTTCATCCTTCCATTGTATCTGTTGTTGACAGGCTAATCGACGAGAGCAGGGACGGCTACTTGATACCATCTAGCGCCAAGAACCAGTATGGCCAGCGTTCACCTAGTCTATCAAAGCGGTTTGCTCGTCTCAAAAAGGAACTAGGCTTTGGTCCTGAGCTTGTCTTTCATGGCCTTCGAAAGACGGTGACAACAAAGCTTGAGAGAGCAGGGGTTATGGAGGGTGTTGCAGCGGATATATTGGGCCATGAGAAGCAGACAATGACCTATGGGCTGTACTCTGGTGGGACATCTATGGCGCAAAAGATGGAAGCCATATCCCAAATTACATACCGATAACAACTCATTGATAAAAGTAAATATTTTTGCAATAAAGGGTTGACTTTTATCGTCAAATGTGGTTCGTTAGCGTGCTTCACGAAGCATTTGCGCGTCAAACACTGCGACCTCCCCGCTCAAGACATTCACATACCCAATAGCGGCGATTTGACGGCCTCTGACAGGGATTTGAGCAGTTCGATGCAGTCAGTGTAGGTTAACCTCCTCCAAAGCCCGTCAGCAAGCCCTAAAACGAGATTTACGACACTCATCTCTTTTGTCTCAAGGTTACTCGGTGTCGCCAGCTGATTTGAGTGACATCGTCATTATAATCATAATCATCCTCCAACTGAAAGCTAACTATGGTTTTGTGCAATTGTTCACTACTAATGTCGTGGACGAGAGGTGTGCATTGGTCTTTGGTCTCTGCTTTCGTTGGAAAACAACCACGACCAACCCACCAAGCAACAAAGCTACCTATGGTATCTATAGTAACTAAGGATAGGTTATTACTGTGGTCGTCGTCATAGGTAGCAACCTTGGTGAGTGGGGCGCATTTGTAATCTTTAGAATACCCTTAGCGCTTAAAAGCCAAGGGTTTGCTGGAAACCAATTGTCAAAACCCAATCTCTCGCTGGGACAATGTTTGTAGAGCCCCCAATAGTTTAACCATGTTTCATTCGACGGTTGACCTAAAAGCAAACAAGGCTAGCATGAGATGAACGGCGACTATTCATTTAATCAACGCTGGCACCTTAAATCGCAAAGGTATGTCTAGATGGAAGTTATATCAGCTGGTTATCTTGAACAGCAGAAAGAGCTTCACGAAAACCCAAACTATGGGGTTGCGTCATTGGCTTTTGCGAGTTTTGTGGCCAAAATAGCTAAAGAAAATAAAATTCGGTCGATTTGTGACTATGGTGCAGGAAAAAAACGTTTGTTGCAGGGGCTCAAAAGTGCCGGGCTTTCTGGCTTTAGATATCTGCCTTATGACCCAGCTTTTCCTGAGTATGGGTGAGCCTGAAGCGCTGAAATGGTTTTGTTGCATTGATGTTTTAGAACATGTTGAGCCAAATTATGTGGCGCCGACAATAAGTGTGCTTGCGGGTCTTACGCAAAAAGTTGGATTTTTCTCGATACACATGGGGCCAGCAAGAAAAACACTGTCGGATGGACGCAACGCTCATTTGATTCAGCAACCTACTTCTTGGTGGTTGCCCCGATTGTGTGAGCATTTTGAGATTAAAAGCCTTCAACAACATAATCTTTATGGTAAAGGCTTTTGGGTTATCGTCACGCCCAAGGCTTAGTCATCAAAATTAGCTCTTCTCTGAAAAAACAAGACTTATTAAGAAAAGCAGGTAAGGCTTTTGCCGGGAGTTTTTGGGCCGTCCTGAGGCCTCTCGTTCAAAGTCCCGTAATCCGTTTGCGTTTCGTCATTTCCTGTCAATAACGACAAATTCACGCTTTACCTGTTTTTTGAAACTGCATATTTTGAAAATGAAGAAGGGTTATAACTTTTTGGTTAAGATTCCTTTTGACCTTGGAACACCCCCAGTTCATGACCTGTTTTGTACCAAGGATTGTGCCAAGGATACAAAGCAAAGTAATGAAATGATTAAATTTACTTAAGTTTTTCGCTTGCTGGCATCTATTCCCTTCATCCCTTTCGCTCTGTTTGCAGCATCGATAGCGTGGTTCAATTCTGTGTACCGATAGCCTCCCACATAGTAGACGTGGTGCGTTTCTAATTTAATGCCAAGTAGAGCCAGCTGTTTGAAGTCTTGCTTCATTTTGTTTGAGTTCATTTGTCTGTCTTTCAATAAATTCGTTAATTATCATTACGATGCTGTCCTACTCAATAAATTCTCCAGCTAATTCACACTTAAGCATTTTGAGGTCCATCTCGACACTTATGAGCCATGCTTGATTTTGGTAAACATGGAGGTCCCCGCCGGTTGTGGTGGAAATTTTTGTTCCTCTTGTCAGTGCATAAAGGCATTCTGTTTAAAGATATGTAGGCGTCATCTGAAGGAACAAGTTTGAATTCGGCTCCATAGGTTGGAAATGCGAGCAAAAAGGTGAGGGGGCACGATTAAAGAGGTTTTCATTCTTGTGGGTTCCATTCAACACATAGACTGCAAATTGGTTGTTGTTTGCTGAAGGCCATTGACCATTGTCGGTTCAATTTGATGCAGCCTGAATTGAGCCACATTGTGAAAATTCTATTGGGTAGGAAGTCAGGTTAGTGTGCTTCAGCGGATTTGAGTTTTTCAATGCTTGTTGAATTCTTGGCTTTGGCGTTTCCACCAATTTTCCACCAGTCGCCCTTATCGAAGATTTGGCTCGCGCTTGTATCTGGCTTACAAATCACTCGTCGTAACAGTCGACGCAAATGAAATATTAAGCAACCACAAAATTTGTCGACTCAAATTGCTAACGATAATTCGCGTTGCAGATTAATTTTTCATTCACATGAAAATTCATGCACTCATTTTACGGGTTTTGATAAAACGCTGGCGTTTTGAGAGGAGCATGGCACAAGGTGACCATCTCGCACTGCGAGGCTTTTAAACTGTGTACTCAATTCTACTCATGAGCGGATGGTTATGCTTTTAAAACCAACGTTCATATAAGAGTTAATATGAGTACAGGCAAAGTTAAGTGGTTTAATTTTCAAAAGGCTTTGGGTTCATCGAACTGGATGATGGTTCTGCAGATGTGTTTGTTCATATCACTGCAGTCCAAAACTCTCGGGTTTAAACGGTCTTGAAGAGGGACCAAGCCGTGTCTTACGAGACGGAAGGGGCTGTAACGGCAAGTCTAATGCCGTAAATTGAAGTTTGATAACACAAAGTCTCTGGATTTTCTCTTGATTTCAACCTAGAAACTAGGTTGTTTCTGAGACACGAATGCGCCTTCGAAGTGGTGCCCCACATTGGAAGGCGCAACTGATGTGAATTTGCGTTTAAGTCACCGCCACATCGTCATTAATACCGAGACGAATAATTCCCAAACGCCCGAATGCCTGAGTTGTGCCTATAGAGGGGCGGCGTCGAAACCTTGACCATTGTTTCGTCGTTCGCCGTCAATCAAAAAAACAACAACAAATTGACACTTTATCCGTTCTTTGAAATTGCTTATTTCGGTAATGGAGATGGGGTGTGGTTCTGAGTTAAGATCCCTTTTAACTTTGGGACACCCGTAGTTCACCACCTGTTTTGTGCCAAGGATTGTGCCAAGGATGCAAAGCAAAGTAATGAAATGATTATATTTACTTAAGTTTTTCGGGTTTGCTGGCATCTATTCCCTTCCTTCCTCCGCCATTTTCATCGATGTCCGTCAGGAAATTGACCGCGTATCAGCGTATGGAAAAATGCGTGATGTTCAGCGCCTGAGACGCCTCGATCTCGGCAATGGCGATCTCCAGATCGTCGACATTAATGTTGTCACCATCAGGCCCAGCGTCACAACCTGCAAGCCAAAGCCTGTCCAGTTTTTCGCCCGTATCGCCAGCTGCCGCCAGATACCGCGCAAGGCGGCCGAAGCGATCACCGGATCGGCGATTGATGCGCTTGGCGATCATCTATATCTGCCGCTCAACGCCACGACCACGGATTGTGCCAGTGGTTTAGGTTCACATCAAGCGCAGCCTTTGCAGCGCCATGGGATTTTTCCGTGGTGCGCATATTGGCGCGGCGGGGATCGATAATCTGCTTGTCGAGCTTATCCAGTCGTCCTTTGTCAAGGTTCAGCAGGCGGGTACCATGTGATCGAAAGAACTGATGCGCTTCGTCACGCGGCAAGCCGTTAAGGCGATTTTTTCCGCGCAAATGACTTGCATCAATCGCGCGACATGCGGACGGATCAAGGATGGTCTCAACCAATGTCTGGGTGATGCTAAGGTCTGACAACGCCTCGGTAAGGCTGCCGGACATGGCCTTGCTGTTGGCATAACGGGTCAATCGAAGGCGAGAAGGTTCTTTTCGGCAGTCAATATGCCTTCAAGGCTGCCATCGCCTCCGATGGTTTGAAACATATCCCACTGCTTTCTGCGGGCTGTCTTATGTCGATCAAGAGCGCCCAGCGCACCTAGATCATTTACACTTTCAAATTCAAATACGAGGGCATCTTGGAATTCAGCGATCCAGCTAGCTATAACCGTATTTTCTGTCGGCTAGATCGGTACGATAGCCGCGCTTCCTGATGTGATCAGCGCCATTGGCGATCTTGAGGGCCATCAGGCTTTCCGGTCGGAACAGCGCCAGCCGGCGAAGGCGGTCCGCTTCGGCATCATCGCCTTGAAAATGAAGAACAGGATGTTTGAGCATTGGAATGTCCTCTTTGGTCATTCGATCCGATGGGTTTTCGTGGTGCTCAGCTGTAAAGCCCGCAATTCTTCTTCAGCGATCAATTATTTCCTCACATTAAATAGTGGGTCCTTCCAAGAATTAGTCTTTTGCATCCAGAGGACATTCGTGATAGGCGAATCTTGCTGTAATATTCAGCTGCACACAGCCATATCCTGATGTCACGGATCGTGACAAAATCTGTTGAAACATGTCTTAATCTGGCGACCGGTGGCTGTTGCATAATTTAAAAAAGAGGGTCATTCCGTCATGTCACTTCGCTCATTACTATCCGTTGGTGCTGATGCGGATCTTGCGTTGAGTGCGCCGGACCGTGCGCCAACAGATTTCACGACCCTTCGTGCTCATATCGATCGCATTGGCAGGCAATTGGCCGCGCAAGGCCTGACAAAAAGCGACCGTGTGGCAATCGTCCTGCCAAACGGGCCGGAAATGGCCACCGCCTTTTTGGCTGTTGCCAGCTTCATGTCAGCCGCGCCGCTGAACCCGAATTACAAGCGCAGCGAATATGCCTTCTATCTCGAAGATCTGAAACCAAAGCTGGTGATTGTCGAAAAAGACAGCACGAACCCGGTATGCGAGGCCGCTGCCGAACTTGGCATTCAACTGGTCGAGATTGATGTCGCCGCCAATGCAACCGCCGGCATATTCACGCTTTTTGATGATGAAAGTGATGCTGTTCCATCTGGTGCGGATGACGAGGCCCTTGTGCTACATACATCAGGGACCACATCGCGGCCAAAGGTTGTGCCGCTGTTGCACCGCAATATCGCCGCATCAGCGCGCAATATTGCGGCCAGCCTGAAGCTTGATTCCGGCGATCATTGCCTGAACATCATGCCGCTGTTTCATATTCATGGCCTGATTGCGGTGCTGACGACAAGCATGTCGACAGGCGCGTCTGTCTGCTGCACCGATGGTTTTAATGCCTTGCGCTTTCTTGATCAGGCGCGTGATGAGAAGATTAGCTGGTATTCCGGTGTGCCAACCATGCATCAGGCGATTTTGCTGCGGGCAAAGCGGCAAAAAGAGGCGGCGAGGGCGCTTGACCTTCGTTTTTTGAGATCATCGTCTGCATCTTTGCCACCGGCTGTGTTCGATGAGCTTCATGAGGTCTTCGGCTGTCCGGTGATAGAGGCCTATGGCATGACCGAAGCGGCACATCAAATGACCTCAAATCCGCTTGGTGAAGGGCTGCAAAAGGCTGGCTGTGTTGGCATTGTCACGTCCCCTGAGGTGTGCATCCTCGATCAACAGGGAAACCAATTGCCCGTGGGATCGACCGGCGAGGTATGTATCCGCGGCGACAATGTCACGCCGGGTTATGAGAATAATCCAAAGGCAAATGAGGAAAGCTTCACCAATGGCTGGTTCCGCACAGGAGACGAAGGGGTTTTTGACAGCGATGGCTATCTCAAAATCACCGGCCGTTTGAAAGAGATCATCAACCGCGGTGGTGAGAAAATCTCGCCGCTTGAAGTTGATAACGTCTTGATGGAACATCCTGACGTGCAACAGGTGGTCACTTTTGCCGTTGCTGATAAGATGCTTGGTGAAGAGATTGGCGCCGCGATTGTTCTTCGTGATGGTGCCGAGATTGACGAAGCTGGCTTGCGCGCCTTTGCCGAGAGCCATCTGGCAAAGTTCAAGGTGCCGAAATATATGCGCTTTCTTGATGAAATACCAAAAGGCGCAACAGGCAAGTTGCAACGCATAGGGCTTGCGGCCAAACTCGGCCTTGAAGATTAAGCCGGAAAATAAACAGGAAGATTGAACCGGAAGGAAGAAACATGACGCGGATTTGTGTTTTCGGCGCCGGGGCAATCGGGGGATATCTTGCGGCGGCTCTGGACCGTGCCGGTGCCAATGTCAGTCTGGTGGCGCGCGGGCCGCATTTGGAAGCCATTCAGGACAAGGGGTTGCTGTTTGAGCAGGATGGCAAAATCTCGACGCATAAATTGGTCGCCAGCAGCAATCCGGCCGATCTTGGGCCGCAGGACGTGGTGTTTCTTGCGGTAAAGGCGCATGCGATTCCTGCCATCGTCGACAGCATGATGCCCTTGCTTGGCACAGAGACAATGGTTGTGTCGGCTGTAAACGGCCTTCCATGGTGGTATTTTCACCGGGCGCAGACGGGCACCGGCCTCGACGAAAGCCCGCTTTACGCGGTTGATCCCGGCGGCAAAATCTGGAATGGAATTGGCGTACAGCGTGCGATCGGTTGTGTTGTTTATCCGGCGTGTGAGATTGTATCGCCCGGGCATGTGCGCCATCTGGATGGTGACCGCTTCAGCCTTGGCGAACCATCAGGCGAAAAAACAGACCGTATAAGAAATCTCTCGGCACTGATGATTGAGGGAGGGTTGAAAGCGCCAGTCCGTCCACGGATCAGAGACGAGATCTGGATCAAGCTGTTGGGCAATTGTTCTTTCAATCCGGTATCTGCACTGACTGGCGCGACCCTTGATGTGATTGGCAATGATCCGGATATGCGCAAGATCATTGAAGCGGTCATGACAGAGGTAAAGGCTGTCGGCGAGGCAGTAGGGGCGCGTTTTGGTGTCACAATCGAAAAACGTATTGCCGGTGCCACCGCAATCATCGGCCACAAACCGTCAACACGGCAGGATATTGAAGCTGGCCGCCCACTGGAAATTGATCCCATCCTGTCGGCTGTCATCGCGCTTGGCACCGAGTTGCAGATTGAGACACCAGCACTCGCGCAATTGACGGCCTTACTGAAATTGAAGGCAGAAACGATGGGGCTCTATTCACGAGTCTAGCTTGTGCTTTGGCAAGCCGCTAACCGGTGAATGCTTAACTGAGTCATTTTTGCAACAGTGGTGAAGAAGTTTTAATGGTGGCCGTGCGCCCGTGATTGACACGGCATTCGCGCATTGATTCAGTTGCTGCGTAGACGTTAACCGCCGACTTCGGCCAACAGAAGGCAGAATGATGACGAGCAAAACAGACACGCTGAACTTCAAATACACCAATGCGATCAGCAAGACATCGATGGCGCCAATGCGCCCTTTGCGGAAATTTTGGGTGTTTCGCTGGTTGTTACGCACCATCTAATCCCCAGAGACTGCGGCGATCATGTCTGCCGTTATGCGCGTGTGATCGCCTTCAATGCATCAAGGCATTGCATGGCATCTGTTTGATGCTGCGCCAGTTTTGTCCCTACACGGCCCGATGATGTACCGGTGACATGGTCGTTGTTGCGCCGCGCTCCAAGCTATCTTATCGTCAATCATCGAACCGCAACGGCGAGGGTTGTGGAAAAGACGTAGCTGTCACGTGAACAAGCTTTGTGGGAGAGGGTGTGATGGATGGTGTGATTGATTTGACCAATGAAGCCGTTGATCCAGCGAAAGGAATTCCGACGGTGGGCGAGCAAGGCTGGCTTGCCAAGGACGTCAAGGCAGAAGACTGGACCGTGACGCTGTCGGCTGATGCTTTGGCTGAGATTGAGCAGATGGTGGTCTCTATGCGTGACAATCCATTGCCAACGATTTTGCGCCGTCCCGAGCAATTCGACATACCACATCTTCAGAAAGCCTATGAAAAAGCGCGTGCCATTTGCGACAGCGGCGTTGGCTTTGCCGTGATTGACCGCCTTCCGGTGGATGATTTTCCAATCGCTGAAATGGTTGATGTCTAATGGACGCTTGGTCATTTCATGGGGCCAAATGTTGCCCAGAAATGGGATGGCACAATGATCTATGATGTGACCGACACGGGAAAGAAATATGGTTACGGAGTGCGCGGCTCGGCGACCAATGTGGAATTGGTTTTCCACACTGACAATGCCTTTGGAGTCAGAGTGCCGGATTATGTCGGTCTGATGTGTAAATATCCGGCCAAGCAGGGTGGCCTGAGCAGGTTTTGTTCACTCTACACGGTACATCGTCGAATGGAGGCAAAATATCCCGAAGCGCTCAAACGCCTCTATGAACCGATGCATTTTGATCGGCAGGCCGAACATGCCGAAGGTGCGGCGAAGACCTCGCTTGCTCCGTTTTTCTCATGGTCCAACGGTAAATTACGGTGTCGGGCGAACAGCTCACTGGTACGCAAGGGCTATGATGTGAGCGGTGTGCAAATGGACACGGCGCTTGAGGACGCTCTTGTTGCGATCGATGACGTGACATCATCGGCAGATTTGTGGATAGAGGCACCGCTTGAGCGCGGACAGGTGCAGTATCTGAACAATCATGAGCTGGGACATTACAGATCGGAGTTTGAGGACAGTGATGATCCTGCGACCAAGCGTCATCTGTTTCGATTGTGGCACCGACATGACGGCGGCATCACCTATGACGGCTAAACCCTTCATCTGGTGCGTGTAAAGCCGATCCTGAAACTGATTTGCCGAGGCTGTTGCCCGGCGAAGTGGCAATGGCAGTTTGGGGGTGAGGCGGCCTAGAGTGGTTGTTCTGTCGGTCAGCCTGATTATTTTCCCCTCAGTTTCTGGACCTTTGGCCATCTGATTACTAAATTGGGGTGGTGTCCAATCGCGTTGCAGGAGTTTTTTCATGCTGGTTGTCGTTTCACCCGCAAAAAAGATGAACATGGCTGATGGAATGGATGTGTCAGCCACCACACCAATGTTTTCGGGGAACGCCGGTGAATTGGCGTCTGTCGCCAATGCGCTTGGTGCGGACATGCTTCAGAAATTAATGGGAATCAGCGAATCGCTTGCCAAGCTTAACGCGGAGCGGTTTGCCGCTTTTGGTGCGCAGGACAAGAAGCCAGCCGCGCTGGCCTTTGCTGGAGACACTTATCAAGGGCTGGAAGCGGCATCGCTTGATCCACATGAAATGGCATGGGCACAAAACCATCTGCGGATTCTCTCGGGTCTTTATGGTGTGTTACGCCCCCTCGATGAAATTGAGCCTTATCGTTTGGAAATGGGCAGCCGCCTTGCAACGGCGCGTGGAAAGACGCTCTATGACTATTGGGGTAAGGAGATTGCCGCGGCATTGAACGAGCAGGCAACCGCGACCAAGGCCAAGGCGCTGGTAAATTGCGCGTCACAGGAATATTTCAACGCGGTTGACCTTGCCGTGCTTGAGCCGAAAGTGATCACGCCCGTGTTCAAAGAGCGTAAGGACGGGCAGGAAAAAATTGTCAGTTTCTTCGCCAAAAAGGCGCGTGGCGCGATGGCCCGATACATCATACAGAATCAGGCAAAGCGGCCGGAGGATCTGGTCAAATTTTCTACCGGCGGTTATGTCTTTCAGCCTGAAAAGTCGGATGAAAGCACATTTGTTTTCGTGCGGGATTATCCTGAATAAGGTGATTGGTGTTTTAGGCTAAGTAATATAATGGATGAAGTTCGTTATTTTTCTTATTGATTTTCAATGATTAAATTTGGCCTTAAAGTTTCTTTCAAATCTCTCCTGACGCCAATCCAACGAAGATGGATTGAGTTTCTCACAATCTCTTCATCGTCCTGTTTTAACTCATCGGCGATCGGTGCCCATTTATAAACGGCATCAGAACTTGCCTTGAACGCGCTGGCGCCATCGGCAATGACGTCCCAATTCGCGAAAGCAACACGTCTTTTGCCCTCATTTGCAATATCAATGAACCGCGCCGGGTCGATGTCGTCTTGCGTATTTGCAGCAAAAATATCATCGATCAAACGGTTTGCCATGTCTTTACTGGCCGCATCATCCAGCAGGCCAGAACGATTGAACTGGGCGGTTGCGAAGAGGCTGAGATCACACACAGCGGCCCCGTAAATATGCCAGCGTGAAATACGCAAAGATGTCAAAAAATC
This sequence comes from Alphaproteobacteria bacterium, assembly GCA_038147495.1. Taxonomy (GTDB): domain Bacteria; phylum Pseudomonadota; class Alphaproteobacteria; order Puniceispirillales; family Puniceispirillaceae; genus MED-G116. The sequence goes on along the minus strand of JAYQTT010000007.1, from coordinate 2,492 downwards.
ATTGTTTTCAAATAGTTTAGGGTATTGGGTGCCCGCCCGCGCCTTTACGTAGGTGTACAGTGTTACCTGCGAGACATAGGCTGCGCGACTCTCAATGAATTCGAGTAAGTCCTGCCGCGTTGTGATCGGGGGAAGTGCCACCAAGCCAAGCGAACGCATGATAGAGGTGAAAAGCTTTTTCATGGCTTATATTTCATTTTGCTAAATTTAGTTGTCATTTATTCAATCCGCATTACGATTACTACTTAAGTGGAGCCGCGACAATAATCACATAAAAAATGCGGGTCCTTGGTGTGATGCGGTCAACAACAGCTTTCGGGCTGGGTCGCACAAAGTCAGGTGTGGGCTTCGGAGAGTGGCTCATGCCGTAAAATGGAGGATGCATAGATGAGTACGCAAGGCTCAGCGACTGCTAGTCATTGGGAACGATCCAAGTCGTTACTGTGGGTAACGCTTGCGATATGGTTCTTTTTCTCCTTCGTGGTTCACTGGTTTGGCGATGCGCTAAACGGTGCAGAAGGGTCTTTCCCCGGGGGCTATTTCATGGCCGGCCAGGGTTCACAGATCGCGTTTGTTCTTTTGATCTTCTGGTTTGTCACGCGGCAAAACAGTCTTGATGAAGAATTTGGCGTGGCTGAGGAATAGGAGAGTGCAATGAAAATGGAAGGGGGATTTATTAATAACCTCGGCCGGGTTTATGGCATTTACACCCTCGGCTTTCTTGGTTTTGTTATTTTGATGGCAATACTCAGCGCGGCTGGTGTTGCCAACGAAACAATTGGTTGGCTGTTCGTCGGCTTCACGATCCTGATCTATGCGTTGATCGGGGTTCTGTCTCGGACGATGGAGTCGAATCAGTATTACGTCGCTGGTCGTGAAGTGCCGGCGGTGTTCAACGGCATGGCGACCGCCGCTGACTGGATGTCCGGTGCGTCATTCATCGCGATGGCTGGTGGTATCTACCTGAAGGGCTATCCTTACATGGCCTTTTTGGTGGGATGGACCGGCGGCTACGTGCTTGTGGCCAGCCTGATTGCGCCTTATCTGCGCAAGTTTGGCTGTTACACCGTGCCGGATTTCATTGGTACACGCTATGGCGGTAACCTTGCGCGTTTCTGTGCTGTTATCATCCTGTTCGTTGCGTCATTCACTTATGTGACAGCGCAAATTAACGGTACAGGCACAGTGGCTGCACGGATGCTCAACGTTCCTTTTGAATGGGGCGTGTGGGTTGGCCTTTCAGGTATCCTGCTTTGCTCGATGCTCGGAGGTATGCGTGCTGTTACCTGGACACAGGTTGCGCAATACATCGTGTTGATCGTGGCCTATCTGATTCCAGTGTTCATGATGTCAGCAAAACAGGGCTTCGGCATTCTGCCGCATTTCGCCCAGTTTGATGCCGTGACACAGTTGATGGCCATTGAAAAAGATCTTGGTGTCGGTGTGCTGAAGCCATCTGCCGAAGCAGTGGCGCAGGCAAAAGCTGTTCATCCTGGTCTGGCTGCATTGACAGTCAGCGTGAACGAAGCTGGTACATCACTCATGGCAAAGTGGAAATTCTTCACACTGGTTCTGTGTATGATGCTCGGTACGGCGTCTCTGCCACACGTTCTGATGCGTTACTTCACAACATCTTCAGTGAAGGCCGCGCGCCAGTCTGTTGGCTGGTCACTGGTGTTCATTTGCCTGCTGTATCTGACAGCTCCTGCATTGGCGACTTTTGTGAAATTGTCACTGCTTGATCCGTCAGCCGGTACCGCCATCATTGGCAAGGCAATCTCTGAGGTACAGTCACTTGAATGGATCCAGCAATGGCAGAGCGCGAAGTTTCTGACCATTATTGATCAGAATGGTGACGGCATCTTGAACATCAACGAGTTCTTCATGCGTGGTGACATTGTTGTCTTGGCAACGCCAGAAATGGCGGGCTTGCCTTATGTCATCTCAGGTCTGGTTGCCGCCGGTGGTCTTGCTGCCGCGATGTCAACTGCTGATGGCCTGCTGTTGGCGATCGCAAACGCTCTGTCGCATGATCTTTACTACAAGATCATCGATCCAAAGGCGGACACCAAGACACGTCTTGTTGTTGCTCGTATCCTGCTCTTGGCTGTTGGTGCCGCGGGTGCGTTCGTGGCAGCGATGAAGCTGACCAGCATCCTTGGTGCTGTTGCGTGGGCGTTCTGTTTCGCCAACTCCGGATTGTTCTTCCCGCTGGTCCTTGGTGTCTGGTGGAAACGGGCAAACCGTCAAGGTGCTGTTGCCGGTATGATCGGTGGCTTTGGCGCCGGTGCCTGGTACCTGTATATGGTCCAGTTCGGTGGCATGACTCCTTGGCTTGGCATTGATGGATTGCGCTTCGGTATGATTGGTATGCCGGTAAGCTTGATCCTGATGATCGTTGTCAGCTTGATGACTGAAGAGCCTGACGAGGAAACTCAGAAGATGGTTGACGAGATTCGCATTCCGAAAGGCAAGGCGGTTCTCGACGCAAG
>JAYQTT010000006.1:0-5024 GCA_038147495.1 Alphaproteobacteria bacterium | reverse complement strand
TAAATCCGCAAACAGAAGGGCGGGGTTTCTCCGCCTTTTTGTGTCTAGATTATTAGACATAAAACACAGGCATTTCATTGCTGTGAGGGGGTTGCAGGAACATGGAAGGCAATTTTACCGCCGTTGTGATTATTTTTGATTACGTGCTTGGCGCCGCAATGTGGACATTGATCGGGCGTTTCGGCATGGCGATTTTTATTCCGGAAAATTCTGATTTCTTTTTCATGAAGGCGTTCGTGAAAATGACTGACCCGATGATCAAGGTGATGGCGCGCCTCACGCCGTCATTTCTGATTGATCGGCTACGACCTCTCTATGTCGCCTGGTTTTTATATATGATCCGCTTTTACTTGATGCCGTTGATTCGCTGGCTATGACGTGATGGGGATGTTGTCATTCCCTCTGGAGTCTGAAGTTGCGCTGATAATCTATGATATTGGCCAGATCTTTACGAAGGAAGGCCCGGGTTTCTGATCGGCAACAAATCCTGTTCTCTATTCGCGCCGGTGTTGGCACGGACATATAGGCGTCATGGTCAATCCAGACTATGTCGCGCAGCATAAGTAATTCCCGGTCATTTTCTGACAGTGCCGTGATCGCATCTGCAACGGCCATGAAAACCGTCTGGGCGCAGATGTTGATATTGCAAATAAAAGGCAGGCCGGGGGTCGGATCTGTTTGAGCAAAGACCTCCACGTCTTCCGTTACTTCCTTTTCGCGTGCCAGTAAACGCCATGTGACGATGTCGATGGCGGCAATGTCAGCCTTTCCACTGGCTACCGCGGCTACCGAATTCGCATGTGCGCCAGTGACAATGCAATGCGAGAAGCGCGTCTCTGTGTTGTTGATTGCATTGGCAAGCGCCGCAAAGCCGGATTGAGAGTTAAATCCGTTTACGGCGACTCTTGTGCCGGAAAAATCGTAGAGGCTGCTGCGAGGGTCGTCTTTATGCTTGATCAAAACAGAACGGTAATAGCCGGGCGGACAATTTTCGATGCCGTAATCCGGCGTGCCGACGATTTTCACTTTGCCATGAAGCGTTGTGCGATATGGCATGCCGCATGTCTGGCTGAAGACCATATCTTTGGCAGTCCAGAATTCGGCGCCTTCTGCGTCCGTTGACAGCTGCGCCGGTGCGTCAATGCCGACATCTTGCAAATGGCGCCTGATTAACCCCAGAAACGCTGGTTGGCATCCTTGTTGCAGGCCGATCATACATCGGCAGGCTGGCGCGCATCAGCTTGTCCTTTGTCAGTTCTTTCGTGCGTCGCTGTCGCTTTTCATCAGAGGATGCGGTACAGGGTCCTTTGCCTTAAAGAGATAGCGCCAGAAAATCTCAACATAGCCTTTGTAGACATAGTGCTCGTTATGCGCCAGATAGAAGCTGCGAAGGGCCGTATATTGTTTTGGCAGGGCGTACCAAGGGATGTGCGGGTGCATGTGATGTACCGCGTGATAATTGTTGTTCAGAAAGAGAAAGGCCAATGGGCCTCGATCTTCAATGACGGCAGTCCGCCCGGGCACGCTCTCATTGGCACGATGTTCCAGAAATGTGCGGATTTTTAGAAGTGACAATCCGCCATAAGCGGCGATGAGATAGGCCCAAAATGGTATTGTGGCCACTATATTCATCCACCAGACAACCGGCACCAGACCAAGCGCATGCAAGGCATAGGCGCGGATGATGTCTTTGTCACCACGCAGCATCGACAAGATGTCGTTGTAAATGAAAGCTGTGGTGCCGATAGCCGGTCCAACAAGCATCCGCCCCAATAAAGTATTGTTGAATTTCAGTAAGATTCGGGAGAGGCGTCCAAGCTTATTCCATCGTTCAGGAGCAAGGTAATTGCTCTCCGGATCGTCATAGGGGTCTGTCAAATTCGAGTCCATATGGTGGTCGAGATGGCTCTTGCGAAAACGCTCAAAAGGAAAAATGAGGCCAATCGCCGGGAAAACAAGAATATCTGACATCCATTGCTTTGGGAATGGATGGCCGTGCAACACCTCATGTTGCAATGATGAATGCAAGGCAATCGTGATGGCCAGAAGAAGTGTTGCGGCCAGCAGGCTATAGCCGGGTGTGATGACAGTCGCCAGGACAAATAGCGTGTAGCAAAGGGCAACAATAACCAATGTTGGCCATTCTGTTGTCCTTGGGGTTCGCATTTTTTCTGTCCATGTAATCACCAGAGATCAATCTTATAGGTCACACGAAAGGCGGATGTTTTGACAGAGTGTGAATTCGGGATTGGAGATGATAATATGGGCTTTTAGCGTGAAAATATTGTGAAAACACAATAATGATGCATAATCGTAACAATGGATAAACGCGCGCTTGCACATCATTTTCGTGAATGTCTCAGCAGTCTGATCGCGGCTGAGGAACAGTCAACGTCTGCTTTTCTGCGGGATACGGGCATAGATCGCTCTGCCTTGAGCCAGTTTATGGATCCAAGCAATGTGCGGCTACCTCGTGCAGAGACGCTTCGCAAAATTGCTGCCGCTCGCGGCGTCTCGGTGGATTGGCTTCTTGGACTGGAGAATGCGCCAGAGGGACAAAGGTCGGTCGAACCCAGCTTTCAGCTCGAAAACGCAACGGATGACGGGCACTCGCCGCTTGAAGCGTGGCGGGCAGAGGTGGCAGAGGGCAAGCTGCGTTATGTTCCATCCTTGTTGCCGGATATGCTGAACCTTGAATTGCAAGAGGCAGAAGCCGTTGGCGAGGGCGAGATACGCGGGTCGATATCAGAGAACATGCTTGCCGGAAAAATGCCGGAAGACATGGACATTGAAATTTGCATGCCTGTGCAAACTCTGAATGATTTGGCCCAGCAAACGGGACATTGGAAGGCGGCATCGCCAATACTGTGTCGTCGCCAGCTGGAGCATATGGCCGCTGTGTGTGAGGCGACATATCCGACACTCAGACTGCATTTGTTTGACGGCAGCGAGACCTATTCATCCTCATTCACCGTATTTGGCAAAAAACGCGTGGCGATCTTTTTAGGTGACGCCTATCTGGTTTTGAGCCGTGATGAGGAAATACGATATTTCAGACAGAGTTTTGACCGGTTGATTCGCAAAGCGTTGGTCAATCCAGCGGATACTGCCGCATTCCTCGCTGATATGGCACGGTCAATTGTGATTTAGGCCAATCCGAAGCGGTTCATGAACGGCTGATCAGGAAGGTCACATCACCATCGACAAGTGGTGTTGGCACAGCGCGTGTTGGGCCAAATATGGTGCTGGCGCGGTCAATGAACAGATCGCGGTTGGCGTAATAAATCTGCCCTTTGATGCGCGGCGTGGACGCACATAACAGGTTTAGGGCCATGCCATGTCTCGATTGTCGCCAGCAGTCACCAAGACAATCGAATATATATGTCTCCCACGCGTCAATATTCTCTATCGGGCAGAGGTTGTAGGTGCCTGAAAAGACAGAAAAATCAACTTTTGACACCGGTTTGCGTCCAGTTTTAAAGCGGGTTTTGTCATCGGGAAATGCCGCCTGACATGCCGCAATCATTGCTGGATTGATATCTACGCCCTGATAAATCCATTCGGCAAAGCGCCGACGCGCATTCATATAATCGAACATTGCACCATAGCCACAGCCAACTTCACAGAGGGTTGGCGTGTTGTTATGGGTTGGTGTTTGATCGGCGATCATGCCTAACAAAGCGGCAAAGCGGTTTGTCTGGTTCTGCTGTGAATTCCAGAACACACCTTGCGGATTGGCACCGCGGGATGATAATCGTTGGCGATATAGCTGGTTGAGGTCATGCTCAATCGCCAACCGCCGTAAATACTTGAACAATTTTTTCACCAATCAGTAATTCTATACGGGTTGGTCCAGACTTTGTGGTCAATAAATCCGATGTATCGCGAGCAAAAACATCGTAGCATTTTAAAGCCTATTCAGGCGGATTAATTGCCACTGTTTTTGATGGAGATTGAAGATGTACAGGCCCGGTATGGAGCGTGTTTATAAAGCGGACGACGCTCGGTATGACAGGATGACTTATCGGCGGTGTGGCCACAGCGGATTGAAGTTGCCGCTTGTCTCGCTTGGGCTCTGGCATAATTTCGGTGGTACAACACCGCATGAGACAAAGCGTGCGATGTGCCTCACGGCTTTTGACGCCGGTATCACCCATTTCGATCTGGCGAATAATTATGGCCCGCCCCATGGCAGTGCAGAAAGTGCTTTCGGCAAGATTCTTGAGCAGGATTTACACCCCTATCGCGATGAGATGATAATCTCGACAAAGGCGGGCTATGACATGTGGCCCGGCCCCTATGGTGAGTGGGGAAGCCGGAAATATATTCTGGCCAGCCTTGATCAGTCTCTGGCCCGTATGGGGTTGGATTATGTCGATATTTTCTATTCACACCGCTTTGATCCTGAGACGCCGCTTGAGGAAACAATGGGCGCGCTGGCGCATGCCGTGCATTCTGGAAAGGCGTTGTATGCCGGCATTTCGTCCTATAACAGCCAGCGTACGCGTGAGGCAGCAGAGCTTTTGCGCGATATGGGCGTGCCGCTGTTGATCCACCAGCCAAGCTATTCAATGATCAATCGTTGGATCGAGGCAGATGGGTTGCTCGGCACTCTGGATGATCTGGGAACAGGCTCTATCGTCTTTTCACCGCTTGCACAGGGAATGCTGACCTCGAAATATCTCAAGGATATTCCTGAACAGAGCCGGGTGAATGACAACAGCTCATTAGCCAAATCATTTATCAAGCCTGAAACAATGGAGAATATCCGTAACCTCAACGGTATCGCCGAGGCGCGCGGCCAGACATTGGCCCAGATGGCTTTGTCGTGGGTTCTGCGGGCACAAGACCAGGGACAGGTGACAACCGCATTGATTGGCGCAAGAACGCCGGAACAGATTCTGGATTGTGTTGCCTGCATCGACAATCTTGATTTCAGCGATGCAGAGCTCGCGCAGATCGACAAATTCGCCATGGATGCGGGGATCAATCTGTGGGCGCCATCATCCGAATATGCCGGACAG
>JAYQTT010000005.1:0-26039 GCA_038147495.1 Alphaproteobacteria bacterium | reverse complement strand
AGTTACGCATTGCTCCTCCTAGACATCACAGAGGTGGCGACAAAGCATAAACATGAAGCCACAAACTATGACCCGGCCTCTAAATCAAGACCATCACGTGCTGCAAAACTTCTATGAGGCGATGCGTGTTCTTGGCCTAGAGAACATGAATTGATTGTCTGAAGAGGTTGTGTGTGCCAGTAAAATGAATTGATAGATGAACTTGACCGCCTTGAGTCCGAATTTATAAAGCAATTCAATTCGATTGAGGCTGGATGGAACAAGGTAAAGGCTCAAGAAAACGGAAAGCCAAGGCTATGACCTATCTGGTCAATCATCTCTGATGGGCAGCTGACGGCTCTTAGCCTCAGTCACGCATTGAGTGTCTGAAGCCATGCATGACATGTCATTCTGAATGGTTAGCCTGTATTTCCATTTGTTCAGCGCATTAGACTGCTGAGTTGGCATTACAGCGTTTGTCATTGCAGTAGTATCTTGGGGCAAAGAGGAATGAGGCATGAAGACGCATTTGCCTTGATACGCTGTGCCGCCCACAGCGATGCACCTACCAATGGCACTTGTCTCTGACTGCCTTTGGTCTTTAGTGAACGCCACGGATGAGGTTTGATATCTAAGTATGGGATATCATCATCTAGTCTCAGGTCATCTATATGCAGGCCGGCTGCTTCAGCCAGTCTCATGCCTGTGTCTGATATCAATGCAATCAGCCAGCGCATGTCATCGTCATGCTCCATACATGATTGCTGTATCTGTCTGATTGTCTCAATAGGTATAGAAACACGCTTCTTACTATCTGCCTCTGGCATGTAGATGGCAGAGAAGGGGTTGCGGATGTCTATGCCATGCTCAGCATTGTCAGATTGATGATGGCTTTGATTGAGGCAAAGAACGTTTTACTGTGTTGATGTTCATGCCTTGCTCAAAGCACCAGTCTCTGAACTGAGCAGCCTCTGACATGAGTAAGAAGTGATTGGTCTATTGCCCAATACCTTCTATTACAACTCACCATTACGTCTGGCTGTACGGATGAATGTCCTGTCGTCCTTGCCCTTGATGGACAGATACATCTCAACTGCATCCATCATCAGAGGCGATGCATCTTCCACATCATCTGTCTTCACCAGATGAATGGCAGGAATGTCCATCTGCTGCAGACGAAGACCAAGCCAATAGTCCTCAAGCCTTTGATGCACTGACGATGCAGTCCGCATTGCCTGACTGTGAGACTTGGTACGCAAGCTGAAGCACAGTCGTTTGACTGAATAGTGCTGCTTCAAGTCAGCTGGAATACGTCGGACATAATAGTAGATGCCAGCCCTGTTCATCACATGATGAGGGCTAGATATGTTTCTCACTCTGTACATCACCAATCACCTGCAAACACGCAATCAGCTTCAATTACAATGTGTTAACACATGATGTGATGGGGAGAATGGTGCTGGTGGAGAGACTCGAACTCCCAACCGCCCGATTACAAATCGGGTGCTCTACCAATTGAGCCACACCAGCACTGCGCGCCGTTTTACCAGAGTTTTATCCAGCGTCAATAGCTTTGGCGCTGTTTTCACCATTTAGATGGTCTTTTCCCATGTTCGGCCCTTTGCCCTTGGCGGGCGCTTTGCCCGCGGTGGCGCGCACCCCATATGCAGCACGAATCATCGTGGCGAGTTCTGCCACCATCGGGTTGGTGTCATCACGCACATATTGAAAAATCCCATATTCAGGCAATTCCAAACCGGCCTTGGCAAACCTTGCTGTGCGCCGCGAAGGCAGCAAACAACGGCAATATCCGCGCTGATAAAGGCGGTGTGGGCGTGACAAAACCCCTCGGGGTCCAGTGTCTGTTCCCAAGACAATCCGGCAGCGTCAAGCGCGGCGATGCCGGTTTGGCGAAAAATACATGACTTGTAAAATGATACCGGAAGAGGCCGTTGCTGCCATATTTTGCCGCCGGATGCGCTGTACCAGCCGAGCCGCTCTGTCCGCAACAACTCACCCGTGCCATCGCGCGGCAGCTCAGTGGTCAAGATGATGTCGGGCACACTCTCGGCAAATTTCTTCTTCAGATATTTTGTGTTCCATGATTTCAGCCTGATCTTGACCCGTGGATAGGCTGCTTTGAACCGCTGAAGTATGTCCGGAATATATGGATAGATGATGTCATATGGCAGGCCGAATTTGATTTCGCCCTCAAACCGCGGCGAGGTCAGACGCCCCCAGACTTCGTCATTCATCGCGATCATCCGCCGCGCATAGCCAAGCAATTGTTCTCCGTCCCTGCTCAGCGTAACCTTGCGGCCAACCCGCTCCATCAATGATTGATCAAGGATCATTTCCATGCGTTTGATCTGCATGGAGACGGCAGATTGGGTGAGATGCAATTTTGCCGCGGCACTGGTCACACCGCCGGTGTCGGCAATGGCCACAAGAGACCGCAACGCTGCCATATCCAGATTTCGATACATATCACACCTCCTGATGACAGATCGCACACTTGATCATTTTTCATCGTGAGCGGCATTAACCATATTTATCAACAGAAGTGATGAATCGATCCCATCACATAACGAAATGGAAAGGATCAACAAATGTTATCAATCATTCGTGACTTTCGCCGTTTTGTTTCTGTTTGTTTCATTGTTTTTCGGCACCCCGGATGGGACATCCATCGGCTGAGAGTGGCGTTGGCCCACCTACGTGACTTTCTGGCCGTTCGGGCTCACCTTGAAGATGTGATGCGCGAATGCAATCGCCCGCTTCTGGCAGATGACGCGCCTTGGTTGTCGGGCAAGCACAAGCTTCATGGTGACGTCTATTTGCGCGGCAGACCGGCGCACAAGATCCGCTCATTCTATCAGGTAAGAGACGCGTGTCGGCCCAAGAACCAGTAGTGAGAAACACTGGCGAGAAACACTGGGCTGAAAAGCCATCACAGGCCATGACTCGAATCGATGACGCAGCCATCCAAGTTTCCCTGGCGGTGGTTGCGTCACCAAACCGTGCAAAGCGCATCTTCACCGAAAAGTTGAAAGAGCAGAGTGGTCTTGATTAGCGGCTACCTTGCCGATGGCACCTGCCGTGCCGCATAGAGCGCAACCGCCGCGGCGTTTGACACATTCAGACTGTCTGCATCGGCATTGATGTCGATCCGCGCCAGATGATCGCAATGCTCTCGGGTCAGACGGCGAAGTCCGGCGCCCTCGGCGCCCAACACAAGCGCAAGCCGGGGAAAGGCTGACAATTTGCCAACATCGATATCGCCATCACCGGCAAGGCCAACAACGCTGATATCTGCCTGTTGCAGCAATTCGATCGCGCGCGCCAGATTGACCACCCTGACCAAAGGAACATGCTCCAGCGCTCCGGCCGCTGTGCGGGCAAGCCCGCCGCTCTCCTCCGGTGCGTTGCGATGCGTGGTAATCATTGCGGTAACGCCAAAGGCGCGGGCGGATCGCATGATCGCGCCGACATTGCGCGGGTCGGATAATTGATCAAGCAGAATCAGCCGCACCGGCCAGTCACCTGTCGCGGCAATGACATCCTCTATCGCGGCGGCTTCCAGCGGCCATACCGCGGCGACCATGCCCTGATGCACAATTTTTTCACCTGTTTCATCACGGTTGATGTCGTCAAGGCGAGGGCGCAGCGTGATTGTCGGGCGCGGTATCTCGTTCTGGCGGGCCGCGGGCAGATGTTCAATGATCCCGGAAAGTTCGGCCGCCGCCTCATCGGTGGCGTAGAGCGCAGCAATACGGCGTTCGGGATTGGCAAGTGCCGCTGTCACCGCATGGCGTCCCCAGATAAAAAATCCGTTCTGTGGCGGTTTCGGCGACCGTGATTTGCCCTTGCCCTGATCGCCGTCTCGGGTGTCGCGATGTGGTGCATGGGGCCTCCGCAAAGCGCGCTTTTGCCCTGCATGCTGTTTTTTACCTGTTTTTGGGGCCATTGGGTGACTTCTTGGTTGACAAATAGGCGCTGCTTTTTTAAGCCGCATGACGTTGCGATGTTCAGCAAAGCTCCTTACGGATTTTTTTGTAGAGATGTCGCGGCAAAAAGGCAATCCGGTGAGGTGGCCGAGTGGTTAAAGGCAGCAGACTGTAAATCTGCCCGCGTAGCGTACGTAGGTTCGAATCCTACCCTCACCACCATTGCCTGTGATGATTATCATTTTATGAAGTTTCGGGTGCAACTCAAACGGACAGGTGGATATGCCGCGCTGTCCCCAAGACAAGAAAAGGGCGAAAAGGTATGTCCAAGGAAAAGTTTGATCGTTCCAAGCCGCATGTAAACATTGGCACGATTGGTCATGTTGACCATGGCAAGACGACCTTGACGGCGGCGATTACGAAGGTGATGGCCGAGGCTGGAGGCGCTGAGTTTCAGGCGTATGACCAGATTGACAAGGCACCTGAGGAGCGTGCGCGTGGTATCACGATTTCAACGGCACACGTTGAGTATGAGACCGAGAACCGTCACTATGCACATGTGGATTGTCCTGGTCACGCTGACTATGTGAAGAACATGATCACCGGTGCGGCGCAGATGGATGGTGCGATTTTGGTTGTATCAGCGGCTGACGGCCCGATGCCACAGACCCGCGAGCACATTCTGCTGGCACGTCAGGTTGGTGTTCCTGCGTTGTGCGTGTTCATGAACAAGGTTGATCAGGTTGATGATGAGGAGCTTTTGGAGCTTGTTGAGATGGAGATCCGCGAGCTTTTGTCATCATATGAGTTCCCTGGCGATGATATTCCGATTGTGAAGGGTTCTGCCTTGGCAGCGCTTGAGGATGGTGATGCATCGATTGGTTCAGACGCGATCAAGGCATTGATGGCGGCGGTTGATGAATATATCCCACAGCCAGAGCGTCCGAAGGATCAGCCATTCCTGATGCCGATTGAGGATGTGTTCTCGATTTCTGGTCGTGGTACGGTTGTGACAGGTCGTATTGAGCGCGGCATTGTGAATGTTGGTGAAGAGATTGAGATTGTTGGTCTGAAGGACACCCAGAAGACAACATGTACGGGCGTTGAGATGTTCCGTAAGCTTCTTGATCAGGGTGAGGCTGGCGACAATGTTGGTGTTCTGCTTCGTGGTACGAAGCGTGAGGACGTTGAGCGTGGTCAGGTTTTGGCAGCGCCTGGTTCGATCACACCGCATACCGAGTTCAAGTGTGAGGCCTATGTGCTGACGAAGGATGAGGGTGGCCGTCATACGCCATTTTTCTCGAACTATCGTCCACAGTTTTACTTCCGGACAACGGATGTGACTGGTTCGGTTGAGCTTCCATCAGGCACAGAGATGGTTATGCCGGGCGACAACATTGCGATGACGGTGACATTGATTGCACCGATTGCGATGGATGAGGGCCTGCGTTTTGCGATCCGTGAAGGTGGCCGTACCGTCGGTGCAGGCGTCGTCGCGTCTATCGTAAAATAACAAGACGAAATGGTCGGCCCCATGAAAGTGGGGCTGGCAGGCATAGGGGTGTAGCTCAATTGGTAGAGCACCGGTCTCCAAAACCGGGGGTTGTAGGTTCGAGTCCTATCGCCCCTGCCATCTAAATAACAAACCCCCGGAAGGATTATCTTCCGGGGGTTGTTTTTTGCCTGCGGTAAATCCGGCAATTTTGATCAAGGTCAATTGCAAGCAGATGAATCTGATGTCTTCTGGCTTTAACCAAAATAGCCAATGGAGGTATCAATGGTTTTCTTACAAAACCTCGTCCGGGCTTTGGTGTTGATAACGGCTTTGTGTGTCGGCATGACTTCGGCCCTTGCCTATGAAATTCTGAGCACCGCTGATGCAGAACCGGTCGATCTGACCGGCATGCAGCGCATTTCGCAAGAGCTTGTCGCGCCACCCTTTGTGCACCCACACTCGCAGTCTATCACGCGTCCCCCGGCGATCATTGAGTTTGAGCTGACAATTATTGAAAAAGAGGTGCAGATTGCGCCGAATGCGTATCTGCAGGCGATGACCTATGATGGCTCGATCCCGGGGCCGTTGATGGTGGTGCATGAGGGCGATTATGTCGAGTTGACGATGTATAATCCGCCGCAAAATCTGATGCAGCATAATATCGATTTTCATGCCGCCACGGGTGCGCTTGGCGGTGGGTCACTGACGCTGATCAATCCGGGTGAGAAGGTTGTCTTAAGGTGGAAGGCAACGCGGCCGGGCACCTTTGTCTATCACTGTGCGCCGGGTGGGCCGATGATCCCATGGCATGTGGTATCCGGAATGTCCGGTGCGATCATGGTGTTGCCGCGTGACGGGCTGACCGATCATGACGGCAAGCCGGTTACCTATGACCGGGCCTATTATATCGGCGAGAATGATTTCTATATTCCGCGCGATGAAAACGGCTATTACCTGCGGTTTGAAGATGCCGGTGACAGCTATGCGGACACGCTTGAGGTCATGAACGGTTTGATCCCCACGCATGTGACGTTTAATGGCAGCGTTGGCGCCCTCACTGGCGAGAAAGCGCTCACGGCAAAGCAAGGCGAGACAGTTTTATTGATCCACTCTCAGGCCAATCGTGATTCGCGCCCGCATCTTATTGGCGGCCATGGTGATCTTGTCTGGGAAACCGGAAAGTTCAAGAACGCGCCTGAACGCGATCTTGAAACATGGTTCATTCGTGGTGGGTCTGCAGGTGCTGCGCTCTATACCTTTTTGCAGCCGGGAATCTATGCCTACATCAATCACAATTTGATCGAGGCGGTCAATCTTGGTGCAACCGCGCATATTGTGGTTGAGGGTGAATGGGACAATGACCTGATGGAGCAGGTTCAGGAACCTGTCGAATATGACGCCAGCACAATCGACCGGACAGCCTTGCCATAGGGTGGTGCAGGTCACGCCCTGAACGCATCCCTTTGGAATCCCATGGTGTTGTCTCAAGGGGGCATCGTCACATAGCTATCGTCAAACAGCTATCTTCTTTGGGGGCGGCTATTGGCCAAGTTTGGCAAATAACGCCTTGAACCGTTTTTTGGCTTTGCCGGGATGCCTGATTTCGGCAAGGCTGGCGGCATTGCCCGATTGGCCGACTTTGACAAGCGCAATCATGCCCATGGCGTAATGCGGGGTGCATTTCAGCCCATATAGCCCCTCTGCCTCAATTTTCATTTCATAATCCTTGTTCAACGGGCTTTTGAATGCGGTTACGCCATTGGGCAACATGCCTTTGATGCTTTCGACATTATGGCCCTTGTCGGTGGCGATGAAATATATTGTGTCGCCGACGTCTGCTTCGATAAAGGCTGGTTCGAAAACCATAGAGCCCTCGGCCCCACGATTGAGCATCAGAACCTCAATCGTTGCGGCCATTGCGTTGGCTGGAAGCAGCGCCAGTGCGATCAGGGCTGTAGCGTGAATTTTGTGAAACATCATATTTCCTTTCCTGTGTTGCGGGTAAAGGATCGGGCGTGCCTCTTGGGTAAAAGATTGCCGGACAAAAGATGATGAATAACAAAAGGCGTTCTTCTGCCTAGCCGATATCACGATCAGTGACTTTGACCTTGGTCAAACTCGGTTCGCTACGCAGATTTGCGATGGGTGCGGTGTGGCTGGACGTCTTGTCTATGCGACAAGCATATCGAGATTGCGATTTGACAGCCGCTCAACACCGGTATCTGTGACCAGAACCGAATGTCCGAGGGTCATTGCCAGTCCGCTGTCGCTATCGACAAGGATCATATGCAGGAAAAACACCTGATTGGTCTGCATGATCATCGGGTTGCCCTCATAGAACATCGGGAATTCAACCCATATCGGATTGTATGCGATACCCATGGCATAGCCGCATGCCTGCAAGCGTGCCTTTTCCAGCCCATGCGCATCGAACACCCTTGCATGGGCGTCAAACACATCTCCCATGGGTTTTCCGGGTTTTATCGCGGCCTCACAGGCATGCAGGGCCTCAACCGCGGCGTCATGCATGCGATGCTGAACCGGTGCAGGCTGTCCGACAATGATTGTGCGCATCATGGCGGCATGATAGCGGGCATAGGCGCCCGACCATTCAATTGTCAGCTGGTCCTGTGGATCAAGGTGGCGGCGTCCTGAAAAATACCGGACCAGCAGCGCCCCTGGGCCCGAGCCAAGAATGAACTCATTGCCAGCATAATCGCCGCCGCCCTTGAACACCGCGCCTTGCATTGCGGCCAGAATATCCCCCTCAAAGGCACCGGCCCCGGTGGTGGCCATCGCCGCATCAAGAGCCTCATCTGACAGCAGTGCCGCCTTACGGTGCATGTCGATCTCGGCTGCGGATTTTACCCTGCGCAGAGCCGGAAAAATATCTGACGCATCTTCCAAACCGGCAATTTCATGATGCAGCATCCGACCATTGAAATCTGTCAGGCCAACGGTCTTTGATTCATAGCCAATTCGTCCTGTAGCCACACCGAGAGTGGCCAACAAGCGGGCCAGATCTTGCGCCGGGTTGGCGCCTTCAACCTCATGCCAGATATGGATGTGCTGATCGTCAAGAGTTGATGTGTGGCGCGCCTGCCGCAAATCGGGTGCGCGCGTCAACAGGTGAATGTCGCCGGATGCGGTCATCACCATAGATTGGAACATGGCAAAGCCAAACGTGTCATATCCGGTCAGCCAGTAATGGCTTTCCGGTGCAAACAACAGGATTGCATCAAGGCCGGCTTGGGAAATGGCGGCACGGGCTGCATGCTGTCTGCGGCTGAATTCGTCTTCGGTGAAATGCAATGTCACGGCGCGCGTTCCTGATGTATGGTCTTGATTGAATAAACGTCTTCAGACCTGCCGAATTTTTTTCATTGTGGCAAGGCGAAAGCGACGCCGTCTTTGATTTGATCCTGTCGGATTGGTTGTGTTTAGAATCTTTCTACCCATGGGCGCAATTCAATCTCCCACGCCCAGGCACTGCGATGCTGGTGGTGGAAAGCAAGATAGGTTTTGGCAATTTCATCCGGGTTGAGCATCTTGTCCGTTCCGTCATCCTGTCTGTCACTGCGGTGGTCGGCCTTGATCCCGCCATCAATGACAAAATGGCCGATATGAATATTTTGTGGATGAAGCTCGCGCGCCAGTGATTGGGCCAGCCCGCGAAGGCCAAATTTCCCCATCGCAAAAACCGATGAATTGGCAAAGCCTTTGATGCCTGCCGAGGCGCCGGTGAACAGGATGCTGCCAGAGCCGCGCTTGCACATGCGTATCGCCGCTTGCTGGGCCACCAGAAAGGCACCGAAACAGGTGGTCTCAATCGCCGCCTTTGTCGCGACCGGATCAAGTTCCGTGATTGGCCCGCGCACCCGCGCCGATGGGTTGTAGACAACCATGTCCGGTGTGCCGATGCTGGCGTCTGTGGCATCAAACAATGCAGCAACCTGATCAATCTGGCTGGCGTCACATTGATGGATTTGGGCACCGGTTTCAGCCGCCAGATCAGCCAATTTGTCGGGGTTGCGGGCGGCAAGCGCCACTTCCATCCCCTCGGCGCGACAGGCGCGGGCAAGTGCTGCGCTCAATCCGTGTCCGGCACCAACGATCAAGGCCGATTGGGTCATGTTTGTCTCCTGATAGAACATTGTTTTTGCTGATGGTAAATGATGGCAAGCGGAATGCCGTTTGCCAAGTGTGGGGATGATGGCGGCACACAGTTTCCCTATAGCATGATGAAATCCGGCCCGAGTGGGCGGGATCTTGCGCTGATGCGCCGTTGATGTTTATTTGACACCGAGTATGCCCGTTGCGGAGTAGATGACATGGCCAAGAATGAAATCACGGTGTGGGGGCGCTTGTCGTCATCAAATGTTCAGGTGGTTTTGTGGTGTCTGGATGAGCTTGGCCTCGATTTCAAGCGCATTGATGCCGGTTTTACATATGGCGTTGTAGACACCCCACAATATCTTGATATGAACCCGAACGGCACCATCCCCACTTTGATCGATGGCGAGTCGCCGCCCATATTCGAGAGTGGCGCTATCTTGCGTTATCTGGCGGCGTCATATGCGACAGATCCATTCTGGCCGTCTGATCCGGTTGCCCGTGCACAGATCGACAAATGGGCCGAATGGGCAAAGATCAACATTGCCAATCTGTTCACAGCGCCAGTTTTCTGGCAGGTCGTGCGAACCGCGCCATCGCGTCAGGACCCTGAAATGATCGCCAGAAATATTGCGGCTCTGACCAAATATTTGAAAATTGCCGAGGCGCGTCTCGCCCAACATGATTATCTGGCAGGCGATCAGTTCACTCTTGCTGATATTCAGATGGGCCATTGTCTGTATCGATATTTCGATATCGACATCGCGCGTGCCGATTTGCCCCATTTGCGGCGCTATTATGACCGGCTTTGTCAACGCCCGGCCTATGCAAAATATGTGATGGCGGATTATTCCGAGCTTCGCGTCACTGATTGAGCGTTTCAGCCCGCTGGCGGATTTGTTCGCGGTGAAAGGAATAGATGCCGGTAAGGATGATCATTGCCGTACCAAGCATTGTTAATTTGTCAGGCCATTCGCCAAAGAGAAAGATGCCGAGCGAAATTGCCCACACCATTGCGGTATATCGAAACGGTGCGACAAAGCTGATTTCGCCAGTGCGCATCGCCATGACACTGAACAGATAGCCACAGATAATGGCGCATGAGGCGATGCCGAGAACCAGCCAGGACTGGCCGCTCAACGGCACCCACGGCGTTCCGGGCATCATCACCGCGCCAACAATAGTGATGGCGACAGAGGTTGCCAAGGCCACCGTAATCGATGGCACCTCGCGGCTTAGTTTGTGCGTGGTCAGCTCGCGCAGGGTGATAAAGCCAACAGCGCAAAGGGCATAGAGTGAGTAAATGCTGAACCCGTCCAACCCGGGTCGAATGACAATCATGACGCCGCTGAAGCCGACAAGAATCGCTGACCATCGCCGCCAACCCACTGGCGCGCCAAGGAACAGGGCGGCAGCCATAGTCACCGCCAGCGGTAAGGCCTGCAAGATCGCCGAGACATTTGCCAGCGGCATGTTCTTCAGCGCTGTCAGAAACAAAATGGTTGCCCCGACCTCGGCGCCGACACGCATCGCGACAAATCGCCAATCCCGGCCTGTCAGCCGGGTGAAAATCGCGCCTTTATACCACATGATCATGATCAGAGGCGCGATTGTCAGAATTCCACGCAGGAAGATGGCCTGAAATAATGGAATATCAACAAACAGGAACTTCATCATTCCGTCATTGACGACATAGGCCATCATGCACACAGACATGATCATGGCACCGAGAATATTTTCGTTGAACCGCATGAAGGTCGTAAGTCCTGATTAATGGTGGTCTTCACCATGCGCTTTGCGGAGCATCCGCCAAAAGATCAAAAAACACCAGTGGAAAAGTGCGGTACAAAATGAGTTTTCTGTCGTTCATTGCGCTGGTGACAATTGCCGTTTTGACGTCAGGGCCTTTTCGGTGATGTCGCGGGCCCTCTGGTCTTGCCGGTTGGGATGGGGATCGGCGGTCTTTGTGATCGAGATTGCTTTTTCCTGTTGCGCCGCGAAATCGCTGAAAAAATCATGCATTTGATGGTTGCCTTGCCCCTTACCTTTTGCTAGAACGCCATTCCACGGTAGCGACACAAGTGAAACCCGCAAGCGACAGATCGAGGGCCAGCGTCCTGGAACCGCGTTTTTTGTGCGTGTTTACATATGTTTACAGTTGTCAAAGCCGTCATTGTTGGAACTTGAATTGGCACGCTACCGATGGCAAAGACATCGCCCGCACAGTTTGTAAGACAGGTCCGCCAGGAAATTTCTAAGGTTTCCTGGGCAACTCGTCGCGAAACCGGGACCGCAACATTGACTGTGTTTGTGATGGTAACCATCGCTGCGATATTCTTTTTGCTGGTGGATATGGTCCTTTCAAGTGGTGTTCAACTCGTACTTGGCCTTGGTGGCTGAGGCGCAGGCGAACGGGCGAAACTGAGAAGCTGGGTGGAATAGACGGATCATGGCCAAGCGTTGGTATGTTGTACATGTTTTCTCGGGTTCCGAGAAAAAAGTGGCTCAGGCGATCCGTGAGCAGGCCGAGACACATGGTCTCGATGATTTGATCGAAGACGTCATGGTTCCAACCGAAGAGGTTGTTGAGGTCAAAAAAGGCGTCAAGGTTCAGAGCGAAAAGAAATTCTTCCCCGGTTACATTCTGGTCAAGCTGGATTTGACCGATGAGGCGTGGCAGTTGGTGACAAGCCAGCCACGTGTGACAGGATTTTTGGGCGGCAAAGGCAAGCCGGTACCAATCACCAATGCCGAGGCGGAACGCCTGATCCGGCAGATGAGCGAAGGGGTGGAGCGTCCGCGCTCAACCGTCACCTTCGATATTGGCGAGCAGGTTCGTGTTGCTGACGGTCCGTTTGCGTCGTTCAACGGTTTTGTTGAGGAAGCAGATGACGATAAGGCACGTTTGCGGGTGACTGTATCCATTTTTGGTCGGTCAACTCCGGTCGAGCTGGAATACTCGCAGGTTGAGAAGATTTAAAGGTTCTGAACGTTACATCTGGCACAAGGGACGTGTCAGCGATAGGGAAAGACGATTATGGCGAAGAAGATTAGCGGCTACATCAAGCTGAATATTCCTGCAGGTGCGGCCAACCCGTCACCACCAGTCGGCCCGGCTTTGGGCCAGCGTGGCGTGAATATCATGGAATTTTGTAAGGCATTCAACGCGGCTACCGACTCGTTGGAAAAAAATATGCCTATTCCAGTGGTGATCACTGTCTATCAGGACAAGTCTTTTACTTTTGTTACCAAGACAGCCCCTGTCAGCTTTTTCCTGAAGAAGGCGGCGGGAATGTCGAAGGGCGGGCAAGAGCCAGGCCGTTCGGTTGCCGGTAAAGTGACCATGGCCCAGGTGCGCGAGATCGCGGACCAGAAGATGGGCGATATGAATGCCGTTGATGTTGAAGGTGCCATGCAAATGGTAATCGGTTCGGCCCGCGCGATGGGCCTCGAAGTAGTGGAGGGCTAAAGCCATGGCCAAGCTGTCAAAGAAAATGAAAGCAGCAGTCGAAACAGTTGATCGCAACCGTAGCTATGCACTGGCTGACGCCGTTGCGCTGGTCAAACAAAACGCTGCCGCGACAAAGTTTGATGAAACCATCGAAATTGCAATGAATTTGGGTGTTGACCCGCGCCATGCTGACCAGATGGTTCGTGGCGTTGTTGCGATGCCGAACGGTACGGGAAAAACCATGCGTGTTGCCGTATTTGCCAAGGATGCCAAAGCAGACGAGGCAAGAGCAGCCGGTGCCGATTTGGTTGGCGCAGAGGATTTGGCGGACGCCATTCAGGGTGGCCAGTCGGATTTTGACCGGGTGATTGCGTCACCTGACATGATGGGTGTTGTTGGCCGTTTGGGTAAGGTGCTTGGTCCGCGCGGCCTTATGCCGAATCCAAAGCTTGGCACTGTGACTGCGGATGTCGGTGCTGCTGTGAAAGCGGCAAAGGCTGGTGAGGTTCAGTATCGCGCTGAGAAGGCCGGCGTTGTCCATGCTGGCATCGGCAAGGCGAGCTTTGACGCTGACAAGATTGTTGAAAACGCGTCAGCCTTTATTGATGCCGTTCGCAAGGCACGGCCAAGTGGTGCCAAAGGAACATATATCAAGAAAATCACGCTCAGCTCGACAATGGGCGTTGGCGTGTTCGTAGAGGACGTGGCCTAACACGTTTGAAGAACGGAATTTACCATACCGGGGAGCCGGTATGGTGAACAGGGGCCTGCGGCTGGAAATGCCAAAGGCTCCGCACCTGTCCAAGACTGCAGGGGCCAATGCAACATTGTTGTTGAGGCTTAATAACCTGCAATAGACGGGGAGCTAGAGCAGTTTGACTGCTTGACCTTCTTATGGGCAGGCCAGCGAGTTGGCGATAATCGCCAGCTCATTTTGCAACCGAGGGACGGACCAGATGGTTCATCCCCTAATGAGCGGAGACGATCGGTGAATAGATCTGAAAAAGCCGAACTGATCGAAACGCTGCAATCGACCTTCAATGCGTCTACCACAGTCGTGGTGGCACATCAGGTCGGCATGACCGTTGCGGAGAGCGGTGACCTGCGTGGAAAGATGCGGGAAGCCGGAGCTGGCTTTAAGGTAACCAAAAACAGGATTGCCAAGCTGGCACTCAAAGGAACGCGCTTTGAGGACCTTGACTCGCTTTTCACTGGACCGACTGCCGTTGGCACGTCGGAAGATCCAGTGGCAGCCGCCAAGACCCTCGTGGAGTATGCCAAAAGCAACAACAAATTGACCATTGTTGGCGGCAGCATGGACGGGAAAGTTCTCGACAAGGCTGGCGTTGAAGCATTGGCCAAGATGCCGTCACTTGACGAGTTGCGTGGCAAGCTTGTCGGGCTTCTACAAGCACCGGCATCCAAGCTGGCCCGTGTCACTCAGGCTCCGGCCGGAAAGTTGGCGCGCGTTGTCAAGGCACGTGAAGAGCAATTGCAGCAGGGTTCCTAACCGACCCGATCAGAAGTTCAAGCCGAATGGAGTAAATCATGGCTGATATTGAAAAAATCGCAGAAGAACTGTCCAACCTTACAGTCCTCGAGGCTGCTGAGTTGGCAACAATGCTTGAAGAGAAGTGGGGCGTTTCTGCCGCTGCTGCTCCTATGGCAATGGCAATGCCTGCTGGCGGCGGTGACGCCGGTGGCGCGGCTGAGGAGAAGTCAGAGTTTGACGTGATCCTCACTGCAGCTGGCGCTTCAAAGATCAATGTGATCAAAGAAGT
This sequence comes from Alphaproteobacteria bacterium, assembly GCA_038147495.1. Lineage (GTDB taxonomy): Bacteria > Pseudomonadota > Alphaproteobacteria > Puniceispirillales > Puniceispirillaceae > MED-G116. The sequence continues at coordinate 11,273 of JAYQTT010000005.1, read as the reverse complement.
TCGTGGCATCACAGGTCTGGGCCTGAAAGAAGCCAAGGACCTCGTTGAAGGTGCACCAAAGCCTGTGAAGGAAGGTGTATCCAAGGAAGAGGCCGAGCAAATCAAAGGCAAGCTGGAAGAAGCTGGCGCATCTGTCGAAGTTAAGTAACTTTGCGAGTGCAGCATTCTTTCGGAAGCTGAATACCGAACTTGCACCGGGCGGTTTGCCGTCCGGTGCAAGGTCGTTTTTCGATTGGTGGTTTTTCGCCAGTCGGTCATTTGGGATTTGGACAGACAAAATCTGGCGAACTGATTGTTCTGTCCGGAATTTTCAAGAGGACACATTTAATGGCATCTCACATCAGCACCCTCGATAGCCGCAAGCGCATTCGTCGCACATTCGGGCATCTCGAAGAAATCACGCCGATGCCAAATCTGATTGACGTGCAGCGTTCCAGCTATGACACGTTTTTGCAGATGGGTATCATGGCGCAAGAGCGCGGAGATCACGGTCTCCAGGAAACCTTCAAATCAGTGTTTCCGATTGAGGATTTTGCTGGTCGGGCGAAGCTTGAATTTGTTTCATATGACCTCGAAACACCAAAATATGACGTTGAAGAGTGCCAGCAGCGCGGGCTGACCTATGCCTCACCGCTCAAGGTCACGCTCCGTCTTGAGGTGTGGGAAGAAGATGAGGATACGGGCGCGCGCTCGATCCGCGATATCAAGGAACAGGATGTCTATATGGGCGATATGCCCCTGATGACATCCAACGGTACATTCATCGTGAACGGTACTGAGCGCGTGATCGTGTCACAAATGCACCGGTCACCCGGTGTGTTCTTTGACCATGATCGGGGTAAAACGCATGCATCTGGCAAGTTTTTGTTCGCCGCACGCGTGATTCCTTATCGTGGCTCATGGCTTGATTTTGAGTTTGACGCAAAGGACATTCTGAATGTTCGGATCGACCGCAAGCGCAAGCTGCCGGCGACGACATTCATGATGGCGCTGCCTGATGAAGACTCACTGAAATATGTCGAGAAATGTGCAGAAACCGGCGAGGCCGTTGATCCAGAGCGTATCGAAGGCATGAGCCGTGAGGAAATTCTGGCGCATTTCTACCGCTCGGTGAGCTATCGCCGCGATGGTGAGGGGTGGAGCCACGATTTTGACGCCGATGGCCTGAAGGGCAGCAAGCTCGTGCGTGATCTGGTTGATGCCAAATCAAAGAAGGTGCTGGCAACTGCCGGAACAAAGATGACTCCGCGTTCGCTGCGCAAGCTTGCTGACAGCGGTGTTGAGGCGATTCATGTTCCGGACTCAGATTTGCTTGGCCGTTATGCGGCTGAAGATGTGGTCAATCTGCAAACTGGTGAGGTGTATGCCGAGGCCGGTGACGAGATCACCGAAGACCTGTTGGCACGCTTTGCTGATAATGGGATCGATGAGATCGAAATCCTGTTCATCGACAATGTCAACTTTGGCCCGCATCTGCGCAACACGCTTGCTGCAGATCGTAACACCTGCCGTGAAGACGCGCTGGTCGATATTTACCGGGTGATGCGTCCGGGTGAGCCGCCAACATTGGAAAGCTCACACGCGCTGTTTGACAGCCTGTTCTTTAATTCTGACCGTTATGATTTGTCGTCTGTCGGCCGGGTCAAGATGAATTCGCGCCTGGAGCTGGACACTGATGACTCTGTCAGGGTTCTGCGCAAGCATGACGTCATGGCGATCCTGAAGGTGTTGACTGGTCTGAAAGATGGACGCGGCGACATTGATGATATCGACCATCTTGGCAACCGCCGCGTGCGCTCTGTCGGAGAATTGATGGAAAATCAATATCGTATCGGACTGCTCCGTATGGAGCGTGCGATCCGTGAGCGTATGGGATCGGTTGAAATCGATACGGTGATGCCGGCAGATCTGATCAATGCCAAGCCAGCGGCCGCGGCTGTTCGTGAGTTCTTTGGTTCATCCCAGCTGTCACAATTCATGGACCAGACAAACCCGCTGTCCGAGATCACTCACAAGCGGCGTGTGTCGGCGCTTGGTCCGGGTGGTCTGACCCGCGAGCGTGCGGGATTTGAGGTGCGTGACGTGCACCCAACCCATTATGGCCGGATCTGTCCGATTGAAACACCGGAAGGCCCGAATATTGGTCTGATCAATTCACTCGCCACCTATGCCAAGATCAACCGCTACGGTTTCATCGAAACACCTTATCGTAAGGTCGTTGATGGCAAGGTGACAAAGGAAGTGTCCTATATTTCAGCAATGGAAGAGGGACGTTACACGATCGCGCAGGCGAATGCCGAGCTCGATGCAAAGGGCGCGTTTGTTGGTGAACTTATTCCGGTCCGCCGTGCTGGTGAGATTGGTCTTGCCCGCCCGACAGACATCGAACTGATGGACGTGTCGCCAAAGCAGCTGGTTTCCGTTGCGGCGGCGCTCATTCCATTCCTCGAGAATGATGACGCGAACCGTGCATTGATGGGATCGAACATGCAGCGTCAGGCGGTGCCGCTTGTCCGTGCCGAGGCGCCAATCGTTGGCACCGGTATGGAAGCGCGTGTGGCGCGTGACTCAGGTGTGACCATTGTGGCGCGCCGTGCGGGTGTGATCGATCAGGTTGACGCAACGCGGATTGTTGTTCGTGCCTCTGAGGAGAGCGAAGCCGACGTATCGCCGGTGGATATCTATTCGCTCCTGAAATTCCAGCGTTCGAACCAGAACACAACCGTCAACCAGCGTCCGCTGGTCAAGGTGGGTGACACTGTGAGACGCGGCGACATCATCGCTGATGGTCCGTCTACCGAGGATGGTGAACTGGCTCTTGGCCGTAACGTGCTTGTCGCGTTCATGCCATGGAACGGTTACAACTTCGAGGACTCGATCCTGATTTCAGAGCGTATCGTTCGTGATGACGTCTTTACCTCGATCCATATTGAGGAATATGAGATCATGGCCCGCGATACAAAGTTGGGTCAGGAAGAGATCACGCGTGACATTCCGAATGTTGGCGAAGAGGCACTGAAGAATCTCGATGAGGCCGGCATTGTCTATGTCGGTGCCGAGGTTGGCCCTGGCGATATCCTCGTTGGTAAGGTGACACCAAAGGGTGAGTCACCGATGACACCTGAAGAAAAGCTGCTTCGGGCGATTTTCGGTGAGAAAGCTTCCGATGTGCGTGATACATCGCTCAAGCTTCCTCCGGGCGGTTCTGGAACCGTTGTTGAAGTGCGTGTGTTCTCGCGCCGTGGTGTTGAGAAAGACGAGCGTGCTCTGGCGATTGATCGCGCGGAAATTGACCGTCTTGGTAAAGACCGTGATGACGAGAGAGCGATTCTTGAGCGTGGTTTCTATGGTCGTATGGCAGAGTTGCTTGACGGCCAGACCGTTGCTTCGGGTCCAAAGGGCGCAAAGTCCGGCGCGAAGCTTAGCGTGGACATGCTCGAGGAACTGCCTAAATCTGCATGGCAACAGATCGCCGTGAAGGATGACAAGGTGCAGCAGCTTATCGAGGCGCAGGTTGCCAACTTCGAGAATGCGGTGACTGAGCTTCAGGCCCGCTTCAATGACAAGGTTGACAAGCTGCAGGGTGGCGATGAGCTGCTCCCCGGTGTGATGAAGATGGTCAAGGTGTTTGTCGCCGTGAAGCGTAAGCTTCAGCCGGGTGACAAGATGGCTGGTCGTCATGGCAACAAGGGTGTGATTTCCCGTATCGTGCCGGTCGAAGACATGCCGTATCTTGATGATGGTACACCTGTCGATATCGTGCTTAACCCGCTTGGCGTTCCGTCTCGAATGAATGTCGGGCAGATCCTCGAAACGCACCTTGGTTGGGCAGCTCGTGGATTGGGCAAGCAGGTTGGTGCGGCGGCAGAGGCTGCGCGTGCCAAAACAGATACCAAGGAACTGCGCAAACTGCTCTCGGAAATCTATGATGACGAACAGTACAAGCAGGAAATCAAGGTGCTGGACGATGATCAGCTGCTTGAGCAGGCGAGCCTGCTGGGCCGTGGTGTTCCGATGGGCACACCCGTCTTTGACGGCGCGCGTGAGGCTGATGTTGTAAATCTGCTTGAAAAGGCAGGTCTCAGCAAAACCGGTCAGGAATGGTTGACTGATGGTCGCACGGGCGAGGCATTCGATCGCGCGGTAACGGTTGGCTATATCTACATGCTCAAGCTGCATCACCTTGTCGATGACAAGATCCATGCGCGTTCGATTGGTCCTTATTCTCTGGTCACTCAGCAGCCGCTGGGTGGTAAGGCGCAGTTCGGTGGACAGCGCTTTGGTGAGATGGAGGTCTGGGCATTGGAGGCCTATGGTGCCGCCTATACCCTGCAGGAGATGTTGACGGTCAAGTCGGACGACGTATCGGGTCGTACCAAGGTCTATGAAGCCATCGTCCGCGGTGATGATGATTTCGAGTCAGGCATTCCGGAATCCTTCAACGTTCTGGTCAAAGAGCTGCGCTCACTTGGCCTGAATGTCGATCTCCACGAGGCTGAATATTAGGCTTAGATAGCCAAACCGCAAAAACAGGGCGGCAGCCCGCAACGAATACCGGGCTGCCACATCGCGAGAAACCCTTATGCAACACCAACTTTGAGGTTGGGGAGGCAGTTAAATGAACGATTTGATGAATCCATTCGGGCAGCCACAGGGCCCACAGAGCTTTGACAAGATCCGCATTTCGATTGCGTCACCAGAGCGTATCCGCTCATGGTCATTCGGCGAGATCAAAAAGCCCGAAACCATCAACTACCGCACATTCAAGCCGGAAAAAGACGGTCTGTTCTGCGCCCGTATCTTTGGCCCGGTTCGGGACTATGAGTGCCTTTGCGGCAAATATAAGCGGATGAAGTATCGGGGCATCATCTGCGAGAAATGCGGTGTTGAAGTCACCTTGTCAAAGGTGCGCCGTGAGCGCATGGGCCACATTGAGCTCGCCGCGCCGGTTGCCCATATCTGGTTCCTGAAGTCACTGCCAAGCCGGATTGGTCTTCTCGTTGACATGACGTTGAAAGATCTTGAGCGGGTTCTGTATTTCGAAAATTTCGTTGTGATTGAGCCAGGGATGACATCGCTGACCAAAGGCCAGCTGCTGTCTGAAGAAGAATATTATGACGCGCAGGACGAATTTGGTGATGATTCCTTTGAAGCGCATATCGGCGCCGAGGCGATCAAGAAAATTCTCGTTGATCTCGATCTTGACGAAGAGCGTGTAAAGATTCGTGAAGAGCTGGCCGAGACAGGGTCCGAAGCGAAGCGCAAGAAGCTGGTCAAGCGTCTGAAGCTGGTAGACTCCTTCCGTGAGTCCGGCTGTCGCCCAGAATGGATGATCCTCGATGTTGTTCCGGTCATCCCGCCAGAATTGCGCCCGCTGGTGCCGCTTGATGGTGGTCGTTTTGCGACGTCCGACCTCAACGACCTGTACCGCCGCGTGATCAACCGTAACAACCGCCTGAAGCGCCTGATTGAATTGCGTGCGCCGGACATCATCGTCCGCAACGAGAAGCGTATGCTGCAGGAATCTGTTGATGCGTTGTTTGACAATGGTCGCCGTGGCCGTGTCATCAGCGGCGTAAACAAGCGCCCGCTGAAATCGCTCTCTGATATGCTGAAGGGCAAGCAGGGCCGTTTCCGGCAGAATTTGCTCGGTAAGCGGGTTGATTACTCTGGTCGTTCGGTAATCGTTGTTGGTCCTGAACTAAAGCTTCATCAGTGCGGTCTGCCAAAGAAAATGGCGCTGGAATTGTTCAAGCCGTTCATTTACTCGAAGCTTGAATTGTATGGCATGGCCAGCACCGTGAAGATGGCCAAGCGCATGGTTGAAAAGGAACGCCCAGAGGTTTGGGACATCCTCGAGGAGGTGATCCGCGAGCATCCGGTGATGTTGAACCGGGCGCCGACATTGCACCGCCTTGGTATTCAGGCGTTTGAACCAGTTTTGGTTGAGGGTAAGGCAATCCAGCTGCATCCGCTCGTCTGTACTGCCTTCAACGCCGATTTTGACGGTGACCAGATGGCCGTGCATGTGCCGCTGTCATTGGAAGCCCAGCTTGAAGCCCGCGTGTTGATGATGTCGACAAACAACATTCTCAGCCCGGCCAACGGCAAGCCGATTATCGTGCCATCGCAGGACATCATTCTTGGCCTTTATTACATGTCGCTTGAGCGCGACAACGAAAAAGGCGAAGGCATGATCTTCAGCAATGTGCAGGAGATTCTTCTGGCGCTTGATAATGGCTCGGTGAGCCTGCATGCCAAGGTCAAGGCGCGTGTGCCATCACATTACGAAAATGGTGAGCTGGTGCATGCTGTGGTCGAGACGACTCCGGGTCGGGCGCAACTTGCCGATCTGTTGCCACGTAACCCGAATTGTACGTTTGAACTGGTCAACAAATTGATGACCAAAAAAGAAGTCAGTGATGTGATTGATCATGTCTATCGTCACTGTGGGCAGAAGGACACAGTCATTTTCTGTGACCGTCTGATGTCACTTGGATTCGGCCAGGCATGCGATGCTGGCATTTCGTTTGGTATTGCCGACCTGACAACGCCTGATCTGAAGGAAAAATACGTTTCTGATGCTGAAGCTCAGGTGAAGACGTTTGAGCAGCAATATCTTGATGGATTGATCACGCAGGGTGAGAAATACAACAAGGTGGTCGATGTGTGGTCACGCTGTTCTGATCTCGTTGCTGATGAGATGATGAAGGGTATTTCCACGACCAAGGAAGGCGAGCCAATCAACTCAGTTTGGATGATGGCGCACTCCGGTGCGCGTGGTTCGGCCGCACAGATCAAGCAGCTTGCCGGCATGCGGGGCCTGATGGCCAAGCCATCTGGCGAGATCATTGAAACACCAATCATCTCGTCCTTTAAAGAAGGGCTGAATGTTCTCGAATACTTCAACTCGACCCACGGTGCCCGTAAGGGACTTGCGGATACCGCGTTGAAGACGGCGAACTCTGGTTATCTGACACGTCGCCTTGTCGATGTGGCGCAGGATTGCATCGTCAACGAAGAAGATTGCGGCACCTCACAGGGCCTGACCATTCGCGCTGTGATGAATGGCAGTGAGGTCATTGAGACGCTGTATGATCGTATTCTTGGACGCGTTCTTGCCGAAGACATGGTTGACCTGAAGACCGGTGAACTTGTTCTTGCCGCTGGACAGATGGTGACTGAGGAGCATGCCGACATTATAGACAATGCCGGTGTTGACCAGGCACTGATCCGTTCAGCGTTGCTGTGTGAGGCCAAGACCGGCATTTGCGGTCAATGTTATGGCCGTGATCTGGCGCGGGGCACAAATGTAAACATTGGCGAGGCTGTCGGTGTTATTGCTGCGCAGTCTATCGGTGAACCGGGAACCCAGTTGACCATGCGCACCTTCCATGTGGGTGGTGCTGCACAGCGTGGTGCCGAGCAGTCAAATATCGAAGCTGCAATCGGCGGCAAGATCAAGCTGGAGGATGCCAACCTTGTGACCGACAAGGAAGGTAGCAAAGTTGTCATGAGCCGCAACACAGAGTTGCTGATCCTTGATGAGCAAGGCCGTGAGCGCGCGCGCCATCGTTTGCCATATGGTGGTAAATTGTTCGTCAGTGATGGCGAAGAGGTGGCTCCGGGCAAGGTGTTGATCGAGTGGGATCCATACACCATGCCAATCATCACCGAGATGCAGGGTGTGGCCAATTATGTCGATCTGACCGAAGGCATTTCGATGCGTGAGGTTACCGATGATGCGACCGGTATTTCCAGCCGTGAGGTTGTTGACTGGAAACAGGCAGCTGGTGGCGCCAATCTTCGTCCGCGGATCACATTGCGCGATAAAGATGGTGAGGTTCTGACCCTTACAAACGGTCTGGAGGCCCGCTATTTCCTCTCTGCCGGCGCGATCTTGTCGGTTGAGAACGGTGCAAAGGTTGAAGCCGGTGACGTGCTTGCACGGATCCCGCGCGAATCATCAAAGACGCGTGACATTACCGGTGGTCTGCCGCGGGTTGCTGAGCTTTTTGAAGCCCGCAAGCCAAAGGATTTCGCGGTGATTGCCGAGGCTGAAGGTCGTGTCGAATTCGGCAATGACTATAAGGCCAAGCGCAGAATCCGTGTCATACCGATGGAGAGCGATGCCGAGCCCGTAGAATATCTGCTGCCAAAGGGACGGCCACTGGCTGTCAACGAGGGTGATATCGTGCGTAAGGGCGATCTGCTTCTCGATGGTAGCCCGGTTCCGCATGACATTCTGAGCATCCTTGGTGTTGAGGAGCTTGCGGCTTATCTGGTCAAGGAAATTCAGGACGTTTATCGTCTGCAAGGTGTGAAGATCAACGACAAGCACATTGAAGTGATCGTCCGCCAGATGCTGCAGAAGGTTGAGGTCAACGAGGCTGGTGACAGCACCTTCCTTGTTGGCGAGCAGGTTGACCGGGAAGAGTTCGCTCGTGCCAACGCGGCGCTCGAGGCCGAAGGCCTTCGTCCGGCAGTGGCACAGCCGGTTCTGCTTGGTATCACCAAAGCCTCTCTGCAGACGAAATCCTTTATTTCGGCCGCATCCTTCCAGGAGACAACGCGCGTCCTTACCGAAGCGTCCGTAAGCGGTCGCCAGGACACGCTTGATGGCTTGAAGGAGAACGTCATTGTCGGCCGGTTGATTCCTGCCGGTACCGGTTCGGTGATGAATCGCCTGCGCCGGATTGCGGCGGACCGCGACAAGGTGATCATGGCGCAGCAAGCAGCTGCGGCACCAGCCATCGAAAGCAGCGAATTTGCTGCCGAGGCGGTCGAATCAGGTGATGAAATCGCCGTTGAAAACGAGGCTTAGGCCTGTTCTTTTGGCCTTTTCGGTCAAAAGATGAAAAAAACACGCAGAACGGGCGGGATTGAGCAAAAAGCGCTTGACCCGCCCGCACTGTTAAAATAGGTTCCGCTCACCTTTTTGATCTAGGTAGTGGTTGCGGGTCGCAAACGCGATCAAAAGACCAGACGATGGATCGTTATATTAGGTAGCAAAATCCCTTTCGGGGGTTTGAACGGGTGTGTTGCTCAGATAAGTCCTGAGCCAAACAGCCCTGTTGCACGTTAAAGTGCTCTTGGTCGAGACAAAAAAGGGGCAGAAATGCCAACGATTAACCAGCTGATCCGGCACGGACGCAAGCGTCCCGTTGCTCGTACAAAAGTTCCTGCGATGGAAGCATGCCCGCAAAAGCGGGGTGTTTGCACACGCGTTTATACAACCACACCAAAGAAGCCGAACTCGGCTTTGCGGAAAGTGGCTCGTGTTCGCCTCACCAATGGTTTTGAGGTGTCGAGCTATATTCCTGGTGAGGGTCACAACCTGCAAGAGCACTCAGTTGTGCTTATCCGGGGCGGTCGCGTGAAAGACCTTCCCGGTGTGCGTTACCACATCATTCGCGGCACGCTTGATACGCAAGGTGTTGCCGACCGTCGTCAGCGTCGTTCGAAATACGGCGCCAAACGTCCGAAATAAAGAGAGGCACCGATGTCACGTCGTCACAGAGCCGAAAAACGTCCTGTCCTTCCCGATCCTAAGTTTAAGGACGCGGTTGTTTCCAAGTTCATGTCTTGCCTGATGTATGACGGCAAGCGGTCTGTTGCTGAAAAGATCGTTTATGGTGCCTTCGACAAGATCGAATCAAAGTCTGGCAATGAGCCGGTCAAGGTATTCCATGACGCCCTCGAGAATGTTCGTCCTCATCTTGAGGTTCGTTCGCGCCGTGTTGGTGGTGCCACATATCAGGTGCCGGTTGAGGTGCGGGCCGAGCGGGCGCAGGCACTTGCGATTCGTTGGCTGATTGACAGCTCACGCAAGCGTGGCGAGACCACAATGGTCGATCGTCTGTCTGCTGAATTGATGGATGCCGCCAACAACCGCGGCAACGCCGTCAAAAAGCGTGAAGACACCCACAAGATGGCAGAGGCCAACCGCGCCTTCTCGCATTATCGCTGGTAAGCCTAAAAGGTAGGAGACCGACCCATGGCACGCGAATATTCACTAGAGCGCTATCGTAACTTCGGTATCATGGCGCATATTGATGCCGGTAAGACAACCGCTACCGAGCGCATTCTGTATTACACCGGCCGGTCTCACAAAATCGGTGAGGTTCATGATGGTAATGCCACCATGGACTGGATGGAGCAGGAGCAGGAGCGCGGCATCACAATTACATCCGCTGCGACAACTTGTTTCTGGTACCGTACCAATGATGGCGAAACACCATCTGGTGAGTATGGCAGTGATCCAGAAGCCGCGAAATTCCGGTTCAACATCATTGATACCCCTGGCCACGTTGACTTCACGATTGAGGTTGAGCGTTCATTGGCTGTCCTCGACGGCGCTGTTTGTGTTCTCGACGCAAACGCCGGTGTTGAGCCGCAGACAGAAACTGTTTGGCGTCAGGCTGACCGGTATTCGGTTCCGCGCATCGTGTTCGTTAACAAGATGGACAAGATCGGCGCAGATTTCTTCAATTGTGTGGAGATGATCCGCAACCGGACTGGCGCGGTGCCTGCACCAATTCACATGCCAATCGGTGCTGAGAATGAATTTGAGGGTTTGGTTAACCTCATCACAATGAAAGAGTGGGTGTGGAACTCAGAGGACCTTGGTGCATCTTGGTCGCTTCGTGACATCCGCCCTGAGCTTGCTGACAAAGCCGCTGAAATGCGCGCTGCGCTGGTCGAGCTTGCCGTTGAGCAGGATGACGCCGTAATGGAAGCCTTCCTCGAGGGTGAAGAGCCTGACGAGGCGACATTGCAGCGCTTGATCCGCTTGGGCACACTCAACATGTCTTTTGTCCCTGTTCTTTGTGGCTCTGCTTTCAAGAATAAGGGTGTGCAGCCAATGCTGAACGCTGTGATCGACTATCTGCCTGGTCCGCTTGACGTGCCAGCCTATAAGGGCTTTGCACCGGGCGATGAGACGGAGACACGTAACATTGAGCGTTCTGCCAATGATGCCGAGCCATTGTCTGGTTTGGCCTTCAAGATCATGAACGACCCGTTCGTTGGTTCGCTCACATTTGTGCGTTTGTATTCAGGTACCCTCAGCAAGGGCGACAGCATCCTGAATTCAACCAAAGGCAAGCGCGAGCGCGTTGGCCGGATGATGATGATGCACTCGAATAACCGCGAGGAAATTGAAGCGGCATACGCCGGTGACATCGTTGCGCTTGCGGGCATGAAGGAAACCACCACTGGTGACACTTTGTGCGATACGACAAAGCCTGTTGTGCTCGAAACAATGACGTTCC
>JAYQTT010000004.1:0-11212 GCA_038147495.1 Alphaproteobacteria bacterium | reverse complement strand
GATTTTGTGAATTTCCACTTCCAGGTCGCCACTGCACATACGAGCCGTGACAAGGGCCGCGCTTACACTTCGTCAGACCGTTGAGGGCTTGCGTCTTTCGCTGGCGACCAGCCCACAAATGACGATGATCACCGCACCGGATATTTCATAAAGGCTGACTTTCTCAGCAAAAAGAAAATAACCAGCGCCAAGGGCAAACAAAATCCGTGTATATGGGAATGGGGCCAAGGCAGACACCTCGCCAAAGCGATAGGCTTCGACCGTCAAAAGCATGCCAAATGTGCCAAGCGCCCCGGCAAGGCACAGAAGAACCAAATCCTGCATGCTGACAAAAGTCCAGCCAAGAATAGCCCCTGGTGTGGTGCCGATGGTTGCGACCATCCCGATCCAGAACATGATGGTTGCTGTATGTTCTGTTTTGACCAGCAGCCGATTTTGAAAGATCAGTATCGCCGCGGCAAGCGCTGACCCAAGTCCCAGCAACACGCCAACATCAACACCATAACCATCAATCTCACTTGCCAGAACCACACCGATGAAACCAAGGATGGTCACAATCACCCGTTTTGACCCGATCTTCTCGCGCAGCACGAACGGGGCCAGCAAGACAACAAAAAGTGACGTCGTGAAAGTGAGGGTCGACGCAAGCGCCAGATCCAGTTTCCTGAAGCTCAGATAGTACAGCCACCAACAGACGAGGCTGGTAATCCCCCTCGTAACAAGCATCGGCCAGCGCGGTGACATGAATGGAATATTGGCCTGCATTCGTATATAGGCCGTGACAATCAAAAGCTGTAACAGTGACCGAAAGAATATAATCAGAACAAAAGGAACATCGGGGCTGAGATACCTCAAAACCGTGACATCAGCAGTGAATATTGCCGCCGACATGATCAGCAGGATCGCACCACGCCGGTTGTCTACCATTCCTCAGTTGCTCATCTCTGCCTGTATGGCGCGTAATCGGCCACATCAGACTCTGCTATTTCACGCAGGATGCTGACCCATGCCGCAAGCCCGTCAGATATCGAATCAAGGCGAAAAAACTCATTTGGCGCGTGAAAGTTTTCATCTGAAAGCGCGAAGGAAAACATAATCGTATGCAATCCCAGCAGGCGATGCACAATTTCTGTCAGAGGTAGCGATGCCCCTATCCGGACGCGCCGGGGCACCGTGCCTGTTGTGGCCTCGAGCGCGTTCGATGCCGCTTTCAATAGCGGGTGGTCCGTCGGCACTGTATAGGCTCCTGACGCCCCACGCTCACCTGTGAATTCCAGCCTGACCCCCTCCGGCGTGTTTGCTTCAAGATGCCTGATGACGGATTCCTGCGCGGCCACCGGGTCCTGCCCTTCTACAAGACGCATGGTGATCTTTGCAGATGCTTCATTGGCAATCACTGTTTTCGACCCGGCGCCGGTATAACCGCCCCACATGCCATTGACATCCAGCGTTGGGCGCAGCCACAGCCGCTCGAGGGTTGAATAGCCCTGTTCCCCATGGGGAACCGCTCCGATTTCCGACAGCAGTCTGGAGCCATCATAAGCAATGGATTGGATCTCAGCGCGTTCATGTTCACCAGGCTCACAAACACCATCATAAAATCCTGGCGCAGCCACGCGGCCGTCTGCGTCGTGCAGACCGCTTATGAGTCTGGCCATTTCATGCAAGGCGTTGCGGACAATCCCACCATAGCGACCGGAATGCAGGTCCTGAGATGCTGTGATGAGTTTCACCTCGAACCCCGCATTCCCCCGCGATCCTACATTCAGGCTAACAAGATCAGGTCGCCAGCGCGCGCCATCAGCTGACAATACAGCATCAGCAGAAAGCAATGACCTGTTGGCCTGAAGAATGCCCGGCAAGGAGGGAGAGCCGGTTTCCTCCTCTCCTTCGATGAGTAATTTGACATTGACTGGCAATGCTTTTTCAACGGCTAGGAATGCTGCCAGTGTTTCCAGGGCGATCATCATGGGGCCCTTGTCGTCTGAAATGCCACGCCCATAGATCCGGCCATCCTTTTCGACCGGTTCAAAAGGCGGCGTGTGCCACTTGTCTTCTGGGTCTGGTGGCTGCACGTCATAATGAGCATAGATCAGCATGGTGGGCTTATCAGCTGCATCAAGCCGTTCAGCGTAAATGGCAGGTTGACCCGCGCCATCGTCAGGCACCAACCGCTGACGGTTCTGAAAACCCATTTCATCCAGCTTTTGTTCGATCAGCTGTCGCGCCTTTTCCATGCCGTCAGCCATCGCCGGATCAGCGCCGACAGAAGGACAGGCGACAAGCTGTTTCAAAGCGTCAATCAACGAAGCTCTTTTGTTCAGGGCATATTCAAGAACAGCATCAGACATGGCGTTCAATCCTCTTGTCAGGCAATGCCGCCATCAACACTCAGGATCTGACCGGTGATCCAGCTTGCTTCTTCCGACGCCAAGAAAGCGGCCGCAGCGGCGATGTCTTCCGGCTTGCCAAGACGGCGTGTGTGAATGCGGTTCATGATTTCAGCCTGGCCATCCTGTCCGTAGGCTTGCCATTGTCGTTCGGTTGCCGCATTCGACAGAATGAATCCAGGTGCAATCGAATTTACGGTTATGCCATGCTGTCCCAGCTCGAGACTGAGCTGTTTGGTCAATCCGACCAGGGCATGTTTCGCTGCTGTATAGGCATGAATGCCAGTCAGACTTGGTCGCAGCCCGGCCCCGGAGCTGATGGTGATCACCCTGCCCCACCGATTGGCTTTCATTGCAGGAACAAAGGATTGAGCAAGATGAAGAGCGGAATCAACATTGGCCGCAAAAATGCTTTTCCAGCCAGACGGCTCCACCTCTTCCAAAGGTGTTCCAATCTGATTGCACACCCCGCCGGCAGCGTTGACAATGATGTCCGGATTCCCATGCTGGGCGACCAGATGATCTTTCAAGTTGCTGACCGACAGAGGATCACCGAGATCAGCCGCGATCATCGGCAGTCGCAACCGGTCTGCGGCAGCCGCCGCGGCCTCTCCAGGCAGATCAGACACAATCACCTTTGCCCCATCCGTCGCAAGTCTCGACGCGATGGCCGCCCCTATGCCGCCAACAACGCCTGTCACAAGCGCTGTTCTTGTGGTCATGGCATCACCCTCGTCAGTTCGTGGAAGGTGGAAACCGACATGTCACGGCGGCCTTCCTCAATATCATGGATCAATTCGATCAGGCGGCGCAGCAGCGGCGTGTCGACACCGTGACCCGCCGCAATATCAACAATGACTCCCAATTGCTGATCGACTTCCGTTTTGCGCTTGCGCACAGCAAGATCGCGGTAAATTCCAGTGTGTGTTTTGGCCGTTCGGGAATTGAAGTCCGCCAGGTCAGCAAGGCTTTTCAACGCAGATGCATCGGCCGCATCAGGCATGAATGCCTTTGGCTCAAATCCATTGAACGGTCTGGGAGTTACACCCTCGGCCACCGCGGTTCGCATGACTTCACGGGCCAGTCCCATCAGCGCCGGACCTCGGTCCAAATCAGCAAAATTTGCAGTCATGCTGTCAGATGTCAGCGCGGTTGCAAACAGCATCGCGCCATAGCCCATTTTACCCCAGAGATAACCCCAGATGTCATCCGTAAGCACCGCATCTGGCTCGAATATCTGAAGCAACTTATGCATGCGTTCGGTGCGTTCACGAATGACGTTGTCTATTTCACCAACAACAACGGCGCCCCGATTGCCGAAGAGGATCCGCCCCGGTTCAATCCAGTCAGCGCCATAATTGACGAAAGCACCCATGGTTCTGTGGGCGCCGGCAAGATCCGCGATCATCTTTTCGTTCAGCCCGTTCTGGGCGGAAAGAATGAACCCGTCTTCCCGCAAGTGCGGCAGAATCGATGCCACGGCAGCCTCTGTGGCCTGCGCTTTCACGGCAAGCACGACACAGCTGTAAGTCCCGGCAAGATCCTCCGGCAGAACTGCATCGACAACCTGCGTGAATTCTTCAACAGGGCCTTCAATCTTCAGCCCTTCGGTGCGGCAGGCGGTGACATGGTCTGCGACGATATCGACCATCGTTACCGATTGGCCGGCACGTGCCCAGTAGGCCCCCAATACCCCCTATGGCACCCGCGCCCCAGATCAGAATCTCATTTTTCATGCAGCACCTTTCAACTCGGGCCAGGGTCCTTCGAGGGCTTCACGGGTTTCGTTGATGCCGGTTTCCCAGATGGCCGCCATTTCTTCATCCTGCCGTTGCCAGGGCCCGCCAAATGATCCATCACCAAGAATGTCACGCACTGTTTCGGGAGGGGAGGCTTTCATCAATGCCATATCGATCACCGGCTTTTCACCCTTCGGTGCCGGCGCATGCGCCAGTCTTGTCCATGGAAAATTTTCCATCCAGTTGGCATGCGAGCCTGTGGAATCAATTTCTTGGGCCATGGCCCAGGTGGCCGGTGCATTCCACCAATTATGAAATTTGATCGAAATATCGCCATATTCAGCCATCAATTCCTGCGCCAATGCCCCAACCGGGTTATTGCCACCATGGCCGTTGACGATCAGAATTTTTCTGAAACCTGACTGATAAAGCGATGCGACAATATCTCTGATGACCGCCATAAGCGTTTCGACACGAAGGCTCACTGTGCCCGGATACGCCGCAAAATAGGGAGCAAGACCATATGGCATGACTGGGAAAACAGGAATATTGAGAGGCTCCGCCACATCCAGTGCCATTTTTTCAGCTAAAATCATGTCAACGCAAAGCGATAATTGCGCGTGCTGTTCGGTGGACCCGATTGGCAGTATGCAGCGCTGATCCCTTTCAACAGCTGCCTCCATATCAAGCCAATTCATGTTAGCGACCTTCACAACTTTAGTCCTTTCACTTCTATTACGAATGTTCCGGTAAGCTGCCTGACCAATCCTCGGCATGAATGACAACCTTGGACAGCAGTTCAAACAGCATCTGGCGCTCACCATCAGTCAGCGTTTTCAGCATGCGCTTTTCCTGTTGTTCGAAGGCAGGCTTGGTCTTGTTGATGATCTCCCATCCCGTTTGAGACAAGTGCAACGCCTGCTTTCGCCCGGTGCCGGGCATCTTTTTACCCTTCTCTATAAGCCCGGAGGATTCGAGCAGCTTTATCGCCCTGCTGAGGGTGTTCTTTGGGAAGCCGGACGTTGTGGAGATGTCACGGGCGCTGCTTCCGTCGGCCAAAGACAGTGAATACAGCACCACATATTCTGGCCGTTTCAGTCCGTAAACATCCTGCACCCAATTATAAAGAGGAGTGTTATAGAGCAGGGCAAGATAGTTGATGCGAAAGGTAAACGGGCATGGATTCGCCCAGAGTTTTGCCTCCAGCATATCGGGGGCCATATCTTGGCCATCGCTAGGATAATTTTCATCAAGCGCGACCTGTGTGGCTGGCATTGCAAAAATTCCTGTGCTGATTTGTTACATTAAGTTCCAAATTGAACTTGACTGCCAGAATAAGTCTTCACATTCTGCAATGACAAGTCCCAAATGGGACTGAATATAACAATAACTCGTTGGGGCACGCCGCCTCTTTTGATTTTGGGAGGAAAGACAATGCGAAAACAAAAATTCCTGGCAACTATGGCATTGGTGCTGGGATTAACTGCGACCAGTGTGGCCTCAGCGCAAACGCTGACGATGGGTGTTCGTGGTGGGCCTGAGTCAATAGACCCGCATTATTCGGCACTGGGTCCGCATGCCGAAGCGGCGAAGCATATCTTCGACACGCTTGTCTGGTCAGGTACCGATCTTCAGATTGAACCAGGGCTGGCCACAAGCTGGTCTCCTGTGGATGATGACACATGGGAATTCAAGCTTCGCAAGGGAGTTAAGTTCCATGATGGCTCGGACTTTGACGCCGAAGATGTAAAATTCTCGATAGAGCGCATCCCGGTTGTATCTGGCCCAACCACCACAACAATCTATGTTCGCCGAGTGGCCGATGTTGAAATCATCGATTCGCACACCATCCATATTCACACGGATGGTCAGGCAGCAACTCTGCCCAATGATTTCATCCGGCTCTTCATCGTCTCATCAGAAGCTGCCGCAAATTACTCCACACCGGAAACGGCTGCTGAAGGGTTCAATTCAGGTGCGGCTGCTGTTGGTACCGGCCCCTATAAATTTGTCAGCTGGGAGCCGAAGGGAGACCTTGTGCTGGAACGAAATGATGATTACTGGCGCGGCAAGGGGTCATGGGAAAAGGTTATCCGCAAGGAAATCCCGAATGACAGTTCACGCCTTGCGGCGCTGAAAGCCGGACAGGTTGATGTCATCAACTATGTCTCCTCTGTTGACTATCTGGCACTTGAAAACGATGCAAATATCGATGCTGTAAAGGGTGATTCGGTCTACATCATGAACCTGCAGCTTGATCAGCGTGAAAAGACACCGCTCGTCAGGGCTATTGATGGTTCGGAACTGGCCGAAAATCCGCTGCGTGACTTGCGTGTCCGCCAGGCGATTGACCACGCAATCGATCGTCAGACCATGGTCGATATCGTTCTTGAAGGACTTGGCAGACCGGCAAATCAAATGATGCCTCCGGGCTTCTTCGGCTCCAGTGAAGACATCCCAATGCCTGAATATAACCCTGCCAAGGCAAAGCAACTTCTTGCTGATGCAGGTTATGCCAACGGCTTTGAAGTTGATCTTTACTGCACCGCCGACCGTCTTCCCGGTGATGGCGCGATCTGCCAGGGTCTTGGCCAGATGTTCACGCAGGTTGGCATCAAAACCAATGTCAACGCGATCTCCAAGACTGTTTATTTCCCAGCGCAAGCACGCCTTGAATACTCGATGTTCATGAATGGCTGGGGAACATTGACTGGTGAAGCATCCTACACGCTTGGGGGACTGGCACATTCCAATAACCCGGATGTGAAACTCGGCGCCTACAACCGCATCGAATATAAAAATGATGATGTCGACCGGTTGTTGCAAACAGGGGCGCGGATGATGGATGAAGATCAGCGCCGCGCCACTTACGAGGAAGCGATGGAAAAGGTCATGGCAGACAAGGCCTATATCTCGATCGTCCAGCTTCAGACTGTCTGGGGCGCAAAGGCGGGGAGTGTCGAATTCACACCTCGCTATGACGAAGACACGCTTGCCTTCTTCATCAAGAGCGCCAACTAGAACACCATCTCAGGGGACCGGGCAACATTCAGGTTTGCCTGGTCCCCAATTCCCGGGGATTGCCGATGCTTGGCTTCATAATCCAGCGATTTTTGCAGGCTATTGGCGTCATGGCTGTTATGTCCCTGATTGTTTTCTGTGGCGTTTACGCTATCGGCAACCCCATTGATATTGTCATTCCGCCAGAGGCCACGCAGGATTTGCGCGATGAGGTCATTCGCCGCCTGGGACTAGACCGTCCACTTTATGAACAGTATTTCATCTTTCTGGTAAATTTGCTGAAGGGCGATCTGGGACGTTCCTTCGTCTACAACATTCCCGTTCTCGAATTGATTGGCGGCCGCCTGCCGGCGACTTTGGAACTGGTTCTGATTTCCGTTGTTTCAGCCTCTGTCATCGGGGTCAGTCTTGGCATCTATGCCGGTTATCGGCCCGAAAGCTGGATAGCAAAGACGATAATGGCCGTTTCTGTTCTCGGCTTTTCAGTGCCATCATTCTGGGTTGGCCTGATCCTGATTTTGACATTTGCGGTGAACCTGGGCTGGCTTCCGGCGGGCGGGCGTGGGCAAACCATAGATATCGGGGGTGTCGCATGGTCATTCCCAACACTGGATGGTCTGTCACATATCATCCTGCCGGCAATCAATCTGGCGCTGTTCAAACTTGCCATGATGATCCGTCTGGCGCGGGCAGGAACGCGTGAAATCATGCTCACGGACACAATCAAATTTGCCCGTGCTGCCGGCCTTTCCGAGATCACGATACTGCGCCAGCATTTGCTTAAACTCATTTCCATCCCGATCATTACTGTCTTTGGCCTGGAACTGGGCTCAACACTGGCTTTTGCTGTGGTAACAGAGACCATCTTCAGTTGGCCTGGGGTTGGTAAGTTGATCATCGACAGCATTGCCGTGCTGGATCGGCCTGTTATGGTTGCCTACCTTATTCTTGTGGCCTTTCTTTTTGTGACCATCAATTTCGTGATTGATCTGATCTTTGCGCTCATTGATCCCAGGGTCAGGCGCGGGGTTGCATCATGAACAGACAAAGCTCGCCATTCGCCCGATTTTGGAACGAGTTTCGAGAAAACAGGATTGCCGTTCTGGCACTGTCTGTTGTTGTTCTTCTGGCACTGCTGGCACTCTTTGCATCTTTTGTATCTCCTCAAAATCCATATGATCTGGCCAATTTATCGCTGATGGACAGCCGTCGCCCCCCGGGCTTTGTCGGCACAGGCGGATACACCCATTGGCTAGGCACTGATCCACAGGGACGGGATCTCCTCTCGGCCATATTCTACGGGTTGAGAATATCAATCCAGATTGGTCTTGCTGCCGGTTTTGTTTCGCTCAGTATCGGCGCCGCATTGGGTATTCTGGCTGCCTATATCGGCGGCCGTGTGGAAAATTTGATCATGCGGCTGGTCGACCTCCAATTATCCTTTCCCGCGATCCTGCTGGCGCTGGTGATTGTGGCATTGCTTGGACAAGGCAAGGTGCAGTTGATCAGCGCTCTGGTTGCTGCACAGTACGCCTATTTCGCCCGCACAGCATATGGCGCAGCCAAGGCTGAGAGAGGCAAGGATTACATTGAGGCCGCTGTCGCCACTCCTCTTGGAAGCCGGCTTGTTATATTGAAACATCTATTGCCGAATTGCACACCGCCGCTGATCGTTGTGGCAACAGTACAGATTGCCAACTCCATTTCACTTGAAGCGACACTGAGTTTCCTTGGTCTTGGCCTGCCGGTCACGGAACCTTCACTTGGCATGCTGATCTCCAATGGCTTCCCCTATATGATGAGTGGGCGCTACTGGATTTCTGTCTATCCCGGCGTGGCTTTGATCATCCTCATCGTTGCCATCAACATTGTTGGTGATCAGGTGCGTGACCAGTTCAATCCAAGGTTACGCAGATGACCGAAACTGTCCTCAGTGTAAAAAATCTCACCACCCACTTCTTTACCCGTACAGGGGTGGTCAAGGCGGTCGACAATGTCAGCTTTGATCTTGCCAGGGGTGAAATTATGGGCCTTGTCGGTGAAAGCGGTTCAGGCAAAACCGTCACCGGATTTTCACTTCTTGGTCTTGTTGATGAACCCGGACGCATTGTAAGCGGTTCCATTACGCTCAAAGACAAGGATTTGACCAGCCTTTCAAACGCGGAATTGCGCGGATGGCGTGGCCGTGAAATCTCGATGATTTTCCAGGACCCCATCGCCACCCTCAATCCGGTCCTGACCATTGGCCGGCAGATGCGACTGGCCATTGCCGCGCATGAAAGAACAAGCGCTCGTGCCGCTGAAGATCGTGCAACTGATCTGCTGTCAAAGGTTGGCATTCCTTCGGCGCGCGCAAGGCTGGACGCCTACCCCCATGAATTTTCCGGAGGCATGCGACAGAGAGTTGCTATTGCCATCGCGCTTCTCCATCGGCCGTCAGTTATCATTGCTGATGAGCCCACAACCGCGCTTGATGTGTCTATTCAGGCACAAATCCTTCAACAGATGCGTGTTCTCGCAGCCGAAACAGGAACGGCAATGATTTGGATCAGCCATGACCTTGCCGTGGTATCAAGCCTCGCCAGCAAACTAGCCGTCATGTATGCAGGCCGGATCGTCGAACAGGGGCCGACGGCGACCCTGCTGAGAAACCCCCGCCATCCCTATACGGCCGGCTTGATGAATTCCTTACCTGCCATGACCACACCCGGTACACCTCTTAAGCAGATCCCGGGAACAACCCCGTCACTTTTGTCTCTTCCCCCCGGATGCCCGTTCGCGCCCCGATGTCAACGCGCGACCGCGCGGTGTCAGCATGAACCCGAACTCACCATTCATGGAGACAGAGGATGGCGCTGTTTCGACCCGGTCGGTCATATGGATGAGGTGTCATCATGACTGATTTTGTCAGCCTCGAAAATATCAGCAGGGTCTTCGGCCCAAACCTTACCACCGGGGAAAGGATCGCATCGAAACTCGGGGCGACTGTTGAAACCCGTTCCATTCATGCCGTATCCAACGTGTCACTGTCTGTCAGCAAAGGAGAAACGGTAGGTCTTGTTGGCGAATCCGGCTGTGGCAAGTCAACATTGGGCCGCTTGATTGCCGGAATATTGCCGCCAAGCTCCGGCACCGTTCTGATAGATGGCAGCCCGGTAATCAAGGACGGTGTCAAGGCAACAACCCGGGTACAGACAGTGTTCCAGGATCCCTTCGCCAGCCTTGACCCACGCATGAAAGTAGGGGAAACGGTTGCCGAAGGGCCCATTGCCCATGGGCTTGCCAAGAAAAGTGAGGCCAATGCCTATGCCGCGAAGTGGTTTGAGCGGGTTGGTCTCGATCCTGTCTGGCTTGACCGATATCCGCACCAGTTTTCAGGCGGCCAAAGACAGCGGATCGCAATTGCCAGAGCCTTGGCCATGCAGCCTGATGTCCTGATATGTGATGAACCTGTCGCGTCACTTGATGTGTCCATTCAGGCGCAAATTATAAACCTGTTTCTGGAACTGACCCGTGACCTTGAATTGACAACAATCTTCATCAGTCATGATCTATCTATAGTGCAGCATGTCAGCGACAGGATTGCGATCATGTATCTTGGCCAGATTGTCGAGTTGGGGCCGGTTGATGAAGTTTTTGAAAATCCTGCCCATCCCTATACAGCGGCGCTGTTCGGATCGGTGCCCAAGCTGGTGCTGGATGATGATGAGCTTGTCCGCTTTGATACAATTGAAGGCGAAGTCCCGTCGCCTCTTTCACCACCATCAGGCTGTTTCTACCATCCCAGATGTCCGCTGGCCGGCGCGCATTGCGCCATAACAAGACCCGAGATGACCAGTATCTCGACCAGCCGCAGCGTGACGTGCCATAACTATCAACAGCAGCTCAAACAAAAGTAACTCCATCATCAAGAGCCAAACGCAATGTCATGATGGCCATGGCAAGCTTCAAGTCTCTCAATTTGTGGGTGGCCTTGCGGCGATACTTGAACTGGCGGTATCCGGGCAACAAAAAACCGCCATCCAAATGGATAGCGGTGTTGGTAGGGTCTTCATGGTTGCG
>JAYQTT010000003.1:0-261210 GCA_038147495.1 Alphaproteobacteria bacterium | reverse complement strand
GATGTAGCCGTTCAGTTACGTATTGCTCAAGCCTATTCCGGCGATGCTCCAGCATGCCGGGATCACGCCCCAGAACGCCCAGCTAGAAAATCCCGACAAGAGATCAGATTAGGCATATTCATAGATCGCGGCATAGCTTGTTTACTGGGCGGTTTGATAGGCTCGCGTCATCGATGAAAGTGCCAGACAAGCCCCTGCCGCGATCACCCCCATCCAAATCCAGGGCAGGCTATCAACCGCTTGCCAGCCCTTGTACAGAAAGGGTTGCCTGCGTGATCAATTCTTCTGAGACGGGAAACACCGTTAATCCGTGGCAGAAGACGCCGCCGCACAGGCCGATGGCGACGATAAAGCTCATCAGGATGGCAAGCGGGCTCTCATCGCTGAGGTATCTGAAGGTGATGATTGATCCCAACGCATAGGAGGCACCCGATGAACCAGTAGCAGATGATAGAGAGAGAGAGGGAAAGCCTTCGCCTCCCGGCCGCAGAACCAACAACACCCCGCAGCTTCCCGTGATGACGGCTGAAATCCGCCGCCAGCCAGTACGTTCTTTCAGGAATATGACCGAGAACAGCAGAACAAATATCGGCGAGGTGAATAATCCTGCACCTGCCTCGGCGATTGGTATCATCGGCAGGACACTGAAATACAGGAAGATGGCGACAACCATGAAAAATGTTCTGACAAGAACAAAGCTCACAATTTTGGGATAATTGAAAGCCCAAGCAGCTTTCCAAGAAGCGCAACCATGAAAACGGCGAAAAGAGACCGGCTGAAATGGAATTGGCCAACGCCCACATCATCGGAGACGAGCATGGTCAAATTGTCCGAGAAGCCGAAAATAGAAATGCCGACGACAAGCAAGATGGCAGCGCCTTGCTTGTAGGTGAGATGTTCGCGTGCCGCCATCATCAATTTCAATCCGCGTTTAGACCTTATCGGCTAACTTGATCGCTATTTCCAGATGTTTGTCAGATGTGCAAACACCCGTTCCCGACTTTTTTGTTGGCGTCGGATCAATCTTTGCCTCCCACATTCTTCCGGTGGCAGGGATAAAGCCGATTTTCTTCCAGTCTTTTACCTCGACATCAAATGAATGATGCATTCGGATAGATGAATATCTCGAGATTTTCATTTTACGAAACCCTGTCTCGCACCACATCACCTCTGCCAACGCATCCAATTTGCCCAGATGCAGTTGGATCGGCACATCAGGGTAGGTCAGTGCCGCCGAACGGATGCCGCAACCGGGGTGATAAGACACCAGCGCGCCGAAGATGGACAATCATATCCCCGGCCAGCTTCAGATTTTTGCATCTTGTAAGGCAAGAAGATTGACGCCCGATCCACCCTGGCTGAAGCCGATAACGCCTAATTTGCCCTTGTGCCATTGTTGCGCCATGACCCAGCTGGCCGTAGCCAGCATATCTTTGACGCTCTTCTGGTACGGTCCTGATATCGACCTTGGAAACATGCGGTTCGACACCCTTTTCGGTGAAATTGTCGATCATGGCCACATTGTAACCAGCCTCAATCAATGACGCGGCCCAATTCCTTTGATGTTTCCAGAGACCGCCACTCCCATGCGATAGTATGACCGTTGGCGCGGGTACTGGCCCGGCCAGTTGTACTTCAATCGAGAAATGCCCAGGTTGTGTGTGATTATGGGCTGGCTGGAGTTTTTTCCGGCCGCATCTGCGGTGTTGCCGCCGCCTTGAGATGTTGATTCGGCCCACGCCACCCCTCCGGTGATCAGTGACAGCGCAAAAGCCAATGAAATAATGATCGATCTAAACGGCATTGCTTGCCCCCATCATGAGTTTAAACGGGAGTGATAATTGGGCAAACTGATGGTGCTGCCAGCGTGATTCGAACACGCGACCTCACCCTTACCAAGGGTGCGCTCTACCGCTGGAGCTATGGCAGCGTCACCATCAACGCGCATGGATTACACGAAAGCTGTCGGGAAGTGAAGTTTTTTTCCACACCGTTTTAACCCTATGGCGCGTTCATCGGGTGATTGGTCGGCTTTTGCCCCGTCAACGGTTCAAGCGGCGGCTTTTCCGGCGGGCGTGGGATCGGCTAGATCCGGATCAGGAAGCGCACAATGCGCCGTGTTCGGTCGCTGAACAGCTTTTCGGTAAAGAATTTTCCGGCAGCCTGTTTGCTGGCGTCGCCAAAGGTGGGATAGGGCGCGATGATTCCGGCCATCTTGCCAATTTTCTGTCCGGTGCTGATCGCCAGAACCCATGTCAGAATCATTTCACCGGCATTTGGGGCAAGAATGCTCACCCCGAGGATTGAACCGTTTTTGTGAACCACCAGCTTGACCATGCCCTCTTCGCGCCGCTCGGCAATGGCCCGGTCGATATTCGACATTGGCACGCGGATGACCTTTATCGTGTCAGCCCCCCACATGTCCGCTGCCGCGTCCTCGGTCAGGCCGACATGTGCCAGTTCAGGATCGGTGTATGTCACCCAAGGGTGGATCGCCTCATTCACGCGGGCCGGTAGTTTGAACAGAATATTGCGGATCACAATACCGGCGTGATAGGCGGCGATATGGGTGAATTGAGCCCGTCCGGCGACATCGCCAATGGCATAGACCCGCTTGTTGCTTGTCCGCAGTCGCTTGTCGGTGGTGATCCCGGCTGGTGTGTGGGCGATGCCGCCAGCTTCAAGACCAAGCCCGTCCAGCGTTGGCCGCCGACCAACTGCGACAAGAAGATGGCTGGCATGAAGTTCACGCCCATCACCAAGGGTGATGTTGATCCCATCTCTATTCTTGCTGACGCCGGTAACGCCTGTGCCTTCAATGATGGTGATGCCCTCCTCAATAAGACGGTCTCGCAGGATCCCGACCAATTCCCGGTCATCGCGTCCCATGATTGTCAGCGCCTCCACAACGCTGACCTGACAGCCAAGCCTTGCATGCGCCTGTGCCATCTCAATGCCAATGGGGCCGCCACCAATGATCACCAGATGCGCGGGTTTTTCCGGATCTGTAAAAATCGTTTCATTGGTGTGGTAGGGTACGCTGTCCAGCCCCGGAATTGGTGGCACAAAGGGTGTCGAACCCGTGGCAATCACGATATATTTTGCTGTGACCTCATGCGTTGCCGAGGCCACCTTGCGCGGCCCGGTAAAACGTGCCTTTTCCTCGATCACGGTTACACCCAGCCCGGTGAAACGCTCTACCGAGTCATGTGGTGCGATTTTGTCGATCACCTCGGCGATATGCGCTTTTGTTGCGGCAAAATTGATGCTTGCCGGAACGCCGGTAACGCCCATCTCGGGACGGCCGGTGGTGTGATGTGCGGCCTTGCCAGCTGCCAGCAGCGCCTTTGACGGAACACAGCCGCTGTTCAGGCAGTCACCACCCATTTCACCAGCCTCAAAAAGAACAACGCGGGCACCCATCTGCGCCGCACCCGCGGCCACGCTGAGCCCGCCTGACCCGCCGCCAATGATGCAGATATCTGTGCTGATTTTGTTCATGGGCGTGCCCCTTTTCGGTTCTTCATTATCTGGCGATAGGCAATGGGCAACAAAGCCAGCGCCCCAAGTGCCGCCAGCGGTAACAGGATTGGCGCTGTCGTCAGGACAGCAAGATCAGGCGTTGTGCCGCTTGCCAGAATATGATCAAAGCCACGGCCAACTGATATGAACACGGCGGTTCCGGGTGCGATGCCAATACATGTTGCCAGCAGAAACGGCACCAGCTGCATTCTGGTGAAGGCCGGAACGATATTCACCACCCAGAATGGTGCCGCCGGTATCAAACGCAGGGCAAGCAGGTAGGAGAAGGCATTTTCGCTGAACCCTGCCTCAAGCCTTGCCAGAAATGGACCAGCCTTTGTCCGCAGAACATCGGCAAAGATCGATTTTGCGGCAATAAAGACAACACCGGCACCTGCCGTGGCCCCGATGATCACCAGAATGACCGCCGGCCAGCCGAGAATGGCCCCACCAGCCAGCGTCATTGGAAGCGCCACCGGCAATGAAAAAGCAACTACAACGCCATAGGCAAGGGTGAAGATGATATAGCTGCGCCACAGATGTTCATTGGCGTAACCCTGCAACGCGCCGTAATGGTCCGCCACCGCCTGCCAGGTGACAAATTCATGGGCGCCCGAGAGGAAGAATACAGCCAATCCAAGGACCAGCACGCCGGGCAGAATATATCGCCTGCCCTGCGATGGTTTCACCGCATCCGTTTGTTTGGGATCTGTCGAATTATTCATACCAGCCCGCCACATTGATTTTCGGATCATCCGTGGTACCGAATAATGGCAAAGGTCTTTACCAGGAAGCCTGTTTACCCCATGTTACATCAGGCGGTAAATCGCCACAATATGTCCATATTGTGATGCTAGCCGTTCACGAGACAATTCGAAGGTACCTATTCTGGCAAATCACTTGTCATCGGGGGAAATATGACAAAGCCGTCGCATCCGGAAGATCAGGCGAAGCATCGAAGCAAAAATGATGATCGGCTTGCCAAGGCGCTGCGGGAAAATCTGTTCAGGCGCAAGGCGCAGGCGCGGGCGCGGGCCGCAGATGACAATGCGCCAAAGACGCGTCATACGGACGGGCAGGACGGTACAGAACAAACCGCCCCGGGAGCAAAAAGCAATGGATAGATTGCGTATTGAGGGCGGCCTACCGCTTCATGGTGAGATCATCGTCAGCGGGGCAAAAAATGCGGCGCTTACATTGCTGCCTGCGGGCCTCATGTCTGACGATGGGCTGGTTCTGGAAAATGTTCCAAGATTGGCTGATACGCTGTCGATGGAGGGTTTGTTGCGGCATCATGGTCTTGCCGTTGAGCGGGATGGCGATGTTGTGACAATGTCGGGCACGGCAAATCTGTTGGATGCGCCTTATGACCTTGTCCGAAAGATGCGGGCGTCCATTCTGGTCTTGGGCCCTTTGCTGGCCCGTTATGGTGAGGCGCGTGTGTCATTACCCGGAGGATGTGCCATCGGCACACGCCCGGTTGATTTGCATATTCGTGTGATGCAGGCGCTTGGTGCCATCGTTGAGCTTGCCGATGGCTATATTCAGGCACGCGCCCCGCAGGGGTTAACCGGTGGTCGGGTGGTGTTCCCGATGGTGTCTGTCGGCGCGACCGAGAATGCGCTCATGGCGGCGGCGCTGGCGAAGGGGCAGACGGAAATTGTGAATGCCGCGCGCGAGCCTGAAATTTCCAATTTGGCCGAATGTTTGAATGCGATGGGGGCAAAAATCACCGGCCATGGCACCGACACAATAATCATAGAGGGTGTGACGAACCTGAAAACCGCACGGCATGCGGTCATTGCCGATAGGATTGAGGCTGGCACCTATGCGATTGCGGCTGGCATTACAAATGGCAGGCTGACGTTGAAACGGGCCAACGCACGCCATTTGGACGCGCTGATCAATGTCTTGCGCGAGACCGGAATGGATGTTGTTGAGGGTGATGACGGCCTGACCTTCAGCGCCGCCGAAAGGGTTTCTGCCGCCGACATTATTACCGATCCATTCCCCGGATTTCCCACTGATTTACAGGCCCAGTTCATGGCGATGATGAGTGTGGCCGATGGTTCGTCAAGAATTTCCGAGACGATTTTTGAGAACCGGTTCATGCATGTTCCCGAACTCGTTCGCATGGGGGCAGATATCAAGGTCGATGGCGGCACAGCACTGGTTCGCGGGCGCAAAAACCTGACCCCGGCGCCGGTGATGGCAACCGATCTCCGGGCGTCGGTTTCATTGGTGCTTGCGGCGCTTGCAACCGAGGGAACAAGCGAGGTAAGCCGGATCTATCATTTGGATCGCGGTTACAGTGACCTCGAAAAGAAACTCGGCCAATGTGGTGCCAGAATTGAACGTCTCAGCGATGGCGGCGATGATGAAGATGAATAAGACCCCAGATCAGATGCAGGATTTGCCCCAATCAAACGCGGATGAAACGGTGCCTTCCCTGCGCCTTCTTGCCAAAGACAATGCCGATATAGAAGTGGTGTCGGCCTTGCTTCAGGACGCCATCATCCCGGGTGCGGATATGTTGTATGATCATGGGACCAGATGCTTCATATTTATCGCCAATCGATTTTGCTGGGAGCGTCCGCCACTCGCCGGTGTTACGGCTGAGGACGGACATCCGGTTCACGAGAGAAGCCTTTGCGGTGTGCGCATTGAGGGTGTGCATAGAGTATTGCAGAACGGCATGCCGGCACGCCGTGAAATGGCGCTCCTCAACCTTCTGGCGATCACCAGCAAAACCAGCGAAGATGATCGTGTCGAGATCAATTTGACCTTTTCCGGCGCGGCAGCATTACGTTTGATTGTCGATGATATTGATGTGATCGTTCAGGATGTCGAGGCAAGCCATCCAACAATGCAGCAACCGCAACACGCTTTGGATTAGCCGCCGACCAGAGCTTCCGAAAATGGCAGCTCAGATTTTGGCCGACAGGGTGCGGCTGACGATAGGCTGGAAAATTGCTACAATTCCTGTTAGGTAACGCGCCACACGCGTGAAGACGGTTGGTGTGAAAACGACAGCTTGCTGGCAAGCATATGTTTGAAAGCCGTTGCGTGTCGCGGCGCGCCATATGTTCAGGCGCCGCATATTAAAAGAAGGCGAGACAAATCAAGATGGCGATCAGACTGGATTATTCGGCGGCCGATTTTGAAGATCGCTTTGCCGCGCTATTGGCAGGCAAGCGTGAGTCCAGCCTCGATGTTCAGGCGGCGGTGGCGGAGATCATTGCTGATGTGCAACGCCGTGGTGATGCTGCGCTGTTGGAATTAACCGCCAAATTTGACCGTCTGTCGCGGTCAGATGTTGCCGATCTGGCAATTGGCCGTGACCAGATGCAGGCGGCGCTTGAGGCGCTCGAGCCTGCCTTGCGGGATGCGCTGGAACTTGCGGCAAAGCGGATCAGGGCCTTTCATGAGAAACAATTGCCATCCGGTTTTGATTATCGTGATGAGGCTGGTGTGGCGATGGGCATGCGCTATACGCCGGTCGATGCCGCCGGGCTTTATGTGCCGGGGGGCAAGGCGGTATATCCATCATCAGTGTTGATGAATGCGATTCCAGCCGAGGTTGCCGGTGTTGAGCGGCGGGTGATTGTGGTGCCGGCCCCGGATGGGTATGTCAGCCCGATGGTGTTGGCGGCGGCGGCACTTGGCGGTGCAACAGAGATGTGGAAGATTGGCGGGGCGCAGGCCATTGCCACGCTCGCCTTTGGCACCCAGACAATTGCCCCGGTCAACAAGATCGTTGGGCCAGGGAATGCCTATGTGGCCGCTGCCAAGAGGCAGGTCTTTGGCGCCGTTGGCATTGATTCTATTGCCGGGCCATCGGAAATTCTGGTGATTGCCGACAAGGCAAATGATCCATCTTGGATTGCGGCTGATTTGCTGTCTCAGGCAGAACATGACGAGGCGGCGCAATCAATCCTGATCACTGATGATGCGGCATTTGCCACCGCCGTTGAGGCGGCGGTTGAGGCGTTGCTGCCGCAATTGGCGCGGGCAGATGTCGCTGGCAAATCATGGCGCGACAATGGGGCGGTTATCACCGTCCCATCGCTTGATGTGATGCCGGCACTTGCCGATGCCATTGCCGCCGAGCATCTGGAACTGGCGCTTGAGAACCCGCGTTACTGGGCCGACAAAATTCGGCATGCCGGGGCGATCTTTCTTGGCCGTTATACGCCAGAGGCCATCGGTGACTATGTCGCCGGGCCGAACCATGTGTTGCCAACCGCCCGCACGGCTAAATTTTCCTCCGGTCTCGGCGTTGTTGACTTTATGAAACGCACAACTACCGTTGAATGTGACGCGGATAGTTTTGGTCGCATCGCGCCGGCAGGGATCGAACTTGCGAACAGTGAGGGGCTTGGCGCACACGCCTTGTCGATGCGGATCAGGACCAACCGGTGAGGCACGGATGGCCAACGATCAGAAGGACAATGTTGAGGAAGATCCGCCAATCGGCGGCGACCGGCTGGTCAAGATAGAGCTTGATGAGGCGGTAACGCCGCGCCGTTCGGCCGAGGCCGAGCATGAGCGTGCGATAGCTATCTACGATATTCTTGAGGAAAATAATTTTTCACTTGTCGGACAGGCTGGCCCATTTCATCTCTATTTGCGGGCCGAGGGCCGTCATATAAGATTTGATATATGCAACACAGAAGATATCAGCCTTGGCCAGTTCTTTATGGCGATGGGGCCATTGCGGCGGGTGATGCGCGATTATTTTCAGGTCTGTGAAACCTATTTTGACGCCATTCGGACCAAATCTCCCTCACAAATTCAGGCGATTGATATGGGCCGCAGGGCTTTGCATAACGAAGGTTCAGAGCTGTTACAGACGCGCCTTCAGGGCAAGGTCGAAACTGATTTTGATACAGCAAGACGTCTGTTCACGCTGATTTGCGTGTTGCAGTCGAAATAGCCGGCAACGAGGGTCACATATGAAAGGGTATGAGCATGGCAGTGACGATTGAAATTGAACCGGCGCGGGACGTGTCATCAATTTTGTTTGCCTGTAACGTCAATGCCGTCAGATCTGCCATGGCCGAAGCGATGGTCAAGGCGGCATTTCCGGGAAAGATTTTCACCGACTCATGCGGTGTGGCGCCGGGTGCGCCGGACGGCTTTGCCATCTCGGTAATGCAGGAAGCAGGCTATGACCTTGGCAACCATGTGCCAAAATCTTTTGATGATCTGGATTGTGAATTCTATGACGTGATCATCTCTTTCTCGCCGGAAGCGCATGATCGGGCACTTGAACTGACGCGCAATATGGATTGCCAAACGCTCTATTGGCCAGTTGATAATCTGGCCAATCTTGAGGGTTCGCGTGAGGAGCGTTTGCGCGCCTATCGCGCTGTACGCGATGACATTGCAGGCAAGCTTGGCGCGTATCTGGAGACTGAAATTTCAGTAAAAGCTTGACCTTTCGGCCAATTTTGGCCATCTCTATGTGCAATTTTACGCGACAGC
Organism: Alphaproteobacteria bacterium; assembly: GCA_038147495.1. GTDB lineage: Bacteria > Pseudomonadota > Alphaproteobacteria > Puniceispirillales > Puniceispirillaceae > MED-G116. Next base: position 252,201 of record JAYQTT010000003.1, on the reverse strand, counting down.
TATTGGAAAGGCTGACATGGCCAAGGAAGGCGTTATCGAATTTTCCGGCACGGTTGCCGAACTGCTGCCGAATGCGATGTTTCGGGTGAAGCTCGACAATGACCATGAGGTTCTGGCTCACACCAGCGGAAAGATGCGGAAAAACCGTATCCGCGTGCTTGCCGGTGACAGGGTGAATGTCGAGATGACTCCCTATGACCTCAGCAAGGGTCGGATCACGTTCCGTTTCAAATAGCCGTTGTTTGTATCGAGGCCAATTCTGGCTTTTGATGCGATCAGGGTTTCGCGCATGACCAATATGGGGAGCATGGGCTGATGGACATGCCGCCGGTCATACTGGCATCGGCCTCACCGCGGCGCCGTGACCTTTTGCAACAGCTTGGCATCGAGCCAGCCGCTGTCATATCTGCCGATATAGACGAGACACCGCAGCGCGGCGAACTGCCCGGGCCATATGCTGTGCGCATGGCACGGGAAAAGGCAATGGCCGTTGAATGGCCCGATGATTTGCCCTCAAACGCGGTGATCCTTGCCGGTGATACGGTTGTTGCCTGTGGGCGGCGTATCCTGCCAAAGGCCGAGACCGAGGATGAGGCGCGCACCTGTCTGGCATTGTTATCTGGGCGCCGTCACCGGGTGCTGGGCGGCATTGCCTTGCGGTCCAGAGATGGCCGACTTCGATCAAGGCTTGTTAAAAGCACGGTGATTTTCAAGCGATTGTCACGGCAGGACATCGACGAATACATCACCACAAAAGACTGGCAGGGCAAGGCCGGGGGCTATGCCATTCAAGGACCTGCTGCCGCCTATATCCGCCATATTGATGGATCATATTCCAATATTGTGGGTTTCAGCCTCTATGACATCTCGGCCATGCTCAGGGGTATCGGCTGATGGCCGCTTCAAACAACGGTTTGAAGGTCGATGAAATTTGGGTCGACAAGGGCCCCGGGCTCGACAGGCTTATGTTCATGGCCGGTGGCAGGGTGGCAGAAATCTGGCATGAATTTGCCCACGCGCCAGACCGTATTGGCGAGGTTCACCGCCTTCGTATCGATCAGATTTTCACATCGCAGAACAGAGCCAGTGCCCGTCTTGATGACGGCACGCCGGTCTCGGTTCGGTTGAACCGGCGGGATCGGGTGGCGACAGGGCAGATTGTTGACATCACCATTACCGCCGCCCCACGCGAGGAAAAGCCATGGCAGGCCGTTGTCGGCGCGCGTCTCGCCGGTGCGTTTATGGTGTTGTTGCCGGAAAGCGAGGGCGTTCAGGCATCGCAGGCGCTGGCAGAGGATGAGGCCAGCGTCCTGAAGGCCAATATCACCACGGCGTTGCCCGCCGGTTTTGGGCTTATTCTGCGGCGCCGCGCTACGGGTGTATCATCGCAGCGTCTGCATGATGAGCTGGCACAATTGCTGAACAGTTGGAAGGCGCAGGCATCGGATGAGATTGATTGTGGACGTCGTTATGATGGCGGTGATCCATTGACGCGTGCTTTGTTCCATGCGCCCGGCGCTGAAGTACGGTCCGACATTATGGCGGATCAGTTTGATGATTTGTATGAAGCGGCAATGCTGCGCGCAAGTGCGGTACCGGCCTGCCTGCCATCAGGTGGGCAGATCTGGATTGAACGCACACATGCCGTTACCGCGATCGATCTGGACAGTAAAAGCGGGTCGATAGAGGCGCTGATTGATGAGGCACCGGCGGAGCTTGCACATCAAATTCGTCTGCGCGGGCTGTCTGGCCTGCTGGTAATTGATGTTCCGCGATTGGCCCCGACACGGGCAAAAGCCTTTGCCGCCGCGCTGGCCGCCGCGTTTGCCGAAGATCCAAGACATCCAGAGATATTGGGCCGCAGCCGTGGGGGTTTGCTTGAATGCCGTGTTCCGCATGGGCGGATGCCGCTTGGCGACAGCACCGCTGATGATGGCATGATGGCGGCGCTTGCCGGTTTGCGAGAGATCGCCCGCCGTCCCACGCTGGTGCAGCCGCGTCTTGAAATATCACCGCTGATGGCGGCGTGGCTTGACGGCCCGGGAGCGGCCGCAATGGCTGCGCTTGACAGAGAGGTGACGCTTGTAGTGTCGTCAGATGTGCGCCGTGCGAATATTCTAGGGGATCGCTAGGGAAGATGGTGGGGGAGATGACCAGATGACAGGCAAACACCCGGAAACGCCAAATGCCGGAACAGGTGGGCTGAAATGCCCAACATGTGGCGCGCCAGCCGCCGCCCCGGCCAGCCCGGGTCAGCGCAGTCCGCGTCCGTTTTGCTCGTCGCGCTGTGCCGATGTTGATCTTGGCCGGTGGTTTCAGGGGCAATACGCCATTCCCGCTGTTGAAGCGGCGGACGACACCATTATTGATGCGATGGCGGCCGAGCTTGAAGCGCGCGCAAAACGCGGTGAAGACACAGAGTGAACAAGGCCCCGTCACCAAGCGAGGGTGAGGGTTTTAAAGGCTGTCGCATCATCGTCGTTTATGACTGGACAGCGCGTGGCGCAACGGCTATACCCCTATCCGGTTCTGCGGTGGCATCCCCGATAGGATAGCGGCATCGACAGAAAGCCCAGGTAGCTCAGTTGGTAGAGCAGCGGACTGAAAATCCGCGTGTCGGTGGTTCGAATCCGCCCCTGGGCACCACTTTTTCCAAGAAAAACAACAGTTTTGTCGGTCGTCACCTCAATGTGAATTCCTTAGATTTTAGCGATTCAGCCGCTTTTGTCAAAGCGTGTGTGACTGAGGTGTGACCGAAACTGGTTCGCTTGGGTCCCATGGACGACAAACAACATCCCCAGTGGGTTCGACGAACAGCTGTTTCAAAAAGGGGGATTAAAGGGGTCGTTGATTGTTGTTAAGACAAGATAATCTGATTCAAGCCGTGACTCTGCCAGGCAGTAACGTGAAGAAACCTGTCAGAATTACCATCAATAAAATGCCAACATAACTTGCTTATGGCGTTTGATATTACCAACACGCACGTAATAGATAGCTATTCCAACTGAGAAAATCGTCCAGATGCTCAGGAGGTGAATGGGGCTGTATAGCCCCCACAACTCAATTTCATGTATGAAAAACGAAGTGGTTGCGACGAGCAGCATTAAGCCAAGCCAAATACGGCCAAGCGTTTTGTGCACGGCTCCCCCTTTCTTCATACACAACTGAAGGCCACCTAGCACGATTGCCACCACGGCCGCTATGGTGTGAACAGCAATTGGCTGCGGCTGATTTAACAAGATTTCCAACTGTGGTCCTATCCATGCGTTTGAGGAGCCAAGAGGTGTCGTTGGTTGTTGTTGAGGTGGTCAGTCTTGAAAGTCGTCTGCAACAAACTCGTGAACGATTACGCCACGTGATCCGACAACCTTGGTGGTCAGGCCCTCGACTGCCGGGAGATAATGCTCTTTGAGAAGGGCCTGACAGGCAACGTAGGCGTCCTGATTTCGGTATTCGAAGATTATACCAACCCTGTATGACTGCTCTTTATTCCAAATCTGAGTGACGACTCGACGAAGCATACCCGCATCTGTGAAAAGTTTGATGACTTCTGGCGAGAAGGCTTTCTCTTGCCGCAATAAGTAAAGCTCCAACTGTTCTTGAGTCGCGAAATCGCGGGTAGAATAGTTGATCATGGTTGTATTGGTCATTTAGCCACTCCTTATTTGAAACACCCTATCATCTTTGTTGCCTCTGGTACACTGATGGAAGCTATCATCGACATCACCCCGAATACAAAAGAACGCACTAGGGCAAGAACACAGGCCAACTCTGCCTCTTGCCTATTTCCGATAGGCCGGAGCCGACTGTAATCGACCCAGCACGTGTGCTAGGCTTTGCATGACTAATGATGGTTATTTTTGGGGAGTAAGTGATGAAGTATTTTGGACTGATTATCTGCCTTGGAATTATCGGCGGTGCCATCGTTCATGTTGGCCCGCATCTTTACAACGACTTTATGAGTGCGACTTTCGTATTCGGCGGTGCGCTCGGATTTGCGTTGCTGAAGAATGAACCGCTGCAGATGCCCAAGAATTTTGGTGCTGGTGCAGTCTATTTTGGGTGGCTTGGAGCATTGGTCGGTCTGATTGCTATTTCCGGAAATGCCTTTGGCGCTTGGGACAGCGTTGCCGCGATGGGACCTGCGCTGGCCGTTTCCATGCTGCCGCTGCTCTATGGCTACACGGTGAACCTGGTCTGCATGGCGATAGCGGCGACGCCAAAAGAGGGATGGCTAGATCAGCCTCCCCACTTGGGCAGATCCTATTCTGATCTCTCCCGGTGCTGTTCCAATTGTTCAGCGTGTACCAAGCCCATCTCGCTCTTTATCGTCGTTCCGCCCAGAGATGAGGGTTCTGGGCCACGCTACACCCTGAAGAAGAGGAGGCCACACCTTCGACTGGTTCGACAAGCGTCTTTGACGGAGGGGCCGTGGTCGTTGCCACCACCGCAACAACCTCGACCCGATCCAGGTCAACACCTGGTAGCCGCTGATGTTCGACAGCACGTAATTAGATCACCTGATGATGAGTGTCCTGCCCCGTCGTCGACTTAGGGTCCCAGGTTCCTTACTAAGGAGAGGTAGTAGTAATAATAATAATAATGTGAGCTAGAGTGGCTGGAGGCGACCCGGGTGTACTAGTAACCGTAAGAAGACTATGGCTGATTACGACATCAAAGAGATAGCAGACGCAAGGTACATGGGACTGATGTGTCCCCCTGCGTCGCCTGAGGCGAAGGCGTTGGTGAACGACATCATCAACATCATCGAGCAAGCCGAACAGCGTCAGAGAGCACGGAAAGCGAAAGACATGGCTGCCTTCAGGTCAGCGGTTGGTCTTATCGTTGGCGACCTATTGATTGCGGTGGAGGTCAAGGAGAATGGCTGGTCGTACCATGGCTTGTCTCCTGCTGCCTTTGAAGACCGGCCTGTTGGCTACAAGACGTTCAAGCCGATAGTTACACCTAAACCAAGCTTCACCGATGGAGAAAGCTGGTCTCATGATTGTCTCTTTGGGCCGTAACGCTAAAGGTCGTTGGTGAACGACATCAAACATCATCGGCAGTTCAATGAAGGACCACCACCACCTTCCATCCCCAGGCTTCCATGGCTTGTCTCCTGCATCAAGGTTCAGTTCAGCCAACGCAGGTCCTGGTGTCGATGGCGAGGGCATCAGGAATTGGTCAAGGGCAAGCGAGAGAACGTTTCATCCACCAACTGCCCAGGAAGGTGATTGAGGTCAGAGCAAAGTCCACCAAGGCGTTTGGACGCAAGGCTACCGGCAAACGGATGAAGTTCGAGCACACCGAGAAAAGCTGGGCGATGGAAGCTGAGGTGAAGGCGCTGAACAGCTTCCTTGCAGACTTTGAGTTAGGGGTTGGAGGTTTCTCTGGCTATCGAAGGCTCTTTGCCAGAGGTGATGTTGACGGCTTCGACTTCCAGTGGGGTGGTCGTCTTTATGGTGTCGGCGACTACAGCTACCAGACCATCAAGAAGACCGACGTCAGAAGATGACGATAGGTGGTGAAGGAGTTGTCGAAATTGACATCAACGCTTCCTACCTCACCATACTCCATGGCATTTCAGATCATCCCTTGCCCAATAGGAACGACCTTTACTCGGTGGGTGGTTACAACAGGGTCATAGTGAAGGCTTGGATAACAGCCACCATCGGTCATCATGGTTTCCATACGAAGGTGGCCGGATAACGCCATTGAGGAAATCAAGGCAGCTGGAATTGAACGACCAAAGAAGATGACGGTAACGTCACTTCAGCCTGTCATCCTCGACCACTTCCCCATGCTAGCCGACTGGCCATCACAGAAGATAACCTGGGCTGACCTGATGTTCATCGAAAGCGAAATCATCATCGGGACAATGACTGAGCTGATGCACTCCCATGGCATCCCTTGTTTCTCGGTTCACGACAGCATCATTGTGCGTGAGTCGGACCAACAAATTGCGATGGAAACGCTCAAAGAACAATTCTTCAGAAGGGCCAACATCGAGCCACGGCTGAAAGTGAACTAGCAGTCAACTCAGCATCCCATTGCTGGCGATTTAAGAGTCACTGAGGGGCGGCTAAGGTTAGCGCAGGTAAGAAGTATAAAACAGGCGCGTAAGGCCGCCAGCGAGTCTCAAATCGCCAGCAATCGACACCTAATTTTGATTCAAGAAAAGGCGCTGAAACGCGACAAAATTCTGACACCACTCTATAATCATAGATCGTCAAACTATGTCCTAAATATGCACTTACACTGCAGCCAGAAACTGGTCATGTTGAATGAAGAGGGTCGGATTCTGCCCCACAAAACTCAATAACAATGACTTTAAGTTTAACTCTTGCGACACGAATGTTGAGGCTGCATAGTCAAAGGCTCGATTGGGCCTCGTTTTTGTGTTGAAGGTGGTAGTGTTGTGATCATCAAAGTTTTTATTCGAACGTTTCCTTCTGCTGAGGAATGTGAACTCTTTGAGTCGATCCTTCAAACCAAATGGCCTGAATTACTTGAAAACATTCCTAATGTTCGTTTTAGAGCGATCAAAAATGAGCAAACCCCTCACGTCAGCACCGTCATTTGGGAATTTCCCGACGAAGCGACCCAAAAAACGATTGAACAGCTGATTGCAGAAAATATCAGCAGGTTCACTCAGACGTTATCGCCAAAAACAATGTCTGTAACGGGCAAAACCATCATGACGATTGGAAGCATCGATCTGTGAGCCTTACGACTGGCAGCGCATTAGTGACATGAGGTCATGATGATGGCATCAACTTTAGAGGCGGCTGATGCAGGGGTGTCTTTATTTGTCGGTTTGACTGCCCTAGCAAACCCAAAAAAAGACCCCTGCAGGGGTTACCTACAGGGGTAAAGTTTCGATACAGAGGAAACAATATTGAGCATCGTACTGCCAACACTATGCCTCGTTGGGGCAAGGCAATGCGTTGGCATCGTCATTATGTTAAGTTAGATGTGTGAACACAAATACTGCTGATTTAGCATTGCAGTGATGCAATTTTTGCATCATGTGTTGTAATCAAAAGCCTTAGCAAGAAATTACGCATCACCTCTTTGCTCTGGTGGCATCGGTGCGCCAAGTCACTTCAATTAGGTGTTATTTTTCAGTTGTAATCGTATTGGTCAATGAGAACGCCCCGATAACCAACCGTAACATTCTCGATTTTCTGTTTCCATTCTTTTTCTATCTCTTTCCATATTGGAAGGCACTCGTCCATAGCCTCTTTGTCCCTGTATTCGAAAACGAAAGCCAATTGGTACTGACCCTGCCGATTCCAAATCCTCGTGCATGAATACCGTGTCAGGCCCGCTTCGCGAAATCGGGGCATGAATTGGTCCTTTACAGCATCCCAGCGGGATACGCTTAACTCTAATTCGTTTTCTGTTTTGAACGTTTGGACAGTTATGTTCATCAACATCTGCTGAACTCCTGATTTTCAAGAAAACCTGATAATGGCCTTGTCAAGAGAGCAACCAGCCACCATCCACGTCAATTGTTGTACCTGTGACAAAGTCATTCTGTATCGCGAACAAAATTGCATCTGCAACCTCATCTGCGGTTCCGGCGCGGGCAATGGCATGATCTTTTGTCAGTTTTTCATAATGAGCCACTCTCTCAGCTCCGCTCAGTGACACCATAGGCGTATCAATGAAGCCGGGTGAGACCACATTTAACCTGATTGGCGCGATTTCAGGAGCAACCGCGCGGACAAGGGCCTCCACAGCCCCACCAACGGCAGATAGCGCCACAAGGCCCGGCTTACACCTTCGAGCGGGCGTTCCGCTAACAAGAACGATGGAGCCATCTTCGGCCATTTTGTCGATGCCAAACCTGAGTACATGACTGTAGCCCCACAACTTTGCAAAGGAGTTTTTAAACCCATCAACATTCATCTCCGCAAAGGGGCCAATCGCCCGGCTTCCGCCAGTGGCCGAATTGACCAGAATGTCAATTTCTGCCTGATCATTAAAAAAAGCCTCAACCGCTGCCGCGTCACAGACATCAACAGAAGCCGTTTTCAAAGTCTCCGGTAGGTCAGACTTTGCCGGATTGCGGCTGACGGCTGTCACTGATGCTCCCATTGCCATCAATTTAACACTGGTGGCCAAGCCAATTCCTGACGTGCCTCCAAAAACGATTGCCGTTCTTCCCTTAACATCCATTTGTTATGTGCCTTTGCTGTGGGTTGAGATAACGGATCGAGAGAAACGCGCAAAAAGGAAAGGCGGCGTCAATATTGTCATGCCGCGAGACATTGGTATCCCTTCTTTTTACTCTTAATGTTGAGATAACGGATCAAGAAACGCGCAAAATTCAATATTGATGTCGTCTCGTCTCGCAAGCGTTACTAGAAGACGTTAAATACAAGTCACTGTCAATTGAGCCTCTGGAATCTCATGCTTCTAATCGTTGAGCGTCGCCATTGGACCACTCTCGCAAAGAGTGGTTGCGGAAGAGAGACGCAGCATTTGATTGCAATATTGTGAAGGGGGTCGGGACAGACAGCAGGTGCGATCTCAGGTGATTTTTCGCATCCCTATCCCGCTGTCTGACCAAGACAACTTGCGCCTCTTCAACCGGAAATGATATGTGGCATTTTGAAACAGGCCAAAAAGTGACCAGGCCCAGAAACGCGTCCACTTTGTCGGCGCAAGTTGAACGACACATTTGCAGCTCAGCCTTGGAGTGACCCTAGCGATGAGGAAATCGCTGCCTCATTTTCTCACATGGGACTTGATGCGTTTTTGGTCAACGTCGGCGAATCCATAGGGTTCGGCCTTCTCCAGCATCGTCCAAAATGCAGTGCACCATTCTGGGTCATCTGATTTTGATGACAACTGCATAACAGCAACAGCGTTGACCCAGTACCTGTTGTCGTCAGTCGGCTCAGCGATCGAGAAGAAATTGTCGCTGAGGTGTCCTGGGGCAAGATCAATCGAGGACCGGATTTCAAATCGGCTAAAATCATCGGCCTCATTAAGTGTGATTGATCCATCTGGCTTTACATCGAGGTACATAAGATCAATCCCTTCATACTTGGCTTTGTTATGGTTATTCCAGACTAAGGGTGGGATGTTTGCACATATCGAAAAAGCTGGCTAGCTGTCCGGTGTCCACTGACTGCCATTACCTCGTGTATCTTCATCCCGCCGTCAAACATCCGCGAAATAGCCTCATGCCTGAGGTCATGGAAGGTGAGGTCGGTTATGTTCGCTCGTCTACGAAGCCTGTCCCAAGCCTGACGAAACGCCACGTCAGTCACGGGGAAGGGACGATCCGTATCCTTGGGTGCTTTAATGAGCTGCTCGATGGCAACCTCACTTAATGGCACTTGCCTTGACCTGCCATTCTTTGTCATGGGCAAAAAAGCTGTTCTCTTGTCTAGGTCGATATGCTCCCATCGAAGACCAAGGATTTCACCTCGCCTCATTGCCGTCTCTATAGCGAGCACGACGACTGGCCAGACATACCACGACCTTGACTTAGTAGCGGCCGCCTTGAGTAAGTCAAACTCGCCTTCTTTGAATCGTCTTTCTCTTGGTGGATTGTTCTTTGGCATCCTGATCAAACTGATTGGATTGTCGGGCAGAGACCAACCCCACTCAATTCGGGCTATATTCCAAGCGTGACGAAGCAAGACAAGATCATACTGACAGGCTCTAACACCGTCTTGGATGCGTTGGTCGCGGAAGTCAGCAAAAACGCAAGGCTTGGCTTGGGTGAGACGAACACTCATCAGGCGTCTATCACGCAGCAGTCTTTCTAGCCTCCGTGTCTCTTGTGCCTCACCTCGTTTGGTTGGGGTGACGACATCCAAGTATCTGAGCATCTTGTCGCCAATAGTGTGTTTGTTTGTCGTCTTATCTTCCCACTGTCCAGACTGCATAAGAGCCTCTTGGGCCGTTGCCCACCTCTCGGCGTCAGTTTTGCGATGGAAAGACTTTGAAGTTGAGCCGGTGTGTTTGCATCTGACTTGAGCTTGCCAGAGGTTGTTACGCTTGCGGATAGATGCCATGGTTTTACTCCTCAGTTGTGACTGAGGTGTGACCGGCTGTTATGCCAGACGACTAAGCTGTTGAAAGCCCAGGTAGCTCAGTTGGTAGAGCAGCGGACTGAAAATCCGCGTGTCGGTGGTTCGAATCCGCCCCTGGGCACCACTTTTTCTTAATTGAAAACAACGTTCATTTGAAGCCCGGACATCTGATCATGGTTGCCGGGGTCAATTGTGATTTTGCATCACATTTTTAAGCCGGTGAGCAAGAGGCCTGCGCCATTGCTTCAGATCAATTCATCGCCGCGGTCGTCGGTTTCACCAAAGCGCTTGAGGACAGCCGGTTTCGTGCCTTCATAGGCGGCATCAAGATTGGCCGCGATTTTTGCGTTCTCTCGTTCAAACAGGCTATTGCCCGCAAGATCGCTCTCGACGATGAAGGGACCAAAATTCTCGACATCGATGACCCACATCGCCTGTGCGAGGCCAAGCTCCTTGCGCCAATGCAAGGCGCGCACCTGCTTCACACCGCGCCCAAGTAACGCGCCGGTGCCATAGCCAACCGTGGTCAGATAGATTGCCCCGTGTTTGACAAAATGTGTGCGGTAATCCTCGGGGTTCATGCCGCCCTTGCCAATGATCAGCTTGGCGCCAGATGTCTCTAGCCACGGCCCGATCCATTTTGAAAAGCGGAATGATGCGGTTGCCGTGACCGCGCCAAGCGCGAACGAGCCGTCATCATGCTGGGTTGCGGCGGGCGAGCAATGAAAATTCGCGGCAGATTCCGCCGGAAGGTCAAGCGGCAGGTCCACGCCCTCGTCAATAACGCGCATATAGACACCCTCACGCGCGGTGTAGACAGTGCCGTCAAGATAGACAATGTCGCCGATTGACAGCGCGGCCAGCGCTTCGGGTGTCGGGTTGGTGCTTAGCCGGATTTTCTTTCGGCCTGTGGCATCTGCCATTCGACTGTCTCCCGCCTTTGATATTCCGTAAACCATTCAGGATCGGTCCGGTATTCGACCCGTCCATCACCATGAATGCGCGCCACCGCACGCCGTGACGACAGACAGAATGCATGAACGCTCATCTGCATGCCGCCGGTGTGGCAATACCCCACTTCAATGTTGCAATCGATCACCATGGATTTGCCGACAAACCCCATTGCCCCCATGCCGATATTGTTGCCAAGTTCTTTGAGTTCGGCCTCCAGCGCGGCGATTTTGGGATCGGGGTTGCGATCCCCGACAACACGAAGGCAGGCCGCCCTTTTGCCAAGCACCATGCAGGTGTCTTTGGACCCGCCAAGGCCAATGCCGATAATTGCCGGCTGGCAAGCAAGGCCGCGTTTGCCAAAAGCAACCAGCGAGTCGAGAAAGAAGCGCTTGATGCCCTGAATGCCATCGCTCGGGAACAGCATCCGGTAGTCGGTGCCAAACAGCCCGCCCTTGTGCACAGTGATCAGATCCACCCAATCGCCACCCGGCTCAAATCCATATTCGATTTCCGGTGCGCCAATGCCGACATTGTTGTCATGATCTGTTCGCCACAACGGATGAACGCGGTTCGGGCGAAGCGGCACCGAAGAGGTGGCATTTGCCGTCGCGCGGCGCAACGCGGCTTCCAGTGCAATCGGGCCGCCTTCAATCTGTGCCTCATTGCCCATCTTTACGTACCAGCGCGGACAGCCGGTATCGCCGCACATGGCGCGGCTGTCCTCTTTTGCTGCTTCGTAATTCTCCAGCATGGCCTCAAGCACAAAGCTGGAAAGATCGCCATCTTCGGCCGCGGCAGCCACTTTCAGGCCGCTTAGATAATCATCGGGAATTTCAATGGCGGCTTTTTTCATCAGCACTTCGGCTGTGTTCTGGACAAGGTTAATGTCGATCATTGGGCTGCCCCCACAAGGGTTTCGGCTTCGTCCTCACGAAGCAATGTCTCTCCGGGCTTGACGATAGTGAACTTAACAGGTGCCCGCGATACAGAAATTCCGGCATCATCGGCGGTTGCGAGGGTGAAATAGGATTTGTCAAACGAACCGGCATCCGGAAAGTCCTCGCGGAAATGTGCGCCACGCGAATTCTCGCGCGACAGAGCGGCCTTGGCAATCACCTTCGACATGTCGGTCATGCTTCGCAGGTTCAGCCAATCATGCCATGACAGGTTGAATGCCAGATTGTCGGCGGCAACACCGACAGATGACAGCTCGGCGTCAATTTCGGCAAGGCGTGACAGGCCACGCTCAAGGCCGCCAGCATCGCGCATCACCCCGACATCATCCCACATGATATCGAGCAACCGCTCGCGAAGCCCTGCCAGATCCCCCGGCTTTTGTTGAAGCGGGAGTGTGGCTCGTGCCATTTCCTCATCAAGTATGTTTTCGTCCGGATCGTGCAATGTCTTGATCTGCATCGCGTCACGACCCATCACATCACCCGCCACGCCGCCATAGACGGTCGAGTTGGCAACACCATTTCCCCCAAGCCGGTTTGAGCCGTGCGCCCCGCCAGCATCTTCACCGGCAACATAAAGACCCGGAAGGCTGGTACGGGTGTCCGTATCGACAACGATTCCCCCCATCAGGTAATGCGCGGTTGGCACAACCTCGACAAGGCCACCAGCAAGGTCAAAGCCGCTGTCGGCACACCGCTTGACCATGCCCTTGAATTTTTCCGCCACCAAAGCCGGGCCAAGATGCGCCATCGAAATATAGACCCCGCCATGCGGCGAGGTGCGTTGTTGGCGCATTTCATCATAGATCGAGCGGCTGACAATATCGCGTGTCGCCCGTTCACCAGCATCATCATAATCGAACATGAAACGATGCTTGTCGCCGTTGAGCAAATGGCCGCCGGCACCGCGAAGCCCTTCTTCAAGAACGGTTCCTGTCATCTTCGTACCGGCACCGGCAAGCAATCCTGTCGGGTGGAATTGCACCATCTCCATGTCACGCAAGGCAAGACCGCGGCGCATCGCCATGGCAAGCCCGTCCATGCTCTTGTCGCCGGATGGGGTGTGATATTTATACATTGTCGGGCCGCCACCTGTTGCCAGCAATACGGCCTTTGCCCGGACCATACGAAAACGGCCTGTGCGCATGTCGATAAACAACACCCCGGCCAATGCACTGCCATCGCGTGACGGGATCAAACCGATGGCGCGATGTTCCTGCAATCGCTCAACCGGGCGTGACAACACCTGTTCCATCAGGCGGCTGATGATTTCGATGCCGGTCAAATCGCCTTTATGTGCCGTGCGATCGAATGTCTGGCCGGCAAAGGCCTTTTGATGCAGCGTTCCATCCGGATTTCGGTCAAAGAAACAACCAATCTCGTTTTCCAGTTCATGAACCCGGGTAACCGCCGTTTCGCATAATTTCCACGCCATGTCCTGATCGGGCAACCATTTGCCACCGATGATCGTGTCCATGAAATGGCGCTCGACAGAATCCCCCGGCGCCAATGCGACATTGTATCCGCCTTGCACCATTCTTGTGCAGCCGCATTTGCCAATCAGCCCCTTGACCGCAATCGTCACCTTGGCGTCCGGGGCCGCTTGCTGGGCGTGGAGCGCGGCGAACAATCCGGCGCCGCCGCTGCCGATGATCAGAATATCCGTGTCATGACGGTCATATGAAGCAAGCATGGGTCAAACCGCCTGAAGAAAGAAGCTGGTTGAGATAAAGAAAGCCAAAGCCACAGATGTCGCGGCAAGGGTCTTTTGGCGAGGGTTCCACGGCAGAAATTCCATTGCCATCAACCGCAATCCGCCAAAGATGTGAACGGCAAGCAGAAATACCAGACCGAATTCAGCAATTTTGACAATGAGCAGATCGGTGAATTGCAAAAACCCGTCCAGCGCTTTGGGATCAGTGATCGCCAGTGACAACATGTAGAAATGTACCGGCAGAAACAGCGCCAATCCCGCCCCCGACAATCGATGCAGGATAAAGGCAAACCACAGCGGGTGGGTGCGATGCGGGCGGATCATAGGACACCTCCGGCAAAGGTAACCGACCACACCGCCCGGGCGCCAAGCCCAAGCAATATGACAAAGACGGCCCATGCAAAAAGATCAAGAGCCATACCCTTGAGGCCGAGAACCTCAAAGACGATCACCCTGAGGCCAATTGCGGCATGCACGGCCACCGCAACGACAAAGGTGCCATAGAACAGAAACCAGGCAAGCGAGCCTTGGGTGCGGCCAAGAATCTCTGCCACGCTCAACCCACCCTGTACGGCATAGATCATCACGGCAAGATGCCCCAGAACCAGTGGCGCCATGATCAGGGCCGTCAGGCGTTGCGCCATGTAAAGTCGCAGGTTCAACATCTATCCAGACCTGCCAAAAAAGGATTTTGCCGTAGCCCGCTTCAGTCCGGAAATTGACGCTGTCGGGTTCAGTTCATTCGGGCAATATTGCGCGCATCCCTGTTGGGCGTGGCAATTGTGACAGCCACCATTTTGCGCCACCGCATGCAGGCGCTTGTCCTGACCGGAATCCCGGCTGTCATTGACAAGTGTCCAGGCTCGGTTCAACGCCGCTGGCCCCAGATATTCAGGGTTTGAGGCGACCACATCACATGCCGCATAGCAAACGGCACAATTGATACATTCGATGCCCTCGCTTGCGGTGATGCGCATGGCGTCATCCGGTGCGATGCGTGCCATCGGATCATGTCTTGTCGCGCTTGGTTGAAAAACGGCGTCTGCGGCCACCCATTTGTCAAAAAACGGGTCCATGTCCACAGCCAAATCCTTGATTACCGGCAGGTTGCGCAAGGGTGCAATCTCAAGGCGATTATCTTTGGCCACTTTTTGCACATGTGTCCGGCAGGTCCAGCGCGGCGCACCATTGACCATCATCGCGCACGAGCCACACATGCCGACCCGACAGGCAAAGCGATATGACAAAGTTGGATCGGCGTGGTGTTGGACCCATGCAACAATGTCGAGAATTGTTTGGTTCTCGCGGCGCGGCACCTGAAACTGTTCAAAATGACCTTCGCCATTTTGCTCACGCCAAATTGACACATCCAAAAACTGTTCGGGCTGTTCCAAGAGATTGCCTTTCCTGTCGGATGGTGGAGATAACGCATGCCCGACAGCCAAATTATAGATAAAAAGATTCTAACTAAAAGAAAATTAATATTACCTTTTGTGAAAGAAATACTTACAATTTAGAGCGATGGGGAGGCTGACTGATGTCCATTCGTCATTTTCGCACCTTGCTTGCAATCCGTGACCATGGGTCATTCACCGCGGCCGCCGACGCGGTTCTGGTGACGCATGCCGCCGTCAGCCAGCAGATGAAGATGCTGGAGATGCAGTGGGGTGTTGAGCTGTTTGACCGGCGGCGCCGTAGCCCGCAATTGACGCCGCTGGGCCGTGCCTTTGCCGATAAGGCCGAGGCTGTGGTTCGTGCCTATGACAATATCATTGTCGATATTGTTGATGGTGCAGGTTTTGACGGCGAATTTGGCCTTGGGGCTGTGCCGACAACATTGACCGGCCTTGTGCCTCTGGCGCTATCCAATTTGCGGGTGAAATTTGACCGTTTGCATGTGGTGGTGCAACCCGGATTGTCCGCGGCCCTTTTGCAGCAGGTTGACCGGCGTCAGATTGACGCTGCCATTGTCACCCGCCCGATTGGGCTGCCACAGGGGCTGAATTTTCTGAAAATAGCGGATGAGCCGCTGGAATTGATGGCGCCGCCTGATACCGAGGATGACGACCCATTGTCGCTGTTGCGGCGCTATCCGTTTATCCGCTTTGATCGGAACGCGCTTGTCGGACAACTGGTGGAAACAT
The DNA here is from genome assembly GCA_038147495.1 of Alphaproteobacteria bacterium. Classification (GTDB taxonomy): domain Bacteria; phylum Pseudomonadota; class Alphaproteobacteria; order Puniceispirillales; family Puniceispirillaceae; genus MED-G116. The sequence goes on along the minus strand of JAYQTT010000003.1, from coordinate 236,378 downwards.
GGCTTCAGGATCAGAAGATTGTCGTTCAGGAGAGCATGGAACTGGAGGATCTTGAAGCCATTGCGAGCATGGTTATGGCCAATCTTGGCGTTTCGATTGTGCCACGGCGTTGTGTGCGAAATATGAACCCGCTGCCGGTTACGGGGATATCACTTGGGCATGATGCGCCGATCCGGCAACTTGGACTGGTCCATCGCATCGATAGCGCGAAGACGCCTGTTATTGAGGCGGTGCATCATGCGCTGCTGGACTCTGTGGCCCTTGGTGAATTTACCAAACCGTCCGGCGATTTGCATCCTGTCGCCGAGATGTGAGTGTCGGCTTGAGGGTTTTGATGGCGATACCCGGAACTGGCGTCATTGGTTTGAGAGAGGATCAGCCAGTTGCCAGAATATGTTTGGCTGGTCGATATTTGACAATCAGCAATCGGTCACGTAAATGTTCTAAAAGCGTCTGAATGACGTATTTAGAAAAGTGGGAGAGGCAGCGTGACAAGTGCCACGAGTGACAGTCGGACTTTGGGTGGGCGTTTGCAAGAGGCAAGGGAACGCCAGGGTCTAACGGTCAGCGAGACCGCGAAACTCAGCGGTGTGCAAAGTAAAACAATCAAGAATTGGGAGTTGGACAGGTCCGAGCCGCGCTCAAACAAATTGCTGCATTTGGCTGGCGTTTTGGGTGTTTCGATGTCCTATCTGCTCGATGGGCAAACAGGTGATGGACCATTACCGCAGAAAACCAAGGCGGATGTGATTGGTCTGATTGCCGAATTGGAAGAACGCAGCGAAGCATTGAGCCGTGACATCGCAAGAGCGGCAGAAGATATTCACGCCCTCAACCGTGACCTCGCTATTTTGCGTCAAATAGAGTGGTAAATAGCCATATAGCTGTCTTGTGACAGGCAATGGGACGGAACCAGCGCGCCAGTCGCACAATATTGCGCTTCCATCACGTGACAATTTTGGAAAATTCGGTGATGGCGTTGCCGCGCCAGAGAACAAAGGTGAGGACATGGTCATCCGGTGTCTGCATGGCATGATGCTGGTTTGAATGATGAAATTTTGTATCGCCTGCGCGCAAAATTTCCGGGCTGTCGCCATGTGCTTCAAACCGGGCAGTGCCGCTGACGATCGCATATAGCTCTTCTGCTTCGTGATAATGCCATGGATAATCGAGGCCGCGACGCCAGAAAGAAATGAAGCCCCGCCCTTTCGCCGAGTGAAACAGACCATAGGGTCCGTAAAGCTCAAGGTACCCGAAACCATCCAGAAAATCGCGACCAACTTCTGCCTCGGTGTATCCATGAGACCAATGGATATGCGGGGATGCTGCCTGTACAGCCTTGTGCAGGCTGTCGTCATCTTGCCAGCCAGCGATGATTGCGGTGGCGGGTATGTCTCGCGGTAACAGGCCAGCTGGCTGCAGATCATCCGGCCACGGGGCGAATGCCTGCATGGCGGCCGACCCTTGGTAGAAATGGTGGGCGGCGGCCAATAGTTTGTCCAATTCCCTCTGGCCTTGGTCAGCTTCCATATTCCCTCGCGTTCATGCCATGAGACGGCGGGCTTCTCGCGGCCCCATAGCAATCCTGTCAGCCGATATGTCCAAGGGTTACGGCTTCGGCATCGTCACGTCAATCCAGTAAACGTGACGCGATCAGACTCAACCCCAAGAGCAGAAGCAACGTCCCAAGCAACAAATCAAGGATGTTGTTATGACGGTCAAGGACATGGCGCAGGCGCTGTCCGCTGAGCGCAAACACAATCAGAACATAAGCTGCCACATCAATCAGCCCGGCCATCATCGCCATCGCGATATGTAATCCGGTGCCTTGCCCTGACGCCACGAATTGGCTGAACAGAACCGCAAAGAAGGCAGCAATTTTCGGGTTCAGGATGGCGATGGCAAAACCGCTGGTAAAGCTGCTGCCGGGGCGAGGTGGCGCCACTTCGCCGGTGTCAGTCGGGCGTGCCTTCATTCCGGCCAGAAACAAACGTCCGCCAAGCCACAGCAGCAGGAAGGCACCGGCAAGCTGAAGCAGATCAAAGGCTGGCTTGTGATTGGTGATGATGTAGGACAGGCTGGTTGCGGCAACCAGCGCATATATAAAAATGCCAAGGCCATGGCCAAGTGATGCATAGAGACCACCGCGCCGTCCGTTGGTTCGGGTGCTGGCGATAATGACCGCAAGGCTGGGCCCGGGTGACGTTGCGCCAAGAATGCAAATCAACGCCAGCGAAAACCAGTCGGATAGGCTCATCTCATATCCTGTCTGCCAACACTGCCAGCGTGGCACATCTCGGTATGGCGCATCTGCAGCTGCATGAAATATCTGTCCCAAGGCCTGTTGAAACGACCGACTGTCACTTTAAGACATTGTGCGAACGCAAGGTCAACCCAATTGGGCGTTGCGCGGTGCCAGCCCGTCTAGACGGCCGTCAGGGTGGCAAGGCCGATGGTGAAAATACCAAGCCAAAGAAAAAGACGCGGTAGTGCGGCCAAATAGCTTCTTGAGCGCGGTGAAAAGCGCGACAGATGTCCGCTTCTGATATATTGCGCACGCTTTTCGGAGTCCAAGGAAAAGCTCATCTTGAAACCTGCTCTATTGCCTCTCTGTCGATCAGGGATGCAAAAAATATGCCTGTTGTAGAAGTTTCAAAACCGTCTAACATCACAGCGCAAAAGGCACTCATCCAGAGATTTGGTCAGAGTATCTTGTATGATCTTGCACAAGGACGGGTGAAATGAAGCTTTTGTCACCGCAACAGGGTGTCTATTTCGCATTTTGCCTTTATGCGTTGTCGCTTGGTGCAATTTTCCCCCGCCTCGGGGACGTTCAACTGCAAATGGGCATTGGTCAGGATACGCTTGGCATGGCGATTATTGGCGCGGCCTTTGGTTGCCAATTGTCTTTGCTGATGGCAGGTCAGGTCCTGCGACTTATCGGCTTTCGCCCGGTGATGGTTGCCGGTGTCGCTGTCATAAGCAGTGGTGAATTGCTTGCCTCTATGGCAACCGGGCCGTGGGGGTTCTTCGGGTGGCTGTTTTTCGCAGGGCTTGCCATCGGTGTTCTTGAGGTGGCACTGAATGTTGAGGCTGATCGCGTTGAGCATGCCATCAATCGCCGCATCATGAACCGCAGTCACGCATTCTGGAGCCTCGGTTTCTTTTTTGCCGGCTTGCTTGGCGCTGTCGTTGCACAGGCCGGGGTCGGGGTGTCAACGCATCTTGCCGGAATGCTGATTTGTCTATGCCTGTCTGCATTTATTCTTGTGTCTGTGCACAGCCCTGCACCAGCCAAACCAGATGAAGCGGGGCAAAATGTCCGTTTTGCGCGCCCGACACGCCCGATTTTGATGCTTGTTGGTTTGACATTGCCAGCGATGCTTCTGGAGGGCGCCGGGATGGACTGGTCAGTGATTTTCATGCGCGATGAGTTTGCGACACCACCTTTCGTCAATGGTATGGCGTTGGCACTTGGCGCGCTGAGCCAGTTTGTTGTCAGATTTTTTGCTGACAAGCAGGTAGAGCGTTTTGGCCCACAAACCATCGCGCGTTGGTCAATTTTAGCGCTTGGGCTGGGGGTGATCATGGTTGCCTTCGCGCCAACTCCGGCGATGGCGTTAATCGGGTTTGTGCTTCTGGGGGCGGGTAACGCGGCAATCTTTCCGCTGGCCGTGTCGGCGGCGGCCCGCCGCACTGACAGATCACCTGCGGTCAATGTTGCGGCATTGTCTCAACTGACCTTTGTTGTGTTCTTTCTGGCCCCGCCCTTGTTAGGGTTCATTGCAGAAAACTTCGGTATCCGCTGGTCATTTGGCCTAGTGTTCCCTTTGGTGGTTATGGGTTGGTTCAGCTTACGCGCGCTTCATTCGGGCAGATAACGCACCACCAAGGTAAACCGGACCTCGCAGCAAAAAAGGCGACCAAATATCGCTGGTCGCCTTTCAACATGTCGATCATCACCGGTCAATGCCGGTAACTGGATTTAAGCGGCCTTGGTCAGGCGCTTTGCCTTATTGCTGATGCTGATCTGCTTTGGTTTGTCGGCCTCGGGGATTTCCCGGCGCAAAAACACGGTCAGAATACCGTCAACAAATTGGGCATCGTCAACCTTCATATATTCCGCAAGCCGGAACATTTTTGAGAAGGCCCGTTGGGCAATGCCACGATGCAGGTAATTGCCGCCATCATCAGCCTTGCTGGCTTCGATCGTCAGCACGCCTTTTTCGGTCTGGATGTTGATGTCATCGGCACTGAAACCGGCGAGCGCAACCTCGATGCGGTAATGCTCTTCGTCATCCTTGGCAATGTTGTAGGCCGGATAGTTTGGCTCTTTCATGTCGGCAAGGCGGTTGACCTCATCGAACAGGCTGTCGAACCCAACAAATTGGCGTGCGAGGGGTGTTGAAAATACAGTCATTTTGCTCTCCTTTATCAAGCGAGATGCTGTCGTCTCCTTTTCAAAGCAAGGCGGCAGCGTTGGTCTTGGAAATGTGACCCGTTATGGCGTCACACTACTGATTTAGGGTCATAAAAACAAATTTCAAGGGGGTAAGATAACAACGCCTTCAGGCAAAAAAGTGCCATGTGGGGCGCTGTTTATCCCTGAGCGTTACAGGTGTTAAAGCAGCCGTCAGCTGCCAAGGTCAGGCAAGATTTTTTTCAGCAATTGCTCAGCATGCTCCTGCGGGCTGGCGTCTCCAGCGTGAAGGTGAATCTCGGCAGCTTCCGGCGCTTCATAGGGGCTGCTGATACCGGTAAAATTGGGGATCTCACCTTGCCGGGCCTTTTTATAGAGACCCTTGGCATCGCGCGCCTCGCAAATTTCAAGCGGGGTGTCGACAAAAATCTCAACGAACTCACCCTCGTCAAATAGCGCGCGTGCCATATCGCGTTCAGCGCGGAACGGTGAGATGAAAGCCGTCAGCACAACAATACCGGCATCAACCATGAGGCGCGCCACTTCGGCGATCCGCCTGATATTTTCGACCCTGTCAGCATCGGTGAAACCAAGGTCTTTGTTCAGCCCGTGCCGTATGTTGTCGCCATCAAGAATATATGTCCGAATGCCCTGATCATGCAGGCGCTTGGCAAATTCATTGGCGATGGTCGACTTGCCTGATCCGGAAAGACCGGTAAACCAGAACACTTTTGATCCGTGGCCATTGAGGGACCGGCGTGCGGATTTGTTGACCTCCAAATGTTGGCGATGAACATTGCTGGCCCGCCGTAAGGCAAAGCGGATCATTCCGGCGGCCACGGTTTCATTGGATTGTGGATCAATCAGGATAAAGCCGCCAAGTGCGGGACATTGGTCATAGGCATCAAAACAGAGCGGGCGTTGCGCGGCGATTGAAACATGCGCGATTTCGTTGAGGGCAAGGCTGCTGGCGGCAAGTTTCTGGCCGCTATTGACATCGATCTGGTGCTTCAGCGTTGTCAGGCTTGCTGTGACCGTCTGGTTGCCAAGCTTAAGCATGTAATTGCGAGAGACCAGGCCGGGAGTTTGGCTCATCCAGACAATATCCGCGGCGAACTGGTCGGCAGTTTCTACAGGATGGGATTTTGCGGCAATCACGTCCCCGCGCGAGATGTCGACAGCATCATCAAGCTCCAGCGTGAGGCTCAACCCGGGGGCTGCCTCTTCGAGGGCGGCGCCGGCAAGCCAAATGCCTTTGATTTTCGAGGTGGCGCCACTTGGCGATACACGTACCGCATCACCAACCTTGACCGGGGCACGCAGAACAGTGCCGTTATATCCCCTGAAATTTGCATCCGGACGGTTGACTGATTGCACCGGAAAGGCAAAGCCGCCATCAGAGATCGTGTCAGGCAGGGGAATGGTCTCGAGCTTCGCCATCAGTGTCGGGCCATTATACCAGCCCATGTTGGACGAAGGCGTCATGACATTGTCGCCGCGCAGGGCAGACAAGGCAATCGGTGTGATGCTGGTAAAATCCAATGGTGCGGCACAGTCTTCATAGGCGCGGCAAATATCATCAAAGATGATCTTGTCGTAATCAACAAGGTCCATTTTATTGACCGCCAGAATGACGTCACGGATTCCCATCAGACGACAAATTATCGAATGTCGGCGGGTTTGTTCGAGAATGCCCTGCCGCGCATCCACCAGAATAACGGCAAGTGTGGCCGTGGATGCGCCTGTCGCCATATTGCGCGTATATTCGGCATGTCCGGGGGTGTCGGCGACGATGAATTTGCGCCTGTCGGTGGAGAAAAATCTATAGGCAACGTCAATGGTTATGCCTTGTTCGCGTTCAGCAGAAAGCCCATCAACAAGCAGGGCAAAATCAATATCGTTGCCCTGAGTTCCATGTTGGCGCGAATCTTGTTGCAGTGCGGCAACCTGATCATCGAACAAACCATGCGCTTCATAGAGAAGCCGCCCAATAAGCGTGCTCTTTCCGTCATCAACTGACCCGCAGGTGATAAAGCGCAGCGTATCGAGGGTGTTTTGACGCTGGAGATAGGCGGTCACGTCAGTCACAGCTGGCATATTGTCAGGCGCTGTCATGCTAGAAATACCCCTCGCGCTTCTTTTGTTCCATCGACGCATGGGTATCCCTGTCGATGGTGCGGCCCTGCCGCTCGGATTGCCTTGCGGTCAGCAATTCCAGAATGATGCGCTCAAGCGTGTCGGCCTCGCTGTCGATCGCACCCGTAAGGGGGTAGCAGCCAAGCGTTCTGAAGCGGACCTTACGTAATGCCACCTTGTCCGATTTGAAGAGTGGCAAGCGGTCATCATCCACCATAAGCAGGGTGCCATCGCGCTCGATCACAGGCCGCTCTGCCGCGAAATAAAGCGGTACAATCGGTATCGACTCGCGATAGATATATGACCAGATATCGAGTTCGGTCCAGTTGGAGAGCGGAAACACACGCATCGACTCGCCGGTTGCCACGCGCGTGTTATAGAGGTTCCATAATTCTGGACGTTGGTTCTTCGGGTCCCACTGGTGTGCCGCTGTCCGGAACGAGAAAATCCGCTCCTTGGCCCGGCTTTTTTCCTCGTCACGGCGTGCCCCACCAAAGGCGGCGTCATATTTGCCCGCATCCAGCGCCTGTTTCAGCGCCTGTGTTTTCATGATGTCAGTATGAAGCGCCGAGCCATGCTCAATCGGGTTTATGCCTTGTTTGATCCCGTCAGGGTTGCGGTGAATATGAAGCGTCATGCCCGTGCCTGCTGCCACCTTGTCACGGAATTCATACATGGCGCGGAACTTCCAACCCGTATCGACATGCAACAGCGGAAAGGGCGGGATGCCCGGCCAAAATGCCTTGCGGGCAAGATGCAGCATCACCGCACTGTCCTTGCCGATGGAATACAGCATAACGGGATTGTGTGTCTGGGCCGCAACCTCGCGAATGATATGGATGCTTTCGGCCTCAAGTCGGTCAAGATGCGAGGGCTCTTTGCCCGGTACCGTGCCGGCCCCCTGCGATAGTGCCGGAATATTGTAGATTTCCCGATAGGCAAGCCTTGCCACTTTCAGCGGTTGAGGCGCCGCTACCTGCAGGCGTTCGGCGGCGAGTTCACCATGCAAAAACAGCAAAATGGGCTGCTTTGATTGTGCCGAGAGTGATTGACAGAATTCGGCCAGTTGTCGGGCGGGCGAGGTGTCTTTTTCGGCAAACATCCATTGCCGGCCACCACGCCCATCATTTGCACAGATCATGTCGGGCTTGCCCGCCTGTTGCCAGCGTTGCACCGCCAGCCATTTGCCGCGGCGTGCCTTGATCCCGGCAATCTCAGCCTCTGTCAGATTGGCCAACAGCGGCTGGTTATTCTGGTCGCGAATATCCGAGGGCTGCAGCAAAGCGGGGAAATAGCCAGATTGCGATGCTTCCCGTTCAACGCGCTTTAAGCTGGCCGCGGTGGCAGGCAAGCCGAGATGGCCAAGAAGCTGGTCGCGATCCCATAATGGGCTGGCTGATCCGGTCAAAGGATGAGTGTAAGGCAACATGTCGCAAAAATGAATTATTGAATATTCGTTGCATAAAAATGTTTTTTGGATGCTATGTCAATATTAATAGTCAAATAAATCAAAATCGCGACATTTGATAATGGTATTGAAGTGTTGTGCAAACCTATCGCGGAAAATCGGTGTTAATGGCTTTCTGACGGGCATATCTACCGATCAGGCGTTGGCTTGCAGACCTTGCAGATGGCGCCATATGTCTTGCGCCGTGCCAAAGCGTGTGTCCTGTTTGCTGAAAATAGAGATGCGCAAATCAACCGCCAGTGTGTCCGGACCGGCGAGCACAAGTCGGCCCTGCTCGATATCAGCTTCAACAAATCTGTGTGGCAACCAGCAAATGCCAGTCCCGCGCAATGTCCAGTTCAACAGCGTGCCCGACATCGAATTTTCATAGATTGTTTTGATATTTCGATCGCCGAGCTTTGGCATGATGGCGTGATCAAACAGGCGGCCAAGCGGTGAGTCGACGCTGTAGCTGATCAGGGGCAGGACGTCATGATTGCCGTCACAATCAAACGCGGGGGTGCCATCGGCGCGCGGCGCACAGACAGGGATCAGGCGATCGGTGCCGACAACAAGAGAGTCAACATTGCGTATCATCTCTGTCGATAGATCGGCCTCAATGACGTCATAGGCCAAAAGAAAATCAACCTCTTCATCAACAAAACTGCTGACACAATCGGCCAGATCTTCGGCCCGCATGCGCGATGCGATTGGCCCCATGACCATCTCGACTTCGCGGAGCCAACCGGGGAAGAAATGCCACGCGATTGAATGCTGTGCGGTAAATCGGATGGTGCTCTGAAAACCGGTTGCGCTTTTGCCGCGCATTTCACGGCGCTGCTCTTCCAAGGTTTCAAAAAAATCAGTGCATAATGTCATCAGGGCTTGGCCAGTCTCGGTCAGGGAGACAGGCCGTGACCCGCGTTCGACCAGCGGCTGTTCGGCCCATTGCTCGAGTGCCTTGATACGGCGGGTGAGTGCAGGCTGGCTGATGTTGCGCACTTGCGAGGCTTTTGAAAAGCTGCCTGTGGTTTCTATTGCCTGCAGATCTTTGAACCAATCGATGTTCATTGTTGCGCCGCCATTGTGGTGAGGGTGAGCCGCTGTGGTGTCATGCAACAAACTTTATGCAAAATTTGCATCATGCTTATGCAAAATAAACAATTGCAGTTGGTGTGGACGCTTGTCAATATCGCCGCCCATTATGGAGGTGTGTTTTGCAGGATATCCTATCTAATTTTAAACGTGTGCATTTATGTCACCAACCCACACCCGTGGAGGACATGCCACGTTTGAGCGCCACGCTTGGTGGCCCCCGTCTCTGGATCAAGCGCGATGATTGCACCGGTCTTGCAACAGGTGGCAACAAAACAAGAAAGCTGGAGTTTCTGATTGCCGCAGCCCTCGATGAAGGTGCAGACATGGTTGTTACCCAAGGTGCGGTGCAATCGAATCACGTGCGCCAGACAGCTGCTGCAGCTTGCAAATTCGGACTGGATTGTCACGCTTTGCTAGAGCGGCGGGTGCCGGACAAAGGCAGCGACTATGAGCAAACCGGAAATGTCCTGTTCGATCAGATTTTCAACACATCGATCGAATTCAGGCCAGCCGGTCTCGACATGAATGCCGAGGCGATGGCTGTGACCGAGCGTCTGCGCGCCGAAGGACGTAAACCATATTTTATCCCCGGTGGCGGGTCCAATGAGATTGGTGCGCTTGGCTATGTGTCAACTGCCCAAGAGCTCCTCGGGCAGATTGAGGCACAGGGGCTTGATGTGAAATGGGTCGTTTTGGCCACCGGCAGCGCCGGTACCCATGCCGGCCTTGTTGCCGGATTTCATGCGCTTGGCTGTGACATTCCGATCATGGGCATCAGCGTACGTCAGCCGCATGATGTGCAGGTCGAAAATGTCTACAAGCTCGCGGTCAAGACAGCGGCTCTATTGACCGACAAGCCGCTGGATCGGTCAAAGGTTCTTGTCGATGACGGCTATGTCGGGCCGGGCTATGGCATCCCGACAGAAGGCACCATTGCGGCGATCAGCACGCTGGCAAGACATGAAGGCATACTGCTTGATCCGGTGTATTCGGGCAAAGGAATGGCCGGACTGATCGGACAGGTGGAAAGCGGTCAGATCACCGCAGAGGGGGATGTCGTCTTTCTGCATACAGGTGGCGCTGTCTCGCTTTTTGCCTATGAGGATCAATTTGTCGCCTAGTCAATGAACAAGTCAAAGTTCAAAGACCATTCAAACGAAGTTCAACGCGAAGGGAGAACATCAATGAAAAAACTACTTATCAATGCTGCAATTGTGGCGGCTCTGTCTACCGCGACAACGGCTGCTACTGCTGGTGAAAAAGTCGCCATTGGCGTGCCGTCATGGACGGGCGCTCAGGCCATTGCAAACCTGATTGCAACGGTTGTTACCGAAAAGATCGGCGGCGAGGTCGAGCTTGTTCCGGGCAATAATGCAACAATTTTCCAGGCGATGGATCAGGGCAAGGGCGATATCGATGTCCATCCTGACGTCTGGTTGCCAAATCAGGAATCCTTCACCAAGAAATATGTTGATGGTGCCGGTACGGTGTCGCTCAGCAGCAACCATTATATCGGCAATCAGGGTTTCTGCGTGTCGCGGAAATTCGCTGAAGAGAACAACATCACCGACATCGCCGACCTTGGTCGTCCGGAAGTCGCTGCCAAGATGGACTCTGATGGCAATGGCAAGGGTGAAATGTGGATTGGTGCGCCAGGTTGGGCCTCAGCCAATGTGAACGAGGTTAAGGTTCGCGATTATGGTCTGCTTGCCTTTATCGATCCGATCCGTGCGGAAGAAAGCGTCAAGACAGCGCGGATCAAGGACTCAATCGCCAAGGGTGAGGGCTATGCCTTCTATTGCTATGAGCCACACGCTATCTGGTCAATGTTTGATGTTGTCATGCTCACCGAGCCAGCCAACGATCCGGCGAAATACAAGATGATCCAGCCGTCTGACTCAGCCAACTGGTATGATGAGTCATATGTGGCTTCAAAGGACGCTCTGAAGCAGGTTCAGGTTGCGTTTTCCAACTCACTTGCAGACCGGTCTCCGGCGATTGCAGATTTCCTTGCAAACATGAAGCTTGATGCCAAGGATGTCAGCGGCTTTGCCTATGAGATTGCTGGCCGTGGCCGTGACGCTGCAGAGGTTGCCAAGGAGTGGGTTGCCAACAACTCTGATAGAGTTGACGGCTGGCTTGGCATGTAATCTCGCCTTGCATACAAACACCCACCCCGGTTTCGGGGTGGGTGATTTATTTTTTGAACATTCAATTTAGTTATACGCAAACATGAGTGAATATGGTGGCCGATCAGCTATTGGTCCGGTGCCATAGGTAACAGGTGTCAATGAGCCAGAATAGAACCGACAAAGCTGCTGATGTGGCGATTGATATACGCAATGTCTGGAAGATCTTTGGCGCGCGTGCGTCCGAGGCGTTGCAGGCCATTCAGCAGGACAATTTGTCGAAGCAGGACGTGTTGGAACAATACAACGCCGTCGTTGGCGTTGCCGATGTGACGCTGAGCGTGAAACCGGGCGAGATTTTCTGTGTGATGGGTCTGTCGGGAAGCGGCAAATCGACTTTGGTGCGGCATATCAACCGCTTGCTGGAACCAACCTCGGGGCAAATTATCGTTGATGGGCGGGATGTGCTCCAGTACTCGCCACAAGAGCTGCAGGACTATCGGAACAAAAAGATCGCCATGGTCTTTCAGAATTTTGCCCTGTTACCGCATCGCTCGGTGCTGGATAACATTGCGATGCCGTTGGAAATTCGTGCAATCAACAAAAATCAGCGCCTTGCCAAGGCCGAAGAGGTGCTGGAAATGGTCGAGCTTGGCGGTTGGGGTAATAAATTTGCCCATGAACTGTCCGGGGGTATGCAACAGCGTGTCGGGCTTGCCCGTGCGCTTGCCGCGGACCCGGACGTGTTGCTGATGGATGAGCCGTTCAGTGCACTCGATCCTCTTATTCGCCGTCAGCTTCAGGATGAATTTATCCGTCTGTCGGCGGTGATGAAAAAGACCACTGTATTCATCACCCATGACCTTGATGAGGCGGTGCGTGTCGGTGAACGAATTGCCATTATGCGTGACGGTAAGATTGTGCAGATTGGCACGCCAGAAGAAATCATCACGGCGCCGGCAGATGATTATGTCACTGATTTTGTCGCCGGTATCTCGCGGCTCAAGGTTGTGCGTGCCAAAACATTGATGCAGAGCGCGGCAAAGATTGAAAGCCAGCATGGGCCTGTCTCGGATGATTGGCCATCTGTGGCAGAAGATGAAAATCTGACTGAAATCATCAAATTGATGATGGACAGCAATGGTCCCATTTTGGTCAACAAAGGCAAAAAGACGATGGGCGTCATTACACCCAATCGGGTTCTTCGCACCATTATTGAGGGCACGGAGACATCATGACCGACAATCAGATAGCCGCCGAAGACGCACAGCATGATCGCCTTGCTCTGGTTGGCGACTTCGTCAAATCGAGTGCCGATTATTACCGGGCCCGCTTCCATGAGATTGGCAGCCAGTCATCCTATATCTTCAGCTTCAACCTGTGGGCCTTTCTGCTTGGTCCAATTTGGTTCAGCGCCCGTTCGATATGGAATTGGGGGCTTGCCTTTCTGATTCTGGAAACCTTTGGCTGGGTGCAGATTATTCGCGGCGCATTCGGCGATCTGGCAGCGGGCGCCCGAGAACGTATTGAGCAGATCGAAGGCACACTCGTGTTCCGGCAGAAGCAGTTGCAGGCAGCGCTGGATAAAGGCTCGGAAAAGGCGGAAGTCTACCGGCGTACTGTGGAGTCACTTGAGGCCAATATTGGCGAGATCAGGATGGAAGCCGTGCGTGCCGAAGAGGCAGGGCTTTGGATCATGTTGAGCGGGCTTGCCGCCTTGCTGCTGGTGAAATTTGTGCAGGCGGCGATGGCAAATATGATCCTTGAGAAGCGCTTTTCAAACTGGCTGTCCAACAGATCACTCTCGTCCGGCATGACGCTTCCCTACTTTGGCCTCGCGGTGGGCTTCAATCTTCTGATCATCACCGCAACAGTGGTGCATTACAGTTTTCCAAATTTTTCAGATTTGTTCACCGACTTCCCAACCCGCCAAGAGATCCGAATGGGCGCCATTGGTGGCGTTGAATGGTTGTTTGCCGCGGCAGTATCCAATGGTGAAGCGCTGTTTGACGCAATCACCTATGGCATTCGCCTGATGCTTGATTTCCTTGAAGTGGCGTTTGTGCATACGCCGTGGTTTGTGATTATCAGCTTCATTGTGCTTCTGACAGGCTTGTCGGCAGGCATTCGCACGGCGATATTTTCAGCATCCTTTCTTGGCTATATCGGGTTGCTTGGTTTCTGGGAAAAAGCGATGACGACCCTTGCCCTGCTTGGCACGGCAGCGTGTTTGTCGATCGCCATCGGCATTCCGCTTGGCATGTATTGTGCGCGGCGCGACAGATTCTACAGCTTCATCCGGCCCATCATGGATTTCATGCAGACCATGCCGGCTTTTGTCTTCATGATTCCGGTAATCGCGTTCTTTGGGACAGGCAAGCCGGCGGCGGTTGTCACGACAATGATTTTCGGTGGCACACCTGTTGTGAGGCTGACTGTGCTTGGCTTGCGGGGCGTGCCGGAAAATGTGCGTGAGGCGGCGATTTCCTATGGGGCGAGCAAGTGGTATCTGCTGACCAAGGTTGATCTGCCACTGGCCGCGCCATCGATCCGCGCCGGCGTTAACCAGACAATCATGCTCAGTCTCGCGATGGTGGTTGTCGCTTCGCTGATCGGTGCCAAGGGGCTTGGCGAGGATGTGCTGGAAGCATTGCAATATGCCAATGTTGGACAGGGTATTCTGGCTGGCTTTGCCATTCTGTTCTGCGCGATGATGCTTGACCGCATTGTTCAGGGACGCAACCGCTAGCCAGTGGCAAACCCTGATCCGTGCGCGCTGTAAGGTGATGGGATCATCTGCAAAATGTGCCGAATGATTTGCAGGACCGAGGTTGGTTGTTGTCGATGGGTCCGCAATGGTCTAGTTCTGGGCGGGTCAGTTTAAACCAAGATCGCCGACCAGCAGTCAAAGGCCACATCCGGAACATGCCATGCGAAGCAGAGATGAAGACACACCGCTGACTGACCATTTGCTTGATCATTTCGCAGGGTGGTATGTGATTTGTCTGCTTGCCGTGCAATCTCTCGAAAAGGCACGTGAGACAAGAGCATCGGCAAAGGCTGCCAAGTCCGCCACGGGCAAGAATTAAGCTGCACTTCCGCCTTGCAGACCGATGAAAAGCTGGTTAGAACCAGCGCACCCCCCCAAAGTTACCGCTCTTTTTTTGATTTTGGACAGATCCATCATGACTGATTATGTAACGCATCTCGAATGCTCGATTTCGGGTAAATCTTATCCTGCCGGCAAAGTTCATGGGCTTTCGGATGAAGGCCGGCCACTGCTTGTCCGCTATGATCTGGACCGGATGAAGCGTGAGATTGGCAAGGATGATATTGCTGCCTCAACGGCAAATGGATTTTGGCGGTACGCACCGATGTTGCCCGTGACGAAAGCAGAGAGCCGGATTTCACTTGGTGAAGTGATGACGCCGTTGATCCCGCTTACCTCCAGCGCGGCAATGCTTGGCGGCAAGTCCGGCAATATCATCATCAAGGATGAGGGTCGTCTGCCAACCGGGTCTTTCAAGGCTCGTGGCCTTGCTTTGGCAGTATCGATGGCACATGAATTCGGCTTGCAGCATTTGGCCATTCCAACCAACGGTAATGCCGGAGCGGCGATGGCCGCCTATGCGCGTCAGGCCGGTATGCGCGCAACGGTGCTTTGCCCGTCTGACACGCCGGACATCAATATCCGTGAGATCCAGCTGCAAGGCGGTGACACATATATGGTCAATGGCTTGATCAATGATTGCGGCAAAATTGTCGGTGAAGGCAAGGAAGCAGTTGGCTGGTTTGATATCTCCACTCTGAAAGAGCCATATCGGATTGAAGGCAAGAAGACCATGGGTCTGGAACTTGCAGAACAGATGGGTTGGTCACTCCCCGATGTGATCTTTTATCCAACGGGTGGTGGTACTGGCCTGATTGGTATGTGGAAGGCCTTTGCCGAATTGCAGGCGCTGGGGTGGATTGGCGAGAAGCTGCCGCGGATGATTGCGGTTCAGGCCACTGGCTGTGCCCCGATCGTCAAAGCTTTTGATGAAGGCGAGGAACATGCGCCCCTGTGGCAGGATGCGCACACGGTCGCTGCGGGAATTCGGGTGCCGATTGCTGTTGGTGATTTTCTGATCCTGCGGGCTGTGCGTGAGTCCGGTGGTACAGCAATCGCCGTTGAGGATGATCACATCATGCAGATCCGTGATGATATTGCCCGCAAGGATGGTGTTCTGTTGTGCCCTGAGGGTGCAGCGACAGCGGCGGCATATCAGCGGGCAATGGAGCAGGGGCTGGTCTCAGCCGATGAAACAGCAGTGCTGTTCAATTGCGCGACTGGTCTGAAATATCCAATGCCACCTGTTACTGCCAGTTTGGACAAGAACAAGCCAATCGATTACAGCCAGTTCGGCGGGTGAACGAACCCACCCTTTTGGGTGGTTGTTTTGTAAAGACAATGGGGCTGGTGCCGGGGAACATCAGCTCCTATCTGAAGGCGCATGTCAGATATGGAAAAAAATCTATCCCCGGAACCAAAGCGACTGCCGCATGAATTTGCCAGTCGGGACGCGCTGATCGATTTTATCGCGCAGCTTGATAACGCTCCTGATGAACAGGCAGTGCGGAGTCATCCGGCTGAACGGCGGGCGAGTCCGATCATTGGTGGCCGCAAGGCGGCGCTTGCGGCTCTTGGACAGATTGATCCGGTGGCCTATGCCTCAAGCCGCAACCATCTTGATGGTGCTGTGACACGATTGTCAGCCTATATCCGACATGGCGTCTTGTCGCTTGGCGAGGTGCGTGACCACGCGTTGACAGTGGTTGCTACGCCGCAACAGGCGGAAAAATTCATTCAAGAGCTGGCCTGGCGTGACTATTGGCAACGTCTCTATGCGTCAACACCAGATGCCATATGGACAGATATTGAGGCATATAAAACCGGTTTTTCTGCCGATGATTATGAGGATGATCTGCCAGTGGACATCGCCGCCGGCAAAACGGGCGTTGCCTGCATTGACGGCTTTATCGGTATGTTGCTGGATACCGGCTATCTGCATAATCATGCCCGGCTTTATGTCGCGGCTTATGTTGTGCATTGGCGGCGGATCAAATGGCAGGCGGGTGCCCGCTGGTTTCTGCAGCAATTGATCGATGCTGACCCCGCAAGCAACAATCTGTCATGGCAATGGGTGGCAAGCACCTTTTCCAACAAACCCTATTTTTTCAATTTGGAGAATGTCGCGCGATATGTTGGCCCGGATATTGATGTGACGCCCGCCGCCAATGCGCCTTTGGCACATTCCTATGAACGGCTGGAGACGCTGCTGTTTCCACATCGCGCACTGGATGGAGAGCGTTGATGGCAGGCTTGATCTGGATCCATGAAGAAGCGTTGCGTAGCTCCCATCCGATAGTCTCATCTGCCCCGGATTTTCAGGCAGTGTTTTGCTGGGATGCTGATTACATGCGCCGCGCCGACATTGGACAAAAGCGCCAGCTATTCATTTATGAATGTCTTCTGGAATTGGACATCGAGATTTATCAGGGACCGGCCAAAGATGTTCTGCAGGCATTGGCAGAACAGCGTGCAATCACTGAAATCATTGTGCCAGATACACCGAGCCCGATCTTGCTTGCCGAGTTTGCGGCGGTGCAGTCTGCGCTGCCCTCAATGATCTTCAGGCGCGTGCCAGACCATCCCTTCGTCACCCCAACGGCGGCGCCCGATCTTGGCCGTTTCTTTCGCTATTGGAACAAGGTGCGCAAACAGGCAATGCGGCATGGTGGCGTTTGATCGCTGAAGAGGCGCTTGTCGGGCCGCCGATAGCGCTCCACGAATACGGTTGCGGCGGCAAGCTCTTTTCCGATAAAGTCATCGGTAACCTTAATGTTTTGCGGGTTCATGATGACCGATATTCTTGCGCAGCTAGAGGCCAAACGCGACCTTGCCCGAATGGGTGGTGGCCAGCGCCGTATTGATACACAACATGGTAAGGGAAAGCTGACGGCTCGAGAGCGGATCAGCCTGTTGCTGGACGAGAATTCCTTTGAAGAATGGGACATGTTCGTCGAGCATCGTTGCCACGATTTCGGAATGGAAGACAACAAAGTGCCGGGTGATGGCGTGGTGACCGGATATGGGACCATCGCGGGCCGACCTGTGTTTGTTTACAGTCAGGATTTCACCGTGCTTGGCGGGTCCTTGTCAGAAACGCATGCGGCGAAAATTTGCAAGGTCATGGACCAGGCTATCAAGACCGGCATTCCCCTGATTGGTCTGAATGACTCTGGTGGTGCCCGTATTCAAGAGGGCGTGGCCTCGCTTGGCGGCTATGCAGAAGTGTTCCAGCGTAATGTTCTTGCGTCCGGAGTGGTGCCACAAATTTCTTTGATCATGGGCCCATGTGCCGGTGGTGCCGTCTATTCACCGGCGATTACCGACTTCATTTTCATGGTCGAAGGGTCAAGCTATATGTTTGTGACAGGCCCGGATGTGGTCAAAACTGTTACCCATGAAGATCTGTCAGCGGATGAGCTTGGCGGTGCAAAAATGCATTCTCGGGTGTCCGGTGTTGCCCATGGCTCGTTTGCCAATGACATAGAGATGTTGATGCAGACGCGGACCTTGATGTCCTATCTGCCGCTGTCCAATCGTGATGAGGCGCCGCGGGTGCCATGTCATGACCCCATCGATCGGCCTTCAGCAGTGCTTGACCATATTATTCCGGAAAATCCGAACACGCCTTATGATATGCGTCAGGTGATCCTGCAGGTCGCAGATAATGGTGAATTTTTTGAGATTCATCGTGATTTTGCCGCCAATATAATTGTCGGCTTTGCACGGATTGATGGCCAGAGTGTCGGCGTTGTCGCCAACCAGCCGATGGTGCTCGCCGGATGTTTGGATATCAATGCGTCACGTAAGGCGGCACGTTTTGTCAGGTTCTGTGATGCCTTCGACATTCCGCTTGTGACGCTTGTCGATGTGCCGGGATTCATGCCCGGCCTTGCACAGGAAACGGGCGGGATCATCTCGCAGGGTGCAAAGTTACTGTTCGCCTATGCCGAAGCCACGGTGCCCAAGGTGACGGTGATCACCCGTAAGGCCTATGGCGGGGCGTATGACGTGATGGCGTCAAAGCATCTTCGTGGTGATGTCAATTATGCCTGGCCAAGTGCGGAGATTGCCGTGATGGGGCCAGAGGGTGCGGCACGGATCATTTTCCGTGAAGCCGCCACCGATCCGGACAAGCTGAAGGCGAAGACCGATGAGTATCGGGAAAAATTTGCCAATCCGTTTGTAGCCGCAGGGCGGGGATATCTTGATGACATCATTATGCCGCGCAACACCAGACGGCGGGTGGCCAGAGCCCTTGCCATGCTGGCTGACAAGCAGTTGGAAAACCCGCCGCGCAAGCACGATAATTTACCCTTATAAAGCGTTTTCTCCTGAGGTTTGATCGATGTTTACCAAGATACTTATTGCCAACCGTGGAGAGATTGCTTGCCGGATTATGCGCACCGCAAAGGCGATGGGCATCGCCACTGTTGCCGTCTATTCGGACGCGGACGCGGGAACTCCGCATGTGGCCATGGCCGATGAGGCGGTGAATATAGGCGCCGCCGCGTCTTCAGAGAGCTATCTGCGCGGTGACAGGATCATTCAGGCCGCGCTGGACAGCGGCGCACAGGCCATTCACCCCGGATTTGGCTTTTTGTCAGAGAACGCCGAATTTGTAGCGGCGGTTGAGGCGGCAGGACTAACCTTTATTGGCCCGGATACGCATGCCATTAAAATCATGGGTGACAAGATCGAGTCGAAGACGCTGGCGATGCAGGCTGGTGTGTCGACTGTACCCGGTACACCGGGCGCGGTCACTGATGTCGATGAAGCCCTGAAAGCCGCCGAGGAGATGGGCTATCCGGTGATGGTCAAAGCGTCAGCCGGTGGCGGCGGCAAAGGCATGCGTGTTGTGGAGAGCGCAGAGGCGCTGGCCGAAGGCATGCGTGCGGCAATGACCGAGGCGCAGAATGCTTTTGGCGATGACCGGGTGTTTGTCGAGAAATTTGTTGTGCAGCCGCGGCACATCGAAATTCAGCTGTTGGCAGATCAGCATGGAAATGTCGTCTATCTTGGCGAGCGCGAGTGCTCGATCCAGCGGCGCCATCAAAAGGTAATCGAAGAGGCGCCGAGCCCGTTCATTTCTGCTGAGACGCGAGCGGCCATGGGCGCGCAGGCGGTGGAACTGGCGAAGGCGGTGGATTACAGGTCAGCCGGGACGGTCGAATTTATCGTTGGTGCCGATCAGGATTTTTATTTCCTTGAAATGAATACTCGCTTGCAGGTTGAGCATCCGGTCACTGAAATGGTTTATGGCCTTGACCTTGTCGAGTGGATGATCCGCATCGCCGCAGGTGAAAAGCTTGGCATCACGCAAAAGGATGTGGTGCCTGACGGTTGGGCAGTTGAAGCGCGTCTTTATGCCGAGGATCCAGAGCGTGGGTTTCTTCCCTCCATCGGTCAGTTGACCCGCTACAGGGAACCGGCGGGACAAGGTGTGAGGGTTGATTCCGGCGTCACCGAAGGTGGCACCATATCCATGTATTACGACCCGATGATTTCCAAATTGATCGCGCATGCGCCAACGAGGGATGAAGCGATAGACAGGCTTCATCTGGCGCTGGATCATTATGAAATTGACGGTATCGCAAGCAACCGGCAGTTCCTTGCGGCGGTTCTGGAAAATAAAAATTTCAAATCCGGAACCATTACCACCGGTTTTATCGATGAAGAATTTTCTGGCGGCTTTATGCCATCGGCGCCTGAAGGAAAATCGCAGGCGCGACTTCTGGCGCTTGGCACTGCGATTGTTGCGTGCCAGCAGGCAGAGCGGAATGACGGCCAGCCAGACGAGAATTTCGTTGTCATTGACCAACATGGCAATCGGTTTGAAACATCATGGCAGCGTGGTGATGATGGTCAGACGAGCGTCATCGTAGACGGTCAAAAACAGGTGATTTTCGGGCGGACAACGGCACCGATTAACCTGTTTGACGGTACAATTAATGAGGTGCCGCTTGCCATTCAGATCCGCCAGTCTGGGCACCATATCAGTTTGACAAACGGTTCTTCGCGCTTGAATCTGACTGTCCTGCCTCACCGTTTCGCCGCGATGCTTGACCATATGCCTGCGGCCAGTGCCGGTGCTGGTGCCGCCGAGATTGCCGCGCCAATGCCCGGACAAATCACCAAAATACTGGTTGCCGAGGGTGATGAGGTCATGTCCGGTCAGGACGTTGCCATCATTGAGGCGATGAAGATGGAAAATGTGCTAAAGGCAGAAGCGCGCGGCACCGTTACCAAAATTCATGCGGCCGAGGGCGACAATCTGAATGTTGATGACCTTATCATGTCGCTTGAGATCAAAGAGGAATAGCCGGCCTGAATTCAGCTTCGGTCAGGCGGTCAGCGTGTTTTCAATCAGCGTGGCAATATAGCTGGCACCCGGAACCAGAATTTCATCATTGAAATCATAGTCGGTGGCGTGAAGCGGGCGGGCGTGTGCGCCATCGGTGCCGTTGCCGATCAGCATGAAACAGCCCGGAACCATGTTGGTCATATGGGCAAAATCCTCAGAGAATAATTTAGGCGCACAGCTGTCATTGACAGCGTTCTCGCCTGCGCTCAAGCGGGCCGCATCGGTCGCCATGGCAACGGCGGCCGCGTCATTCTGGATGGCTGGAAACACTGTGTCATAGCTGACATCGATCTGGACATCATGTGCCGCTGCGACACCCTTGGCCAGTTGCCGCATATGGGTTTCAATCGCAAGGTTGGTTTCGTGGGAGAGGGCACGGGCATCACCTTTCAAAACGGCATGGCCGGGCAATACATTACGTTTCCCATCGGTGATGAATTCGGTGACCGAGACAACCGCATGTTGGGCCGGGTCGAGTTTGCGCGCCACGATGCTCTGCAAACTGGTAACAAGCTCGGCCCCGACAAGGATAGCATCAACACCCATATGCGGCAGCGCTGCGTGTCCGCCTCGCGCCGATATGGTGATCTCGAAAAGTGCTTCGCTGGCGGTCATGGCACCGCTTCGCGTGGCGAAATGCCCTGCCGGCATGCCGGGGATATTGTGCATGGCAAATACCGCATCGGCAGGGAAACCGGCAAATAACCCATCTTCAATCATTGCCCGCGCGCCATAGCCGTTTTCTTCGTTCGGTTGAAAGATGAATATCGCACGCCCATTGAAATTGCCGGTTTCGGCAAGGTATTTTGCCGCGCCAAGGAGCATGCTGGTATGGCCATCATGCCCGCAGGCATGCATGACCCCATCATGTTCTGATCGATAGGCGGCGGTTCCTGTTTCGTGAAGTGGCAAGGCGTCCATATCCGCACGAAAGGCAATGCTTTTTGGTCCGTTGCCACGTTGCAACACGCCGACAACGCCTGTCTTGCCGATGCCTTTGTGAACCTCTAGCCCAAATGATTCCAGAAGTTCAGCAACGCGTGCAGATGTGCGGTCTTCGGCAAACCCCAATTCCGGGTGCCGGTGAAAATCATGTCTCCAGTCGGCCATCTCGTCAAAAAGATCATGACATTTCATCATGCAACTCGCTTTGTGTCTGCGGCATCTTCTTTGATCATGTCAGCGGCCTTTTCGGCAATCATGATCGTTGGCGCGTTGGTGTTGCCTGATACCAGCTCGGGCATGATCGAGGCGTCAACCACTCTAAGGCCATCAACACCATGAACGGATAAACGTGGATCGACAACATCCCCCATGTCAGGTCGCGTTCCCATTCGGCAGGTCGAGACAGGGTGATAGAGGGTGACGCCGGTTTGCCGTGCATAGGCAAGAAGGTCTTCATCACTTTGCACATCCGCCCCCGGCTTCATCTCATGATCGACAAAGGGGGCCATGATCTCGGATTGCATGATCTTTCTTGCGATCCGCATGCTGGCAACGTGAACGCGGGCGTCCTCCGGCGTTGAGAGGTAGTTTGGCCTGATTGCCGGTGCGGCAAAAGGGTCTGCCGATTTGATGTGAACCGTGCCGCGGCTTTCTGGGCGAAGTTGGCAGGGGCCGATGGTCAATCCGGGAAATTTGTCAAAAACGCGTTTTGCCGGATTGGCAAAGCTGGCGTTGGCGATGTGATATTGGATGTCCGGACCGGCCAGCCCTTCGCGGCTTCGCACAAATCCGGCAAGAATGCCCGCTGGCATCGACAGGCTGCCGGTGCGTGTGAAGGCAAAGCGCATGACCTCGCGCATCAGGCCAAAGCCTCGTGCTGTGTTGTTGATTGAAATGTTCTGGCTCAGGCGCCATGACAATCGTGAGATATAGTGATCTGTGAGATTCTCACCCACCCCGGCAAGATCTGCCATGACTTTGATGCCATGCTTGCGCAGACGCTCGGCCTGACCAATGCCGGAAAGCTCCAATATCTGTGGTGATTGAAAGGCGCCAGCGCTTAGAATGACACAACGTTGCGCCCTGATTTGCCGATCATGACCGCCTTGTCGAAACCGCACGCCGTTAACGCGTTTTCTTAGCGCATCTGGATCAGCAAAGAGCAGGCCGGTTACATGGGCGTGGGTGATAACACGCAGATTCTTGCGGTGGCGTGCCGGTTGCAGATAGGCTTTTTTGGCAGAAAAGCGGAGGCCATTTTTCTGGGTTACCTGATAATAGCCAAAGCCATCCTGATTGCCGTTATTGTAGTCAGGGTTGCGCGCATAGCCACAGCTTTCCGCCGCATCCATCAGCTTGTCGAGAGCAAAATATTGGTTCCGCACATTGGCCACATTCAAAGGCCCCTGGCGGCCTCTGGTTGGATCGGCCGCATCGGCAAATTCACAGGTTTCGGCCTTGCGGAAATAGGGAAGCACGTCCTCATAGCTCCAGCCGGTGTTGCCGCGTTGTGCCCAGCCATCATAATCGGCAGGCTGTCCGCGAACATATAACATTGCGTTAATCGCTGATGATCCGCCAAGAACCTTGCCGCGCGGCATGGTCAGGTTGCGGTTGTCGGTACCGGCTTCGGGCTCGGCCTCAAACATCCAGTTTACCGCCGGGTTGACCATGGTTTTGACATAGCCAGCAGGGACATGGATCAGCGGATGCGTATCCTCGCCTCCTGCCTCCAAAAGCACGACTGATATGTTCTGGTCTTCTGATAATCGTGCCGCAAGAACACAACCAGCCGATCCACCACCGATGACCACATAATCAACTGTCTGTTCAAACTGCATATTACCCTCAAAATGGCTGGTTATTGGTGGTGATGTTGCATGTAAATCAATGCTGGTGCAACCTCGAAACAGGAGATTTCATGTTGCCTGTATGATGATGGCTTGGTGCGGGTTGTCGGAGGCAGTGCATGAAATCAAAGGCGGTGCGCAGACACATGAATGGCAGGCGATCACTGAATGGCGAATGACAGGAAAATACGCTGCTTTGGAAACGCGCCCGGGCAGGACGTGCTGGCGGCCTATCATGACACCGAGTGGGGCGTGCCGGTGCATGATGACAGATTGCTGTTTGAGATGTTGACGCTGGAGGGGGCGCAGGCGGGCCTCAGCTGGGATGTCGTCTTAAAAAAACGCGCTGGATACAAGCGGGCTTTCCATGATTTTGACCTTGCCAAGGTTGCCGCAATGACAGATGCCGAGCTGGATCAGTTGCGAGACGATCCGGGGATTGTTCGCAACCGTCTGAAGATATACAGCACACGGGGAAACGCGATGGCAATTCTTGCCCTAAAGCCGGAATTCGATAGTTTTTCCAGCTATCTTTGGGGGTTTGTCGATGGTGTACCGATCGTCAATCTCCACGCCAATATTGCAGATATTCCAGCCACGTCGCCGTTGAGTGATCGCATATCAAAAGACATGCGCAAGCGCGGCTTTCGCTTTGTCGGCTCAACAATCATCTATGCTTATATTCAGGGTGTTGGCCTTGTTGACGACCATTTTTCTGGATGTTGGCGGCGTGCTGTGTCATCGCCTGCGGCCGGTGTTTAGGCCCGGCTTTCGCACAAGATCGCGGATAGAACAGTCGGCAGCTATTGGCGATTGTGAAAACCATAGGTGATGTCACGAAGATAATTCGCAATTTCCTTGCGATTGCCAATCTTGCGCAATTCATCGCTTTGCACTGGCCGGCGCATGGTGACGCCGACTGTGGTGTTCATAAGCTTGCAAATCTCGCGAAACATCAGTGAATAGCCGAGGGTTTGGCTAAGCCGCCGCGCAACCTGAAACAGCACTGAATTACGGCCATTGAAAAGGAAGGGAACAGTCGTTGTGCCCTCAAAGCTTGCCAGTCTTGCCGAAAAACTCTTCCATTCAATGTCATAGGCATTGCCAACAAGTTTAGGTGCTAGTGAAATTGATCCGGCGGGAAAGATAATGACAACACCGCCTGACCGAAGATGATTTGCGGCGTCAACCCTGGTTTGCAGGTTCGTTGCCAACGCCTTTTCGGATTCCTCAAAGTCGATTGGCAAAATTTTGTCCATCGTTGCCGGGGCCTGGCGAAGCACCCGATGGGTGATGATCTTGTAGTCAGAGCGCACTCTTGAGACCAGAGCGCACAGCACCAGCCCATCGATTACACCATAGGGATGGTTGGCAACGACAAGTACAGGTCCGCTCTTGGGAATGTGTGCGCCGGGATCGGTGCGAAGATCAACCGAGATGCCAAGGCGGTCCAGAGCATCTGACCAGAAGTTGGCAGCCGGGCGATCGTCCTTAACATAGTCGAAATAGAGTTTGCGGATTTTCGGCTGGCCGCTGATTTTTTCCACTGACCTGATGATGCCGCTGGCGACGGGCCCCATCTCGGCGTCGGCAAATGAAAATATTGGCTGTGATGACGAATTGGTTTGCTGCACGTGTTTGTTCTCGTGGCCCATGATGCCCGACTTTTATCACAATTTACGGTGGTTGTATTACGTTTTCTTTATATGCGTTCAGTGAGAAATGATCGGAAAATCCGGTGAGGTTTTAGTGTAGGCCCGGATAAAAGGCGGCAAATTTTCAGAGCGCTGGGCCGCATCATTCAAATTGGCGTAATCGGCATTGCTTTGTCGCAAAATGCGACTTACGCGAATTTGTGTTTTAGTGCGAGCATCTAAAGTTTACTAATTTTAAGGTGCCATCGCTTTGGGCAATGTGTTTCTTATCGGTTCGGAACAGGGTGCAGAGCCATTAATTACCGGTCTCCTCGGCTATGGCTACAACGTACATTGTTGTGTCTTCAGTGATGAGGCGGCTGAAGCGGCCGCAGCGTATGGTGCCAAGGCGCATGTTGTTGACGCAACCGATCTTGATCAGCTGAACAGCGTTTCCCAAGACGTCATTCGATATGGTGATGCACTGGACGGTATGGTCCTGATGCCAGCGCGAGGCCTTTTCGGAAGTGTAGAAGAGATAGACATCGCGCAGGCAAAGATTGTTTTTGCAAATAACGTTCTGTTGCAAATTGCCTCTATCCAGTGCCTTGCACCCATTATGCGCAGCAATGGGCGAGGCGGGATTATTTTGGTCCGGCGCCGTTTTCAGCAACGCCAAAGGACAATGTGCGCATGGAACCGTGTGTGCGACAGTGCACTCAGCGAGGCGTTCAATATCCTGCGAGAGGAGATCCGTCATTCTGGCGTGTCAAGCGACACCGTTTTTGTCGATGCCGACAGCCAATGGTTTGATGGTGCGCGGCAGTTGCGGGATGATGCTGCTGGCCACAGCCCCTATTATCACAACCAAATTGAGCAACAGCGCCAGCTGTTAGCGGATGCATCAACTGATGATGATCAATTTTCAGATTTGGTAAGCCGCATTGATGATGCGCTGAGATCCAGCGGTTCAGGTCAAAAAAACCGCGATCTTGTGCAGGACACAGCCGACAACATTATTGAGATGCCCGATCTGGCTACGCGAGCCAACCGTGCCAAGGTCAGGGACTCCCTGCACGAAATGCTCAGGTGGCATAAATGACTGCATCATCGGGGAACAGAGAGGTCTATGTTCCCGCCTATTTGTGTCTTCTTGCAGAACATCACGGAATTGACATTGCCGCGTATCTTGATGATTGGAACCGGCGCGATGACGCTGGCTTGTCTGTGGCGACGATCATCGACACACCGATAGATGTGAAGATTTATACCCGATTGGTCAGCCGCATTTCGCACGCGCTTGATGTTGTGAGCGTGCCGACAAAGCTGGCAGACATGATGTGGAATATCGGTGGAGATGATATTTTTGCCTCACTTCGCCGGTGCGGCAATCTGCGTGAAGTGTTCGAGAATTACGAGAAATATGCAGGTCTTTTCGGAGACGCTGAAGTCACGTTCGAAGTGAACGCGGGCAGTTGGCAAATAAAACAGCATTTCATTTCCGGTGACGAGGCACGCGCTTGGCAGAGCTTTGCCAACCTGATCTTTTTGTTGCGGTTGGTCAGACCTGCTGTCAGACGCAACATTACCCCCGTTGAAATTACCTATGCTTTTGATCCGGCCAATGATGGTGGTCTTGCCGTGTTTTTTGATGGCGTTGCATGGCATCGCGGAGACGCAAATATCCTGTCTTTCACTCAGGAGGATTTGGAGGCCCCTTCATGACCGCCGACCCAAATTTATTTCAGGGACTGGCGGGTGAGTTGAACCGTCGCGTGGCGCGTTTGAATGCGGCGAATGCCATAGAAGTGGAGGTGCGTGCGGCGATCCATCGTGCTTTGCCAACAGGCAATGTCAGCCTTGATGATGTGGCTAAAATCATTGGCATCGGTGGGCGTACCTTACAACGAAGGCTGAATGAAAATGGCCATAGCTATGGCCGCATCCTCAATGATGAACGCCAGAAACTGGTCAAGCGCCTGTTGGCTGATGGCAAACTGTCGAAAGCAGAAATTGCACATCGGGTTGGCTACCGGGATCCCAACTCCCTCTACAGAATGCTGACACGCTGGCAAGATCAAGACGGGTGAGGCCCCGGGCAGGGATGAGCACATAACGCCATCTTTGCTGGATTGACGCATTTACACACTGTTTCGTTAGCGTCAGTAGCTGGATTTTTCAGATTTAGGCCCTGTCCGGGGGCTGCGAGGCGCAACATGTGGTGATTGTCGGCGGGGCAAATCCAACATCTATGCAGGCATTGGTGCGGGAAATGTTCTGTTTATGCGGCGGGTTTATTCGCGCAGGGGTAATTTTGGGCTGTTCCAATGTTGTCTTATTTAAACATCTGAAAAAATTATGAAAATTAAGAAATCTGTGATTGATTCGTCGCTAATCTTGCGATTTTAACAAAACTGTTTTTATTTCTGTAAATCATTGTTTTAAAATAAAAAAAAGTATGTGGATTGGGTTGGTGCCGGAAACAGCGTGCTAGCTGATTGCCTTCACCGAACAGCAACCTCTAAATTAGCGTATGCCGAAAGTGAGGCAATTAGCCGCGCCTTGGTGCGGTGTGTTTCATCGGCTGTTTCGTTAACGGAGGTACATTATGAAAATCACTTCTGGCAAGACCTTGGCGGCGCTGGCGACAGCGGCGTTGGTCATTTCGCCATCTGTAGCATTTGCGGACGCAAATCTTGCTTCAGACGACTATGTGGGAATTTCGTTCTGGCTCATTTCGATGGCGCTTGTTGCTTCAACAGCGTTCTTCTTCCTTGAGACCCAGCGTGTTTCTGCAAAGTGGAAAACATCCCTCACCGTATCTGGTTTGGTGACCCTGGTTGCAGCGGTCCACTATTTCTACATGCGTGATGTGTGGGTCAACACAGGTGACACACCGACAGTCTATCGTTACATCGACTGGCTGATCACTGTGCCACTTCTGATGGTTGAGTTCTACCTGATCCTGCGGGCAATCGGTAACGTTTCTGGCGGCATTTTCTGGCGCCTGATGATCGGCACATTGGTTATGCTCGTCGGTGGTTATGCCGGCGAAGTCGGCTACATCAATGAGTGGCTCGGCTTCATCATCGGCATGGCAGGATGGGCATACATCCTGTACGAAGTATTCGCCGGTGAAGCAGGTCAGATGTCTGCAGACCAGGCACCAGAATCTGTGAAGTCAGCGTTCTCAACAATGCGTTGGATCGTAACCATCGGCTGGGCGATTTACCCGCTCGGCTATTTCTACGGTTATCTCGCGTCAGGCGACCCGGCTTCTGCAGCCAACTCGCTTAACGTGATCTACAACCTGGCTGACGTGCTGAACAAAATTGCGTTCGGTGTGATCATCTGGAACGTGGCTGTCACTGAAAGTGAAGCTGCAAAGTAAATTGATTGGGGCGGTCTGAAAGGGCCGCCCCTTTTCTTTGATTTAAAAATTTTCAGAGCAGGCGGATCAACCGCCCCATTTACTTGGGTGACCCGGGGCAGATGCTCCGGTTGGAGGAAAAAATAGATGACCGAATTGTCACCCATTTTGCGTGAATACGCGGTTCAGGATGCAGACGCATCACCGGAAATTGGCTCTACCACCGAATTGCTTTGCGATTTTATCACCACACGCCTGCCACAGCCAGGTGAACCGCTGGCCGATGCCGCAGCCCATCATTTTGCCAAGCCAGGCAAGATGCTGCGGGCGAAAATGGCGCTTCGCGCGGCGAATGCGTTGAATGTTGATCGCGCGGCTGGATTGCATTGGGCGGTGGCTATTGAAGTTCTTCACAACGCGTCCCTCATTCATGACGATATTTGCGATGGTGATCGGCTGCGTCGGGGGCGTCCAGCTGTCTGGTCCAAATTTGGCCGGGATGTGGCGCTTGCCCTTGGTGATTGGCTTATTGCTCTCTCATTTGAACTGGCTGCCGAGGCCGCGCAAAGATCGCAGACGCCCATGCTTGTCAAGATCTTGGCGGGTCACATGAAAACGACCACGCTGGGCGAAGCGCGGGAATTTGACATTCAGCGCAATTGCGATTGGAAAAGCTATCTTCAAATTGCGGCAGACAAAACCGCCCCACTGCTGACGGCACCGCTGCAAGGTGTGGCGACAATGGCGTTGCATACTGGAGCGTCAACCAGGATTTGTTCTTATTTCCGGTGTCTAGGCAACGCCTATCAGGTTGCCAATGACATGCTGAATTTCAGCGGTGATGATGGCGCCGAAACCAGTGGTTCAGATCTTGCGCGCCGTGCGCCCAATGCGGTTGTCGTGCTGTTTCGGGACCAGCTGGATGACGCAACGAAAAGCCGGTTTGACAGTTGGTATGCGTCAGGCTGCACGGCGGATGTCGAATTGTGGCGCGAAGCCATCCTCGAATCCTCGGCGATCAAGGTGGCGGCTGTAAAAATGTATGGCATGCTGGACGAGAGTGAAAGGCTGGCAGCAACCCTGCCTCCAGAGTTGAGAGACGT
The DNA here is from genome assembly GCA_038147495.1 of Alphaproteobacteria bacterium. Classification (GTDB taxonomy): domain Bacteria; phylum Pseudomonadota; class Alphaproteobacteria; order Puniceispirillales; family Puniceispirillaceae; genus MED-G116. Next base: position 206,773 of record JAYQTT010000003.1, on the reverse strand, counting down.
CATCCAACCTGTGTGGCAGATGCTTCAACAGGTCTGTCAGCGATCAGCCTCCCAGCTAAGCCAAAATGGCTCCCGCTGGTAAGCGCGCCTCAGGCGCGCCAACCCCTCTCTCACGTCATGCTGTCGACACAATGGACGACAATCATAGATTGCAGAGTGATGTTCTGGTTATCGGTGCCGGTTTCGGTGGGATAGCCGCTGCCCTGCGCATGCGGGCGCGGGGTTATTCTGTTACACTTGTCGACAGGCTGCAGGCGATTGGCGGGCGCGCACAGGTGTTTGAGCGTGGTGGCTTTCGCCATGATGCAGGACCAACGGTTATCACCGCCCCGTTCCTGTTTGACGAATTGTTCGAGCTGTTCGGTGAGAAGCGCGAAGATCATCTTGAATTTCGGCCTTTGGATCCCTGGTATCGATTTCACTTTCACGATGGCCAGCAATTTGATTACCGGCCATCGATCGAAGATACCAATGCAGAAATCCGAAAATTCCACGCACCAGATGTGAAAGGCTATGAACGACTGCTTCAAACATCGAAGGAAATTTTTGAGATTGGCTTCGAAAAGCTTGCTGATCGGCCTTTCACCAAATTTTGGACGATGATGGCGCAAGTGCCGGCGTTGTTGAAATTGCGCAGCTATAAGACGGTCGCGGGGATCGTCAACAGCCACATCAAGCACCCATTGCTGCGTCAGGCGTTTTCCATTCACCCATTGCTGGTAGGCGGCAACCCATTCACGACCACATCGATCTATAGTCTGATCCATTATCTGGAGCGTCGGTGGGGTGTGTTTTTCTGCATGGGTGGCACCGGCCGTCTGGTGGCGGAACTTCACAAGCTTCTGGAACGCGCCGGGGTTCAGGTCATATTAAATACTGATATCGCAGAGATCACAATGGATGCGCATAGCCGGGGGCGTGTCACCGGGGCGAGGGCCACCGACGGGCGGGTGTTCAGCGCCGAGCGTGTCATCTGCAACGGTGATCCCCCAACCGTTTATTCGCAGATGCTGCCCGCTGCCGCGCATATGCGGAAACGGGCGCTTCCAGAGGCGTTAACCCAATATTCGATGGGCCTATATGTGCTGTTCTTTGGCACCAAAAAGACCTATCCGGATGTGGCGCATCACACCATCTGGATGGGGCCGCGCTACAAGGAATTGCTGGCGGATATTTTTGACAAGAAGATTCTGGCAGACGATTTTTCGCTCTATCTGCACCGGCCCACCGCAACTGATCCGAGCTTTGCACCTGCCGGATGCGACAGCTTCTATGTGCTGTGCCCGGTACCAAATCTCCTCGGTGATGTAGACTGGAAGACCATGGGTCCGGAGCTACGGTCACGCATTGTGGCGGCGCTGTCCCGAACGATCATGCCCGAGCTGGAATCCACGATCACTGATGATTTCTGGATGACGCCGGAAGATTTCAAAACAGATTACCGGTCAATGCACGGCGCCGGATTTTCAATCGCGCCAATCTTTGCTCAATCTGCATGGTTCCGTTATCACAATCGGGACCCGCATATCTCAAATCTGTATTTTTCGGCAGCAGGCGCACATCCGGGCGCGGGAATGCCGGGCGTGCTATGCTCTGCCAAGGTAGTGGAAGCATTGATTGAGGAAGAGGAGCAGGCGCGGGCAGCAAGTTGACATCCGCAGAATTGCGGATTGGCCAGCCTTGCCCTATGCCATCAGGGAGATGATCCAGAACGAAACGCTCACGCCGCAACAATCCCTTGCGGCAAATGGCCGAAGTTTTCATTGGGCAAGCCGCTTTTTGGGTGCCCGTATGGGAGATCATGCCACCCGCCTCTATGCGTTTTGCCGATTGCTGGATGACATGGCTGATGGTGACATTGATGACGGCCCTGCGCGCCTGTCTGCCATTCGCGAGGATATGATAGCTGGCCGCACTGGGTCGGACCCGGCGTTGGCGGCGTTCCAGCCTTTTATGAAGCAGATGAACTTTTCGACCGAGGTTCTTGTCGCCCTGATTGATGGTCTGCTTCAGGATCAGGCGGATGAGGTCTGTCTGGCGGATGAGGCGGAATTGCTTCGATATGCCTATCGCGTTGCCGGGACTGTGGGTTTGCTGATGTGCGATGTTCTCGATTGCCATGATCAGGCCGCCAAGGCACATGCGATTGATCTTGGCATTGCCATGCAATTGACCAATATCGCCCGCGATGTTCTGGAGGATGCGCAGATGGGACGGCGCTATGTGCCGGGTATATGGGTTGAAAACCTGTCTGCAGACCAGATCGTTCTGGCCTCGAAAAATCCAGACAGCGCAGAGGCTTTGGCGATGCGTAATGCGGTCGAGAAGATATTGGCGCTTGCTGAACGTTTCTATGAGAGTGGCGCGAGGGGGTTTCGGTTCTTGCCTTGGCGGGCACATCTTGCCATCGCCGTTGCCGCCCGAGTCTATCGCCAGATCGGCGTGCAGCTGGCGGCGACAGGCTATGCGTGGCACCGTGGGCGGCAAGTGACAAGCGCATCAACAAAGCTACGATGCTCGCTACCAGCCCTTTTCAGCTTGCTTGCCCGGAGTTTCACCTCGCCATCACACAGGCATGATGCCACCCTGCACCGTCCGCTGGAAGGGTTGCCTCATGTCAGCTAGAAAACCGCTGCATATTCTTGGTGACGGGTGTGCAGGCCTGTCACTTGCCGCGCATGCCGACAAGCTGTCTGGCTATGACATGACGGTAATTTCCCCGACAGGAGCGCCCGATACCAAAGAGCATATCTGGGGGTTTTGGCATATCGCCGGCCTTGAGATGGCGGCAAAATGTGCCCGGCATAAATGGACAAGTTGGAGCATCAAGACACCATCCGGCGCAGCCGTAATGGAATCGCGAATGCATTCCTATCACGCGCTGCAACGGAGCCGATGGGAAGGTCATTGTCGTGACCGGGCGCAGGAAAACGGCGTCAAATTTGCTGCCGAAAAAGATGTGGCTGCTGACCCACACGCGCAGATATTGGACAGTCGCCCACAAGCCTGTCCCAGCGATCAGATGGTCCAGCATTTCATCGGTTGGGAGGTGAAGGCGATGTCAGGCGGCTTTGATCCCGACACCGCCATTTTGATGGATTTTCGCTGTGATCAGTCGCGCGGTATTCATTTTCTTTATGTCTTGCCCTTTTCTAAAGATGTCGCACTTGTTGAGTCGACGATGTTTGCCCCGCAGCGAGAGCCTGACAGCTTCTTTGAAGGCGCCATCGCACAATATCTGTCGGCAGAATGCGGCATTAACAGCTTTAGCGTGACCCATGTCGAACATGGGGCGATACCGCTTGGCCGCTTGCCGGAAAACCCGAACGGCTTGACTGGCATTGGCGGGAATGGCGGGGCAATCCGTCCGTCAAGTGGCTACGCCTTTGTCTTCATCCAGAAACAAATCGCAAGAGCGGTTGCAAAAGCATCAAAGCTGCCTTCGGATGGGATGCCAGCAGACTTGCCAGTCACCACCCCACACAAGACGGTGGATTTGTTGATGGATGACGTGTTTCTGCATGTGTTACGGACCCGTCCGGATTTGGCGCCATCCTTGTTTTTGCGCATGGGATCGGCGCTGAGCGGTGATGAATTTGCGCTGTTTTTAAGCGGTGAGGCCAGTTGGACGCTGCGATTGAAGGTGATCATGGCCATGCCGAAATGGGTGTTTGTCCGGGCGGCGCTTGCATGCCTTCGCATGTTTCTGTTCAATGGACACTCCCGACACAAGTGATCGGAAAGAGTGATCGGATGATTGAAGGCGTAATTGCCAGTCTGGGCCTTGCCAATTTGCTTGCTCTTGGCAGTGTCGTTCTTATTGGGTTGCCGCATGGGGCCTTTGACGGAGCGATTGCCGGTTACCTTGGATATACGGCGCGCCCGCAATGGCTGTTGCGCTTTTTGGGGCTTTATCTGCTGTTTGCCGCCGCCGTAGTGATGATCTGGATGTATTTTCCGGTGGCGGCTTTAATCGGGTTTTTGGTGATCAGCATGATTCATTTCGGGCTTGGCGATGCGTCTGCCACGAAAGGGTGGTTCCGCAAGGTTCAGGCCGTCTCACATGGCGGGATTGTTGTGGTCGCGATCAGTCAGGGACACAAGCAGGACGTAGACCGGATTTTTTCCTATCTTGTCGGTGGTGAGACACATGTCGTTTGGACGGCGATCGATGTGATGTCGGTGGTGGTTGCGGTGGCACTGATTGTCTATGCGTGGCAGGCCTTGTGGGATGGCCGCTGGCGGGCCGGCTTTCTGGAAATTGTTGCGCTGTTGTCATTGTTTTTGCTGGTACCGCCGCTTGTCGGGTTTGCCATTTATTTTTGCTGCGTGCATTCGGCGCGCCATCTTCTGAGCATATGGCGATCAATCAACAGCGAGATGCCGCGCAAATCGATCTATTTTCAGGCGGCATTTTTCACGCTTGCAAGCTGGGCCGCAGGGGCGATCGCGCTTTATTATTGCATGACAAATATGTCGATGGAGTCGGCGGTCTTGCAGGTGGTTTTCATTGGCCTTGCCGCGCTGACAGTGCCGCATATGCTGCTTGTAGACGGAATGTTCCGGCGTCACGCGGTTCGACCGGCACAAGGATGACAAGATATGAGTGAAGGCAAAAACAGTGCAGACCGTAAAGACGAACATCTTCGCCTTGCGCGTGGTGCGAGCGCACAATCGGCTGTAACCGCAGGGTTTGACGATGTCAGGCTTGATCATTGCGCCCTGCCTGAATGCAATCTTGATGAGGTTGATCTGAAGGTTGATTTCCTTGACCATCAGCTGTCGGCGCCGCTTTTTATTGGTGCAATGACTGGTGGCACCCCGCGCAGTGCCGCGATCAACCGGGCACTGGCCCAGATTGCCAATACCGAGGGAATTGGCCTTGCTGTGGGATCACAACGTGCCAGTCTGGAAAATGGCATATCACAAGCTGAATTGAGGGACATTGCCCCGAATGTGCCATTGATTGGCAATCTTGGTGGCGTGCAGCTTGCCCGTGCCGGTGGCCTCGACCTTGCCAAACGCGCTGTTGATGACCTTCAGGCGGATGCGCTTGCAATCCATCTCAACCCGCTGCAAGAGGCGGTGCAGCCTGAAGGTGAAACCGATTGGCGCAATGTTGCCTCGGCGATTGAAAAGGCGGTCTCTAGCCTGCCATGCAAAGTGATTGTCAAGGAAGTCGGAGCCGGGATCAGCGTTGATGTCGCGCGCCGACTCTTTGAATGCGGAGTGTGGGCGGTTGATATCGCCGGACTTGGCGGGACGAATTGGACAAGAATTGAGGCATTGCGCCGCCAGCAAAGTGACGTGTTTGAACCCTTTCTTGATTGGGGCTTGCCCACGGCCACAGCGCTTTATGACGTTATGCAGGTGATGCCGGACGCGGTAGTGCTGGCTTCGGGCGGGGTGCGGCACGGTCTTGATGCTGCCAAGGCACTTTGGCTTGGCGCTACGGCGGTGTCTCTTGCCGGACCAGTATTGCGTGCGGTTGTAACTGATGATGACGACGCCCCAGACATCACAGCAGGACGCGCGGCAATCGCCGATTGGATTGCACAAATGCGGTTAACATTGTTCCTGACCGGCGCGCCGACCATTGCCGACTTCCGGCAGGTGCAAGGGCGGGTTGGTCGGGGTGTTTAGGCCTGTTTGGGCCGTCTAGAACACATCCTTGCGGCGGCGAATTTCTGCAAAGACTTCAGCATCTGTCGCATCGGTCATGCCAAGATGCGCCCTTATGGCCGGGTCGGCGGCACGCAGGAACGGATTGGTCGCCTTTTCCAGCGCCATGATCGTTGGCACAGTCGGGCGGCCATTGGCACGAAGCGCCTTTACCTCGTCATGGCGGGCGGCAAGCGCGCTGTTGTCCGGATCAACTGTCACGGCAAAGGCGGCGTTGGCGGCTGTGTATTCATGGCTGCAATAAATTGTTGTGTCATCGGCAAGTGCCATCAGTTTTTCAAGGCTGGCCCACATCATCGGGGCATCACCCTCAAAAACCCGCCCACATCCCATGGCAAACAGCGTGTCGCCGGTGAACACCAGCTTCTCGCTTGGCAGATGAAAATTGATCATGTCCAGCGTGTGGCCCGGGGTTGTCAGGACCCTGACTTCCCGCTTGGCAAAAGTGAAATGCGCGTCATCACCCACCACCTCATCAATGCCGGTGATCTCTGCCTTTCCGGCAGCCGGTCCGATGACATGCGCCCCATGGGCGGCCTTGATTGCGGCCAGCCCAGCGGTGTGATCGCCATGATGGTGCGTGATCCAGATCTGGCTTAATTGCCAGCCTGTTTCTGCAAGTGCGGTCTCGGCGGCGGCGGCGTCACCGGCGTCAATCATCGCGGTCTCGCCGGACTCCGGGCAATGTAGCAACACACCATAATTGTCACTGCCATAGGGAAATTGATGAATGTTCAGCATCTTTTTTGCTCCATGTGACTGCCGAAGAGCGCTGTGTCTACCAGCTGCCGGTGTTCTCCATTGACGCCCAGGGTTCTGCCGGTGGCAGGGCATCGCCTTCCTGCAACAATTCAATCGAGATATTGTCAGGTGACTTGATGAAGGCCATATAGCCGTCGCGTGGCGGGCGGTTGATTGTTACGCCGGCATCCATCAGGCGTTGGCACGTCTCATAGATATTGTCGACCTTATAGGCGAGATGTCCAAAGTTGCGCCCTTTGTCATAATCCTCGGGATCCCAGTTATAGGTGAGCTCCAATTCTGGTGACGAATTGGCTTTGGCGCTGTCGAGGTCTTTGCTTCCCGAGAGGAAAATCAAGGTGAAACGCCCGGCTTCACTCTCTTTGCGCTTCGTCTCGATCATTCCCAGTTTGGTGCAATAAAAATCAAGTGACTCGTCGATATCGCGAATTCTGACCATTGTGTGAAGATAGCGCATGTCATTGTCTCCGGCATATTGTCTGAAAGCTGACAGAATAGGCTCGCCAGACGAGGCCGTCCACCCATTGCATGGGGTCAGCCGACTGGCCAGACCGTCTGGACGTCAAGCCACTCAACCCCGGTTGCCAAACTGTCGGCTATAAGATGGAAGGGCGGTGTTGCCGCATGCGCCGCGGGGATCAGGTCGGGCACCTGTATCACCCGCAGGCCTGCCGCCCGCGCTGCCTTGACGCCATTTTCCGAATCCTCAAAGGCAATGCAGTCATCTGCGCCGCGGATGCCAAAGGCAGCGAGCTTATCGATAGTGGCAAGATACACATCAGGGGCAGGCTTGCCGCGTGGCACCTCATTACCGCCGGTGATCGCCAGCATATGTCGGGCAAGACCAACGCGTGTCAGGATATCGCGTGCCTTCTCGCCCTGTGACGAGGTGGCAACCGCCATCGGCACCTTGCGCGCGGCAAGGCTGTCAACAATGTCAATGATCCCGGGCTTTACCGGAACGGTCCCGTCAAGCTGATGACGGTACAATTCCATCCATTCAGCTTTAAAATCGGACACATCGATATGGTCGGGCAAAATCTCGCGCAGGACCGCCACCCCCTCAATCATATTGAGGCCAATCATCCGGCTGTAATCTGTAAACTCATGAGCAATCGCATGGCGTTTTGCGGTCAAGACATAGGCGTCCCAGGTCAAGCGCTCGCTGTCGAGCAGCAACCCGTCCATGTCAAAAATCACGGCTTTTGTCGGCAGGCTGTGGTGGGCGTGGGTCATCGTTTGGTGTCTAAGATGATGAAGTCAGAGCGCGCCAAGGCGATCTGGAAGTTCGGCGATTACGTCCCTGCCGGCATTGGCGAAGGCAAAGCGCAGATAATCTTCCTGCCCATCACCAAAGAACGTACCGGGAATGGTCAGTACCCCAACTTCACGTGCCATACGCTGTGCAACCTCGATTGACGGTGTACCGGTAAAGGGATGTTTGACATAGCCGAAATAGGCGCCGGTGCTAAGCAGGGTCCAGCCCTCCATGCCGGCAATCACCTTGCTGAACAAATCAGACCGTGCGGCGATGCGCTCGCGGTTGTCCTGCCGCCAATCCGCCAGCTGTGTGAGCATTGGTGCAACCGCGATCTGCGGTGTGCGCGGGGCACATATCTGGATATTGTCGATGATCTTGGCCAATTCATCGACCAGCGCCTTTCCGCCTGTCACCGCACCAAGGCGGTGCCCGGGCATGCAATAGGATTTGGAAAAGCTGTATAGCTGGATCAGCGTGTCCTGCCAGCCTTCATGACCGAAAAGCCGATGGGGCCGGTCACTGTTCAGGGGCAGAAAATCGCGATAGGTTTCGTCAAGGATGAGCCATATTCCCCGGCGTTTGCACAGTTGAAAAATCTCATCAAGCAGATCTGCAGGATAGATGGTGCCGCAGGGATTGTTTGGCGATACAAGCGCCAGCGCGCGCGTTTTCGGTCCAATCGCGGCGTCGATATCGGCGGGCAGGGGGCGCATGCCATTCTCGCTGTGACAATCGACATAGGCAATATCGATTCCAAGCATACCAAGAGCAGATTCATGGTTGAAATAGCATGGACGCATCATCAGGATTTCTTCGCCGCGTCCGGCCACGGCAAGCGCGGCTGCAACAAAGGCCTGATTACAGCCCGATGTGATATGCGTTTGTTCCGGTGCGATCGGCGCATCATAAAGCGTTGAAAGATGCGTCGCATAGGCATCGCGGAGCCCGTCATCACCCTCAACCCTGCCATAGCGTGCCGCATCCGGTGTGGCCGCCGCATCAGCCAACGCCTGCAGCATATCAGGATGTGCCGGATAGCCGGGAACCGCTTGGCTCATGTCGATCAGGGCACCTTTGCTGCCATCATAGGAAGCACGCCAATCAAGAACGACAGAAACAGGGGGAGCGGTAAGACGGGTGATCGCGGGATTGAACATAGCTCAGAACTCGTAAACGCGGTTTGATAGACAGATATGACGGCACTTTTTCACAAAAGACCACAAAAGCGTGGCGTGACCGTAGCAGAGTTGATGCGCCGACAAAAGCGCGACAGTATGTCTTTGATGCCGTCAATTTCAACAATCTCAGGTGATGTTTGATGTTTTCCCGCAAGAACCTGTCATATGAAGCATTGTCGCTTGGCAACCGGTCAGTACCAAGCGATGAGGACATGACCGCGGCGGCGGCTGCCCATCTCGAGGTTATGCGCCAGCGGCACAGCATCCGTGATTTTGATACAAAGCCGGTGCCGCGCCAGATTATCGAAGACTGCATCCAGACAGCAGGCCTTGCACCAAGCGGTGCAAACCATCAGCCATGGCATTTTGCACTCATTGGTGATGATCGGATGAAGGCGGAGATACGTGCCGCGGCCGAACAAGAAGAACGGAACTTTTATGAAAGCAACAATCATGATGAATGGATCAAGGCGCTGGAGCCGATCGGCACCGGGCCAGACAAGCCGCATCTTGTTGATGCCCCATGGTTGATTGTGATTTTTGCTGAACGCTATGGCCAGTTTGATGATGGGCAGCGTTACAAGAATTATTATGTCCCGGAAAGTGTTGGCATCGCGGCCGGTTTTCTGATCACCGCCCTGCATCTTGCCGGCTTGTCCTGTTTGACACATACGCCAAACCCGATGCAGTTTCTGACCGAGATATGCAATCGGCCAAAATCAAACAAACCGGTAATGATATTGGCGGTCGGGCATCGTAAACAGACGGCAACAATCCCTGCGGCGGCCAAAATCAAGAAACCGCTTGATGACATATTGTCCCGCTTTTAGGGGCTATATGCGACAGGGACAAACGTGATGCGGTGATGTCCGCGGTGCGCCTATTTCTCGCGCTTGCACTGAAATTCCCGTTGGCAGGCAGCATTCGGCATTTCGATGGTAAGAAACACGTCCTTGCCACCGGTTTGCCGCCGATACTGGCATTGTGTGTTGCCTTCGACCTGCGTTGATTTTTTCAGACGGCAGGTTTCCATCTTTGGAGTGGTGTCTTCGTTCTTGGGCACATAGGTGCGACCCGCCGCCACGGCATCCATGCCGATGCCAGCTGTTGCAAGCAGTGTGATGCTCAGCAGAGCTGCCGGATTAAGCACTGTCCGCATCGCCATCTTCTTCTGATCCGGGAAGGTAGGCTTTGCCCTGAATCGCTGTGGCACCCAGTTCGTCGACCAACATCGGATTGTCGGCAATGAGCTTTTGCAACAAGGCTTCAACCTGTTTTTCAGCGGCTTCGGGGCTTTCTGCTTCGAGATTTGCCATGCCATCGATAATCCAGTGAACTTTCACCTGCATTGTTGTCTCCTTACATGTGCTTGCGTTGGTAAGTCAGGTTCCAGCGCAGCAACGCTGACGCCATTAATCAAATTTCAAATCTTCAAAAATCGTGCCAGCTTCGTTTTGCAAATCGACGATTTTCTCGCTCTCAACATCGCCAAGCGCATCATCGCGTGCGTCTATGGCCCCTTCGAGCCCGAGTGCCGCGCCAATCGCGTACCAGACATAGGCGCGCTCATAATCTGCTTCTTCCAGCAATTCGAGATGATAGCGGGCAAATTGCATGACAGCCGGTTTTTCACCATCAGCAATGCGGGCTTGCAACCGTGTGGCAACCGCCTCGCGTGCTGTCTCGACAGAATTTTCAGGCACCAGATCCAGCAATTCATCTGCCAGATCTTCCGCTGCCTCAATACCTCCCAAATAGGCGGACCATGACCAGATCAGGCCATTCAGAAAATCCTGCGGTGTTCCCTTTCCGGCCTTCAACAGGACAGCAAGGTTATATTGGGCATCATGCTGGTTGGCTTCTGCCTGTTGTTTGAACAGCTTGACCGCGCGGCTGTAGTCTCGTGATTTGACGGCAGCAACCGCCTCTGCAAATTGTGCGTCACTCTCGTTGGTCGTGGCATTTGCGCTGTGCCAGCTCAACATCATGATACATGTCAGGACGCCAATCAGCCGCACAACCTGCAATGCTGACGCGCGCATGTTAACGGCCAGCCATCATGACAAGTTGAAGATAAAAAATCCGTGTGCGGAATTTTGAATTTGGCCGCGTTTCATAGACCACGATACGCGGCCGGTCACTGTTCGGTTTCTGAAATTCGATGACCACATTGTCGGGAAGGAAAATGCCCTGCGCCTCAAGCGTGGATTGCGGGTCACGCGAAAAGCGGTCATGAAACTCGCGATCAACCCAGATCAGGGCAAGTGCCTTGCCGAGAATATCGGGAAGGCGGTTCTTTACCTCTTCGCGGCTGGCAAGGTGGATATTCTCCGATGCCAACCGATATCCACCGGGCGCGGAATTGTCGCGCACGACCGGAAGCGACTTCTTTCCCGCAGGAACCAGCGCATTTGGTGGATTGGTTGTCATGACAAGCTTTGCTCGCGTGTTCTCTTAATTTGCTAAATTAGATAACACATCATGACAAAAACTGCTAGCCACGCAACAGCTTTGCCCCTTCGGGTATCCAAATGCCTGCCTTTTTCGTCCGAATCCTCAAAATCAAACCAGAAAATCAGGCGGAATGGCATTTCGGCACGAAACTTGAAAGGCGCATGGCAAACAATGTGAGGTTTGATCATGATCCCAACGATTCGCAATGGCATCCAAATGGCGTCCAACGATATTTCTGTGATTTCCCACAATTTGGCTAACGCGGCTGCAAACGGATTCAAAAGAAGCAGGTCAGAATTTTTTGATAGTTACGGGCAAGGGATGAATTCCATGCCTGGGATTGATATTGGGCATGGATCGCGCTCTAACGGCCCAATCCGTAATTTTTCGCAAGGTTCAATCAAGCCGTCGGGATCTGAGCTTGATCTTGCAATATCTGGAGTTGGATTGTTTGGCACGGTGATGCTGGAGGATAGTAATGTTGTTCCGTCACCGGAGAGCCAAATTTCTTACACTCGAGCTGGAGCCTTTCGTTTGAAAGAGGATGGACTGATAGAAACTCCCAATGGACAGGCATTACTTGGTCTCGACGGTAATGCGCTGAGGATACCTCTTTCAATAATTGGTTCAAACGGTGAGCCGCAACTTCTCACATCTCTCAATGTTGCTGACGATGGTACAATAGAGACATCTTATGCAGATGGGTCAGTATCGGTCGCAGGGAAAATAGCATTGTATGACTTCACTAATCTAGCAGGACTGAAGGCAACGGGTAATGGGTATTATGTGGTTTCGGCGAGGTCTGGCCAGCCCCTCGTTGGAGCGGCACAGCAGCGGAATTTTGGCCGAATCTTGTCGGGTAGTCTTGAAGCTGCAAACGTAGATGTTGCAGATGAAATGGTTAAATTGGTAAAGGCGCAACAAGCTTATTCAGGTTCGTCGCGCCTGTTGCAAACAGCTGTTGAGATGACGAGACGGCTTATCGGGCAGTGAAGCAAAAACTAACGAAGCGGGAAAACAAAACTCGCGTCAGTGATTTTGACGCAGGTTTTCTCATTGATCCTCAGATCGCCAGCGATGCTGACGGCCAGTTCTTCGGCCAGCGTAAGCGTTATGCCGATCGGACGCGATCCACTGCGGTCAATATTTTCATTCAGATTTTTGAATAGATCTTCGGTCACACCCAGACTTGCGGCCATCAACGGACGGTCAACAAGGATCTCAAGAACATCACCAGCCTCAATGCGGTCGCCGGATTTGGGAAATATTTCCAGCTGGCAAGTGCCGCGGGCGATGCTAACCAACTGGCATGACAGCGCCAGAAATGACCCGCTGCCAAGCCCCGGCATACGAAGCTCGGCACTGCGGACTGACATGCTGATTTGATTAGTTTGTTGCCAGTTAACCGTCATCAATCAAAGTCTTGTTTGTCCATATCCTGAATAAAGTTTCGCAACCGTCCGATTGCCGCTTTCTTGATCTGTGAGACGCGGCCGGTTGTCACTTCCAGAACTTCAGCAATTTCATAGACGTTCAGTTCTTCGACATAATAAAGCTGAATTACCAGAGCTTCGCGCTCTGGCAGGGTGCGCAACGCGGTTTTAAGTATTTCGCGCAACTGGCCATCGCTCATATTCTCTTCTGGCGTGTTTTCAGGAGACACAAACCAAATCGAAAAATCGTCATAGACGCTGTCGAGGGACTGATGAACATTGGCTTGAAACGCCTGCTCCCAATCCATCATCTCTTCATCTGTAATGCCAAGCTTTTCTGCCACTTCCTCGGATGTTGGCGAGCGGCCAAGCTGCATTTGCAGCTGATGTTCGACTTTTTTGGCTCGCTGCTGCATTTGGATTGTGGTGCGACAAAGGTTTGAGTTCTTGCGCAAATGATCGACAATGCTGCCGCGAATTCTGAGACCCGCATAGCTGGTAAAGCTTGCACCTTCTTGAACCGTGTAATTTTGTGCGGCCAAAACGAGCCCGTAATAGCCAATCTGGACCAGATCCTCAACTTCAACAGATGCATGAACACGCCCGTGCATCTGCCATGCGATACGGCGTACTAGTTCCATATGGCCGGTTATCAGCTCTTCAACATCAGGCTTTTGCTCAAGATACTGGTTTTTCACTATGCTGGCTCCTGCTCCGTTATCGCTGTACTCTCATTGAAAAAGCGAATACCTGAATGCGAATTAGCTGGAGATCCCAGAACAGCTCTGACAATTGACCTGAAACAGCGGTTTTCAATCCACTCCTGATCACCAAGGCCAACAGGACTGCGCTTGACGACTGATTGGCGCATCCTTTCCGACAATGGAACGTGACCGGCATAGGTCAAATGCACATCAAGGAACCGCGTGGCGATCTCGTTGAATTTATTGAAATGTTTTTTCGCTTCAGCCTCGTTGCGTGCCATGTTCACCACAATGCAGAAATTATGAACATTGCTCTCGATATTTGCCGCTTTGATCAGGGAATAGGCGTCAAGAAAGCTGGTTGGCTCACCTACCAGAACCACAATGATCCTGTCAGCGGCGGCGACAAAGGCGATAGAACTGTCCGAGGCACCGGCTGGCGCATCTGCGACCAGAAGATCGGTTTGCTCGCTTAACTCTTCCATCATGCGAATAGATTGATAGCGCGTCTTTTCATCGAGGTTCAGCATCTCAAGAAGGCCGGTTCCACCGGATACAAACTTCAACCCCTTTGGCGCAATGCAGAGGGCATCTGCAAGGCTGACCTTGCCATTAATAGCATCAATGATGAAATGTTCGGGATTTACGCCAAGCAGGATATGGGCGTTGGCCATGCCAAAATCGGCATCGAGCAGCGTAACACGGCGCCCAATTTGCGCCATGGCCAAGCTGAGATTCACAGCGATGCTGGTCTTGCCAACGCCGCCTTTGCCACTTGCTACAGCTAGAGATGTTGCCATTACTGATAATGCCCTATCTGCTTTATGCGTTTTCTCTAAGATACTGCGCCAAGATCTGGCTTGTCGCAATCGCAATTCCGCCAACAATCGATTTGGTGCCGGTCAAAAGGCCAATTCCGGTGCCTTGCGTTGCCAGGGCAGACAATTCAGCCGGAGTGGCCTCGCACTCATCAAGTTTTGTCAGTGCAATCATTGAATCAAGACCATGATAATTGGCGCATTGATGTTTGATCATGGTGGCGCTGGAACCGCCAGGCAGGGCTTGCACAACAGCGACCTTGCCAGCGCCGATTTCGCGACAGCAGTCACTGATTGCCTGAACCGCTTTTTCCGGTGCCGCAGACACATCAACAATCATCTGGTTGCTGGTTTCCTTGATGCGCTCAGACAGTTCCGTGATTCTGAAGGCGTCAGATTTCATGTTCATCAATCTGGCGTAATCCTTGATCTCGTCACCCGCGCTGGTGCTCTGATCTGACACCGCGCCAAGCATCACACGGTCAATGATCGTGCGTTCCTTGCAATAGGCAGCAATCTTGCTCGCAAGGGTGGTTTTTCCGGACCCGGAGCTGCCGACAACACAGATCAGTCGGCGCTCAAGAAGATCATAAGTGTCTGTCCTCACAAGCCGTCTGGCGATGGCTTCATTGAACGCCTCACGCGCCACATCGTCTTCCTTGTTACTGAATTCATCCTTCAACTGTTGGATGATCTGTTGGCTAAATCCTGCCTGACGAAGCTGTACCGCAGTGGTTCTGCCAAGCTGTTGGCTTAGACCTTCGGGCTGGGTAATCATCATGCCGCTCAGCATCGATTTGATTTCCGCCAGTTCAACCTGCAGGGCCGTAGTCTCGGAAACAGGCTTGCGCTGTCCGCTCGCGGTCGATGGCATGGCCCTTTCATGCGTTTTTGTAGTGCCGCCACCGCCAATCATTTTCCGATCAAAAATTTCGTTGAAGCGCGGCAAAGGCTCATCATCATGCTGCTGGAGTTTAGCCATTGCTTCGGCGGCACTCTTGATCATCTCCTCACGGCTTGGTGCCTCGGCTTCATATGACAGTACCTTGTCATGACTGTCTGCACGCCGATCCTTGGTGCCAGAAACGTGATCGGTCGGGTCATCTGTGGCGATCATCTCAATCTTGCCGTTGCGCTTGATCGTGTCGATGATCATTGCGTCCGATCCCAGTCTGGAAACAATTTCATCCATGGCCTGTGCCGTATCCAGCGCAGAAACTCTGATGGTTGTCATTTCACTGTCCTTCCCTTTGCAGGTTCAATTCACTGCCCGTCTCGGGCGATTTATCACTGTTGCGTGGCGTTGCTGATTGTGGCCACAACTTCAATCTTTCTGGTTTCCGGCAACTCGGTGAATGCCAGGACAACCTGATCATCAATATGTTGACGAATGAAATGCGAGAACACGCGGCGAATTGCCGGTGACACAACCATCACCGATTGCTTGCCCTCAGCGCCGAGTTCTTCATTCGACTGCACGATTTTCTTGAGGATTTGCTCGGCCAGCGAATTCTCGATGACAAGCCCTTCTTCACCGCTTTGTCGCGCCATGGAAATCAGCATATGTTCAAGGTCTGATTCCAGTGTCATCACCGGCAATGGCTGGTTTAGGGGGGCAACCTGCTGGATCAACAGACCCGCCAGAACCGGGCGTAAGGCCTCTGCCGTCTCAGCGGGCCCAAGATTGCGCGCCGCCAGAGCAGGCAGGTTTTCCAGAATGCGCCGCAGGTCACTGATCGGGACACGCTCTTCAAGCAAAAGACGAAGGATGCTGGTCAAAGTGTGGAGAGGCACCAGCTTTGGCACAACTGATTCGACCAGATTTGGCGCCGACTGCGATAAATTATCGAGAAGCCCCTGCACATCATCCTGACCAATCAGCTGGCTGGCATATTTGTGCAGCACTTGTGACAGATGCGTTGCCATCACAGATTCCGGCAACACCACGACATACCCTTTTGCCTCTGCCTCCGCCTGTTGGTTTGTGGCGATCCATGTCGCGTCCATGCCGAAAGAGGGGTCCTTGACCTCAATTCCGTCAATTTTCACAGTAGTTTCGTCACCCGGAATGGCAAGCTTGCGGTCTGGATAGATTTTATCTTCGCCAACGATGGTTTGGCCAACCCGAATGCGATAGGTGTTGGCATCCAAGGTCATGTCATCACGAATGCGCACGGCCGGCAAAACAAAGCCAAGTGCCTTGGACACCTGTCGGCGAATGCCAGTAATGCGGTTGGTGAGGGGGCCGCCGCTGTCCTCTTCGACCATCTCGACCAACCCATATCCAAGCTGGATCGAGATTGCAGAATTGTCGGCAATATCATCCAGATCAATCATGTCTGGTGACTTCGCCTCCGCGGCCTCACCATCCTCGGCAAACTCATTATCCTGCTCGGCGAGTTTCTCGCGCATCCATGACCAATAGCCAACGCCGCCGGCAACCGCCGCCGCAACGAGGAACATCAGATTTGGCATGCCGGGGACAAAGCCGATCAATGTCAGCACGCCAGATACAGGAATCCAAGCACGTGACAGGCTGACCTGCTTGCCGATATTTTCTGCCATATCATGTGTCGCAGAAACGCGGGTAACGATGATGGCTGTTGAAATCGCAAGCAAAAGCGATGGGATCTGCGCGACAAGTCCGTCACCGATCGACAGCAACACATAGGTCTCGGCTGCAATGCCTACAGGCAAATTATGTTGGGTGATGCCAATGATCAAACCACCAACAATGTTGATGATCAGGATCAGGATTGAGGCAATCGCATCCCCTTTGACAAATTTGGATGCACCATCCATGGCGCCATAAAAATCAGCCTCTTGCGAGATTTCCTCGCGTCTTGTCTTGGCTTCTTCGTTGGACAGCACGCCGGCATTAAGGTCGGCGTCAATCGCCATCTGCTTGCCGGGCATCGCGTCCAAAGTGAAGCGGGCTGATACCTCTGATACGCGGCCAGCACCCTTGGTAATCACCACAAGGTTAATGATGATCAAGATGATAAAGACAAACAGGCCGACAGCATAATTGCCGGAGATCACAAATTCACCAAAGGCTTCGATGACTTTTCCGGCAGCATCAGGCCCGGTGTGACCTTCACTCAGGACAATACGTGTGGAGGCGACATTCAGGCCAAGACGCAGAATGGTCGCGATCAGCAGCAGGCTGGGAAAGCTTGAGAAATCCAATGGCCGGTTGGTATGCATGGCGACCATCAGGATCAGCAACGATACCAGAATGTTTGACACGAAGAATGTATCAAGAAGGAAAACCGGAAGCGGCAGAACCATCATCGCAACCAGTGCCAGGATGCCAAGCGGCATCACCGAGCTGGTCAGGAAGGTCTTCGGATCATTCAGCCCAAGACGGGCAAGTGTCATTTCCATGACATATCTCCTGAACAGGTTCTGTCAAAATTCCAGCAATTAAAGCGGGTGGACATTGGTCTTTCCGGCACGGCGTTCAATTTTTCTAGACAATTGAAAATACATGACTAATTCGAATGTCCCCGGTTTGCACAATTCTTGCGTAATAACAATTTTCAGTGGCTTGACGGGGTATTTCCCATCGCGCGCAGGGAAAAGAAGGCAAATTATGTGCCAGTTCGAAAATCTGGCTGAAATTTGCCAAAATTCAGGGTGTTTTGGGATGGTTTTCAAATCAGGGCCGGTAACTGGCATGAATAATGCATTGCCGATGTCAGCGATTTAACCGACCAAAGGAAAAGGACGCGCCATGTCATTCACGTCTTTGCTCACAAAAGGTGCATCAAGCGCCGCGCTGATGCGGAAAAGCCCGATTGCCCTAACTCTTACCGCCGTTGCCATGCTTGGCCTGTCAGGCTGTCATGTACCAGGCCATGTTGGTCTTGCCACGTCGGCGCCGGCTCAGGCTCTTGGTGACAGCAGTCAGGCACAGTCGCTGGCTTCAATCAAAGAGGTTTTTGATGCCACGGCAGAAGAGGTGCCAACCTTGACAGCTGTCGGCTATGCGGTGGTGTCATCACAGCCCGGTGCGTCGGATGCGCAGAAACGCCTGATGGCGATCCGCTCTGCTCGTATGGCAGCGATGCGTGACCTTGCCGAACAGATCCACGGCCTGAAGGTTGACAGTTCGACAACCGTGATTGACCTGATGGTGCAGAATGACACCTTCCGCGGTGTTGTTTCCGGCACCATTCGAGGTGCGCGTACTGTGAGGATCAACCCGACCGGTTCAGACACTTATGAAATCGTGCTGGAAATTGATCGCGATATGATCAGTCACCTGATGCAGACAGCGCGTACACAAATCAGCTAGCGCGGACAAATGTGATGGCGTTCTCCCGCACAAAGACCATGAAAAACCGGCTCCCGGCCAAACTGGCCGCAGGAGCCCTTTATGGTTTGATGGCGATGTTGGTTTTGCTGTTTTTGGCACAGGCCGCCATTGCGTCTGGCTTTGAGTTTGTTCAGACAACCGGACGCGCTGTGATTATGCACAAAGACGCAGAACAAGAGGCGCGCCTTGTCGCGCTGGAGGACGCGCTTTATACAGCTGCGTTGCATGGCGGTGCTGAAATTGACGGGTTTTCGCTGATCACCACCGACACCGCGATCGATGACCATTTTGTCGTGCGTCCTGCCAGCCGCATTCTGGATTACCGCATTGTCAATGAGGTGGTTGAAGATGAGCATTATGCCGTCACCATTGAGGCGGCCGTTGGCGACCTTCCCGAGAGTAAATGTCAGGCGCGTGGCCACAGCAATGTCACGATTTATGCGCCAGTGGTTAAGATGGCTGCAACGGCACCCGCCTGGAGCCGCCAATTCGCCGATGTGATGTTGCGGGATGTTGTTCTGCTACTGGACAGATCACCATCATTGAATGTCCGCAATGCCACCCGCACACGGCTTGATCCCGCTGCGCTGGCGCGAAGCAATGACAATTTTGATTATGCCGCACTCACCACCGGTCGGGTGCGGGTGAAGCAGGGTGATTTTGCGATCATTCCGGAAATTCATCTCGATGGCCAAAGACAGGGCAATCTGGTGCTTTCCACCCGGACGATGAATGTGAAAGTAAAGTTGCGGCTTTTGTCAGGCACTGAATATGAACCATTGCTCGAACATGAGATGAATGACGTGATCAAGATTGAACAATCAAGTTTGATCCGCTCAATGGATGTGCTGACCAACCCGACACGGCCCGCTGTACTCGCGGCAATGCGCGCGGGATTGGGCGACTTTATCAACGATTTTACGCTTCGTCTGCAATGTCGTCCGCTTCGCGCAGAGGTCGAATTTGCACAAAACAAACTGACTGTGCCGCTTGGTATCCATCATGGTGTTGGCGTAAACTCGCTGGCCATAGCCAGTGGCACTGACACACCATGGCAGATATTGCGGGTAAGTGCGGCCGATCAGATGACCGCAACTTTGACGCCCCTGAACAATCAGCGCGACCAATCCAGTCTTGCTGGCGCGACAATAGAATTCATGGAGTTGAGATGATGAAACACATCCTTCCAATGCTTGCTGCAGCGGGTTTCGTTATGATGCTAAACCAGCCTGCCAACGCCCAATCAGCACCGATTGTGGTTCTCGAATATCCGTCATTTACCGGAGAGTCCGGCGGTGGCGTCAATGCAAACCATCCGTTTGTTCGGGACGCCAACCACACGGCAAGTCATACGGTTCAGTCAGGAGAAACGCTGAGCCATGTGATAACCAACTATTACGGCGATAGCGGCCTCGACCTTTCGGTTGTCAAAATGGCGATTGTCAAGGTTAACGCGCACGCCTTTGTCCGTGGAAACGCCAATTTCCTATATGCAGAAAAGAAGCTGCATTTGCCTTCACTGAATGAAATCAAAAATTTGGTTATGGGCAAGCGTGCCAAGGGTAGCAGTTCAGACGGGAACAGTCGCGGTGACCAGATCTATTTCATTGGTGGGTAAAACATCGGGCATAAAGGCTCTTTGGATGGTCTTTGTCGCGATCTTCAGCATCGGTCAGACAGCATATGCGCAGGGCACAAGTCCGATATTTGGCCGTGATATCAACGTTCTTGTGGTCAAAGAGCTTGAGGCACAAGGCCTTCAGGGTGAACCAAAAGTGTCTTCGGCGCGCAAGTTTGTGAATTGCGGCAAAGCGTTGTCGGTGGCGCCCATGTTTGGCAGCTGGAAAACCGTCAAGGTGAATTGCCCAGGGTCTGCCGGTTGGACATTGGTGGTCAGAACGAACCTCAAATCAACGGTAAAGACAACAAAAAAGCCGGAAAAAACGCCTCGCGATCTGGCCAGCGCTGAACAAGCGTGTGCTGAACCAAAAAACACCATCAACAACACGATCCCAAACACCAAAAATGATTCAGGTGCTTGCGCTTGGTCGAAGCGTGTCGCGTGACGATGTGATCATGCCACAGGATGTGATTGTCCTCTCGGTGCCTGAAAACAGCGTCAGTGGCTTTTTTACACAGGCAAATCATATTGTTGGAAGAAAGCTGAAATCCAGGCTTTCGGCCGGAAAACCGGTTCAGTCCCGTCATTTGCACCCGCTTTGGATGGTCGAGGAAAATGACGAGGTGCTGATCCAGAATGATGCTGGCGGTATCAGCGTGAATATGGTAGGAATTGCTCTTGAAAATGGGCAGTTTGGCGAGTGGATCAAAGTGCAAAATGCCAGTAGCGGTGTTATTGTTGTCGGCCAAATAAAAAATAATAAAATTATTTCCACGAACGCTAAAATATCGAACTAGCATGTCGTTAATTGTCCTGAGGAGGCTAAACCGATGGTTAATCCCGTTAACAAAATGGTCAACCGTGTTGATGTGCAGAAGACCCGCGACATTGATGTCAAAAGCGGTGGAGCATCTGCAGGACCTGTTGAAGCACCTGCAGTATCCAAGGATTCTGTAAAGGTTAGCGATGCTGCATCACCCCAGCGTGTTGCAGATATTTCTGCCAGGGCGCCAATCGACAGTGAGGCAGTGAGCCGGATCAAAGACGCGATTGCTCAGGGCAAATATCCCATCGATCTTGATCAGATTTCTGATGCGCTGATGGACGCTTATCGCGAATTGAAGGCCTAACAGAACTGGTTGATTGATTGGAAAATGATGTAAAAACCTTGGATGGTTTTTTGAGCGCTCTCAGCAAGGAGGTTGAGGGCGCAGGTGGCGTTGCGAGCGATGCAACGGCTTTTCTGGCCGCCGCCAAATCGATCGAAAGGCTTTTGGTAGAAGATTGGCCCGAGATCGAAGCCGAATTGCGCGGATCTAAGTTGAAAGACGAAGACCGGCAGCGCCTTCGTGACATTGTCGACGCAATAAGCACTCTTGAAACAAAGACAAAAGCCCATTTGGCTTGGGCGAGTGATTTTGAGGCGCATCTGCGGCGCGCATTGGACGGCGCCAGCTAGAGGCAGGGAGAGCCGATCACGAATGCTTCTGTTTTGTGATTGGTTGTTATGGTACGCTTTGCCTCGGATGTAACATGTAGTGGTCAGTATATTCATGCTTGAGTTAGCCAGCCCCATAGGTGTTTTGATCATTCTTGTCTTGCTTTCGGCAGTTGGTTTTTCACTGCTATTGCTGAACAAACTTGGCAGTGTTTCTCGGCAAGTGGCCGATCTTGAGGCCTATCTCCATAATCTGGAAAAACAAGCCGATCATAACAGCGGTGTGCTGTTCCGGGTCGCAGATACGACAGAACAGTTGCGTCTGGCGAATGAGGAGAGTGTGGCTACGCTCGACAGTTTGCGCCGTGAGATTGGCCATTTGAGTGATGATGTGCGCGGGGAACTGGGAACAAGCCGAGCCATTGAAATGGCCCGATCCGGTGTTTCAAAGGAAGATATTGCCGCAAAAACCGGAATTCCTATTCAGGAAGTTGAAGCGATTGTCACCTTCCACGGCAAGTCGAAGAAAAAATAACAGGTCCGGTTTCAGGATTGGCTTACATCCTGAAATTTGTTTTGGTGCACTGAAATTCGCTATACCGGTTGCCCTTGGTGCTTCTTATGAGGCCCGTTTGCCGGTTTATACGGATGATCAGGTCTGACTCTTCAAGAACAAACTCATTCTTGTCGGCAAAGACGATGGTGGCGTTGTTGTCGCCGGTGGCGGTGACCATTTTGACCTTGTCTCTGACTTTGGTTGACCTGAAGTCGAGTTCATAAATCCCTGAAGGATTGGGGCCACACTCATATTTTTCCTGCTCAAACCGGGTTAATTCATCACAGCCAGCAAGCCCGAGCCATGCCGTGCAGATGCTTATCAATAACTGGCAGATTGCGGGTCATTTATCCGATTTATCCTGTTCTTCTGGTGCCGCCTCCTGCTCCGCAGTGGCCTCTGTCGCGTTTTCATCAGCTCCGCTGGTTTCGGCTGTAGCTACCGCTTCGGTTTCGCCAGCGTCTGCTTTTGTCTCTGCTTCAGCTTCAGTGGTGCCGGTTTCTGCTTCGTCACCAGTCTCTGCTTCGGTTGCAGCTTCAGCCTCTGCAGCGGCCGCAGCCTCTGCTTCAGCTTTGTCGGCAGCTTCATTGATGGCGCGCAATGCTTCATCTGACGCATCCTCATCGCTGACAGGCGTGCTCGGCTCAGCTGAAGCGGCATCTTCTGACGATGCGTCTGCGGTATCTACTTCGGTTTCTGGTTGGGCTTCTGCTTCGGCCTCGGCGTCTGTGCCTGTTTCAGCAGCCGCTTCTGATCCTTCGGCGTCCTCAGATTGCTGTTCTTTGGCAGCAGGCGCATCTGTTTGCGTTTCGGCAGATGCTTCTTTTGTCTCGGCTTCGCTGGCTTCAGACTTTTCGGCTGCTTCAGGCGCTGACTTTGTTTGCTGTTCGGCGCTGCCATTCTCAATCAGGCGGTTGGCATCATCTGCCATCACATCAACGATCACGCCTTCAAAGAAACGTACGCCATTAACTTCGCAATCCTTGATGATGCGCAGCCTTGTCCAACCCTGATCCGGACCAGTTTCAGTTTCGCCTTCATCCGTGCTGGCTTTGGTCTCTGGCTTTTGTTCGTCCTCGCCTGCGATAAGCTTCTTGGCATCAACGGCTACAGGATCGCCACCCAGATTCTGGATGCGTTGCCGGAGAATGAAAACGCGGGCGGCAAGGATGCCCAGTCGTTTCATCTCATCCTTTTCTTGCGCCAGCAGTGATTTCACAAACTCATTCATCTGTTCGAGCGTTTGTGTCTCACAGCGGCCGATCACGGCATCACGTACTTTAATAGTCTTTGGGTCGAGTTGAACGCTTGAACCCGGGCCCGCACTGTTGGGAATAGTCGCCGAAGCCATTTTTTTGTCCTCACAGTTGTGTTTGGCATCCTACTTGCAAATTCCGGACCAACGGTAGAACCGCCAGACAGTGAAACACATAATTTTTCAACATTGTCATGTCGCGGTCAAAACCACAAACGGAACCGGCGGGTTTAGCCCGCGTAAATGGACGAAAGGACAGACGATGAAAGGGATTGGGGAATACCTCGATTTTCATGCGACCGCGCTGAACTTGCGTTCAAAGCGCAATAAAATTCTGGCGTCAAACATCGCCAATGCCGCGACACCGCACTTCAAGGCGCGCGACATTGATTTTGATGCTGAAATTCGCAAAGCCGAGAAAACAGGCCCACTCCGGACCACGGATGAGAAGCATTTTCCGGTTCTTGTCAAAGGTAACGGCCAAGAGATGAAATATCGTCAGCCGCTCAACGCGTCACGCGATGGCAACACTGTTGAGATGAATGTCGAGCAGATGGAATTCTCTGAAAACGTGATGCGTTATCAGACCACACTCAATTTCTTAAACAACCGGATCAGCGGGCTAATGTCTGCGATCAGAGGCGAATAGGGGAACGGTCATGGCAGACATCAAGAATGTTTTTGATATCGCCGGCCGGTCAATGGCTGCACAGCTTGTGCGCCTGAACACCATCGCCAGTAACCTTGCCAATGCCGGCAATGTTTCAGATTCCGAAGCAAACGCCTATCGCGCGATGAAGCCGATTTTCGAGACAAAATATGCGGCAAATGTGAAGGATTCAGGCATTTCATCCACATCAATTGTTGGAATTACCACCACGGACCGCAAACCTGAACGGATCTATATGCCGAATCATCCAAAGGCAGATGCGGACGGTTTTGTCTATCAGGCAGCAGTCAATGTGGAAGAAGAATTCATCGAAATGACTGAAACCAGCCGTCAGTACCAGAATAACGTCGAGGTGGTTACCACCCTTCGCGCCCTGATGATGCGCACAATCAACATGGGCAAATAAACCAACGGAGAACATGAATGAGCACCATTGATCCAGCAAGCCAGAACCATCTGGACAATATCTTGAAAAAAATCGGGGTCAGCCGCGAGGATGATGCCCAGAAAAAGGATGCGGGCGCGCTTGCTCAATCCGATTTTCTGAAGCTGATGACCACGCAATTGCAAAATCAGGACCCGTTTGCCCCTATGGACAATACGGCGATGGTTGAGCAGATGGCGCAGTTTTCCCAAGTGACCGGCATCACCGAGATGAGCCAGACCTTGAAGGGGATTGCTGATCAATTGGCTGAGTTCCGGATTGCGACGGCGTCAAACATGCTTGGCAACTCTGTCATGGTTCCAGGCAATTATGCGCGTCCAGACGAGAATGGTGACGTTCACGGCATGTTGGATTTGCCGCGTTCTTCAGCGGCCACAAGCCTTTCCTTCTTCGATCACACTGGCGCTCTTGTCCATTCACTCGATCTTGGTGCGCAAGCGTCAGGTCTTGTCGGCTTTTCCTGGGAGGGTGTTCCTCAGGAGGTTCTGGACAGTGGTGAAGCCATTCGTATCGAAGCCTATGCAGATTTCGGTAATGGCAAGGAAGCTTTGACACCAAGCGTGTTTGCCGAAGTGTTGGCCGCGTCAAAGGGTGATGCGCTGACCGGCGTGATGTTTGATGTCCGCGACTATGGAGAAATCCGAGCCGCAGACGTGACCAAGTTCCGTAACGCCAATTAGCAAGTGGCAACAGGTAAACGCCCAACGGTAAGCACAAGTAAAGCTGAACAAAGAGAGTAATCTGGCCATCACGGCCTTGCAGGAGAGAAAAAGATGTCATTTTATACCGCTTTGACAGGACTGAACGGATCATCTGCTGATATTTCCGCTACCTCGAACAACATCGCGAACGTCGGTACCACCGGCTTTAAGCGAAGCCGGGTTGAATTCGGTGACATTTTCGCAACGTCACCATTGCAGAATGCGTCGTCCTCGATTGGTTCGGGTACAATCCTGAAGGGTATCAAGCAGCAGTTTACTCAAGGTAACATCGCCGCATCGCTGAACGCGCTTGACCTTGCGATCTCCGGGCAGGGCTTTTTTGCGTTGAAGCCGTCACTGACATCAGCGCAGACGGTTTACACACGTAACGGTTCATTGAACGTCAACAACGACCGCTATGTTGTCGACTCCGCCGGACAGTATCTCCTGACATATCCGGTCAACACTGACGGTTCGGTAACGGCAAAAGACCTCGACAGTGCGGTTCCCCTTCAGCTTCCCGTTACATCGGGTGATCCACAGGCGACATCAAACATCAAGCTCGGTGTGAACGTTAATGCGGCATCGGATGTTGTGCCGGCTCGCCCACAGTTTCAGGATGGTTATACATTTGATCCGAATGACCCCGAAACATTCACCAATTCAACATCAATCACGATCTTTGACGATTTGGGTAACCCGACTATTGCAACGGTTTACTTTATCAAAACACAGGCGGCATCTGCTGATGACCCAACAAACAAATATGATACCCGTCTGGTGATCAATGACACGATCATTAATCCAGATCTGGTCAGCGCGGTTGACGATGCCGGCAAGCAGATTTTTGTTGACCGGTTTGGACAGCAAACAACCTCAATTCCTGACGATAATTACTTCATCGAGGGTAAGGGATCTCCTCTCTACAAGCTGGATGACCTGCAAACTCTTGTTCCGTCCCAGCCTGCAAGTATAGGTGGCGAAGCAACCAGCTTTGACTTTGGTGAAGAGGGTGACAAGCTGGTTGAAATTGTGACCGATCCGTTGCAGTTCAAAGCCACGCGTGAGGCTGGAAATTCAGGCAGCGATGTTTACTGGGGTAAAGATTTTATGCTGGTGAATGTTGATGATTCTGACCAGCCGGTGAGCATTGATATCAACCCCGGATTTTACAACGCTGATCAGCTTGCTGCCGAGGTTGAGCGGGCGATCAATGCCGCTTATGGTGACGACCGTAAATTCCAGGTTGAGCAAAATGTCGACGATACAATCACACTTGATTTTCAGCGTGTTGGCGCTGATGGCGCGGTCACACCGCTGACCAACAAAATTTCTGTAGAATTACTTGGTACGGATACATATGTCACTGAACAGATGGGTGATGATTTTGCCATTACGGGCACGTCACCGGACTTCACTAAAGAACAGTTCCTTGCACACACGCAAGTCCGTATCAATGAGACCCTGAACGAATATGGTCGCCAATACGCGGATGACCCGCTTGGTGTTGGGGGGCTGCAATTTGTTAAATCAACGGGTGAGAAAATTGACGCAGTCTATGAATATACTCAAGTGGTTGAATTGGAGCGCGTTGATGACCCAGCCGACACGCATTACATGGTTCACTCATATTATAATAAGCGCCCAGCGTTGAGCGTTCACACCGTTCTTGATGAAGTCAGCGGTAACGGCTCGAACTTGATCGAATACGCGGCAACAGAGAACCGTCTTCGGATTTATCTATCGGCCGACACGGATCTCACTAACTATGAGCAGGGTCGGTCCATCACGCTGGCTGGCGATGATAATTTCCGTGGTGACCTCAATGGTCGTGGCTTCGTGATTTCATCCACTGGCACCATCAATGGCAATAAATATATCGATGTCAGCACCTCTGGTTTGGCGGTAGCTGATGAAGATTTTAGCATCGCGACCGGATCTTCCACAATCTTCGCTTTGACCAGCCCAGCTGACAATGAGCCAACCGTCGAAGCCTTTTTCGAAGGGTCGCATCCAGTTTATAAGGGTGCGTCGGAAGACTACAGTAGCCAAAGCATCATTATTCGTGAAAAGCAGGGTTCAACCGCAACCACTGAAAAAGGGGCTTTCATCGCGAGTGATTGGAAAATCCAAAACGGTGCCGAAACCGACTCATCCACTGCAGCTAGACTTAGAGCAAACCTTGACATGCTTGGACTGGGTAATCTTCATCGCCCAATGGAAGTCACCGCTGCGGTAGGTTCAGCTGATGCGGCGACACTGACATGGTCGGACGGCACGAACAGCCTCTCAATTACAACTGCTGTTCACGGCGCCGATACCTCGGTGGCTGACCAGCTTGATGATATTCGGGACAAGCTTGATGCGCTGACGGACCTGAAAGGATTTTCATTCACTTTTCTCGATGCAACCGGCACCGTCATCGATTCGACAAGTGGCGCAAATTGGAGAGACACCACTGCATTAACGACAAATGCAGGGGGAGACATCGCGAAAATAATTGTCTCGCGCGATGATAATCAGAACTTCTCGCTTGTCTCGACCGATACGACCTCTCTCTTGTCATCCGTTGATGGTGGGGTTTCGACTGCAACCGTCAACACAACAAGTGCGGCAACAACCGTCCTTTCGCAATCGTCTGTTGATTGGGTGGATGAGAAAAACCCACCTGTGCATGTCGGCTATGACTCAATTAACCAGCGTCTCAGCTTTGAGGTTGATAGAACTGTGCTTGGCTCTGGTACCGACAGTAACTTCAATTCATTTTCAGTCTACGGATCCACATCGCAAACCGGTACCAACAATTTGGGTCTGCCGAACGCTGATAATGCGGATCGCGTTGCCATTCGCGGTGGCGAAGTCTTGTATGGCAGCTCATTTGTCGCTACCGGTGAGGAGATTCAGCCAAACGACAAACGGTACGGGATTAGCGTAGCCTATAATTCCGAATTTCAGAATTTCTCCATCGCCAGCGGAACCACCGGTGAAGCCATTGAGGGCAATGGTGCGATAGGTGTGCCCGAACAGCAGAAGGCCTCGAACATTCAAGTGGGCCGGTATGCCATCAGCGAGACAACGGGCGCGCGCGTTGCTCAGGCTTATGATGTTGATGCCACGATTATCGGCAACGGTGATAATTTGCTGTTTGGCGTTGGTAAGACGAAGAACGGATTTCTGTTTTCTGCAGGTACCGGCCTGAAAGCTACACCAGCGCGGGCAGTAGGCGCCAGTGCCAACGAACCACTGACCAACGTGTTCAAACTGTCCACCCAAACGGGCGATAACATCTTCAACGTTTCTGTTAACGGTATCAGCGGCATCATTGAGGTGCCGGCAACATCTTATGTTGGAACCACACTTGCGGAGGCGTTGCAGACCCGCATTAACCAGATTGTCGATCCGACAACCGGTGACACAATTGGTGGTGTGACTGTCGCTTACAGCAGTGAAACCAACAGCTTTACCTTTGCAACCGGCACAACCGGGTCAGACTCCACCATTAAGGTCAAAGGCGCAGCACGTCTTGGTCTGGATGATGTTCCACTCGGCGTTGGTACCGTTCCAGAAATCTATAATCTGGTGCAGGCGACCGATGCCGATGGTGTTGCGCTTTATGTTGACGCGAATGGTGAAGTCGTTACAAACCCTCCGGAAAATATGGTTGAGGGGTATTATCCGCTCTATATCGACGAGGGTGAGCTTACCTTTGATAAAACCGGTAAATTGGTCAGCCCGAAAAACCTTGTTCACTATGAGAAGCAGGAGGAAGGATTTTCGATCTCGCTGGATGTTGATTTCTCAACCTCGAGCCAGCTTGCACAGCCGTTCTCGGTTTTGACAGTTGAGCAGGATGGTTTCACCTCCGGACGTCTGGACGGTATTGAGATCGACTCATCTGGAACGATCAGAGCCAAC
Source organism: Alphaproteobacteria bacterium (assembly GCA_038147495.1). Lineage (GTDB taxonomy): Bacteria > Pseudomonadota > Alphaproteobacteria > Puniceispirillales > Puniceispirillaceae > MED-G116. The sequence goes on along the minus strand of JAYQTT010000003.1, from coordinate 177,559 downwards.
TACACCAATGGACAAAACAACCCGCTTGGTAAGATTGTTGTGGCAAACTTCAACAACCAAAACGGTTTGAAGCAGATTGGTAACGCGACCTATACCGAAACAGCGGTATCTGGTACGCCGCAGGTTGGTGAGGCCGGTGCAGAGGGCTTCGGAAACATCCTCTCAGGTTCGCTTGAACGCTCAAATGTTGATATCACGGAAGAGCTGGTCAATTTGATCACAGCCCAGCGAAACTTCCAGGCATCAGCGAAGGCGATTGAGACAACCACGGGTCTGACCCAGACAATCATCAATATCCGGATGTAAAGTCAAACCAAGGTATGAAGGCAGGAGCTACGCATGGATAAGTTGATCTATACCGCGTTCAACACGCTGAACAACATCTATGACAACCGATCGGTACGCGCGCAAAATATGGCAAATATCAATGTGCCCGGCTACCGGCGGGACCTTGGTACCAAATCGGTCGGCTCTGCTTTTATGTCCAGCTACAATACATTTCAGTCGCGTGCTCTAGCGATACGTGATGACACAAACGTCTTCGAGTCTGATCCCGGTACTCTGTCTCAAACAGGTTCGAAACTTGATATCGCCATCCGCGGTGATGGCTATTTCGTTGTAAAAGGTCCTGGCGCTCCCTCATTGAGTCGCCGTGGTGATCTGAGTGTTACTAACGATGGTACGCTCGTAAACGGAGCCCAACAACAATTGCTTGGCGAAAATTTGCAGCCGATCAATGTTGGTGCGTATAGAAGCATTGACATAACTGATGAGGGAGTGGTTCGGGTTGAACCTCTTGGATCGGAACCGGGCACAAAAGTTGAGGTAGGTAAAATCGCCCTCACCAGCGCCTTTGACGTCCAGCTGCAAAAAGCCATAGACGGAGAAATCCGTACTGTGGATGGCGCCGTCCCGGCCATTGATGGTATTCCAAAAATTGTGCAAAAACATGTAGAGCTCAGCAACGTAAACATTACCGAAGAGCTCGTTAACACAATCGAGGATCAGCGCGCATATGAGATCAACATCAAGTTGATCAAATCTGCATCTGATGCAGATGAAGCCGGTGCCAGCCTTATGAGAATGCCAAGCTAATTTAATCGCCTGCAACAGGCTTTGGCACATCTCTTGCTTAATTAGGAATAGTATTTATTCCGCGCAGGAGATAACGGATGTCAACCAGTTCCATGCACGTGGCCAAAACCGGCCTTAATGCCCAGCAAACCCGCATGCAGATCATCGCCAACAATTTGGCAAACGTCAGCACAACCGGTTTTAAACGCGACCGCGCAAATTTTGAAACTTTGCTCTATCAAGTGCGCCGGGTTGCTGGCGATCAAACAACTGCCGAAACAAACCTGACATCATCCTTTTCTGTGGGTACGGGCGCTCGCATCGTGAATACCCAGAAAAACATGTCACAAGGCAGCATGATCACCACAGACAATTCGCTTGATGTGGCGATCGAAGGCACTGGTTTTTTCCAAGTTTTGCTTCCTGATGGCCGTATCGGCTATACCCGAAATGGCTCATTCTCGACTAACGAAGATGGTGTGCTGACCACATCTAGTGGCTATGTTGTTCAGCCGGAAATTGCTTTCCCAGCAGGTGTCTCGCAGATCAATATCTCCCGAGACGGCATTATAAGCGTATTGCAACAGGGTGCAGTGGCGGCCGAGGTTATTGGCCAGCTGACGATTGCAGACTTCACCAACCGGGTTGGCCTACAACCTATCGGTGAGAGCTTTTACACCCAGACCGACTCGAGTGGTGATCCCATCGTGGGCAACCCGCAAGAAGAGGGTCTTGGACGAGTCATTCAGGGGTCGCTCGAGGCGTCAAACGTCAATGTTGTTCAAGAGCTGGTTGAGATGATCGAAACCCAACGCGCTTATGAGGTGAGTTCAAAGACCATCACATCGGTTGATGAGATGTTGCGCTTCATTTCGAATAACCTCTAGTCGCCAGCGAACGGATCAAAGACAATGTTTAGGCATTTTTTCACACCTGTATTTCTTGTTGTCATCATGTTGCTTGGCGCCTGTTCGACACATGTGGAGAATGCCGCATCCCTTGCCTTTGAACCAATTTATCCGGAGGCACATATCCCCGATGAGGCAGAAGCGCCAACCGGTGGCATTTACGCCGCTTCCAAGGGCGGCCTGTTCGCCACAGACAGACGGGCCCGTCAGGTTGGTGATATCCTCACGGTGAATTTGAATGAGACATTCGCTGCAACAAAATCTCAATCGGCAGCCTCATCAAAGAACGATGCTTTTGCTCTGACATTGCCCACTGGTCTGCCAAATGTGTTGACGGGTGGCTATGACAAGAACGCCGCTGGCCTGACCGCTGGCACAACCCGCAGTTTCGCGGGCTCTGGCAATGCCGCACAATCAAATTCCTTGACCGGTTACCTGACGGTTACCGTGACGCGGGTATTTGAAAACGGAAATATGGAAATTGCCGGTCAGAAAAAATTACGTTTGAACAATGGTGATGAATATGTCCGATTGACTGGTCTGGTTCGACCTGAAGACATTTCTGCAACCAACCTCATTGCGTCCAATCGGATTGCTGACGCTGAAATCACCTATGTCGGCGCCGGTGAGATTGCCGACTCTTCAAGACAGGGATGGCTGAGCCGCATGATGAGAGCGGTGTCACCTTTCTAGGATGGATGAACGATGATCAGATTTTTGAGAATAGCCAGCATTTTTCTTCTGGCATGTCTGCTGGGTCACTCCACTGCGATGGCCGATCGGCTGAAAGACCTGACATCAATCGCCGGTGTCAGGTCAAATCAGCTTGTTGGCTATGGTGTTGTTGTCGGACTCAATGGCACCGGTGATGGCAGTTCAGGTCTGACCCTGCAGTCAATGCAATCGATGGTTTCACAATTTGGTCTGGTCACCGATGCGGCAAATCTGACGGCAAAAAATGCCGCGGCGGTCATGGTGACGGCCGATATGCCCGCCTTCATGAAGCCCGGTCAACGGATGGATGTAACGGTGTCGACAATCGGCGGCGCAAAATCACTGCGCGGCGGCACATTGCTGATGACACCGATGCTTGGCGCTGATGGCGAGACCTATGCGGTTGCACAGGGGAACTTGGTTGTTGGCGGGCTTGGTGTTAGCGGGAATGACGGATCTTCAGTGATCGTCAACGTACCCACTGTTGGCCGTATTCCGCGTGGTGCATCGGTGGAAAAAATGGTCGATACGCCGTTCCAGAGCAGTGAGAATATCATCCTCAATTTGCATCAAGCAGATTTCAGCACGGCCATTCGTGTATCGGACGCCGTGAATGAGGTATTTGGTCCATCTGTGGCGGTGCCACTTGATGCCTCCTCGATCAAGGTCAGGGCACCGGTGGATCCATCACAGAAGGTGTCTTTTGTCAGCTTACTCGAAAATATCGAAGTTGACCCGGCGCGCCCCGCCGCAAAGGTGATTGTCAACGCGCGAACGGGAACGATTGTTATCGGGGGTGACGTGAGGGTGACTCCGGCTGTTGTCACGCATGGTTCGCTTACCGTCAGGGTCAACGAAGATCAGAATGTGGTGAGAGGTCAGGGAACAACGACCACAACCGATGGTGTCACGACAACAACGCCAGGTGCGGATACAACGGTCGCTGACTCGCAAATTCAAATCGAGGAGGAGGTGGCCAAAGCCTTTATCTTCGACTCGGGTGTTGAGCTTTCGGATATCGTTGATGCGGTCAATGCAGTCGGGGCAGGGGCGGCCGACATGGTCGCCATTCTTGAGGCACTGCGTGAAGCCGGCGCTCTTCGTGCCGAGATCATCGTGATTTAAGCTGGAGGGCAGGCCATGATTGATAAATATGCGCAACCAGCCGACCTGCAGTCCACGTTGATTGCCGTCACACAACCGACAGAAAAGCTATCGGCAAAGGATGAGTTGCGTGAGGTTGCAGAGAAATTTGAAGCGATCTTCCTCAATGAATTCATGAAGCAGGCCCGGCAAACAAAACTGGCGGATGATATTTTTGGCAGCTCTGCGAAGACAACATATGAACAGATGCTTGATCGCGAATATGCCGACCAATTATCTGGCAAAATCAATCTGGGCATCGCTGATGCGCTGGTTGAACAACTCAGCAAACGGGTGAAATAGCGCGATGGCCAGTCTTTTTGACATCGGCAAATCCGGACTTCAGTCCTACCAACAGGCGTTGTCTGTAACGGGCCAGAATATCGCTAACATCAATTCAGATGGTTACAAGCGTAGAGAGGCAAGTTTACAGGAGGTGTTAAGTGGCAAATCTGGTGTTACCGGCGTTTCCGACCAAACAGGTTTAGGTGTGCGTGTCGAGAGCATCCGGAGATCTTTTGACGAATTCTTGTTGAACAAGGCGCGTGCGGCAACAGCAGATTTTGAAAAGGCAGATACATTCAGCGCCAATGTCGGCCAGATTGAAAACCTGCTTTTGCCGGGTGAAGCAAATTTGGGTTCGGCGATTGGTGACTTTTTCAATAGTTTGCAAGAGATAGTCAATTCGCCATCAGACCTATCCGCCCGTTCGGTTGCCCTCGAAAAAGGCCGGATGCTCGCTGATACGTTTGTTCAAACCTCGAACCTAATATCTCAGACCAGAGATGGAATCCTCAAGGACATAGAGCGAAGAACGATTGATGTGAATATTTTGACCAGTGAAATGGCAAATTTGAACCAACAAATTGCTTCATCTGGTGGCAAAAATGTCAACAATTCCCTCCTCGATAAAAGGGATTTGTTGTTGGATAAAATTTCAGCTCTCGTTGGTGTTTCAATTACACTTTCATCAAAAGGTGTGGCGAAGGTCTCGCTTGGACCCAGCGGCAATGGCCCTTTACTCGTTAATGCAACATCTTCACGAAAACTAACAGTTTCTGAGGGGGCTGAAGGTTTAATTTTTGCTACGCAAAGCCCCTCAGGTGTTGTGCCTACCACTCAAGTGGCGAGTGGCGCAATCCAAGGTCTTGCGGAAGCATATAGCACGACTTCTGGAGTGGTTGCCGAAATTGATAATTTGGCATTTAGGCTCGCTCATGATCTAAACCAAACGCATAAGCAAGGCCTTGATCTTGAGGGTAACGCTGGCAAGGATCTTTTTCGGGTCGCAAATTTCACGCTCACCGGTAGTGGGTCCAACCTCGGTGATGTCACTGCAAGTGTCAAAGTCAATGACTTCGATCTTATTGAAAATACATCAATCACGCTGACATTTAATGACAACGACAAAGTTTGGAATGCGCGTTCAAGAAGTGGTGACATAATCGCGTCTGGAAAGAGCAGAGTTAGCCTGCCCGGGGTTACATTTTCCTTCGACGGTGTGGCAAATGATTTTGACCAATTTATTTTTGATCCCTCGCGAGGAAATGCGGCCAACATGGCTTTTGGCTTGTCACGGCCGCAGGAGTTTGCTGCATCATCGCCTAAGCTGATATCAGCCGATGCAAACAATCCCTCCGATGCCACTTTTGAAGTATCTGGGTCAGGCGCATCGGAGCCTTCTGGACTTCCGGAGATTGCCTCAGTTTTCTCCAATAATCTGACAGCATCTGCGGCCACAACATTTATTAATGAGGGGCCAGTCGCAGTAATCCCAGCAAACGTGAATTCTGTTGATATACTCAGCTTGATTAAACAATCTGATGTTCAATTCAATTTAAGTAACACAGATGTTGGCAGCGCTAGTTCTTTGTCGGTTGTTATAAGGTCTACAGATACCAACAATGTGACCACAAGTGACACTGTCACCTTTTCACTCAACAAGTCCAATTTTAACACTGATGTTGCCAATTGGGAGGATATGAGTGAAATAGCCAAACTGTTGAACATTGGCGCATTGACTGGATCAATTTCCTCAACGGGTAGCTCAGTTACGCTCGCTGAACTGGGTGGGTTTGCCTCTGGAGAAGAGGGTAATCTTACCCTCAGTTTATCCAAAGACAGCTTTGCAAGTGGCAAAATTACTCTTGGTGCCGGTGGGATCAAAACTGGGGTTGTGTCTGAGCGAATTGAGGATGCATCAAGTGTTAGAATTTTAACGCGAGAAGGGCGCCAAATCGCAGGTGCTGCTATTGATCCTGCCAATCTCCAATCTTGGCAGGAAAAAATTTCGGCAGGGCCTCCGTTTAAAGAAGGTGCGGTTTATAACGATGACTATCTGAATCTATCGGGTTCAAGCGGATACATGGGTGTGGAAATTGCATCTGTATTCACTGATGATGACATCCTGCTTGAAGTGACGAATGGTGCTACATCGGGCTCTGTGATTTTTGATTTCCTCGAGGGGGTTGATACAGACGAAGGGTCACCCAACGGGTTAACAGCCGTCGCGTCCAGTGCCGAGTACACCGCGAATTTTGGGAGTCTATCGGCAACCGTTGGGCCATCGGATATTGCAGGCACGACTGGCTCGGATGTTGCAAAAGCGATGGTAGCCAAAATGCGCTCCAGCGCACCCTCGTCCTACATCTACGGCAAATCATCTGTAGCCCAACCCTTTTCTTTCACACTTGGTGATATTGGCCTGACTGAGGCTGGAATTCACTCATCTGGTCAAGTCAGTGCTACTTATGATGGCAACATTTATAAATTTGTCAGCGACGGCACCAACATCACCGTCAGTGTTGGCAATGATAAAATATTGGACGTGTCGTATGATAGCTCTCAGACGAAAATCACTGGCAAGCTTGTCAAAATGCCTGCCGATGGTGACTCTGTTCTGGTTAATTTTGAGGGTCAGAACTATAAGATCGAGATGAGAGGCGAGGAAGTTTTTGTTACTGGTGGAGAAGAAGGTCGCTTGAGTGCGAGTTATGGGAAGGACTACAAACTTAAGATTTCTTCAAATGGCGGATCTGTTAGCAAGTCGAATATTGGCATCGTTACGGATGCTGAGTCGCTTGGCAACATGGATGCAGCAGTTCGGTTTGGCCTTGCTTCTGGAGGCATCACCCCAACTACATATTTTTCAAATCAACCGTGGATAGGTATAAGCTCCAAAGACGGGGGTGACTCGGCTGAGGGAGGAGAGACAATCCAGCTTGAACTGGTGGGTGCTGGAGCGGGTGCCGGTGACGATTTGACATTGACAACCGCGGCTTTGTCGGCGGGTGACGATGATGAAATAGCCACTGCGATAAAAACGGCTTTTGACAATTTGGCGGACAAGAAAGGGTATAGTGCAGAGGTCCTAGATGACGTTGTTTGGTTTTCGCGCGACGATGGTGTGAACTTTGCCACGACATTTACAGAGGGTGGCGTTGTGGGGGCCACCGCGATTGATCTCACCGCGAATATTTGGCCAACGACTGCGGTGGACTTGACCACCGGCGTGGCCAGCCCGGCCACAACAGTTGGCTTCTCGTACACGGCCCAGACCTTTCATCTTGTCCGGAGTGGGGCCAAGGTAGAGGGAGTTGCCATAGGTGATGACGCGCCGCCTGCAGTCTCCGCCACTGCAAATAGTCTAGCGAAGCAAAGAATGGTCCTATCGAACCTTCCAGACGAAGAGCTGATAGTTGTGGTTGGCTCAACTGGTGCAAGGAGCGTGACGCTGCAATACGATGAGTTGCCAGTCGACGCGCCAACAATTGACCATGATGTCACTGTTAAAGTTGTCGACGCAGCAACTAGAACAGTGGAATTTATTGACACTGAAACAGGCACCTCAAGGGCGACGCGGATTTTAGACAATGACGGAATTGCCGAGGCTCTTTCATTGCGGATAGATTTAAACGGTCAGTTCGCGAATGGTGATTTATTCTACATTGCTGACAATGGTGATGGCATTGGAGATGGCAGAACGCTTCTAAAAATTCTGGACGCGCAGTCTTCGAGCATTGATGGCAGTGGTGGGTTTCAAAATACCTTCAACATCATGGTATCTCGGCTTGGTGCCAGGGTAGAGTCCGGAAATTTGGCTCGTGATGCCGCAGAGTCTCTCCGAGATGCCAGTGTTACCGCGGAAGCCGCGTATACTGGTGTAAACCTTGACACTGAGGCTTCAAATCTCATTCAGCAGCAGCAGGCCTATCAGGCATCAGCACGGATTCTCTCGACCGCGAGAGAGCTTTTCAACACGCTGTTGGACATGGTGTAGGAGTGACGATAAATGCAGGTCAGCACAAAAATATTCAATGAACAATCAATCAGTGGGTTTAACCGCCTCAACGCAGAAATTCAGGATGATCAGCGTCGCATCGCCACGGGGTCTAGAATTTTGCAGGCGTCTGATGATCCTGTAACAGCTGCGCAAGTCTCAGCGATCAAAGATCAACTATCCAAGATTGAGCAGTATCAGAAAAATATAGACCGTGGATATGTCCGGCTGAATCTGAGTGAGACAGTTCTCGAGAATGTTGAGACTATGATCACGCGCATTTATGAATTGACTGTGCAGGTGCGTAATGGAACCTACGGGCCAAATGCGCGTGCAGCCATCAAATCTGAAATATCCATGCTGAAGGATGCGATAAAGGATGTGGCAAACAGTAAAGACCCCCAGGGCAATGCGCTATTTGGCGGTTACAAGAGTGATGTGACGCCATTTATCTCAGAGATTGATGGTTCGGTTACATATCATGGTGATCGGGGTCTGTCTTACACTCGAATATCTGAGACGATGAAACTTCAGACTGCGATAGACGGAGCGACAGTGTTTCAGCGTGTCCCCACGGGAAACGGACCGGTTGGATTGTTTGACATGATAAGCACGATAGAAACGCAGATTGAAAGCGGTCAAACAAGCTCAATTTCAATCGAAAATATTCGCAGTGCACTCAGCCACATCTCGGATCAACGTGCTTTTGTTGGTTCGCAGATCAACAAGGCCAATGGGCAGGAAAAAGTATTGGAGCAGCGCGAACTTCTTATGAAGGAAAGTCAATCTGAAATGCAGGATACGGATCTTGCAGAGATTGTGACTCGTTTGCAATCTTTGATGGTCAGCCGGGATGCAGCACAAAAGGCCTTTTCAATGATAGGTCAGCAGAGCCTTTTTGACTTCATACGTTGAATTGAGACGTTCTTTGGTATTGCTTGCTTGATGGTGAGAGCGCTTATTCTGCCTGTTAGCAAAAAGGTGAAAGGCCGCCACATAAACAGTGGCGGCCCTAATTGTAGTTGTTCCTGAGGTTGTCAGGCTTAATTATTTAGCCTTGCAGCAAGCTCAGCACACCTTGTTTTGAGGCATTGGCTTGAGCAAGCATTGCAGTCGCTGCCTGTTGCAAAATCTGATTTTTTGTCAGGTTTGTTGTCTCTTCTGCAAAGTCGGTGTCTTTTATGCGGCCAAGACCTTCTGCCACGTTACGCATATTGTTGCTCAAGTTTGCAATTGTGTGGTTCAGACGATTTGAGACCTCGCCAATTGCAGTCCGGTATCCGTTGAGTGTCTCGATGGCAGCGTCAACTGTCGTGATGTATGTCTCGGATGTGGCATTAGTTGTCACTGCTGACGCATCCAAGCTAAGATTGGCTAAGGTCAATGCAGTTGTTGTGATTGAAATTTCATCTGCTGCATTTGTGCCAACCTGGAATTGAAATGTTCCTGCATCTGCGCCCAGCATTTCGATATCAGACCATGTGGTGTCTGTGCCAATGGCTGCAATCTCAGCTTCCAAAGCGGTCATCTCATTTTCAAGGTAGCCAACATCAGTGGCGCTGTTTGTCGCGTTCGAGCCCTGCACAGCCAATTCCCGAATACGGAGCAGGATGTTCTTAACTTCCTCCATCGCGCCCTCAGCCGTGTCAAGGAAGTTCTGCGCGTCTGATGCATTGCGAAGGGCCTGCTTCAGCCCCATCGCGTCCGCTTCCAGGCGTGATGCAATTGATACGCCTGCCACATCGTCTGATGCGCTATTGATGCGGTAACCAGTCGACAGACGCTCTATTGAGGTGTTCATGTCTCTGTTCACGCTTGAGGCTGCTGCAGACGCAGCCATTGCGCCAACGTTGGTAGCAACTGTGAGTGCCATTTTGATCTCCTGTCTAGTGCCATCTGTGACGGCGGTTGTGGCCAAATGAGCCAATGATTTTTTGGCTTGTGGCCATTCTCAGAACCGTTAACGACCGATGAAAAAAATGATTAGTGAATCTTTAAATTTTTTTAAAAAAAAATCAAAGGTAGCTCAGTTTAGCACCTTCAAAAAGGCCGCCACAGAAATAGTGGCGGCCCTAATTGTAGTTGTTCCTGAGGTTGTCAGGCTTAATTATTTAGCCTTGCAGCAAGCTCAGCACACCTTGTTTTGAGGCATTGGCTTGAGCAAGCATTGCAGTCGCTGCCTGTTGCAAAATCTGATTTTTTGTCAGGTTTGTTGTCTCTTCTGCAAAGTCGGTGTCTTTTATGCGGCCAAGACCTTCTGCCACGTTACGCATATTGTTGCTCAAGTTTGCAATTGTGTGGTTCAGACGATTTGAGACCTCGCCAATTGCAGTCCGGTATCCGTTGAGTGTCTCGATGGCAGCGTCAACTGTCGTGATGTATGTCTCGGCCTCAGAATTAGCCGGCGTCGATAGTGCCGCCGCTGCACCCAAGCTAAGATTGGCTAAGGTCAATGCAGTTGTTGTGATTGAAATTTCATCTGCTGCATTTGTGCCAACCTGGAATTGAAATGCTCCTGCATCTGCGCCCAGCATTTCGATATCAGACCATGTGGTGTCTGTGCCAATGGCTGTAATCTCAGCTTCCAAAGCGGTCATCTCATTTTCAATGTAGCCAATATCAGTGGCGCTGTTTGTCGCGTTCGAGCCCTGCACAGCCAATTCCCGAATACGGAGCAGGATGTTCTTAACTTCCTCCATCGCACCCTCAGCCGTGTCAAGGAAGTTCTGCGCGTCTGATGCATTGCGAAGGGCCTGCTTCAGCCCCATCGCGTCCGCTTCCAGGCGTGATGCAATTGATACGCCTGCCACATCGTCTGATGCGCTATTGATGCGGTAACCAGTCGACAGACGCTCTATTGAGGTGTTCATGTCTCTGTTCACGCTTGAGGCTGCTGCAGACGCAGCCATTGCGCCAACATTGGTAGCAACTGAAAGTGCCATTTTGATCTCCTGTCTAGTGCCATCTGTGACGGCTGTTGTGGCCAAATTAGCCAATGATTTTTTGGCTTGTGGCCATTCTCAGAACCGTTAACGACCGATGAAAAAAATGATTAGTGAATCTTTTAAATTTCATAAAAAAAGCATCTTCTGGTATCCTGATTGGATAAGTGGTTGGCCTCTGTGTATTAATAGAGCTTGAAGAACGCCAAAAGGGCGCTATATTCGCGCATTCGTCGCGATTGAGGAGTGGCTAAAGATGTACTGTCCTGGATGGATTTACGAGATTGCGGTTGCAAGAGTGGCTGCCGAATTTGTAAGTTCGGAGTTGGGGGTTGAGGCTTTCGCCAACAAATACTCTGTAGCTCTTTCTGAGCGGTATGATGAGGTAAAAAGTGAGGAATTGTCAGATGCTGCAAATGGCCTTCTACAATTTCTGGCAGAAATAGAGGCGGGAGATCAGGCAGTGGTTCTTATAGAGAACTACATATACGCTCGATTGTATTTTGAGCAGATAAACCGGCCTAGAAAAATGAAGCCGCTGTTTGGATCAATAGAGGATCCCGTCAAGGAAAAGCAATATTCTGGCGAGTTGATGCTGAAGAGTTTTCGCGCACACGTGTTTGCAATGAGATCTAATGCAACGCCAAACTTGCCTGCAGGTTGGCGATTGGAGGACGATGAAAATATTCCGTTTTTGTCAGATCTAGCTAATGAGCAGGTGTCGATATTGGATGCGCTTTAAATTTTAGTCGGAGCTGATTGGTCTCTGAAGAGACCAGCGAACCATACCGGTGTTGCTAAATCTATTTGTTATTTTTCCAAGCTTCCATCATGTTTGTCAGAGCCTCGCCAGTTCTTTTGAAGCTTGCCACAGCGGACTCCATCTCGGCAAATTGTATCAGGTACCGTTCCCGAGTGCGTTCCATCTGCTCGTCAAGCGTGACGAGTTGCAAGGTATATTCGCTGACATCCTCTGAGTACTGTGAGATGCGATCGTCGATGTCGTTACTGCTCGCTAAAAGGGATGCAGTGAATGACTTTACCTGGTCTACAAGACTTCGGCCCATGTAGATAGTGGAGTCGGCGCCCGATCCGTCAATTTCGATTTTAAGGCCCTCGGCATTGCCTGAAGTCATGTGGTATTTTCCACCGTCTAATGACATGGCGGCTCCATCAACAGTCGCACTGCCACCACTTATTGCAAAGCTATAGGCGCCCGCCGTGTAATTGTCCCCAACAACTGTGCCAGATACCATCGAACTTGAACTCGTGACCCTGCTTGATACTAATGCTGCAAAGTTAGTTGGGTTTGCCTCGAAGGCGTCCTCAAAATCGTCCTGATCAATCGCTAGAGTTCCGTCGCGGTTAGTTTTAACTCCAAAGTCAGCGAAGTATATCGCATCAGAGCCAAACCCAGTGATTGGTTCAGTGGTAAAGTCCCTGAGTTGGTCAAGAATTGAGCGGACCAGTGGGTCGCCAGCCAATGGCCCAGCGTCTACCCCCGTTTGGCTTCTTCTACTTTCCGATTTCAATGTTGAAATTAGCGTATTTAGCCCATCTACCATGGATTGGAGAGCGGAGAGTGCAGTGGATGTGTTGTAGCTCGCCTCAATTTTCTCTGCAGCACTTGTCGTGGAGTTGATCTCGAGTGTAAGCCCATCTATCAGATCAGTCACTGTATTGGACTCCCGAGTAACAGTCACGCCATCTATGGTGAATAGGGCGTCAGAGCCGCTCACCGCATTAGCGTCATCCGAATGGACCGTATAGTTGAGGCCGGCTAAACCTGACCCAACAGAAGTCTCGGTTGCTGTGATGCGCATGGCATTGTCCACACCTGTGGATGACTGTATCGAAATCGCATAGCTACCAGTTGCGGTTTTTACAAGCTTCGCAGTGACTCCTATGCCAGCGTCATTAATGTCCCCAACAATGTCTTCCAGAGTATCGGAGCCAGCTGAAATTGTTACAGTTTGACTGCTGGAGGAAGCGTCCGCTGTAAATGTGCCATTCAGCCAAGTTCCAAACTCAAAAACTAGAGAGCCAGCTCCAAGGGCTGTACTCGCACTATTGTACCCATCGAATACCAGAGTATGCGCAGCTGCAAGGCGAGTGACTTCGAATTGATGGCTGAATTCGTTTGCCTTAGTCACATCTGATATTGTTGCTTTAATCGCTGTCCCAGCGTTTGATACTGACAGGCCAGTAGAGCCGTCAACATTGGAGAGCGTATTGTCCAGGCTCTTTACGCTAGCAGTTACTTGGCCAAATGAAGATATTTTCACATTTCGATCTTCTAAGCGTGACTTAATCGCAGTCTCTTTGGGGGTTTTTTGACTGCTTACCAGGCTGTCCACAATTGATTTTGTGTCAAGTCCTGAGCCAATGTTCAGCGTTTTGATAAAATCTTCAGCCATTCTGTGCCTCTAAAACCACCGACCTTTATAACGGCTATGGATTTGCAATATTTATGCCGAGGGCAGATTTTTCGTGCAGATTTACGTCGCCCGCATTACGCTGATGTTCAGGACGGCTAGATCGTTCGGTTTTGGTTTTGCGAGTGATTCATAACACATTGTTTTTATTATTTTTATTGTAAAGTGTAATGGTTGCAGACATGAAAGGTCAACAAGACGGAGTCACGCAAATTATGCGGACCTTGCTGGTTGGCATCGCCACGGGCCTTGGTTTTGGCCTCGTCATGGCACTGGTTTCTAATGGATTTGTTATTGGCGTTCGCTGGCTGTCCCGGTTGCGGGCCGATTTTGATTTCCCGGCAATTGAACTGGGCGGCATGGCTATATCGCCTGCGCCCCTGCTTGGCCTTTTGCTTGCCGCTTTAATCATCCTTGGCGTCAGGCGTATATTTGGCATCTCTCGTTGGCATGGGCCAGCCGACAGTATCTTTGCGGCGCATCGCACCGACAATGAGCTTGATGTGAAAGCTGGCTTTGGTTCGACGGTTGCTGCCTTTGTGTCAGCAAGTGGTGGTGCCTCGGTTGGCCAATATGGGCCTCTAGTGCATTTTGGTGCGACGATGGGTAGCCTGATCCGGCAGATCACAGGATCACATATCACCACGGACATATTCATTGGGTGTGGCGTTGCTGGGGCGATCGCCGCCGGGTTCAACGCACCGATTGCCGGTGTGGTGTTCGCGCATGAGGCGATTTTGCGGCATTTCTCGCTTCGTGCCATCGCGCCGATTGCTGTCTCCAGTATCACTGCGGCGTGGATCAGCCAGTGGATTTTTGGCAATGATCCACTGTTTGTAATCGGCGGGCTGCGGCCTGATTTGATTGAATTGCTGCCAGCTGCCCTTATAGCTGGTCCATTCTTTGGTCTGCTTGCCGTCCTCTTCATGCAGGCACTTCGCACAAGCGCCCGATTTGCTGGTGGGTCGGGCTGGTCACCAGCGCGGCTGGTTTTTACGGCGGCAATTGTTACTGGTGTTGTTGGAATGTTTGTTCCGGAAATTCTTGGTCTTGGCGGCGAGACAGTTTTAGCAGTGTTGCAAGGCGAATTCTCAGAGATATACCTGCTTATTCTGTTGTGCCTGAAACTTTTGATGACAGCGGTTTGTATTGGCTTTGGCATGTTTGGCGGAGTGTTCTCGCCAGCGATGTTTGTTGGTGTCACAGCGGGCGCAGTTGCCGGCCGTCTGTTTGCCCTGTTGGGTTTTGCGGTTACCGGACCCGGCCTAGCCATTTGCGGTATGGCTGCGGTGGCAGCCGCGGTCATTGGCGCGCCGGTAGCGGGGGTCTTGATTATCCTTGAAATGACGATGAGCTATGAATATGCGCTTGCCGCCATGCTGAGCATTGTTACCGCCACGATGGTATCAAATCTTGTCTTTGGTCATTCCTTCTTTGACCGCCAGCTTCTTGACCGCGGGATTGATGTGGCGCAGGGCCGCGGTCATATCGAGATGATGGAAACCCAAATCTTGAGCATCGCCAGTGGTGATTTCGTCCGCCTGCAGCCCAAGACCACAGTGTCTGAGGCGATTGACACGATGACGAGTGCCGAGGCAACAGAGGCCTATCTTGTCGGGCAGGATGAGGCGTTTGTCGGCAAAGTGACATTGCATAATTTGATTGGCAAGACAGGATCTGTAGCGGCACATAAGCTGAATGAGCCGGTCTCAATCAAATCTGATGCGTCCCTGCAACAGGCGATTGAGGTTGCAAGTACCTTTGTTGGAGAGAGTATCCCGATCATTGACCGTGACAGAAATCGCCTCGAGGGGGTGGTGACTGAAGCCGATCTCTTCCAGCTGTATCTGACCCTGCAAAGCCGTGTAACTGATCTCGAGAGAAGCTAGCTGGTTCTTTTCCGTATAGCCCAGTTTCAACTGGGTCACCTGTTTTAGCTCCACAAAGTAGTAAAAGACTACTGATTGTAACCACTATTTGTGGCTTGCCAGTTGGGCATTTGCGTCAATTCCAGCATTCGCCGGGGTCAGCATGTGACTTTGTTGCCGATTGGCACAATATTTGCTGCTCAAATTGTATCTATTTCGGTCTGGCGTTTGGGATAATGCAATGTTTAACACTGCTTACAGTGGATTGGTGGCAAACCAAAAAATCATTTCCAGTGTCTCAGACAACCTGGCTAACGCAAAAACTGCGGGTTACAAGTACCAGCGCATGTCATATGGCGAAGTGGTCTCAACAGACTCTACCCGTGCGGCATCCGGCGAGGTGGGGAGGGGCGTGCTATCCACAGCGGTACAGCGCGTAAACAGTCAAGGCGCCGTCGTAAACTCCGCTAGCCCGCTTGACATGGCCATTGAAGGGGACGGCTTTTTTGCTGTTCAGAGTGAAACAAACGGCCAAAGTGAAGTACTCTACACCCGCAATGGTACTTTTACTATTGGTGCAGATAATTATCTAACAACCTCTGCTGGCCAACGTGTCTTGGATGTTAATGGAAATTTTATTGAAATTGATACGTTTCAAACTGAAATCACTTATAACCACTCCTATTCGATAGATCTCCTATCTGACGATGAGGCAGCGGGGGTGGCACTCTACAACGGTGTTACGGCGCGTGTGAATGGGCCGGCCACTGCCAAGGATATCCGTTTCGAAGTGTTGGAAGATGAGGCAGTCAGCACAGATGCTGGCACGATTACTCTGGTGGATAATGTGGTCTATCGGGGGCTGGGCGATCAGAGTGAGGTCCTAGGGTCAGTGACATACTCAGGCCCCCAAATTTTGCCCACCATTTCGTTCGAACCCAAACGAACGCGTGTCGACGTTGAGACCACAAATTTATCAAATTTGCTCACTGATTGGGATGTTTATGAGGAAAGGGTAATACTCGGCGAAACAAGCCTTGGCCAAGACCTTGCTGGAGAGGCTTCAACACCTGAAGACTCCCTTTATCCCTTGGACAACAAAACAAATGGTGTGGGAGACACGGCTGAAGCGACAGGCAGTTATAGTGTCATCCAGGGAGATGATGGATCTCTAAACCTTAGCTCATCTACCTCAGCAGCTGTCGCAAATGCCGTCATACGTGGTCCAGCTCTGGTTAGTCGTGAGGAAATCACTCTGAAGTCAGGTGACACTGTAAGTTTCGACTGGAAAGCCGCCTCCGATGGACGGGCGGATGCATTTGCCTACCTGCTAAACAATCAGACAGGTGCAACTATTGAGCTCTTAAATCAAACTGCTCAAAGCTCCAATGATTGGAACCGCTACAAATCAACAATTGAGGAGGCAGGCACCTACCAGGTTGTATTTGTTGCAGGATCTTATGCCCTTGACTGGAATGAGAAGACAAATATTGAGTATCAAACAGTTGACTTTTCGTCAGGTTGGACTTCGGGCAACAGCCAAGCGACATCGATTGACTCCTTGGACACAACCGCGTCAGCCAATGTGCCTGCAGCTGTCAGTCTCAGCAATGTGGCGGATAGTGACGGTGGGGTGACGCTGACGACAAATTTTACAATTAGTGCGACTGACGTGCAGGACCTCGTGGGCTTGTCAGATGAAGAGCTCACAGAAAAGGTAGTGAGGGGCCCAGCATTCTCGAGTGGCGAAACTTACGCATTGACGGCTGGGCAAAGACTATCCTTCGACGTCACGGCCCCGGCTGACGAGGCCACGGATCTATTCGCATATCTATCAAACTCTGAGACTGGTGAGACGATAGAGCTTGCTGATCAGCGTTACTTCAGCGGCGGAAAAGTCAGCTACACAGCGACAGTCCCATCTGACGGTAATTACACTATAAATTTTGTGCCCAACACCTACATCCAAAATTCTGATTTAGATGGTTTGGGTTTTACACAAGACATAAGTCTTGCCCCGTCGAATTGGACCGATGCCGGTGATGCGACAGCTGAAACAGCTGATGATGACAGAATAGAATTCGTTGAGGAGGGGATAAGAGTAAAATGGGATTATCATGGCGGGTTTGCCACTAGTGACAGAAGCCTCTCCCGCGGCGCTACTTACCGGTTTAATGCGGAAAGCGGACAGTCATACACCTACGAGATCCAGCACTCTGGCGTTGATGACCGCCAGGTCGTTCCGAACGAATATTTCGGAACTATCAATGGTATCTCGATCCAGCCAGCGGAGGGGAGGTTTTCTTCTACTGGTGCTGTCGACTTCTATATAAGAGCTGGTTTCTATACGAATCCAACATACCCGAGCCAAGATTATCTCATTGAGCGGATTACCATAAAAACTGCTGCTGAGCCACTGGCTTTCACACGTGAGCTCCACCTATCAAATCTTAAAATCGCCACGGATGTCCCGGCGTGGGAAACTCAAACCACACAGTCTTTTCAAAATTTCTCCGTGAAGTCAGAAACAGCAACAGTCTATCCAAACGATGTGACATCTGCCGATGTGGCTGAGGTCATGCAAAAGTTTTCCATTATTCAAAATCCCACCAGTAAATCGCCTTACGCACAAACGAGTGTGAGCCTCTTTGGCCTGCCCGGCAGAAGTGCGCCGTTGACAATCTCACCCGAACTACAACTGAACACCCGGACTGAAAACGAGGCTCAAAACCTTCTAGGCTCGATTAGTGTTGATAGTGACGGAAATGTTGAGACAATTTATGAGGGTGGAGCCAAAGTCCAAAACGGTGTTGTTGGTGTGGCGCGAGTAACAGACATGAACGTCCTTGAAACCAAAGGTAATGGGCTCTTTAGCCTCCGTGACCCCAGTGCCTTGTTATCCTACGGAGTGATAAATGGTGGCAAAATTACAAGTGGCGCCATCGAAGCATCTAACGTTGAGGCGTCGGAGATGCTCACTGATTTGATAGAAGCCCAAATGCGCTATCAAGCAAATGCTCGGGCGCTTCAAGCATCCATCGACGGCATCAACAAGATCGTTGAAGTAAAATGACACACTATACACGGTGTCTCTTCATAAGAGTTTTAATTGGGTAAGTGCGACCTACAGATGATCTGGTGATTGTGTCTAAAAGGTCACGCCAACACCTAATCAGATGTCGACAAGAATTGACGGCATCAGTAGCCTACGCGAGGATGTCTATTTGGTCGCGAAAGCGAGGTGCCTCAATATGCAAGTTGGACGTGCGCGCAATCCGTGTCGCCATGACATTGTGCTGAAAAGCCGGAGAGAGCAGGTTCCGCGCTGCGAGAAATTGCTCACTCGAAACACTTGATGGAGCCTGTCTTGGATGAGTGATCAAAGTGGGTTGGGCATGACGAGCGTAGTCGCGCGTGAGTGTTTCACTGGCTGATTTCGATGTTATACCACTGACTGATTGTCGGTTGCTTGGCACAATGTTTGCATCGAAACCTGAGATGCCAACGCCCAATCCAGACGGCAAAAGAGCCGAATAGGAGGGCTGAGCCAAATTGGTTGCGGCGTTAAGCATCCTTAAAATTAGCACAATTGGTGGATTTAGCCAAGCGAAAGTACTTCTGTGAGGGGTTATCGGGAGCTCGAATAAAGAATGAAAAATAAAAAAATGGTCCATGCTTACTCAAATGCAGAACTTGATGCCAATTTGGAGGCAGAGGATCCGCACATCTTGATATCAGTGTTGTTAGAAGAACTTTTGAAGTCGATGAGAATTTTTGAGGTAAATTTAGAAAAACAAACATCTGATTTGCGGCTTCGCAACAAGCATTTGACGCGCGCACTGACAATCATTTATGGGTTGCAATCAAGTCTAAACATGGAGAAAGGCGGCGAGATCGCTGAAAATTTGTTTAGGCTTTATGAATACGCCAAGCAACAATTACTCGATAGTGCTCAAACTGAGAACGGAAGAGCGCTGACTGTTGCAATTACCTCCCTCGAAGAAATCACAACAACTTGGCGCGTGCTTGGCATTGATAATAATGCTCCAAGAGCGCGAGCAGGAGGAAGGCCATGAACAAAAGTGAATTCATCGAACAATTCAAAAAATATAATGAATTGCTGGAGTCAGGCTGTCGCCGCACAGAATTTTGAGCGTGTGACAAGGTTGGATTTGGCGCGTCGTAAAATGCTACACGAATTTACCGAGACAAACGCCCCAGATGGTGACCAACATTTCTTTGAGGCATTGGAGCAATGCGCCGAAGACAATGCCAAGGCCATTTCCAAGATGACGGCAGAAATGCACCGGGTTCAAAAAACGGCTGCAACTACGATGCGGGGCCTAAGCGGATATCGCAGATAAACACGCTTCGCCCAAAATTGCTGTGAGGCTCACCCACGTGCCTCGCCCTCACGATCTGGTGGTGGTGTCGATGGTCTCTCGATCATCAGCTTTTTCATTTTTTCAATCAGGGTTGTGCGTTGCAGTTTCAGGGCGTTTGCGGCATGGCTCACCAGCCCGTCTGATTTTTCCAAAGCAGCCTCAATCAATACAACTTCGACATCCCGAAGATGGCGGCGAAGATCGATCGTGTCGAAATAGCTAAACCAATCTGCGTAATGAGACGGATGAGGCAGCGGCTGTGGGTCGCCAGCCACATCGGCAACATCTACGCCAGCCAAATCTTCTGATGCAGTCCATAATGCGTCCTGCTCTTCCTTCCGGTCGGGCACTTTCAGGCGCAACAGGTTCTCACGGACATGTGTGCCTGTGATTACCTCGCCGGCGAAAAGCACCGCGGCACGTTCCAGCACATTGCGCAGTTCCCGTACATTTCCCGGCCATGTATAGCGGGATAATTCCTGCCATGCACTCTCGTCCATTTTTGGCTTAACCATCATTTGGTCGCTGACCATTTGGTTCAGGATGGCGTCCGCGATTGAGGGTATATCGACGCTTCGCTCGGCAAGGGAGGGAACCTGAACCGGAAAGACATTGATCCGGAAATACAGGTCCGAGCGAAAACTGCCATCATCAACTTTCTGTTCGATCTTCTGGTGTGTTGCGCAAACAAGGCGAAAATCAACCGGAATATCATCACCGCCACCGACCCGTTGAATGGTGCGGCTTTCCAGCGCCCGCAGCAATTTGGATTGCAATGGCAACGGCATGTCACCAATTTCATCAAGGAACAAAGTGCCATCCTTGGCCATCTCAAAGCGGCCTGCGCGCGCCTTGTCTGCACCGGTAAAAGCGCCTTTTTCATGGCCAAAAAGCTCTGACTCGAGAAGTTCAGTCGGGATCGCCGCACAATTAACGCTGACAAGCTTTCCTTTGCGACCAGATTCAAGGTGCAAAGCCCGCGCCACAAGCTCTTTGCCAGTGCCTGTTTCACCAAGGATCAGCACGTTTGTGTTGGTCTTGGCAACCGCATCGATGAGGCGCTTGACGTCGCGAATAGGCGCTGATTTTCCGACGATTATATCGTCGACCGACTGTGCCATAGAACCAATACCCACTCAAAAAAATCAATTTCTATGTTCAGGTGTCAAAATATTGATCAACCATAACGATAATCCAAAAGATTTGTCAAAATTTTGAACGCAGAGGTTGCTCTGGCATCGAATTTTTGCCGATTCCGGTCTGTTTTCATTTTTTTTGCCCGGAATTTCACTTTTGGCACGCTTACTGCCTTTGTCACGGCAGTGGAAATTTTTTGAGTCACGGACAATGATTAATATTTGCTTGGAAAGAACGACATTTGGTTCGGTGGATCGACTGGCAGAGATACTTGCATCGCGGATGCTGACGGTCTCGGTTCTGGACAACACAAAAGCCGATGTGCAGGCAAAAACCTTCGTCTGCAGTGCGGCTTATGAAAAGCAATTGGGTGGTCAGGAAGCCGTCATCGCCAAGGCCCGTGGTTTGCGGGCAGGGAATGTGATGATCATTGCTGAGGATCAGCCGGATTTTGCTGTTAGCCAGGAATTTGGCGGCAAATTGATACGGCTTGATCTGCCAGCCCCCGATAGCACCATTCCCCTGGTCGATGACTATGGGCTCCAACTTGCAGCAACGCTTTTGTCCACTGAAGTCAATGTTGCCGCTGGTGATCAGATCACGCTTGATCTTCTTGCCCTGGCAAAACGCGTTGCACAAACAGATGTAACCGTGTTCGTCAATGGTCCAACGGGAACAGGTAAAGAAGTTCTGGCCCGATTTATTCACAATCATTCCCCGCGCCGAGATGCGCCTTTTGTAGCTGTGAACTGTGCTGCCATTCCTGAAAACATGTTGGAAGCGATCTTGTTTGGCCACGAAAAAGGAGCCTTTACCGGCGCTTCAACCGCTAACAAAGGTATTTTCCGTGCGGCAGATGGTGGGACATTGTTACTCGATGAAATTTCAGAAATGCCGATGTCATTGCAGGCTAAATTGCTTCGGGCCTTGCAGGAAAAAGCGGTGACCCCGATTGGGTCACATAATGATATTTCGGTTGATGTGCGTGTGGTCGCGACAACGAACCGTAACATGGCCGAGGAAATCCGTCTGGGTAACTTCCGCGAGGATCTCTATTACCGGCTAAATGTGTTCCCCCTGAACACAACGGCAATGGCCGAACGTTCTGATGACATTGTTCCTATTGTCACATTTCTGCTGAACCGGCACCGCGCCAATGCCGCGGATATTCCGTGGTTGAGTGATTGTGCTATCGCAAAGCTTCGCAATTATGGCTGGCCCGGCAATGTGCGTGAGCTGGAAAATGTTATCCAGCGTGCGCTTGTTCTCGCAGCCGATGGTGTGATCACCGAAAGCGAGATCATCACAGACGACAATCTTCATCTTATGACAAGCCATCAGGCGACAGCCGCTGAGACGGCACAGATCAGTGCCGCGGCAATTGCTGCACGTGGTTAGCCAGCAGCATGTCAACCACAAGGTTTGATAAGGAGAATAACATGACAACGATCGGAACAATCAGCAACAGCATTGGCAGCGCACATCAGCAGGTGCTTAAGCGCGCCGAGCAAAATCTGAATGGTGGAAATAGCACGTCAGGTTTTTCCGAACGCATAGGCGATGCCATCAATCAGGTCGCAAACGCACAGAATGACAGTGCACAGATAACAAAGGCCTATGAGCTTGGTATGGAGAACGACCTCAGTAAAGTCATGGTCCAGCAGCAAGTATCCTCGCTTGGCTTTCAAATGACGCTGAATGTGCGGAACAAGGTTCTCAGCGCCTACAAGGACATCATGAATATGCCTGTTTAGGCACCGGCATTTTTGCATTTTAACAATTTGTTACAGGAACCATTGAAATGGCTGAATCAACAGACGTCGCTGCAACCGAAAATGGTGGTACACATTCCGTCACAAAGGTGACTGGGCAAGGCCCGCTTTCATCGGTTAGAAAGCTTGCAAGTGATCCCGGTGTCCGTCGCTCGGTGCCGGCCATTCTTGGTGTGGTGCTGACAGTTATTGGCCTTGGCGCTTTTTATTTCCTGAACAAGCCACCACTGACAACGCTTTACGCCAACATGCCAGACGCCGAAAAGGCGCGTGTTGTTGAATCGCTGAAGAACAGCGGTGTTCAGGTGAGCCTTGATCCAACTACAGGCGATGTGCTGGTGCCAACATCAGATTATCACAGCGCCCGGATGCAACTCGCCGCCCAAGGTCTGCCAACTTCGGTTCCTGAGGGTTATGACACGATTGGTGAAATTCCTATGGGCTCCAGCCGAACCGTGGAAAATGTGCGTCTGAAACAAAGTCAGGAAATCGAATTGGCACGTTCGATCAGCGAAATTCAGGGCTTGGTCGCGGCACGTGTACATCTTGCCATTCCAGAAAAGTCGGTCTTTGCCCGTGCTTCGGTTCCGCCATCTGCGTCAGTTTTTGTCCAGATGGAAGATGGTCGCTCTCTATCACGACAGCAGATCAGCGCAATTGTGCATCTTGTCTCGTCATCTGTTCCAAATATGCCGAAAGGCGAGGTGACGGTCGTTGACCAGTACGGCAATCTATTGTCTACGCCGGGCAAAAGCGCGGCATCGGCGCTTTCCGACTCGCAGCTGGAACACCGGATTCGTCTGGAAGACATCTATCGCGAGCGGATCATTTCCATTGTTACCCCGATGGTTGGTGGTGGCAACGTGACGGCACAGGTTAACCTTGATATCGACTTTACCCGTAGTGAGGTCACTGAAGAGTTGGTTGACCCAGAGCGTAATGCCCTGCGAAGTGAGCAGAGATCGTCAGACACGTCATCCGAAATGAATGCCCGCGGTATTCCGGGTGCGATGTCAAACCGTGCGCCGGCGGCAACTGAAATGAACGACCAACAGGGTGATAATGCCGCTGAAGGCGGTATTGCCAACCGGTCGTCAAGTGAGGTTAAGAATTATGAGGTGAGCCGTACGGTTTCAACGACACTCAAGCCTGGAACGAACATCAAGCGCATCAATGCGTCTGTTCTTGTGCGCGAATTGGAAGTCGTTGATCCGGAGACCGGCATCTCAGAGATCAAGCCGATCTCGGATGAACAGTTGGCCGAAATTGAAAAATTGGTGATGAATGCCATTGGCCTCGATCTCGAGCGCGGTGACAGCGTCACCGTCAGCAGTGCAGCCTTCGTCTCGACTCTCAAAGGTGTCACCAAGCCTTGGTACGACATGGAATGGGCTGTCAATTTGATGAAACAGGGCATGACCATCCTGATTATGGCTGTGGTTGTCCTTGGCGTCATTCGTCCATTGATCGCTCGGATTATGGTGCCGGCCGCAGCAGGTGCACCGGGTGAAGCCTTGGTTAGCCTTGATGATGAGATCGATATCGATCAGGTCGAAATTCAGGAAGGCGAGAGCCTCGAGGATATCAAGGCAAAGCTCAAGCCGAAGAAGGCATCGATTTCTCCGGAAATGCTGGATACAGCAAACACCTATGATGATAAGGTTGCCGTTATCAGGATGATCGTCTCGGATGAGGCAGGACGTGTGTCCAACGTCTTCAAGTCGATGATCCAGAAGGATATGGAGTCTGTCTAACTCTGAATAACGGGTGTCGCGGCTACGGTGGCGGCACCCCCAGCGAGTGATTGCAAGTGAGGGTATTATGGCTGAAGCGCAAAAAGACAAGGATAATGACGAAGAGAAGAGCGCCTTTGAGCGCCTGACGGGTACCCAGAAATCCGCCATTCTGATGATGCTTATTGGCGAGGAAGAGGCTGCGGAAATCCTGAAGAACCTGTCTCCGCGTGAAGTTCAGCACCTTGGCACAGCCATGTATTCGGTGCAGGGACTTGGCCAAGATGTGGTGAATGATGTTCTCGATGAATTCCTTGCAATCATCAAAGAGCAGACAAGTCTTGGCCTTGGTGCGGGCAATTATATTCGCAATGTGTTGAATAAAGCACTTGGCGAGGATAAGGCGCAATCGGTGCTAAGCCGGATTACGCCATCAAGCAGTGATCGCCCGATTGAGATTCTTGACTGGATGGATGCGCGCTCAATTGCTGAATTGGTTGTAGATGAACACCCTCAGATCATCTCGCTGATCATTTCTTATCTTGATGCCGGTCTCGGGGCTGACGTTCTTGGTCTTTTGCCACAGGAAATTCAGGCCGACATCATTGCCCGGATTGCCACATTGGAAACTGTTCAACCTGATGCCCTTCGTGAGCTGGAAGACGTGATGCAACGCAAATTCAAGGCGAATACGACCTTGCGAGCGTCACAGGTTGGCGGCGTCAAGGCAGCGGCGAAGATCATGAACTTCACCAAGCAAAATATGGAAGCCAAGATCATGGAGGCGATTGGTGAGGAAGATCGTAATCTGATGCAGGAAATTCAGGAAAGCATGTTTGTCTTCGACAATCTTCTTATGTCGGATGACAAGTCGTTGCAGACCCTTCTTCGTAGCGTTGAGACAGAAGATCTTGTTCTTGCCCTCAAGGGTGCGGATGAGCCTCTTCGCGATAAGCTTTTCTCATGCATGTCATCGCGGGCAGCGGCAAATCTGTCTGATGAGATGGAGGCCCTTGGCCCTGTGCGTCTAACAGAGGTGCAGGACGCCCAAAAACGTATCATCAACCTTGCCCGGACCATGTCGGATGAAGGCACGATCGTTCTTGCCGGACGCGGTGGTGATGACTTTGTCTAGGCATTTGCCAGAGCGCGTGTGAAAAAGGAGGCAAAACAAGATGCAAACGGCTGATCTCAAAAATGATGACAGTGCAGTCGGTGCCATCTTTGCTGACGAGCAACAACCGTCAGCAAAATTGGATGACGCCGAAATCGCGCGTCTTGTATCGCTCTCCAGTCAGGCCAGTTACCACCGCACCGACTCTATTCCGATCAAGCCAAAGGAACAGTTCCAGCCGCGGACATTGGTCAATATTGCAATGGAGGCACAGCGTCGCCTTGAGGAGGCCGAGCAGCAAACGGCGCAGGCCAGGGCTGCAGAACAGGTTGCCGGTGATGCTGACGGTGCTGAAGAGACAGGACGCGCAACATCCGAAGAGACCGCGCCTGATGCCGGTGTAACGGCGGAACCAGCCGCGACTCAGGCAGATGCAGGTCAGTCATCTGTCGATAATGCGAAGGCGGATGTCCCTGAATCAGCAATGGACGCGGCAGTTCCGGATGAAAACATCGAGCTGAGCGAGGAAGAAATTGCCGCCGCTGCCGAGGCGGAGAAACTTCAGGCAGAATATGACCGCGGGTTTGCCGCTGGCCGTGCCGAGGGAGAGGATGCCGGGAACAAGGCAGGGCATGACAAGGGCTATGAAGCAGGCCGGGCGGCAGGCCAGGCCGAAGCAACAGCACAGCTGGAAAAAGCCATTCAGGGTTTTGAGTCGGCCACTTTGGCTCTTGCCAGTTCGGCAGCACTTGATGTTGACGTATTGATGACCAGCATAAATGCCGCAATCATATCATTGGCCAGTGAACGTGCCGGTGGTGCGATTGATCAACTGCCAGAGGGATTTGCCTCGCGCATTGAGGCGATACTCGCCGGTATCAAGGCCAATTCTGATGCGCCACAAATCATATTGAATCCAGATGATATGCAGGCGCTGAAACCAATCATTGAAAATCGGGAAAAGCTTCGCAAATGCACGCTTTCTGCTGATCAGTCACTTGCGCGTGGCGATGTAAAAATTTCGATTGAGGGTATCGGTGTTGAGGACATTCTTGGTAACCGCGCCGGTTTGCGTCCCGCTTCAGAAAATGAAATCGACCACGCTGACGAAGTGGATGCTGCCAAGGATGCGCCAGCGGTTGAAGAGGCCTCTGCTGTTGATGCGGATGCGTCATCACAAATGGATCAGGGCGAACAGTCATCAGAAACAGGCCTTAAGGAATCAGACACGGTGGCCATTGCTGACAAGGCCGAGGGCAATGACGCGGGTGGTTCTGCAGATCAAACCGAAGAAGGCTTCAAGACCAGTTTGAAGGCAGCTGACGCAGAGGCGGCAACGCATTCTTCCGATGACGCTGGTGACAAGGGGTCTGACAATGCCGGGCAAGAGGAGCCAGAAGCATAATGGGTGTGCTTGCTAAGATGATGGTTAGCCGAATAAACAGGCTCGCGGTTGAAAGGCCCATGTCTGTTTATGGGCATGTCAGTCGGTATGACGGGCAGATGATCGAATGTAACGGATTTCCAGCAAATATTGGGGCGTTATGTCAGGTTGAGACAGACGCGGGCGAGAGCGCCATTGCCGAAGTAATCGGGTTTCATCGCGGCAACAATCTCCTCTCATTGCATGATTTTGGTGCGCGCATCAGGGTTGGTGCAAGAGTCACATTGTTTGACGATGGAGCGGCGATCCCGGTGGGTGACGGGCTGCTTGGCCGGGTCACAGATGCCCTTGGTGTGCCGTTGGATGATGGGCCAGCGTTGCAGCTTGACGACAGATGGCCGCTTATGGGCAAGAGCCTGAACCCGTTGACAAGGGAGGCGGTTGCCAAACCGCTGGACGTGGGTGTGCGCGTCATCAATTCAATGATGACAGTTGGCCGGGGCCAGCGTATCGGCATTATTGCCGGGTCCGGTGTCGGCAAGTCAGTGCTTTTGGGGATGATGAGCCGCTATACCACCGCTGATATTGTTGTGGTCGGGATGATTGGTGAACGTGGCCGCGAGGTCGGCGCATTTGTGAATACCATCCTTGATGGCGAGGCACGAAAGCGAACCGCTGTTGTGGCGGTTCCTGCGGATCGGTCGCCATTGTTGCGTATCCGCGGGGCAGAGCGGGCAACGGCAATCGCCGAATATTACCGTGACCGCGGCAAGAATGTTTTGCTGATCATGGACTCACTTACACGGGTGGCACATGCCCGGCGTGAAATCGGCCTTGCGCTTGGTGAGCAACCAACGTCAAAGGGGTATCCACCGTCAGTTGTCTCGATGATTCCACGTTT
This sequence comes from Alphaproteobacteria bacterium, assembly GCA_038147495.1. GTDB lineage: Bacteria > Pseudomonadota > Alphaproteobacteria > Puniceispirillales > Puniceispirillaceae > MED-G116. The sequence goes on along the minus strand of JAYQTT010000003.1, from coordinate 149,770 downwards.
GGTGGAACGCACAGGTGCCGGCGGCAAAGGTCAGGGTGCCATCACCGCGATCTATACCGTGCTTGCCGATGGTGACGATGCGAATGACCCTGTGGTTGATACCGCGCGGGCGATCCTCGATGGTCACATCCTGTTGTCACGGGATCAGGCGCAGATGGGAGTGTATCCCGCGGTTGATGTGTCTTCGTCAGTCAGCCGCGTGATGAATGACATTGTCGGCAAAGATCATCAGGACGCCGCGCGTAAATTCAGGCGTCTGGTGTCGCTCTACATGGAAAATCGCGATCTGTTGCTGATGGGCGGTTATGTCCCGGGGCAGGATGCGGAGTTGGATCTTGCGGTGTCTTTGTGGCCGGCGCTGATGAAGTTCATTCAGCAACAGGAATCGGAAAAGGCTGATTTTGCGTCAAGCGAGGCCGAACTGCGGAAACTCATGGCGTCATAATGGCAAAGCGAAAATCCATCTTTGAGCGCATGGCGATGAAACAAAAGGTTTTAATGGTCAAGAAGACCCAAGCCATGCAGACCTTGCGCGAAGAGCTTGACCGGACCAATGCGCTCCGCGACCAGCTTTCTGGTATTGCCGAGGAAACAGCCATAAAATCAGGACCAACAACCGCCATGCATATCAGGTCGGCAAACTGGTATGCCGGACAAATTCAGGAACAGCTCGTCACGATGAGCAACAGGTCCGAGTTTCTGGTAACTGAAGTGAGCGCACAGCAGGCAGTGATGGCCGAAGAGCGTTATCGTCACAAGCGGTCAATGGAAAGGCACGATGAATATTGCCGTCAGCAGCGCGCCGCCGCCGAGGACCGTCAGGCGGCATTGATGCCACCGATCATCAAGCCCAAAGCCTGACGCTTTCTGCAAAATCATCCTCTTGTCGATTAATGGCATTGTTTTTGCAGAAAGCCTTGCGGAATTTTGCGTCCAGATGAGATTGAAATGACACAGATCGAAGCAAAAATGGCGAATATCGCACGAGGCAAGTCGGTTGAAGGCACATCAACCAATGGCGGGGAAATATCGGCAGAGGCGTTGGCCCTGTTCTCTGCTTTGTTCGCGCAAATCAAGCTTGACCCGGAGATGGCTGACGCTTCCAAAGCATCACACACTGGTCACGCTGATACCCAAAAAGATGTGCTGACGCCTGTTGAATTTAATCAGGATCAACTGTTTGCCGGTGGTGTAGCAGATGATTTGACGCGGCTGCTTGTTGCAGCTCAGCAGGTGGCCGGTACAGCTTCTGGTTCTGATAAAACCGGTGACAAGCCGATTGACAATGATCTGTTCAGTGACATGCCGATGGCACCAGCAGGCAATGAAGTTGCCGCGATAGTGCAGCACGCAGCGAATGTGCTTCGCCAAAGACAGCTTGTCAGTACAAACGAGGGTTCACGGCAGAAAACAGCCTATAAGGGCGAAATCAACCCTGTTTCAGACCTAGTGAAGCAACTCCGTGCCGCGGTGATTGCCCCATCAACATCACCGGCAGATCCAGTAGATCCAGTGGATCCAGTAGATAAGATGCTTACATCTGAAGCTAATCTTGCTACAGCTATGGCCACAGCAGACATTGCAGATGCCGCCCGTGACAAGGTGTTGGCGGCGGAAACAGCACCTATTATCTTGGCCAGTGGTGACATTGTGAATGCTGTTCCTGCAGCAATGGTTAATCCGGATCAGGCGCCAACTCTGGTCCAGGGGCCGCCGCAAGCTAATGGTAGAGGCCCCGTGGCACCCGCGCTTGCCCGTTTGATACAGGGGCCGCCACAGGCCAATGCTCAGGGGCCGGTGGTCCCGGAAGTGGCCCGGCATATTCAAGGCCCGGTGATGGCCGATGGCACGCCGCCGCTTGACCCCACACGCCCATCCAATGCGAATGTGCCGCCGCAAGCCGGTGATGTTGCATCACGTGACATGCTTGGTGCTGGAGATAACAGTGCAAAAATGCTGTTAAAGCCGTCTGAAGGGCTGGTGCCTCAGACAGAGCAAGATTCCGAAAACCCTCTGATGTCACGTGACCGTCAATTGTTGACGCCGCAGGCGGGACAAAAGGAGATGATGGCGCTGAAAACAGGTGCCAAGGATCCTTTGGATGCCGCCGCATCGCCGGAAAGAGCGCCACATATGGTGAGTGGCAAGGTTGTCAATGGTGATCATCTGCGTATGACATTTGTCGATGATGCTGGTGAGGCCGTTATGCAGTCACAAGTGAACGCGCAAACCAATCAACAAAATGCTGGTCAGCAAGGCGGGCAATCCGGGCGTGAACAGCAGGCCTTTGTGTCTGCCGATGCGAAAGGTAATGCCGCCGAGAAAACCGAAGCCTATCGTCTGAACGTCCAGCAAAAGGGGTGGGCCGACACTATGGTCCGCCAGTTGCAGACAACGCTGCGCCAGGGTGGTGGGGACATCAAAATTGTTCTTGAACCACGGCATATGGGCCGGCTTCATGTCAGCATGACATTACGCGGTGGGCGAGCGTCCATCCGTGTTGCCGCAGATACGCTGCAAGCGGCATCGTTGCTTCAGGACTCCCGCGCACAACTGGCGCAAATGTTTGATCAGGCGGGTATGCGCCTTGCAAACTTGCAAACCTCGGCATCATTGATTGATGGCGATGCCGGTGCCGGTGGAGATGGATCAGGATCGCAGACCGCATTCGACCAGCAAACCGCTGGGCAGAATGCTAATAAAGATGGTAAAAATTCAGAACAAGGTAATAGACTGTCGACGGATAAGATAGACAGCGATGACATGGCACAGATTGATGCTGTCGATGCGCTGTCTCCGGGTGAAACGGCGGTGTTGAACGTTCTGGCATGATGATGTTGTCAAACAAAGGAATGGACAATGGCTGAAAACGAAGCAGAAGAGGGCGGCAAAGGCGGCCTGGTCAAAAAGATACTCATCTTCGGTGGCGCTGGCATCGTGCTGGTTGGCATTGGATTGGGCGTTGGTTATCTGGTTTTTGCCTCGGCCCAGCCAGACCCGTCAGAGCAGATTGAGGAAATCATTGAGCGCAAGATGCAGGAACGTGCTGAAGCCGAAGCGGCTGCGGACAATGCAACACCTCAAAAACAGTCAAAGGATGCGCCTGAAGAAGAAGTGTTCGAGACGATCTATCATGAATTTGCCGGTACTTTCACAACCAATTTGCAGGGGTCTCGCAAGATGCTGCAAATCGGTGTCGGCGTATCCACGCAATATGATGATACTGTGATGGCCAATGTTGAAGCTCACCAGCTTGCGCTGCGGTCAGTCATTCTTGGCGTGATCAGCAACTTTACCGAAGACGATGTGCGTGGTCAGACCGGACGTGAAACACTTGCGACTGCCTTGCGCGACGGTCTCAACACAAAGCTCGATGCCTTGGAAGGTTTTGGCGGCATTGAAGAAGTGCATTTCACTTCATTTGTGTTGCAATAGGATGATAGATAGACCTGTCGTTGCCATGATAGGGCGGGCGACAGGTCATGGTGATTTGGAATTGGGAATTCGTGGAAAGGTGGCATCGTGGCATCGACCCGAAAATTAAGCAGCGATGAGGTGAATGCACTGATCGAGGGGCTGAGTGCGGACGACAGTCCAACCCCAACGATTGATGCAGAGCTGAAAGACGTAAGGCCATTTCAGTTTGGGTCGGACGATTTGTCGTTGCTTGGCGACTATTATGCGCTGCGAATGATCAATGAGCGGTTTGCCAGAATGGCCCGGCAGGTGTTTTTGCCGATGTTGCGGATTCAGCCACGCATCTCGTCATTTCCGCCGGAGGTGAAAACCTTTGATGAATACACTGCCGGTATCGAAAACTTCATGAGCCTGAACATCAGCCGTATCGAAGAGCTGCGTGGCAACATGCTCACCGTGCTGGCGCCGACATTCATCTCGGTTCTGACCAACTCCTATTATGGTGGAAAAATCAAACAGCTTAACATCAGCCGTTCCGAATTTACCGCCACCGAGGAGCGGATCATTGAGATTGTCAGTTCCGGTCTGAATGAAACGCTGGAAACCGCGTGGCGCGATCTGATGGAAATCTCGGTTCAGTACAGTAGCCGTGAGGTTAATCCGCAATTTGCCTCGTTTGTCGATGGCGGTGATCTGGTGATCATATGTTCGTTTGTGGTGCAGTTGCCAAATATTGATGCTGCCAGCTTTGACGTGATCTATCCGTTGCAGACCTTGAAGCCGATTGCCGCACTGTTGCGATCTCGGGTGCAGAGCGACAAGGCCAATGATGATCAGACATGGCGCGAACGGATGGAGCGCGCCGTTCTTGAGATCCCATTGTCGATGACAACCCGGCTCAGCGAGCCAACCGTTTCAATGAATAGGCTTATCCATCTGAAGAAGGGTGACGTTTTCCCAATCAATATTGGAGAGGGCGTTGAGGTTCTGATTGAGAACCGTCCATTTTATTCGGGTGAACTTGGTGAGGTCGGGGGACAGGCCGCAATAAGCCTCACCAAACGTCTGGTATAAACATGGCCTGATGGCCGCTGCTTTTCGGTGTCGTACGATTGGATGACACTTGAAATTATGATCTTGAACCGGTGAAGGCCGGCTGGAATGTGAAAGGAAAGATCGATGTCTGATGAAACAGAAGCTGCTGAAGGCGCAGAACAGCCCGCAGAAGATAAAGGTGCGGCAAAGCCATCGGACCGTATTAGCATAGAAAATATGCGGCTGTTGGAGAACATTGACGTTGTTCTGACGGTTGAGGTGGGCAATGCCGAAATCAAGATCAGGGATTTGCTACGACTGAATGAAGGTTCGGTTATTGAGCTTGATCGACTGGCTGGTGATCCGCTGGATATTCTTGCCAATGGCACAATGATCGCCAAGGGTGAGGTCGTCATGGTGGGCGAGCGTTTTGGCGTGCGGTTCTCTGAGATTGTTGCGCCGGAAAAGCGGATGGAGTCTCTTTAGGCGCGTCAGAATTCCGACGCGTCTTGTCCGCCAGCTGTCAGGTAAGTTGACAATCTTGTCGCGGCATCGGCAGCGGGCAAAATAATCTATATAATTCCCACTTAAAACAGATAGTTACAATTAGTTGAGTGGTGCGGCCTGTATTTGGCACGCGCCTTGCCTTGATTTCATCACCTAATATTGTGTGATGGAGTCCCCAATGACTGTTGACGCGGTCCAGCCCTATCAGATCATCGTCATATCGGCCTTTTTGCTGCTGTTACTGGTGGCGCTTTTCTTTGTGCGCCGGTTCCGCGGCGGGCTCTCGAAACAGATCCATCGCGCCAAGCGAATTCGCCTTGTTGAGGATCTTGCCCTAACCCCGCAGCAACGTCTACATCTTGTCGAAGTTGATGGCCAGACAGTGATGATCCATACGGGCAAGGGGCATCAGGCAACCATGCTTCCCATCAACACAGCGGACGCTGCACAAGCGCCGCTGACCCTGAGCGAGATTCAGCAACCTGTCAAAACGCCGGTGGTAGAAAAAAGACCAGCACCTGCCAAACCCGTAGCCCGTCCAACCACGAACGAGTCCAAGCCTTCAGCGCGGAGCGACGCCGCCAGAATTGATGATATCGCCAGTGCCATCGCCGAAGCGCGCCGCCGCAACCCGTCATTGGGTCTCGGCAAATGAAGGGCGGACAAAAGATGAAAACCCTGACTTTCGCAGCCATCGCAGGCTGTTTTGGTTTGTTGTGTCTGGCAGCAAGCCCGGCATTGGCCCAGGACATGGGTGCTGGCATCCCTGCGTTTAACATCAATAACGCGGCGGATGGGGGAACCACATATTCATTGTCGTTGCAAATTCTTGCCTTGATGACGGCCCTCACGGTGTTGCCATCACTGGTGCTTGGCATGACATCTTTTACGCGTGTGATCATTGTCTTGTCGATCCTGCGTCAGGCGATGGGAACACAGCAGACACCACCTAATCAGGTGCTTGTTGCAATCGCCCTGTTTTTGACCCTGTTCATCATGGCTCCCACTTTTACCGAGCTGAACAGCGCCGTTATTTCGCCTTATCTGGATGGGCAAATGCCGGCTGAAGCGGCTTTGGTCAATGGCGCCAATGTGATGAAGGATTTTCTGATCAACAATACAAGGGTGAATGACCTCGTGATGTTTACCGAAATGGCGGGTGATAAGGCTTATGATTCGCCAGAGGAAGTGCCATTGAGCGTTCTGCTGCCGGCATTTATCACATCTGAACTGAAAACGGCCTTTCAGATCGGGTTTCTGTTGTTTTTGCCGTTTCTCGTCATCGATATGGTGATCGCATCAATCCTGATGTCACTTGGTATGATGATGCTGAGCCCGATGCTGGTGTCGCTTCCCTTCAAATTGCTGCTTTTCGTATTGGTTGATGGATGGGCGATGACCGTTGGATCGCTTGTTGCGACCTATGCCAGCGGATGACATCAGGCAATCCGGCTGATCAACAAAGACAGAGACCTCTGACAGGAGCGTGAATAAAATGGGTTTTGATGCAAATGTGGAATTTCTGCGCATCGCTTTTTGGCAGATCATTCTGGCTGCAGGTCCGTTGCTTGCCGTAGCGCTGGCTGTGGGTTTGGTGATCGGTATCATTCAGGCGGCGACATCGATCAATGAAATGACGCTCAGCTTTGTCCCGAAGCTGGTGATCGTGGTGATGACATTCGGCCTGTTGTCGACCTTTATGCTGACGCAGCTGTCCAACTATTTTGCTTTCATTTTTGACCAGATTTCGAGATTGAGCTAGCGCGCCATGCTTGGACTTGCGGCACCATCAATGGCAGGACTTCCAGGCGTCGACCTGCAATTTGTGGTCGATCTTTTGCTGCATTATTTTGTGGCAAGTCTGCGGATTGGGTCCTTTCTCATTGCGGCGCCTTTGTTTGGCGCCCGTTGGTTGCCGTTGCAGGTCCGCATTGTATTGGCACTCTCAATCACCGCCGTTGTGGCGGTGCAATTGCCAAATATTGACACCACGGTGATTACCTCGCCGATCGGTGTGATGATGATGCTGGTCGAGGTTGGAATTGGCCTCACGGCGGGTTTGGTTCTGACGATCCTGTTTTCTGCGGTGATGCTGTCAGGTGAAAAGATCGCCACAGCAGCTGGCCTTGGATTTGCGGCGCAGGTTGATCCGCAAACAGGTGGCCAGACGCCGGTTGTCAGTCAGACGCTCTATCTATTTCTGACAGTCTTGTTTCTGTCAGTTGACGGACATTTGGTGGCAATTGCCACTTTGATGGAATCCTATGACATTCTGCCAATCGGTGCCTCGGTTGCCCCGCAAGTTCTCATTGGGGCGGGGGTCAATGCTGCCGGCATGATGTTCGTTGCCGCAACAATCATCATGTTGCCGATTGCCATGGTTTTGCTGATGATCAACATATCCATTGGCATCATCACCAAATCTGCACCGCAATTGAATCTGTTTTCATTCGGTTTTCCCATTTCGCTGCTTGCTGTGTTTATCCTGCTGTATTTCTCAACCGCCGGTTTTGGCAGCAGTATGGTTCAATTGATTGATGACTCGCTTGCTGTTCTTCAAACCATGATCATGGAGATGCCGGGTGGCTGAGGAATCAGAAGACGGTCAGGAAAAAACCGAAGAACCCTCCCAACGGAAGCTTGATAAAGCTGCCGAGGATGGCAAGGTTCTGACCTCAAAAGAGATGTTTGTCTTTACCAGCCTCGGCATGGGGCTGGTGCTGATGCTTGCGCTTGGTCAGGTGGTTCCAGAGATTCTGGAAATGTGGGGCGGTCTGTTCAATTTTGACAAAGTCGATGATATCCGCAGCTTTGGAGTTGATCGGCTTCGTTACGGCTTCTGGCTGGTTATTCTGACAACCCTGGTTGTTGGTATTCCACTGCTGATTGTTTCTTTGCTGACGCAGGTGGCTGTCGGCGGCATCAATTTTGCCCCAAAATCCATGGAATTTAAGGCCAGCCGCATCAATCTGCTTTCAGGCTTGAAGCGGATGTTTTCCATGAAGGGGTTGGTTGAGCTCGCCAAGGCGATTTTGAAAGTGGTCTCGCTATTTGGTATCGGTGCGCTAGTAATCTATTCGCATTTGCCAACGGTGATAAATCTTACCAGCGGAACGCTCGGGTCTGCCTTGGGCAAGATTGGTGATATTTTCCCGATTTTGATTGGTGCCATGCTTGTTGCGTTGCTGATCATTGCGGCAATTGATTACGCGTGGCAGCGGCATACGCACATCCAGTCATTGCGGATGACCCTCAAGGAATTGAAAGACGAGTTCAAGCAGACCGAAGGCTCGCCAGAGGTCAAGGCCAAAATCAGACGTATGCAGATGCAGCAGGCGGCCGAGGGTGGTCGCCAGCGCGAAGCTCTGGATAATGTCCCATCGGCAACTGCGGTGATCACCAACCCGACGCATTTTGCTGTCGCTTTGAAATATGAGGCAGGCGACGCTGGTGCGCCAACTGTCATTGCCATGGGCAAGGGCAAGATTGCCGAACAGATTATTGAAAGAGCGGCTGAAGCCAAGGTCCGTACATTGCGGATACCGCTTCTTGCACGGGCGCTTTACTTCACCAGCAATATTGGCGAGGAAATTGCAGAGGGTCTGTATAATGCGGTGGCCATTATATTGGCCTATGTCTACCGTATAGATCGCGGGGAGGTTCTCGCAGAACCAGAAATCAGCCTGCCACCAGAATTGCATTTTGATGAAAATGGTCGTGTTGAGGGAGAGGGATAATGGCAAGCCGCTTGCGTCGCCGCAAAGCTCGTAGTCTTGGTGAAATGATCAGCAGTGTCTGCTTTTATGCTGTCGGCGTTTATTTCGTTCTCGAAGCACAGTTGATGCGAGAGGAAGGTGAGCCCACAGTCAAATATGTGCTCATGGGGCTTGCCGGGGTTGCCTGTATTTTAGGTGGAGCAAGGTTTGTGATCGCCGATATGGTGGCGCGCGCCGGAAAGGCCGCAAAATGACAGATAACCGGGTCAATTGCTTTGCGTGCATATATCATTTCATCACACATGACGCGGCACGCCCCTATGGGTGCCGAAAATTTGGTTTTAAAGGACAATTCCTGCCATCAAAGACGGTTTTTGATACGACTGGCATGAAATGTGCTTACTATCTAGCGAAGGCGCCTCAAGATCGGGGTCGGTCTTCATCCGGAATGAACGGGAGACAGGCATGAGCGCAGAATATAATGCTGTGCAGGAAAGCATCAAGATCGCGCTTGATGCTGCGGATGCAGCAACAGACGTGACATCGGAATTCAACAAGGTCAAGCGTGACAATAAAAAGCTGGAGGCATCCGTGAAAAATGTTCACCGCTACACTGTCATAATCTTTGCCAGCTCGATGGTTGCTGCGGTTGCGGCCCTTATTTTTGCTGGTTTGATTTATTTCCGCACGATGGCTGATCTGTCAACAATGACAACAACCAGCCGCGAGGCGCTTGTGGTGTTTGCCGAAAATGTTGACTCGGTCAATGACTCGCTGTCGCAACTTCGCGCGGGCCTTGATACACAGCGCCAGCTTGTCGCCCAGAATGAGGCATTGTTAAGCGAGCTTGGCAACCTTCGTGAAGTGATCGGCCGGACCAATGAAGCGGTGATTGCCGGGTTGCAGGAAACATCCAGCACCATTTCCACAAGTAACGAGACGCTGGCCAATGCCATTACCACCGGTATCGCCGGTGAGCTTGGTTCGCAGACGCGCAAGATGATTGCCCAGATGGAGGCGACAGAGGCGAAGACAGAAGCTGTCATCACCGGAATGAAGGAAGAGTTCTCAGATGCAGATTTTGTTGCTGGCCTTGCGACCAATCAAAAGAACATGATGTCGCAGATCAATACATTATCAGCGCAGACTGCAGCGATGCTGGAAATGTTCAAGGAGCGTGACAACCGGGTCAGCTATCCCTGATGCCGCGCCAAGATATCGCAATTCCCCGGGGCGTGGTTTTCATTCAATCTTTGCCCCGGCGTTGAACAGGTTAGAATAGGTTTTGGATGACAGCAGGCCCATTGCTGAAAGCAACAGAAATGTTATCATTTTGCCCGGGTCGAGCTGTTGGATGTGACGTCATTTAGAGGATAGCGCGGAAGAGTTATGTCGAGTCCCTATGAAAATGCGCCAACTGCGGTTCCTGCCGATGTCAGCATTTTTGTCATCAAGGACATCCGCTCTGTCTGTCGTGCACGCACGTTACGCCTGCAATCAGACGACATCATCATCGCGGTCGAGGGAAAGCCCTTCAAGGGTGATGTGGAACTGTTCCTCGATCTGATGTTTGAGTGTGACCCCGATGACGGGGTGATGCTGAGTATTGTCCGCGAAAATGGTCTGTTTCATGTAATCGCCCGTGGCACCCTTGGTTGTACGCTCGAATATGCCAAGCCTGAGCAAGCCGAGGCGGCTACCAAGATTTTTGCCGAGGCCGAGATGGCGCCGCGCGAAGATTACCGCATCTTTGAGGTGCTTCGCGATATCAATCGCAATTGTGTCATTATCGATACCGAACCGTCTCAGATGGCGATGTATCTGTCACCAGTGTGGCTGATACAGAACAAATTATGGGAGGTATTGCTTGCGGTGATACTGATCTATGGGGCGACACTGACTGTCAGCTGGATGCTGTTTGTTATCGCTGTCGTTCTTTTGGCTCTGTATTTCAAACAGTCACAAACAGTTCTTCAGCGCAGCTTCAATTTGATGCGCCAAAGACAGATGTGGATGATTGTGGCGGCGACAAGCCTTGAAGATGTGCAGCGCACTTGTCGCCAGTTTGATCCAAAGGCAAATTTTGGAACCAACCTTGTTGGCCCACCGCTTAGCGATGAACCGGCTAAGAAAAAGCGTCGCCGTCGGCCGCATCTTCACAAAGAAAATGGTGCTGATGCGGGCGCCGCAGCTGCGACAGCAGACGGCTAGACACCCGTTTTCCAAAGGCGGAATGATCCCGATAATTTGATCATATCTGGTACGCATAAGCACGCGCATCAGGGTGTTGTCATGCGGCCACATTGCCGCTAAAGAGCCGCCTCATTTGAAACATCTGATATCAGGCTGTGTCCGGAGGTTGTTTGCCTGTCGTGTGGCGCTCCACGCTGTTGGGCTGGCTAGTGACCGATTGCGCCGCCTTGCTTACAGCTTTCGGATGCTATTTTTCGCTGGTGACGCGTTGATGGCATTACCGCCTGAGCATTTGCCGCCACCTACGTATATGAAGCCCATACTCTGCGGACAAGGAACAGGTGCTGGCACGTTGAACGGGGTGGGATAACCGCTCTGCGGTAACTTTATCCACCATGATCTGGACGAGGGAGCATCTGGTGCTGAACGGGTCAGGCAGGCAGGAGGGTGGGTGCCATTACGCGGCCTGACCATCGCCGATTTTATGCGGGGCAGTGCCAATATTATTATTGAATGAGGTGGCGTGGTACAGCATTACCAGAAAGCTGGTCGCTCAGTTGACAGACCGGCTGGTGGCAACCGGGCCAGCGATCTGGCCCAGTGTCGTGTTTAGTAATTGATTTCGATTTCAATCCGGCGGTTGAGCGCGCGTCCTGCGGCGGTGTCATTGCTCTCAATAGGCTGTGACTCACCATAGCTGACAGCCTCCATCCGGCCACCGGGTACTTTGCCGGTTTCCTCGAGTGCCTGAACGACACTGGCAGAACGCGCGGCCGCCAGATCCCAGTTGTCGCGGAACTGCGAGCCGAAGATCAAAGGCACGTCATCCGTGTGGCCAGACACGGTAATCTTGCCATTGCCGTCTGAGCTGACCCCCGCAATTTCTTCCATAATTTTACGCGCAGCCGCAGTCAGTTCAGCTGAACCGGACGGGAAGGCACCACCGGCGCCAACGGTGATGACGACACGGTCCTCCTCGCGTTCGACCGCAACAAGACCTTCGCCAATTTCCTGCCGCAGGGCAATTTTGAATTCATCCTCGGCGATCTCGGCACGTTCGTTTGACTCTTGCTTCTCAGCGGCAGCCTGTTGTGTCGCCTGATCTGATGCACTCAGCGCCTGCAGCGCCGCGCTTGCGTCAGCCATTAATTTTGACAGCTGCTTGTCCAAGCCGCCAATCAAAACATCTTGATCCGACTTGCCAGCCGACTCTTTGGCTTGCTCGATGGCGTCAAGTGTCTCACGCAACAATTGCGGCAAATCCTGCTGGCTGGAATCCGTGGCCGTGAAATTGACCACAACCTTCTCGCCAAGGGTTTCCACCTCAATGTCACCGCGCGCGATTGCATCCTCAAGCGCTTTCACAATGTCTTCCGCTGCCTGGTTTTGGCCGCCATCCTGATCTTTTTCCCGCTGATTGACCTCGAGATCCGGTTTGGCCGTATCTGTGGTCTGTTGGGTCATGTCGGTGGTGACAGACGGATTTGGTGAAGGGCTGAAATTCAGGGAAAGAATGGTCGTGCCCTTGGGTTGCTCAACAATCGGAACAACGCGCTGAACGCCAAAGGCGTTCTTCAACGAACCGGAAATCTGTTTGAACTTTGGTACATTAAATTCAGCAAATGACAAAATCAGAACGAAGAACGCCATAAGCAAGGTTGCCATGTCGGCAAAGGTTGCCATCCATGCCGGCGCACCCACGGGTGGACATTTGGGACACTCCTCATCTGCCTCTTCTTCAACCGGTACGTCTTCTTCTTCAACTGCTTCAGCCATGCTGATTCCTCCTCAAGATCAGAATTCAGGCCCCGCCCGGTCAGGCGGCGGCCAGCTTCTCCTGCATCTTCGGCGGCAGGTTGGACAGCATCATGTCCTGAATGTTGCGTGGAGATTCGCCGCGGGCAATATCACGCAAACCCATGACAACCATCTCACGATAGATCGTTTCATAGGCGGTATAGCCTTCAAGTTTGGTCACCATTGGCGCAAACATGATGTTCGCGATAAAGGCACCATAAAGCGTTGTCAAAAGGGCCACAGCCATGGCAGGACCAATCGCTTTCGGGTCAGCCATGTTGCCAAGCATAAGCACCAGACCGATCAATGTTCCGATCATGCCCATCGCCGGAGCAAGATCGACCCAGGCCTTGATAACGCCCTGATTGGCCTCGTGGCGGGACCGCATTGATTTGATTTCCTGATTAAGCTGAGCGGCAAGCTTTCCCTCGTCAGCGCCATCAACCAGCATCTGCAGACCCTTCTCAAAGAATTTGTCCGGGACCTCCTGACCTTCAAGTGCCATCATACCATCTTTACGGGCGATGCCGGCAAGCTCGACCATCCGTTCAATCATTGTGTCTTGTTTTTTGACCGGAGGCAGGAACGCCTTTGCCATAACACCGAAACTGCCAAGAAAAACCGGCAACGGGGCAGTGTACATGACAGCAAAGAATGTGCCACCAAACACGATGAGAATAGAGGGGACATCGATAAACGGGCCGATGCCACCACCTGAAATCATCGCACCCAGGATCATACCAACGGCTCCAAGAAAGCCTATGAGTGACGCCAAATCCATTTGCAAATCCACCTTTGTGTTAGGGCAATTACGCAATCGGCTAAGCAATATCCATACCAAACCTGCCCGGTATCGCTTGCTATGGGTATTTAATTAGAAAATGCTTATATGATGTTACGGTTTTGTCGAGCGGGATCAAGCACAGACCTCAGGGATGGCGCGAATCTTGCAAAACAAAGGTTGTTCCTGTCATGATGATCGGGCAAGGGGTTCCAGATGTGGTCATTTAAGAACAGATTGAGTTTTATCATCAGCTGCCTTGCTGTTGGCGTGATCATGATGTCGATGGCGGGCAGGGCAGATGCTGCAAATTACATTGCACGCGATCATCTTGTCGTTGATCTTCGCTTTGGTGTTGAATGGCTCCGCTGCAGCGTTGGCCAGAGATGGAATGGTGAGGCCTGTGAGGGTGACGTTGTCCGACTTAGCCAAGAGCAGGTGATCGAAGCGATAAAACAGGCCGATGAACAGCTCGGTGGCAACTGGCGGCTGCCAAGCCGAGAGGAACTTGAGGGGCTTGTTTGCGAGGCTTGCCCCCGCCCCAAGATTGACAGCGAGTACTTCCCGCAGACGGTTGCCGAACCCTATTGGACTGGCGAGCAAAACGGCATCGCGCCGCGCCATTTATGGTCAGTGAATTTCTTTACCGGGAATACTTACGGCCGGTTTTTCCCGTATCAGGAATTGGCGGTTCGGTTGGTACGCGATCGGCGTTAGCCTTTCGTATCTGAAGCCGCCAAGCGACAAGTTTGATCAGAAACATTGCGCCGCCGCCGATCCATATCGCCGCTGCCGCCCGTTCAGGCGTAACCATTTGCAGAAAACGTGCACTCTCATCAACGACAATGGCAAAAATGCTCACGGCCACAGCAATCAGGATGAACATTCTGATAATTTGGCACCGGTGACAAACGCTGCCGCGTGTTGGCCTGTTTCGTGATACGGTCAGCAAGATCGTTTCCCTCAATTAATGCTTTGAACCGGGTTGTTACACCCCGGCATGACGCCCATTCAAAAGCCGTGCCATACAGAATAACCATTTTGTCGCCGCGGGTCCAATCAAGTGTTTTTGCGCCTATTTTAGGTGTCGCTTGCTTGACACTGTTGGGTTTTGGCTAAGGTCGAAAAATTTAAGAATTTGAAAAATAACAATAAAAATGTCTGAATTCTGACGCAGGCGCGCGTCAAATAGCTTTTTTGCAAAGGCAAAAATGTTGCGGCATCGTTTTCCCAGACAAGGGAGGATGACATGCAGTTAATGCCATCATTAAGCGTAAAGCAAAAACAGTCTCTGGTGATGACGCCGCAATTACAGCAGGCGATCAAACTGCTCCAGATGACCAACCTTGATATCCAGCAGTTCCTCGAAGAACAGGCTCTGGAAAACCCGTTTCTTGAGGTAGAGGGCGCCAATCCACATACCGCCGAATTGACTGCTGCACCATCAGATGGTGGCGCCGATGTGGGGTCATCAGCTGACCTGGCCGAGAGCATGCGTGATGGCGCCGCGCTTGCGGATGATCCAACGCATAATGTCGATGTTGAAAACAGATATGAGTCGGCACCAGTCGATTTTGGCACGACGACTTCGGGTGGGCGCGGCGAGACGGATTGGGACAGTCTGGCCAACCTTACGCCCGATCAGCCCGAAACCCTTGTTGAATTCCTTGTAAGACAGATTGATTTGAGCATTTTTGATCACCGACAGCGCTTCATTGCCTATGAGTTTGTCGATGCAATTGAGCCAACAGGCTGGCTTGGTCGCCCGGTAAGCACGATTGCTGAGACCTGCGGGTGCGGTGAAGATGAGGCCGAAGCAGTGCTTGATCTCCTGCAACGGCTGGAGCCAGAAGGCGTCTTTGCCCGCGACCTTGCCGAATGTCTTTATATTCAGGCGCGCGAGCAGGGGGTTTTGAGCCCGGTCATGACGCTGGTTCTGGAAAATTTGGAAATTCTTGGACGTGGCGACATGCAGGTGCTTGCCCGCAAGGCCAAATGTGACATTGCAGACATTGCCGATTGCCTGCGTCAGATCCGCGAGTTTAACCCAAAGCCGGGTGAGGCTTATGAGGTTGCCCCATTGCGTATCAGTGCCCCCGATGTGATTGTCAGCCGTGGACCGGATGGCTGGGTGGTTGATTTGAACAGATCAACCTTGCCATCGCTGGTTATAAATGAGGAATACGCTGCAGCGGTTAATGTCGCCAAGCGTAAAGGCGATGATGAAGAGGCGAAAACCTATGCCAGCGAGGCTCTTGGATCTGCACGTTGGTTGCGACGTGCGCTCGACCAGCGCAACAGCACAACGCTGAAAATCAGTGGCGAGATTGTCGCCCGACAGGCCGATTTCCTGACCCATGGGTTGAGCGCCTTAAAGCCTTTGTCACTGAAGAATGTTGCCGAGGCCGTTGGCATGCATGAAAGTACTGTGAGCCGTGTGACAAGCGGCCTAATGCTTGCCACACCGAAGGGCAGTTTTCCGATGAAATCGCTGTTCAGCGTATCGATTGCGTCCAGCGATGATGGCGACAGCAAAGCCGCAGGTGCGGTGCGCGACATGATCAAATCGATTGTCGAAGCTGAGCCGGCTGGCAAACCGTTGAGTGATGATGCGATTGCGGCGATGGTGTCCGAAAAGGGTGTCAAGCTGGCGCGCCGGACCGTTGCCAAATATCGCGAGATGCTCCGTATTCCGTCATCTTCTGAGCGCCGCCGCCGCGCCAAATTGAATATGGCTGGCTAAGACCCGCGGCGCATTTTTTTGGATCGCTGAACATCCTGATCACGCGCTCTGATCACGCGCTCTGGGATATTTTCCATCTGCGCTGGATATGAAGATTACTCTTCAATAAACCGGCTGAGCGGCAACACATCACTGCTGCTCTTTTTCTGATTTCTGTCGAACATCACAATTTCAACGGCCGGTACCGCAGGGCTGCTGGTTTCGGCAAGCTGTTTGTGCGCGAAAATCTCGGAGAGCGATGCCTTACGGGATAGGTCGCCCGCGTTTGCATGATCATAGGCAAATGGTCTGTTTTGTTTCACCGTAATCTCCTCTGGTGATCTAACGGGGAAACTGCATTTTTCGTGCCACCATATCAGCCTGACCGATATTTTTGGCACTCTGTTTTCTATCGGTTATGCCGGGCAGGCCAGCTGGGCAATATGTTCAATAAATTCGCGTTGTTCACGGGGCATTTCGTCAAGCGAGCGAAACAGGTTTGATGCGGCAAAGCTGGTCAGCGTTGTCGTACCCTGGGCGAGGGCTGTATTTTTCCAGTCGCCGTTGGCCATGACTTCAGGGATGCCAAACAACTCTCCCGGAAGGAATTGCTTGATCGCTGACGTGCCCGCCTCATCCAGAATGAAGATTGCGCCCGAATTGACCAAAAAGAAATGGCGTGCGGGCTGGCCTGCACGAAACAGTGCTTCTCCATGAAACAGCCTGATATCATATGGTTTTTCGGCCATGCTCATAGCCTTATTCGGCGCTCTTCAGGCTGGGTAATAGTTGCGGCAATCGAGCAAGAAAGTGGCCATGCCAACCGGTTCTGCCGTTGCCACATGGTTTTTACCTCATGTCGGTTGATGCCAATGACGCGGCATTCTTCGAGGGCACAGACATCATGCAGATAGCTCTCCAGCGCGAGCATTTCGAGCAGCGACAAAAGCGCGCCAGCCTGATACTGCACATCTTTGGTGCCGCCATCAGCTAGCGCGTTGTTCAGCGCTGCGCCATACGCAACGGCCACGCCGCTCTCGAGAAGAAACAGCGTGTCTGTCGGTTCTCCGGCGACAATAATCTTGTCCGATGGCGCTATCACGCGCCGTGGCTGGTCTTTCCAGTCAATAAAGGGAAGCAAATCTGCCTGCATGTCGGGCCTCCTTTATACAAGGACGACACAGGACGCAGAATGTTAGGCCTGTCAGGTCGATTTATCAGACACCGCCATGACGGTCACGCAACAGCTCGATCAATGCTTTCGTATGATCCTCGGACATGCCCAATTCGTCCTGCATTTGCGTGATTTTCTTCATCTCTTCTTCGTTGATGATGCCGTCTTTCAAGGCAGTAACAATCTCGGCTTCGAGAAGGTCATGGCGTTTTGAAATCTGGTTGGCAAAGGCGGTGGCAACGATACCGGTGAGAAGAGCCACCACACAAACACCCATGATAGCGGTAAATGCGCCGACAAGCTTGCCAATCGGCGTCAGTGGTGAGACGTCTCCATAGCCAACCGTGGTTAGCGTGATCAGTGACCACCACATCGTTGTGGGTATTGAGGAAAAATGCTCTGGCTGGACGGTGTTTTCAACGACATACATGAGCGAGCTGGAAATGAACAGGGCGATACAGAACAGGTAAAGCGCGGCCCCAAAAGCGCTTTTTTCTGCCCGAATTGCCGAGAACAAATCCTCTAGAGCACTCGAATAATGGGAAATTTTAAGCAGCCGCAGCAATCGCAGGACGCGCAGCCAACGCAGATCAACCTGACCCATGAATAACGGCAGGATTGACGGCAGAATGGCCGCAAGGTCAATCAATCCGGTAAAGCTGAAGATATAGTCAAACCGCCTGCCCAGCGCAGTTTTGTAACGGCTGGACTCATTGTCTGCGACAGCCCAGATCCGCAGGACATATTCAATGCCAAAAATCGTTACAGAGAAAATTTCGAACCAAAAGAACTGCAGCGCATATTTGTCGCCAAGCGTGTCAATTGACTCCAGCGAAACAGCAAGAAGATTGAGTAGGATGAGTGCGGCCAGAAAATGATCACAAATGCGACTTGCACGATCATCGCCCGTCGACCGGTTCAGGATCTCCAACGCACGTTTTCTGCTGATCATTGTCGCGCCACCCTCAAAATTGTGACGCTAATTCTACCTGCAATCTTTCTCAGGACAAGCGGGCAGTTCATAAAACAGCTGATGGTGCGTTATTGTTGTTGCAGGTCCTCGGCAATTTCAGCCGTTTCAATGCATCTGTTGGCAAAGGCCATTGTCGCAGCACGCCCCTGTAACTGGTACATCCGCATCAGACCATATCGCCCGGCGGCAAGTGCCACAGCTTCGGGGTCTTTGCGAATTCCCGCCACCATGTTCAGCAATTGTTCAATATTATCGCGAATGCCCTCAAGGCGCTGCACGTCCTCACGGGTCAGCGTCGGGTAACTGCCGGTCTTTTGCTCGTCCTGGCCTCTGGCGCTTGGCAAATAGATCACTTCACCCATTGGTCTGCGCCTCCTTGGCTGATGGTTTAGGACAACGCATCAAACGCACCTGAAAGAAATGCGGCCCATCCTGATTGTCGACATTTTCGACCAGCCGCAACGGGACCATGCGATTTGCGTTGATTTGTTGGGCGGAGTTGCGCAACGCAATCATGCCGTCTGAAAATTTTCCGTTATGCATGAACCTGACTGTCGAAAGCGCACGGCAGCCGTCAAGTTGTGCGGTGGTGCTGTCCATAAAGACAATGTCAGAACTGCCGGGCAGTGGTGTTGGCGGGGCTGGCGGTTCAACAGGTGCCGCCTGTTCCGCTTGCGTATCCTGCTGTGAGGTATTCTGTGCGGCGTTTTGCATCTGTGTTTGCGGATTGACCAGATAGAAGTCGCAGGCACCAAGCAACAGGGCGACACCAAGAGTCGCAAGCTGCGAGAGCAATTTCCTGTTATTATGATGCGGTTTCATCGCCAAATTTCCGTGTGATCGCAAAATATGTTGCACAACTTTCCCCGTTAAAGGGAAACGACACGGATGGTCTGTTTTTTAGCCGGAAATGACTAATTAACAGCCGCGGCCTGCATTAATTCGCCGCCAACGCCAATGCGATGCCCGATATCAAAGAAGTTCTGGGGGTCAAGCGACTTGCGGCCAACGCGGATTTCATAATGCAGATGCGCGCCATCTACCCTGCCGGTTTGTCCCATTTTGCCGATCACGGTTCCGGGCATGATATCGGCACCCTTTTTTGTCGTGATGCGGGCCAGATGGGCATATGTCGTTGTGATGTCAAAATCATGCTGGATCCTGACAACATTGCCAAAGGAGCCCATTTTCCCGGCAAAAACTACCGTGCCGGGAGCAGACGCTCTGACATTTTCCTGCCATGTGCCAGCAAGATCAATCCCGTGATGCATCCGCACCTTGCCGTTCACCGGATGTTTACGTTTGCCATAATTGCTCGAGATATAGAAATACAGCATTGGCGGCTTCAACGGGACTTTACGCAATGCTGAACGGTGCGCTTCCAAAGACATCATGAGTCCGGCAATGTCGGCGGTCTCGATTTTGCTTTGCCAGTCGAGCTTTTGCGGCAGATATGTTGCCTCAATGCCAAGCCCGGCAAGATTGTCTCTGATCGCGTTGACTTCACGCACCATAGAGCGGAGCAGTTTCTGCTGACGGACCGCCGTGGTCAAAACGGGTATTTTGCTATCGGGCGCGTATGGAACCATGTCCACTACGGGCGGGCTGAGCCTGATCATTACAGCGCCTGCAGGCGCCGGAATGATCTCGGTTTTATCATCGTCTTTTGACTCTTTATCACTCGATCCACCATGAAAAAATGTGGGTGGCTTCAACTGATCAATCCGGCTTGGGTCAATCCGGCTGGGGTCAATCCGGTCTTGGTTGAACGGCGCGTCATCAGATTGGCTGGTGAATGGCGATTTCAGCATCGCGAGAAATGTCTCGGTTGGCGAAAACGAACGTTCGTCTGCCACAGGCTCGTCTTTGTCGATTGTCGGTGCAAAGGGCAATACCGCATCACTTTTTGCGTCTGCTGGGGCGTCCGGTTCAGCCATGTCGTGCCCGAAGATGCCCGTTGGCATTTTGCTCTTTTGTGGGCCCGCAAAAGCAGCAAATTGCGTGATCATTTCTTCCGATTGTTGGCTAGAAGAATTAGCGAATTTGTTGTCGACCACTTTTTTCGGGGCCTTTGCCGGAAGCGAGAGCGTGACGGTCTCATCCGTGGGCGCATCAGATGATTCAAGCTGCCTTTTTGCAAGCAGGTCGAATTCGGCCTCAATATCGGCTGGCTCGACAATTGGAATACTGGCTTCGGCGGTGCTGATGGTATCTTTGCTGACCACTTCGACAGCGTTGTAACCAACGAACAGAGTTGTGCCGGCAATCACCGAGATGCCAACAAAGCCAACAAAGGCCGCGGCGGCAACATAGGTTGGCTTGATCACAAGTTCCACAGGGCCGCGACGGGTCAATAGCAGGAATCTGGTTTCCTCAAGCAGCCAATGTTTTTGCCGCATGAAGAACGTCCGGTCAGGGTGGTTTGACCTTAATATTTTTGGCCGAAGCCGATCAGCTATCCTGTCAACAAATCGCCGCATCACTTATCCGAGCTTGGTCCACAAAATGGCGATCAACGCGATGTTTGTGACGAGCTGGGCAACCAAAATGGCAACGAGATATTTATTCACGCCCTGGTTGCGAACATTGAGCTGGAAAGATGGCAGCTTCAGCGCCTCTTCCAGACCAGCGCGAGTTTCAAGAAGCAGTTCCTGATCGGCGACAACTGCCTGTTGTTGTGCGCCACGACGGGCGACCTGACCGACAGGGCTGGTCACGCCAGGCACCGAAAATTCAGCCAGCTCGCCGGCGGGCTTGGCGTCAATCGTTTTGGGCCGATTGGTTGCCATCGCCGTTGAGACCTCGTTACGGATTTCTTCAATGCGTTTTCTGATGTCGACTACGTCATCCGCCATGATTTTTCCGTGCCCTTATTTAACTAGATGCGATCCGTGTCGTTTATTAACCAGTCGCATTTCTGTCTTTATTAGCTACAAACTAATATACGACTGTATGCAAAAATTGTTACGCTTCGGCTATGTCAGAGTGAAAAAAAATAGCCTGCGGAAAAATGCTGAGAGGATTCAGGAGGATATGGTGTTTGAAAAAAACAAAAAGGACGAAGGGCCCGGCATGGTTGCATCGCTGATTGATGCCAACATGCGAATCACCGGCTCCGTCGAGTCCTCTGGAGACATCGTTTTGGCCGGAAAGGTTGAGGGTGATGTAACCTGTAAATCGCTTGTCGTTAAAGATGAAGCGGTCATATCTGGTTCAGTCAAAACTGAGGACGTGGTGATCGCGGGGCAGGTCTCGGGTGACGTTACATCTGATCGAGTGCAGCTTACAAGCACAGCAAAGTTCGATGGCACATTACGGTGTTCTGGAATCGAGGTTGAGGCCGGTGCACATGTAACCGCGAAGTTCAATAAATCAAAAAAATCAAAGGTAAAGACCTAGGCGTGAGGTTGAAAAACTCTGCCCGAAAACGGGTGGAAGATCACGATTGAGGCAAATCAGGCAGGAGAGAGATTAATGGACAAATCAAAAGCGGTAATCGGCGCTGATGCAAAATTCGTTGGCACCATATCCAATGTAAAGTCTATCGAGATTGAGGGTGTTGTCGAGGCGGACCTGAAGGCTGAAAAGCTGTCGATCGGTGCCACCGGCAAATTCGTTGGTGAAGTTGCCTGTGACCTTGTCGTCATTGGCGGTAGTTATGATGGCACCATGCGGGCCGGTAGCATCTGGGCAACGCAAACAGCGCAGATCGCGGGTGAGATCCACTATCAGACCTTGCAGATGGATCGTGGCGCGGCACTGAATTGCCGGGTTGTGCATAACTGGAGTGACCCTGTAGGCGCTGCAGATAGTGCCGATCAAGCAGACGCGGCGGATGGTGCTGACGCAACTGAAGCAGATGCAAACGAAACGTCAAAATAAACGGAAATCAGCCGGTGTGACGAAGACGCCGCCAGCTTTGTAAGGGATAAGAAAAATGGACACATATACCACCATCACCGAAGGCATGATCATGGAGGGGAAGCTCGATGCCGGTCATGCACCTGTCCTGATTGCCGGTCATTTCAAAGGCGAAATCAACGCCACTGAGGTGATTCTCGACGCGGCAGGCGTCTTTGACGGTCAACTCAATGCCAACAAGGTAGAGCTTTCGGGAAATTTCAATGGCAAATTGACCACGGAAGAGCTGAACATCGGGCCGACAGCTGTGATTGACGGCGATCTCAAGACCAATTCACTTGTGATTGAGCTTGGCGCGGAAGTGTCCGGAACGATCGGGCGAAAAGGCTAGAAATCCAGAGGGATTGCAAAAATTGTCTGCGGCAAATGCCGCAGCGATATCCGGAGATAATGACGAGGCCGCCACATCAATCGTGGTGGCCTTTTTCATGACCGCCGTCTGGCTTTTATGCCAACGTCTCTGCTCGCTACACCGCACTGATGCGCGGGCCGAATTAACGTGCCAAAGTCATCTGGAACAATTCAATGAAACGTGCCGCTGTCGTGCTTGGCGGCCTGTCTTTATTCCAGGCAACCCCATAGGCATAGCCAATTTCAGGCGTGACGATGCGCAGTTCGACGATATTGCGACTCGCTGCATCCTGTCCGTTCTGGTGTGCGCTGGGTACCGCGTAATCGGGCAGTACACTTAAAAAATTGCCTGTTTGCAGGAAGGTGTGGATCATCGTGACAGGGATTTCAGCAGGCGGTGTGTTCGTCTCAATCCCGATTTGTTGCAACAAATGGTCGGCATGAAGGCGGCTTGTCGTGTTGCGACCGGGAAGCGCCCATCTTTGTCCCTGAAGGTCGGCGCGGTCAATGCGACTGCGCCCTGCAAGCGGGTGATCGCGCGAGGCAACGATCAGCATTCTTGTATCAAAAAGGTGCTGGTAACGCCCGCCCGCGATCTGGCTGGCAATGTTTGTCGGCGCCAGCATGATCTCAATCTCGCCATTGCCAAGCATCCGCGCAAGACTGTCTGCCGGATGGCTATGCACATCAAGTCTGGTCATCGGATATTGGCTGGCAAAGTGAGCCGCTGGCGCGGGCAATAGATGAAAGGCGGCGGATGGTGTGCACCCGATCCTCAGATCATGGTGATCATCTTGCCTCAGGGCGCTTGTCAACTGGCTGATCCGGCGTTCCGCCATGACCACCGATGCCGCTTCTTCCAAAATCTGAAGACCAATTGTTGTCGGCACAATTCTCTGGCGAGAGCGCACCAGCACTTCAAAGCCAAGGCGCCCCTCCATCACTTTCATGTTGCGGGTAAGTGCTGGTTGCGTCAGTCCCAATGTCTCGGCGGCACGGGTGAAGGAACCTGTGCGAATGATCTCGTGAAATTGGACAAGATGTCGGGGATCAATTCTTTTCATCAGAGCTTCATACCAAAAATTGATAAAACCCGCACCCCGGATAATTTAATGGCAATAAGTTTTCAGCACGGCGCCATCGGTCCCGGCGTGTTTGTCGATAGTGACATGCCTGATGCAAAGGCCTTGATCATGGGATTGAACAGACGCGAAAGACTTGCCGTTGAAAATAAGGGCTGGCACTGTTGTTGACGTTACCGCCACATGAATTGTCTTGAGGGTCTCTATGTCACATTACAAAATTTTCGGTCGGGCGGGTGCGGGATCGCTTATCGCCGAGTTTCTGTTGGAAGAGGCCGGGCAGGACTATTCGATCAGCTTTGTTTCTGCCGAAGAGGCAAAATCACCTGACTTTCTGGCGATGAATCCACTTGGCAAGATACCTGTACTCATCCGCCCTGATGGCGGTGCCATATCCGAGACATTGGCAATCACCACCCATTTGATTGAAGTGTTTCCAGAATTGGCACCGGCGCAGGGGTCTGCGGCGCGTGACCGTTTCTGGCAATATCTGGCAATGCTGGCCACTTGCATCTATCCGGCCTATCACCGGCAGCATCATTCTTACTACTATGCGCCAACGGAGGTGCATGATGATTTGCGGGCGCGTGCGCGGGCCGAACAGGCAACGGCGTATGATTACATTGAGACAGTATTGAACCCGTTTCTTTGTGGCGATGATATTACGGCTGCAGATTTCTACCTCTATATGCTAACCCGTTGGGATATGGATCGTGACGCGCTGGTTCGGGATCGTCCGGCACTGGCCGCCTTCATCAAGACAATGCGAGCACGTCCAGCCGTCGACACGGTTATTGCACGTCAGAAGGCAACGCGCTTGGCAGCCGATGGCAGATAAGTCATGCTGCTGACGCAGTTTGAGGGTCGAGATAGAAAAGGTAAGGCAGTGATCAAGCTAATCGTTTTTGACAAGGATGGGGTGATACTTGATCTATCTGCCACTTGGTTGCCGGTGGTGCGGGCTGTCGCAGACTATACCATTTCACGCCTTCCCCCCGAGACAGCAGGACGTCTTGGCGCTGCTGATCTTCTGGCCAGTATCGGCGTTGATGCGGCAAGCGGCTGGATTGATCCAGCTGGTATCTTTGCCAAAGATTCATTTGCAGTTATTCAATCTGTCTGGCAGCGGCAGCTTCCTGCCGGGGCCATCGAATTGCGCAGTGATGCTCAATATCAGCAAAAGGTGAATGCGCTTGTCCTGCAATTGGCGAGGGGTAAATCCCACCCGAAAGGCGACATCAAAACGCCACTTGGCGATCTCTATGCGGCGGGTCTTCGGCTTGCCCTTCTGACCAATGATAATGAGGCTTCGGCACAACAGAATCTTTCAGATTTGGGCGTGGCGCAGCTGTTCTCGCCGGTGGTGGGTGCCGACAGCGGGCATGGTGCCAAACCGGATCCGCACGGGCTGCTGTTCTGTTGTGCGGCAAACGGTGTCGATGTGTCGGAAACGATCATGGTTGGGGATACCATGGCAGACTATATGGCAGCAAAAGCAGCGAATGTTGCCGATTTTATCTGCATTGCCGAGGATGCCGCGCACCGACCCAACCCCGCTATCAAGCCAGAGAATGTTATTCCGAGCCTTGAATTATTGCCGGAATTGCTGCGTGGCCGCGGCGATACGATCTTGCAGGCGAATGCCAGCTGATCAGCGCGTGCGGAAGGCGATATTCTTGGTCTGAACGTAGTTCCAGAGCGCTTCACGTCCCTTTTCGCGGCCATAGCCGGATTTTCCATAACCGCCAAAGGGTGTTTCGACACCGCCTGCATACCATTCATTGATAAAGATCTGACCGGCACGGATGCGGCGTGCGGCGCGATGTGCGGCGTCAATATCGGCCGTGAAAATGCCGCCGACAAGGCCGTATTCAGTGCTGTTGGCAATGTCGATGGCTTCGGCCTCTGATCCGGTTTTCAACACCGACAGAACTGGTCCAAATACCTCGGTTCTGGCGATGTTCATTTCCGGACGAATTTCGGCGATTACCGTTGGTGCAAGGAACGAACCCGGTTGGTTGAGGCGATGTCCGCCGGTCATGATCCGTGCACCCTCATCTTCCGCCTGACGGCACAGATTTTCTGCGCGGTCACGCTGGCCGTCAGAAATCATAGCGCCCATATTTGCGCCAAACTCGCGTCTTTCCATGCCGGGTCCGACCGACAGGGACTCGGCAAGGGCGACAGTCCGTTCAAGGATTTCATCATGCACATCCTGATGCGCAATCAGACGTGACATTGCCGAACAAACCTGTCCGGCATTAAAGAAAATGCCCCAGCGGACAGATTCCATGACCATGTCAAGATCGGCATCGGGCATGACAATGGCCGCTGATTTGCCCCCAAGTTCGAGAATTGCCGGCTTGATGTTCTGCGCCGCGGCAACGGCAACTTTGGTGCCTGTCTCAACCGAACCGGTAAAAACAACATTGCCGATATCGGGATGGGCCGAGAGATGCGCGCCCGCCTCATGTCCATACCCGCACAGGATATTCACCGCGCCAGATGGCAGGCCCGCTGCCTCGGCGGCATGGGCAAACCAGCTGTTTGTCAGCGGATCGAGTTCCGGTGTTTTTATGACACAGCAATTGCCGGTTGCCAGTGCCGCCGACAGCGAGCGTGCTGTCATTTCCAGCGGATAATTCCACGGAATGATCTGGGCAGAGACGCCGAATGGTTCATAGATGGTGTAGTCGATATAGTCAGCACCAAGCGGTATTGATCGTCCTTCAACCGTTTCCGCCTGATTGCCATAATATTCGAAATAACGGGCGGCACCCTCAACTTCGATCAATGCTTCCCAATAGGGCTTTCCCGCTTCAAGGGTGAGCAGTTCGGCAATTTCGGTGCGATGTTCGAGAAGATAATCCCCCATTTTACGCACCATCCGAGAGCGCAAAACAGGCCGAAGGTCAGACAGGGCGCCACTCTGGTGGCAGGCGTTGGCCGCGGCAACCGCTCTGTCAATATCGGCAGTGCTGGCGATGGCGATTTCGCCGATGGTTTCGCCGGTTCCGGGATTGGTAACGGCAAGACGCCCGCTGCCGCCGTCAACCCACTTTCCGTCAATATAGTTTTGCCAATATTGCTGCATTTTGGTTGTCTCCTCGATGCCTGATGTGTTGCCGTGCCATTTTTTTGGCATCTCGGCAAGCTGAATTTAAGAAATTGATCGCCTGCCTGTCGATCAAGGAATTATAAGAGGATTAAACAGACGGCACCTATCGTCGGTTGATCTTGCCCTGTCAGGGTGCAACAGGGCACAATCAGCCAACGGGCAAAGAGGCAAGGTCATGGGAGAATGTGATGAGTTATGTTGGGGCGGGTAAATCCGACGGTGTGCCGGTGGTTGACCTCAGGAGTGACACTGTCACAAGACCATGTGATGCGATGCGCGCCGCGATGGCGTCTGCACCTGTTGGAGATGATGTCTATTTTGATGATCCAAGTGTAAATGCCTTGCAGGATTATGCCGCCGACCTTCTTGGCAAGGAAGCGGCCTTGTTCATGACCAGCGGCACGCAATCCAACCTTTTGGCGATGCTGGCACAATGCCAGCGGGGTGAAGAGGTGCTGTGCGGCGCGGAATATCATGTATTTATTGATGAGGCGGGCGGCGCATCGGTGCTTGGCGGGGTGATGTTTGCCCCGATGCCGATGACGGCAAATGGCGGGCTTGATCCGGACGTCATTTCCCGCACCGTGAAACCGGATGACGAACATTGCCCGATTTCACGGATGCTGACGCTGGAAAACAGCTGGCATGGCCAAGTGCAGACCCTTGCCGAGATCAATGCCGCGGCACAATGTGGCAAGGCGCATGGTCTGGTGGTTCATCTTGATGGCGCGCGAATGATGAATGCGGTGGTCAAGCTTGGCGTGACCCCGGCGCAGATGGTTGCCGAAGCCGATACGGTGTCTGTTTGTCTGTCAAAGGGGCTTGGCGCGCCGGTTGGCACCATATTGGCCGGGCCGAAATCAGTGATCAAACGGGCGCATCGCATCCGCAAGCTTGTTGGCGGCGGCATGCGTCAGGCGGGGATACTGGCGGCGGCGGGGCTCTTTGCCCTCCAGAACAATATTGATCGTCTTGCCGAGGATCACGAAAACGCGCTTCGCCTCGCTGAACGTCTTGCCGACATTCCCGGGCTTGGTGTCGATCCGGCAGCTGTTCAGACCAACATGGTCTTTGTTGATTTTCCCGAAGGTTCCGGTATCCCGCTTGGCAAGCACCTTGCCAAAAAGGGCATGTTGATTGTTGCCGGAAGCGATCATGTGCGCCTTGTCACGCACCGGGATTGCGGAATTGATCAGCTTGATCAATTGGTGGCTGAAATCGCCGCGTTCTACGCCTGATTTTTTGCCTAAAATCGCCCCGTTTTCTGACGCAAGCTGAATAATTGCCACCACTGGCTGTGGCAAGATTGCGCCCATAGAAATGACTTTTTATGCGTAAGAGGTAAATATGGCGATTCAGTTGGCAATTGGCGCGCGTGTGCGCAAAAGCCCGTTTTTTGAAGCCGCGCGGCTAGATGGTATGGCCGCTGCCAGCGTTTATAATCACATGTTTATGCCCACCAGCTATGGTGATCCGGCAGCGGAATATGACCGCCTGATCAATGGTGTGGCAATGTGGGATGTCGGCGTTGAACGACAGGTCGCCCTGAAGGGACCTGATGCCATTGCCCTTGCGCGTTATCTGACGCCGCGCAACCTTGACGGTTTGAAAATCGGGCAGGGTAAATATGTGCCGATCTGCAATTATGACGGGGTGATTATCAATGATCCTGTATTGCTGCAGATCAGCGAAGACGAAGTCTGGCTGTCGATTGCCGACAGCGACATTGTGTTATGGGCCGCCGCAATTGCCGGTGCCAAGGGCATGAATGTAAAGGTCTATGAGCCCGATGTGTCGCCATTGGCCATTCAGGGGCCAAAAGCGGTTGAGGTTGTCGCCGATATGTTTGGCGACTGGATCCGTGATCTTAAATATTTTGGCTTTGCCGAGGCCACGCTTGGCGACATTCCATTGGTGGTGGCCAAATCCGGCTGGTCAAAGCAGGGTGGCTATGAGCTTTATCTTCGTGATGGCGCATATGGCAGCGCGCTGTGGCAAAAGGTGAAGGACGCGGGCGCGGCTTACGGCATTGGCCCTGGTACACCAAATTATATTGAGCGTCTGGAAAGCGGTCTGATTTCCTATGGTGCCGATACCGATGACCAGACCAACCCTTACGAGCTTGGCATGGATAATTTCATCGATGTCGATCAGGAGCAGGATTTTGTTGGCAAGGCGGCGCTTCGGGCGATCCGTGACGCGGGCGTGAAACGCCGGTTTATGGGGTTGGTCATCGAGGGTGATGCCTTTGTCGGTGGAAATGAATCACGCTGGCGCATCGAACAGGACGGCGCCTATGTTGGCTATGCATCGGCGGCAGGCTATTCACCACGCGTGAAATCGAACATTGCGGTGGCCATGGTGGCAACCAGCGCGATTGAGTCCGGCAGGGATGTTGAAGTTCTTAGTGATGATGGCAGACGTCTGGCAAAGATAGTGCCGTTTCCAATCGCTTGAGGCATCGCCAGATATCATGTGAACGGCCTTGGGAGAGGTAAAGTGACAGGGGCAGAGAGGAAATCAAGGTCAGGGCGACGTGACCGTGGTGCGCGCACCGGCCCGCTCGCCCCGCCCTATATCACTCGCAAAATACCTTATTACGAGTTTCTCGATGAAGAGGGGCTGGTCAAGCTGGAAAACCAGGCAGATTGGCTTCTGCAGGAAGTCGGGCTGGAATTCCGTGACGATCCAATAGCGCTGGAAATCCTCGCTGCTGGCGGTGCCGATGTGAAAGGCACGCGGGTGCGGTTTCCCGATGGTCTGGCGCGCCGCCTGTGCCGCACGGCCCCGTCCGAGTTCGAACAATTGGCCCGCAATCCGGCAAAGTCAGTGCGCATCGGCAATCGAAGCACCGTCTTTGCGCCGATTTATGGCGCACCCTTTGTGCATGATGCTGAGAACGGGCGGCGCTATGGCACGATTGCCGATTTTGAAAATCTGGTGAAGCTGACCTATGGGCTGGACTCGCTGCATCACGGTGGGCTGGTGATTGTAGAGCCGTGTGATGTGCCAGTGAACAAGCGGCACCTTGATATGGTGTATGCGCATATGCGGTTTTCCGACAAGCCGTTTCTGGGCGCGATTACGGCGATGGAACGGGCCGAAGATTCAGTGGCGATGGCGCGTATTTTGTTTGGCGCCGATGTGTTGGAAAAGCATTGCGTGATTATGGGCAATGTGAACACCAATTCGCCCATGTTGGTCGACAAGGTGGTGACCGAAGCCATCCGGACCTATTGCGGTGCCGGGCAGGGTATTGTTGTCGTGCCGTTCATTCTCGGCGGGGCGATGGGGCCGGTGACAACAGCGGCTTCGGTGGCACAGGCGCTGGCTGAGGCGATGGGCTGCTGTGCCTTTGCCCAGCTCGTGCGTCCGGGCGCGCCCTTTGTTCTTGGCAATTTTCTCTCTTCGATGAGTCTGAAAAGCGGGGCGCCAACCTTTGGCATGCCGGAACCGGTGATGTCGAACTATGTGATTGGCCAGCTTGCCCGCCGTCTTGGCCTGCCGTTTGCGTTGCGGGGGGGCGCTTACGGCCAGCAAGATGCCGGATGCCCAGGCCGCTTATGAGAGCGCTGACAGCCTGCATTCGACAATTTTGGGCGGGGCCAATTTTGTGCTGCATTCGGCAGGCTGGATGGAAAGTGGTCTTGTCTCCAGCTATGAAAAATTGCTGATGGATGCAGATCGCCTTGGTGCTTACCGCGTCCTGCTTGAGGGGATGAATATGTCCGAGGATGCGCTGGCAAAGGACGCCTATGAGGAAGTTGAACCTGCGGGTCACTTTCTTGGCTCGGCGCACACGATGCGCAATTATGAGACAGCATATTATGATGCCAAAATGTCGGATTCCGAGAGCTATGAGCAATGGCTGGATAATGGCAGCCATGATGCGATGTGGCGCGCCAATGCCCGGATGAAGGACATGCTGGCGAATTATGAAGCGCCGCCAATCGATCAGGCGGTTGATGATGAGCTGAAGGATTTTATCGCGCGGCGCAAGGCGTCGATGGAAGATGCGTGGTATTGATTAAGATTTAGAGTTAGCCTGACGACAGAATAAAGCGGAGCGAAGACATGGGTGATGAAACCGAAAAGAAGCTGCAAAGCCACGCCAAGGTGGTGATCATTGGCGGCGGCGTTGTCGGCTGTTCAATTCTCTTTCACCTTGCCAAATTCGGCTGGAAAGATGTGGTCCTGTTGGAGCGTAATGAGCTGACATCCGGCTCAAGTTGGCACGCCGCCGGGCAGATTCACACAATCAGCTCTGATCCCAATATCTCTCGGCTGCAAGGCTATACGATCAATCTTTACAAAGAGATTGAGGAGGTGTCCGGCCATTCGGTTGGCATGCATAACACAGGTGGCTTTTATCTGGCTTCCAATCGGGACTGGTATGACTATTTGAAGCGGGAGCGTTCAAAGGCCCGCTATATGGGGCTGGACCAGGAATTCATCTCTATCGAAGAGGCCGCAAGACGGCATCCGCTGATTGATCCGAGCCACTATATGGCGGCATTGTGGGACCCGCTTGACGGTGACATTGACCCGTCCGGCGTCACTTATGCCTATGCCAAGGCGGCGCGTGTGCATGGTGGCAGCTATCATACCCACACACCAGTTCTGGAGACCAATCAGCGACCCGATGGCAGTTGGGATGTGGTAACCGAAAAGGGCACCATCAATGCCGAGATGATTGTCAATGCGGGCGGGCTGTGGGCGCGCGAGGTTGGGCATCTTGCCGGTCTTCACTTGCCGGTGCAGCCGATGGAGCATCATTATCTGATTACCGAGGACATTCCGGAAATAACCCAGCGCGAGGAACGGCTACCTGCGGGCATCGATTATGAGGGCAATATCTATTTCCGTCAGGAACGTGGCGGGATGCTGCTTGGCACCTATGAGCCGCGTGCCACACCATGGTCCCTTGCCGGCACACCGCAGGATTTCGGGCATGAGTTGCTTGAACCGAAGCTGGATAATATTGCTGACAGGCTGGAGATCGGTTTTTCCCGAATTCCGGCATTGGGCAAGGTTGGCATCAAAAATATGATCAATGGTCCATTCACCTTTGGCCCGGATGGTAACCCGATGATCGGGCCGGTCCCCGGGATGAAAAATTACTGGGTCGCTGTTGGCGTGATGGCCGGTTTCTGTCAGGGCGGTGGTGTTGGCTTGTGCATGGCAGAATGGATGATCGATGGTGAGCCTTCGATCGATGTCTGGGCAATGGATGTGGCCCGTTTCGGCGATTACGCCTCGCCGGATTGGGGCACGGTGAAATCGTCAGAAAATTATGAACGCCGCTTTGTCATGACGTTCCCCAACGAAACCCTGCCAAAAGGCCGCCGCCAGCAGACAACCGCGCTATATGACAGGTTGGTGGCGCGCGGTGCGGTGATGGGTGATGCCTATGGGCTTGAGAGCGCCTTGTGGTTTGCCGATGGGCCGGATGATGCACATGAAGAGGCCACATTCCGCCGGTCACGGGCGCATGATTATGTGGCAAAAGAGGTGGCAGGCGTGCGCGAACATGTCGGTGCCATTGAAATTGCCAATTTTGCCAAGCATGAATTTACCGGCAAGGATGCACGGGGCTTTCTTGATCACCTTCTTGCAGGCCGTATTCCCGCGCCCGGTCGATTGTCGCTCACCCCGATGTTGACCGAAAAGGGCAAGCTTTATGGCGACCTGACGGTTGCCTGTCTTGATGACGATCATTTTTATCTGTTTGGATCGGGCGTTGCACAGAACATGCATCGCCGCTGGTTTGAACGTCACCTTGAAGAATTTGCTGGTGATGTGCGATACGCCAACCGTTCAGAAAATTGGCATGGCATGGCGATTTCTGGGCCTAAATCGCGGCAATTGCTCTCGCGTCTGGTGCGTGAGGATGTCGGGCCAGAGGCATTGAAATTCAGGGATGTACGCAAGACCTTTGTTGGCGGCGTTCCGGCGATGTTGCTGCGTGTGTCTTTTTCCGGCGAGCTTGGTTACGAGATCTATGTTGCGCCGCAATATCAGATCCGCCTGTTTGAGGCGATTGAGGACGCCGGTGCCGACCTTGGGTTAAAGCTTTATGGCGGGCGGGCTTTGATGTCGATGCGGCTGGAAAAGAACTGGGGCGCATGGACGCTGGACTTCCGGCCTGATTTCACCGCTGCCGAGTCTGGTCTCGATGTGTTTATCGACTGGAGCAAGGATTTCATTGGTAAGGCAGCGGCCGAAGCCGAAGCAAAGGCCGGACCGAAAAAGCGGCTTGTGACCATGACCATTGAGACAGATGGCATTGATGTGTCGAATGATGAGGCGGTTTTTGCCGATGGACAGGCGGTTGGCTATGTCAGCTCGGGTGGCTATGCGCATCACGTTGGCAAATCGATGGCGCTTGGCTATGTGCCGGTGGAATATGCTGACGATGGCACCGCATTGGAAGTGGAAATCCTTGGCGAGCTATGTCCGGCGAAAGTTGTGGGCAGACCTTTATATGACCCGAATGGCGGTAAGATGCGAAGCTGACCGGTGACGGCAAGGCCTTTTGGGTGCCTGCCAACAAACAGCATCACGAAACAAAAAGGCCATCCTTGCGGATGGCCTTTTCAATTTCAGATTTATTTTTCCAGCCCATGGCCGGAAACACAATTAGTCGATGAGCGCCAGATTAACCGCAGCAACTTTACCGTTGCGCTGTTCTTCCAGATCAAAACTTACCTTTTGACCTTCGTTCAGGCCATTCAATCCTGAATTCTGTACTGCTGTGATGTGCACAAACACATCATTACCAGCCTCGTCAGGGTTGATGAACCCATATCCCTTTTGCGTGTTGAACCACTTTACAGTGCCCTGTGACATTCTTTAGTCTCCAAATTTAGCAAGGGTCAGCCGCGGACCCCGCCCAGTTATTCAATTCCACGATCCATATGTCACTGTTCGCACGGGAATCAGGTTTCATACAGCCCTACGGCACCCTACATATGAGCGCGGTCACATTCGTTGTCAAATGAACAATGGATATAATTTTGCCAGTGAATCACGAATTTCGTGTCAAAAATTTGTAAAATAGCCCGTTTTTGTGTCATTGAGCTTGTTTTTCCTGTCTGGCAACTGACTGAAAAAACTCTGAATAAATGATTTGCTGTGAAGCCGAATGCATGCTTAATGTGGCGCGTTAAGATTCGTGGTTTAAGAGTAAACAAAATGTTGCCTGCGTCAAAAGTTCGCTTCCAAGGGTTTGTTTATGCCCTGTCTGCGGCTTTGTTGTGGGGGCTTGTGCCTGTCTATATCGATGTGGTGAGTGACTTTGATCCGATGGAGATTGTAGTCCATCGCGCGTTGTGGTCCGGTGTCTTGCTGTGGCTTTACATTCTTGCACGGGGACAGCTGTCATCGGCGCGTGTGCTGTGGGCTGATCGGTCAATGCGCCGTGGATTCTGGCTGTCATCTGCCTTGATTACCTTGAATTGGACTTTGTTTGTTTATGCCGTCTCCGAAGGGTATGTCATTGAGGCGGCGCTTGGCTATTTTATCTATCCGCTGGTGGCGGTTGTGCTTGGCATCTTCATTTTGGACGAACCCCTTGACCGTACCGGCTGGCTCGCCGTTGGTGTGGTGGTTGCAGGAGTGGCCGTGAAGGCAAGTCTGGCCGCTGAAATTCCGTGGATTGGCCTTTGTTTGGCATTCACATTTGCGTTTTATGGGATCATTCGCAAAAAGATGGGGGCTGACCCCATTATCGGAATGTTTGTGGAATTGGTGATAGTGAGTCCACTCGCGGTGCTTTATCTGATCTGGATGGTCTATCAGGGCTTGCCGATATTCTTTGGCGGCGGGACGTTCAATTTGTTTCTCGCCGTTCTGGCCGGGGTTGTTACTGTTGTGCCTTTGTTGCTGTATCACGCGGGCAACCGTGATTTGCCGATGGCGATGTCAAGTTTGCTGTTTTATGCCAACCCAACGACCCAGCTTTGCCTTGGCATCCTGTATTTTGGGGCGGTGTTTACAATGAATGACGCGGTGTCATTTGCCCTGGTTTGGGCGGGTATTGCCCTTTATTTTGTAACGCGGAAAGCCGCAAGGCCGCCGCTGGCAACCGATGCCGCATAAAAAAACAGCCACAAAATGCGGCTGTTTTGGAATGTTTCTGTAATTTTTCGGCGGTTAGTCGATGAGACGTGCCGAGACGATGCGGTCCGGGCTGGCCGGAGGCTCACCAACGGCAATCTGGCGGACAACATCCATGCCACGCGCCACCTGTCCCCAGACCGTATATTGCCCTGTCAGATGGCCGCAGCCTTCAAAGCAGATGAAAAATTGGCTATCGCCTGAATTCGGGTTCATCGCGCGTGCCATACCGACAGTGCCCTCACGATATTCATAATCGGTAAATTCTGCATCCAGCTTTTGGCCAGACCCACCCATGCCAGTGCCTTCAGGATCACCCGTTTGTGCCATGAAGCCAGGGATCACCCGGTGAAAAATGATGCCATCATAAAAGCCGCTTTCCACCAGTTCGCTGATACGGGCAACGTGTTTTGGTGCCAATTCAGGAAGCATGTTGATTTCGACCTGCCCTTGGCTGGTCTCGAGAAGCAAGATCTGACCCTTGCCTGTTTCATCATTTGCGGTTGCTGCGGTGGTCATGACTGTAAAAAGAACTCCAAAAAAAATGCTGAGAAATCGGCGCATCGCCTTACCCCAAGATATGTTTCGTTCAGCCATATCTAGGTATTTCCTCGGTAAAAGCCAAGATGTTGCCGGACAATTAACTGATCGCGGCGGTGTAAATCTCTCGGCGATCCGCGATTAGCTTTTAGAACAGCGCGTCCAGCTGCTCATCGGTGAGGTTGCCCGGCACAACAGTGATCGGCACGCGACATCTTGAGGCACCGCGAGACATCATAAAGTTGATCAGCGGGCCGGCTGTCTCGGAATTCGTATCAGCACCAAGAACAAGAAGGCTGATTGAAGGCTCTTCATCAATGAGCGCCAGCAATTCGTCTCTGGTGTCGCCCTCACGGACATACAGGATCGGTGTTTCGCCGGTCAGGTTTTTTGCATATTCGGCGTGGATCAGCATCTTTTCCTCTGCCGCTTCACGTGCTTCCTGCCGCATCAGCTCGCCAACGCCGGCCCAATACTCAAATTCTGCCGGTGCGATGCAATACATCAACGCGACCTTGCCACCAACAGTTTTGGCGCGTCCACAAGCAAACTGCAGCGCTTGATGCATTTCTTCGGACTCATCGACAACGACAAGAAATACAGGATCCTTTTTCGCCATGATTTAACTCCCCTTATCCAAGCTTAGATTAGCACAGACTATGTGGATTCAATTATTTTCGCCTGAAGGCAAAAGCAGCAAGCCATCCGGAAAAGACAGCAAATACAACCGCAAAAACGCCATAAAGCATCGAATATTCATGCGCAAAATCATACACCATTGCGCTGAACCCTTTGCGCGCCACGGTCATGTCTGTTGTTTGCTGGCTGATAACTTGTCCATCACGGAAATGGACAACGCGGACTTCATAATCGCCGGGCGGCACATTCTTTGGCAGTTGCAGCGTTGCCCTAAATAGGGTGTTCCGCTGGATTGACACGCCATCAGATCGCTCCGCCCATAGGCCAATATCTGTCATATTACGCCCAAGATCATTGATCATTGCTGGCGTTGCGGCTTTTGCAGGGCCGGTTGTGTTGCCGGCATTACCGCCACCATGGCCATTGCCAGAATTCTCATCTTTGGCTTGTGAGACATATTCAAGCGACAATGCCGCCGGGCCAAGTTGCGCTTTGGCGAGAACGTCGGGTGATGCAATCTCGGCCAGCGGGCGTGTTGAAAAAATGTGATAAAATCCGGGTGAGTTTTGCCAGATGTTGGTTTCCACATTGACCCAAATGCCTGCAACCTTGTCACTGCGCCGCTGCGCAACCTTTGTCGGAGGGCCAGAAACAACCAATACCACATCGTCATTGTCCTGCCCCTCAAAGGCGCCAAACAACAGGAGTTCGGTTCCGTGATAGCTGCTCGTGATGGCAACCTGATCATTGGAGAGGTCGGCAACAAGTCGCTCGGGACCGGCATGGGCAGCCAGTGACGGCATCAGACACGCCGCCGCGATAATCAGGGATGTGAGGCGCTGGCGGATCATTTCAACAACTCCACCGAAAACAGGTCTTCTGGGCGGACAACGAGGTCATATCCAATCTTTACGCAGACCGCCAACACCATCAATGCAAGCAGACCGCGCAGCTGTTCACCGCGAAGCACGGCGCCCGCACGGCTGCCAAATTGAGCACCAATGACCGCGCCGAAAAGCAATAGGCCAGCCAAAACAAAATCGACTGTTTGCGTTTGAATGGATTGCAAGACGGTCACGTTGGCAGTGACGAAAATAATCTGGAAGAGTGACGTTCCGACAACCACCGATGTCGGCATGCCAAGAAGATAGATCATCGCCGGTACCATGATGAAACCGCCACCCACACCCATAATCGCGGCAAGCACACCAACAAACGCGCCAATCGCCAGCGGCAGAATGGCACTGATATAGAGTTTTGACCGGCGAAACCGCATTTTGAACGGCAGGCCGTGAAGCCAGTTATGCTGATGCAATTTGCCGCGAACCACCCCCGGTTTGCGTGATCGCACCATGGTGCGAAGGCTCTCAAAGAGCATGAGTGATCCAATAATGCCAAGAAAGACCACATAGGAGAGCTTGATCACCAGATCAATTTGGCCAATAGATCGCAGGAATGAAAACAGAACGACACCAAGGGATGATCCGATCACACCACCAAGCATGAGAATCGCGCCCATTTTGAAATCCACATTGCCGCGGCGCATGTGAGCCAGCACTCCGGAAACCGAGGAGGCAACAATCTGGTTGGCTTCGGTGGCAACGGCGACTGCCGGTGGGATTCCAAAGAAAATCAGCAGTGGCGTCATCAAGAAACCGCCGCCAACACCAAAAAGTCCAGACAGGAAGCCAACGCCCCCGCCAAGACCAATGACGATTCCGATATGCATCGAGACTTCGGCAATTGGCAAATAAATATACATCTAATTCATGCCCGATACGGCTTTGTGCGGTGTGCGCAACGTGACAATGGCGGGTCAGGAAGGTGAAAGAACACACCGCGCTTCATGTGCTGCGGCCCCTCTCTCGCTTGACATGATGTCGCACATCATGCGGTGTGGTGCAATAGAAATCCCAAAAATCTTGTTTGACCTGCCTCTTGTCCCCTTGCGCTCCACCATCACCTGATGCCCATATGCGGGTGGCAGCGGTATCAGAACTAGTGTTTTGTGCGCTGCATTGTTGGATCGTCGTTATAGATATGCTCCAACAGGCGGAGAATGCGCAGAACATCGGTGTCATCAATTGAGTAAAATATCGCCTGAGATTTCCGTCTGGTGCGGACAATGTTGGCCCGTCTCAGCCGCCCAAGATGCTGGGACAGGGCTGATTGACTCAGATCAGAGATGACCCCCTCCAGCTCGGAAACCGATCTTTCCCGCCCATCGGCAAGTTCGTTGAGAATCCGCATGCGTTTGGCATTGCCCATGGCGCGCAGAACAGTTGTGACTTTTGATTCCTGATTCGATTCATCTGGCCGACGCGGCATTGTCCAAGGTCTCCCGAAGTGACGATGTTGTTCAGTGAGCCCATTGTGCGCTGTTAAGGTTATTGAATGGTTAATTTTGCCAATCAAACTGTAAAAAAATGGTGGAAAATCAGATGAAAGGATCAAGTTTTCGGGAAATTCATTGATGTTTGGTTAAGAAGCAATGTCTTTACAATCGAAACATAAGGGCAGGCATGGTGGCGGAGATGTAGCAACGATGTAGCGGCGCTGATGGGTGATGGGTAGGGCCGGGCTAATGCAGGGTCAGATGCCGTCAAATGATAATGACATCGTCGGCGTGGTCGCCAATCACCGATGCGGTGGTAAGGATCCGGAAATGCGCGGGACGGTTGGTCAATGGTGTGATCGGATTGAGGACACGCTGGAAAGGCAAACGAAGTTCTGGATTAATCTTGAGGATGCCATGTTGGTAGATCGGGGACTGGATGGAGAGGGCGGCTTCATAGGCAATTGAGAGCCATGTACTGATCGGTTCGCTTAACACTTCATCTATCGGTTTCGAGATATCAGGCACGTCCGGTGGCCATGACAAATTTTCCGGAAGAGCGAGAAAATAGAGACGCATCGATCGCGTCTGCCCGACCGAGACAAGGTTGCCAACCTTTGCCGTACTAGCCTTCATCAAGGCTGATGGCGCGTCCATCTGTGAGAAGTTCAATTCAACAAGTTTGGTCAAATTTTTTGGTAAAATGTCGATCGTAGAGATTTCCTTGTTGAAAATTTCCAGATCGCTCATGAACAAATCTTCGTGCTGTCCCTCAACGATGGATAACGCCCGCCTTGCGAGGGTGAGACAAATCTGGGCGCGGGTCATTGGTAATGCTGTGCTGCCGACAAGCGTCATTTGAACATCGACAGCGCGAAGCGCCTGGATCAGGCACAGCAGGGCAGGCACAGTCACGGCATTGTGCAGATGTACAACAAGGTCACGGTTTGTTCGGCGGGCAAGGACACCGCCTTGTGGCGGCTTTTTACCTTCACCTTCCTGAATGATGCCAAATTTGTTGATGATGATCTGTGCCCGCATACAGTCAGGTTTCCCAGATGTTTCTCGTGATACGCCGGATCACGCCCGCCGGCTCATGTGCACGGAATTCACTTTGTATCAGCCTGTGTTGGCGAGTAATGTCGCACAAGAAAGTTAAAATCCCGTTTATTTTCGGAAATAATTTTTGGCTGTTGGTTGATCGGGTTAGACTGTGGTGATGGGACGAGAACAAGAAGAGCAGGATAAAATTCAAACCGGAAGAGCGTTGCAAGAAATCGCCCAGCCAATGCCGCAAGTGTTTGATATCCATATTGCCAGCGATGGCAGCTGGTATCACGAGGGTGGGGTGATTGGCAGGTCGGCGCTGGTCAAGCTTTTCGCGTCGGTCCTGCGGCGTGAGGATGATGGCAGTTTCTGGCTGGTGACACCGGTTGAGCGCGGCACAATCACCGTGGCTGACGCGCCGTTTATTGTGACGTCAATGCAGGTTGAGGGGGCTGGCCTTGATCAAAAAATCATCTTCACGACCAATGTTGACGACATCCTTAGCCTTTCTGCTGATCATCCGCTGGTCATGCGCCCCCGGCGTGATGCAGATGATGACGCGAACACAAACAAGAATGGGATTCAGGCGCAAGCGCCCTATATAATGGTAAGAGACGGGCTTGAGGCCAAGCTGAGCAGGCCGGTATTCTATGAACTGGCTGAATTGGCGGTGCCCGGTGACGGTGGCGCACTTGGCGTTTGGAGCGACAGCATATTTTTTGATCTGGAGGGGTGATGCCAACGGCGGTGAATGACGACGCATCGCGGGCGTTGCCGGAAGAACTGATGCGCAACCTTGGGCCTGTGCCGAAAGGTTTGTTGATAGACCGGGGGCGTCCGGCGGCGGTTCTTGTTGGCCTGATCGAGCGCGAGCAGAGATGGCATGTTGTCATGACAAAACGTGCCGCGCATCTGACACATCATGCCGGACAAATAAGTTTTCCGGGCGGTAAGGTCGATCCCGGAGATATCAGCCTGACCGCGACGGCTTTGCGCGAGGCGCATGAGGAAATCGCCCTGCAACCTGCCGCGGTCAATGTGATCGGGGCGCTTGATACGGTGGCAAGTCCGGTCGGGTTTGTGGTGCAACCGGTTGTTGGTATTATCCGTGGCCAAACAAGGTTTGTCGCCGCACCGGATGAAGTTGAGTCGGTTCTTGTTCTGCCACTTGCAGACGTTCTTGATCCGGTCCGTCATCGGCGGGAAAGTTACCTGCGGGACGGACAAAAACGTGACATCTGGGTGATTGACCATGATCATCATCACCTGTGGGGCCTGTCAGCGAGTATTATTGTTGACCTTTCATCGCGGATGAAGCTGGCTTGCTGACAGGGGCATGATCGCCTTAATTTTTTGTCGTATCGCGCCACAATGAGACCGCTTGGCGAGGGGAGCCATAAAGACAATGCGTCGCTATTTAATCATGCTAAGTGCGCTGTTTGTCGCGATCATCGTGATGACGCTGATCAAGAGCTGGCAGCGTCGCCGGGCAATTGCCCGCGGTGAAGATCCGGAAGCGATAAAAGGCATAACGATCGCGCATTTGATTGGCGCGGTGGCGGGGCTTGTGGTGTTTTTTCTGTCCGTCCTGCTGTTGGAACAGTCTGCTTCTGGTCCGGATGTCAGCTATCAGCCTGCGACAATCAAGGATGGGGTGATTTCTTCGGGTGATTTCACCCCGAAAGGCGAGGAGGAGATGACCGCCAAGCCGAACGGGCAGGGTGGCGATGGCTAGGGCCGATTTCCCTGTTTCCGCTCTTGCCCGCAGGATTTTTGACATATCTGCGAAAGCCGGGTGTGAGGCACGGATTGTCGGCGGTGCTGTGCGCGACTGGCTCGCCGGCCAACCATGCGGCGATATTGATATGGCGGTCAATGCGCCGATTGCCGAGATGGTGGCAGCGTTTCGCGATGATGGGTTGCAGGTGATAGAGACAGGCATCGCGCATGGAACCGTGACTGTGCTGGCGCGATCAGCAGATGCGTCTGACAAAATTGAGGTCACCCAGACGCGCGTTGATCTGGAAACCGATGGCCGTCATGCAGTGGTTGCGTTTGACGATGATTGGTTGGCCGATGCCCGCCGCCGCGATTTCACCATCAATGCGATGTATGTCGATGCGGCCGGTACCTTATATGATCCGCTTGATGGGGCGGCAGACCTTGCCGCGGGACGGTTGCGGTTTGTCGGTGATGCGGGTGCCCGGGTTCAGGAAGATGCGTTGCGGATGCTTCGTTATTGCCGGTTTTTGCCACGCTTTGGCAGTGCTGGTGTCGATCCACAAGCACAAGACGCGTTGCGGGCAAATGCTGGCAGGGCGGCAAATTTATCCGGCGAAAGGGTGGCCGGTGAATTGCGCCGGATCTTTCAAGCGCCCGGTGCCGCCACCGCGATTGCGCTGATGCATCAAAGCGGGGTTGATATCGCGGCTCTGGGGCATCGGTTGAATGAGCTGCTTTTATCCCAATTTCCTGATGGCCTGCTGGACAGTCTGCCCACCACAGATGATTTTCGGCATGACCAGATCTGGCTGGTGGGGCTTGCGGTTGCGCTCACCGAGGCTGGGTCGCCTGATGATACGGAAACAGGCGGTGAGGCAAAGTCTGTGGGCGAGATCACCGCCAAGCTGGTTGCCGACCGACTTCGTCTTAGCAACCGTGATGCGCGCTGTCTGATGATGCTTGACCGGCATGGCGATGCCGGGAATGCGCAGGCCCTGAACGGGGCCAAATGGCGACAGGCGGCGTGGTATCTGCACAAGGCCGATATCGCGCCTGCGTTTGTTTATGTGGTGGCACGCCTGCGCTATGGGAAAGCTGTGATGCGCGAGAGGTGTGCTGAGATTGCTGCATGGAACCCGCCTGAATGCCCGGTGTCAGGTCATGATTTATTGAACCGCGGCGTTGACAAGGGCGTTGTGATCGGCCAGTTGTTGGGCCAAATTGAACGGCGCTGGGTAGAGAGCGACTTCATTATGTCAAAAGAGGAGTTGTTAACCGGCCTGTCTGGAGAGTGTTCCGGATAAAGTCAGCCAGAAAGCCCATGCTGGCAATAAGTGCGGCAATCAGTAAGGTGATATCAGAATTCATGCAATCAGCAGATGAAAAACAGGTCGAGCCGACTTCATCAGGATCAGGAATTGAAGGGCGCAAAGCCGCAGCTGCAAAATGGTTTGCGGCGTTGCGTGATGATATCTGTGCACGTTTTGAAGCGATCGAAACGGAATTGACAGCCACGGCAAAAGCCGATCTTCCCGCTGGCAGGTTTGAGCGCAAAACATGGCAGCGTGACGGCGGCGGTGGCGGCGAGATGAGTGTTATGCACGGCCGTGTGTTCGAAAAGGTCGGGGTTAATATCTCAACCGTTCATGGTGAATT
The DNA here is from genome assembly GCA_038147495.1 of Alphaproteobacteria bacterium. Classification (GTDB taxonomy): domain Bacteria; phylum Pseudomonadota; class Alphaproteobacteria; order Puniceispirillales; family Puniceispirillaceae; genus MED-G116. Next base: position 106,926 of record JAYQTT010000003.1, on the reverse strand, counting down.
CAGTGAGGATTTCCGTCAGAAGATCCCCGGCGCGGCTGAAGATGGACAGTTTTGGGCCGGTGGCATTTCGCTGGTGGCCCACATGCAAAATCCCCATGTGCCCGCAGCGCACATGAACACCCGGTTTATTGTCACCTCTAAATCTTGGTTCGGTGGTGGTGGTGATTTGACGCCATTACTTGCTGATGATGGGGCTGGTGCCGATTTTCATGAAGGCATGAAAGCTGCCTGTGACAAGCACGGTGATGATTATTATCAGCGGTTCAAGAAATGGTGTGACGAATATTTCTACCTGCCGCATAGAGATGAGCCGCGTGGCGCAGGCGGGATATTCTATGACAATCTGGACAGCGGCAACTGGGATGCGGATTTTGCCTTTACCCGTGATGTCGGCAGCGCTTTTGCAGATACCTATACGGCGATTGTGCGTCAACGCATGAACCGTGAATGGACCGAAGATGAACGTCATCAACAGCTTGTCCGGCGTGGCCGCTATGTGGAATTCAATCTGCTCTATGATCGAGGCACGCTTTTTGGCCTTCGTACGGGCGGAAATATTGAGGCGATCTTGATGAGTCTGCCGCCCGAAGTCAGGTGGCCGTGAACGCCAATTATCTGGCCGTGGCAGCGCGGCGATGTGCCTCGTATTTTTTCCGAATTTTTTGGGTAGTTTTGTATGGGAAAACGCGTGCACGCATGCTAGAAAGTCGTCATTACCGGACCGGCTCCTTATACCGGGACCTATGCCATCACAACGGGCGGGGCCGAATTACACGTCTGGTAATGAGAAGAAGTGGGAAAAAGGTCTAAATAATAGGGGACATAATGGCTAATTCGACGTCAAATTCCGAGTCGCCATCGGCAGACGGGATCCAGGAACCGGGCCGCCGCGACTTTATCGTGGTCGCGACCTATGCCATGGGTGCAGTTGGTGCAGGTGCAGTTGCCTGGCCGTTAATCGATCAAATGAACCCGGCGGCTGATACGCTGGCGCTTGCCAGCACAGAAGTCGATGTTTCAAAGATTGCAGAAGGTCAGGCGATTACCGTCACCTGGCGCGGTAAGCCAGTATTTATCCGGCATCGCACTGCTGATGAAATTGCCCGGGCAAATGCCGTGGACAGCGCTGATCTGCGTGATCCGGAAGAGGACGAGACAAGGGTCCAGCGCCCTGAGTTGCTTGTTGTGGTGGGGGTTTGCACGCATCTTGGATGTGTCCCGCTTGGCCAAAAGACGGGTGATGTGAGAGGCGAATATGATGGCTGGTTCTGCCCGTGCCATGGATCGCACTACGACACATCCGGTCGTATTCGCAAAGGCCCTGCACCTACCAATCTTGCGGTGCCGCCATACAGCTTCGTGTCTGACAACGTCATTCAAATCGGTTAATCCATTCGTTCTATCGGAGGCAAATAGAAATGTCTGCTGCGAAATTTTCAAATCCGGTCGTCAGATGGATTGACCATCGTCTGCCGGTTTTCTCAATGCTCGATCACACCGCGCATGAGTACCCAACACCAAAAAATCTGAATTACATGTGGAATTTTGGCAGCCTTGCCGGCCTGTCACTGGTGATCATGATCGTCACCGGTATCGTTCTGGCGATGAGCTATACAGCCCATGTTGATTACGCTTTCGGCTCGGTTGAGCGGATCATGCGTGATGTCAACCATGGGTGGTTGATCCGCTATATCCACATGAACACAGCAAGTTTCTTCTTTATTGTGGTTTATCTTCACATTTTCCGAGGCCTTTATTACGGCTCCTACAAGGCGCCGCGTGAATTGCTGTGGATCCTTGGTGTGGTGATCTTCCTGCTGATGATGGCGACAGCCTTCATGGGCTACGTCTTGCCATGGGGCCAGATGAGCTTCTGGGGCGCCACCGTGATCACCAACCTTTTCTCGGCGATTCCGGTCGTTGGTGAGAGCATCGTGACGTTCCTCTGGGGCGGCTTTTCGGTTGATAACCCAACGCTGAACCGGTTCTTCTCGTTGCACTATTTGATGCCGTTCGTGATTGCTGGCGTGGTTGTCCTGCATATCGTGGCCTTGCATCGCTTTGGTTCGAATAACCCGATTGGTATCGACACCAAAGGCCCGCAAGACACGATCTCATTCCACCCCTATTATACAATCAAGGACATTGTCGGCGTTGCCCTGTTCCTGTTGCTGTTGGCGGTAGCAGTGTTCTTCTACCCGAACGCTATGGGCCACCCTGACAACTACATTCCGGCAAACCCGATGCAGACACCGGCGCATATCGTGCCTGAGTGGTATTTCCTGCCATTCTACGCGATCCTGCGCGCTGTTCCTGACAAGCTTGGCGGTGTGTTGTTGATGTTTGGTGCCATTGGTGTGCTGTTCATCTTGCCGTGGCTTGACCGCTCGCCGGTACGCTCGGCACGCTTCCGCCCGCTGTTCCGGATCTTCTTCTGGCTGTTGGTGGTTGACGCAGTTGCTCTGGGGTATCTCGGTGGCAAGCCTGCTGAAGGCAGCTATGTGGTGATGGCGCGTATCGCGACAGCGTGGTACTTCCTTCACTTCCTGGTAATCCTGCCAGCATTGAGCATTTTCGAAAATACCAAGCCGTTGCCGAAATCAATTTCGGAACCGGTGCTGGCGACGACTGGGGAGGCCGTCTAATGCGTAAAGTTTTTGTTGCAGCAACCATGGCTTTGCTGGCCGTGACCGGCATCTCCGGCGCGGCGCAGGCGGCCGGTGGCGGTGATGTACGTCTTGAAAAACAGGAATGGAGCTTTGCCGGCGTGTTTGGCCATTACGACAAAGCCTCTATGCAGCGTGGTTTTCAGGTCTATCGCGAAGTTTGTGCCGGATGTCATTCGCTCGAATATGTTGCTTTCCGTAATCTTGCTGACCTTGGTTATAATGAAGCCGAAATCAAGGCGATTGCGGCTGAATACGAGGTTCAGGACGGCCCTGACGAGGATGGCGAGATGTTCATGCGTCCAGCGCGTCCAGCGGACCGTTTCCCATCACCTTATGCCAATGACAATCAGGCGCGTGCCAATAACAATGGGGCGTTGCCACCTGATCTGTCATTGATTGCCAAGGCGCGTGCGTATGGCCCGGACTATCTCTACAGCCTTTTGACCGGTTATGTTGAGGCACCATCCAGCGTCTCGGTTCCTGAAGGCATGTATTACAATGATGCCTATTCCGGGCATATGATCGCGATGCCACAGCCAATCTATGGCGACGATGTAACATATGCTGATGGCGCGCCAACCAGCGCCCAGGCGATTTCGGCAGATGTGACGCATTTTCTGATGTGGGCAGCTGAGCCAAAGCTTGAAACCCGCAAACGGATTGGCGTCGCCGCAGTGTTCTTCCTGTCGATCTTCCTGATCATGTCCTATCTTGCAAAGCGCAGGGTGTGGGCGGACGTACACTAGAACACACATTAAACAGAATAATCATCAACCCCCGGTCATCTGGCCGGGGGTTTTTGTTTTTCACGCGTTCTGCTGTCATCAAATTTGTCAGACAGACGCAGACAATGATGACCATTCCGATGATTGTGCTTGCCGTCACACATTGAAACGGAAATGGAAGACGTCGCCGTCAGCGACTTTATAGTCGGCGCCTTCAATACGCAGCTTCCCGGCATCGCGGGCACCGGCCTCGCCCTTGCAAGCGATATAGTCGTCATAAGAGATTGTCTCAGCCCGGATAAAACCGCGTTGGAAGTCGGTGTGGATGACGCCGGCGGCTTCCGGGGCGCTGGCGCCTTTTGCCATTGTCCAGGCGCGCGCCTCTTTCGGCCCGACGGTGAAGAAGGTAAGCAGATCGAGAAGGCCGTACCCGGCCCGGATCAGGCGTGCAAGGCCGGTTTCGGCAAGGCCAAGCTCGGCAAGAAATTCGGCCTTGTCTTCAGGGTCAAGTTGGCTGATTTCGGCTTCGATCGCGGCTGACACAATCACATGCGCGGCACCTTCTTTTTCGGCCTGCGCGGCAACAGCCTCACAAAACGCATTACCGCTCGCCGCATCCGCCTCGCCGACATTGCATACATAAAGAACAGGCTTGGCGGTCAACAGCTGGAGATAGGGCAGGCGCTCCGTCTGGGCGGCGCTTAAACCGGTGGCCTGACGCGCCGGGGTACCATCTGAAAGCTGTGCAAACAATATCTCCATCAGCGCCAGATCGCTTTTCGCCTCGGCATCGCCGCCACGGGACTTTTTCACCAGCGCCGTCATTCGGCGTTCCAGTGATTCGATGTCGGCGAGCATCAGTTCGGTGTCAATTGTCGCGGCATCGCGAATTGGGTCAACGCTGCCTTCAACATGAGTGATTTCGCTGTCGTCAAAGCATCTCAGCACATGGGCAATCGCATCAACCTCGCGAATGTTGGCAAGGAACTGGTTGCCAAGCCCTTCACCCTTTGCCGCCCCGCGGACAAGTCCGGCAATATCAACAAATTCAAGTTGTGTGGAATGACATTGGCCGAGGCCGCAAGCTCTGCCAGAGCGGTGAGTCGAGGGTCCGGAACGGCAACACGTCCGGTATTCGGCTCAATCGTGCAAAAGGGATAGTTCGCGGCATCTGCTGCTGCGGTTTCGGTAAGGGCGTTGAACAATGTTGATTTGCCAACATTTGGCAGACCAACGATACCGCAATTAAATCCCATTTTCTTCCTCGGCGTTGTCGGTGTTTTCTTTATCGGCTTGTGGGGCAGGGGCCAAATAGGCAACCCGGCTCTGGAAACCGGCTGTGTCATGGCTGGCAAGGCGGTCTGCCTCATCGCTCATCGCAGAGAGCAGGCGCTCCAGCCACCCATTTTGTTCGTCTTTGGCAAAATCGCTCAGAACCCAGCGGTGAACATCACCGGATCGTTCAGGCCTGCCCACCCCGATGCGCACCCGCCAATAATCCTTGCCCAGATGCCGATCAAGATCACGGATACCATTATGGCCGCCATGGCCGCCACCCTGCTTGATCCGGATTTTTCCGGCAGCCAGATCGATCTCGTCATAAAAGACGAAGATGTCTTCTGGTTGGATTTTATAAAAACGGGCGATTTCGACCGTGGGAAGGCCGGATTTGTTCATGAAGCTTTGTGGTTTTGCCAGAATGACTTTGCTGGTAGCCAGACGCCCATCGGCAATCAGCGCGCCGGATTTGGCTTTCCAATCAGAAAAGCCATGCTGCCGGGCCAGCCAGTCAACCACCATAAATCCGGCATTATGCCTGTTTTTGGCATAATCCGATCCGGGGTTTCCAAGGCCTACGAATAGCAGCATGGCTTGCTTTCAGTCGGTCTGTTAAAGACTACGGCAGCGCCGAGAGTCTATTCAGAAGAATCCTCTTCGGCTTCCTCCTCGGTTGCCTCTGTCTCTTCTTCATCCTCGTTCTTCACGCCGCCGCCCGGTGATTGCAGGGTGGCAACGGTGAAGTCACGATCGGTGATTGTCGGCTCTACACCCTCAGGCAATTCAATTGCGCTGATATGGATTGAGTCACCAATCTTCAGACCATCAAGATCAACAGTGATTTTCTCTGGGATGTCTGTAGCCGGACAGTTGAGTTCAACCTCGTGACGGACAACGTTCAGAACGCCGCCAATCTTCAGCGCAGGGCACTGATCTTCATTGATGAATTCAACAGCAACAGCAACAGCCACCTTGGCACTGCCGGAAACACGCAGGAAATCCATGTGCATGATCACATCAGTCACTGGATGGAATTGAATGTCACGTGTCAGAACCGTGTTTTTCTTGCCGTTGACAGTGATGTCAAGAAGGCGGCCGAAAATACCCGGCTGGTGAACGATTTTGGTAATCTCACGGGCTTCAAGTACGATGCCCAGAGGTTCCTTCTTGTCGCCATAAATGACGGCAGGGACCTCGCCTGCGCGGCGTGCCGCACGGGCGGACCCCTTACCGACCCGTTCGCGCTGTGTAGCGCTGATGGTTGTGATGTCAGACATTGTTTACTCCTTGGGATATGACAATGGTCCGTGCCTCCAGGGGTGCACGGCGACGCGAGGTATAGGCGTATTATGGAGAAAAGACAAGGGGAAACGGGAGGAGACAGAGGAAAAGACGGCGCTTATTCAGGAATCCGATCCTGTGTCTGTCACATACATCTAAAACAGGGTAGAGACCGAGCGTTCCTCGTTGATCCGCTTGATCGCCTCACCAAGCAGCGGGGCAATCGAAATATGCCGGATGTTACGTGCGACCCGCACCGCTTCAGTGGCGGGGATGGAGTCGGTTGTCACCAGCGAATTGAGGGGCGAGGAGGCCACACGACTGACCGCGCCACCAGAAAGAACACCATGCGTGACATAGGCATCAACGCTCAGCGCTCCATCCTTGATCAAGGCCGCCGCCGCGTTGCACAGCGTGCCACCTGAATCGACAATGTCATCAACCATGATGCAGTGCCGGTCACTCACATCACCGATGATGTTCATCACTTCAGAGACACCAGCCTTGGGACGGCGCTTGTCGATGATCGCAAGATCGGCATCCAGACGGCTGGCGAGTGAGCGGGCCCGGACAACACCGCCAACATCCGGCGAGACAATCATCAATTTGCTGCCGTCATAGCGGTTTTTAATATCTTCAATGAAAACCGGCGCGGCAAACAGATTGTCGGTGGGTATGTCAAAGAAACCTTGGATCTGGCCGGCATGTAGATCGATGGTCAACACCCTGTCGGCCCCGGCGGAGGTGATGAGGTTGGCCAGAAGCTTTGCTGAAATCGGGGTGCGGGGACCTGATTTGCGGTCCTGACGCGCATAGCCGTAATAGGGCAGAACCGCGGTGATCCGGCGGGCAGAACCACGACGCAACGCATCAAGTGCGACCAGCAATTCCATGACATTGTCATTTGCCGGAAAACAGGTCGACTGAATGACAAAGACGTCCTCGCCGCGAACGTTCTCGCCAATTTCGACGAACACTTCCATGTCGGCGAAACGCCGGACATCGGCTTTGGTCAGGGGAACATCAAGATAAGTTGCAATAGCCTCGGCAAGAGGACGGTTACTATTACAGGATAGAATCTTCATTCGAATAGAACCTGTTTCTGGCCGGCCAAATGGCGGCGGTGCCGCACGGACATGTCATAGCAACACCCCCGCGGGGCGGCAAGACGTTATGCCGATTTTTGTTACAAAAATATTGACCAGCTGACCCGGATGGCTAGCCCATGAAGCAGGTAGACAAAAGCCCAAGCAGTAATAAGCCGATGAAAATATAGAGATGTGGCATGGCTTGCGGTGTCCCCTGTTACCCGTTCCGGCTATCCGGCGCATCCGGACTTTGCAGGGCAATGATGGAAATCTGGCGTCCGGAATCGGCGGCTTTCGCATGTGTTGCCCGTCTGTGAGAGAAAAAACATGGTGATTCGCCGGAGGTGGCGGCATAGGTGTCCTCGCCGCAATCCTCAATCCGGGTGATGCCAAGCGCTTGCAGATGCCGCCTGACAAAGCTAGGCAAATCAAAACGAAACCTGTCAGCTACTTCGGCATCCGGGATAAAACATCCGTTAATTTCATCATGGGTTGGTCCTGCTGTGGTGGCCGTGGCAAGTATTTCATCACGCATGTCACTGCCAATCTGATAGCTTGCCTGACGAATGGTTGGGCCGATCAAAGCGGTGATGCTCTGTGCCCCTTCATGACGCATGGCGGCAATTGTTGCGCCTACAATTCCACTTGCCGCACCGCGCCATCCGGCATGACAGGCGCCAATCACTCCGGCCCTCTGGTCGGCAAGCAGCAGCGGCAGGCAATCGGCAGTCAGAATGGCCAGACCAATCCCGGGTGTTGATGTGACCATGCCATCGGCATGTACCAGCTTGTCGCGGTCTTTCGGACTGGCGGCGGTTACCGTGATCGCATCTGCGCTATGCACCTGATAGACAGCGGCCAGTTCATCCGCACCAAGATCAAGGCAGGCAGCGGCGCGTTCCCGATTTTGTGCAACCAGATCTGCCGCATCATCAGAGCCGAACCCACAATTAAGGCTGTCATAAAGGCCGCTGCTCACCCCGCCTTCGGCGCTGAAAAACCCGTGTTTGATGCTGTCCCCAAGTCCGTTGAAGGCGAAATAGGCGGGGCCATGGGCTGATCTGTGCAAGACAAAGCTCATATGATGTCTTCCCCATTCATTGTTATCTCATCAAATCCGGGTGGTGTTCCCTCGCCATCAGGCACCAGTAATGCGACCTTGAATACCTCGCCCATCTGCGCCGGACTTGTCAGTCTGTCGACAGCCGCCAAAAGTGCGCGGCGCTGTTCATTGTCGGCGGCGGCACCCGCCTGTTCGGCGCGGCTGGCAAGACCAATGCGCATCAGAAAACGTCCCTGTGGCACAGGCCCGATCAACCGACACCCGTTATTTCTGGCGCACCGTGACAGCGCGGCAAAATCCACCCAATGCGACAGGTCGGCACGTCCTGCCTGATGAAACACATCAACCGGCTTGTGGTCGGCAACCGCCTGAAGACTGTCGCCGCCATTGCCGTTGCGGCCATAATCGATGATGAGAAAGGCGCCGCCCCGCCGTGCGATACGGCCAGACAGGGCGGCGATAACATCGTCAGCTGTCGGACAGATTTCGGCGATCATCCCCTCGCTGGGCGCCTCTGGCAGGGTCATATTAATGTCGGCATGTTCATCTGCGCTGAGTTGCGCGCCATCGACAAAACATAATTCGTCATTATCGAGGCCAACAAGCCGCTGATGCCAGCTGCCTTTTGCCGTGTCGACATTTTCGGCAGTGTCGGCCTTTGTGCGCCAGACGACTTGCCTGACGGGCAAGGCATCAAAAAATTCATTGGCGATGCCAAAAAGCGGTGCGTCGGGACAGCTTGCAAGGCTTTCATGCCAGACAGGTTCAAACGGCGCCAGAGTGCGGCCTTGTTGTTTTCTTAATGAAGGGCTTGTTTCGACCAGATTGACCGGCAAGCGGCTGAGCGCTGGCATCACCATGTCCCAGACATGGCGCATATCGCGCATCAATGTGCCACGGCCTGGACCAAGTTCGACAATCTCGGCGTTGGTTGGGGTGCCGGCAAGTTCAAACATATGGGCAAGGTAGAGACCGCACATCTCACCGAACAAGCCTGAAATTTCTGAAGCTGTGGTGAAGTCACCATCAGCGCCGAACGGATCCTTGCCGAAATAATAGCCGTGATCCGTGTCGCCCAGACATGCGGCCATATAGCTGTCCAGTCCAATCGGGCCATTCGCCTTTATGTCAGCGATAATCTGGTCGGACAGACTCATGGCTTTGGCAGACGGATTACCGGTCATGCCGGTTTGCCGTTACGACCGCGAAACATCAGATACAGTCCGGCGGCAATCATTGGCAGGCACAGGATCTGGCCCATGCTGATGACACCGAAAAACAGCCCAAGATGCGCATCAGGTTCGCGGGCGAATTCGACCAGATAACGCGCAATGCCATAGCCCAGAAGCAGGATTGCTGTCATCCGCCCCGGATGAGCAAGCCACCCGCGGCGCGCCGCCAACAGCATCGCAATGCCGATACCAAGCCCCTCAAGCCCGGCCTCATAAAGCTGGCTGGGATGCCGGGGAAGACCATCGCTGCGGGGGAAGATCATTGCCCATGGAAGATCGGTCACGCGGCCATATAATTCGGCATTGATGAAATTCGAAAGTCTGCCAAGAAAGAGGCCAATCGGCGCCACCATCGCCACCCTGTCAGACACATGCAAAATAGCAATGCCCTGTCTGCGGGCAAAAAGAACCATGCCAAAAGTGACGCCAAGCAAACCGCCATGAAAGGACATCCCGCCCTGCCAGATTTTCAGAATTTCAAACGGATGACTCAGGAAGAACGCCGGATTGTAAAAGGCCACATATCCCAATCGCCCGCCAAGAATGACGCCAAACAAAACGTAATTCAGCAAAATGTCGAGCTGAAAGGGCTGAATAGGGGCGTGCGGTTGCCGTGCTTCGCGCCTCAACAGGTAATAGCCGAGCAACAATCCAACGATATAGGCGAGCGCATACCAACGAATCCCAAAGGCGCCGATCTGGATGGCAAAGGGATTGAATTCCGGAAGGATGATGGCTTCGGTCATCGGCTCTGTTTCACGCGGTGGGATCAATGAATTCCTCACTTTATCGCAATTGCCGATAATGTGGTATTGGAATAACGGCCAAGGGGCTCTAAATAGATAGGGAAATAGCCGGTGGCTGATGGTGTCATCGTGCGGCATGTGTCGCGAGGAGTGGTAAAAGCATGGTTGGTCGTTCAAGTTTCATCAAGGATCTGGCGCAGGTTGCCAATGGCGCAGCATCCGCATTGAGTGGTGTGCGTGAAGAGATCGACAATATGATCCGCCAGCGTATGGAGCGCAGCCTGAATGCCCGCGGGCTCGTTACGCGTGAGGAATTTGACGCGCTTCGCACACGGCATGAGGCAATGGTTGCTCGTGTCGTGACGTTGGAAGCCATGCTCAATACATCCGAATCAGCCAGCAAGACGAAAAGCACCAGCGCCAAAAAAGCAGCCAAAAAGCCGGCAAAGAAGGCAACAGCGGTGAAAAAATCACCGGCCGCCGCAAAAAAATCAGCACGCTAAAAATTTTTGCAGAATGATACCTGCCTGACCGTCCATACCGGATTTGGCGGTGCGTGGCGATTCGTGGCTGTTATTCTGCAAAAACCACAACAAAATGTGTCCGCGCGATGGTTGGACCACAAAATATTGTGTTGAATGACGGCGCCGTCTGATGCAGATTGGGGTATCGCAACGATCCGGACGGCATCATCATGGCACCGCGCCAGCAAACATCTGCAAGCGACATCGCCGTGGGCCTCGCCCACCCGATCGACCTTGTTACGAATTTCGTGACACGGCATGAATGGCAGTTGCGCGAGCGTGAGCGTGACGCGCTGTTGGCCGAGGTGCCGGGCCGGTGGTCTGATTATCAGCTGGCGGTGATCTGGCGCGATGACGCCGAGACCATGCAGGTCACTTGCCGGATTGATGTCCATGCCGATGAGGCGCAATTGGGCGAGCTGGCATTGCTCGCGGCATTGCTCAATCAAGACATTCACATCGGGCACCTCGCGCTTGATCTCAATGCGTGTGAGCTGGAATTGCGTCACACGCTGGCGCTGCGTGGCGCTGGCGGGGCAACGCCAGAGCAGATCGAAGACGTGGTCGATATCATGCTTGGTGAGTGTGAGCACGTGTATCCGGCGATTTACCAGCTGGTCCATGGTGAGGTTGGTGCCGCCGAAGCGGCGATGGCGGTGATGATGCAAACCGAAGGCGAGGCCTGAGCCATGTTGATCACCCTGATCGGTTGCGGCAAGATGGGCAGCGCCATGTTGCAGGGGTGGCTCAAAGACCCTGACCTTGATGCTGAATTCGCGATTATTGAGCCGTTTCAGGATGCGCTTGGCTGGACAGACGCGCATGCCAATGTCCGTTTGTTTGACGATTGCGCGGCGGCGGCGGCGGGCTGTGGCCGGGCCAGTCAGATGGTGGTTCTCGCGGTGAAACCGCAGATGATGGATGAGGCGATCGCAGACATGGGCGGCATTGCCGATGCAGATACCGCCTTTTTGTCAATCGCGGCCGGCATTCCGACATCCTGGTTCAACGCGCGTCTTGGTGATGCGGCGGTGGTGCTGCGGTCAATGCCGAACACCCCGGCCGCCATCGGCATGGGAATAACGGTTCTCTATCCGGGAGCGGCACCAGAGAAGGTCAGCGCGCTTGCCGCACAGTTGCTTGCCGCCATCGGCAGTGTGGTAACGATAGATGATGAAAGCCTCATGGACGCGGTGACGGCAGTTTCCGGTTCAGGCCCGGCCTATGTCTTTTTGTTGGCCGAGGCGATGACCGAAGCCGGTATCAATGCAGGGTTGCCCGCCGATCTCTCGCGTCGGCTTGCCGAGGCCACAGTCACCGGTGCCGGTGCCCTGATCGCCGCATCGGATGAACCGCCGTCACAATTGCGGGTCAATGTGACAAGCAAGGGCGGAACCACTGCCGCGGCCTTGTCGGTGTTGATGGATGAAGATGGCATGACCAGTCTTATGAAGCGGGCAATTCTGGCGGCGCGTGACCGGTCAATAGAGCTTGGCAGCTAGCCGTCAGCGCTTGACCCGCGGGCATTTGTCCCCCATCTCTTTATAGGCAAAGAATGTGGCGTGCCGCCGCATAAGGACAAAAGCATGGAGCCCGTGCAGCAATGCAGACGCCACAGGAAACAACAAGCCTTATCATGGATAAATTGGCTGACGCCGCGTGGGACCAGCTTGCCAGTCTGGCGCCCGCTTCACTTCGCATTGATGAGATCGCACGACAGGCCGAGGTGAGTGAGACAGCCGCACGGGCCGTTGCCGGCAATGTCACTTCGCTTATTCTGCACCAGCTGGCGCGTCTCGACAGGCAGGCAATTCTTGAAACGCTGGCCGATATCGAGGATGCAGGCGAGGTCACGATCCGCGAGAAAATTCTTGAGGCTCTGATGCATCGCTTTGAAGTGTATCAGCCATATAAAGCACAAATTGCCCGGCTCGACAGTGCGGCAAGACGCGATCCGGCGCTTGGCCTGCGATTGCTGGATTCGCTGGCGCAGGCGATGCGCGGCCTTCTGGCGATGGCTGGTGATGATCTTGTGGGTTTGCGCGGCGAGGCACGGGTGCGTGGTCTTGCCTTTGTTGCGATGATGGCGGCCAGAGCCTGGCAAAAGGATGACAGTGCCGACATGGCGGCGACGATGAATGAGATCGACAAACGTCTTGAGCAGGCAGAGGAGTGGGGGCGCACCTTGCGTGTTCTTGGTCGCGGCGAGGGCGGTGATGACGGGCATGATGCCGACAGCAACGCCAGTGATGAGGGCGGTGCCGATAATGATGATAATGATAATGATAATGATAATGATGGTGGCGTGTCGCAAGGCCGATACCAATAGGTTTGTGTTCAAAGGGGTGTGACGATGGCAAAGCAACCGGATGAAAATCAGGGCGAAAATGGCATGGCCAGCTTTGATGATTTCCTGAAAATAGATATCCGTTGCGGCACCGTGGTGGAGGCAACGCCATTCCCCGAAGCGCGCAAACCGGCAATCAAGCTGGTCATAGATTTTGGCCCGCAGATTGGCCGCAAGAAATCATCGGCGCAGATCACCGACCTTTATGACCCGCAAAGCCTTGTCGGGCGTCAGGTGATGGCCGTGGTCAATTTCCCGCCGCGGCAGATTGGCCCGTTTATGTCCGAAGTTCTGACCCTTGGCGTCAGCGATGATAGCGGTGCAATCATGCTTGTCACGCCAGACCATGCGGCACCGGATGGCGCGCGCCTGCACTAGTGAGCGCGGATACAGCTTTATATAATTAAAAGCTAATTTAATCAGCCGATGTTTTTGCTTTTCTTGGGTTGAGTTTCGCAAACGCAACACTGTTTGTATAAAATATCAACGGAAAAAACCATGTGCTAAAAGGCATAGTCAGCCACAACAGGAACTCAAGGTGGTCGTTTCGTGCGCTCCAACTGTCGTTCAGATTGAGCAAGTTCAAAACAAATGGCTTGATGAAAAAGCAAATGGATGAGGCTGCCAGAGCCATAAACAGCGCTAAGAAAATGAGTAAGAACAACAAATTGGGGTTGGGTGCTTTTTTCGTTTTCTCTTCAATTCTACGTTTTCGTAATATCCTCATTACCACGGCGGTAATCTCAGACATCCGATGCCGATGTCTGAAACTGCAGCCATAGAGCCACAGGCAACAGACAAGTTGCCAGACGGCGATATGCATGACGACAGGATGCGACATGGGCGTGTCGATGCGGGCAATATCCTCGGGTGTGATCGCGAACACACCGAAAATACTATGCGGCATGTTGGCGGCAATCCAGCTGGTGAGCGCCAGCACCGGATAGTCCGGCCAGATGTCGATGATGACATAGAAGATCGCCAGATAGGCAAAGTAAACCCAGAACATCCACAGGCCGAACCCGGTCATGTAATTTAACCGTCGCGCATCTTTGGCCATGCCGGCGGCCTCAAGGGCGGCCTTGATCTCTGGGTCGGTCCTTACGAACATAATGTCATCGCCTCGATGTCATGATATCTGACAGGCGCTGAGGATAGCCGGTGTTAAGAAATGCCAAGGCCGTAAAAATGGGGGGATGGGTAAGCCTTTTCGGCATTGCTACCAATCACAATGGTCATGTGATGCCCGGGTCGTGTTGGTGGTACCTTCGGGTTAGACGGGCAGTTTGATCGCCACCCGAAGGCCGCCAAGGGGAGAGTCATCGAGCGTCAATTCACCGCCATGCCCAAGCACGATATCGCTGGTGATCGAGAGGCCAAGGCCGGTGCCGCCGGTTTTGCGATTGCGTGATTCCTCAAGGCGGATGAACGGGCGGATCGCATCGGCGCGGCGCTCGGCCGGAATGCCGGCACCATTGTCATCAAAGAAGATCGTGACTTCATCATTGCGATAGCGAAAGCTGATATCTGTTTTGGTTGAATAGGCGCGGGCATTCGAAATGACATTCTGGAAGGCGCGCTGTATGGCTTTCTGGCGCACCGGAAACGCAGGCAGATCTTCGCTCGGCATCGTCATGCTGATGTCATAATCATGGGCCTTTGCCGTCTGTCTGACCAACCGTTCGAGCATTGCCTCGATGCGTGTTTCCTTTGGCGGCTCCTCACCCTCACCGGCGGCAAAGGAGAGATAGGCGTCGATCATATCCTCCATCTCGGCAAGGTCGGCGCGAATGGCGACCACATCTTCATTTTCTTTCATCAGGGCAAGCTGGAGCCTGATCCTTGTCAGAGGGGTGCGCAAATCATGGCTGACTCCGGCGAGCATTTCTGTGCGTTCATTCAATTGCCGCATGATCCGGTGGCGCATCGCCTGAAAGGCCCGTCCGGCAAGCCGCACTTCCTTTGCGCCTTCGAGACGATAATCCGGTGCCGGACGACCAAGTCCAAGCTGGCGGGCGGCGTTGGCAAGGCGCAGGATCGGGCGCACCTGACCGCGCATGAACAGCAGCGCGATGGCAAACATCAATATGGACGAGCCCACGGTCCAGCCAATAAAGGTCCAGCTCGTTGACGAGAAAATACGCTTGCGGCTGGCGTAAACGCGCAACACTCCATTATCGAATTTTACGTCAACATAGATCAGGTTGGGATCGGCGCTGACATTGATATGCCACGCGCGTGACATCCGCGCATCAAGCTCGCGCCGCAGCATTTCTTCGGCGAAATTTTCAGGCAATTGCTTATTCGGCCCGGCCCATGTGGCGGTCTCGTCAAACTGGATCGGAAAGCCGAAATAGTCCCATCCGCTGATACGCACAGTATCAATCTGTTCCTGCGTTGGCGCATCGCCAAGCTGATCGACAAGCAGGCTGATTTCGGCCGAGAGATTGCCGGCCATATGCCGTGTCACTGTATCCCAATGGCGTTCATAAAAGATGAAAACGGTGATGATCTGAACCAGGATCATCGGGACCAGAATGATCGATAACAGCCGCCCGAACAGCGTTTTCGGAAGGACGTTACGAATCTGCATCGTCTGGTCCGCTGGCTGGTTGCCCGAAATTGTTGTCGGTGCGCAAAAGCCAGCCCTTGTTCCGCACGGTTTGCAGATAGACCGGATGGCGGGCGTCCGGCTCAATTTTCCCGCGTAGGCGCGCCACAGCAACGTCTATTGATCGTCCATGCATGCTGCCATCCATTGCAGCAGACAGATCATCGCGCGAGAGCACTGTATCAGGGGCGCTGGCAAAACAGCCAAGAAGCTTCTGTTCGGCGGTGGTGATGTGAACACGTTCACCATCATGGGTCAGCATTGCCGCATCGACATCAAACAGATAGGGGCCAAAGGAGATGCGCGAGGGTGAGCTTAGCGCCGCGAGTGAACTTGCACGGCCAAGGATTGACTTGATCCGCAGGACCAGTTCGCGCGGCTCAAAGGGCTTTGACATATAATCGTCAGCGCCTGTTTCCAAACCTTGAATGCGGTGTTCGGTTTCAGATAAAGCGGTCAGGAACAGGGCAGGGACCGGGTTGTCGCGGCGCAGATCCGAGAGAAATTCGAGGCCGGTCTCGCCGGGCATCATGACATCGATGATCAATAAATCAAAAGCCAAACCAGCCAATATGCGGCGCGCGTCTTTGGCGCTGCCAACATCGGTTACGCGAAAGCCGCTTTCCTCAAGAAAACGCCGCAGCAACAGGCGCAGGCGCTCATCGTCATCAATCACCAGAATATGGTGTTCACTCACCCTGATCTCCCATGGCTCTGGGCTGGTTCGGTGTTTGTTTGTGACTGGGTCTGGGCATCATGGCCGTCTATTTGGTTTGACCACGGCGGTCGACCTCGGCGCGGGTGTCGCCATCCATCAATCCTCGAAGCACGTTTTGAAATCCTTCAACCGCGTGTGCGCCGGCTTCGCGGTAAGCGGCGGCGAATCTACGCCCCTGAACCTCGGTCAGCCGTGCCTCAAGTTCCGTGCCAAGATCGGTGAGGTATAGAAGGCGCTGGCGTCTGTCGCCGGTGCCGGTTTTCTGGACGATGTAACCTTCCTTGACCAGACGCGACAATACGCGCGACAGGCTTTGCTTGGTGATGTTCAAAATTCCCAGCAGGTCGCTGACGGTAATCCCTGGATGGCGCCCGACAAAATAAATCGCACGGTGATGCGCCCGCCCCATATCCTGTTCGGCGAGAATGGCATCAGCCTCTCCGGTGAAATCGCGATAGGCGAAAAACATTAATTCAATGCCGCGCCGAAGTTCCTCTTCACGCAGAAAAAGAGCTTTGCCAATTGGTTTTACGTCAGCCATGTTGACCAATTATCCGATCTGGTGGTAATCTGCGCGCAGGTTACCATAATATGCCCGTTTTGGAACTAATCTTTTGGGTGCATGACAAGACATACTGTCTCGGGCAGGACAGTGCCGCCAAGCTGTGCGGCAAGGAGCAATTGCATGGGACTAATTCCGTTTGATGACCGCGATGGCGTAATTTGGCTCGATGGTGAGATGGTCGATTGGCGTGACGCCAAAGTCCATACATTGAGCCACGGACTACATTATGCAAGCCTCGTTTTCGAAGGTGAGCGCGCCTATGGCGGCAAGGTTTTTGAGAGTGCCGCGCATACTGAACGCTTGCGGGCATCCTGCCATTATCTGGATTTTGACCTGCCTTACACGAATGATGAGATCAACGCCATTAAAGATGAAGTTCTGGCCGCCAATAATATCGTTAATGGATATGTCAGGGCTTTTTGCTGGCGTGGGTCTGAAATGATGGCGATTTCAGCGCAGCAAACAACGGCACATGTGGCCGTTGCGGCGTGGGAATGGCCAAGCTATTTCGATCCGGAAACAAAGATGCGTGGCATAACGCTGGATATTTCGGACTGGAAACGGCCATCGCCCGAGTCAGCGCCTGTGCATGCCAAGGCTGCCGGCCTCTACATGATCTGCACCTTGTCCAAGCATGCGGCAGAGAAAAAAGGCTTTCAGGACGCGCTGATGTTGGATTATCGCGGCTATGTTGCCGAGGCCACAGGGGCAAACGTCTTCTTCATTGATGCGGACGGCACCATCCATACACCGATCCCTGATTGTTTCCTTAACGGCATCACGCGGCAAACCGTGATCAAGCTTGCCGAGTCATTGCAAATGAAGGTCATTGAGCGTCACATCAAGCCCGAGGATCTGGCCAACATGAAGGAATGTTTCCTGACCGGTACAGCCGCTGAGGTTACGCCGGTGTCAAAGATTGGAAGCTATGAATTCACCCCGGGTGATGCCAGCCGCCAATTGGTCAACGCCTATGATGATCTGGTCAACGGACGGATAAGCCTGTAAGTCGCCATGGACTTTGATGGTGCGCCAAGCAAGTCGGTTTGGCGCTGATATCGGGTTTTGTTGTCCGACCGTTAATCCCAGCGTTTATGCGCGTCATTATCGCTTTGCCGCGCATCTACCCAGCTGATCTTGTCGCCCCGTTCCTCGGCCTTCCAGAACGGGGCGTCGGTTTTCAGGAAGTCCATAATATATTGCGCCGCATCGAAGGCGGCCTGCCGGTGCGCGGAGGATACGGCGACAAGAACGATCTGCTCGCCGGCAACGAGCCGACCAATCCGGTGAATGATTGTGACGTCAATCAGCGGCCAGCGATCGCGTGCTTCGGTCTCGATGCGGGTTATTTCCTGTTCGGTCATCCCCGGATAATGTTCCAGCGTCATTGCGGTGACATCGTCATCTTCGCTCAGGCTGCGCACTGTCCCAACAAATAGCGCGATGGCGCCAACAGCGGGGCCCTGTAAAGCGCGGCTCTCGGCGCCTACATCGAAATCCTCTGATTGTACACGCACGGCCATGCTGCCTTTAGCCTCCTGTCACCGGGGGGAAAGAAAGCAATTTCATCATTTGGAGCGATTGCACTATCCAGATCACCATAGGTTCGATTGACCGCGACCCGGACGGCTTTCATGTTTTTCAATGCAAGGGCATGCCCGTCCGAGCGTTCGCTCAACAGTGGAACAAGTGCGCCCACGTTTCTGACGTTATCAGGCAGCGATATTTGCTCTGAAGCGGTGCCGGTATGTTCACGCATCCAGGCAAAATAAAGCACATTTACGGTCGTATCACTCATAATCCAGCCTCACGGAAGGGAATGAAGGATAGATAGTCTCCCTCAGTCACCCCAGCATTTTCAACAGGAATCTCTACCAAACCATCAGCCCCGGTCAAAGACGACAAAACGCCAGCGCCGCGGCGGCCATGAAGACGCATCACGGCCTCGCCCTGTTGATCTATCTCCAGCCTGACCCGCAGATATTCGGCGCGCCCTGCCGCCTTTTTATGATCAAAGCCAGCCTTCACAGATGCGCGCAAGAGCGGTCTTGCCACACCCCCCGCCATGACGTCGATGACCGGTGATGCCAGCAAACGATAACAGACAAAGGCGGCAACGGGGTTGCCCGGCAAACAAAACAGCCTTTTATCACCAAGGCTGGCAACAGCGATCGGGCGTCCGGGTTTCATTGCAAGTCGCCAAAAAATCAGGTCTGCGCCAATGGCCCGCATCGCCGCCTGTGTATGATCTTCGTCCCCATCCGATGCGCCGCCGGATGAAATAACCACATCACAGCTTGCAAATGCCTGTTCATAGGCGGTGATCAACGCTTGCAAATTGTCGGGCACGATAGGGAAAGTTTGCACCTCATGGCCGTCTGCTGAAATCAAGGCATGCAACATGGGGCGGTTGGAGTCATAGGATTGGCCGTAGTTGGGGCGCGTACCCGGATCAATGATCTCATCGCCCATCGAGATCACACCAACGCGCAATTGGCGATGCACGGTAAGTTTCGTCTGACCGGCAGCAGCGGCGATACCGATGTCGGCAGGGCCAAGCCGTTTACCAGCGGGGATGATGATCTCGCCCTTGGCAATGTTCTCACCGGCGGGGCGGCTGTTGCTGCCGGGTTTGAGAGAGGCACCAATTTTTACAGTGCCTGTCGTTTCATCCATTTCGCAATGTTCATGCATAGCGACTGCGTCCGGGCCAACTGGCATGACGGCACCGGTAAAAATGCGAATGGCGTTGCCTTCGGCAACCTCGCCATCAAAGGGATGCCCGGCGGCGGCGCGGCCAATAACCGGAAAGGCGTGGTCCGGGTTTTGTGCGAGAATGTGGGCATGAACCGCATAGCCATCGACAGCGGCGTTGGCGGTGGCAGGCAGATCATGTGTCGCAACCAGATCGTTTACAAGACGGCGATCAAAAGCGTCTTGCAACGCAACTTCCTGCGGCGTTGTTATGGCTGCGGCGGTCGAAGTCAATCTGGTGCGCGCAACATCCGGCGCCAGCAACCCGTCATAATTCATCTTTGGCCGCCTGTCGCCGCGCATTCAATAATGAAACTGGCTATTGCTGCCGGGTCATTTAAATTCAGAATGACAGAAGGAGCATTTGCGCCAATCTGTGATCGCGGGGCGTCAGTCGCGATGGCGACAATCCATTTATCCTCTGGCCACAAAGGTGGTTTGCCAATCTCAGAACGGAATATTTCAATCTTCGGAATTGGCTCACGCTTGAAACCCTCAACGATGACAATGTCTGTCGGCGCCAGAGACGCCAAAAGATCGTCGAGCGGGCGATCACCACTATCGCCATGTTCGGTGAATAAAACGGACCGCATTGCCGATGACACCAGAACCTGTTTCGCCCCCGCGGTGCGGTGTCGATAACTATCCTTGCCCGGTACATCAGCATCAAATTGGTGATGTGCGTGCTTGATTGTCGCGACATCGCGACCCTGATCAACAAGCTGCGCAATCAAATTTTCTGCCAGCGTGGTTTTGCCGCTTCCAGACCAGCCGGCAAGCCCAATGACAAGGCCATGCCGCGCGGCACTGGAGAGAGGCGTTGCGGGTAGCGGTATCACATCCATTCTGTCATCAGGAGACATGTCTGATGGCCTCACGAATATAGCCATAGCCGGTCTGTACGGTCAGGATCGCCGCCACCCATAACAGGAAAAGCCCAATTTCATGGGCAAAGGGGACGATGGGAAAAGCCGGCGCGCCAATCAGAAAGCCAACAGCTGTAATTTGCGCCGCTGTTTTCCATTTCGCCAACGGCGTGACAGGCGCGGAAAAACTGCGCTTGGCCAGATATTCTCGAAGACCGGAAATCATGAATTCACGGATCAGAATAACCAGTGCAGGCGCCAGAAACACCCATCCGGCAGGTGTGACATTGGCAAGCGCAAGCAAGGCGCAGCCAATCAGCATCTTGTCGGCAATCGGATCCAGCATCTCGCCAAAGGGCGAGACAACATTCAGACGCCGTGCAATCCAGCCATCGAAGAAGTCGGTGACACTCGCCAAGGTGAACAGCGCCAACGCCAGCGCATAGCCGAAATCAGGGCGATCAATCCAAATCAATACAGCCACGATCGGCGTCAACAGAATGCGCCCGATGGTCATCCAATTTGGTATGGCTTTGATAGCAAATATCATCCAGACACAGACCCCCGGCAAATTATCCAGCAACATCGACACCCGATCTTGAACCTTTGGCCATTATGGCGCATGACACTGTTATTGCCCACCATAAAACCAATCATATATCTGCTGGGCGAATTTTTTCGAAATGCCATCGACCGCTTCAAGATCTTTCAGGCCAGCTGCGGATACGGCGCGGGCTGATCCAAAATGTGCCAGCAACGCCTTTTTGCGCTTCGGTCCAATGCCCGGCACCGCGTCAAGTGGACTGGTCAATTCAGATTTCTGGCGCTTGGCGCGATGTGTGCCAATAGCATAGCGGTGCGCCTCGTCACGGAGGCGTTGCAGGAAATGCATCGCCGATGCATGCGGCGGCAAGGTAAAGCTGGAGCGGTCCCGCATATGGAATTGTTCGCGTCCGGCATTTCGGTCCGGTCCTTTTGAAATGGCAACAACAGTGATGTCGGTGATGCCAAGATCATCCATGACGTCATTGACCGCGGACAATTGGCCTTTGCCGCCATCGATCAGCATCAAGTCCGGCCAATTGCCTGAAATGCGATCCGGGTCCTCTTTCAGCGCCCGGGCAAAGCGACGATGTATGACTTGCCGCATCATCGCGAAATCATCGCCAAGATTGGTTGCGTGTTTGCCTTCATCACGAATGTTAAACCGGCGATAGGCTGCTTTGTTGAAGCCGTCCGGACCGGCGACAATCATCCCGCCGACAGCATGTTTGCCCTGAATGTGTGAATTGTCATAGACCTCAACGCGCTTCGGCGGTTCATCCATGTCAAAGGCTTCAGCCAATTCACCGAGTAGACGTCTCTGCGATGCCGCATTTGCCATGTGCCGTGCCAGTGCCTCTTCGGCGTTGCGGCTAGCCATCTGCGTCAGTTTCGTGCGGGGGCCGCGCTGCGGACGCTGAATATGCACCACGCGGCCAGCCTGTTCGGACAGGGCCTCTTCAATCAATTGTTTTTCCGCCGGTTCGTCCGATACGAGAATATGCGGCGGTGGCTCCTTGTCTTCATAGAATTGGCCAAGGAAGGCTCCGAGCACCTCTTCGGGCGGGGTTTCACGATTATGGCTGAGGAAATAGGACCGATTTCCATAGTTGGAGCCGGACCGAATGAAAAAGATCTGGATACAGGACCTGTCCCCGCTTTGCGCCAAAGCAATGATATCGGCGTCTGGCAGATTGGGCAGATTGATGTCCTGATTGGCCTGAATGCCGGTGAGCGCCCGTATCCTGTTGCGCCAGATGGCGGCGGTTTCAAATTCAAGCGTCTCGGCGGCGTCATGCATGCGCTTTGCATATTCGCGCTGTATCTCGGCAGAGCCGCCAGATAAAAAGCGGCGGGCCTGTGCCATTTGTTTTGCATAATCTTCTTTTGTGACATGGCCGACACAAGGCGCGGTGCATCGCTTGATCTGATATTGCAGACAGGGGCGGGTGCGGGTACTGAAAACCGAGTCCGAGCAGGTGCGTAACATGAAGGCGCGTGCCAGATCGGCGACCGTGCGATTGACTGATCCGGCCGAGGCGAAAGGCCCGAAATAGTCGCCTTTTCGCGTCTTTCGTCCGCGATGTTTGGTCAATTGACCAAAATCGTGGTCTGCGGTCAGAAGTATCTGTGGCAGGCTTTTGTCATCGCGCAGAAGGATATTATAGCGCGGTTTCATTTTCTTGATCAGGTTCGACTCAAGAAGCAATGCCTCAATTTCGGATTTGGTGACGATGACCTCAAGCTTTTCGGTCTCGCTGACCATGCGCATGATGCGGTTCGACAGGCGGTTGGGCTGGGTGTAACTGCCAACCCGCCGTATCAGGTTCCGGGCCTTGCCGACATAAAGAACCTCGCCCTTGCCATTGAGCATCCGATAGACACCCGGATCGGTTGTCAGAGTTTTCAGCTCGCCTTTCAGATAGTCGATGCCGCGCCAGATGTCCGGGGGCAGATTGGCCGGGGTGATGTCGGTGTCTTCAGTCATCGAAGTTCTTTTGTCATTCCGGCTGCGGTGTGGCGGCGTGTGATCCAGCCCGGCGGGTGCCGCATCCGGGGCCGGGCAGGGGCGTTTACCCCTGTCTGACATCCCCTGAATCTAGTGATTATTGGCTGCATTGTGTAGGGGCAGCATGTCATTTCAGGGATGATAAGGTGCCGGATGTCAATTTGCGAATCGTTACCGCTGATTCGCTCAAAATTGATCAAAAAAACAATCCACGGACCCTGTGGATAAGTTTGTGGACTATTCGGCTATCCCGCGCCTAGTTGCCTTATTTTACAGAGGTTTTTAAAAATTGCCTATTTTTTAGGCAAATATTTAAAAGTCAAAAAAATCAATATTTTATGATTTATCAAGAGTAAAAATACAGATATGGGACAAGTTTTTTTGGGTGATCGGCATGATTTCCTTTCAATTATATTAAACTGTGCACAACAATCTCGATTCGGCCATATTTCAAGGCTCACGCTGTAATGCTTACAACCTATGGTAAGCATCAAAAAACATGGAAAAAACCGTGTTTGCCCATCGTGTTTTTGCTGTGTGAGAGTGGCGTCAGCGGCGCCGTCCGCGCTTTTTGGGTGGGGCACCGGGGGTGCCTGCGGGGAAACCGTGGTTGAGTGATGCGCTGGCCGGAACGCCGGGCGCGGTCAGGCCAAGTTCGGCAGCTTCCATCCGCCTGATTTCATCACGAAGGCGTGCAGCTTCCTCAAATTCCAGATTGGCTGCTGCCTCGCGCATGGATTTTTCAAGATCGGCAATTACTGTTTGGAAATTGCTGCCGACAAGATCACCGGATTTGCCACCTGCTGTCGGTGTCAAATGATCGCCGCGCTCATACACGGAATCCAGAACATCAGCGATGTCCTTCTTGATTGATTCAGGCGTGATGCCATGCTCGGCGTTCCACGCCTGCTGCTTGGCACGTCTGCGGTTGGTCTCATCGAGTGCGTATTGCATCGAGTCCGTCACCCTGTCCGCATAGAGGATGACCCGGCCCTCGATGTTGCGCGCCGCTCTGCCAATGGTCTGGATCAAAGATGTCTTTGAGCGAAGATACCCTTCCTTGTCGGCGTCAAGAATTCCGACAAGCGCACATTCCGGAATATCCAATCCCTCGCGCAGCAGATTGATTCCGATCAGCACGTCAAATACACCAAGACGCAAATCACGCATGATTTCGATGCGCTCCAGCGTGTCGATATCGGAATGCAGATAGCGCACCCTGATGCCGCCCTCATACATATATTCCGACAGCGCTTCGGCCATCTTCTTGGTCAGCGTGGTGATCAGCACGCGGTTGCCCCGCGCCGCCATTTCACGGCTTTCGGCAATGATGTCATCGACCTGATTGGTTGTCGGGCGCACGATACATTCCGGATCGATCAGGCCGGTTGGCCGCACCACCTGTTCGGCGAAGACGCCGCCGGTGCGCTCCAGCTCCCACGGGCCGGGCGTTGCCGAGACAAAGATCGTCTGCGGGCGAAAGCCTTCCCATTCCTCAAACTTCAATGGGCGGTTGTCCATACAGGAAGGAAGACGGAATCCATAATTGGACAAAGTTGATTTACGGGCAAAGTCGCCTTTGTACATCGCCCCCAGCTGCGGCACCGTGACATGGCTTTCGTCAATGATAAGCAGGGCGTTTTCCGGCAAATATTCAAACAAGGTTGGCGGTGGTTCGCCCGGGCCGCGTCCTGACAGATAGCGCGAGTAATTTTCAATTCCCGCACAGACGCCAGTTGCCTCAATCATTTCGACGTCGAACTGGGTGCGTTGTTCGATGCGCTGGGCCTCGAGCAATTTGTTCTCGGCGGTGAATTCGGCAATCCGGCTTTTCAACTCTTCCTTGATCTGCTTGCAGGCCTGCTGCAGCGTCGGGCGCGGCGTCACATAATGCGAGTTGGCAAAGACAGTGATGCTGTCCAACGTTGCCGTCTTTTCACCGGTCAGCGGATCGATCTCGAAAATCGCCTCGATCTCGTCACCGAACAGTGAAATACGCCATGCCCTGTCTTCAAGGTGGGCCGGAAACAGCTCTACAGAGTCGCCGCGCACACGAAAGGTGCCGCGCACGAAATTTGTGTCATTGCGGCGATATTGCAGTTCAGTAAATTTGCGAAGCATATCCTGACGCGGGAAATCCTCGCCAGTGGAGAGCGTTTGCGTCATTGTCGAATAGGTTTCGACCGAGCCGATGCCATAAATGCATGACACCGAAGCGACAATGATCACATCATCGCGCTCCAGCAGCGCGCGCGTGGCCGAGTGGCGCATCCTGTCTATCTGTTCATTGATAGAGGATTCCTTTTCAATATAGGTGTCAGAGCGCGGGACATAGGCCTCTGGTTGATAATAGTCATAGTAGGAGACGAAATATTCCACGGCATTGTTCGGGAACAGGGATTTCATCTCGCCATAGAGCTGCGCCGCCAGCGTTTTATTTGGCGCCAGAATTAATGTCGGGC
The DNA here is from genome assembly GCA_038147495.1 of Alphaproteobacteria bacterium. GTDB lineage: Bacteria > Pseudomonadota > Alphaproteobacteria > Puniceispirillales > Puniceispirillaceae > MED-G116. The sequence continues at coordinate 81,446 of JAYQTT010000003.1, read as the reverse complement.
GCTTGATCGCCTGAATCACATGCGCTGCGGTAAAGGTTTTTCCCGAGCCGGTAACACCAAGAAGAACCTGATCGCGCTCGCCATTTTGTATCCCCTCGATCAGCTCGGCGATTGCGTCCGGTTGATCGCCTGACGGCTTGAATTCGGATTGCAGGTCAAAATCTGCTGGCGCGCGTGGGCGCGTAATAATCAGATTGTCACCATCACCACTCGCCCCAATGCCTCTTCGTCCGGGGCCGGGCGCGGGCTGTCCCGGCGCTGGTGTATCGGCGGACGGCCTGGCAGAGGCGTTTGTGTCGGGTGCGGTCTTGTCCATGCCTCTTAAGATAGGAAGAAAAGAGGGGCGGCGAAAGGGGTCGGTTGATCCATTCCGACAAGGCGCGGGCGCAATCTTCACTTGCCCAAGGTGATGCTGTCTGGCTACACCTATGGATAAAGGGAGGCCGTATCAATGAGCTTTATTTCGGATCGTCTGAACCGTATTGCACCTTCACCCACTGTCGCCATCTCAAGCCTGGCGCTGGATATGAAAGCCGCCGGACGCAATGTCATTGGTCTGGCCACCGGCGAGCCGGATTTTGCCACGCCGCCGCACATTGTTGAGGCGGCAATCAAGGCGATGCGTGACGGTTACACCCGCTATACTCAGGTCGATGGTATCCCCGAACTGAAGGCGGCGATTGTTCGCAAATATGAGCGCGAGAACGGTGTTACGGTGACGCCCGAGCAGATTTCGGTTGGCACCGGCGGCAAGCAGGTCCTCTTTAACGCATTGATGGCAACGGTCAACAAAGGCGATGAGGTGATTATCCCGACCCCCTATTGGGTCAGCTTTGCCGGCATAGTAGAGGTTGCCGGTGGCACGCCAGTCTTTGTTGAATGTCCGGTTTCGGCCAATCTGAAGATGACACCGGCGCAATTGGAAGCCGCGATCACTCCGCGCACCAAATGGCTGATCCTGAACAGCCCGTCAAACCCGGGCGGTGTAGGCTATGGCGCCGATGACCTTGCCGAAATTGCCGAGGTTCTGCGCCGCCACCCGCATGTGCATCTGCTCAGTGATGATATTTATGAACACCTTGTCTATGACGATTTTAAATTTGCCACAATGCGGGCCGTTGCCCCCGATCTTGCCGAGCGGACTGTCTCGGTCAATGGTGTGGCAAAATCCTATTGTATGACGGGTTGGCGCATTGGCTATTGCGCGGGGCCTGTGCCATTGATTAAGGCGATGGCGAAACTGCAATCGCAGTCAACGTCATGTCCGAACAGCATTGCCCAGCATGCCGCGATTGCCGCACTTGATGGTCCGACTGATTTTATGGTGGATAATCTTGCCGCTTTTGCCCGGCGCCGGGCGATGGTGGTTGACGCGCTGAATGCCATGAAGGGGATTACCTGCCTGAAGCCGGACGGGGCCTTTTATGTCTATCCCGAGATCAGCCAGCTCATTGGCAAGAGTACAGCAGATGGCAGCGTGATTGAGACTGACAGCGATTTCGTCGCTCATGTTCTTGCCGCGGCAGAGGTCGCTGTTGTCCCGGGCGTTGCCTTTGGATTGTCACCTTGTTTCAGAATTTCCTACGCCGAGTCTGATGCCGTGCTGAAAGAGGCGCTGGATCGCATCGCCCGGGTGGTGGACGCGCTGGAGTGATGCTTGCCGCATAAATGCCACAATGGACTTGCAGGCTTTGCCGAGTGTGGGATTATTCTTGTGTTGTGACCGGATTTAGCGCGGCGCCGCAACGCGCCGGAAAGGAAGGCTGGAATGCTGATCAAGACCAGACGCGCCTGGGAATTGCCGGAGAGCGCAGCGACACCCGAACATGTCTATATGAGCCGCCGCGAATGGCTGAAAGCCGCAGGCTTTACCGGCCTTGGCCTTGGTGCGGCGCTGGCCGGCAATGGCCTCTTGGCAGGGTCGGCGCTGGCGGCGATTGGCGGTTATCCGTTTCCGCGGAACGATGCCTATCAACTTGACCGTGCGATCACCGATGAAGAAGAGGCAACGACCTACACAAATTTTTATGAATTTGGATCGTCAAAGAATATCTGGAAAAAGACCCGCAAGATGAGTAATGACCCATGGGCGGTGACGATTGATGGTCTTGTGGAAGAGGAGATTACCCTCGATGCCGCCGATCTTGTCAGCCGCATGGGCGGCTTTGAGGAGCGGCTTTACAGACATCGCTGTGTAGAGGCGTGGTCAATGGCTGTGCCCTGGTCCGGGGTTCCGCTGGCAAATTTGATGAAAGTCGCAAACCCAAAGCCCGAAGCCAAATATCTGCGAATGGAAACATTTATGGACCCGGATGTCGCCCCCGGTCAGAAACAGGGCTGGTACCCATGGCCCTATGTCGAGGGGTTGACCATTGAAGAGGCACAAAATGAGCTGGCCTTTCTGGCTACCGGCATTTACGGCAAGCCGTTGCCGAACCAGAACGGTGCACCAATCCGGCTGGTGACGCCGTGGAAATATGGTTTCAAGGCGATCAAATCGATTGTCCGCTTTACCTTTACCGACCAGCGCCCGGTGTCTTTCTGGGAGCAGTTGGCGGGCAATGAATATGGGTTTTGGGCGAATGTAAATCCGGGGATTCCACACCCCCGCTGGCCACAACGCACCGAGCGGCTTCTTGGTACCGGCCAGCGTGTGCCAACCCAGATTTTCAACGGCTATCGCGAACAGGTTGAGCATCTCTACGCAAATCTCGGGATCACCGACCCGCGCGAACTTTATTATTAGAGGAAGTCACAGCCCACAGCGTTAACCGGTCTTGGTCGCCAGCATTCATGCTGGTCGGCCCAATGGCGTTGCGCGCATTAGTTTTTCTACACCTGACATTAGACAAGATGTTTTGCTGATTGTGGGCGTCATATCTGACACTTCTCCCCGAAAACACAGGGGAGATCATCATGTCATCAACTACCACTCAAAAATTCAAAGATATCGCTTTACTCACCCAGGTTTGCGACCTCACCATGATCACGCGCATGCTGGTCATGTCCAAGCAATTAGTTCCAAAGGTGCGTGGACGACACCAACCATTGTTGACCGTCATACAGGCATCATTCTTGACGGGCATCATCGGTTTGAAGCAGCGAACAAGCTTGGCCTTGGGCCATCCCTGCAACCGTTGAATTATCCTGATCCTGAAATATCCGACATCCTGAGCGACCTGACGTTGACATTGAGCATTCGGACGTTCTCAGGGGCGGCCAGAGCGGCACTGGACGAAAACCAGTCGACACGCGTTCAGTGAAACATTGCCTTCATGTTGTGATTTTGCACAAGTTGAACGGTGCCCGTGGGTTGTGATGATGAATCGCACCTTCTGCTGCTGCTATTTTCGAATGCAATCGCCTCGGTAGGTACCGGCATCGCCAATCGCCGTGCCATGGCTCTTGGTGCAGAAGAGGTCGTTCTATGGCGGTCTGGCAACGGCCGTCAATTTTGGCCTTTTTATATTATGCCACTGGTCGGTCCGGTGACTGATGCCTTCCGCGAAAAGCGTTGATGGTACTGATTAGGTTGGTTTTGTGAACTGTTTGGCCGTGAAATCACCATTTTGGCAAAAGGATTTAACGACAACTTTGATCCCATATTACATTCTGGGAGCATTCTATGCGGTGAATATTCTCAGCATTCGTCAAAGAGTTGTTTGACGACGGCTCATTTGCCAAAATGCTGTCTGGAAATTGAAAATCAGGTTAAGCTGTGGTCACCAAAATGCCATTATGATCGTTGATCATTTTGGCCTTGGCAGTCTTGCGCGGTTAATATCATTTGTCTGTGCGCAGCAGGAAGCCTGATGTGCATCCAGCAAAGCAAAGCAAAGAGAAGAATACAGTCGCGCCCCATTCATGCTCTGATAACTGGAAGGCGGCGATGATGCGGCCCGCATTGTTCACCTTGATCGGGCTGCCTGCCCTATGTCGGCTATTTTATACACCGTCATCATCTCGGCAATCATTTGTAGGACGAGGTTTTCCATATGCCCTTGTTGAACTGCTTTTTGCAGTCGGCGCGATTATCGGTCACCGAGTAGCGATGTCACGATCACCGCACCATGGCAAATCTTTGGCGAAAGATCCCGGTTTGCACAGGTTGGACTCATCCAACTCATCTTTCAAAGCCTTTGGGGTTTAATCGTTCTTTGCTGGCGCCTTCGGCTTTTGGAATGCGCCGCATCATGAAACAGACGTCTTGATGACGTCCTTTCAGCCAGACGAAGTGGCGCATTTTCTGCATTTTTGCCGCTGGATCATGCTTCAGAAGCTGCATCTTGCGCAGGCGAGCATCGTACTGGCGGCTCTGGAAGGGTGTTTTGTAACCATGTTGCCTGCGCTACCTGCACTTCCATCAAATTTGCCTTGCGCTGATTAACTCAAAGAAAGGAGACTTGATCCAAAATTCAATAGCAGAAAAAATTGGCAACACGCCGTGGTTTGCGGTATTCACGAACCAGCCAGAGAATTGAACGCCAGAGCAAGCTCCATTTCTTTCAAATGGCGGCGCAAATTCAGTTAAATTAGTTTAAAGCCTTGAACTTGAGAGAAGGGGGCAAATGCGCCAATTGCCGCCATGTGAACGGTTTGCGAACCTTTGAGTCCGCGCGCTGGATTTCAAACTGCTGCTGAAGAATTGACCCAGAGTGCCGTCAGTCAGCAGATCCGGCGTTGGAGACGCATCTTGGGGTTTCACTCTTTGTCCGCAAAATGGCCTCCAGCTTACCGGACGTGGCGCTTTGTTGCCCGACACGCGCTGCGTATTCTGGATGGCGCGGATGGAAGGCATGCCAAGAGCAATCTCAGAGCACATCGGCAAGTTTCGGCAACAGCTTGCCAGCAGATTTAGGCTGATCAGAATGAAAAACCCACATCAATTCGCCTGAATGCCGGCGGCGATGGGGGTGGCACCACCCTGGAAAGTTATCCGACGTTTAGCCGCATGAGTGGCAGGATCGTATAGCCATGCGTCAGCCACGGCAGGGCGCGGGTATGCGGATTTCAGGCGACAGCTGATGATTTGTGCGATTGAAAATGGCGTCGGCGCGATGGCGTTTTAACACATCGCATTTTGCCATCGCCACGCATTGGCGGCGATGCATTGCCCGATGTGCCATCGCTGAGTGCCCACAGGCGCAGGCCTTGCGCCTTTTCGGCTTTGCTGTGGTTCGGTTTGACCCGTGTTCCAGATTCAGGCGGCCTCCTGCGCCACTACCCGGGATGTGTGAATTTGCAAGGTTTGTGGACGTGATCGGCCCACGCAAGCTGATTGCTCCTCAATAACTATGTTTAATCGCGCTTGCTTACACGCGCAATAATATTACGCAAATCACCTTTGCCTTGATCTATCTTAGCGTTCTATCATCGCGCAAACGCCCCAAAATACCCAGCAGGCGGGTGCAGATATTGTCCATTTCATCAAGCGCGGTAAAGCGTTTGCGCGCAGTTCGGTGCCAAGAGGTGCGGTATGCGCCGCCATCATATTCTGATGGAAGGCGGCGATGCGGCCTTTTTCACCTGTGGGGCTGGCCGCGTTCGGCTCTCGCCAGCTGGCAATCAGAACCGGTTTTCCAGTGATTGTTGCCTCACTTTGCCATATTCACCGAGTCCGATGTCACGATCACCGCATCGGCAAGGCCATGGATCCCCGGATAGGGGTTTGGCTCATCCGGCGCGACAAGCATGACAACGCTGTCCGCGAGCGCCGTTGAAAGCCGCTTAACAAGGCCGTCAGGGCTTCGCTGTGATGCCAACAGAACAATGCGCATCGACTCGCTGGCGGCAAATGTCTGTAACTGCTGTGCTAGCCGGTCCATCATTGCCGCGCTGATTTTATAGCGGCGGTTGTCCCCGCCAAGCATGACAACCACTGTCGGTGTGGTATCACGAACCAGCCAGCGCGATGGCAGATCCATCATTTGCGGCGCAACATATCGGGTGTCAGGGCGGTTCAGCGCACCTGTGATGTGATGACATTTGGTCCGCGCGCTGGATCATGCTGCGGCACGACCAAAGCATCAAACAGTGATGGCGATAGTCGCGGGTCTTGCAAATGCACATGCTGTGTTTGCACACCGGCTTTGCGGGCGCGGCGGCACAGCGCCAGACCAAGTCCGGCAACACGCCGCCCACAGGTGATCAGAATATCGGAAATTCGCCTTGTGCGGCGGCGCGGTGGTGGCACCACCCGCCCCCGTATCCGATGTGTTCGCCGCATAGAGTGGCAGGATCGGCAAGCCATGCACCAAGCCACGGCAGGGCGCGGAGTAGCGGATGTGGCGACAGCTTGAATTCGGCGATTGAGGCGTCGGCGCGATGGCGTTTTACCGCATTGGCCATCGCCACGCATTGTGCATGCATGCCCGATGTGCCATCGCTGAGTGCCCACAGGCGCAGGCCTTGCGCCTTTTCGGCTTTGCTGTCGTTCGGTTTGACCCGTGTTGCCATATTCAGGCGGCCTCCTGCGCCACTACCCGGGATGTGTGAATTTGCAAGGTTTGTGGACGTGATCGGCCCACGCAAGCTGATTGCTCCTCAATAACTATGTTTAATCGCGCTTGCTTGCACGCGCAATAATATTACGCAAATCACCTTGCCTTGATCTATCTTCGCGTTCTATCATCGCGCAAACGCAAAGCAGGGTTGTGGCAAAGGCGATATGCCCTGATCTAGCGTCCTTCATGCAAAGGCGGTGCCATTGGCGCCGCGGTCGAGTGGATGCCGGGAACAATGGCTAATTCTGGAAAAATGAAACTGGATGGTGTGGACAGACAAATTCTGCACGATCTGCAGGAAGATGGTCGGATCACCAATGTCGATCTGGCCAAGCGGGCCGGTATCTGGCGCCGCCATGCCTGCGGCGCGTGCGGGTGCTGAGGAGGCAGGCATCATCCGCGGCTATCACGCCGAAATTGACGCTGATGCGCTTGGCTATTCGGTCAATGTCTTTGCCTTTGTCGGGTTGACCAGTCAGGCCGAGGCCGACCTTCAGAATTTGAAGATGGTCAGCGCCCGGCCGCAGGTGCGTGAATGCCACATGCTGATGGGCGAGACGGATTTTCTGCTAAAGATCGTGGCGCATGACTGGGATGATTTTCAGAAGTTTTTGACCAGCAAGCTCACCCCGCGCCGAATGTCAGCCATGTGAAAACAGCGCTTGCCATCCGCTCGGCAAAGCGCCTGCCCGGCGTGCCGATCGACGGCGTTGAGGGGTAGGGGCGGCGAGGCGGTTATTATTCAAATCCGCATTCAGCCCCTGAAATCTTCTACTGATGGCCAGCGGCAAAATCGGTTTTGCGCCAGATCATCTATGCCATTGATTGTCAGCCCATCAGATAAAGGTTTTTTGTGAACTTGCGTTGGCGACCAATTTTTGATATGTTTCTGATGGTTCCTAATTCAGATTAAAGCGCCATGTTTTAATCTACGCGGCATTTTCGAAGGGTTAGCTGCGTTCAGGGCTAATGGGTTTGAAGTCTTTTAATGGTGCGCTGAAGCCGGTTTCTTTTCCTCTATTTCTTCGAGGCTTAACGGAATTTGACTCAATATCGGGCTACTTTTTTCTTCGCGAATGAGGCAAGTGGCTTGCCGATGTCCGAGTTTCCAGAGCAGCGTTCCCATCTCGGCATGTATTTCCAATGTCCATTGACATGAGTCCTTATTCTAAATAAAATCAATCATCTCGTTTGGAAATCGGTTTAAGTCAATTTCATAAATTGCCTTTGTCAGTCTGGAGCATTGATGATCCCGTAAATTGAGAGGTGCCCATGTTCAATTTGGCCCGAAATGATCCATCGCATTATTTTTGTGGTCTGAGCTAACCATCCTCTTGAACTCATCTGGATACAAAAGAAAAAACCTCCATGGTGGTGATTGTTTGCTAATCTCTTTGTAATTTGCCAAATCCCAAACATTTGCTCGTATCTTTGTATGCTAGTCGTTTGCTTAATGGCAGTTGTTTCCAGTCCAACAGGACAGGCAAAATATATCGCAAGCGCTGAAATAACATAGATGGCCTGATCGCAAGGAAAGTGCTTGGGGCTCGAAACATCGGTTTCAATCGAACACCACCAAGATAAAATTTCGGCAATTTTATTTCGCTTTGTCTCCCATTTTGTTGATAGTCAAATATTCGGAGAATCTGGCACTGGCTGTCGACCTGCAGATAGATAAACCACATGAGTTCGGCCATCAGCAGCACCGAATCCCTCGGGGCGCGATAAAGCTGCAACTCCAGCTTCTCATAGAAATTTTGGTCACTGGTGTCTGGATCGTCCAGAATTCGTTCCTTCAATGTCAGGATGTTTCTCTCGTCCAGATGTTCCCATAGTCAAAAATTGACCCGTCATTCAAAAAACACTTATCCCGCCATTGTTCTGCGGCTTTATACCATCCTCTCGCCAAGGTAGATCATTCCATTTTGCCATAGTTTCCTCCTGTCAATTTCAGGGATGGTAAAATGGCACTCGCTAATTTTTCGTTAAGATCGTGTCCCTGAAGCCACTGGCGGCAAAAATTGAATCGCAGCTCCATCTCTGGAACTGCGCGTGCCATGCGTTTTATTTTCGGGGGCAGGGGCTAGCCCGCGACCTTTTTCATGTCGAACAGCTCTATCGAGATGATCTCATAGCTTTTGATGCCGCCAGGGGTGTGTACCTCGGCAGAATCGCCCATGCGTTTGCCAATCAGGCCGCGCGCAATCGGCGATGATGTCGAGACAAGCCCCTTGGAGATATCGGCCTCATACGGCCCGACAATGTGATAGATCGACTCTTCGTCGGTTTCCTCATCGGCAACGCCAACGCTGGTGCCGAATGTCACCGTCTCGCCGGTCAGCTTGCTGGCATCGATCACCTCGGCGCGGCTGGTTACGTCCTCCAGCTCGGAAATGCGGCCTTCGATAAAAGACTGACGCTCACGCGCGGCGTGGTATTCGGCGTTTTCAGACAGGTCGCCATGCTCACGCGCAACGGCGATGGCGTTGATCACCGCCTGACGCTCGGTATTTTTCAGATGCGCCAGTTCAGCCTTTATGGTTTCGAGCCCTTGCGGGGTAAACGGTATCTTTTCCATGATGCCTGTCCATCAAATTTCTGTTCACGCAAAACACAACCAGTCCCCGCGCCTTTATGACCCGGGCCTTGGCCTGTTTTGCTCTGCCGCTGCTATGATGCACCATAATAACGGCTTTTTACTATATGGTATGGCTTGCGCCTTGCTCAAGACGTAATGTCTGCCAGATAATCCTGCAAGGTGCGCACGCCAAGGTCTCCCTGCTGCATGGCCTTGATGGCCTCAACTGCGGCACGGCTTCCCGACACGGTGGTATAATAGGGAATATTGTTCGTCAATGATGTCTGGCGCAGCGAAAACGAATCCTTTATCGCCGCGGCGCCCTTGGCGGTGTTGAAAACAAGCTGAATCTCGCCGGACAGCATTGCATCAACAGCATGTGGTCGGCCTTCCATGACCTTGTTGATCGGTGTTGCCTCAACCCCTGCCTCGTGAAGTGCGCGCGTTGTGCCACCGGTGGCGACAATCTTGAAACCGGCAGCAACCAGATCACGGCAGATTTCGATAAAGGCGGGCTTGTCTTCATCCTTGACCGAGGCAAAGACAGTGCCAGAGGTCGGCAATCTGACACCGGCACCAAGCTGGCTTTTGGCAAAGGCCCGGCCAAAATCGGTGTCGATGCCCATAACCTCGCCGGTGGATTTCATCTCGGGGCCAAGGAATACATCAACGCCGGGGAACCTTGCAAAGGGGAAGACAGCTTCTTTGACCGCAACATGATCAAGCGTGATGTCGGAAAGATTGAAGCTGGCAAGCTTTTCGCCAGCCATGACCCGTGCGGCGATTTTGGCAAGCGGCACGCCCGTGGTTTTGGCCACGAAAGGCACCGTGCGGCTGCCGCGGGGATTGACCTCCAGCAGATAGATATCTTCGTCCTTGATCGCAAACTGCACATTCATCAGACCAACCACATTCAGTGCGCGCGCCAATGCGTCTGTCTGGCGGCGCAATTCGGCCAGCAATTTATCCGAGAGATGTTGTGGCGGCAGCGAGCAGGCGGAGTCACCGGAATGGATGCCGGCTTCTTCAATATGTTCCATGATGCCGCCGATATAGACGTCAGTGCCATCGCACAGCGCGTCAACATCCACTTCAATGGCGTTGTTAAGGAACCGGTCAATCAGCACCGGATTGTCGCCGGAAACAACAACCGCATCACGCATATAGCGTTCCAGATCCGCCTCGACATGAACCACTTCCATGGCCCGCCCGCCCAGAACATAGGACGGCCGGATCACCACTGGCAGGCCAACGCGTTGGACGATCTCGCGCGCTTCTTCGGCAGAATGCGCAATGCCGTTTTCGGGCTGCAGCAGATCCAGCCTTTGCAGCAATTGCTGGAAGCGCTCGCGATCTTCGGCAAGGTCAATGGCATCCGGGCTGGTGCCAAGAATCGGAATGCCGGCATCTTCAAGTGCGGCGGCGATCTTCAATGGTGTTTGCCCGCCAAGCTGGACAACGACGCCGTGCAAGGTGCCGTTCTGCGACTCGCGGGTGATGACTTCAATCACATCTTCGTCGGTCAACGGCTCAAAATACAGGCGGTCCGAAGTGTCATAATCGGTCGATACCGTCTCCGGATTACAGTTGATCATGATCGTTTCATAACCGGCATCGGCAAGCGCATAGCAGGCATGAACGCAGCAATAGTCAAATTCGATGCCCTGACCAATCCGGTTCGGCCCGCCGCCCAGAATCACAACCTTTTTCCGCTCAGACGGCGCCGCCTCGCATTCGGCATTCACCGCCAGCTCATAGCTGGAATACATATAGGCGGTTTCCGAGGCAAATTCGGCAGCACAGGTATCGATGCGCTTATAAACAGGGTGAACGCCTGCGGCGCGGCGTTTTGCGGCTACTGCGGCGGCGCTTTGTCCGGTTAATGCGGCAAGCCGCGCGTCTGAAAATCCCATGGATTTCAGATAGCCAAGCCCAATATTGTCTTCCGGCAGACCCTCGCTCTCGACCATCTTTTCAGCTTCGATGATCGCGGCAATCCGCTCAATGAACCACTTGTCCCAGCCGGTGACAGTCTGCAGCTCGGCAAGATCCATACCGGCGCGCACGGCCTGGGCGATACGCAAAATCCGGAAAGGTACCAGCTCGCCAAGCCAACCGCGCAACGGGTCTTCACCAAGTGCCGGGTCCGGTTCCGGCATGGGCACTTCGTCAAGGCCGGTCAAGCCGGTCTCCATTGACCTCAGGGCTTTTTGCAGGCTTTCCTCAAAGCTTCGGCCAACCGCCATCGCCTCGCCAACCGATTTCATTGAGGTTGATAATTTTGCCTCGGCACCAGAGAATTTTTCAAAGGTGAAACGCGGAATTTTGGTGACGACATAATCGATGGTCGGCTCAAAGCTTGCCGGTGTGACACCGGTAATGTCATTGGCCAGTTCATCAAGCGTATAGCCAACGGCCAGCTTTGCCGCGACCTTGGCAATTGGAAACCCTGTCGCCTTCGAGGCCAGCGCCGATGAACGGCTGACCCGCGGGTTCATCTCAATCACGAGAATGCGACCGGTATTTGGACAGACCGCAAACTGGACATTTGACCCGCCGGTATCAACACCGATTTCGCGCAATACGGCGAGAGAGGCATCACGAAGCGCCTGATATTCCTTGTCGGTCAGGGTCAATGCCGGTGCAACGGTGATCGAGTCGCCGGTGTGAACGCCCATCGGGTCGATATTCTCAATCGAGCAGATGATGATGCAATTGTCCGCCGTGTCGCGCACGACTTCCATCTCGAACTCTTTCCAGCCGAGAACGGATTCTTCGATCAGAACCTCGCTGACAGGCGACAGGCGAAGTCCGTTGCGCACGATCTCTTCAAATTCGCTGCGGTTATAGGCAATGCCACCGCCTTCACCACCAAGCGTGAATGACGGCCGAATAATTGCTGGCAATCCAACAAAATCGAGGCTTTCAAGCGCATCCTCAAAATTGTTAACGGTACGGGCACGCGCGCATTCGAGGCCAATACGCTCCATCGCGAGACGGAACAATTCCCGGTCTTCCGCCATCTCGATTGAGGCGGGACGTGCGCCAATCAATTCAACATCATATTTTTCCAGCGTGCCGTCCTTATAGAGTGACAGCGCCGTATTCAGTGCGGTCTGGCCACCCATTGTCGGCAGCAAGGCATCGGGGCGTTCTGCGGCGATGATCTGTGCCACGGTGTCGGGAGTGATCGGCTCTATATAGGTGGCGTCCGCCATCTCCGGATCAGTCATGATGGTGGCGGGGTTTGAATTGACCAGAATGACCCGGTAGCCATCCGCCTTCAGTGCCTTACAGGCCTGCGCGCCGGAATAGTCAAATTCACAAGCCTGACCAATGATAATAGGTCCGGCACCGATAATCAGAATGGATTTGATGTCATCGCGGCGTGGCATTGTCAGCTTTTCCTCGCATCCATCAGGCTGGTGAACCTTTTAAACAAATAGCGGCTGTCATGTGGCCCGGGTGAAGATTCGGGGTGATATTGTACGCAGAAGGCAGGTTTGTCCTTGTGCCGCAACCCCTCTATTGACTTGTCAAATAGCGAGATGTGCGTGACCTCAAGTTCGTCCGGCAAACTGTCCGGATCAACGACAAAACCGTGATTCTGGCTGGTGATTTCAATACGTCCGGTGGCCAGATCCTTTACCGGGTGATTGGCCCCGCGATGCCCGCGGTCCATTTTGAAGGTTTTCGCACCCATCGCCAGAGCCATCAGCTGGTGGCCAATGCAGATGCCGAAGACAGGCATGTTTGCATCGATAAGCGCGGCGATGTTGTCGGCGGCATAATTTGCCGTCGCCGCCGGATCGCCCGGGCCATTTGACAGGAACACACCGTCCGGTTGCAGTGCCAATATATCGGCGGCGCTGGTCTCGGCAGGGACTACAGTAACGTTGCAGCCGACATCCTGAAGACAGCGCAGGATGTTGTGCTTGCAGCCAAAATCCATGGCAACAACATTATATTTTGCGTCTGTTGTCTTGTGGCTTGATGTATCCAGCTGCCAGCTGCCTTCGTTCCATGCGTGACTCTCGGCGCTGGTCACTTCGCTGGCAAGGTCCATCCCTTTGAGGCCCGGCCATTCGGCGGCCATCTTCACCAATTTGTCGATGTCGATATTGCCCTCGGGATCATGACATAATACGCCGTGAGGCGCGCCATGATCGCGAATCCGGCGTGTCAGGGCGCGGGTGTCAATGCCGGCGATTCCGGGCATGCCATGTGCAACCAGCCAGTTTTCGAGGGTTTCATCGCTGCGCCAATTTGCCGGTGCGGTGACTGGCTGGCGGGTGATCATGCCGAGCGCTGCCGGCGTTGTCGTCTCAAAGTCTTTGGCGTTGGTGCCAACATTGCCGATATGCGGGAATGTGAAAGTGATGATTTGCCCGGCATAAGACGGGTCAGTCATAATTTCCTGATAACCGGTCATTGAAGTATTGAAACAGACTTCTCCAACCCTTGTCGCGGCGGCGCCGTAGCCAATACCGGCGAAGACCGTGCCATCAGAGAGAACGAGGACCGCCGTCGGATTCTCCCGACCGGCGCGTAGCGCAGCAAAATACTGGCCAGAGTTCATCGTCTGCCCCATAGCTTCCCTTGCCAATCTGTGAAATCAACCTGTGTGCCATCACAGGGTCTGGCGACCAAGGTCGCAAACGGGGGTTGTGATACAAGAGCACCCGCAAATGGTCAAGTGTTCAGACGCCGCTTCTTTGAAGCGTGGCGCCCTTTTTTTCAAAACAGTGTGAAGATTTGCTAATTCGAGGTATTTTATCCCCAAACAAAGCGCTTGCAGCTTTTCCGACAAGCGGGTAAAAGCCTCGCTCGTTGGAACAGCCCCGTTTTTATAACGGAAGGATGTGGGGACATGCGTGAAGAAATTTCGGCGGCGATGAAAGAGGCGCTCCGAGCTAAGGACCAAATGGCCCTTAGTACGATGCGCTTGATCAGTGCTGCGCTGAAGGACCGAGACATTGCCGCGCGTTCGAATGGAAACGCTGACGGGATTGCCGATGATGAAATTCTCGGCCTTTTGCAGACAATGATCAAACAACGTAACGAGTCGGCAAAAATGTACCGTGAGGGTGGTCGGCCTGAGCTTGCTGATTCGGAAGAGCAGGAAATCAGCATCATCAAGCAATTCCTGCCTGAGCAGCTTGATGAAGCGGGAATGGCAGATGCCATCAAGAAGGCGATTGCCGAAACCGGCGCATCATCAGTGAAAGACATGGGACAGGTTATGGCCTTCTTGAAGAAGGATTATGCCGGACAGATGGATTTCTCTTCGGCAAGCCAGGCCGTCAAACAGGCATTGATGGGCTGATCGCCGAACTGCCTTGATGGCAAAGGCAACCCCGGATCGCAGTTTCAATCCCCCTTGGGTTGATGGTTGCTTGAAGCCGACAGGTGATCTTTAGTTCGCTGGCGTCTTCTTGCCTGTCGCGATATGGTGGTAGGCCGCTGGCGAATTTGGCACCTGCCTGATTGCTGTGCGTCAAGATCGGGAATGTTCAAGATGGCTGTGTCACCTGAATTCATAGAGGATTTGCGCCAGCGCGTGCCTTTGTCGGATGTCATCGGCCGCCGCGTCAAACTTGTGCGTAAAGGCCGACGGCACACCGGACTATGTCCTTTCCATTCAGAAAAGACCCCGTCATTCTCCGTTGTCGATGATGATGGGTTTTACCATTGCTTCGGGTGCGGGGTTCATGGTGACGCCATCTCATTTCTGCGGGAAACAGATGGTCTGGATTTTCTCGAGGCTGTTGAACGGCTTGCCGAAATGGCAGGTGTTGCTGTGCCACGCAGCACGCCCCAAGACACACAGAAAATGGCGCAACGTAAAGCGGCTCTGGATATTCTGGAGGTGACAACGCGGTTTTTTCAGGACGCGCTCAAGCATGATGATGGGCGCGATGCCGCACGCTATGTGCAGAGCCGTGGATTGCCTGAACAGATCATCAGCACCTATCGTCTTGGATATGCCCCACGAAACGGTCTGCGGGCCGCACTTGCAGCCAATGGATTCAATGAAGATGACATGCTGGCCGCTGGCGTGATTCGCCGGTCGGACCGCGATGGGTCATTGTTCGACTATTTTCGCGACAGGGTGATGTTCCCGATTGAAAATCGGCAAGGCAAGGTGATTGCCTTTGGTGCGCGGGCGTTGGGCGATGCGCAGCCCAAATACCTTAATTCCGGCGATGGGCCAACCTTTGCCAAGAAGGCGGTCCTGTATGGGTGGGTTCAGGCGCGAGAGGCGTTGCGCCGCAATCTGCCACTGGTTGTGGCGGAAGGCTATATGGACGTCATTGCTATTCACCAAAGCGGGGTGGCTGCGGCTGTTGCTCCGCTTGGTACAGCGCTCACCGAAGAGCAGATCGGCTTGCTGTGGAAATTGCATGATGAACCGATACTTTGCTTTGACGGCGATGCCGCCGGACAGCGTGCACAAATGCGCGCCCTTGAGCGTATTTTACCGCTGCTGACACCCGGAAAATCGGCACGCTTGGCGGTGCTGCCTGCCGGCAAGGACCCCGATGATCTGTTGCGTGAGGCCGGAAGCGAGGGGTTTTCAAAAGTTCTGGCAACGGCGCGTTCACTGGTTGACAGCCTGTGGGATGGAATTGCCGCGCAGCATGATGTGCGGCAACCCGAAGCGCGCGCACAATTTTGGCAGGAAGTTCGCAACCGGGTCAGGCTGATCGCCAACAATCAGGTCCGAAGTGCCTATGGTGACGAGATCGAAACACGCATTTCTGCGATGCGGAACGCAGGGCGGCAACAGGGCGGCATGATGCCGATGCGTCGTGCGGCGGTGCGGCGACCAAGTACGGGGATGATCAATCGTCACCGTGCCATATTGGCACTTTTGCTGGCACATCCAGAATTGATTACTGGTGCCTATGAGCAGCTCTTGTCATCAGACTCTGGAGATGCGGGACTCGAATCGCTAAAAAAAGCCATGATTGATGCCGTTATTGGTGATCCGGACCTTGACGTAGAGGCGTTAACATATCATTTAAATGGATCGGGCATGTCAGAACAGCTGGCTGCGCTGGTGGGAGACGAAATGAAGGCGCGACTCGGGTGCGACCCGAAGTCCTTATCCAGTGAAGAGGCTGGCAGACAACTCGAAGAATTGCTAAACCTCGTTAGCGGAAAATCAGGGGTGTTCTCAACAGCGGCTCAATCACCAAAATAGGCAGTCGGTTTGTTCCGGGTGCTTGTTGGAATGAAAAGGGTCAAAAAGTCATGCGGTGCGCCGTTTATCTGACGGTGAAAACATGGCAACAGCCCGGTTTGGGTTTTAGAGGGTCGATTGAATCGGTGATCAAAGCCAGTCGTTTGATTGGCCTTTTACCGGACATCTTGGAGACACGAAGAGCTTATGGCAGTGAAACAAAAAAAGCAGGCAGAGCCAGAGGTCAACTCAGACGACGCGACTGTTGAAGCCGCCAGCGCCGACACCGCCCAGCAGACAATCAAGACGCTTATGAAGCTTGGCAAGGAGCGAGGCTTCGTCACGCATGACGAGCTCAACGCCGCGCTTCCGGCTGAAGATTTCACATCGGAGCAGATCGATGACGTGATGTCGGCGCTCAGTGAGATGGGCGTTTCTGTTGTCGATAGCGCCGAAAGCGATGACGCTGACGATGAGACCGAAGAAGAAGGTCGCGCCGCTGGCAATTTGTCTGACAGTGAGGTGTCCGGCACCGATGATCCGGTGCGGATGTATCTTCGTGAAATGGGCAGCGTTGAACTTCTCTCGCGCGAAGGCGAAATCGCCATTGCGAAGAGGATTGAAGCAGGCCGTGAGATGATGATTGGCGGGATTTGCGAATCACCGCTGACGATCCGTGCCTTGCTGCATTGGCGGGACCAGATCGCTGATGGCGTTGTGCCATTGCGCGACATCATTGATCTTGAGACAACCTACACGAGGCTGAATGGTGGCCCGCTGGTTGAAGGCGATGACGAGGGTGATCTTGACGAGGATCTCGATGAGGACGCCTTTGAAGAAGATGAAGATGAGCCCGAAGAAGAAGAGGACGAGGATGAGGATGATGAGAGCGGTGACAGTGACACCGACACCTCGACTCGTGATGCCAATGATGATCGCGATGACAGTGACGATCTGAATATGTCGTTGGCGGCGATGGAAGACGCCGTACGCGACCAGATGATTGAGCTGTTTGACGAGATCAGCACCACCTTCAAGGCCTTCACCAAATCTCAGGACCGGCGCCTTGCCCGCATGGCCAGTGACCAGCCAATGGTGGCCCGCAGTGAAGCCGCGCATCTCGACCTGAAAATCCGTCTTGTCGAATTGATGGAAGGGGTCATTTTCAATCCGAACCGGATTGAGGGGCTGACCGAACAGCTGTTTACCCTGAACAAGCATGTGACCACAATTGAAGGTCGGATGATGCGTGCCACGACAGATTGTGGCCTGTCACGCGAGCAGGTGCTGGAGCTGTGGAGCGGTCGCGAGTGTGTTGCCGACTGGCCCGGCAAGGCCATGTCCGGAAAGGCATGGAAGAAGCTGGCAGACACCAAGGCTGATGAAATTGCCGAAATTCAGGACAAGATCAGGCTGGTCGTTGACGATGTCGGTCTGTCGATCCCTGAATTCCGCGAAGTTATTCAGACCATTCAGCGTGGCCAGCGCGAGGCTGCCCGGGCAAAGAAGGAAATGGTCGAGGCGAATTTGCGGCTGGTGATCTCTATTGCGAAGAAATACACCAACCGTGGCCTGCAATTCCTTGACCTGATTCAGGAAGGTAATATCGGCCTGATGAAGGCTGTCGATAAATTTGAGTATCGTCGCGGTTATAAATTCTCGACCTATGCAACTTGGTGGATTCGTCAGGCGATCACCCGGTCGATCGCCGATCAGGCGCGCACCATCCGTATTCCGGTGCATATGATCGAAACGATCAACAAGCTTGTCCGCACTTCGCGGCAGATGCTGCATGAAATCGGCCGCGAGCCAACCCCCGAAGAGCTTGCTGAAAAGCTGTCCATGCCGATCGACAAGGTGCGCAAGGTTTTGAAGATTGCGAAAGAACCGATCAGCCTTGAAACGCCGATCGGTGACGAGGAAGACAGCCATCTTGGTGATTTTATCGAAGACAAAAATGCCGTCCAGCCGCTCGATGCGGCGATCCATGCCAATTTGCGCGAGACGACAACGCGGGTGCTTGCCAGCCTGACCGCGCGCGAAGAGCGTGTCTTGCGGATGCGCTTTGGTATCGGCATGAATACCGACCATACGCTAGAGGAAGTGGGCCAGCAATTCAGCGTGACCCGCGAGCGGATCCGGCAGATTGAGGCAAAAGCACTCAAGCAGCGTTCGCGCAAGCTCAAGCATCCATCGCGTTCGTCTGTGCTCTTCTGCTTTACGGCAGGCAAAGCTGTAGTTCAATTGGTTAGAACCCACGGCTTCCTCGAGAATCCCTCGCCAAAATCAGGCCGGAGAGCGCTTTTGCTGGCCAGCCGTACGACAACGAAGTGGTGAGAACCAGCCAGACTGGGATGAAAACGTCTGTTGCCCTTCATATTCATACGGCAGGCAAAGGCGCCGGTGATGATTGACGTCACCCTTTGAATTCAATTGGTGATCTAGAACCTTTGCATCATGGCTCGATTGATGTGGCCTGCCATTTAAAGGTTGCGTGCCGTGTTGCAGGTTTTGACCGTGTGCCAACGCGAAGACCGCCGGGCCCACACCATGCCTTTCCCTATCTGGCCAGCGCTGGCATCGGCGATGTGCGTGCCGGATTGATCACCGGTTTGCTGGCAAAATCGATGCCAGCCTTTGCCGCTTGCTGTGTGGCGGTTTGGGTGCACGCAGAGGCGGCAAAGCGATTTGGACCCGGCCTGATCGCCAGCGATATTCCTGATATGGTGCCTTCGATCCTGACGGATCTTCTGGCCAGGCAAGGGTGAAACGGCGACGGTCAGATTCCCTTTCGCCCTTTTTGTCAAAATGGTAACAATGAGGCATGATTGCCCGCGACACAGGCGCATCGCGTGCTTGTGGTTGGGATGTTTTACAGGGTTTTGGAGACGGAAATTTGGCTGTTTCAACAGATGAGATGAATCAAGGTCCGCTCTCGGGCCTTCGGATTCTGGATCTTTCGCGCATTCTGGCGGGTCCAACCTGCACACAATTGCTTGGTGATTATGGCGCCGATGTGATCAAGGTGGAAAAGCCCGGTACCGGCGATGACACACGGTCATGGGGGCCACCCTTTCTCGCTGATGATGCGGGCAATCTCTCCGGGGAAAGTGCCTATTACCTGTCTTCGAACCGTAACAAGCGCTCTTTGGCGGTGGATATTACTGCGCCAGAGGGACAGGCGGTGATTCACCGTCTGGTCAAGCATTGCGATGTTGTGATTCAAAATTTCAAGGTTGGTGGTCTGGCGAAATATGGGCTGGATTATGAATGGCTGAGCAAATCCAACCCGGCGATTGTCTATTGCTCAATCTCCGGCTTTGGCCAGACAGGCCCGCATGCTCATCGCCCGGGCTATGATCTGCTGGCGCAGGCCTATGGCGGGATGATGAGCCTGACCGGCGACCCTGATGGCGAGCCGATGAAGGTTGGTGTCGGCATTGCCGATGTGATGTGCGGGATGTATGCCACCACGGCCATACTGGCGGCGCTGCGGCACCGCGACGCTACCGGTGAGGGCCAGCATATTGACCTTGGTCTGGTTGATACGCAGATCGCCTGGTTGATCAATTCGGGGACGAATTATCTGATGTCCGGCGCACCGCAAAGCCGGATGGGTAACCAGCACCCCAATATCGTTCCCTATCAGGTTTTTGCCACATGTGACGGGCATTTGATTGTGGCTGCGGGCAATGACACGCAATTTGCGCGCTTTTGCGATATTCTGGGACGGCCAGAGCTGGCCGAGGACACGGACTATCAGACCAACCAAAAGCGCCTCGAAAACCGCGAGACGCTGATCCCGATCCTTGTTGATGAAGTGGCCAAGTGGGAACGCGACAAGCTCGTTGCGGCGCTTGATAAAGCGAATGTGCCGGGCGGGGCGATCCACACGGTTGCCGATGTTTTTGCCAGCGATCAGGTCGAAGCCCGTGAGATGAAGATCACCATGAACCATCCAAAAGCGGGTAACGACGGTGTCAATCTCATCGGTAATCCGGTCAAGTTCAGCCGGACGAAAGTGAGCTATCGCCGGCCCCCGCCAATGTGCGGCGAGCACAATGACGAGATCATGGCTGAACTGGCCGGCTGGGAAAAAAAACAGAGCTAGGGTGTGTGGCGGCCGTTGGTTTGGTGGCCAGTGGTTTGGCGCCACCACTGTTAGCGGATTAGCCAGATCCCGACCCGATCACCACAGTGTTTTTGGTATGCGATGGTCAATTCACCGTCGATTCTGACTGGCTGCCAGATGTGCCGTCGGATAGTTTTGACGGCACGATCTATCTGTCAGTCACGCGCAACGGTGATGTTTTTACGCAAATCAAGCTTCAGCCTTTTGAGCGCAAGGAGCGGCTTCGCAGCCAGACCTTTGTGCCTAATGTGGTCTTGCAGGATGTCAGTGCCGAACAGCCACCAGTTGCAACAGATGACCAGTTCGGCACGGCAGAAAACACCCATATTGTGACGATTTCGGCGAGTAATGATGAGGTTCTGCTGAAGGAGCAGCGTGAGAGCGGTGCGCATGTGAAAGCGCGTCTGAATGGCCAACCATTGGTACCGACCCGCATGCATGTGCAGCTGGTGGATATGACTTTGAACCGGTTTTCCGGAAAGATGCGGATCTCGTGGGAAGACCGAAAGGTAAGCGATGACCGGCCTGCAGGTGCGATACGGGCAACCAAGGTGACGTTCACTGACAAGAAGGCGTTTGATGCCACCTGTCACACGATTCAGGAGCGGCTGTTCTAGCCGTGCCGGGGGATCGTCATTGCCGCCTAGCCGGGCCGCCCTTCGGCTGTGGCATAGATGAAGGCTTCGATAAATAGCGTCTTGTTTGCAGAGAGGTAGACCTCTTTTATCTCTTCGCTCAGCGTCACATCAATATGCCTTGCACCCGCATTTTCGGCTCTGGTGGTGGCCAAACGGCGGGCGGTATCACGCGCCTTGTCCAGTGCCTTATCACGTTCGGCAAAGTCAACCGGTCCGTCAGGAATGTGAACCCGGAACTTGCCCTCGCTTGGCTGGCTGATGGAAATCATTACACGTTGCCGAACAGACCCGATTGCGGCACCAACCGCGCCAGCAACATCGGCATGTTCTGGCACTGCCACTTCAACACCCAATAGCTTGGAAAGCGGCGGATAATGCGTTGTCGCCGAAGCGCCGAGCGCGACAAGATTGGTGCCAAGCTGCATGCTGATATTCACAAGTTTTTTGTCTTCTGACTGAGCGCTGTCAAACAACGGTGCCAGAAGGGGATTGGTGCTGGCCTGACCCTCGCCGGCGCCATCATGCGCCAAAGGCGGCATCCATCAATGCCAAGGCCGAGCGCCGATGAAGCTCGGACAGGGTAATCTGCGCAATCATTTTTGCATCTTCAGCGATCGGCTCACCGCGGCCATTTTTCTGACGCGCCATCAGACTGGCGCCCAGATTTGCGGCTTTGTTGTTAAAGTCGGTAAAGGTGCCAAGTACGTGCGCTGCATCCGTTGGGGTGAATGCTGCAAGGCCCAAAAGGCCACGGCTGATCAACCGGTCAACGGCACCCAGCGCAAGCTGCGTTGCGGCAATTTCGGCAACGCTGGTTGGGCCGCATTCAATCGCTCTTTCGGCAAGCCGTGTCTCTGAGCGTGTGAGCCAATTTGGCACGCCATCTGGCATGATTGGAAAGACAAAACGTGCGTCAGTTGGCATCGGTACCGCAAGGGCAAGCTGCTTTTCCAGCACATCAATGATTTCCGGATGATCCATCGCCATCAGCGACAGTGGCACGGCGCGTCGCGGCCCCAAAGACACTCCGCCAGTGCGCCCGCGGGTAATGGCGCGTACTTCGCTGTCGCCGCCAAGTCCACAGGTGCGTATTTCAGCGGCTTCAACCATGGTCTGCCAGCCACCAACAAGCGCGCCTTCTGCCCGCAGGCGAGGCGCCCCATTGTGCAAAAAGGCGATATCCGTGGTCGTGCCCCCGATATCAGCGATCAGCGCCGTGTCGGTGCCAGCAAGAAAGGCTGCGCCTGAGAGGCTTGCCGCCGGTCCGGACAACACGGTTTCAACAGGCCGGGTGCGGGCAAAATCAGAATGCAGAAGCGAGCCATCGCCCTTTACCACCATCAACGGGCATTGCAGCCCCTGTTTCTGCATAATGCTCTCGGTGGCCTTTACCAGCTTTTCCAGAAGATTGATCAGCCGCGCATTGAGAACGGCTGTCAGCGCTCTTTTCGGGCCGCCAAGTGACGAGGAAAGCTCGTGACTGCATGTTGCCGGGAGCCCGGTGATTTCACGCAACAGATCGCGAGCAGCCAATTCATGTTCGGGATTGCGCGTGGCAAAATGGCCGGCAACGGCAAATGCCGAAACTTCACCCTTCAGCGCCGCTGCCGCATCACGCAGGCTGTCCATATCAAGCGCTGATTGCGGTGTGCCATCTGGCTTGTGGCCGCCTTCTATGAAAAAGACAGGGTCTTGGCCGAGTGCACGCGCCAAATCAGCCCGCTCAAGGGCCGACCTGTCAAAACCGATCATGACAAGGCCAACGCGTCCGCCAACCCCTTCAACCACGGCATTGGTGGCCAGAGTCGTTGACAGTGAAACAAGCCCGACATCACTGGCATTGCCATCAAATGCCTCAAGCACCCGTGAAATGGCGCCGCCGAGGCCAATCGAGAGATCCTCACGCGTGGTCAGAGCCTTGCCCGTGGCAAGCACCTTTGAAGCCTCTGCATCGAGCAGGGCGGCATCGGTATAGGTGCCGCCTGTATCCAGTCCAATCACAAGGGTCATGACGGCAATCCGCTATGCGTCTCAGGCAGCTGCCTGGCGTTTCTGGTAATGTTCAAGGAAGGAAATGGCCCATCCGGCGAAGGTCTGCCCATCATGTCCGCGGTCAAGCGTTTTGAGCGCCTGTTCAACCGTTTCTTCGCCAAGAAGGTCAATTCTGGTTTTCATCAGGGCGGCGATATAATCAATGGTGAATTCAGGGTGACCCTGAACGCAGAATACATTGTCATCGATATAGAACATCGCGTTCGGGCAAAAATCATTGCTGCCGATCAAGGTGGCGTCCGGTGGTAATTGTTCGACCTGATCCTGATGGATGTGGATCAACCGGATGCTGTCTTTGGCTGGCATCCATTCCGGCTGGTCAAAGAGCGCGACTTCGTTGACGCCAAGGCCCCAGCCCTTTGACGATTTTGCCGCATGGCCACCAAGCGCATGGGCGATGAGTTGATGGCCGAAACAGACGCCGATAAGCGGTTTGGCAGCGGCATGCGCGTCACGGATAAAATCCATCAGAACCGGTATCCATGGAAGATCGTCATAGACCCCATGCCGTGAACCGGTAACGATATAGGCATCGAAGGCGTGAATCGATTCCGGGAACACATTGTCAATGATTGGCACAGCGGTGAATTTATAAGCGTTGCCGCGTGGATCTGCCGTAAAAAGATCAATGAACAGGGCAGGGTAATCATGAAATTCCGGCGGCATCGCTGGGTTTGTCTGACCAGTTTGCAGAATGGCTACATGCATCTTTTCGGTTTCCGTTCGCTAGCAGCGTGTTTTTAACTATTTCAAATGCCAAGGGCCAAGTGACGTAAGGGTCGATATCGTAAATAGCAATCAAATGTGCCGTTGGCCCGGTCAGCCATTCGAGAAGGCTATTAATCTACTTTGCTGTCGCCTGTTCCACAAGCGACCCTATCCTTTTTTAACGCGGCCAGAACATAGAGTCTGATTGCCGATGACAACCCGCCATCTCTGTTTCGATCAATTTCGGCCACAAGCGTGGCAATCGACATGTTTCTGGCTTCGGCCAATCTCACAAATTCGTCCCAGAATGCATCTTCAAGCGAAATACTGGTCTGGTGGCCCTTGATGGTGATTGACCGCTTTTTCACTGCGACCTCCGTCTTGGGGATGTGCCAGCAGTGAATTGCGCCACAATTTCTATATGGTTGGACATTCTGAATTGGTCAATCACCTGCACCCAATCACAGACAAAGCCTGCATCGCATAATGTAGCAGCGTCACGCGCAAAAGTCGCGGGGTTGCAGGAGACCATCGCGATCCGCTGAACCTCGCTTTTGGCTAGCATCATCGTCTGTGCAGCGGCGCCGTTCCGCGGTGGGTCGATAATCGCCGCTTCAAAACTGGCCAGATCGTCAACGGTCAATGGCGCGTTGGCAAGGTCAGAACAACGCGTGGTCACGCGTGCACCAACACCGGCAGCATCGACGCCGGCCTTGAGGCTGGCAAGGGCGTCCTGATCCTGCTCGACAGCATGCAGTGCCGACAATGTACCAACAAGCGGCAGGCTAAGCGTGCCGCATCCGGCAAACAGATCAACCGCCGATTTGGCATCGCCGACAATTTCGGCAACGGCACTTTGCAGGCAGGCTTCGCCATCGGTGCTTGCCTGCAGGAATGCGCCGGGCGGGGGTGAAATGCTGATCGCGCCGAATTTCAGGGTTGGCGGCGCAGGGCAGAACAGCGGGATTGCAGTGGTGCGACTTTCAGACGGTAAGATAGACAATCTGGCAAGCCCAGTTGCCGCCGCCCAGCTGCCAAGGGCGGCCATAATGTCTGGCGATTTATCAAGGCCTTGTGTGGCCTTGCCTGTCTCGGCCATGGCAAGTTGCACACATGGGCCCTGATCGAGAAGATTGACTCTGGCATCTATCGTGGCGCCTGTCGGCAGAATGTCTGCGGCAAGCGCGCGCAGTTGATCGAGCAATGTGATCAGGCCCGGATGCAGAATGCTGCAGGCGACCGGGTCAATGATGCGCTGTCCCTGACGTTCATGGAAGCCTGCGGCAACACCGCCAGAAAGCCGCTTTAGATGGAAGGTGGCGCGGCGCCGGCTGTGCATTGGCGAGGTATGCAATGGCCGGTATTGACCCGGACTCACGCCCGCTCTGGACAGAAAATGTTCGACCTGCTGTTGCTTCCACTTGCTGACGTTATCCGGGTGCCAATGTTGAAAGCTGCATCCGCCACAAGCCGGAAAGGCATCGCAGGCGGGTGCTTGCCTGTCGGGCGATTCCTCAAGCAACTCAATGATGCGCGCTTTCATGCCCTGGCCGGACAGGCTTATCGGCTGTGCGATGACGCGCTCTGTCGGCAAGGTGGCCGGGACGAAGACAAGATGCTCTTTGGTTTCGTAATTATGCGTATAGGTCGCCGTTCCAACGCCATCGCCACGACCGCCAACATGATCGATCACGACTTCAATCGGGACAGCATTTTTGGGTAATTGACCGGCTTTACGGTGATGTCGTCGCATGATGTCCGGACCTATGAGGCAAATTGAGGTGCTTTTGATATGTTTTATTGCAGTGTTTCTATAGGGATCGGGCAAACCATACCACACGGCCGATGATCTGCACCTCATCAATTCGCCGCTGGTAATTTGTATACAGGTTGTTTTCCGATGTCAGGCGCAGCATTTGCGGCGTTGTGTTTGGGATCAAGTCAACACGTTTTGCCACAAGCCCGATACCGTCATCGACAATAAAAATGCCCGGTGGTGATGGCCGTGTCTGCGCACAGTCCACCATCACAATGTCACCATGTTCCAAAACCGGAGCCATCGAATCACCGCTTATTGTAATGATGCGCAATTCGCTGCTTGGGCTGGTGGTGATCTTGCGCAGCATCGCGGCCGGAATGGCAAGGTTCTGGGTCGGGTTACTGGCGCCAGGCTCATTCATTGCGCCGCCACCGGCACTGGCGGTTATGTCGACAAAGGCAATTTGGGCGCGGGGATCAAGCTGCCCCGGCAAGATGGCGGATGGGGAATCTTGTTTGGAGGTGCCCTGTTCAAGAAACAGTGCCTGATCGCATTCCAGTAAAGCGGCAAGGGCATGGCGCAATTCTTCAGGCAGGCGACGCGGTGAACGGCGGTATAGAAATTGATGGAGATAGGCGTCATTACGGCCAAGCGCACGCGATGCCTGCTGAGCCCGGCGTCTTCAGGCAGTTTTCCCCCCAGCCTGTTGAACAAAAGCAATATTGCTTCTCCTGAACGGGATCACATATTGACGGGTGAACTGCCAGCCCTTGCCCGGCATAAAGTCGTTGATTGATCAGGCGCGGCTTTTCGCCGGTCAACAGCCTGATTGATGATTACTTTTGCCGACACATCTGAAGAAGGCTTGACATTTGCGCGCCCGCGCCAGATCACATTTGCAATCATTACAGAATGAGGCGCTTGCCCTGATGCTGGCGTTGGAGCGTGAGAGCCTGAACGCCAAGGCCAATTTGATCGCCGCCGAAGCGCAGGGTGCCGTTGGAGCGTGAGAGCCGAACGCCAAGGCCAATTTGCCGCCGAAGCGCAGGGTGCCTCATGGCTGCAACGCAACTGGCGGCCGATCACCATGCTCAGCTTTCTGGGGCTGGTCGTTGCTGACGCCTTTGGGTTGCTGGCGTTCCGGCTTGCCGATCAGGCGTGGTTACTGCTGCAAATTGGTCTTGGTGGCTATGTTGTCGGCAGGTCCGTTGAAAAGATTTCGCCGCAAATCACCCCGAAACAGCGCGCCTCAAACCACCCCATCGCCGAGAGGGGGCGAGTGGTGATCACCATAGCGCGGGTCTGGCGGCAACCGGCCAAGTGGTAATGGGGCAGGACGCTTACAATCATGACGCAAGGTGAAACCCGCATGGGGTCCTTTCCTGATAATCCGCGCGATGCAGAGAGCGGTGCGGATTTTACCCGGCTGATCACCCGCCATGAGGGATGGCGCAGCCACCCCTATCTCGATGATGTCGGCAAGATCACCATCGGGGTCCGTCGTAATCTGAGCGACCGTGGTCTTGCAGAGGATGAAATTCTGTTGCTGTTGGAAAATGACATGACGCTGGCACAGCAAATTTGTGAGGCACAATACGGCGCGGCTTTTGCCCGTGCGGGCCGGAGACGCCAGCTGGCATTGATGTCGATGGCGTTCAATCTTGGTGCGCCTCGCCTTGGTGGGTTTCGGCGGATGCGTGCCGCTATCCAGTCCGGTGACTGGCATCAGGCGGCGCGTGAGGCATTGGACAGCCGCTGTGCATCTCAGGTTGGCACAAGAGTTGGTGAGATTGTTGATATGCTTTGTAGCACCAAACCAATGCCATAGCGGCGTTAATCACGTCTCTTTGGCGAAATATAAGATGGGTATAAAAGGCGTGGTGCCCGATCAGGGCTAGCTGCTGCGCGCCGCGGCGAATGCGGCGGCTTCGGCAAGCGCCGTGCCAATTTCAACCTTTGGACCAGTATCGCAATGCGCGATAATCATCTGGCTTGCCGATGTGGCGTGTTCACGCGCCGCCGCCAGTGATTGCCCGATGGCGTCATGCCGCGCAAGAATCGCTTGTGCGCGGGCCAAATCACCCTCGGCAAAATCCGCGTCACCAAGGGTGCGTTGCCAGAATGATTTTTCCTCATCATCTGCATTTTGCCAGGCGATGATGGTGGGCATGGTGATTTTCTGGTCGGCAAAATCATCACCCGCGTTCTTGCCTGTGTCCTCGGCGACAGCGGCGTAATCCAGCGCGTCATCCATAATCTGGAAGGCGAGGCCAAGTTTCATCCCGTAATCATGCATCACCGCGACATCTGTCTCGCTTCCCGATGCCACCTCGGCACCGGCAGCAGCAGCGGCGGCAAACAGGATCGCGGTCTTGCCGGTTATCACATCCATATAATCCGACAATGGTGTATCCGGCGCGCCGGTGATCGCCATTTGTTTGATCTCACCTTCTGTAATTCGTGCGGCGGCGGCTGATAGCCTGCCAAGAACGCCGATATTGCCTGTTTCGACCATCAGTTCGAACGATCTGGCAAACAGAAAATCCCCCACCAATACCGACGCATCATTCCCCCAAAGCGCATTTGCTGTGTCACGACCGCGGCGCAGGCTTGATTCATCAATCACATCATCATGAAGCAAAGTTGCCGAATGAATGAATTCCACGGCGGTTGCCAATTTTACCGCTTTTGCCATGCCATCTGCATCGGCACCGGCAAGATGAGCACCGGCGAGCGTTAATAATGGGCGCATACGCTTGCCCCCGGCGGCAATCAGATGGCCGCCAAGTTCGGGAATAAGAGGCACATCGCTGTGCAGACGCGCGATGATTGTTTCATTCACCGCCGCCATCGGTTCGGCCAGCATATCCAGCAACGGCTGCAGCGATGGCGTATCCTGACGTTTTTGCGAGATCGCGCGCGACATTTGATAAAAGCCTTTCCGGGCTTGCACTCTACATAAACTGTATCACAAAACCGGTGATGGTGTTGCGAGCATTCATCTAGCGATCAACCATATGAGGGTGCAAGCGAAAACCGGCCGTTCATTCACCAAACCACGGGTTTTTTTGCCGCAGTACTTGGCTAATGTGGTGTTTTGGCGCATACCGTTACTATGGTTACCGTCATCCGAACAACCAATGCCGTCAGATTGTCCTTCCTGCAGGCCTTGCTGAAAGACGCCGGCGTTCCGGCAAATGTCTTTGATAGCAATATTTCCGCGCTTGAGGCGGGTATCGGGGCATTTCCCCGCCGGTTGGTTGTTGATGCCGCGTGGGCGCCGGTCGCAAGGCGCGTGCTTGATGAGGCAGAGGAACTCTATGACGACTGATCAGCCTCCCGATGGACCAGATGAACTGGAAATGATGCCGGTGACGCATGATCACCTTCTCAATGAGGCGGTGAAAATCATCCAGCCTGCCGATGGCTATCGCGTTGGTACAGATGCGGTTCTGTTGGCGGCCTCGATCAATTGCAGTTCTGGGCGGA
The DNA here is from genome assembly GCA_038147495.1 of Alphaproteobacteria bacterium. GTDB lineage: Bacteria > Pseudomonadota > Alphaproteobacteria > Puniceispirillales > Puniceispirillaceae > MED-G116. The sequence continues at coordinate 52,401 of JAYQTT010000003.1, read as the reverse complement.
TCCTTGACATGGGTGCTGGCGTTGGTGGGGTCGCGCTGTGTGTTGCAAGGCGGTTGCCAGATGTTCAGATCACCGGGATCGAAAAAGACCCGGATATCGGTGAGCTTGCGCGCGCCAATATCAAGAATAACGGCTTTGAAGATCGGATCCGGTTGATCAAGGGAGACATCACGGCGATGCCGCCGGTCCTTGAAGCCAGCTTCGATCAGGTGATGAGCAATCCGCCCTATCATGATGCGCGCAGCACGAGGCCAAGAAACCGGGCGCGGGCGCTGGCGCATATGGGTGAGGATACCAGCCTCGAAGAATGGGTGAAGTCGGCGATTTGGGCGACCAAGCCGCGTGGTCGGATCACATTTATTTGCCGTGCTGACCGGGCCGCTGAACTGATCCGGCTTTTTGAGACGCATGGGGCGGGTGAGACATTGCTGTTCCCATTGTGGCCGCGGCATTCGGCACCGGCAGGCCGGGTGATTATTCAGGTGCGCCGCGCAATTTCGGGGCCGGGGGCTATTCTGCCCGGGCTTGTCTTGCACAATGACGATGGCAGTTTCACCGAAACGGCCACCAGAGTTATGGCAGGAGAACCACTTTTTGTGGTACACCCTGCACGACCACAACTAACCTCGCGCTGACCATTTTTGGTGGCGCATTATTGGGGATGAATGACGATGAAATTCCTGGCGGGCCTCGCCTCATCACTGGTGTTCTGGCGCAAGTCAAAACCAATTGTTCCGGTTGTTCGTCTCACCGGCGTGATTTCTGCTGGCAGCAGCCTGCGCCGCGGGATGTCACTGGAGAGTGTTGAACCGCAGCTGAAGAAGGCCTTTTCTCTTCGCCGCGCCAAAGCGGTGGCATTGATTATTAATTCGCCGGGCGGCTCGCCGGTGCAATCTGCCTTGATTGGCGCGCGCATTCGCCAGCTTGCGAAGAAGGCTGATGTGCCGGTGATTGCCTTCTGCGAGGATGTGGCCGCCAGCGGTGGCTATTGGATTGCCGCAAGTGCGGATGAAATTTTTGCCAATGCGGCCTCGGTGATCGGCTCCATTGGTGTGGTGTCTGCCGGTTTTGGCTTTGACCGGGCAATCGAGAAAATCGGCGTTGACCGGCGGGTATACACGGCTGGAAAGAACAAGATGACTCTCGATCCGTTCCAGCCGCAAAATGAAGAGGATGTCGCCCGTCTGAAGGACCTGCAAGCCGACATCCATCAGCAGTTTATTGATCATATTTTGGATCGTCGCGGTGCCAGACTGGTCGGCGCACATGATGATCTGTTCAGCGGGGCGTTCTGGACCGGCAAGAAATCGGTGGATCTGGGCCTGATAGATGGGCTTGGCGAATGCCGTGAGGTGATCCGTGGCCGCTTTGGCGATGATGTCAAATTTCTGTTTATTGAACCGCGGCGAAAATTGCTTTCTGGCCTTGGTGGCTTGTCTGGCTCGATCGGAGGTGGCATTGTTGATGAAGCCGCCGAAATTGCCCGTGAGCGGGCTTATTTTGGACAGTTTGGTCTGTAAATGTACCTTGCTGTCAAGGCTGTCTGTGTCAGCCGGATGTGTTTCCCTCGGAGTGTAAAATCATGATGCCGTCCTTGCCAAAATTAATTGCCCTTGCCGTGATTTTGTGGGGAGTCTGGACGATCTTTCGAATGATTGAGCGGCGCAAGGATGTGGCCAATCACAATTCTGACAATGCGCGCAACCGGCGTGACGGTGACGCAAATTCAGGTGCCGATACTGGCAACGGTTCGGCGAACTCGAAATCCGGATCGTTTGATCTGGAAGAGTGCAATGTGTGCGGCGCGTGGGTTGCGGGTACCGCATGCGGCAAAGAGAATTGCCCCTATCAAGGGTGATCGCCCATTTCCATCAAAATGCTGTCCGCTAGACCTTGCCTTTACCCCCCATTGCCGCTAATTTGCCGAGACTTTTTGAACCGTCGCGTTGCCGGCGCATACAGGACCGGTTATGGCCAAACCACACCTCACAGATGAAGGGCTTGATTTTCAGACCATCGTTCTGAATTTGCAGCGCTATTGGGCGAGCAAGGGGGCGGTGATCCTGCAACCCTATGACATGGAAGTTGGCGCAGGTACGTTTCATCCGGCAACCACTTTGCGCGCGCTTGGCCCTGACCATCATTGGCGCGCCGCGTATGTTCAGCCATCGCGCCGTCCGACAGATGGGCGCTTCGGTGAGAATCCGAACAGGCTCCAGCATTATTATCAGTTCCAGACCATCTTCAAGCCGTCACCGCCTGACAGTCAGGCGCTTTATCTTGGCAGTCTGAAGGCAATCGGACTTGATCCGGAAGACCATGACATCCGGTTTGTTGAGGATGATTGGGAATCACCCACCCTTGGCGCGTGGGGGCTCGGATGGGAGGTATGGTGTGACGGGATGGAGGTCTCGCAATTCACCTATTTCCAACAGGTTGGCGGAATTGAATGTAGTCCGGTGCCGCTTGAATTGACCTATGGGCTGGAACGTTTGGCGATGTTTATTCAGGGCGTCGACAATGTATATGATCTCGATTGGGACGGTGTTCCCGGGGATCAGGGTGGCAAGTGCTATGGAGATATTTTCCATCGCGCCGAGGTCGAATTTTCCGGATGGAATTTCTATCACGCTGAGACAGATATGTTGCTTGGGCATTTTCGTGACGCCGAGGCTGAATGCGGGCGGTTGCTGTCGCTTGATGAACCGCTGGCCCTGCCTGCCTATGACCAATGTATGAAGGCAAGCCATCTGTTTAACCTTCTGGATGCGCGCGGCGTCATTTCGGTGACTGAACGCGCTGCCTATATCGGGCGCGTGCGAGCGCTCGCCAAAGGCTGTTGTGAAGCGTGGATCGGGCAGGGTGCTGCCCCGGCCCAAGAGGGATCGGCTGATGAATAACGGCAGCGCAGATTTGCTCATCGAACTGGTGCAGGAGGAAATTCCCGCCCGGATGCAATCGCGCGCGGCAGATGATCTTGCCCGCCTGTTTGCCGAGGCGTTTGCCGCTGCAGACCTGCGGCATGGCGCCATTCATAAATTTGTCGCACCGCGCCATCTGGCGATCTATGTCGAGGGTCTCGCCACCCAACAGCCGGACAAACAGGTTGAAAAGCGCGGGCCACGCGTTGATGCGCCGGAAGCTGCGATCAATGGCTTTTTGAAATCAGCCGGATTGACGCGTGATGATTTGGTCGCTGAAGACACGCCGAAAGGCAGTTTTCTGTTCGCCCGCAGCACGGTAAAGGGACAGCCGACGAAATCGCTTCTTGCAGATATGATTGCAGGGATATTGAGTGATTTTCCGTGGCCGAAAAGCCAGCGCTGGGGCGCGACCCGCTTTCGCTGGGTGCGGCCCCTGCATCGGGTGAATGTTCTTTTTGACGGCGAGGGACTGGCCGGTTCGATTGACCTTGGCGGGGCTGAGCTGGCTTTCACCACAGCAAGTGCCGGTCACTATTTTGAGGCACCGGACGACCTTGATCTGACACACATCAAAAGCGCCAGTGACTATGCGCAGCTTTTGGCGGGTGGTCATGTCATGGTCGATGCGGCTGCCAGACGTTCTGCGATCCGCGATGGTGCCGCCGAGCTAGCCGCAGCGCATGGCGAGAGCATCAGAACAGATGACGCCAAGATTGCTGAAATCGCCGGTCTGGTCGAGACCCCCAATCTTTTGCTGGGGACGATTGAGGACAGATTTATGCAGCTGCCCGGTGAAGTGCTGCAATCCTCGATTGAGACGCATCAGAAATACATCACCCTACAAGATGCCGCCGGTGCCTTTTCTTCGCATTTCATTCTGGTGAGCAACCGGCTTGCCGATAAAGCCCGCGATGCTGTCATTCTTGCCGGTAATCAGCGGGTGTTGCGGGCAAGGCTTGCCGATGCCGAGTTCTTCTGGCTTGAGGATGGCAAGACACCTTTGGCCGATTTCCTGCCACAACTGAATGACATTGCCTTTTACGAGGGGCTTGGCACCGTGCATGACAAGGCCATGCGGCTGGAAAAGCTGGCAGCTGAGATTGCCGCATCCATTGATGGCGCTGACCCGCAAGAGGCGGCGCGTGCGGCAAAGCTGGCAAAGGCCGATCTTGTGACCGGCATGGTCGGCGAGTTCCCCGAATTGCAGGGTATTATTGGCGGCTATTACGCCGCGTCGTCAGGCGAAAGCAAGGCGGTTGCCGATGCCATCAGCACGCATTACCGCCCACAAGGACCGGATGACGGCCTGCCGCAGACACCGGTCGGCCTTGCTGTGGCGCTGGCAGACAAGATTGATTCGCTGGTTGGTTTTTTTGGCGTGGGTGCCCGGCCAACCGGATCGAAGGATCCGTTTGCTCTGCGCCGTGCCGCGCTTGGTGTGATCCGGATGGTGTGCGAGGCGCGCATTCGCCTGCCTTTGTCTGCAACGCTTGATATCGCGGCCCGGCTTCACGGTTTCGATCAGGCAGATGGTGAGCTATTGCCTTTCATTCGTGAGCGACTTCGCGTTCGGCTTCGTGATAACGGCCTGATGCATGATGTTGTGGCGGCGGCACTGGGCGATGATGATGGTGATGATTTGTTGATGCTGGCTGATCGGGCGGCCGCGCTTGGCGCGTTTCTTGACAGCGAAAACGGTGCCGGACTGCTTGCCGGTTGGCGTCGTGCGGCAAGCATTCTCAAATCTGAGGAAAATCGTGACAAAAAGAATTTTGTCGCAAAGACTGATCCGGCATTATTCACCACCGAGGCAGAGCGTCGCCTGCATGAAACGGTTGCCGGGTTATTGACCGCAGACAATCGAGATGGCAAGACGCCTGAAGCGTTGCTGCAGGTGATGGAGTCGCTGGGTGCTTTGCGGGTGCCGATTGATGGGTTTTTTGACGATGTTGTCGTCAATGACGAAGATCCCGGGATCAGGGAAAACAGGCTTGGCCTGTTGGCCATGGTGCGTGAGATGATGCTAGGGGTCGCTGATTTTTCCAAACTGGAAGGCTAGGGTTGGATGAGTGCTAAATCTTCAGCTGGTGGGGCCAGCAACGTGTGGGTTTATAATTTTGGGGCAGCAGGAACCGATGGTGACAGTTCCATGCGCAATCTGCTTGGCGGCAAAGGGGCGAACCTGGCCGAGATGAGTGGCATCGGATTGCCGGTGCCTCCGGGCTTTACCATTACCACCGAGGTCTGCACGCATTTTTATGACAATGGTCGCCAGTATCCGGATGAGCTGCAGGATCAGGTACGCGCAGCTATCGCCCGCATTGAGCAAGAAACGGGTGCAGGCTTTGCCGACCCAGACAATCCGTTGTTGGTGTCTGTGCGTTCAGGTGCGAGAGCGTCGATGCCGGGAATGATGGACACAGTTCTCAACCTTGGCCTGAATGATCAGACCGCCGCCGGACTTGCGGCGCGGGCCGATGACACGCGGTTTGCCTATGACAGCTATCGGCGCTTTATCCAGATGTATGGCGATGTGGTCATGGGTGTTGATCATGGCCTGTTTGAAGATGCGCTGGAAAATATGAAATTAAAGAACGGCGTTTTTGATGATACGGGTCTGACCGGTGATGATCTCAAGGCGCTGGTGGATGAATACAAGGATATCGTAAAGGCTGAGGCTGACGAAGCCTTCCCGCAAGATCCATGGGCACAGCTTTGGGGCGCCGTTGGTGCCGTTTTCACGAGCTGGATGAACGCCCGCGCGATCACCTATCGGCGACTGAACAACATTCCGGCCTCTTGGGGTACAGCGGTGAACGTGCAGGCGATGGTGTTCGGGAATATGGGTGATGATTGTGCCACCGGCGTGGCCTTCACCCGCAACCCGTCAACCGGAGAGAACAGCTTTTACGGTGAGTTCCTGATCAATGCGCAAGGCGAAGATGTTGTTGCCGGAATCCGCACACCATTGCCATTGACCAAGGCCGCCCGTCAGGACGGCGATGGCGAGTCGATGGAAGAGGCTATGCCGGAAGTTTTTGCCCAGCTTGATGCGGTTCGGTTGCAGTTGGAAAAACATTATACCGATATGCAGGACCTCGAATTTACCGTCCAGCAGGGCAAGCTCTACATGCTGCAAACCCGAAGCGGTAAACGTACGGCAGAGGCGGCGCTCAAGATGGCTGTCGATATGGCAGAGGAAGGCTTGATCACACGTGATCAGGCGCTGTTGCGCGTTGATCCGAATGCGCTTGACCAGCTGTTGCACCCAACGCTTGATCCAAATGCCGAAAAAGTGGTGCTGACCCGTGGCTTGCCGGCATCGCCAGGTGCGGCATGCGGGCAGATTGTCCTCAGCGCGGACAAGGCTGAGGAAATGGCCGCCAGCGGTCATCAGGTTATTCTGGTCAGACTCGAGACAAGCCCCGAGGATATTCATGGCATGCATGCCGCCGCCGGTATTCTGACCGCGCGTGGTGGCATGACCAGCCACGCCGCCGTGGTCGCGCGTGGTATGGGCCGGGCATGTGTATCAGGCGCAGGTGATCTGCGGTTTGATGAGGTCAGCGGCAAGGTGTTTATTCAGGACGCTGAGCTTGCCGAAGGTGACGTCATCACCATCGATGGCAGCAGCGGTGAGGTTTATCTTGGCAGTGTTGCCACAGTACAGCCGCGCATGTCGGGCGCCTTTGGCACGATCATGGAATGGGCCGATGGCCGCCGCCGTATGGCCGTTCGAACCAACGCTGAGACGCCTGCTGATGCGCGCGTTGCGGTTGGTTTTGGTGCCGAGGGCATTGGCTTGTGCCGGACCGAACATATGTTCTTTGACCAGGATCGTATTGTCGCCATGCGGCAGATGATCATGGCGGCGGATACCGAAGGCCGTGAGGCGGCGCTTGCCAAGCTTTTGCCGATGCAGCGGCAGGATTTTGAGGAATTGTTTGAGATCATGGCAGGTCTGCCGGTGACAATTCGTCTGCTGGATCCGCCTTTGCATGAGTTTCTGCCGCATTCTGCAGAAGAATTGGCGGATGTTGCCAGTGCCGCTGGCGTATCAACGGAAACAGCGCGTCAACGCGCGCTGAAGCTGGCCGAGTCCAACCCGATGCTTGGTCATCGTGGATGTCGCCTTGCGATCACCTATCCGGAGATTTGCCGGATGCAGGCACGGGCGATCTTCGAAGCGGCTTGTGCGGTGGCAAAGACGGCTGAAAAAGCTCCGGTACCAGAAGTCATGGTTCCGCTCGCAGCGACTGCCAAAGAAGTGGCCATCTGTAAGGCGATTATAGATGAAGAGGCCGCGGCCGTGATGCAGGAAACGGGTCAGACGGTCGAATATCTCGTTGGCACCATGGTTGAGTTGCCGCGTGCCGCCATTCGGGCGAATGATCTGGCATCAGAGGCTGAGTTCTTCTCGTTTGGCACGAATGATCTGACGCAGACCGCACTTGGCATCAGCCGTGATGATGCTGGCGCGTTCCTGCATGACTACACCGATGCAGAAATTTATGCGACCGATCCGTTCGTCTCGATTGATCGGGACGGGGTGGGTGCGTTGGTGCGAATGGGGGTTGAGCTTGGCCGCCAACAACGCCCTGATATCAAACTAGGCATTTGTGGTGAGCATGGCGGTGACGCGGCGTCGATCACGTTTTTTGAGGAAGTTGGTTTGGATTATGTGTCCTGCTCGCCCTTCCGGGTGCCAGCGGCACGACTTGCCTCGGCGCAGGCGGCGATACGCGCGGCACAATAAAACGCGCACCGTCTATAGAAACCTGCAGCGGGCATCTCTTGCCCGGGCAATAAAAAAGGCCGGGAAACCGGCCTTTTTGATTCAGATATATGCTGAATTTCGCAGTGTTACTTGATGCCAAGTCCGGCAAAGCGCTTGTTAAAGCGGGCAACCTGACCACCTGAGTCAACGATACGGTGTTGACCGGTCCAGGCTGGATGTGTCTTTGGATCGATGTCGAGCTTCATCACATCGCCTTCTTTGCCCCATGTCGAGCGGGTCTTGCGCTCGCTACCATCGGTCATCACCAAAGTGATCTCATGGTAATCGGGATGAATGTCCTTTTTCATAGCGCTCTCCTGCTTTCACGCTGTCGGCTTTGTGCCGGGTCCAGTTGCCGTGTGTCGGCTCTTTTTCGTCTTCACATCTCTGGCTTGCCGCAGCCGCCGGAAGCCCGGATGGGCGCTGGCAATTCCTTAGATGCGGTGGTATATCCTCAACGACAGCACAACGCAAGCCCCGAAAGCCGGTAGCGTGAGGTTTTTTGACGGCTTCAGCACCAGTTTGGTTAATCATTTTGAACGGTGCGCCATCTGCGCAGGGAATAACTCGCCACAATGCAGGTTGAAGAACAGCAAAAACCATCATCCGCTGCCAGCTTGAGCGGACGTCAGCTTCTGGCTGTTTTCTGGCCATTTCTGCGCCCGCATCGGCGGCGGATTGCTGGCGCAGTTTTTGCGTTGTTTCTCGTGGCTGGCGCGTTGCTGACAATGGGGCGAGGACTGGCCTATCTGGTTGATGAGGGACTTGGCAAACAGGACCCGGCATTGCTTGATCGGGCGGTCCTTGCCACGAGTCTGATCGCCTTGCTTTTGGCAACGGGCAGTTTTCTGCGCACAACGCTGGTTAATCAGATCGGCGAGATGGTGCTTGCCGATGTGCGCCGGGCAGTATTCGCACATCTGATGTCACTGTCTCCGGGCTGGTTTGAAACCGCCCGCACGGGCGATATTTTGGCGCGAATCACCACTGACACAGCCATCGTGCAGACAGTCATGACATCCACATTGTCGATGGCGGCGCGTAACGTAATTTTGCTGGTTGGTGGCTTGGTCATGGTCGTGCTGTCGAGCCCGAAAATGTCCCTTGTCGTGCTCATTGTGGTGCCATTGGTGGTGGTCCCATTGATTGTCATTGGTCGGCGGCTTCGTGCCGCCTCTCGCCTTGCCCAGGACAGGCTTGGCGATGTCGCCGTGCAGGCTGAAGAAACGGTAAGCGCCATTCGCACAGTTCAATCTTTCGGCCGTGAGCGGTTTGTACGTGAGCATTTTGACGATGCTGTGCAGAGCAGCCTTGATGCCGCCTTGTCGAGGGTGCGTTTGCGTGGCTGGCTCAGTGGCATTCTGATCTTCATGGTGTTCGCGGGCATTTCAGTGATTCTGTGGATTGGTGGACAGGATCTGCTGGCTGGCCGGATCACTGCAGGTGATCTGTCATCATTCATTTTCTATGCGTTTTTGGTGGCAAGCTCGACAGGGTTCTTGTCTGAACTGGCAGGCGATCTGCAGCGTGCAGCGGGCGCGGCCGATCGCATTGCGCAATTGCTGGCAACCGATGTGCGCCTGCCGGAGGCTGCCTATCCGGTACCAATAGATCATCAAGCGCCCGTTGCCTGTGCCTTTGAGATGGTTGATTTTTCTTATCCGGCGGGGGCTGGCCGTCCGGCGGTCAATGAGGTTGATTTCGCTATTGCGGCGGGCGAGAGGGTGGCACTGGTCGGGCCAAGCGGTGCTGGAAAATCAACAATCTTCCATCTGTTGTTGCGCTTCTACGACCCACAGCAAGGGGTTGTGCGGGTTGGCGAAACCGACATCCGTGATCTGGGCTTGTCGGATTTGCGTGGCCATATCGGTTTGGTGCCGCAGGAGCCGGCGTTATTTTCGGCAACCGTCCGGGAAAACCTCGCTTTCGGGCGACCCGAGGCAAGCGATGCTGAAATTCGGGAGGCCGCCAGACAAGCCGAAGCACATGATTTCATCATGGCGTTGGCTGATGGATATGACACGCCGGTAGGCGAGAAAGGTGTCCGCTTGTCCGGTGGTCAGCGCCAGCGTCTGGCGATCGCCCGGGCGATTCTTCGTGACCCGCGCCTCTTGCTTCTTGATGAGGCGACAAGTGCTCTTGATGCACAATCTGAAGCCGCCGTGCAAGAAGCGTTGGAAAATCTGATGCGCGACCGGACAACGATTGTGATTGCGCATCGGCTTGCAACGGTAATCCGTGCAGACAGGATCTTGTTGATGGACAAGGGGCAAATCATGGCGATAGGTACGCATGAGGAATTGATGAATGAGTCGCCCCTCTATCGCAATCTTGCCGATCTTCAATTTGCCGCACCGACTGATATCTCTTCCTCCATTGTGTCCAGCGAATAAAACCGCCCAGCCAGAGACACGTCACCGTCCTCTTGTTCGGCGGAAAGACTGCCATGTAAGGCGGTGGCAGGCGGAGTGCCCGCGAGGTTGTTTCCGCCAGAGGCGATAATCACGTCTGCTTCCCATGGGTTAATTTGTCCTGCCTCACCAAAATTCATACGCAGCGACATCCCTTGAAACAAACCGGGCGCAACTTCCTGCATGTTCAAATCAATGTCACCACTAAACCCTCTGCCAGTGGCCGTGTGCAAATTGATTCCCGAGATGCTGCCGCTCAGGCTTTGCAGGTCAAATTGAAGGTGACCATGCCCCAAGAGTGCCAGAGGAGGGCTGTCATGATCACACAGACAGTGGATCTGCATAGCAAGGTTTGCATCAATGAAGGCATCGTCGTTGGCTGACACGTTTGCGGCGTAGGCGGTGTCTGCAGGTGCCCACAGAAATTCATGTTGCCAGTATTGGCGTTCATTGTCTGCTGGCAGGCCCCAAGGTGTGCTCTTAACGGGCGGATGCGCCCACCCTTTTGGAAAATGCGTTATCTCCAGCTCTGCGCCAACGCCATTTTTGACGTAAGCGCTGATTTGATACCAGCTGTCTTTCGTGCCCTGTTCCTTGCTGGCGGGCGCCTCGATGAATGTGTCAATTTCCTCCGGCGTGATGACGGGTGCATGCGGGCTAACAGTCGGCTCTGAAGAAAGTTGGCGATAGGTGGGTGGATCAAGACTTTGAAACAGCCCAGTCAGACGCGTATCCGGTGAAGTGTCAGGCATGGTTCGCGGAATGCCGCGCAGCCAATCATAAAAAATATCCGGATGTCCCAGTCAACAGGGCAGGCCTTTTTGATCTTTTTGACCGGGTGCGCAGGCCGACGCCGCCTTTGAAAAGGTCAAAAGAACAATCACCAAAAACGGCAATGCAGCAACAAGCCCGATCTCGAAACATGCCGGAAAGGCTTATACAAAAGGATAAAGCGTGACTTAACGCCTGTTCACAATGTGGTGAGAGAGCGGCAGCTATTGCCGGGCCGTGATCCGCTGTGTGATTTTCATCTCAATTCGGCGGTTTTTGCGTCTTGCATCATCAGTGTCTGCTGCATCGAGTGGCTGAAACTCACCATAGCCAGCGGCAGCCAGCCGGTTGGCAGGAACGCCTTGCGCCGCCAGAAAGCGAACGACTGAGAGCGCCCGTTCGGTCGATAAATCCCAATTGTCGGTAAAACGCCCTGCGCGAATTGGTATGTTGTCGGTGTGGCCTTCTACCTGCAGCACCCAATCAATATCTTCCGGGATATTGGCGGCTATTTCTGCCAGTGTGACAGCCAGTTTCTGCAATTGTTGCTCGCCGCCTTCACCGATGCTGGCTTTGCCCTGATCGAAGAGCACTTCGGACTGGAAAACAAAGCGATCACCAACAATGCTGACTTCATCGCGTCCGGACATCACCTCGCGCAACCGGCCAAAAAATTCCGAGCGGAAGCGTTGTAATTCCTGAACACGGCTCGCCAATGCACGGTTCAGGGATTTGCCGAGATTGGCAATGGCAACCTTATCACGTTCGGCCTGTGCTTCCATCTCGCCAAGCAGATTGGTCAATTCCTCAATCCGCTGGCGCAAGGCCAAGGCGGCCGAGGTCAATTGCGCGACCTCTTTGCGTGATGCGGCATTTTCATTTTCCAGCGCGTCAATTCTGCCAGCGGCATTAAGATTGGCCTTTTCCGAATCCTGCAATTTACTTTCGGTCAGGGCCAGACGGCTTTCCACTGCATTCAACGCTGCAAGCCGTTCTTCAAGACGGGTGCTCGCCGCTTGCAAAGCCGCCAGTGTAGCGGCTTGCTCCGCATTGAGAGACGTAAGCTCTGCTTCACGCGCGGCAAGCTCTGTGTCGCGCACAGCAAGCGCTTGGTTTGCCGCTGCGAGCTGGGAGAGGATATCATCGCGTTCTGCTGTGGTTGTTTCCAGCTGGCTGCTGATCTGAGCAAGGTCGGCCGCAAGATCACTGCTGGCCTGTCTTTCAAGATTGAGAAGCTCTGTCAGGCTGGCCAGTTGCTGGCGCATCTCGCCAAGCGTTTCGTCCTGACCGGAAACCCGATAGGCAAGATTGACCTGTATCAGCACAAACACCATCAAAACGAAGATGATGACCATCAACAGCGTTGCCAGCGCGTCGACAAAGCCGGGCCAAGTATAACTTTCGGTGCGGCGGCTGCCGCCAAGCCGCGCCAGTGCCATTTTTATGCGTCCTCGTTGCGCTTGCTGTCAGTCTTTTTACTGATCAATTCGGCAATGCTGCCGGAAAGCGCGCGTAATTCGGTTGCAAGGATGCTCGTCTGCTGTGTTCGCTCTTGCTGAAGGTCAGCTGAAAGCTGTTGGATATTGGCGTTCAACTGGGCCAATTGTTCACGTATCCGGCGATCATCGACCATGGCTTCATTCAGCCTTGCCAGCGCCGCATTCATCGTGCCCATTTGTGCCAGCGTTTGCGCCCGTGACTCTTCGCCAGCGGCGATTGAGTGTGACAATGAGAGAAGCGCTCGCGAGGCTTCCTCACTCATGCCCGTGGCAAGCGCGCTGGTTTCGCCGCCAGCTGACCGGGCGCCACTGTCATTGAATTTGGCAAAGGCCGAGAGCCAATCTTCAAGCTCGTTAAAGAATCGTCCCATCGCCTGACCGAGTTGCAGGTCGAGAAAGCCAAGGATCAGCGATCCTGCCAAACCAAAAAGTGATGATGAAAAGGCGGTGGCCATACCAGAGAGCGGCGCATCGAGACCGGCTCGCAATTGTTTCATCATTGCGGCAAAATTGGCGGATTCTGTCTCCAGGGACCCGACCACGAGGCCAACTGCGCCAATCGTTTGTAACAACCCCCAGAATGTGCCAAGCAATCCAAGAAAGACCAGCAAGCCAATCATGTAGCGGGAAATTTCACGCCCCTCATCAAGGCGCGCGGCAACCCCATCCAATACCGAGCGAAGCGACAAGGCCGAGAGATGTTCGCCTTGATGCTGGTCTGCCAACATCGCATAGACGGTGGCGAGCAGGACAGGCTTTGCATTAGGTTGCTTGAGTTTGCTGTTTTTCTGCACGCCGACAAGCCAGCGTTGTTCTGGCACCAGCCGCAATGTCTGACGAATGACATACAAAATGCCAAGCAACAAGGCGCCAAGAATCACGCTGTTTAACGCGGCATTACCCTTGAATGCTTCATATAGGGGAGCCCATAAAAGTGCTCCGATACCGGCGACAACGGCCAGAAAGATGATCATCCGGATCAAGTAACGACGGGGGTCAGTCATTTTTGGCCAGGCTCCTCAACATAATCGGACATGTGCAACCAGTAATGGTGATTATGCTCAGAAGAATGGCAGGAATATGGCTTGGCGCAAAGCCTCAATTGCGCATCAGACAGGGTGATGTCTGGCACGCAGGTCCTGTATCGGAAGGGAGCCTTGCTAAAGACGGGGCGAGACGCGCTGGCTATTTGGCCCGCAGATAGCGCAGAAGTTCGGCATGAAGTGTTGGATTGGCAGCCACTACATCGCCACTTTCAAGTGCCCGGTCACGCGAGGCAAAATCCGAGACAAATCCGCCAGCTTCCCGGACCAGCAACACGCCCGCCGCAATGTCCCAGATGCTCAGCCCCTGTTCCCAGAAGCCGTCCAGCCTGCCTGCAGCGACCCATGCAAGGTCCAATGCCGCGGCACCGTTTCGGCGGATGCCTGAACTGGCCGCCATCACCCGGCCAAGCTGACCGACAAATTTTTCGTGATCCTCAGCACTGCCACGCCCAAGGAACGGGATGCCTGTGCCAAAAAGGGACTCCGCCATGTTCCGGCGTCCGGATACGCGTAACCGGCGCTCGTTCAAAAAAGCGCCTTTGCCACGTTCAGCAAAGAAGAATTCGTTCTTGATCGGGTCAAAGACGCTGCCGGCGGTGATGATTGATCCACCTTTACCGTCCTTCTCTCTGACCGCGATCGAAATCGCGAAATGCGGGATGCCATGCAGGAAATTGGTCGTGCCATCGAGCGGGTCGACAATCCAGACAGGAGCATCCGAGTCCTCAGCTTCAATGACGCCTGCTTCTTCCATTTGAAAGCCCCAGTCCGGGCGTGCCTTGGACAATTCACGCCGGATGGTTTTTTCAGCATTAATATCGGCGCGGCTGACAAAATCAGCTGGTCCCTTGCGGCTGACCTGAAGATTCTCGACCTCGCCAAAATCACGGATCAATCCGCGACTTGCAGCAATGGATGCCTTTTGCATCACGTTGATCAGCGCGGACTGGCTGGCCATCTGGATATTCCTTCTTGTTTGTACTTTTTATGGGCAGGCTGGATCAGTCTTTTGCCCGCTCGACATAGCTGGCATCTTCGGGGCGCACGACAATGCGTGTTCCGGCTTCAATATGCGGAGGCACCAGAACCCGAACGCCATTTTCCAGCAAAGCCGGTTTATAGCTTGATGAGGCTGTTTGACCTTTGACCACGGCGTCTGCCTCGGTCACTTCCATGACCACCTTGTCGGGAAGTTGAACCGAAATCGGCTCGCCGTCATGGCTCGATACTGTCACTGCCATGCCGTCTTGCAGAAAGGCGGCGCTGTCGCCGACCATGTCGCGCTTGATGCTAATCTGCTCAAACGTCTCGCCATGCATAAAGACCAGAAGGTCGCCATCATCATAAAGATAGCTGCATTCATTTTCTTCGAGGATCACCCGCTCAACAGTTTCGGATGAACGGAACCGCTCATTCAGCTTGGTGCCATCGCGAATATCGCGCAATTCAACCTGGGCAAAGGCGCCGCCCTTGCCGGGCTTCACATGCTCAACCTTCACCGCGGCCCACAGACGGCCGTTATGTTCAATAACATTGCCCGGCTTGATGGCATTTCCGTTTAACTTCATGGATTAGTTCCTCTTGATAGGTCGCCAGTCAGAGTGTTTTGCCGATTTCTGCCGCATTGTCCAGCATGCGGCAAGAGAAACCCCATTCATTGTCATACCACGCAAGCACGCGGACCAGACGGTTGTTCATCACATAGGTCTGGGTCAGGTCAGCAATAGACGAATGTGGGTCGTGATTGAAATCAATTGAAACAAGCGGCAGATTATTGACTGCCAGCACGTTTTTCATCGGGCCGTTGGCGGCCTCGGTAAATAAAGCGTTCACCTCTTCGGTGCTGGTGTCGCGTTCAGCGGTAAAGCCAAAATCAACCACCGAGACATTCGCGGTGGGAACGCGGATCGCCGAGCCGTTCAGCCGCCCCCGCAAATTTGGCAGTACATCACCCACTGATCGTGCCGCCCCTGTCGAGGTGGGGATCATTGACATCGCCGCGGCCCGCGCCCGCCGCAGATCCTTGTGGCTGGAGTCAAGGGTTGGCTGATCACCGGTGTAGGCATGAATGGTCGTCATATATCCGGCTTCGATGCCCACGCTGTCACTCATCACCTTGGCCACAGGCGCAAGACAGTTTGTCGTGCAGGAGGCATTCGAGATCACCCGCATATCGCCGGTAATTTGATTATGGTTGACGCCATAGACGATGGTCGCATCCGCACCCTTGCAGGGCGCAGACACCAGCACCCGTTTTGCTCCCGCATCAAGGTGCGCTGCTGCCTTGTCGCGTTCGTTGAAATGCCCTGAGCATTCGAGCACGATATCGACATTATGTTCGCCATGCGGAATGTCCGCAGGGTTGCGTTCGCGGGTCATGCGGATTTTGCCACGCCCAATGTCCATCCAGTCATCACCATGGCTGACGTCGCTTCTGGCATGGCCGTGAACCGAGTCGAATTGATAGAGATGGGCTGACGTGTCAACCGGCCCTGGGCTGTTGATCAGAACAACTTCCATATCATCGCGTTGCATTTCCTGCAGGGCGCGAAGCGTCATGCGGCCAATTCTGCCAAACCCGCTTATCGCTATGCGTAAGGTCAAGACATGCTCCTCTTCATTGCTGTCTTTGTTGGTTCCTTAATTGTTTGGCTCTATCCCAATAACTTTGCTGCCAGTTTGGTGACAGCGTCACTTGTAATGCCAAAATGCCGATACAAATCGGCGATCGGTGCCGAGGCGCCGAAATCGTCCATGCCAACAAAACCGTCCCGCTCACCAAGCAAACGATCCCATGGCTGGCGCAGTGCGGCCTCGATCACGATGCGCGGCGCGGTGCCAAGAATGCTGGCCCGGTAAGCGGCATCCTGTTGCCAGAAAAGATCAAGACAAGGCACCGAAACAACAGTAGATGCAATGCCGTCATCTGCAAGTTTTTGATGCGCCTCAAGTGCGATCTCAACTTCCGAACCTGACGCCAGCAAGGTGATCTGACGTGCGTCACCATCGCCAGCAATGATATAGGCACCTTTTGCCGTCTTGTTTTCAGACATATCGCCGTCACGGAACTGCGCCAGCCCTTGTCGGCTGAGCGCAAGTATTGAAGGCGTGGATTTGGTTGCTATCGCGCATTGCCATGCTTCTGCCGTTTCAACGGCGTCACCAGGGCGGAATATGTTGAGGTTCGGAATCGCACGCAGCGCTGCCAGATGTTCGACCGGCTGGTGCGTTGGTCCGTCTTCACCAAGACCGATCGAATCATGTGTCATCACATAGATTGCACGTTGCCGCATCAGAGCTGACAAACGAATCGATGGCCGACAATAATCTGTAAAAACAAGAAATGTTGCGCCGTAAGGAATCGCCCCACCATGCAACGCGATCCCGTTCATTGCGGCTGCCATACCATGCTCACGCACGCCGTAATGGATATAGCTGCCGGCATAATTATCTGCCGTGAAAACTTCATGTGCGGCCACCCGGGTGTTGTTCGACCCGGTCAGGTCAGCCGATCCACCAAACAAAGCAGGGCAAGCGGGCAAAATGGCTTCGATGGCCTTTTGTGATGCCACGCGGGTTGCCAGTTTTTGCGGCTCGCTGGCCAAACTGTTTTTCCACTGCAGCACGGCTTTTTCAACGGCATCATCCCAATCGCCGCCCATCGCCATATCAAAGGCGGTGCTATCTGCAGCCGCTTTGCGTTCTTCCCATGCAGCGCGGTCCGCTTGACCCTTCGCGCCAACGGCCCGCCAATTCGCCGCCACATCGGCAGGGATTTCAAACGGCTCAGATGTCCAGCCAAGCGCGGCACGTGCACCGGCAATTTCTTCATCGCCAAGCGGTGCACCATGGACGCCGGAGGTGCCTGCCTTCTTCGGCGCGCCATATCCAATCACCGTCTTGCAGCGAATCAGGCTTGGCCGTTTCGCATCACTCTTGGCTGTGGTGATGGCGTTGGAAACCGCTGCCATGTCGTGGCCGTCAACGCTCAGCACCTGCCAGCCATATGCCTCAAACCGGCTCGAGATATCATCGGAAACAGCAAGGTCGGTGCTGCCATCTATGGAAATTCCATTATCATCAAACAGCACAATCATCCGGCCAAGACCAAGATGGCCTGCCATTGACGCGGCTTCGTGGCTGATGCCTTCCATCAGGCACCCGTCACCAGCGATCACATAGGTGTAGTGGTCAACAAGCGCCGCACCAAAGCGCGCCGCCAGATGCCGTTCGGCCATGGCAAAGCCAACGGCATTGGCGATCCCCTGACCAAGTGGCCCGGTGGTGGTCTCGATACCGGCGGCATGTCCAAATTCCGGATGTCCGGCTGTCTTTGCTCCCAGTTGCCGGAAATTGCGAAGCTCGTCCATGGTCATGTCGGCATAACCTGTCAGATGAAGCAGCGCATAAATCAGCATTGATCCATGTCCGGCGGACAGGATGAACCTGTCGCGGTCTGGCCAGTGTGGGGCAGATGCGTCAAATTTCAGATGATCGGCAAACAATGCTGTTGCCGCGTCTGCTATGCCCATCGGCATGCCCGGATGCCCGGAATTTGCCGCCTCAACAGCGTCCATGGAAAGTGCGCGAATGGCGTTCGCCATTAACTGTCTATCAGGGGAATTTGCCATTCGAGGCCTCCAGATGTGCGGCATCGCGAGAGCCTGTAACACTGCGATATTTGATGACGACGGACGATGCCCGCAATCTGCCTGTCTTGGGGCAGTTCGTCAATCTATCTCGCAGAGTTTGGTAGGGGCGTAACGACAAAAATCGGCCAGCACTGACTCGATGTCGCCGCGGCAAGCCTCATTTTGGGGGTTTATTTTAATTATCACTTGATGCAAACTTTGCCCGATAACAGACTAACTTTTCTGTGATATTTGTCGAAGGCGTTGTGGCAAACCTGCCCGGCACAAAGCGCTGTTGAGTGACATATCACATTTTAACAAAATGAAAGATCAAGCCGCAATGTCGCGTCTCGTTGAAGCCCAGAAGAAACTAGAAGACGCCCTTGCCGCGCTAGAATCGGCGGCTGTGGCGCGATCAAGTTCATCTGGCGGCGATGGTGCTGCGGGCGCTGAGCGTATGCTGCAGGATTTGCAATCGATTGACGCCAAGGTTGAGCAGGCGATGGCCATCATCAACTCGGCCATGCAAAAGGCCGCAGCCAGCGGGAGCGGGGAGCAACAATGAGCCAATCTGTTGTCACCATCAGGCTGAATGGTACGCCCTATCAGATCGGGTGCGGCGCCGGCGAGGAAGAGCATGTGGCCCGCCTTGGAAGCGAGGTTGAGGATATTTTGCAACAGCTTGTCTCGTCAGTCGGCCAGATTGGTGAGGCGCGGCTTCTTGCGATGGTGGCGCTGATTCTTGCTGACAAGGCCAGTGAGACTGGGGCCAGTGAGACCGGAGCCTCTGAAACAGCAGCGTCCGAATCCGCCGCGGCGGCCATTGATAATGACGCGGCAAAGCGGGCAGAAGACATTGCCGCAGATGCGCTGGAATCGGCTGCGGCGAAAATCAGTGCGCTTGCGGCAACACTCTCTGCTGACAGCACGCCCGCTTCATAATCTGCATAATCTGCAAGACGTGGTGGCTGGCAGGACGTGACAGCTTGCAAGACGTGGCACATATCATTAAATAGCAAGGTAAGCGGCAACTGGACTCTGCGTCTGGTTTTTCAATCCCTGGGGCCATAAAACTTCTCTCGGGAGCTGTCTCTGGTCAGGCCGTGGTCTGATTATTCGCGGCGCCCACCTGCTAAGCAGGTCACAGAGGATGTTTACACCGACGGGAATTCTGGTTGCCGCCCATTCTCCGGGTCACTCCAGACCTTGCGCCTCAAAGCATTTCTCTGCCAAGGTCATTTCATGTCTGCCGCACCATCCGGATCACCGACGCATTCCAGCCATGATATTGTCACGGCCAAAGCGCTGATGCGCAAGGATGCGGCCAGTCGGCGCGCCGCCCTGATGAGTGAGCAGCCGGAAGCGCCGCAACATCTTGCCGGTTTTGCAGCGGGTTTGATCGAATCTTTTGGCGTTGGGGTTTATGCGGCCTATCTGCCAATCAGATCAGAGCTGTCGCCGATCGCATTGGTTGGCGAACTTGTTGCGGCTGGCATGACCACAGTCATGCCAATTACGCCTGAACCGGAAAACCCGCTCAGCTTTCACCAATGGGCACCCGGGATGCCGTTGGCGGAGGGGCCATATGGCACAAAACAACCGCCGTCTGCCAACAGGAAAATTGATCCGGACGTAATCCTTGCGCCGATGCTTGCCTTTGATGCGGGATGTTGGCGACTTGGCTATGGTGGCGGATTTTATGACCGCACTATCGCCAATCTCAGAGATAAGGAGCGGGACGTGCGCGTCATTGGCTTGGCTTTCTCCGGTCAAAAGGTTGCCGCCGTGCCGACAGGGCCTTATGACATGGCGCTTGATGCCGTGCTGACGCCTGAAGGGCTGGTATGGCCAGTTGATCGCGACGATACGATGAAGGGATGATGGAAACAGCGATGCGGGTTTTGTTTTTAGGGGACATTGTTGGGCGCACCGCCCGTAACCGGGTCATTACCCAATTGCGCGACCTGCGCGATGAACTTGCCGTTGATTTTGCTGTCGTCAATTGTGAGAACGCCGCCGGCGGTTTTGGTATAACACCGGGCATTTGTGATGATCTGTTCGCTGCAGGCGCTGACGTCTTGACGACCGGAAATCATGTTTGGGACAAGCGCGAGATTATCCCCTACATCGACAATGAGCCAAGACTGGTTCGGCCGTTGAACATGGTTGAAGGCACCCCCGGCAAGGGCGTTGCCTCGGTGACCAATGACGCGGGTCAGCGGCTGACGGTGGTGAACATCATGACCAATTTGTTCATGTCGCCAAATGATCCGGCGTTTACCGCGCTCAATGACGCGCTTGTTCGCAACCGTCTTGGCCGTGACGCAGATTTCATTCTTGTTGATGTGCATGGCGAGGCCACGTCCGAGAAGATGGCGCTTGGGCATTATGCTGACGGGCGGGCATCGCTTGTCGTTGGCACGCACACGCATGTGCCGACCGCAGATCATCAAATCCTGGCGGGGGGGACTGCCTATCAGACAGACGCCGGTATGTGCGGCGATTATGACAGCGTGATCGGCATGCAAAAACAGGTCGCGACAGAGCGCTTTATCGGCACAGGCGGGGGGCGTCTGGCTGTGGCTATGGGTGAACCAAGCTTGTGCGGCGTGGTTGTCGAAACAGGGGATGACGGGCTGGCACGAAGCATAGAGCCGGTCCGGCGAGGGGGCCGCCTCAGCAACGTCTGACCTCATTGCCCTGTCGCCGGACTTTAATCCACCATCAGCCCTGCTGCCACATTGAATCCCATGGTGAAACTCTGCTATAGACATGCGAAAGGGATTGCGCCCTCATCGGCGATGGCGTGCTTTGCTGCATGACCAACACATGATTGGCAATGTCCCATGATGCTTTAACGATAGAAAATTTAAAGACAGATCAATGGCAGGCCATAGTAAATTTAAAAATATTCAGCATCGCAAAGGTGCACAGGACAAAAAGCGGGCGAAGATTTTTGGCCGCCTCATCAAGGAATTGACCGTGGCGGCGCGAAGCAGCACCGATCCATCGTCAAACCCGCGTCTGCGGACAGCTTTGGCGGCGGCACGTGCGGCAAATATGCCAAAGGACAACATCGAGCGTGTGCTCAAACGCGCCGAGGGCGGTGAAGGCGATAACTTCGATGAAATTCGCTATGAGGGCTATGGCCCCGGTGGCACCGCGTTGATTGTTGAAAGCATGACCGACAACCGCAATCGCACGGCCTCTGAGGTGCGTGCCGCATTCAGCAAATTTGGCGGTTCACTTGGCGAGACCGGTTCGGTGAGTTTCATGTTTGATCGTGTTGGCCAGATGATATATCCGGCTGATGTCGCCGATGCCGATGCCATGTTTGAGGCAGCGCTTGAAGCGGGTGCGGATAATGTCGAGTCAGACGAAAATGGGCATGAAATCACCTGTGCGCCGGAAGATTTTAACGCGGTAAGCGAGGCACTTGATGCCGTTTTTGGCGCGCCGGAGGAGTCGGGTCTTGTCTGGAAGCCGCAAAACACGATTGAAGTAAACGAAGATCAGGCGTCAACCCTAATCAAGCTTCTTGATACGCTTGATGACAATGATGACGTGCAATCGATTGCGTCAAATTTTGATATTCCCGACGACATTCTGGCCAAGCTGGCCTAGTCAGGCGGTGCCGGATGCGCATTCTTGGAATTGATCCCGGGATTCGCAGAACCGGCTGGGGCGTTGTTGAACAACATGAAAACCGCTTGCGCCATGTTGGTAATGGTGTGATCAAGCCTGATCCGTCCGCACCGGACGCCATCAGGCTTGACCATATTGCCACCGAGCTGGCCGCGGTGATCGCTAACCACGCGCCCGATGTCGCATCAATTGAAGAGATTTTTGTCGCCAAATCGGCAGCGTCAGCGCTTAAACTTGGGATGGCGCGCGGGGTGGCAATCATGCAATGTGGTGCCGCCGGGCTGGAGGTTACAGAGATTGCCGCACGCTATGTGAAAAAAGCGGTCACCGGTTCCGGAGCGGCAGACAAAAAGCAGGTCACCGCGATGGTCGAACGATTGCTTGGCGTGACACCAAAAAATGCCGATGCCGCCGATGCGCTGGCGATTGCCATAGCCGCTGGCCATCAGGCACCTATTGATATCGCTGCGGCAACAAACAGAACTGGTGTTGCGCCCGCGGCAAGGGTAGGCTCCACCGGTAAGGACACACCTCAACCGGGTCTTTCTGCGGCGATTGAAAGAGCCCTTGCCCGGGATGCAGAAAAGGATAACAAATGATCGCGCAGCTCCGCGGTACAATTGTCGAACTGGGCGAGAGCGGCGTCATTCTCGATGTGGCGGGGGTTGGCTATGCCATCACCGTGTCTGGCAAAACGCAGGCACGACTTGGCCTTGCTGATCCGGCGGTCACCCTGCTGACTGAAATGATTGTCCGCGAGGATAGCATGACCCTCTTCGGCTTTTTGGAGCCGGCCGAACGCGATGCTTTTAGATTGCTGACAAGTGTTCAGGGCGTTGGTGCAAAGGCGGCGATGGCGATTTTGTCTGTTCTCACGCCGGCCGAACTCGCCTCAGCCATCATGGCAAGCGACAAGGCTATGGTCAGCCGCGCCGATGGTGTTGGGCCAAAGCTGGCGCAACGCGTGGTGAATGAACTGGCGGAAAAAATTGGCCGCCTGCCCAGCCTTGCAACTGGATTTGGCGGCGGTGTTTCGGCTGGTGATGGCGCCGCGGGTGTTGGCGCAGGAGGTGACGCGGCCCTTGGCGATGCGATGTCGGCATTGTTGAATTTGGGTTATGGTCGGCAGGAAGCGCATGGCGCCCTTTTGCGGGCGCGCCAGAAAATTGTCGATGCCAACGGCAAGGATGATGTATCGGCGCTGATTGCCGGTGCCTTGCAGGAAATGGGTAGCTAGATGTCCGGTGATGAAGAACGCCTGATCAGCGGTGATAATTTTGAGCGAGGCGACACCGCGCTTCGGCCAACGACGCTTGATGAATTTATCGGGCAGGGCAATGGCCGAGCCAATCTGGAGACCTTTATTCATGCGGCCAGAAACCGTGGTGACGCCATGGATCACACGTTGCTGCATGGTCCGCCGGGTCTGGGTAAAACAACCCTCGCGCAAATCATTTCAACAGAGCTTGGTGTCGGCTTTCGGGCCACCTCCGGCCCGGTGATTGCCCGCGCCGGTGACCTTGCCGCCCTTTTGACCAATCTGCGCCCGCGTGATGTGCTGTTTATTGATGAAATTCATCGTCTGGCACCGGCTGTTGAAGAAGTCCTCTATCCGGCGATGGAAGATTTCCAGCTGGATTTGATCATTGGCGAGGGGCCATCGGCGCGGTCTGTTCGGATTGATCTGCCGGCCTTCACGCTTGTTGGTGCAACAACGCGTTCCGGGCTGTTGACGACACCACTGCGTGACCGCTTCGGTATCCAGATGCGAATGCAATTCTATGAGCGCGATGAGCTTGTTCAAATTCTCAATCGTCAGGCACAGATGCTCGATCTGGATCTCGCCAGTGATGGTGCGGCGGAGATTGCCGGGCGTGCCCGTGGCACCCCACGGGTTGCCGGGCGTTTATTGCGCCGGGTTCGTGACATTGCCAGCGTTGCCGGTCATCAAACGGTTGGTGCCGAGATTGCCGATGCGGCACTTGGCCGTCTGGAGGTTGATGCGGCTGGACTGGACGCCATGGATCGCCGCTACCTTGGATGTCTTGCCGAAAATTATAATGGCGGTCCTGTTGGCGTTGAGACATTGGCGGCGGTGCTCTCTGAGCAACGCGATGTGCTTGAGGAGGTTATAGAGCCTTATCTGATGCAGACCGGTCTGCTCATGCGAACACCGCGGGGACGGTGTTTGTCGTCTGCGGGTTGGGATTATCTTGGCCTGACGCCAACTGCGGCGGCGAGCCAGCAACTCGACATGCTGGCCGATGTCCGGGATGATGATGACCTCTGAGTCGGCGGAACTGGACGGGTGGATTGATGCTTTCGGGCATCATTATCTGCTGCGCGTTCAATATGAAGACACAGACCTTGGCGGGATTGTCTATCATGCCAATTACCTCAAATTTGCCGAGCGGGCGCGCTCTGCCTGCCTCCGTCTTTGTGGGATTTTTCAGGAAAATCTTATCACCGCTGATGGCGGTCATGCCTTTGTTGTGCGCCGGGCAGAGATAGATTTTGCCAAGCCGGCAGGACTTGGCGCGGTGCTGTGTGTCACCAGTCGTGTGGTCAAATCGTCACGGCTGACGGTGAAAATGGAGCAAACCATTAAAAATCAGGAAACTGGCCACATTCTTGCCGGAGTTGTCGTGGACATAGTGTATGTCCGGATCGATGGAGTAGGGCAGGCATCGCCTGTTCGTATGCCCGCTTCACTTCTGGACAAGCTGTTGGCTGGACAGGGATGAAGCGGCTTCAAATCGATGAGCCGTCATGCGGTCCGGTGAAAAGGACCAGCGGTGAATTGAACCAAAAAGGATAAGTGGGAACGATTGATGGAAACTGTTGAAACGGTGGTAACGCATTCCGGTACCGATATGAGCATTTGGGGCCTGTTCATGGCTGCAGACCCGCTGGTCAAGCTGGTCATGCTCCTGTTGCTTGCGGCGTCCATATGCTGTTGGGCAATTGTTGTGGACAAGGTGATGGCGTTTCGTCGGGAGCGGCAAAATGCGACAGATTTTGAGGAATCTTTCTGGTCTGGCGGTTCACTTGACGAGCTTTATGACAATACCGGCGCCGAGGCGAATGATGCGATGAGCCGGGTATTTGTCGCGGCAATGCGGGAATGGCGCCGTGCCACGGCCCGTGGTCTGGCGAATGCAAGCCGGTCTGACCTGCGGGCATCTCTGGTCAGCCGTATCGACAGGTCGATGAATTTTACCATCACGCGTGAGATGGAGCGGCTGGAGCGTGGCATGAACATGCTGGCGTCTATCGGGTCTGTGTCGCCCTTTGTTGGTCTGCTTGGAACCGTTTGGGGGATTATGAGCTCATTCCAGTCAATCGCGGCTTCAAAGAACACCAGCCTTGCCGTGGTTGCCCCGGGTATCGCCGAGGCATTGTTTGCCACAGCGCTTGGTCTGGCGGCGGCAATACCGGCGGTTGTTGCCTATAATAAATTCTCTGGCGACCTTGAACGGCTGGGTGCGCGCCTTGAGACATTTTCTCAGGAATTCAGCACGTTGCTGGCACGCCAGCTGGATGAAGGGGGACAGTGATGGGCGCAAGTCTGAAACGCGCGGGAGGGCGTGGTCGACATCGTCCGATGGGCGAGATTAACGTCACGCCTTTCGTTGATGTGATGCTGGTCCTGTTGATTGTATTTATGGTCACGGCACCGCTGTTGACAGTCGGTGTTGAGGTCGATCTGCCGAAAACCCAAGCCGGTCAGATCAATGCTGATGCGGCACCTTTGGTGGTTTCGATCAAGGCTGATGGCAGTCTTTATTTGCAAGAAACAGAGATGGACCCTGAACAACTTATTCCCCGGTTGAAGGCCATTTCCGGTGCAAACCCGTCGGTGCGTGTTTTTGTTCGTGGTGATAGCTCGGTTGCCTATGGCGATGTTCTGGCTGTGATGGGCCGGATACAATCTGCCGGTTTTGAGCGGGTGGCGCTTGTGGCGCGTCTGCCTGAACAAGGCTGAGGCGGATATAACAGACAGTCGAAACAATGCGATTGGACCCTGGCAGGAGACAATGACAGCTCGTCCCATAGTCATCTCAATTGTCATGCATTGCGTGGTGGCAGTGCTCGCGGTGATTGGTCTGCCATCATTGTCGCGCGACCTGCCGCAGGACATGCCGCTTGTGGTTATGGAAGTCGTGCAAACTGTGCCAGAAACAAATCTGATCGAAGGCAATAAACAAAGCACGGCAAAACAGGAAGAAACGCCGACAACAAAGCGTAAACAGCCAGCACCGCCACCAAAGCCGCCAGCGCCAAAGCCCGCCGCACCGCCGCCGTCACCGCCAAAACCGGCGCCTGAACCGCCATCTGAACCAAAGCCGCAAAAATCTGCGGCTGAGGCGGAGGTGATCCCTGAAAAGCCGGCAGCAAAACCAAAATTGAGCACCGCCGAGGCCGTGACAGCGCCCAAGGCACGGCCGCAACCGGTGCCAAAATCATTGCCCATGCCAAAGCCGAAACGCGAGAAAAAGCAAGCAAGTGCGCCGCAACCACCAGCGCCAAAACCGGCTTTGGAAAAGCCGGCAAAGCCGGTGAAAAAGCCAAATCATGATGCGTTGGCGGCGCGGGTAAACAAGCTGGTGAAAGACGACAAAAACCGCGAAGATGCAGCCAATGGCATCTTGCAGAACCTCGCCAAGGCAAAGCAACAGGCTGAAGACGCGGAGAAAAAGCGCAAAGAGCAGGAACGGAAACAGAAGTCTGATGATCTGATGAAATCTCTGACCGCGGTGGCAGGCAATGCCCAGCAGGCACCGAAACCGCCAAGAGATATGCAAATCGGTGTCGATGTCATGGACCGGTTGCGGCTGCATTTGAAAGATTATTGGAATCCCGCCAGCAGGTGCTGTTGGCAGTGATACCCATATTGTTGACATAATTGTCGTTATAGATGGGGAGAGCAACGTGGTGCGGGCGGATATCAAGAATAAGCTTCGCATGGCGTCTGACAAATATTTTGAGGTTGCTGCGCTGGCGGCGCAAAGAGCGCTCATTGAGGGCTCGCCGCTGCCAATTCCGCACAGCAACACAGGGCAACAACGCGAATTCATTTTCGAATTCGATCCGGCTTATATGTCGCGGTAATGTCGCTACGGTGTGGCGATGGGTTTATGGGTGGAATCCGAGAGGCGTCCAAATGAGAGTGATAAAAGCAAAGCTGTTTCTTCTGGCGGTGGTTCTGTTGTCTGTGCTGGTGGCGCCGGTATCGGCCCAGCAAAGGATCAAGATTACTGAGGGTCAGGTTGCTCCAACGCCGATTGCGATTGCCGAATTCACCAATCTTGATGGTGAGGTGAGTGATGTCGGTCGACAAATTTCCGAGATTATATCGAATGACCTGCTTAGTTCAGGGCTGTTTGAGCCAATCGACAGTGCGGCCTTCATTGCGCCGCCGAAGTCCCCGGCAATTCGCCCGGATTTCGCCAATTGGGCACCGCTCGGCGCCAAGGGGCTTCTTGTCGGATCGGCAGAGATTGATGCCGATGGCAAGCTCCAGGTGGAATTTGTGCTGTGGGACGTGATCACAGAGCGCAACATCACCTCTGGTGCAGGGAATGCTAGCCCGGACGGCCTGCGCCAGCTGGCCCATAAAATTGCCGATTTCGTCTATGAAGAATTCACCGGCGACAGCGGCTATTTTGATACGCAAATCGTCTATGTCGCCGAATCCGGTACGCAGGCACGCCGGGTAAAGCGCTTGGCGATCATGGATCAGGATGGCCACAATCACCGTTATCTGACGAGCGGACTCGATCTTGTTCTGACCCCACGATTTTCACCGCAAACGCATGAAATAGCTTATTTAAATTATTTTAATGATGAGCCGAATGTCTATATCCACGACATCCGCACAGGTCGCAGCGAGCGCCTTGGTTCCTTCCCCGGGATGACGTTTGCGCCGCGTTTCGGCCCTAATGGCGACCGTTTGATCATGAGCTGGGCACAGAATGGTCTCACCGACATCTATGAGATGGATTTGAGCACGCAGTCGATCAAGCAACTGACCAAATCGACCTCCATCGATACATCGCCGTCTTATTCACCAGACGGCAAGCAGATTGTGTTTAACTCTGACAGGGGTGGATCACAGCAGCTCTATGTGATGAACAGCGATGGCAAGAGAGTAAAACGGATCAGTTTTGGTGATGGGCGCTATGCCACACCGGTATGGTCTCCGCGTGGTGACATCATTGCATTTACCAAGATGGTTCGTGGCCGTTTCTACATTGGCGTTATGAACCGAGACGGGACAGGTGAGCGATTGCTTGCCGAAGGCTTTTTGGTTGAGGCGCCAACCTGGGCGCCAAATGGCCGCGTGCTGATGTATTTCAAGCAGGAGCCATTTGCGGAAGATGGGACGGGAGGCGCAACAGCGCTTTATCGGATTGACATCACTGGCTTCAATGAACGCAGGGTAATCACTCCAACAGATGCCTCTGACCCGGCTTGGTCTCCCTTGCGCTAGGGCCTCTGCGGCATCGTTGCAGGCAACGTAACGCGAAATTCATGGCCCGTAGAGTGTTTTTTCTATGGTATATGAGATGTTTGTCGACGAATTTATGTTTCAATTTGCTTGTTTATAGGGTAAGACACTAAACAGGTATTTAGTTCAGATAAAAAATCTGAGAAAAAAGCGCGTCCGACGAATGGAAATCCGCTTGCTGAGTGGTGACGAGTAAGACGTCACGGCAAGGATGTTGGGAATACAGAGTTCAGTGCGGGCAAACAAGCAATCTGTTCCGGTGCGCCGGACAAAACCAAAATGTCGGGGGCATACTATGTTTCAACGCCTGATCATTCTATTTGCAGCCACCTTTTTCCTGGCCGCATGTGAGACAGCTTCACAAACCGCCGGTGATAGCAGTGGTGACAGCTCATCGTCTTCAACGACGGCGTCATCCAGCGCAAGCACCAGCGGGTCTGGCTCAGCCAGTTCATCCAGCAGTGCTTCATCTTCTTCATCTTCTTCATCTTCGTCCAGCGCCGCGAGCGACGATGTAGACAGCAAGCTGGCGGCAGTCGGCAATACAGTCTACTTCGCATTTGACAGTGCGGCGCTCACAGCAGAAGCCCAGGGTACACTTACCCGTCAGGCGGCTCTGTTGAAAATGAATCCTTCTGCAACCGTTACGATCGAAGGTCATTGCGATGAGCGTGGCACGCGTGAATACAACCTCGCCCTTGGCGAAAGACGTGCTTCGGCGTCAAGAGATTTCCTCTTGGCTCAGGGCATTGATGCTGCACGCGTGCGGATCATTTCATATGGCAAGGAGCGTCCTGCTGTACAGGGCTCCAACGAAGAGGCATGGGCAAAGAACCGCCGCGCCGCCACGATCATCAACTAGATCGCTGGCCAGGTTAAACCTGACTTTGCCAAAGATTGAAAAGAGGGGCCAATGGCTCCTCTTTTTATGCCTAAATTCTGACAAATTGGCTCTTTATCTTTGGCGGCAATGAATAGTCGTGCGGGTTTCTGGCAAGAGAGTGCCCGCGTTGAACAGGAAATTTCACAAGGCATCTACGATGATCAGAAAAACTGTGGTGCATATCGCTCTTGGTTTACCTTTGCTTTTGGTCGCAACCATGGCGGGGGCGCAAAGCTATAACGCAGACACAAGTGGCGGCAAAGCAACCACCGGATCCAGCAACCGGACAGTGATAACCTCATCTGCAGACAGTTCGGCAGAAAGCAATCTGATCATGCGCCAGCAGCAACGCATGGATATGTTCGACAGCGATCTGAAAGCGCTGCGCGGCACTGTCGAACAGGGCATCCGTGACTTGCAGATGCAGCTATCACAAATGTCGAACAGTGCAACAACTGACGAGAGTGAGATCAGCGCAAGCATTCGCGCGCTTCAGGACAAGGTGGAGCAACTTACCGACAGTGTTGCGATGATCGATCGGCGGATGCAGCGCACGTTGGAGTTCACATCTGATGTGGAGTTCCGCTTGTTGCGCATGGAAAAACGTATGCAAACGCTGATGACACTGGGTGGTGACGAGCTTGCGGGAGCGGCAGTGCAGGATGATGTGTTGCCACCAGTACAAGGCGAGGAAATCACCATGCAACGCAATATGGGTGATGGTACAGTCACGTGGACAGTTGATGAGAACAAGCTTAACGAAGGGCTTGATCAAACCGCATCGCCATCAGCACAAGTAGATCAGCCAGTACCTGAATCTGCGAGTGCCCTGAAGGCCGATGAAACATCGGCTTCTGTAGCCGCTATGCAAGGCGCAGAAACAAAGGCCGAGAAGGTTGCAGAGGCACCGAAAGAGCCGCAAATCCTGCCCAAAGAGAGCCCGGATGAGCAATATCGCTTTGCCCTTGGCAAAGCGCTGCAGAACGATCTCGAGACGGCTGAATTGGCATTCGCCGAATTTCGTGAGTTTAACAAGGGGCATGCGCGCGAGCCAGATGCTGCCTTTTGGCTTGGACGTGTCCAATTCATGCGTGGTGATTTTCAAAAGGCCGCCAAAACATTTGTTGAGTTCAATTCAGAGTATCCGGGGGATGCCCGCATTGTTGATACGACGATGTGGATTGCCGAATCCGTGTCGCAATTTGCTCCAAGCGATCAGGCATGTGAAATCTATGCCTCACTTCCGGGCCTGATTGACACGCCACCGGAGAGCTTTACAAAGCGGCTTGCCGAGTTGAGCGCCGCCTCAAATTGTGGTGGCTAACCTCTCGAATGCCGTATCAGGGCGCTTTGCCGATGCGTTGAATGCGGCGTTGGGTCAGTCGGTCCAAAACCCCAAAAGTGCCAAGTTACCAGACAGCAAAATAACGCTGATAACGGCCTTGTCTGGCGGTCCAGACAGCACGGCGCTGGCGCTTCTTGCCGATGATTTTGCCTGCGCCCGGGGCTACAACCATCACTGTATTGTTATCGATCACGCCTTGCGCCCCGAGTCAGGTACCGAGGCGGCACGTGTGGCCCATCGCATGCAGGCCCGTGGCATTGGCTGTAAAATCGCTAAGGTGACGGCCACGCCACCGCGTGGCGGCATTCAGAACTGGGCACGTGAACAACGTTACGAGTTGTTGGCAAACGAGGCGCGCCGGGCAAATGCCGTTTTGCTGTTTGCACATCACGCCGGTGATCAGGCAGAAACTGTGTTCATGCGCCTTGGCAAGGGGTCGGGGCTTTATGGGCTTGCTGGCATGACGCCGGTGCGCTGGCATCACGGCATTCCCATTTTGCGTCCGCTTTTGGACTGGTCTGCGGGCGAACTTGTCGGCATCTGCCATGAGATGGGGTGCGACTTTGAGACCGATCCAAGCAATAAAGATCACCGCTTTGAGCGGGTTCGCACACGCCGTCAACTGGCATTGATGCAGGCAAGCGGCATCCCGATGGACGCAAATCTCAATCATCTGGCGGGTTTGGCGAACCGACTTTGCCAATGTGTGGATGGCGCGCTTCGCCGTCATCTTAATCTGCCATCACCGCATCCACATGGATATATGTCATTTGATTTGGCTGATTATGAGAAATTGCCGGACGATCTGTGGCGCCGTCTCATTGCCCGTGCCATGACATCTCTCGCAGGTGAGGCATATCCTCCAGCTAACGCGGCTTTTGTTCGCTTGCGCGCCAGCCTTCGGGCCGGAAAGGCCGTGACGCTTGGTGGCTGTCGTTTTATCCGTCTGGGGCAAGCGGGTGAATGGGGTATCTTGCCGGAACCCGGTCGTCATCCTGCGATTGCCATGATTGATGCCAATGTGCCCATTGTGTTTGCTAAAAGCTGGCGGATCATCTCACCATGCAAGGGGCGGGTGCGTTGGCTTGGTGACTTGCCGCCACCACCCGATTGGATTGACATAAAACATGCGGTTCGACAGTCACTTCCGGTGGTTGAAACCCTTGACGGCAGGGTGCTTTATCCCCAATTAAATACAGAGAATAAAGAGCCGTATACAAACGGCACGGTCAGTGCGACATTTTTGGCGTTGGCCAACGATGGCAAGGCAATAACAGAGGCGTGGCACAAAGAATATAGCGGGCAGATTAAGCCTGCCTGATGCACGCAATGAAGGACGGTAAGGGACGTGAATAACTTGGCACGTAATATCATCATCTGGTTGATTTTTGGCGCGGCGTTGATCGGCTTGTTCAACCTGTTTCAAAGCCCGACATCCTCGACCCCCGGCACCCAGCTGGCTTACTCGGATTTCATTGCCGAGGTGGAAAGCCAACAGGTGGTTGAAGTTGTGATTGATGGTCGCAACCTCAAGGGTCAGGCGAAAAACGGCCGTGTGATCACCAGCGTGATGCCCGAAGGCACCGATGTTGTTGCCGTGCTTGACGCCAATGACGTGCGTATTATCGCCAGCCCCGAAGAAAGCGGCATGCCGGGCTTCCTGTCGATCCTTCTGTCATGGTTCCCGATGTTGCTGTTTATCGGCATATGGATTTTCTTCATGCGCCAGATGCAGGGTGGATCCCGCGGCGCAATGGGTTTCGGAAAATCGCGGGCCAAGCTTCTGACCGAACATCAGGGGCGCGTTACCTTTGAGGATGTCGCCGGTATTGATGAAGCCAAGACCGAACTTGAAGAGGTCGTTGAATTCCTCAAAGACCCCGGAAAGTTCCAGCGTCTCGGCGGTAAAATTCCAAAAGGTGTATTGCTCGTTGGCCCTCCCGGCACGGGTAAAACCCTGTTGGCAAAGGCAATCGCTGGCGAAGCCAACGTGCCGTTCTTCACCATCTCGGGTTCAGACTTTGTGGAAATGTTCGTTGGTGTCGGTGCAAGCCGTGTCCGTGACATGTTCGAGCAGGGTAAAAAGAACGCCCCATGTATCATCTTCATTGACGAGATCGATGCGGTTGGTCGTCATCGCGGCGCCGGTCTTGGCGGCGGCAATGATGAGCGCGAGCAAACCTTGAACCAGATGCTGGTTGAGATGGATGGCTTTGAGGCGAATGAAGGCGTGATCCTGATTGCGGCAACAAACCGGCCGGATGTGCTTGATCCGGCGTTGCTGCGCCCGGGTCGTTTTGACCGTCAGGTTGTTGTGCCAAATCCGGACGTTGTCGGTCGTGAGAAAATCCTGAAGGTCCACATGCGCAAAACGCCACTTGCTGATGGTGTTGATGCCCGTGTGATTGCGCGCGGTACCCCCGGTTTTTCTGGTGCGGACCTCGCCAATCTGGTGAATGAGGCAGCTTTGCTTGCCGCCCGCAAGGGACGCCGGACCGTTTCTATGGCGGAATTTGAAGAGGCCAAGGACAAGGTCATGCTTGGCTCTGAACGTCGTTCAATGGTGATGACCGATGAGGAAAAGCGTCTGACCGCATATCATGAGGCAGGCCACGCCGTTGTTGCGCTGCATTGCCCTGCGTCTGATCCAATCCATAAAGCCACAATCATTCCGCGTGGCCGTGCGCTTGGTATGGTGATGCGGCTTCCGGAAGGAGACCGGATATCTCTGGCTCGTGACAAGATATACGCTGATCTGCGTGTTGCCTGTGGTGGCCGGATTGCTGAAGAGCTGATCTTCGGAGATGACAAGGTCACAACAGGTGCCTCGTCCGATATCCGTATGGCGACTGATATGGCCCGCCGCATGGTCACCGAATGGGGTATGTCGGACAAGCTCGGTTTCCTTGCCTATAATGCCGATGAACAGGAGGTCTTTCTTGGCCGCTCGGTAGCGCAGCAGAAGAACGTTGCTGATGCGACTGCATCGGTGATCGATTCGGAAATCAGGCGTATTGTCGATGAGGCCTATGATGCGGCGACAAAGATCCTGAAAAAGCATAATGACGAGCTGGAGCGCCTGGCCAAAGGGCTTCTTGAATATGAAACGCTGAATGGTGATGAAATCAAGATCATCGTTGAGGGTGGAACTTTGTCTCGTGAAGAGAACAACGACGACATCGATACGCCGCGTGCCAAGAAACGCTCGCGGGCCGGACTGCCCGGGTCGGGCCGTCCGAAAAAGCCAAGCAGTGAAACCGCCTGATCGGGCGGGTTGCTCTAATGTCTGGTGAAATAGAGTATCAGGCGGTGCTTCCAGCGCCGCCTTTTGCCGTTCCCAGCTGGTTGCGTCCGTTGCCAGCCTGTGATGGCAGCCTTGCACTTGCCGGAACAGATGCCCGTTTTGGTGAGCTTGATGTCATCCAGCGGACAGAAAATGGGCTGGCTGCCTGCCGGATGACAGTCGATGCCATGATGCAGTCTGCTGATGATCGCAATGCCGCGTCACGCAGTCTTGATAATATCTCTGGTCAGCGGCCTGTCTTTTCCGGCTTGTCGCTGGCGCGCCCGCAGATCATGGGCATTCTCAACACCACTCCGGACAGCTTTTCAGATGGTGGCCAGCATCACGCCCCGGCGCGGGCGATTGCCGCGGGAAAATCAATGCTGGAAGCCGGTGCATCGATTATTGATATAGGCGGGGAATCAACACGCCCCGGCGCTACCCCAATTACCCGTAATCAAGAGCTTGCAAGGGTGTTGCCCCCACTTGTTGGCCTGAAGGCCACTGAAGCGGTTCTGTCGATTGATACGCGCCATGCCGAAGTCATGGAGCGTGCAGCAAGTGCCGGTGCCACAATCATCAATGATGTCGCCGGATTGCGCGAGCCGGGGGCATTACAAGCCGCGGCAAAAAGTGGCTGTGATGTGGTCATCATGCATATGCAAGGTGATCCGCAGACGATGCAAAGTGACCCGCAATATGCGTTCGCACCGCTCGATATCTATGAGTTTCTGGAGGCGCGTATTGATGAAGCGGTTCGCGCCGGTATTTCGCGAGACAAGATATGTGTCGATCCGGGCTTTGGCTTTGGCAAGACGCTGCGCCACAATGTGCAGCTGGTGAATTGGCTTGCCATGCTGCATGGGTTGGGCGTGCCAATTCTGTTTGGGGCAAGTCGCAAATCCAGCATTGCCAAAATGTCGAGGGACGAGCCAGCAGACCAGCGGTTGTCTGGATCGCTGGTGCTGGCAATGGCGGCCGTGCGTCAGGGGGCGCATATATTGCGGGTGCATGATGTCGCCGAGACAGCGCAAGCACTCGCCGTTGAGCAGCATTTACTCGCCAGCGCTCAGGATCAGGGATGATTGCGGTGCTTGTGGAACCCGACAAAGCTGCCTTATTCTGTGCGACACAATTGCCCGCTATCGGGCAGACAGGCGTTGATGTAAGGATTGGCTGATCATGGCTGGTATGTTTGGAACAGATGGTGTGCGCGCCCGTATCAACACCGGGCCAATGACGGCAGAGGCGGTTGTCCGTCTGGCTCTGGCCGCTGGTCGTTGGTTTGTCGACAATAATGCGGAAAACCGTTCGGAACGCCCAAAGGTGGTGATCGGCAAAGACACGCGCCTGTCCGGATATATGCTCGAATCTGCGCTGGTAGCGGGCTTTACCTCTATAGGCATGGATTGCCGCCTGCTTGGCCCCTTGCCAACACCAGCCGTGGCGTATTTGACGGCGTCTTTGCGGGCTGATCTTGGGGTAATGATCTCGGCAAGCCATAACCCGCATCACGACAATGGAATAAAGCTGTTCGGGCCGGATGGGTATAAGCTTGATGACGAGATAGAGATCGCCATTTCCGAATTGGCGTCAGGATCGATCAAACTTGCCGAAGCCGGTGATCTTGGGCGCGCCCGCCGGATGCTGGATTCGGTTGGTCGCTATGTTGAATTTGCCAAGACAGCCTTTCCTGATGAGCTTCGCCTGAACGGCATGAAGCTTGTTGTCGATTGTGCCAATGGCGCGGCTTACCGCACCGCGCCTGACACCCTAAGTGATCTTGGCGCGGCGGTGGTGCCGCTGTTCAATACGCCGGATGGATATAACATCAACAATGGATGCGGCGCTGTGCACCCGCAGGCAATGGCCGAGGCGGTGGTGGCAAATGGCGCGCATCTGGGCATTGCGCTTGATGGTGATGCAGACCGACTGATCATCGCTGATGAAAAGGGACGGCTTGTCGATGGTGATCAAATTCTGGCCACGCTGGCCACGGCGATGAAGGCTGAGGGAACGCTGGAAGGTGATGGCGTGGTTGGCACGGTGATGAGCAATCGCGGCCTCGAGACCTATCTTGGCAGCTTGGGGTTGACCTTGCACCGGTCACGCGTTGGCGATCGCTACATCCTCGAAACAATGCGCAAGACCGGGATTAATCTTGGCGGTGAGCCATCCGGGCATGTGTTGATGACATCTTTGTCAACTTCGGGTGATGGCCTGATGGCGGCGTTGCAGGTGCTGGCTGTTCTGCAGCAAAGCCAGCAACCGGCCAGTGAAGTGCTTGGTCTTTATACGCCAAGTCCGCAAAAGCTGGAAAATCTGACGGGCATGGATCCGGCAATTCTGAAAGATGAAGCGGTGCAGAAAGATCTGGCCAAAATTGAGACCGCGCTCGGCGATGCCGGCCGTATTCTTGTGCGCCCTTCGGGAACCGAAGCCTTGATCCGGGTGATGGTTGAAGCCGATGATGAAGCCCGCCTCGATGCCACAATGGCTGAAATAATTTTGCGTCTGCAAAGTGCCTCATTATAAAATAAAATAAAATCAATGAGATAAATGAAGAGAAAAATCTTTCTCTTTACCTCTTTGTCGGGTGGTTGACATGTTTGGTCGTGACGGCGCATTCTCTGCCTCGGGTCGTCACCCCCCAACGGGTGGCCAAATCTTTAGACGAGGGTGCCATGTCTCCTTTTGCCAAACCGGCCACAAAGCCGGTATCCACGCTGTTTTCAACCGGGCCAACGAGAAAACGGCCAGGATGGTCACCCGAACTGCTCGGCGATGCGGCTGTCGGCCGTTCACACCGCGGCCCCGGTCCGAAATCAAAAATCAAAGAAGTAATCGACCTGATCCACAAGGTGCTGGACTTGCCTGACGGCTATCGCGTTGGCATCGTTCCCGGGTCAGACACCGGCGCTGTCGAGATGGCGATGTGGTCATTGCTTGGTGCGCGCGGGCTTGATGTCCTTGGCTGGGAAGCCTTTGGCCGGATGTGGATGACCGATGCGGTGGACCAGCTTCGGCTTGATAATGTGACAACGCATCTTGCCGAATATGGGGCATTGCCTGATTTGTCGGCGGTCAATTTCGACAATGACGTGATTTTCCCATGGAATGGCACCTCTTCGGGCGTGCGGGTGCCGAATGGCGACTGGATTCCTGATGATCGGACCGGATTGACGATTGCCGATTCAACCTCGGCCTGTTTTGCGATGCCGATGCCATGGGAAAAGCTGGACGTTGTTACCTTCAGTTTTCAAAAGGCACTTGGCGGCGAGGGCGCGCATGGTGTCATCATCCTGTCACCTCGCGCCGTTGAGAGGGTGAACAGCTATACCCCGCCATGGCCGATGCCAAAGGTGTTGTCGCTCGCCAAAAAAGGCAAGCTTGATGAGGCCCTGTTTGAAGGGGCAACAATCAACACGCCATCACTGCTGGTGATCGAGGATGCGCTGGACGCGCTGAACTGGGCCGAGAGCATTGGCGGTGGCAAAGCCTTGATTGCGCGGGTTGATGCCAGTTTCGCGGCAATGAACCGCTGGATTGCCGAGACGCCGTATTTTGCCTATCTGGCTGAGGATCCGGCCACAGCATCTCCGACATCGGTGTGTCTGCGGATTGTCGATGACTGGTTTCAGGCGCAAACACCCGAGACGCAGAAAAAGATGGTCAAGGATGTTGAGGCATTGCTTGCCGCCGAGAATGTTGCCGAGGATATCAGTTGCTATCGCGATGCGCCGCTGGGCCTTCGTATCTGGTGTGGGCCAACAGTGGATACAGCCGATGTAGAGGCTTTGCTGCCATGGCTTGACTGGGCCTATGCGCACACGCGCAGCGCCTATCAGGACAAGGCAGCCTGATCGCCTCTCTCTTCTTCTTACGACAGACATCATCGGAACAGGACTATGACCGTGCCAAAAGTATTGATCAGTGACAAGCTCAGCCCGCAGGCCGCAGACATTATGCGCGACAGGGGCATTGAGGTAGATGTAAAGCCGGGCCTCAGCGCCGAAGAATTAACCGCGATTATCGGCGATTATGATGGCCTTGCCATCCGCTCTGCGACCAAGGTGACAAAAGAGGTGCTGGCGGCGGCAACGCGGCTTTCTGTTGTTGGCCGTGCCGGTATCGGTGTTGATAATGTTGATATTCCGGCGGCAACGGCCAAGGGCGTTGTCGTGATGAACACGCCGCACGGCAATTCCGTGACCACGGCGGAACATGCAATCACCATGATGCTGTCACTGGCCAGACAGATTCCGGCGGCCAACAATTCAACGCATCAGGGCAAATGGGAAAAGTCAAAATTCCTTGGCACCGAAATCACCGGCAAGGTGCTTGGCATCATCGGCTGTGGCAATATCGGCACCATTGTTGCCGACCGGGCGCAGGGCTTGAAAATGCGGGTGATCGGCTTTGACCCGTATCTGACCCCTGAACATGCGAAACGCCATGGCATCGAAAAGGTCGAGCTTGATGAATTGCTGGCCCGGGCCGATTTCATCACGCTGCACACGCCGCTGACCGATGCAACGCGCAATATCATTTCAGCCGATGCGTTGAACCGCACAAAAGCCGGTGTCCGCATCATCAATTGCGCGCGTGGCGGCTTGATTGACGAGCTGGCCCTCGCGGCGGCGCTGTCGACAGGTCATGTGGCGGGGGCGGCGCTGGATGTGTTTGCCGTTGAACCGGCGACCGACAATGTGCTTTTTGGCATGGAAAACGTCATCGCCACCCCGCATCTGGGGGCAAGCACGCTGGAAGCGCAGGAGAAAGTCGCCTTGCAGGTGGCCGAGCAGATG
Source organism: Alphaproteobacteria bacterium (assembly GCA_038147495.1). Lineage (GTDB taxonomy): Bacteria > Pseudomonadota > Alphaproteobacteria > Puniceispirillales > Puniceispirillaceae > MED-G116. Next base: position 13,867 of record JAYQTT010000003.1, on the reverse strand, counting down.
GCAGATTTTCTGGTCAGCGGCGCGGTGACAAATGCCCTGAACATGGCCTCGGTCAGCGCCGAAGAGGCGCCGATCCTGCGTCCCTATATGGATCTTGGTCGCAAACTTGGCCGCTTCCTCGGTCAGGTCGAAAGCGAGGGTCTTGCCACTGTTTCGATCGAATTTGACGGCAAGGCTGCCAATCTCAATCCAGAACCGGTTGTGGCTTCGATTCTTTCTGGCCTTCTTGGATCGGCAATGGAATCGGTCAATATGGTCAATGCAACGGCGATTGCCACGGCCAACGGCATTGCCGTCTCAACGGTGCGGCATGACCGCAGATGCGATTATGAGACGCTGCTTCGGGTGACGGTCAGCCATGCTGGCGGTGATCGCACCATCGCCGGAACGCTGGTTGGCGGGGACAAGGCGCGAATCGTCGAGGTTCAGAATATCGCTGTCGAGTCAGATTTCCCCGAGCATCTGCTCTATCTTCGCAATTATGACAAGCCCGGCTTTATCGGCGATCTTGGCTCGCTGTGCGGTGCCCATGGGATCAATATTGCGACCTTCCATCTTGGTCGCAAGCAGGCAGGCGGCGAGGCGATTGCGCTGGTTGAGATTGACGGCGGCATGGATGAAGCAACATTGGCAGAGCTTCGCCAGCTCAAGCAGGTGGTGCGCGCAGATTTCCTGCATTTCAGCCAACCTGCCTGAAGCGGTCTTTTAGGTCCTTCCCGCTAACTCCCCTCCTGCGGGTCGGACTAACAGCGGCGGCATCGCTTGCGGTTGCCGCCGTTTTTGGCTATTGTCCGCGGGTTTTGACAGTCTCTGGTGTCGCCCTTGCCGGCAAGTGGCCGCCGCCGCCAACCACAGGAAAAATCCATGACAGATGTAGCCGTGATCGGGGCCCAATGGGGCGATGAGGGCAAGGGCAAGATCGTTGATTGGCTGTCCAGCCGCGCCGATGTTGTCGTCCGGTTTCAGGGCGGACACAATGCCGGGCATACGCTTGTCATTGACGGGGTTGAATATAAGCTCTCGCTGTTGCCATCAGGCATCGTGCGCCCGGGCAAGCTGTCGATCATCGGCAATGGCGTGGTGCTTGATCCGTCACATCTGATTTCCGAGATTGCGTTGCTGCGAAGCCAAGGTGCCGATATCACGCCAAAATCCCTGCTGGTGTCTGAATCGGCGGCGCTGATTCTGCCGGTGCATCAGGCGATTGACGCGGCCCGCGAAGCCGCCCGCGGCGATGCAAAGATTGGCACCACCGGCCGCGGCATTGGCCCTGCCTATGAAGACAAGGTGGCCCGCCGTGCGGTGCGGCTTGGCGATCTGGCCAGCCCCGACACGCTGGCAGCAAAGCTGGAGGCGCTTGTCGCGCATCACAATGTCTGGCTCGCGGCGGTCGGTCATGAGCTTGCCGATGCGGCAAAGATGCATGCCGATTTGATGGCAATGCGCGATGAATTGCTGGCCTTTTCCGGCCAGAGCTGGCGGGCACTTGCTGATGCCCGGGCCAGCAACCGGCGGGTCCTGTTTGAGGGCGCGCAAGGCGTGATGCTTGATATCGATCATGGCACCTATCCTTTTGTCACTTCGTCAAACACTGTTGCCGGACAGGCCGCCACAGGCTCCGGCAGTGGCCCCACCGCAATCGGCTTTGTGCTTGGCATTACCAAGGCCTATACCACCCGCGTTGGCAGTGGCCCGTTCCCGACCGAGGATTTCGGCGATGATGGCGAACGGATGGGCGAGCGCGGCCGCGAATTTGGCACAGTCACCGGGCGCAAGCGGCGCTGTGGCTGGTTTGATGCGGTGATGGTGCGTCAGGCGAATGCCGTTGCCGGTATCACCGGCATGGCGCTGACCAAGCTTGACGTTCTTGACGGGTTTGAGGTGCTGAAAATCTGTGTTGGCTATGATCTGAACGGCACACGGCTTGATCATTTCCCTTCCGACTCCGGCGCGCAGGCGGCCTGCACACCGATCTATGAGGAAATGCCCGGCTGGTCAGAAAGCACCTATGGCGCGCGCAGCTGGGCCGAATTGCCGGCAAACGCGGTCAAATATATCCGGCGCGTTGAGGAATTGACGAAAACGCCGGTGACGCTGTTGTCCACCAGCCCGGAACGCGATGACACGATCCTCGTCACCGACCCGTTCGGCGGGTGATCCCATAATTGACAACAGGTGTTAGCCAAGATTGCATTTTGATTGGTTGGTTTAAGCCATTTTTAACGCATCTGGCGTTATGGTGTGGCTACTTGAAACAACATATCAGTTGTCGAAGGAATGCCAGTCCAATTTCATCCAAAACAAGGTTGCGTTGTCGTTGTAGATTTTAGTGGTGGTTTTAAAGAGCCAGAAATGGTTAAACGACGACTTGCTATCGTGCTGTCAAAGCCCATAAGACGTCACCCGAATATTATGACAGTTGTTCCGTTGAGCACCCTAGAGCCTCAGCGCTCGATGCCGTATAATTTGTTCCTCGATCTTGGGTTTGTTTTGCCTGGTTCCTGGCGGCGCGAATGTTGGCTTAAGGGTGATATGGTTACGAGTGTTGCATTTCACAGGGTTGATTTGTTGCGCAGAAAAGACGGCGCTACAGGCCGACGAAAATATCTGGATAAGCCATTGGATGACTTTGTTTTCAGGGATGTTCAAACTGCTGTGATGCATGGTCTTGGTTTGTCTGCTTTGACAAAACATCTCTGAGCTATTAAGTTAAAGAGGTCAGCGGCTCTGCTCATGCCATCCGCATTCAAGACCCGAACCAAGCGGTGCGGGCCACTGGTCAGGGAAACGACTTCAAGTTACTGGCCAGTGTAGTGAAAAAGCCCTGCCAATGGCGGGGCTTTTTGCGTTAGGCGGGCGTTGCAACGCATCTGCGATGGTTGAACGGCTGCAGGCCGTAAGGCCGGTTTATTGCAGCGGCAACGCCGCGGTTTCGCCTTCGGGCAGAAGCTTCATTTCCTCGGCCTTTTCACGCACCGCCTTTTGCAGCTTTTCAAAGGCGCGGACCTCAATCTGGCGGATGCGCTCGCGGCTGACGGAAAATTCGGCGGCAAGGTCTTCCAGCGTCAAGGGTGGTTCGGCCAGACGGCGCGCCTGAAGAATGCGCTGTTCACGATCATTCAGGTCTTTCATCGCCTCCATCATCAATGACTGGCGGGCGCTGTATTCCTCATGCTCGGCGAAATTGGTTTCCTGATCGGTGCTGTCATCTTCCAGCCAGTCCTGCCATTCACCGGCGCCTTCACCATCGCGCGACAGCGGCACGTTGAGCGAGCGGTCATTGCCCGCCATGCGCTGGTTCATCGATATCACTTCAGCTTCGGTGACGTCCAGCTTTTCGGCGATCAGCTTTACCTGTTCAGGCTTCAGATCACCCTCATCAATCGCCTGAATCTGGCCCTTCAGACGGCGCAGATTGAAAAACAGCTTTTTCTGGCCTGCCGTGGTGCCGATTTTGACCAGCGACCATGACCGCAGGATATATTCCTGAATTGCCGCCTTGATCCACCACATCGCATAGGTGGCAAGGCGAAAGCCTTTTTCCGGCTCGAACTTCTTGACCGCGTGCATCATCCCGAGATTGCCCTCGGAGATCAGATCGGCCACCGGCAGCCCATAGCCGCGATAGCCCATGGCAATCTTCGCCACAAGCCGAAGATGGCTTGTCACCAGCTGGTGCGCGGCGTCAACATCGCCTTTTTCCTTCCACGCCTTGGCCAGCATATATTCCTGCTTTGGCTCAAGCATCGGGAATGACCGGATTTGATCGAGATAGCGGGACAGGTTGCCATCCGGCGACAATACGGGGAGATTTGTTTTCGCAGCCATGAATTCGTCCTTACAATTCGGTTTTTGCCAATATTATCAGACGGCTAGCTACACGGAAATCCAGCCTGTGACAGGCGCAACACCTGTCTCTGATTGTGATGTTACTCCCGGATAATTGGCCGGATTAAGCCCAGAATCGGCAAAAGTCTTTTTCATGTTTCCATCATTATTGTCAAATTGGGCAATAATAGGGCGTTGGTGGATGTGCAACAGGCGGGTTCATTGCCCGCCGCTGGCCCGCGCGGCCACAGAATCTTCCATGATCTGTTGCAACTGTGCCATATCGGTGGGCATCGGCGCGGTAAAGGACATGGCGTCACCGCTGATCGGGTGGGCAAAGCCAAGATGTGCGGCATGCAAAGCCTGCCGACCAAAGGCGCGAAGCCGCGACAGGCAGGTGCGTGACAGATTATCCGGCATCTGCTGGGCACGCAGGGCGCGGCCATAGAGCGGATCGCCGATGACGCCGTGCCCGATATGCGCCATGTGAACGCGTATCTGATGGGTGCGGCCGGTTTCCAGCTTGCATTCGACCAGCGAGCCAAACGGCGGATAGACGCGCAGCATCTGCCAATGGGTGATGGCGTGGCGGCCCTTTGCCGTCACCGCCTGACGCTTGCGGTCGCGTTCTGCCCGGCCAAGCGGGGCGTCAATCGTCCCCTGCCGGTCAATATGGTTGCCCCAGACAAGCGCCTGATAGCGGCGGTCAAGGTCATGCGCGGCGAACATCCGCGTCAGTGTCTGATGCGCCATGTCGGTTTTGGCCGCCATCATCACGCCTGATGTGTCCTTGTCCAGCCGGTGAACAATGCCCGGGCGCATGACACCGCCAATGCCGGTCAATTCCTTGCCGCAATGCGCAATCAGGGCGTTGACAAGGGTGCCGGAAAGATTGCCCGGCGCCGGATGAACCACCATGCCGGCAGGCTTGTTGATCACGATGATGTCCGCATCCTCAAACAGGATGTCCAGCGCGATGGCCTCGCCAGCCGGTGTCGGATCATCTGGTGGTGGGATCGTCAGGCAATAGATGTTTCCGGCTTTCGCCGTTGCCGATGGGTCATTGAGGGGGGCGCCGTTTTCTGTCAGGCAGCCATCAAGAACAAGCGTTTTGATGCGGCTTCGTGACAGGTTGATGGTCAGGCTGGCGGCTTCATCTTCGCCTTCTCCTGCACCTTCGCCCTCTCCGGCGCCTTCGGGCGGTGTTGACAATGTGCTGGCAAGAAAACGGTCAATGCGTTCACCGCCTGCGGCGTCAGTTACCGTGATGCGCGCAATGGTTGCGCCGTCACTGGTGGTGTCTAGTTGTAATGCGGGTGTGGTCATGGGCAGGAACAATAGCCTATAATGCGCCGGTGTGATAGGTCATCACGCCTGATCTTTATGTGGAGATGCAAATGCAGCAAACACCAGACACCACGCCCGACCAGCCGCCTTCGGCTGTGGTTCGGCATCTTGGTCTGATCAAGGCAATGGCAATTATCATGGCGGTGTTGATTGTGGCGGCGTTGGTGGTGATCGTTGTTACCATCTATTCCCGTCTTCAGGCCGGTGTTGGCAGTTCTGCCCCACAGGAAATCAGCCTCTCTATCCCTGCCGGGGCGACAGTGGCCTCGGCTTCATCTGACGGGTCTAACATGGTGTTGACGCTTGATATCGGTGACGGGCAGCAAATCTGGATTGTCTCGCCAGCAGGCAAGGTGAAGCGCAAATTACTGTTGAATGCGGAATAAGCCGACCAGAATATCTGGCGGTCATGTGGGGGCGGTTATATTGTGGTCGTTATTTATTGCAGATAATCGGCATAAACCGACAGCAGCATTGACTCCAACGGCATGTTGAGCGGGCCATATATGTCATAGCCGATGACCAGCGGAAACACATAATAGCGCAGCACCAATATCACCAATGCCGCATAGAGCGGTTCAAGCCGACTGATCATCCAGCCCGGTGCGATCAGGCTGGCAACCTTCATCACCGGATGGGTAAAAGCGGTCAGCATACGCATCGGAGCAACTTTGCTGTCTTCACTGATGAAAATGGAGAGAACAAAGCGAAGCAGGCATGTCCACATGAATAATCCAAGTGGAAGGTCAATCAAAATGCCCAAGGCGGGCGCGCTCTGCATCATAAATCCGTTAAACATGCCAAGTTTGCCATTCGCGTCAAGTCTGCCATTCGCGTAACGCCAAAAGGATAACAGCTTGTTTAGAAATCCACCAGAGGTGACGAACTTCTGCGATCATTGGTTTTGAGCATTGAGATAAATGGCGGTACGCGCTAAAACCACCCGCAACGTACATGTAGACGCCCGCTTCGGGTCTCGACTGCAGAGGAAATTGAATGTCTAGCCATCAATATGTTTATGTCATGCACCGGTTGTCGAAAAGCTGGCCCGGGGGCAAGGAAGTTCTCAAGAATATCAGCCTGTCGTTCCTGCCCGGGGCGAAGATTGGTGTTCTCGGTCTGAACGGTGCCGGTAAATCGACCTTGCTGCGGATTATGGCGGGGCTGGATACGGAATTCAACGGCGAGGCATGGGCCGCTGACGGCATCAAGGTCGGATATCTGGCGCAGGAGCCGGAGCTTGATGAAAGCCTTGATGTTGCGGGGAATGTGCTGGCCGGGCTTGGCCGTGCCAAAGAGTTGATGGATCGTTTCAACGCGGTCAGCGCACGCTTTGCCGAAGAGCTTACCGATGATGAGATGAATGAAGTCATTGCCGAGCAGGCAGAGCTTCAGGAAGAGATTGACGCCATTGACGGCTGGGACCTTGAGCGCAAGGCCGAGATCGCCATGGATGCGCTTCGCGTACCGCCGGGCGATGCTGACGTCAGCAAGCTGTCGGGTGGTGAAAAACGCCGGGTGGCGTTGTGCCGCCTGTTGCTCAGCGCGCCTGACATGCTGTTGCTTGATGAGCCGACAAACCATCTCGATGCCGAATCTGTCAGCTGGCTGCAGCAATTCCTGCATGACTTCCCCGGGACCGTAGTAACTATTACGCACGACCGCTATTTCCTTGATGAAGTGGCAGGCTGGATTCTGGAACTGGATCGCGGCGCTGGCATTCCCTATGAGGGCAATTATTCCGGCTGGCTCGAACAAAAACAGAAGCGTCTGGAACAAGAAGGCAGAGCCGAAGATGCCCGCGTCAAATCGCTCTCGCGCGAGCTTGACTGGGTGCGTTCAGCCCCGAAAGCCCGTCAGGCGAAATCAAAGGCGCGGATCAGTGCCTATGAAAAGCTGCTGGCTGAAGGACAGGACCGCCAGCTTGATACGGCCAAAATTCACATCCCGGCCGGACCTCGCCTTGGCGATATCGTGATCAATGCCGAAGGGCTCAGCAAGGGGTTTGGTGACAGGCTGCTGATAGACAATCTGTCATTCCGGTTGCCGCCCGGCGGTATTGTCGGTGTAATCGGGCCGAACGGTGCCGGTAAAACCACATTGTTCCGCATGATCACTGGTGCAGAGACACCGGACACCGGCAGCTTTACCGTTGGTGAAACGGTGAAGCTTGGCTATGTCGATCAGTCGCGTGATGATCTGGAACCAAACAAGACCGTCTGGGAGGTCATCTCCGATGGATTGGATGAGATTCAGCTCGGTAAACGGACGATGGCGTCACGCGCCTATGTTGGCCAGTTCAATTTCAAGGGTGGTGATCAGCAAAAGCCGGTCAATCAATTGTCCGGTGGTGAGCGCAACCGCGTTCATTTGGCGAAGATGTTGAAGAGTGGCGCCAATTTGCTGCTTCTTGATGAGCCAACAAACGATCTGGATGTTGATACGCTACGCGCGCTTGAAGAGGCTCTGGAAGAATTTGCCGGTTGTGCCGTGGTGGTCAGCCACGATCGCTGGTTCCTTGACCGGATTGCAACGCATATCCTTGCCTTTGAAGGCAACAGCCATGTTGAGTGGTTTGAAGGGAATTATGAGGCGTATGAGGAGGACAAGAAGCGCCGCCTTGGTGCCGATGCAGACCGTCCAACTCGGATCAAATACAAGCCGATCAGCCGCTAAAAGTAAAAAGGCGCTTTTGCCTATTCCGGGAACATTTGGGCGCTTACTGGTCCAATTGCTTTTGCATGGCCTCAATCAAGGCGGCAAATTTGCCTTTGTTCTGGCGGATGATCGCGACATTTTCCTGTTTCTGCGTGATCAGCATCGAGATGTTTTCAATCTCGATGTCCATTACCGCCGGTCCCTTCCATTGGGATTTGAAATCACACGCCAATTCACCAGCACTGTAGGTCTGGTGCCGGTTGTGTCGATAAATTCACCGGAAACGAGAACAAGCTTTGATCCTTTCGGCGTACTTGCCAGATGATTGTATTTCAAACCTTGAAGCTTGTCGAAATTGTTCACCACCGTGCTGATGATAACCTGCCGTAACGCTTGCTCATATTCGCGTTTTTCGGCTTCTGTCGCGGCGCGCCAATAAGGGCCAGCGGAAAAGCGGGTGATCGCCGGGAAGTCAAAATAGCTGTCAAGTAGCCTGGCCACAGCGTTGGCGCGTTTTAAAGGGTCGTTGCTGTCTTCATGCAGCAGGCCTTCGGCGGCCATTATCATGTTTTCGATGTGTTTTGTGGCCGCGCTTTCAGCATCATTCGCCTTGCTGGTTGATGCGAAACCAACGCAAAGGATCAGGATTGCCGACAGGCATCCCAATATTGTTCTGCGTGTAGCAATGATATCAGCCATCACTGGGCCTCATTAAAAAAGGCATCAAACTCGTCATCACTGTCAGATGTGCCAATGCCTCTGTCCATCGATTGGCCAGTCATGCCGTCACGTGACTGTAAATAGATCGATCTGGTTCTGGCATAGGGGTCAATGGCATTGTATTTCACATCATTGAAGGCATCAAAATTATCTGCCCGGAAGGTCACGGCGCCAAGGGGGGCTTGCATGGTTGAGAGCGCCCGTGCGCCACTTCCTGCCGCCAGCATGCCAACCGGATCAAGCACCGTGTCCACCACCGTTCCGGCAAGGCTACGCGTTGTTCTGGGGCCGAGCAATGGCACCATCAGATACGATCCTTCCGGTACATCGGCCGCGGCCAGCGTCTGGCCAAAATCTGCTTTGCTGATCGGCGCATCGTCCTCGGTCAAATCGGCAAATCCGAGCGTAAGTCCATTGACCAGAAAGTTCAGAGTGGCGAGACCGGCGTTCTCAAACTTCCCTTGAAGCGTTGAGTTGATTGCTGTCGATGGCATACCGGCCCAGCGGACATGATTGCCGATCGCTGTCTGGCCTCGTGGCGGTACATTTTCAAGGTAGCTTGAGGCGACAGGTTCGAGCACATAGGTGTCCACACCCATGTTGAAGGCATACACCTTACGGTTTCCGTCTTCATACGGGTCGCGCGACTCGGAGAGCTGGCCTTCAGGAGCAGTGCTGCATCCACCGGCAAAGAGCAAAAGAACCATGTAAAACAGATAATGTGATTGAACTTTCATTGCCCGTCGTTACCTCGTTGCGCTGGCTTTTCCCGCCCCAAAAATGGATTTGCCAACGCCTCTAATTTGTATAGCTGGTAATATATTCTTTGCAAATCCCTGATTGGATGTCCCGGCGCACGCCACCGTAGTGAGAGTGTGGTCTGACTTCACCTGATTGTCATTGCCGCGATGCGGTGTCAGATGGTGTTTTTGCCTGAATTGCGACACTTCGGGCGTTGACCGGACCGCGGCTATTTGCGACCTTGGGCGCATCATGAATATTGCCGCTATCCCCCATCGTCCATGGCTTGACGGTCTGAACCCTGCACAAAAAGAAGCGGTCCAACAGCTTGATGGGCCGTTGCTTGTTTTGTCTGGTGCCGGCACTGGCAAAACCCGCGTTCTGACTGCCCGCCTTGCAGAGCTGGTTGCCACTGGCACGGCAAAGCCGTGGAATATTCTGGCGGTAACATTCACCAATAAAGCGGCGCGTGAAATGAAGACGCGGGTGGTCAATATGGTCGGGCCAATGGCTGAACAGGCTTGGCTTGGCACCTTTCACGCATTGGCTGCGCGCATGCTGCGTCGGCATGCCGATCTGGTCGGCCTCCGCCCAGATTTTACGATTCTCGATGTCGATGACCAGACGCGTCTCCTGAAACAATTGCTCGAGGCAGAAAATCTTGACGCCAAGCGCTGGCCCGCACGCATGCTGGGCGGGGTGATTGCCCGCTGGAAGGATCGCGGCCTGACGCCAGATAAAGTTGGCGTGGCCGAGGCCGGTGACCTTGCCAATGGCCGGATACGGCAGATTTATGCTGATTATCAGGCGCGCTTGCTGGCTTTGAATGCCACAGACTTTGGCGATCTTCTGTTGCATATGCTGACAATTTTTCAAAATCATCCCGATGTGCTGTCGGAATATCACGCCAAAATCACCCATATCATGGTCGATGAGTATCAGGACACCAACGTTGCTCAATATTTGTGGTTACGGCTGCTCACCGGTCGTCAGCACAATCTGTGTTGCGTTGGTGACGATGACCAGTCGATCTATGGATGGCGCGGTGCAGAGGTCGGCAATATCCTGAAATTTGAGAGTGATTTTCCCGGCGCGAAGATTGTCCGGCTGGAAGAAAATTATCGCTCTACCGGTCATATTCTTGCCGCCGCCTCCAAAATCATCGCGCATAACGAATCGCGCCTTGGCAAGACGCTCTACACATCGGCTGATGACGGTGAAAAGCTGCGTCTTAACGGCTATTGGGATGGTGCCGATGAAGCACGTGCGATTTCCGGTCATATCGAACAGATGATGCAGGACGGACATAATTTGTCGCAGATCGCGGTTCTGGTACGTGCGGGCTTTCAGACGCGCGAGTTTGAAGAACGCTTTATCAATATCGGTTTGCCCTATCGTGTTGTCGGCGCAAAATTCTATGAAAGAGCTGAAATTCGCGATGCCATTGCCTATTTGCGGCTGGTGGCGCAACCGGCAGACGATCTGGCCTTTGAGCGGATTGTCAACACACCGAAACGCGGGCTTGGTACGGCGAGCATTCAGGCCATCCATATTCAGGCACGCGCCTCACAAAAACCGCTTCTTGCCGCCGCGTTTGATCTGATTGAAACAGATGAATTACGTCCGGCAGCAAAAAATTCACTCAGCGGGTTCATTCACGACATCAAAAGATGGCGTGATGCGATGGTGGGAATTCATCATACTGATCTGGTCAAAATGATTTTGGATGAGTCCGGCTATACGCGCATGTGGCAGCTCGATAAGTCACCTGAAGCTGAAGGCCGGCTTGAAAACCTTACCGAACTTGTCAACGCGATGCAGGAATTCGACTCATTGCAGGGGTTTCTCGAGCATATCGCCCTTGTCATGGATGGTGATACCGAAGCCGAAAATGGTGAAGTCACATTAATGACCTTGCATGCGGCAAAGGGTTTGGAGTTTGACACGATTTTCTTGCCCGGGTGGGAAGAGGGCATCTTTCCAAGCCAACGCACAATCGATGAGAATGGCGCGCTTGGCCTCGAGGAGGAGCGCCGCCTTGCCTATGTCGGCATCACCCGGGCGCGAAACCTCGTCAATATAAGCTATGCCGGTTCACGCCGTATCCATGGACAGTGGCAGTCATCGATCCCATCACGCTTTTTGCAGGAAATACCGCCGGATCACGTGATTGAGGACGTTGTGCAAGGCATGGGTGGCGGCTATGGCAATTTTGGCCGTGCGACCCCGGCAACTCTTGGCGATGGTGGCGGTTTTGGTGGCGGTGCAGGCTATGGTCCCGGCTGGCGGCGCATGGCAGAACGCCAGAAACAGGCCAGTGATCCAAGCTTTGTGGCGCGAGACAGTGGTGACGCTTTTGCCCGGGGTGACCGGGTATTTCACCAGAAATTCGGTATGGGAAATATCTTGAATGTCGATGGCGACAAGCTGGAGATCGCGTTTGACAGGGCCGGCCACAAAAAAGTGGTTGCTGGTTTCGTGAGCAAACCATGACTGGCGTCACAGCTGATCAGCAGGCCAGTAACATTGACCTTTACAAGGCCTCCATCTGCTTGCCGGCGCATCTCTCTGCGGTCGCGGCAAGCCAAGTGGAAATGGTGTTCTCAGAATTGTTGGCGAGTGTGGCGACATCGCATCTCCGTTTGGCTGATCAAAATTGGCATATTGAGGCGCTTTTTGATTTTGCTCCCGACCGGCAGGCTGTGCTGGACTTGCTTGGTCCGGTTCTGGAGCAGATTGAGGTTGAGCCAGGAATTTTGCAGATTGTCCCCTTGGAACAGCGTGACTGGCTTGCAGAAAATCGGGCCTCATTCCCGGCTCTGCGTATTGGTCGGATGTGGGTATATGGTAGCCATATAACCTCGCCACCACCGGCGGCCAGCTTGCCTTTGCATGTTGATGCCGCACAGGCATTTGGTTCGGGAACGCATCCAACCACTGAAGGTTGCCTTCTGGCGATGCAGATGATCGCAACCGCGTGCCGCAAAGCACCAAAGCGAATCCTCGATATGGGTTGTGGCTCGGCTATTCTGGCGATGGCGGCAGCACGCATCTGGCCGGCCGCACATCTGATGGCGGCGGATAATGATCCTGTTGCGGTCCGTGTGGCGGCTGGCAATGTCAGGCGTAACCGGCTTGCTCCCCAGCGTGTGCGTTGTGTTGTGTCAAACGGCTTTGATGGCCGAGACGTCAGGCGTGACGGCCCCTATGATTTGGTGTTGGCGAACATTCTGGCTGGCCCGCTGCGGCGCATGGCGCCAGATTTGGTGCCGCATACGTCCCGGCATGGGTGGATTGTTCTGTCTGGTATTCTGAATGAACAGGCAAATGCAGTTGAACGTGCCTATGCCATGGCCGGGGCGCGGTGCTGGAGCATGCTTCGCATTGGAGAATGGACAACGATTGTCATGCGGCGTTCGGCGATAGGAAACATGCCAGGCCTGTGGCAGTCTCAGACACTCACTCGGTATGACAATTCGCCATCGATGACAGGGGCAGGGGATGAGTGACATCGGACAGCATGATCACAGATTGACGGCGTTACGAGAACAGCTCGTGGCAGAGTCTTTGGGCGGCTGGTATGTCGGGCGTGAAGACATGTATCAGGGCGAAGAAGTTCAGGCAGGTGACGAGAGGCTTGCCTATCTATGTGGGTTCACAGGTTCCGCCGGTTTCGCAATCGTTCTGCAGGATCAGGCGGCGCTTTTCAGCGATGGCCGTTACACGCTGCAAATGACCAATCAGACAAATCCAGCGCACTGGACAACGCATACAATGCCTGACGCGTCACGTGCCAAGTGGCTGGAGGCACGACAAGCAGAGGGGTAAGGATCGGCGTGGATACACGTTTGGTGACGGTTGCCACCTATGAGCGGTTGGAAAAGACCCTGAGTGCTGCGGGTGCTTTGCTGGTTGGCACCCAAACCAATCCGATTGATGCCATTTGGCAGGATCGTCCGGGACCTCCGCCTCCACAGCCCTTTCGCTTCGATATCGCCACAGCCGGTGTCAGCATGGCCGCAAAGCTTGAACAGCTTGATTCCGCCTTGGCGAAGGCAAATTGTGATGCTGTCTTTCTTAGCCGTGTTGATGCGGTCAACTGGCTGGCGAATATCCGTGGGCGCGATCTGGAATGCACCCCGATCATGCATGCATTTGCCCTCTATCACCGGGAAAATGGCCTGATATTGTTGGCGGATCCCGGACGGCTTGCACCGGTAATGCAGGACGACCTTGCGGCACAGGCCAGCGTTGTACCGCTTGCAGATTTTGCCAAATTGATCGACCCAAGGGCTGGCTACACCGATGCCACGCGGGTGATGATTGAGGCGGCGAGCCTGCCGCGTGCCGTGTATGATGTTCTTACGCAAAGCGGGGTTGAGCTTGTCCGTGCGGCATGTCCCGTGACACGCGCAAAATCGATAAAGAACGCAGCTGAGTTGGCTGGCACACGCCGCGCCCATATCGAAGATGGCGGCGCAATGGTTCGCTTTTTGACCTGGCTGGATACGGTGCAGCCGGGCACCCTGACGGAGACCGAAATCGCCGATCATCTGTTGGCGATCCGCAAGTC
>JAYQTT010000002.1:0-344184 GCA_038147495.1 Alphaproteobacteria bacterium | reverse complement strand
TCGGTATTACTTCGTTCCAGTTGCGTATTGCTCTGCCGCGCTGGCTGATGGTGAAGCCGCATGGAACTATTCATAAATCTTGCCCTTGGTTTTCTATCGCGCTGTCGCCTGAAACGCTGGCGCTGGCGATCTGGTCGGGTGTATCCTTGGCGCCGCCAGTCTGGCGCGCTACCCGGGCTGATCCGTCAAAGCAGCATCCCTTCATCCTGATCCCGCTGGCCTTCAGCTTTGGGCTTGACGCCACACATTCGCTGGTACTGATGACGGCGGTCTATTACGGGGCCATGTATGGTGGACGAATCTCGTCGATCCTGCTCAGCTATCCCGGGGATGGAAGCCGGCGATGACAACGCTCGACGGCTATCCGATGGCCAAGAACGGGCGCGCCGGAGATGCGCTGGTGATGTCGGGGTAGCGTCCTTCGTCGGCGCGCCCTTGCCACCATCGCCCTGATTGCTGCTGGCCCCGGTGCTGGCGCGGGTCGCCCATAAACGGGCCCGCGGAATATTTTGCACTCTACGCTTCTCGCCTTCTGCAACCCTTGGCGGCATGGCCTCGAACAATCAGGCGAAATCGGCGATCTCGCGTCTGCCTCGGACTTGGTATCGCGATGATCGGTATCGACAAATCCAACCGGCCTCACACGCTTTACCGGCGGCAATCTGCATCTGTTCGACGGGATTGATTTTCGCTGTTGCCATTGTCGGCCCTTTTTGCGGTGTCGGAGGTGTTCGTCTTCATCGAGAGCCACGGCAAAGGCAGCGCCGTGGTGTCGTCCTGGCAAGGTCACCGTGCCGTGTAAAGAGATCTGAACGACCCGCTGGACCATGCTGCGCGTCCGCTGTGGGCTTTGTCGCGGACGTTCTGCCCGGAGCGGGGCCTCGCTTGGGATCATTCATGACCTACATGATGGAGAAATCCATCGCCGGCAAAAAGGGCGGTTTCAGGACCGGTGTCGCCAAGGGCGTGGCCGCGCCGAAGGCTGGCAACAACGCCGCCGCAGGCGGGGCGCTGGTGCCGATGCTGACGCTGGGCGTTCCTGCCTGGGCACCACGGCGGTTCTTCTGGCGGTCCTGGTAACGTTGAACATCACCCCTGGGCCGACCCTCTTTGCCGACTGCCCGAGGTTGTCTGGGCCTGATCGCCTCGCTTCTGATCGCCAATGTCGTCCTTCTGGCAATGAATGTGCCGCTTGGTGCGCGTGTTCCAGCCGGATCCTACGGTGCCGGCGGCGATCCTGCTGCCCGGTGTCACCATGATCTCCTTTGTCGGCATCTATTCTCTCGGGAAGCTATTTCGATCTGCTTCTGATGATCGGCTTTGGTGTTCTTGGCTATGTGCTTCGCAAACTATCGATCCCCCGCCGTTCCGGTGATCCTCGGCATTCTTCTTGGTGGCCATATGGAAGTCAGCCTGCGCCGCGCCATGGTGCTGTCAGACGGTGACTGAGGACCTACCTATATTCGCCTCGTAAATATCGATTGGGCTATTATTGGATCGCTGCGGTCGCCGGATTCATTCTGCCGCTGTTCCTTCCGGCCCTATCACCGCCCACCGGTTTCAGCGGCATCTGACAAGGAGTGCGGATAAAGAGTCCGGCAAAAAGGACAGAATGTGAAATGCCAACACAGGTTCTGGTTCCTTCCGGTGTCCTTGGCCTTGGCTTTGACCCGGTCGCTTTGGCGCGCGGCGTTGCGGCCGGACCCGATATTATTGCCATTGACGGTGGGTCAACCGACAGTGGACCCCTTCTATCTTGGTACCGGCACATCCAAATACAGCCGTTCCGTTTGCCGCGATGAATGGCGCCAGCTTCTGGCGGCGCGCGCTGCCGCCGGCGTGCCGCTGGTGATTGGTAGTTGCGGCACCTGCGGGACCGCCAGCGCCGTTGACTGGATGTTTCGAGATCACCAATGAGCTTGCCACCGAGCTTGGTCAGAGCCTGCGTGTGGCGCGTCTCTACAGCGATGTACCGGTTGAGGAGCTGCGGCGCGCGCGTGATGCGGGCCGCCTGTCGCCACTTGATCCGACACCGCCGGTCGATGATGCCGCGCTGGCGGGCATAACGAACATCGTTGCGCTCGCCGGGGCCGAGCAGATACAGGCGGCCATCGATACCGGTGCCGAGGTGGTGCTGGCTGGACGGACCACGGACACCGCGACGATTGCCGCACTGCCGTTGGCGCGAGGCGTGCATGCTGGCGCAGCCTGGCATGGCGCGAAAATCGCCGAATGCGGGGCTTTCTGCACCACCCGTCCGGCCAGCGGGGTGATCATGGTGAGTTTCGATGAAACGGGATTTACCGTCACGCCAATGGGCGACGGTGTACGATGCACGCCGCAATCGGTGGCGGCGCATATGCTGTATGAGAACAGCGATCCCTGGATCCTGCATGAACCCGGCGGCCATCTCGATGTGACGGCGGCCAGCTATGCCGAGGCCACGCAGGATGGCGTAAGGGTCGAGGGCGCCGCCTGGGTGACGGCCGAAGATTACCGAGTCAAGCTGGAAGGCGCGCGCCTTGCTGGGTACCAGACAATGATGCTGGCGGTGATACGCGATCCCCGCTATGTCGAGGCGGTGGCGGACTGGGCGGACCGGCTACTGGCGCATTGCCGGGGGATCATAGCCTCCTCGCTTCATCTGGGCGATGGTGAATATGATATCGAGCTGCGCCTGATTGGGGTGGATTCGGCGCTGGGTGATCTGGAACGGCATCGCGGGTCGCCTGTCGAGGTCGGGGTGATGTTGCTGATCACCGCCGCCAGCCAGGCGGTGGCAAGCGAGATCGCTGCGTTGATCAACCCGCATCTTCTGCATTATCCGTTGACCGATGACGAACCGATGCCGACCTTTGCCTTTCCGGTGTCGCCGGTACATTCCGACCGCGGCGCGGTCTATGAATTCGCGCTCAATCATGTGCTGCGCCTGAATGATCCGATGGACGGGTTCCGACTGCGCGTTGACGAGGTTGGTCATGGCTGAACTTCGCGAGGTGGCAAGCCGTATCAGGTCAAAGAATGCCGGTCCGTTCTGGATCACCATCGATATCTTCTGTGACAGTCCGGATGTGCTGGCGCGGGTGGCGGCGGCTTTGCCGGCGGAACGGGTGGCGGATCATCTGCGGCTTGACGCCTCACATCTCAAACGCTTCGAAATGCCGACGCTGAATGTCCTGAAATTCAGCTTCCCCCGTCCGCATCCGCAGGGCAGCCTTCGTGATCGTGACATGCATGGAGCACAGGTGGCGCTTCTGCTGGAATTTCTCGAAGTATGACCAAAGCCAGCGCCGCTATTCGAACGTCATTTCTCAAGGGGCTGAGTCATTCCTAGAATGGTTGCGGGCTGAAACCGCATCCTGAAGCCAATCTGAAAACATCATTGCCGGTTCCGACGCTGTAACTCTGGCTGGCCTGGCAATGAAATTGACATAATCTGGCGGCGCAACACTTGTTGGACTCAGTGGAACGTAATTTTGTTAGGGCATGCCACCAGCTTCAAATCTGGCCGCCACAACCATCGAAGCCCTAAACACTGGCAAAATTCAGGTGCAAGGAACGGCGGTTGCGCGCCCCCGCAACCAAAAATCCCAATATACAACAATTCTACAACCCTCCACGTCTCCGGACATGCGAGGGCTCTTTGTGTTTGGCCTTATGTCTGGTGTGAATTTTGGTGTTACTCGCACGCTCGATAGGCGCTTGCCCTGAACTTGTCCAGAAAGGCTTTGTCGGTGGTGCCGCCTCTCGTTGAAAGAATTCCGTCAAGGTCAAATCGTGCCGTTTCGAACTTTGCTTCCTCACAAATCCTTCGACCCTCCGTCACATTACCTTCCAGGACCGCTATGACAGCAAGGTCAACCATTATTGGTGCGCGTTGGCCTTCGCGAGTGACCCGCGGTAGGTTGCGTTCCAGCAGAGCCTTCGATTCTGGATATGCTTCAAGGGCTATCAGAGTGGTTGCGTATTCACGTGGAACCCATAGAGACGGATAGGGGTTCATTCTCAAAGTGCGATCAAAGGCCGTTCGAGCTTCCTCATATTTGGCAATCCTGCGGAGTAATGAAGCAGCTATCGGTATTATTTCCGAGTTTGAGGGATCAACTTCAATCGCTTGCCGGGCGTTTTTCGCGACCGAGTCATATTTGCCCTCCAGAAAGTCGAGCCACGCGTTCAGCACCAGTGGCTCGCCGGTTTCGATCTTGTCTTTCATTCTCAGAGCAATATCTCTTGCGAAGGCAATATCACTTTCCACCTGATCAGAAGCTCCAATGAACACCCGTTGCCAGTAGGCCCAGGCATGAAGCATCCGAGCTGGAGGTGTCTGTTGAGCATGATCACCGAGACTCCTGATACAAGTTTCGGCCTGCTTGTTCTTGTCCCTGGTGTAATACTGGAACAAATCAAGGCAATTGAGATAAGCGGTGTAGTCGTCATTCGTCTTGAAAAAGGCGAGTTGGCTGCGATTTTTGCCGGTTACCTTTACATGCACTTCTTCAAATATCGTTGCGGAAATGTCATCAAGGATAACAAACAGGTTATCGATTTTATCATCGAATTTTCCACTCCAGAGAACAGTTCCATTCAGCGCGTCATTCAGTCGGGACGTGATCCTGATATGCTCACCAACGACCTGATAATTACCTGCCAAGACGTAACGAACGCCGGTTGCCTCCGCGACCGCACGAACGTCGGTATCCCCGGCAACAAATGGCTGGGTTGCGCCGCCCGCTGAAACAAAGAGTTCGGGGGACCCGGTAAGAACCGAGTTTATATTGTCAACAATTGCGGTCTTCAGATAATCAGTCGACGGATCGGGAACCAGGTTTTTAAAGGGGGTGACTGTGATAGATGGAGTGTCAGGAATTTGAAAAACCAGCTTGTCTTTATCTAGAGGCTGAAATTTTCTGTCAGGCCCGATTAGATGATAGGGTCCTAAGCCGACAATGGCCAAAATCAGCAACGCCAGCCCCAAAATGCCACCGCCTAGCATCAGCTTGCCGCGAGGGCCTATAGATTTGGACCGCTTCTTGGAGTGTTTCATCATCAGGTCAAAGGCGTGAAATTCGTTTTCTTTGATTTTTTGGATACCGAGATCATTAAAAGTAAGATTGGTTTTAGGGGCTACCAAGTCATGAATTGATTTGGAAACTGAGACTCCGTTTGGCTGTGAAAGTGCCTCAAGACGTGCCGCAATGTTCACGCCATCACCGAGTAAGTTGCCGTCTTTTTGCACAACATCACCCATGTTGATGCCGATGCGGAATTCCAATTTACACTTGGTATTTGGCTGGCTGTTGATCTCAACCATTTGGACTTGAAAAGCTGCTGCGCACTCAACTGCATCAACAGCACTGGCAAATTCTGCAAGGACAGAGTCACCCGCTGTGTTGAATACACGCCCACGAAAATCCTTGATTAGCTTCAGTAGGACCGCTTCACGTTCGGAATATGTCTTTATTGTAAGGCTTTCGTCTTGCTCTACATGCTTGCTGTAGGCAGCGACGTCAGTAGCAAGAATTACAGTGACCTTACGATCAAGTCGCTCTGCCGGCATCTAAACAGTCAGAGTTTCTGGAAGGCGTAGACCATACGGCACCCTTCGAAAGCCTTGAACAGGCGGTCTGGGGTGATCGCCTCATAAATGACCAGTCACTTGTTGACGGTTATTGGGTGCGCTTCCGCGTGGCAAACACCCTTGCATCGGAAGACATCGGCATTGAGCACAACTTCAACTCTGAGAAAAAAATCTTCGCTGTTCACAGCCGCGGTGTCGACGAATATCCCTATTGGAAGCAGCGCGAAGGTGATTGGATCAGCGAGGGTCGTATCCTTGGCCATTACCGGGTGGTCATGCCAGCCGGAGAAATCACCACGGTCTATGACTACTTCCGCAACAAGCCCTTTGACAGGTATATGAGCACAGTTAATGGGTTAGATAGAATGACAATCGGCCCTTGGAAGGACATTAGGTCGTTACAGCTTCTTCGCGTTGCGGCGAACATTGCAGTACTGGCCATCGCACTTTCCTTTGGCCTCTACTACTTGTTTATGTTTACAGTTTCGCGTGGAAACTACCTATGGCTGGCGTCAAGTCTATTTCAGATTGCCTTCGTTTCGGCGACGACATTGGCTCTTGGGTGGGTTATGCAACTCCCTGGATGGCTTGTGAATAGCGAGTTTACACTTGCTTCTCTGTCGCTGTTATTCCTCTTTCTCTTGCGGTTCTTCCGAAACTCGCTCGACCTCGGCACAAATTTTCCACGGATCGACCGGGTGTTCCTTTTAGCGTCCATATTTTACGGCCTGATGGTTGTGCTGAATCTCTACCTGACCATTGGTTGGCCACACCAAGCCAATCTTGATCTCGTTGCGCACCCCCCCGACCGTGCCGGCCCTGGAATAATCAAGGTCGACGCCATCATACTGCCGTTCATCCTGCTTCTTCTGTCCTCCGCTATCATGTCGTTCATCCAGTGGCGCCGGGGCAGCGTGTACGCAAAGTATCTCCTTGTTTCATTTGGATTGCCGTTTCTGGCGGTTCCCATCTCTGGACTCACCTACATCATTTTCGACTTTTCATGGGTGTTCTGGTTTGTGGTTTCTTCCGCAGTCGGCATTCTCTTTCTTGCGATGTTTGTGACCTTCGGCTTTGCAGTTGCACAGCAACTCAACGACATGAAGGCGCTAGCATTGGCGCGGCAGGTCGAACTGACACAAGCTTATCAGAGGTTTGTGCCACCACAGCTCCTCTCCAACCTTAACAAGGAGAGCATCCTAGATGTTCATCTTGGCGACCAGGTCAATGTGGAGATGAGCATCATGTTCTCCGATATCCGCTCTTTCACCTCAATTTCTGAGCGCCTGTCGCCAGAGGAGAACTTTAGTTTTGTTAACGCCTACCTCAGTCGAATGGGGCCAATTATCCGTAATCATGATGGGTATATCGACAAATTCATGGGTGACGGCTTGATGGCTCTTTTTCCCAACGAACCGATAGACGCCATAAGGTCAGCAGTGACGATGCAGCAGGAACTGCACTCTTATAATGCGATGGCGCGTGAAACTGGCCAACATGAAATCAATATCGGCATCGGGCTGAATACAGGGAATATGATGCTTGGCACGCTTGGCGAAGCGAACCGCATGGAGGGTTCCGTGATCAGTGATGCAGTGAACCTCGCATCACGTCTTGAAGGGCTGACAAAAATCTATGGCACCGGCATTCTTGTTTCGGACGTGACGCATGAGGCATCGGCAGGTGAATTTGTTAGCCGGCACGTTGATCTCGTAGCGGTAAAAGGCAAAGAAAAACCAGTTGGCATTTACGAGATCATTGACGGTGAGCCTGATACCCCCCGCCGGCTAAAGGAAAAGACGCTGTCAAGCTTCAACGACGGTGTCGCCTACTATCAGGCTCAGGAGTTTGAACAGGCGGCTGGTTGTTTTGGGGCTGTCCTTGGTATCAACGCAGATGATCGCACTGCTGATCTTTATCTTGGCCGTTGTCAGACGCTGCTGAGCGAAGGTTGGGATCCAGCAACCTGGGATGGAATAGAACGACTACAGATCAAATAACTCACGTTGAAAGAGATAGGCATGCAGAGGCGAGGCAAAGTGGCTAGGTGGGTTGGGCGTAGCAGTGCGTTGCTGTTGATAATGGTGGCTGGATCTGTTTTCCTGCTTTCCCAATGTGAGCAATTTGGGGCTGTCCCTACCGGACCGGACCTTGAGCGAATGACCAAGTCACAAAATTACAACACCGATCAAAAAATCTTCGTGAACGAGAGCCCCGGCGTAATAGAGGAGATGTTTGCGCACAGCGGGTTCTGGGCAAACCCCCGCAAGAATCTGACAAACAATTTTTTGTTTAATCGCAACACCCCCACCCCAAAAGTTCCCCTTCCAGAGGTTCGCGGATCTCTGCCGGACGATCTGAGGGATACACTAGACACGGTCAAGTTCACCTGGCTGGGCCACGCGACTGTCTTAGCTTCGATCAATGGGAAGACCATATTATTTGATCCGGTATTTTCTGAAAGCGCATCGCCAGTAAGTTGGGCGGTCAAAAGGTACCAACCACCAGCGATCGGCCTCGGCGAGTTGCCTCCTATAGATTTCATCGTGATATCTCACGATCACTATGACCATCTTGATATGAAAGCGATAAAATTCTTTAAGGAATCTAATACTCAGTTCCTCGTTCCTCTCGGAATCGCTTCACATCTGGAGTATTGGGGCATCAACCGAGACCAGGTGACTGAATTTGACTGGTGGCAGACGAGGGATATCGCCGGCATCTCCTTTACCTGTACCCCTGCCCAACATTTTTCTGGTCGAACTGCGACAATCGCGATGCAGAAGACTCTTTGGTCTTCTTGGGCGTTAAGGACAGAGGCTACTTCGGTCTATTTCAGCGGAGATTCAGGATATGCTGATCATTTCAAGGAAATTGGCGATCGTCTTGGGCCATTTGATCTCACCTTCATTGATGCTGGGCAGTATAACGAAAGGTGGAGGCAGGTTCACAATTTGCCTGCTGAGGTCATTGATGCCTTCAATGACCTGAGAGGCGATATCCTTGTTCCGATCGGCTGGGGCATGTTCACATTGGCGCTACATGACTGGTACGAGCCGCCAGTGGAGATTAGTTTGCGGGCGTTTAAGATTGGTGCTACTGTGGTAATACCAAAGTTTGGGGAATGGGTGGACATCAATCAGGAGCTTCCGGACAAAAAGTGGTGGGAACCACTTATCGAATAAATGCGGTCACCAGCCTTTCAAGAATGTTTGCTTTCAGGCAATGAGAATTGCAACAAACTGAAATTTTTATGGGCAACATACAGGCTAAAAATGTTTGTCTCGACAGTGGCAATTTGATTTCTGAATGCCGTCATTCTATCCCTCACTAACGGAGTAAATGTGTGATCACGGTGACATTCCATGGCGTGAGAGGATCGGTGCCCGTATCTGGAAAAGATTTTGCCACTTTTGGCGGCCATACCACCTGTATCGAAATTTCTACACCAGACCTTCAGATCATTGCTGATACTGGAAGTGGCTTCCAGAACGTAAAGATTGCTGACACTGGCCCAGTCATGATCGCCTACACGCACTTCCACCAAGACCATATCCAGGGATTGGCGTTTAATGCCGATCTCTTGTGCCAGAATCGCGAAATTTTCGTAACCTCTGCCCTATGTTGTTCGGAGATTCTCAGAAATAACCTGCAAAACTTCTTTCACGGAGCTTATTTCCCGATTGATTTCATCGCCATGATGCCTCAGCTAAAATTCGTTGATTTTGATGAGATACCAAAAATTTTTAGCGGCATTTTAGAGAGCACTAGCATGTCACTAAATCATCCTGGTGGATGTGCCGCATACAGATTTGGACTTGCGGGTTCATATGTTACAACATTATTTGACAATGAATTTGAACAAGACCAGCAAGCGGCACTTCAGGATTTTGCGGCTGATGCATCCTTAATAGTGTGGGACGGCATGTTCCTCGAAGAGGAACTAGCTACAAGACGGGGATGGGGACATTCATCAGTTGAAGGCGGCGTGCAGTTTTTTGCAAACACAAGGAGAAATAATAAAAGCAGTAAATTGGCAATAATGCATCATGCGCCATCTCGGACAGATCAACAGCTCAATGATTTGGCTAAACAATTGCCAAACTCTGACACATTTTTTGCCAAAGAGAACCAGCAGATCATCATTTGACGGCCATCACGGGAAAGTTTGATAAATGAAAAAGGAACAGTTTCGACAGGGTCAGATGATTTTCAAAGCTGGGGACAAAGCTGGAAGTGTGTACCTTGTTGTGAACGGCTCGGTTGGTATTTTTCTTCCAGACAATGACAGCAAAGACCCCAATTTCTTCATACAGAAAAATGAGATTTTCGGAGAGATGGGGGTGATTGACGATGTTTTGCGAATGGCGGACGCAAGGGCAATGGAGGAGAGTGAACTACTATCTGTGGATCGGGCTGAGTTTGCAAAAATGCTAAAGGAGTCCAACGTATTCATCCGTGCGGTCATGGGGGTTTTGTCTAATCGACTCCGCCAACTCCAAAAGCCAAAGACCATATAAAAATAACAATCACGTCGGCTAGAAAATATCAAAGCTAAACATTTCTGGTGACAAAGCTTCGAGTTTCGCGGCTCACGAACCGCGGGACTTGCCTCTGCAACTAAGTTCCACCCACCTCGAAGCACCAATCAATTTGCGGTATAATAACACCTCGTAAGCGGGGTGTTATTGATGCTGACAAAAGACAATGTGACCATCGGTATCGAGTGGCGGTTCGGACCTGACTGGCCTAGGCAGCGATGTGGTGCAAAGACACGGCGGGGCACCGCGTGTCAGTGTCCTGCCAATAAGAAGAATGGACGTTGCCGATTGCACGGCGGGGCCAGCACTGGTGCAAAGACCGAAGAAGGTCGAGCACGGATCTCGGCGGCGAACCTGTCGCCTATGCGCGCAATGATTACGATATTTTCAGTGCCATTGCCCGCCGCATGGGGGTTGAGCATGCCTTTACCGAAGGGCGCACAGCCGAGGAATGGCAGCGCTGGATCTGGGATCAGTCGCGCGAAGCGGCAGCAAAGATCAATGTCGAGATGCCAGATTATGAAAGCTTTCGTGAAGCAGGATTTTATAAATCACCGGCCAATGACGGGGATCAGATTTTTCTGTCTGAATTTTTGCTGATCCAGAGGCACACCCGCTGGCCACGCCAAGCGGGAAAATTGAATTGTTTTCAGAGACGGTGGCAGGATTCAATTATGATGATTGCCCGGGCCATCCAAGCTGGATTGAGCCGATTGAGTGGATGGGCGCATCTGACAAACGCTATCCGTTACATATGCTGTCAAACCAGCCGAGGACGAAATTGCACTCGCAACTGGACAATGGTGCCCATAGCCGGTCGATAAAGATTGACGGGCATGAGCCGATTGAAATGAACCCAGCGGATGCGGCGGCACGCGGGCTTCGCGATGGCGATATCGTACGGGTGTTCAATGACCGGGGATCATGTCTTTGTGGTGTTGTGGTCACGCCTGATGTGATGCAAGGCGTTGTCATTGTCAGCACCGGTTCATGGTATGACCCGCTTGATCCGTCAAAGCCGGACAGCATGTGCAAGCATGGCAACCCGAACGTGTTGTCTCCGGACATCGGCACATCAAAGCTTGGGCAGGGGCCGGCAGCGCATAGCTGTCTTGCCGAGGTCGAACGCTATAACGGACCACCGATTGCCGTTACTGCCTTCGATCCACCGGAGATTGTCAAAAGAGATCAGAGGGACTCGAACCCCCGACACGCGGATTATGATAAAACTGCTTCAAGTTTTCCTGATTGTTTTCAATTTTTTATAAGCACATAAATTAGGTGTGTTAAAAAGTGTGTAATAGTAATTTGTTGCGGGGGCCTTCAAACGCCGTTACTTGCACCTTGATTTTGTAAGTATGCAGGAATCTGGGTATTGAAAAGTACAGCTCCTCATTCAAATGAAATTTTGACAGAAATCTCTAGTTCTGATTAACTTTTGACAGTCGCTTTTGAGGTTTTGGAGAAAGTTTTGGTGGGGTATGAGCCACAAATCCGATAATGCCGTAGTAACGATTGGCGAGGGCAATGACTTCAATATCACCTGGGTGGATGATTTCGCGATTTTGAGGGACATTGAGACCCTTTTAGAGTCGGCCAGCGTTTCTTCAGGCAATGTGTCAAAGGCTGCACTTTTGAATGTGCTAAACCCAGAAATTAGATATTGTGTAGATCGATGTGATAGTTCAATTCAATCAGTGAGTGAGCTGATCGAGGCTTTCACCTTTTTGGAAGCAACAATCTTCCACAATCGCCAAATGCACGCATCTCTTCATCAAAAGATAAATATCAAATCAGGCAAATATGAAGAATTTATTCTATATCTGTCGTGTTTGCGTGACGCACTAACAACACTAATCGACGATAAAGTGGGAACTGAAACAGTTACCAAAAATGAACTGGCCTGATGCGTTTACAGAAAGCAAAACCCGGGTAGATAATGTTTTCTTACGACGAAAAACAGGGGCGTGAAACATTGTCTCGTGCATCAAATGTCAAATCAAACCCACCAATGCGAGTCTTTAAAACCGTATGCCCTCATGATTGCCCATCTGCCTGTGGACTTGAGGTAAGTTTGGACGCACAAGGAAAAGTTGCCAAAGTGCATGGTAGTCGGCAGCACAGCTACACTGATGGCGTCATCTGCGCAAAGGTTTCACGTTATAGCGAGCGGCTGTATCACTCTGACAGATTGACATCTCCTCTGCGCCGCACAGGAGAAAAGGGCGAAGGGAAATTTGCTGAAATAAGCTGGGATGAGGCATTGGATGAGGTTAGCAATCGCTTTAGTGAAGTTGCTGACCGATTTGGTAGCGAAGCCGTCTGGCTGTATTACTTTGCCGGAACCATGGGCTTGCTAATGCGCGATGGCATAAATCGTCTCGCGCGGGCAAAAGGTTACTCCGGCATGTATGGCACAATTTGTGTGAATCCTGCATGGACTGGTTTCATGGCTGGCACCGGATTAATTGCTGGCGTTGACCCGCGTGAAATGGCTCTCTCGGACTGCGTCATTCTTTGGGGCACAAACCCCGTGAATACCCAGGTTAACGTCATGCGGCACGCCTTGAAGGCCCGCAAAACGAGAAATGCCAAAATTGTTCATATCGATGTTTACCATAATGCCACCTCCAAACAGGCAGATATGGCGTTGATCATCAAGCCAGGGACGGATGGAGCGCTGGCTTGTGCGGTGATGCATATCCTGTTTCGCGATGGCTATGCTGACCTCGATTATCTCAACAGCTATGCTGATTGTCCCGATGCGTTGCGAAATCATCTGACAATCAGGACACCTGAATGGGCTAGCAAGATTACCGGCCTATCGATTGATGAAATTGAGGCATTTGGGCGACTCGTTGGTACGACACCGCGAAGTTATTTTCGCCTTGGTTATGGTTTCACCCGCCAACGCAATGGAACCGTCAACATGCATGCTGCGCTCTCCATCGCCACAGTTCTTGGCGCGTGGAAATACGAGGGCGGTGGTGCTTTTCACAATAACACCAACATCTACAGCTGGAACAAGACGCTTATTGAAGGCCTAGATCTTGATGCGCCAACCCGAATGTTGGATCAATCACGAATCGGAGAAATTCTGTGCGGAGAGACCGCAGCGTTGCGCGGTGGTGGCCCGGTGCAGGCAATGCTGATCCAAAACACCAATCCGGCTGTCGTTGCGCCCGATACGAACAAAGTTCTTGAAGGCTTGCGACGAGATGATTTGTTTCTGGTTGTGCATGAGCAATTCATGACTGAAACGGCTGCCATGGCCGATATTGTGTTACCGGCCACCATGTTTCTTGAGCATGAGGATATTTATCAGGGGGGCGGTCATCAACATATCATGCTGGGCCAAAAGATTGTTGATGCACCGGGGACATGTCGTTCAAATCATCAGGTTATATCAGAACTTGGCAAGCGACTGGGAGGATCCCATGTCGGATTTGACATGACAGATACTGCTGTTCTCCGCCAAACCCTCGAAGAGTCCAAGCGGCCAACATTGGACAAATTTTCAGAAGATCCGTGGTTTGATTGCCAGCCTGATTTTGAACAATCGCATTATTTGAAAGGCTTTTCATTTGATGATGGCAAATTCCGCTTTGCAGTCGATTGGAATGCGCTATTGCCCAGCGGTTATGTCAGTGATGATGTTCTGAAAACAATGCCGAGATTGCCCGATCATTGGGACGTATTGGAGTCCACACGACCAGGAACGCAATTCTGTCTGGTGACAGCACCAGCCAGACATTTTCTGAACTCAAGTTTCACCGAAACTAAAACATCGCGCAGACTTGAAGGACAGCCCTACGTGATGATCCATCCTCTTGATGCGGCTGAGGTGGACATCGCCAATGGCAGTATTTGCCGGATTGGCAATGATCGTGGACAAATCCTTATTCACGCCAAATATTTTGAGGGGGTAAAACGGGGTGTTCTTGTGGTTGAGAGCCTTTGGCCAAATAAAAGCTATATCGGCAGTATTGGCGTGAACAGCCTTACCGGTGCGGATCCTGTGGCTCCAGTTGGCGGCGTGGCATTTCATGATAATGCGGTATGGATTAAAGCCGATGACAGATGATAATCAGGCCAGCGGCCACACCCATGATGAGACAAGAGGTGCGCATGACCTTGGTGGCTTCCTCAACCATTTGCTAGCTCATGGCATTGACACAAGCATATCGCGTGATGAAATACCAAAGAAACCCTACGAAGAACGTGCCGACGCCATGCTTTTGTTGCTTAGCAATGCAGATAAAGGTTTTTTGAATATACATGCGATGCGGCGGGCATCAGAACAATTCACCCATGATGATTATCTGAAGCTGTCCTATTATGATCGGTGGTTAAGGGCGATGGCGGCACTTTGTATTGAAACTGGTATTTTTTCAAAGCAGGAATGGCAGGCCAAGCAACAACAGGTGGTAACGCAAAACAAAGCGGCCCAGCAAGTGAAAAGCGATTGAGACATGGCTGAAACGCAGGAATTTTCAATAGGACAGATGGTTCGCGTAAAACGGCTGTGGCCAGCCAAACATCATCGGGTTCCCTTCTATTTGAAAGGTAAGCTTGGTCAGGTAGTGACATGTCTTGGTTTAGTCGAAAACCCAGAGCTGAGCGCGTATTTCAAGACCAATGCTGACCAGCATATTCTCTACCGTGTACGTTTCACACACGCGCATTTGTGGGGCGGTCATCAGACGGATGAAATCTATGCCGATCTGGCTGCAAAATGGCTTTGTGAGCCGGAGGGTTAACGATGGAAGATAACCATACGCACGTTCATACTACTGATCCTGATCTCGATGGCAAAGCTCTCTCAGATGGCGAAGTCTGGGAAGCGGCGCTACGCGAGTTGCTTCTGGAAAAAAAGGTCTTAACCACGACCGAACTACATGATCAGATGAACAGAACAGCATCTCAGTCAGCAGCTGTTGGGGCATCCATCATTGCCAAGGCTTGGAAAGATCAGAATTTTAAAAAAGCGCTTTTGGACAATCCCAAAGCAGCAATTGCCGATCTCGGACACGACGTCTCTAAAATGCCTGATCTGGTAATTGTTGAAAACACCGTGGATGTTCATAATGTCGTCGTCTGTACCTTGTGCTCCTGCTATCCACGATATATGCTTGGACCGCCGCCTGAATGGTACCGGAGCGCTGCCTACCGTGCGCGTATCGTGAGAGACCCGCGTGAGGTTTTAGCCGAATTCGGGCTTAGCATAAGTGCCGATACGAAAATTCAGATTTATGATAGCACAGCTGATTTGCGATATATGGTGATGCCGCTTTGCCCGCCCGGGGGTGACGAAATGCCACCTGCACAGCTTGAGACGATCATCACCAGAGACAGTATGATTGGCGTTGGATTACCAAAATTGCCATAGAGCATGACCGCTCTGGAAAAGGATTACAGATTTGCAACTGTCATCTGAGCCTAGGTTGTCCATTAGGCGATCTGCATTGATTGTGTTGCCAATTGCAGAAAACCAATTATCGGCAGAAAAAAGCGCACTAAAAACATGATTATTCACAATATTTATGATATTTTTTTCAAATAGTCGTTTAATGAGATGAGCCGATGTCAGTTGTTGCTTCCGTTGTCAATCTTGGTGAAACCGAGTTGCAAAGCGGCGAAGTCCTTCCAAATCTAAAGATATCACACGCCACCTTTGGAACGCTGAATGCTGCGCGCAGCAATGCCATTCTGATGCCCACATTCTATGGCGGCAAACATATCGACTATGAAGCGATGATAGGTGCTGACAAGGCTCTTGACCCATCTAAATATTTTATCATCGCGGTGGATATGATGTGTAATGGCCTCTCATCATCTCCCTCGAATAGCGCCGCGCCATTTGCAGGCGCAGATTTTCCGAAAATCACCCATTGGGACAATGTCCATGCCCAGCAGAAAATGCTTGAGGAGGAATATAGAATTGAGTCACTCGCAATGGTGACTGGCTTTTCAATGGGTGGACAACAGGCAAATCACTGGGCTGCAATCTTTCCAGACCGTGTTGAGAGAATGGTCTCATGGTGTGGCAGCGCGGCAACAGCCCCTCATAACTGGGTCTTCCTTGAGGGCGTAAAAGCTGGTCTTTTAGCTGATCCCACATTTGCTAACGGGGCCTACACAGAAGTGCCTGAGGCGGGTATCCGCGCCTTTGCCCGGATATGGGCTGGATGGGGACCGTCACAGGCGTTTTACAGACATAAATTGCATCAGAAATTGGGCCAGGACACAGCCGCTGATCATATGCAGGAATTCTGGGAGACAAACTTTCTAGCTTTCGATGCAAATGATCTTCTGGGAATGTTGCACACATGGCAAGTGGCAAACATCGCAGATAATGATCTTTATAAGGGCGATTTCGAGGCCGCTTGCAAGGCCATTACAGCAAAGACAATACTCATGCCATGTGAGACGGATCTTTACTTCCCAGTCGCTGATAATGAAATTCAGGCATCATTGATGACGAATGTTGAATTGCGACCCATCCCATCTGATTGGGGCCATATCGCAGGTGCGCCCGGACTTAACCCGATCGATAGCGCTTTCATTGACAACGCCCATCGTGAGCTGCTCGCATCCTAAACTTGACAAGATAAACCTCGGTCCCATTGCTAATGTTCAGGAAAATATTGATATGACACAAGGCAAAACCAAAGACGGTAGAGCGCTCTTTTACCGGGATGAGCTTAAATTTGCGTTCGCGGCAACAGATGATTTTGTTGGCAGCATCAACCCCGGCGAAGTGTTTGAGGTGGAGTCCGAAATAAACATAAATGGGGGTGTGCTGACCCACTTAGACAAACAGTTGACCGAAGATGATGTTACACTTCCCTTTGTTAACCCGGTGACAGGTCCGATTGAGATCAAGGGTGCAAAAGTTGGTGACATGCTCAAGGTGACAATTCACAAAGTCGATGTTGAAGGCATTGGCACAACCGCCTTATGGCCAGGTGTTGGTATATTTCCAGATTGGTGTCGGCAAAAGGAATTTGGCATCAAAAACCATAATGTTCTGGTAAAAGACGGGATCATTCATTGGTCAGATAAGGTGAAATTGCCGGTAAAACCAATGATTGGCTGTATCGCGACAGCACCGTTAAATGGCGGGCTGATGACAGTCGATTGTGACAAGGTTGGTGGCAATCTGGATGTACAGGAGGTGACGAACGGCAACGTTGTAATGCTACCCGTGCATCATGATGGGGCTTATCTCTATTTTGGTGATTGCCACGCTATTCAAGGCGATGGTGAGTGTAATGGCATGGGCGCGATTGAAATCGCCGCACATTTGACGGTCGAAGTTGAAGTCTGCCCACGTCCATTGGAGATGACATGGCCGCGGATCGAGACGCCAACCCACCTTTGCACGATAGGCTGTGCGCGGCCTCTTGAAGATGCGATGCGGACAGCATTTCAGGAGATGGTGTATTGGTTGAATGCCGATTACGGGCTCAGCTATGAGGAGGCTTATATGCTTCTGGGACAAGTGGCAGAAGCAAGATGCACACAGATGGTCAATCCGAAATACAGCTATATTTGCAAAATATCCAAAGGCGTATTGGACCAGCTGTAATATTGAAAGATTCGCAGAATCACGAAACAGCAAAATAATAGTGCACTAGTGTAAGGAGACATATCTTATGGCATATACAACCAGCATGACACGGATCAATTATCTGGCGGCAAGCCAAATGATGGCTGCAGCAGTTGCTAGGGCTGACGAGATGAATGTGCCTCAATGTATCGCCATAATGGACCCGTCAGGCGGTCTTGTTTGCTTTGCTAGAACTGATGGGGCGGCTGACCTTGCCTCTGGCCCAGCCTATGCGAAGGCCCGGGTGGCGGCAGAACGCCAGCACCCATCTGGTGCCTTGCCCGCAGAGTTTGAGGTTGGTGTGGCTTTTGCCACAGGCGGCCAATACACCAATCTTCCAGGTGGCTTGCCGATCGTTCTGAATGGTGAACATGTTGGTGGCATTGGTGTCAGCGGCGGCTCAGGTGATGATGATCTAGACGTGGCCCGGGCAGGACTTGCCGCCATCGGTGCCGGCTAGCTGGCTTTTACACCACGGTCACCTGTCAGGAAAAACCCAGGTTTCCGAGAAATACAAAAACGCTGTGGAGAGCGGTAGCCCCGCCTGGTCACGTAGCACAGGACGACCTTCAAGTCGCCGTCCATTGACCTCAATATAACAAGATTTAGAGTCAACAAGCAGGCTGTACATAACGTGCTCACCCGTACCGGTGAGCTCGGGTGGCAATTCAAGTGCTGTTGGTTTGCCCAGCTCTTGCCAGACCAATTTGATTGTCAAACCGCCACCAGTCACAGTCTCGCTGTAGAAATCCCCACACGGATCTCCATCGCTAACGACATCATCAATGGTCAGTTGTGAGGACGCCGCATAGGCAGGGGCATCACCAAAGGTGCCAAGTTTCTCAATGAATCCAGTCTTGATATAGTCACGCAACGCTTCATTATCTGCCATGATCACATTGCAGCATTCCGGCAGGCCGGCGCATTTTCCAGGATTTTCGTACAACAACAGAATATTACCAGGGCCAACAGGCGACCAAACGATCCGGAAAAAAAGCATCAAAACTGACCAGTCGCCTGCTGGATCGGTTTTCAGAAGCATTCCCGGGTTCTCACCCGTCCAATCGACGCCACCTGTTCTGACATTTGGTTTTATTGGCATGGTCTTTCCTCACCTATTCTCGTTAGGATTAACCCAGGTTTCAGATAATGCCAGAAAAGCGGTGCTCATCGTCCGGCCAAAAAACTGTCGTTCAACAACCTGACCTTGTAATGCCGTTCCATTTATCGTAATACGCGCATCAGTGGCCTCCAAAATACGGCATACATATCATGCGCTTTGGTGGCCGATTCATTGGGGCCGACCTCAATGGCCATCGGTGGCTGAAGGTCTTTCCACGTCATTTTTAAAGTTACGTCTCCCGCAGTCAGTTCTTCGCTGTAGCTGTGTGGCATGTTACGATTGTCTTGCTTGTTCTTGGTAACGTCATACCAACGCATCGCCTCAACACCGGCCCTGCCGACCAATGTTGGAAATTTGGAGGCAAAATTATCGAGCAGATATTTCATCATTGGGCGGTTATCGGTGAGGCACAGATTTGGAACTTCTGGATAGCCGGCTGCGGTGTCTGGATCGCCAAGGATGATCGCGCCAACACCGCGTCCACGCGGTGACAATATAATCCTGAAAAACAGCGCTACTACCGAATAATCATCATTAGGGTCTGATTTGAGATAAATACCGGGGTTTTCACCAGACCATTCTACAGAGCCCAGATTGACAGGTATTCTGTCCATTATATCATCCTCACCCGGTCTAGTTTAACAGAATGTTGCAATCTTCTGGCAACCAATTGACATACACATGGTCACCAATGTCAAAGCTATTTGCCTTTGGCTGGCACTCAACTTTGATCACATCACCACTGTCAAGCGTCACCGATATTTTCACAACATTGCCTGAGAACAATGCCTCTGAGACAACGCCTTTTAGACTATTTTGCGATTTGCCGACGGCTCTCGCGGTGATCTTGATATCCTCTGGCCGGATCGCCAGGAATATGGCTGTTCCTTGTCGCAATGATTTTTCATGTTCCGCAGTGATATTTTGACCGTGGTAATCAAGTTTAGTCGTTTTATCGGCTTGCGTTGTTACACGGCAGTTCAGAATGTTCACCTGACCAATGAAATTTGCAACAAAAACAGACTGTGGATTCGCATATATGCCTTTTGGGGAGCCAATTTGCTCAATAATGCCTGCATTCATCACGACAATTCTGTCGGACATATTCATCGCTTCAGATTGATCATGCGTCACATAAACAGCGGTGATGCCAAGTTCCTGCTGAATACGCCTAAGCTCTGTCTGCATCGTTTCACGAAGCTTCAGGTCAAGTGCGCCCAACGGTTCATCCATCAGCAAGACACTAGGGGGGTGAGCCACGGCTCGCGCCACAGCAACCCGCTGCGCCTGACCACCGGAAATCTCACTTGGGTAACGATCGGCAGCTTCTTCAAGTTTGATCAACGCCAACAACTCATCGACACGTTTCTTGATCGCCGCCTTTTCATAGCGACGTTCAACCAAACCAAAGCCAATATTTTCGCTGACCGTTAAATGGGGAAATAGGGCATAATCCTGAAATACCATGCCGATTTGTCGATGCTGTGGGGCAATCCCCGTCACATCTTTATCGCCAAAATGAATAGCGCCGCTGGTCGGTTGGATAAAGCCCGATATCAAACGTAATGTTGTCGTTTTACCACAGCCAGATGGTCCGAGAAGGGTGAGAAACTCACCCTCCTTGATGTCTAAAGAGACATTATTTACAGCAACAGTTGGCCCGTAGCTTTTCACAATATTATTAAGTTTTACACCGGACATTTTACCCAACCAAACTCAGCGACGTTGTTTTTTTTATATTTATAACCAACGACTAGTTGGTTGTCAGCGTCTTGTTCCAGCCATCAATCCAAGCGGTCTTGTCCACTTTGTTGTAATCGATGCGGAGCATATTTGAGATGTTGCCAGGGTCCATCTCCATCAGGCGCGCATTGATTTCGTCAGATTTCATTTTTTCAATAGCATCTGAGTTCAACGGGAACACACCGCTATTGATCGCATACTCATACTGAAAATCAGTGGTGAGATACTCATTGATGAACCAATGTGCAGCTGCCACATTCTCGCTGGACTTCATGATACCAAGCCATCCTTCTTTGGCCAGACCCTTAACACCCGGTTTGATTTCAGGATGAACTGACATTACTGGAGAGCCAGCACGTGCCGCTCTTGCACACCAGCCCGCATGGACCACTGCCGCGTAGATATCACCTGTTTCAAATTGCGTCTTTGTTTCTCCACCGCGCTTCCAGAATTTGGTGGCATTGATCTTTGCCATCAAATCGAGGCCGGGCTGAATGTTCTGCTCGTCTCCACCTGCTGCAAAAATAACGCCGCCAAAATTCGCTAGACCGGCACCAGAATTAATGTCAGGCATTGAGACCTTGTCCTGCAAAGCTGGTACAGCCAGATCAGCATAGGTTTTTGGTGCTGGAATTCCGAGCTCACTAAATTTTTCGGTGTTGTAACAAATTACCTCTTGTGTAAACCAGCTACCGACATAGGTAGTGTTGTATTGGAACGGCTGAAGGTTCGATTTGTTGGGAATGAGGTCGAGGTTGATAGGCTGCAGATAGTCGACCTGAGCAAAGTCACCGACCTGTGCGTCCAGGATCTCCATTACGTCAAAAGGCGCTCTACCACGGCCGGCCACAAGTTTGGCAAAACTCGCTGCTGGGCTACCCGTTACAAACTCGATTTTACCGCCAAGCGCCTCAAATTTAGGTACGATGACTTTTTCCATATTTTCTTTCCAGGAACCACCCCAAGTAGCTACCTTCAAGGTTACGCCATCAAATTCACCCGACATGGCGGAGGTGGATAAAGCAGAGACCATCCCAACTGCCATCGCAACCGATGTAAAAGATTTTGTTATTACGTTCATAACTTTCTCCCTTTGTTGTAATTTCAATAAGTTCATCTTGCACTGCCCCCACCCGAACGGAGCAATGTTTCAAGGCCAACCATTTTTTGGACCCCAAGAAGCATAATGAGGCAGAAAATGATCACCAAAGACGATGACGCCAAAATGCTTGGGTCAAAGTCATTCTCAAGCGCGTAAAAAAGTTCAACCGGGTAAGTCACGAACCCAGGCGCTGTTAAAAAGATAGACATTGGCACATCGGCAAAAGACACCATGAACGCATATAATCCACCGGAGTAGATGCCGGGCATTATCGTAGGGATTGTGACCCTGCGCAGCGTGCGCCATTTTCCTGCGCCAAGGCTGTGTGCGGCCTCTTCAAGGCGATGATCAAATCGCTGGAGCACTGCCACTATCGTGCCAAACAGAAAGGGCGTGGCGATAAACACATGGCCAATCAGCATGCCCGGGATTGTACCCGCCAACATCAGGCTGCTATTATCGTAAATTAAATAATAAAGCTGCAAGAACGCTATGCCTGAGACAATTGCTGGGATTTGCAATGGCGCCCGAAAAATTGTTGTTATAAGAAATTTCCCTTTAAAATTGCTTCTCACAAGCCCCAAGGCAGCAGGAACGGCGATGAGAGCGGCTATCAATGTTGCCACGGCTGCCACAATTAAGCTCAAACCCAGCGCTTCAAATTGTTGCATAGGGATCTTTGTATACCATTGAAAGGACGGATCTTCAGGAGGGAATTTTATAGCTGCCGAAAACTCACCACCGTGCAGCGAGGCGCCCATCACAACAACCATAGGAGACAGCAGGAACACGTAGGAAAAGCCGCACCAAACAAATAAAATAACTTTTTCTATCCACGTTTGCATTTTTGTCTCTTATGCAATAACCAACCTTGCCGCCCTTAAGCGCCGGATAGCAATTAATGAAATAAGATTTATTAGAATAACAGACACCAACAAAACAAAAGCGATTGATGCCGCTGTGGAATATTTCACTTCCATCATGACTGTTCGTTGCACTAATACTGGAAGTGTCAAAACGCGTCCTCCGCCTAAAAGTGCGGCCGAAGTGAATGCACCCATGCACATGTTGAAAATCATCAAGCCACCCACGACAAACCCTGGGGTGCAAAGTGGAATGATTACCCTTTGGTAAACTCTCCAACGAGATGCCCCATGTATTTGTGCAGCATATTCCAATGATGGTGGTACAGTAACAACCACGCTGTACAGAAGCAAAACACTAAACCCAATGGTGAAATGCATCAGGCCAACAACGACACCTTCTTGAGTTCCGATGATACTATAGGCTCTGTCAATAAGCCCCATGTCGATAAGTGTAGCATTCAAAATACCATCAGCGGAAAATATTATCATCAATCCAAAGACTTTGATCACAATTGTCACAAAGGTGGACACAACGATGCCCGCTAACAGTAACATCGCCAGCTTCGATTTCATGCGGGCAATCACATAGGCGATTGGGAAACCCAAAAAGAGTAAACAGCGCAGCGAGTGCAGACACTTTTATCGTAATCCAGAAGGTTTTCAGATAAAAGCTATCGGTGAAAAAATTTAGATAATTCACCAAGGTGAGATCAGTTCCAGTGCGA
Organism: Alphaproteobacteria bacterium; assembly: GCA_038147495.1. Lineage (GTDB taxonomy): Bacteria > Pseudomonadota > Alphaproteobacteria > Puniceispirillales > Puniceispirillaceae > MED-G116. The sequence goes on along the minus strand of JAYQTT010000002.1, from coordinate 320,894 downwards.
CCTAATCCAAGATCTTGATAGAAACTGTTTTGGATAAATACAAATTGGGACCCTGCCACCAAAAGCAAGGTGACGAGGAAGGGAGGAATCAAATATGCAATCCAACGATTTTCCATTATTCGCCAACAACAAAACGGGGATCTGATTTGATTTTTTTTAAATTTTCGATGATGAAATTTTCTCTGTTCTTGCCTTCAAAATTATCACCTTCACGAACAATACGCATGACCTCTTCGGCTACAGCGGCCATCAACTCGTCATCATCCATATCATCTCGTTTTGGAATGGGCATCACAGTATCTTGCGTGTAAAGGTTCTTGATCGACTTGTTCTCATCGTAGTGGACGATTTTTTTGCCGTTGGCTACATCCCGTACGCCCCGTCTGAGCCTATTTCGCAGCATCATAACACCTTGGTCAGTTTTCCCTAGATTTTCTGCGGCATGCCTCGCGATCGGACCGATTGAAACCTGCGCTTCATAATCACCGGGGTTACGCTGCATTTCATCATAGTCACGCGCCTCAGTCTGCCCTTCAAAATCAACAGATTCGATCTTTACCTCTTCACGTTTTCCTTTGCCATCGGGGTCAATAGCTGGGCCGAAATGCCGCCAGGCAATAATCATGCTATTGGTGTCATCGATTGGGACCGTCCATTTAGTAATACTAGAACGAGCGAAATATTTTTCTTTTTTTCCAGTCTCCCAAAAGGCCCCAACGTGGGAAAAGGTTGGGAATACCGTCTGCTGCGTTCTTACCCAAATCATATCATCCACACGATAAGTCAAAGTGGAGTATAGGCCTGTCTCGCCATCATGAAAACTTTAAGACGGGGGTAATGCCCCATGTTTCTTCAAATTGAGTCTCACCTTACCAGAGTATGCAGATAAACAGTATGAATGGGGTCCATGGTGTTTTCAGCGACTTGCAAATAATTGCACGGATAGCTCAGCCGGTATGGCACCAGTTCATGCCCGTCTAAATCGAAAGTGTCATAAATTGGAAAATCTGGCATCTCTGACATCGGTCCCATGTAGGCAAACACCAAACCCTTAAACTCGCGAACCGGATAAGCACCTTGCTTGACTTTCTGACACAATGGGCTTCCTGCGGGTTCGCCTGGTGTTTCCATAACCGTGCCATCATAATCATAAAGCCAACCATGGTAAGCGCAGCGGATACCTCTCTCCTCAATTATCCCAAATTCGAGTGACATGTTCCTGTGGCTGCAATGCAAATGCAGAAGGCCAAGGTTTCCCTTACCATCACGATAAACAACCAGATCCTCACTGAGAATACGTTTCCGCAATGGTCTGTTTGTAACTTCCTCGGACAGGCAAATTGGAAACCAGAAACGCCGCCAATATTCTCCTGCTGGAGTCCTTGGACCCGTCTCTGTTAACTCTGGATCTGGGGCAGGTCGATCAGCCAAATGATAACCTCCATACGTTTCATTTGGCCGCTGTCGCCACTCTTTAATTATCTCGCGATAGTCCCCCATTCACTAGCCTCCAAATTCATAGCGATTTCCAAGTTATAAAATAATCACCACTTTTTTCTCATTTGCGCCGCCGCGTTCAAGCACGTCAAAAAATAAAACTATCCTCTTTATAATTTATTTAAATGGAATTTTGGTTGCGCATCAAGAAATTTGGTTGCTTAAAAAGAAATATTTTTGTCGATACTTTAGCCAATACAGTTATGATATTGTTTTTGCGAGTTCTGTGACTAGCGGATCAGCTGAAAGAGCATTTGAAATGCGAGATAAGAAAATGGTGATCGTAACAGGTGGTAGTCGTGGGATTGGCGCTGCAACCTGTAAATGTTTGCTCTCAAAAGGCTTTGGCGTTATTTCACTTAGCCGCACTGAGCCTACGTTGGCAGATATCTTGCACGTGCCCTGCGATTTAATGGACTCTGATGGCAGGCGTGCTGTGTTCACAAGCCTTGGCAAACGTGACGATGTTTTTGGCTTGGTGAACAATGCAGGAATCGCAACCCCAAATTTGATTGAAGAGTTTGACCATCAGATTTATGCAGAGGTAATGGATATAAACACCACCGCGGTGGCTGAATTGTCGGCAGCCATCATCCCCTCTATGATCAAAAACAATGAAGGTCGGGTAATCAATATTTCCTCCGAGCTGATTTTAGGATTTGCTACACGAACGGCCTATTCAGCATCAAAAGCGGCCGTCGCAAGTTTTGCAAAAACTTGGGCACTAGAACTGGGCAGATACAATATCTGCTGCAATGCAATCGCCCCCGGCCCTGTGGAAACGGAGTTGTTTGTCAAAAACAACCCACCCGGCAGCGCCATTCGGCAACAAAAGCTGGGAAAGATTCCCCTTGGACGTTTTGGAAGGCCTGGGGACGTGGCTGGTTTAGTGGCATTTCTCATGTCAGACGAGGCCAACTTTATCACAGGTCAAACGCTTTATGTCTGCGGCGGGTCAAGTCTAGGTTCGGTGGTAGGCTGATTTGGTTTTATGGTCACAGCAACAACTCCAAGGATGATCAACCCAACGCCAGCCACATCAAAAGTTGCGTAACTTTCATCGAATACGATCACGCCAATAAGTATGCCAAACGCAACCATCAAATAGGCTGCCACTGAGTAAATCACAGGTCCATAATTTGAGATAATGTAAAAAGAAAGATAGTAAGCTAGACCCGAAACGAAACAATGGAGAATTAGAAAGAGAAAAGCGGGGTTTTGAGTAGTGCTGGACATCAAAAACAGATTTTTACTGATTAAGATATAGAGCCAAATTTGCAGCGACCCAAAGATCATCATCCATGCGGCAGCCTGCATGCGGGATAGGCTTTCAGGCAGATACAGCGATATGTATACTACATTTGAAGCATAGAAAAAGGTGGATAACAGGATGAGAGCTACACCAACGAAAGACGCAGTTATCAGCGCCTCTTCTGTTATGCCGGCACCTGCAATCAAAGCGACGCCCATGAGGCCCAACAGAACACCCGTGAAGCGCCCAATTGCGAATGTCTCCTTTTTAAATATCATTGAAAGCACATAAATGATGATGGGGACGCCACTTATCATCGCCGAGGCAATGCCAACGTCCACGCTCTGGATACCGTTAAAGAAAATGATATGTGGAATGGCAATACCGAGAAATCCGCCGATTAATGAGAACCTAAAGACCTGCATGGTCAACGGTGTGGTCCAGCCAAGGACACGGTTGACCAAAATGAGCAGCAAACCTCCAAAAAGCGAGATGGAGGCCGCATATAAAATCGGATCAATTCCGCCAACGATTACTATTTTTGAGATGGCAGGCACGCTGCCCCTCACTGCGCCAAGCGCACCAACAAATAACAGGGCGGTCAATGTGTAACGTGAAATTATGGTTTGGTCCCCCAATGGCTTTTAATAGTAACCAACACGCGTAACAAACATACAGAAAAATAAATTAAACTATGCAATTCTGAATTTTCTGTTTGTAAAGCATAATTACTGATACAACTTTTTTCGTGGGCGATGCTTTGAAATGGTAGCGAAACAAAAAATTCTCATAAGCGCGATGCGATACGAGGCGAAAGGAATATTGAGTATCGAAATGGTTTCTGCACAGGGTGATGACCTCGCCCCTTTCACCGCAGGTAGTCATATCGACGTCTTTCTCCACGACGGACTGGTGAGGCAATATTCACTTATGAGTGACCCAAAGGTCCGTAATCGATATCAAATTGCTGTTCTTTTGGAAGATCAGAGTCGTGGTGGCTCGGCCTTCGTTCATCAATCACTTCGCGTTGGTGATGTGCTTGAGGTATCGCATCCTCGAAATAATTTTGAAATTGTTGACAGTGCGACCTCTCATGTTTTTGTCGCTGGCGGAATTGGCATAACGCCCTTTATCTCGATGGCACATCATTGTATCCAAAACGCCATACCGGTTAAGCTTTATTATTGTGCAAGAGCGCCCGAAACAACTGCATTTGTCGATCATCTCACGCGTCTATTCGGGAAAAACATGCTGCTTCATTACGATGGGGGCGATCCTTCTAAATCAATCGACTTGACCAAATTGGTTGCTAGCGAGACAAACGCACAGCTATATTGCTGTGGACCTCGGGGATTAATGACTGCGCTTGCGGAGGCGGTCGAGCAGCGAGGTGGGTCATTGATCACTGAGGATTTTAATCCAGTCGGTTCCAAGTCCAACGATGAAGCACCGCAAAGAGGTAGCTTCACCGTTGAGCTTTCGCGCTCAGGCGTTTCGATCGATGTTGCCGAAGGTCAGACGATTATCGAGGCTTTGAAAACAGCAAACGTCGACGTAGAAACTTCTTGTGAGGCTGGGGTGTGCGGCACTTGTGTAGTGGATTACCTGGAGGGTGAACCCATCCATAATGATGTCGTTTTGATGCCAGATGAGCAGAAAAATTCCTTAGCTTTGTGTGTCGCAGGGTGCAAATCAAAAAAACTGGTTTTAGATTTATAAATCCTAGATTTTGAATTGTAGAAAAGCACTTTTATGGCGCCACAAATAACTTTCAGCTAATGCCCTTGATAAAATTGGCAAGCGCATGATCAAAGAGTTTTGGTTTTTCAAAGATTGCCAAATGTGATGCATCATCAATTATTGTGAGATCTGCATTTTGGCACTGTTCCTTGATGAATTTAGCCTCTGATAGCGGTGTTGCTCTATCCTCTGCGCCGGTGATCAGCAATATCGGCGCCTTGACATCTGGTAATAGTTCGATGATGTCGAAATCACGCACAGCAATCGTTGCTCCGATGTATCCTTCGATTGAGGTTTGCGCCAACATATTATGAATTTTGTCGACAAGTGAAGGATAATTTGAGGCAAATCCATCAGCGTACCAGCGAGTGTCTAACTCTGTAAATATTGACTCTAAACCATGCTTTTTTATTTTCGTGACCCGTCTGTCGAAGGCAACACTGTTTTGGACCTTTGCGCTGGCCCCTGCAAGGACCATACGCCTCATCCGATCAGGTGCATTCGCGCCTAGCCACAGACCAATCATACTCCCCAGCGACAAACCCACAAAATGGCACGAAGAAATTTTGAGATGGCTCAACAGCGCGAGAATGTCACGGGCCAAAATGTCAATAGAATAGGGAGTGGAAAATATGTCTGATTTCCCATGGCCACGTAGGTCGCAGGTCACGATACAATGGGTCTCAGAAAATTGTTCAATCTGCCTACGCCAGAGTGATTGATTGGCGCCAAGGGAATGGCAGAAGAAAATCGTTTCGGCGTCACGTTTACCGGTAATGCTATAGGCCAAGTTGCCACCATACAGAGATAGGATGTCTTTCATCAACAAATCCCAAAATTTAAAGTTGCGTCAAAACCCACGCGTGTTAGAAAACCCGCGCCACAAAAGACTGACAATTTACCTACATATGGTTTTTTCTTAAACCATTCAACCAGTGGAATTAGTGATATGCACCCACAGTTTCAGCATTTCATTGACGGACAGAGTGTTGCACCAAACAACGGTGACTGGATTGACAGTATAAATCCCGCCACTGGTGCTGTATGGGCACAATTTGCCCGCGGGAATACCGTCGATGTCGCGGTCGCGGTCAGAGCGGCGAATACGGCCTGCAACCGTCCTGATTGGCGTGATGACAGCGCCAACCGTTCAGCGGTGCTGCATGCCATCGCCGACCATCTTGACAAGAATTTCGAACAGCTGATCGAGGTGGAAATCAACGATAACGGCAAGCGCATCCGTGAAGTGCGGGCACAAATGGCCGGGCTTGGTGGTTGGTACAGGCATTTTGCCAGGGCGCTGGCCGATATGCAGGTTGAAGAATTGTCACTCGATCAGCCCGGAGTCTCGGCACATCTTGAACTCATGCCATTTGGTGTTGTCGGCGCCATTACCGCATGGAATTCACCATTGATGATCGCCGCATGGAAAGTGGCACCGGCACTGGCCGCCGGCAATGCTGTCATCATCAAGCCATCTGAAATGGCGTCTGCGTCCAGTGTGGTGTTTGCCGAATTACTTGCCCAAGTTGTTCCAAACGGGTTGATCAATGTCATCACCGGCTATGGGCATGAGGCCGGGGCAGCAATCGTTGCGGCAGATGCAGTGCGCAAAGTGACCTTTACAGGGTCTGAAATTGGTGGCGCGAAAGTAGCCGGAACAGCCGCAGAACATGTAAAGCCCGTGACGTTGGAGCTGGGCGGCAAATCCCCGCAGATTGTGTTTGCCGATGCCGACTTAGAAAATGCGCTGAATGGCGTTTTGTCGGGAATCTTTCTGTCCAATGGACAAACCTGCGTTGCCGGTTCGCGGCTGATCATCCACAATTCTATCCGTGATGATTTTTTGCAGCGCCTGCAATCCAAGCTGGAATCATTGCGTTACGGCGATCCGTTACGCGACGATACCGATATAGGACCAATCGCCAACAAGCCACAATTTGACAAGATACTGGCGATGCTTGACCGGGCCAAGCAGGCGGGTGCAGATATTCTTGCCGGAGGCCATAAAGTCACCGTTGAAGGCTTTGAGAGCGGCTTTTTCATCGCCCCTACAATTCTACAGAATGTCGCGACCGACTCCGAAATCTGGCAGGAAGAAGTTTTCGGCCCTGTGTTGTGCGTCAATGGTTTTGAGACAACAGCTGATGCCATTGATATGGCGAATGATTCGCATTATGGCCTTGCCGCCGGCGTGTGGACCGGTGATGCTGAATTTGCCAAAGACGTTGCAAGCAAGGTTCAGGCGGGCACCGTTTATATCAATCACTATCGTTCGGTGAGTGCATGTGCACCGGTCGGTGGAATCAAAAGATCGGGTTATGGTCGTGAATTGGGACCGAATGCGATCAGGGACTTCATGCAGGAAAAGGCGGTGTGGCATGGCAATTCACCGATGCCAGACCCTTTGCTCAATAGTCTACCAGCAAGACGGGTTTGGTCAGCGGAATTGACTGCCCTGACCAGCGAATGTAGTCTCTTAAGAAGAAAAAAGGTTTCTTGTTAGTTGTTGAAAGCATGTTTAGGGAGATGCAAATGGAAGACGGAAGGCTTAAAATAAACCCTCTCATCCCAAGTGGCAATTTTCGCGGACATAACAAGCAACATGTATGGTCGGAAACGCCCGACCCACTCCTCGCCGAGGTTGGACCGGGCACACCCTGTGGCGAATATCAGCGACGCTTCTGGATGCCGGTTGCGATGACCGATCAGATTGGCGACAAACCCTATCGTATCCGCATTCTTGGCGAAGATCTGGTGCTGTTTCGTGAAACAGGCGGCAGGCTCGGTCTGGTCCATCTGCATTGCGCCCATCGCAACATGTCTCTCGAATTCGGCATCATTGAAGAAGGCGGTATCCGCTGCAGCTATCATGGCTGGAAATATGATATTGACGGCACGATACTCGAAACGCCTTGTGAACCGAAGGTCAGCAAAATTAAGGAAAAGGTGTGTCTCGGGGCCTACCCGGTAATCGAATATAAAGGGCTTGCCTTCACTTATATGGGGCCAGCTGACAAGATGCCCGATTTCCCGTTCTACGACACCTTTGATGAAGAGGGTGACGACATGCGCCCCTATCTCATCGACTCACCTTGTAACTGGCTGCAAGTGATGGAAAATGCGTGGGACCCTTTTCACACAGTCTATTTGCACACCAAGGCGGTGCGCTCGCAATTCATCGATGCCTTTGCCGAATTGCCCCGGATCGAATATTTCTCAACCAAAATCGGCGATTTCTATACAAACACAAGACGCGTGGGTGACATCATATGGCTTCGTATTCATGACAAGGTGTTACCATCCTTCACCCAGAACGGCGGACATTTCCCAACACCAGATGGCTCACTTTATTTTGGACGCTGTGGCTTGTCCCGTTGGGTGGTGCCAATCGACGATGAAAATACAAGAGTGATTGCCTGGCGGCATTTCCGCGAAGGTGAGGATCCGAAAGGGCTGACCAACAAGGATGAGGTCGGCTTTGGCAAGACCGATTTTTATGGGCAAGGTCCGGACCGCTCCTATGAACAACGCCAAAGCGACCCGGGCGATTATGATGCATGGGTTTCGCAAGGCCCGAAGAATATCCATGCAAGGGAAAATCTTGGTTTTACCGACCGCGGCGTTGCCAAGGTGCGGCGCAAATTACGTGAAGCAATTCTTGCTGTTCAAAATGGTGAGGATGTGGTGCAGCCTGCTGCGGGTTTTGACGGCATTATCCCCACATATGGCGGTGATACGATGCTCCGTATCCCGCAGGTTGAAGGGCGTGATGACGAAGCCTTGCTGCGAGAGGTGGCGCATGACGTAGCGGCAATTTACATGTCAGCAGACGATTTGAAGGGACATGAGCGCAGCACTTTCATCCGACAGAAGCTCAAGGAATATGAGGACAGCCGGGGGTAAAATACAGTGATTCGTGACAGGCTGGAAAAGCTTCATCCTGCTGATCTGTTGGCGTTTGATCGGTTGTCGGTGGTCCAACCCTTTTGGAAAGGGTTTGACACCGCCGCAAACCATTGTGGTGTTGCCGACAACGTCTTTTTGCATGCCGGCCCTGCCTTTAAATCCATCGATACCATATGCCAGCCCATTTTGAATTCCGCGGCTGTCGGTGCGGTATTTGAGGGGCTTGCACCCAATCTTGACGGGGCGCTGGCGATGATCCGCGCAGGCGAGATTGAACTGCGGCCGGCCCAAGATCACGGCGTTGTTACCCCATTGGCGGCGGTTGTGACGCCGCATATGCCGCTACATTATGTCTATGATGGCAATCATGGCCGCAGCGTTTGCCTGACCCCGATCAATGGCGGTAACGGACCGGCGATCCGGCTTGGCCAGATTTCGGAAGACGCTGTTACACATCTGCGCTGGATCAATGGGCCGGTGCTGGATGGACTTGCCGCCGGTCTTGGCGAGGGGTTGGAATTGATTCCTTTCGCCTCTGCAGGACTTGCCGCCGGTGATGATTGCCATGGCCGCACCATTGAGGCCACACGTCTACTGGTTGCAGAAATTGATGCCCGCACCAAAGGCGGTATGGCAAATTCCGAAGTGCGGGCCTTTCTTGATCAATCACCAAGCATGTTTTTAAACTTGTGGATGGCGGCATCAAAATGCCTGATGTCAGTGGCCAGCGGCATTGCCGGTTCCAGCCTGATTACTGCGATGGGTGGTAATGGAGTTGATGTCGGCCTGCAGATTGCCGGACTTCCCGGTCAATGGTTCACTGCTCCTGCCTCGCCTCCCAATGGTCAGATCACAGAACATCTCGACGACACGCGGCGGCTGGGTGCCATTGGCGACAGCGCGGTTGTTGAAGCGCTTGGCCTTGGTGCCATGAATATCACGCAATCACCTGAACAGATGAAGGCACTTGGCACATTTGCACCGGCTGATTTTGAGCGACGTATCGATGCACTTCGGCTTGGGCCACATCTTGATTTTAACTTCGCTGCTCCGCCTCTTGGCATCACCGCACGAGAGGCGGTTGCCAATGGCGCAGGGCCGATTGTGGCGCTTGGAATCTTAGACCGTGAGGGGAAGCTTGGTCGCATTGGCGGCGGAATTTTTGATCCACCGATGGACATGTTCACGTCCGCAATGGCCGCGCTCACCGGACACTAGCAGAATGGGTGCAGCTGCACTTTTAGGTTTTTCCAAAAACCCGTTTCTAACGACTTGCACAAGAGAATTATCCAGACTTGATAATAAGTTCTATGATCGATAGCACTCACCAAACTTCTGGAATCTCGAAAAATTGCAGCGTCAAAAACCACAGCTCTTTTCACGGTCACTTGACCTTTCCGGTCTCCACAACCTGACATACAAAACATAAGAGGCGCATAGGTTTTTTAGGGTTTACACAGAGTCAACGAGGCCCTATACACAGGTCGGGTGACGTTGGGCGACCAAGGTCACTTTACGGCAAGTGATGATAAGTGAGGGCGCGTAGCTCAGTTGGTAGAGCAAGTGACTTTTAATCACTGGGTCACAGGTTCGAGTCCTGTCGCGCTCACCATCACATTTTGCTGAAAATTGCCCCCGGCCAATTGACCGGGGGCTTTTTTTATCCGCAGATCGGGCAAAGGAAGAAAAAACCTATCCGCGGACGCGAACACCATGCCTGTCTAGTGCCACGACACCGCCATCGGCCTCATGGTAACAGGCAAAAAATTCCGGTCCCTGCATCATCTGGCAAATCAGCGTATCCAAAGCCTGTCGCTTTACGCGAGGGAGGAACACACGTCGCGTCAAACTCTGAACACTCAATTCACTGAAAAAACTTACTCTGACAATTTGCATAACCAGTCTCTCTCGGTGCGTTGAACAATGAACTCACCATCAGGCGGGGGCGTTCACTGTTGATAAACGCTACTTTAGAGAATGATTTATTAATAAATAATGAAGTGAAATTCACAGAACCGCCAACTCGGGAACAACCTCATTCACCTTGTCTCCGGTGGTCTGAGTAAAAGCTGACGACATTCCAGATATTCGGCGTCCCTGTCATCATGGCTCACCAGCAAGGTTGCCATGTCATGCGCGTCAACGACAGCACGCAAAGCATCAAAGCAGCCTTGCCGCATTGTCCAGTCAAGCGCACTGAAACTCTCATCCAGCAATAGAATAGGCTTTGCCCGGATCAGCGCGCGTGCCAGCGCCACACGTTGTTGTTGCCCGCCAGAAATTTCCGAGGGCAACCGCTGCTGCAAGCCCTGCAGGCCAAGAAGATCAAAGCACTCATTGATCTGCTGGCGTAACGCGTCATCCGCTCTGCGGCCGCCCAGCCCGATGACAACATTATCAAAACAGCTGAGATGCCCGAAAAGATTGTCCGATTGGAAAACAGAGGTAACCGGTCGCTCCCATGGCGGCAATTCGGTCAAATCCTTATCCTTCCAGAGGATTCGCCCCCGGTCTGGTTGCTGAAATCCGGCGATCAATTCCAGCAATGTCGTCTTACCCACGCCGGACGAACCACGAACCGCCAGAATCTCTCCGCTGGATACCGACAAATCATAGGACAGAACGGATCCGGGCTCCCAGCTGAATTCAAGATTTTCAACCTGCAGCATGGCGTGGCCTCCTTTGCAGCCATCTCGCCCCAAGGGCAAAGCCAACAAATATCAAAATTGTTATCAGCAACAAGATCAAGGCGAGGGCGGCCGCGTCACCGGTGCGGTATCGCGCCATCATTTGGTACAACAGCCACGGCAATGTTTGGAACTGCTGACTGCCAAAGAGCGCAATCACCGTCAGATCACCCACTGACAGTGCCGCGCTGAGCCCCGCCGCAAAACCAATCTCCGGTGCCATTGCCGGCAAAGTCACAAGCCGAAATCGCCGCCATCCACGCACATCAAGGCTTAGACATAATTTGTCCTGTGTCTTGGCCAGCAACGCCATTTTGCCCTGTACAACCCGATAGGCAAAGGGAAGCGCGACAAGCATATTCGCCATAAGCACAAGCACTGGTGCCAGCAAAAACACATCGACGATGCCGCGAAGCAGAATAAAAGCTCCGGTGCCAAGAACGATCGCTGAAACGGCAAGGTAAAGCGATACCGCCAGATCAAAGCTCCATTGGCCAGCTGGACCAAGGCGGACGCGCGATGCCGCCATTAACAGCGCCACCCCAGTTGCCAATATCCCCGATGTCACAGCAACACCAAGCGTCGCCAACAACGCCCGTTGAAATGATGGCCAAAGAAATATTGAGACCATATGATTCGAAACACCCTTGAATATCACCGAAAGCACCGGCGCGACTGCAAGACACATAAATCCTGCCAGTAAAAAAGCATCAATGGCTTTTCCAACAGGATTCTCATCGCCACGCTGGGGGAGCCGCCGTGAGCGTGCCGGCGCCACGCCGGACATGGTTGTGGTGCCAAATCGCGCAAGAAACGCCACAACAACAGCACAGATCGACAATTGCACGAGGCTCAGCGATGCCGCCATGCGGAGATCGAAATCAAACCGCAGAGCTGTGTAGATATTAACCTCAAGCGTTGTTACCGCTGGACCGCCGCCAAGCATCAGGATCAGCGAAAAAGAGGTAAAACACAGCAAAAAGACAAGTGCGAGCAACCCCGGAATTACCGCACGCAGACGCGGCCATTCAATGATCCGGAAACGCTGCCAATCGCCAAGTCCCCATTGCGCGGCAAGGCGCATCTGTTCTGCCGGGATCGCGGCGAACACAGTCAGCAATACACGCAACATAAGTGGCGCATTGAAAAACACATGGGCCAGCAATACCGCGCCAAGACCATAGATCGGGGGCAGGGGCGCTGCGCCCATGCGGGCCAATATTGACGAGACAAGGCCCGTCTGCCCCCAAATGCCAAGCAATCCTGAAACCGCCACCGTGGTTGGCATCACAACGGTTAGAAATGACAGCAAAATCAATTTATTGGCGTGCCATGCTAAGGATCTACGCCAACATGCTCTTGCCACTGGCAAGGCAATAGCAAGCGATAATAGGGCCGACAACGATGCCTGCCAGAAGGTAAAAAGCGCAACGCGCCAAATCGAGGCGAGGGACGTTCCACCAAAACCACTGCCTACATCGCCTGCAACCAAGAGTGCGCCAATTGTAAGCAGCGCGATTATGACAAGGCTGGCGGCAACGCCAATGCCAATTATGACGTAACCACCGCCAGCCTTGCGATTGATGTTTATCTGGTGATCGCGGACTGCCATTCCTCAACCCAGGCTGATTTGTTGGCGGCGACATCCTGCGGTGTAAACAACAGTGACGTCTTCGGCGTGATCAAGCTTGAAAATGCGGCCGGCAATTCAGCCTTACCAGCTGGATACATCCAATTTGTTGTCGGAATAACCGATTGAAAGCCCTCGGTGAGGATAAAATCCATGAATTGGCGGCCAAGCACCGGTTGCGAGCTCGATTTAAGCATCGCCGCAACCTCGATTTGCATGTAATGCCCCTCGGCAAAGCCTGCCGCCCGATATTTGTCTGTTTCCTCGGCGATCATGTGATAGGCAGGCGAGGTGGAGTACGAAAGAACCATATCGGCTTCACCTTCAAGGAACATAGAATACGCATCCCACCATCCTTTTGTCACAGTGACAATCTTGGGAGCGAGACGCGCCCAAGCGTCTGCAGCTTCATCGCCATAAACCGATTTGATCCATAACAACAAGCCCAGACCCGGCGTGGCTGTCCGCGGATCCTGAATGACAATGCGAAGATCATCCGGTGCGTTGACAAGTGCATCCAGTGACGCAGGTACATCCTGTAATTTACTGCTATCATAGACAAAAGCGAAATAGCCCCAGTCAAACGGCATAAAAACTTCATCGTCAAACGCAACCGGCAGATTGGTCCGACCAGAAACATTTGCACCATGCGGTGCAAATAGACCTGTCTGTTCGGCGGTAGCCATCAGGTTGGTATCCAGACCGAGGACTATATCCGCCTTGGAGGCACCGCCTTCCAATTGCACCCGGCCAAGAATGCCAATCGACGAATCAAGCGCGACAAATTGCAGATCGCAGTCGCATTTTTCCTCGAAGGCGGCCTCAATCGCCGGGCCGGGGCCCCATTCAGATGCGAATGAGTCATAGGTATAGACGGTAAGCACAGGCTTAGCGTGAGCCACCAACGGCAGCGACAAAAGCACAGCAAAACATATACTTAGGATAGATTTCATTACAAACACTCCAATGCAGCATGCAGCCATATTGGGCGGTAAAGGGAGAGAATTGAGGCGCAAATATTATCAAGGCCCATTCCGCTTTCCTCCGCCAGCATGACCTGGTTCAGGTTCAATGGGTTTGTCTCAGCTCCGGTCCACAAATGCACCGGAACACCCCAAGGGAATACCGCGAAACTATAGTAAAACCCGTTAAAAATGAAGCTTGGATTTAGCGTTCGGCTAAAAATCTTCCCTAATCGTAAAATGACCAAGGAAGCAAGCAGGAGGCGATATGTTCATCGAACGCCTATTGAAAAAGGGGCATAGGCCGCACGATCCACGCAGCAAATCCTTTTTGAAAACGATTACATGGCGTGTCCTTGCATCGACAGACACATTGATGATTGCGTGGGTCTTGACGGGAAACCTGAAGATTGCCGGGTCCATAATGTCGGTAGAGATCGTAACAAAGATGATTCTCTATTATGCCCATGAGCGCGTGTGGAGCCGGTTTTTATAAACACAAATAATTCAGGTGCCACCTTGAAGGAGGCAACCCTTGTCACCAGAAATGGGATTAGGCGCGTTTGCCAGCGGAATCGTTTTTAAAGGACCGGTGGGTAAGGGCTGCCGGCGAAATACGAGGCTTGATTTGGAACAATGAATCAAATGATTTCAATTATTAAAACATATTTTTGTCGCATAATGTATATTATGCGTAAAGCGTTTGCCAGGATGTGGGCGGTGCTTGGCTTTAAGCTGAATGACTCTGCCTGAATGACTTTGCCTGAATAACTGTAAAAGCAATCCCGTGCCGCGATCACTTCCTGTTCTGTGCCGAAGCTCAAAACGCTACTACTCCAGATCGAACGTCAAACCATCAACGCCTGGCTCGGTATTCCTCGGACAGATCGCGGCAAGCTCTTCATAGTCTGCTTCAAGCCCCAGATGCGTGAGGACAGCACGTTTTGGTTTCACCCTGTCGATCCATGCGAATGTCTGTTCAAAATGCGAATGCGCTTGATGCGGCGTTTCGCGAAGCGCTTCAACAATCCAAAGATCAACACCGCTCAGCTTATCGAACACATGGTCGGGCATATCAACGACATCGGTCGAATAACCAAACTTCCCATTGAACAAAAATCCCAAAGAACTGCTATTGCCGTGTTCCTGATGCATCACATCAATGTCGAAATCGCCAATGGACAGGCGATCACCCGGGCTTATCTCGCTGGTTGTCATCGGTGGCACAAAATAGGATGGTGATTGTGGGCTCTTTTCAAACAGATACGGAAAACGTGTCTTCACATGCTCTAGATGTTCAGGCGTTCCATATACCGGCAATTCGTTACGATCCGGCCAATAGAACGCCCGCAAATCATCAAGACCGGCAACATGGTCGGAATGGGTATGCGTAATCAGCAGCGCATCGATCCGTTTCAATCCCAGTGGCATCAATTGATTTCGAATATCGGGACCAGCATCGACAAGCACATTTGTCTCATCGGTTTGCACCAGAACCGCACATCTTTGACGACGATTGCGTGAATCATTTGGATTGCAGCGGCCCCAGCCAGCATGACCAAGCGCAGGAACACCAACAGAGGTGCCACAGCCAAGCATGGTAATCTTCATGACGCACCCCGCATACGGCTAAACAATCGCAGCGTGTTATCAGTCGTCACAGCGGCCATTCTGTCAACAGGCATTCCCCTCACCTCGGCGAGCCTGTTCAGCGTATGCGCAGTGAACGCCGGTTCATTTGTCTTGCCGCGATAGGGTACAGGCGCCAGAAAAGGGGCATCCGTCTCAACCAAAATTCTGTCTTCTGGCGCAAATGCCGCAACCTCACGTATTTCCTCTGCCTTTTTGAAGGTCAGAATGCCGGAAAAGCTGACATAAAAACCAACATTAATGGCCCGCCTCGCAAGCTCCGCACCAGAACTGAAACAATGCAGCACACCGGTAAAGGCGCCCTTTGCCATTTCATCTTCAATAATTGCCGCAATGTCGTCATCAGCATCGCGCGCATGCACAATGATAGGCAGGCCAAGCTGTCGTGCCACACCGATTTGCACCCGAAAGCTGGCAGCCTGCCGTTCCCGCGGCGCATAATCGTAAAAATAATCGAGCCCAGCTTCACCGATGGCGACACATTTCGGATGATCAGCCGCAGCGATAAAGGCATCCGCATCGCATGCAAGCGGTTCATTTCCGGCCTCATGCGGGTGAACGCCCACACTAAACCACACATTATCATGGGCCTCGGCAATTTTACGGGGACTGTCCGCCGTACTGAGCTTCACACCAATGGAAATGACCTGCGATACGCCCGCCTGATTGGCTCTTTCCAGCACTGCAGGCAAATCCTCGGCAAGCTGCGGATAATCCAGATGCGCATGACTATCGATAATCGATAATTGACCCATCAGGCTTCCTCTTCCTCCACATAGCGCGGAAACACTGGAACCGGCTTGCCAATTTCGTGCCCATGACCAAGACGCGCCTTGCCCCCGATGGAGTCAAAGAGCCGCTGCTCCGGCCCGACACCCAATTGATCCAGCATCTTCGCGGCTGATTCCGGCATCACCGGTTGGATCAGAACAGCCACCTGACGAATAACTTCGCACAGCACGGCGAGCACTTCCTGCATCCGTGCAGGATCAGTTTTCTTCAGCGCCCAAGGCGCCACCAAATCAACATAACGATTGGCGTCTGCCACGACCTGCCAAATTGCCCGCAGGGCTTCATGGAAGGCTTGCCGGTCAATATGCCCGCGGACAGTTTCAAGCATATTATCAGCCGCATCGAGTAGCGCCTTGTCTTCAGATGTAGGATTGGACGGCTGTGACGGCATCACCCCGTCACAATTCTTGAACACCATCGAGAGAACGCGCTGTGACAAATTTCCAACGTCATTGGCAAGATCACCATTGACCCGCTGAATCATGGCCGATGAGGAAAAGTCACCATCATTGCCAAACGGCACCTCACGCAGGAGGAAATAACGCACCTGATCAAGGCCGTATTCATCAACCAAGGCCAGTGGATCAATCGCATTGCCCAATGATTTGGAGATTTTTTGACCTTCATTTGTCCACCAGCCATGCGCAAAAACACGTTTTGGCAGTGGCAAATCCGCAGCCATCAAGAATGCGGGCCAATAGACGGCATGAAACCGCAGAATGTCTTTGCCGACCATATGCAGATCAGCCGGCCACAAATGCGCATATTTATCCGCATCACCATATTTGCCATCGACAGGCCAACCGGTGGCGGTGATATAGTTGGTCAACGCATCAAGCCAAACATACATGACATGATCATCGTCATTCGGTACGGGGACACCCCATTTAAAGCTGGCGCGACTGACAGACAGGTCACGAAGGCCGCCTTTGACGAAGCTTTTCACCTCGTTGAAACGTGATTCAGGGCCGACGAAATCCGGGTTTTCCTCATAAAAGGCAAGAAGCTTGTCCTGCCATTCTGACAGATTGAAGAAATATGACGGCTCTTCAACCCATTCCACCGGCGCGCCGCTGGGCGCTTTGCCGTCAACAAGCTCTGACTCAGTAAAAAAGGCCTCGTCTCTTGTCGCATACCAACCGGCATAGGTGCCGAGCTTGATATGGCCTTTTTCCAGGAGAAGGTCCCAAATCTTCTGGCATGCCACTTTATGCCTGTCTTCGGTGGTGCGAATAAAATCATCATTGGAGAAATTCAGACTGGCCGTCAGATCACGGAAATTCTGGCTGACATTGTCCGTGAATTGCTGTGGCGATATTCCAGCATCAAGCGCCGCGCGTTCAACTTTTTGCCCATGTTCATCCGTACCCGTCAGAAAACATACGTCAAACCCGTCCAGACGCTTGAAGCGCGCCAGCGCATCGCACGCCAAAGTTGTATAGGCATGGCCAATATGCGGCTTGTCATTCACATAGTAAATTGGGGTCGTGAGGTAATATTTCTGCTTCGATGTCGCGGTCATCAACTCTGGTGCTTTCACGCAAATGTTTCAGATGTGACGCCGTTGCGCCCGTATCACAGGATGTACCTCTATCCCCCGCTCAGGGCAAGGATTTCTGGTGAAAACGGGTCAATTGCCGCGACAGAAACAACGCAAAATCCAGATACAGCGAGTCAGCTTGCGCCGCTTCGCGGCTAAAGTCATTTTGCATCTCAGCCAATTTTTGACCCGTATGCCGACGGCTCATTGCATCTATGACACGATCTTCAAAACCACATACATCCGGTATGCTGGCACCCGCCACTCGCAATGCGCTCAATCGAAGCAACCGTTCAATCAGCATGGTTGCGCCAAGGCGTGTGTCCTTCCCGGCAGCGCCGCCCTTCCCCCATTTGCCACAAATCGTTACAAGCGCTGCACGGTCAAGCCTGTCTTCAGATAACAGCGCACACGCCGCCTGATAACAATCAGCAGCCCCGCTTTCAGCCAGCATCAAGGCCCGCCCGGGGGCACCTTCGCTCAAAATGGACAGGATTTTCAATTGTTCGGCATCGGCGTCTGGCCAGATTTGCCGTAACACATCATCACTTTCATCACGCGAGAGGGGCGACAACCGCGCCACCCGACACCGGCTTCGGATTGTAGGGGGCAAACGCCCGGGCCGCGATGACAGTAAAAACAGAACGGTTCGCTCTGGCGGCTCTTCCAGCATCTTTAAAAGAGCATTCGCACCATTTCGGTTCACTTCATCCATAGAATCGATGATCGCAACACGCCATCCGGCGCGACCAGGCTTGTGCATCATGAAGGGGATCAACGCCCTGATCTGGTCGATTTTAATCTGACCGGACTTGTTGTCCTCTTTCAACGGCGCAACAACATTTAGGTCCGGATGCGCACCATTACGCACCAATTTGGCGCCGCTGTCGCCAGAAGCCACAGTGAAACCAGTGTCAACACCACCATATCCGCCACTTGCAGCATCTTCAGCCATCAGCCATGCAGTTGCCCGGAGCGCAAGGGCAGCCTTGCCAATGCCTTTTGGCCCGGTCAACAGCCACGCATGATGCAGTCGGTCACGGTGCTGCGCCTCAACAAAGCTGCGCTCAAAGGATTTATGGCCGATAATTTCGGGCCAATGCGTATCTGAATGTTCCTCAGACGTCTCTCGCATTCAGCCACCAATACCAAGACGGTCAGTTAAAACTGCCCTGATGCTGGCAGCAATTGCGTCAACACTCTCACTCGCGTCAAGAACCACAAAGCGCTCAGGTTCTTCACTGGCAAGCTCAAGAAACCCTGCTCTGACCGCAGAATGAAAAGACGACCCCTTGTTTTCAAAGCGGGTTTCCACCCCTCCTCGCCCATCCGCGCGGCCCAGACCGACATCACCATCCATATCAAGAAGAAAGGTAATGTCAGGAACAAGATCACCGCAGGCGAGATGGTTTAACGCATCAATCGCGTTCTTGTCGACGCCGCCGACAAGCCCCTGATAAACACGGGTGGAGTCGTAGAACCGATCCGATATAACCAATTTTCCAGCGGCAAGAGCTGGCTTGATCACCTGTTCGACATGCTCATGTCGGGATGCCGACATCAACATCGCTTCGGTCGCCGGACGCCATTTTTCAGGACTGCCGGTCACCAGAAGGGCCCGGATATCCTCGGCCGCAGGCGTTCCTCCTGGTTCACGTGTGACCAGAACTTTGCTACCGGGCGCAAGCTCATCTATCCAGCTGGCCAGTAGCTTGATCTGTGTGGTCTTGCCACTGCCCTCACCGCCCTCAAAGGAGATGAAATATCCGGGGTTTTCGGACATGGCGGCGATCAACCGTCTGTAGCTGGTGCAACACTCGCACCAAAGATCATATATTTTACCGCCGCACCGATGCGATCAAACAGCCCAAGCTGGTCAACCGAAGTGCCAGCAAGAAGATCGAATTTGCGGACACCATCCGGCAAATCCAGAAGCAATGTCCCGACCACATCCCCCTTGGCCAGCGGCGCTGGCAACGGATCAATCCATTGCAGCGATACTTTCATCTTGCGGCGTTCCTCACGCGAGAGAACAAGATCGAGATCTTCAGCCAGCACAAGATCGACCTTCTGGGCGGTGCCAAGCCACACATTCGCCTGATCGACTGTCTGTTCGGCCCCATACAGGCGATAATGCTTGAATTCACGGAAAATGAGGTCCATCAAACGGCGTGACTCCGATGAACGCTGCTTTTTGCTTTCCATCCCGTTTAGCACCATGACAACGCGCTGGTCATTGCGCTTCGCCGAGCCAACAAGCCCATATCCCGACTCTTCTGTGTGCCCAGTTTTTAAGCCATCCGCGCCAGCCGTGCCGTAAACCAACGGGTTGCGGTTTGGCTGATCTATGCCGTTATAGGCAAAGCTTGTTTTCGCAAACATTGGATATAATTCAGGAAATTCATCCACGGGAAAATCACGGATCAATGCTGTTGCCAGAATGTTCAGGTCACGCGCAGTGGTAAACTGCTCCGGATCGGGCCAACCGGTTGCATTTCTGAAAACTGTATTCTTCATGCCAAGTTTCTGCGCCGTGTAGTTCATCTCATCGGCAAAGCCGTTCTCGGTACCAGAGATACCCTCAGCCAGAGCAATCGCGGCGTCATTTCCAGATTGAACAATCACCCCGTTCAGCAGATCCCTTACCGATACCTGCTTTCCAACCTCAATAAAGGTCTTCGAACCACCTTTTCGCCATGCCTTTTCAGAGACAAGGAATGTGTCATCAAGTGATAGGCTTTTGTCCTTGATCCGCTGGAACACAATAAAAACCGTCATGATTTTGGCCATGGATGCCGGTTTCATTGACTCATCAGCGTTTTTGTCCATCAAAACCTTGCCAGACTGAAAATCAGTGATGAACGCATATTCAGCAGATGAGTCTATCTCAACGGCAAGCGCCGCATTCATCATCAATGCACTTGCGCAGACGGCGGCAAGCATGCCCCCTGCCCGTTTTGCGCCCAATCCCAACGTTTCTTTGAGAAAACTTTTCATGAAAAATTCATCCTGAAATTTTGTTGTCTTCAGTCGGCTACAACCAAATTTGATCTTGCCAACGACCCTCTCAGCTGGGGCACGGATAATGGCTAGGGTATAAAAGCGGCATAATAATGACAATTACTGTCAAAAAACTCTTCAGACGCATAATACAGCTGCGGTCTCATCAATCGACGATAATGCGAGCCCCCGAAAATCCAAGATCGATCACGCCATCAAGAGCTTTGTCCGCGTCTTCAACGCTTTTTAATGGTCCAATCCGCACGCGATGTAAAGTTTGACCGGATATTTCAACAGGAGAGACCATACCTTCCCCGACACTTGCCACCTTTGCCAAAACATTGGTCGCATTCGCCTCTGCATAGAAGGCGCCAATTTGAACCCAGATTTCGGTCTCTATTGGTACAACACTTATCACTTCCCCAACGCGAGAGCGTGCCAGCAAATCAACCGCTGAAACGCCATTGTCCTGTCCGTTTGAATTCTTCACCAAACCTGAAGATGATTTGGCCGTCATGCTGACTTCTGGCTGATTTACCTTTGCAACTTCCGGCATTTCCGTATCCACGGCAGTGTCCAGCGAGGCAAAATCGCCCTGTTTTGCCATTTTTTCCAGACGGAGGCTTTGCTCTGCCAGAACCTGTACACGCACGCGGGCAATGCCCGCTTTTTCATAGCCGATGAGGCGCGCCGCCTCACGCGACAAATCAATGATCCGACCGGCGACAAACGGTCCGCGGTCATTCACCCGAACCACAAGCGACTTGCCATTATCAAGGTTGGTGACCCGGACAACACTCGGCATCGGCAGTGTCTTATGCGCCGCTGTCACCTTGTTCGGGTCAAATATCTCACCATTCGCCGTGAGCCGACCGGCAAACTCATCACCATACCACGAGCCTATCCCCGTTTCGTCATATCCGAGATTGCGCTCCGGATAGTACCAGATACCGGCGATTTGATAAGGGTCTCCAACCTTATAGACTGGATTGGCCTTGACGGTAGCTGTACCGATACTTGAAGTTACGGTCCCTTGGTCAGAATATGGGTCGTCAGTGGCAACACTATCAGTCTGACGTTGTGATTTCTTGAGCAAATCCACCGCCAATTCAGCCGTTGTGCAGCCGCCAACAAGCAACAACGCCAGAACGCCTGCGAAAAGGCCATGATGTCGAATACGGGGGAGAGACATATAAACCTACCGCAACGTGTCTGAGAGTAAGCCTATCGCAAGCGCATAATAATTGGAACGGTTCCAGCGCAGGATTGAGTCGAAATTGCTATATACGAGAAACGCGCGACCCTCGTCTCCTGACGGCATCACAAGGCGCGCCTGCAATGCCCGCGTTGGCAACGCCGAACCGTCAACCGAACGCACACCTGCGCTTGCCCATTCAGCCAGCTGCATTTGGGTTTTGGCGTCAGCAAGTGCCATCGCATTCTTGCCCTTGACCTGAAGACCAGACGGCAATTTTACCTCGCGTCCCCAGGTGATATCGTCACGCCAGCCTGCCTTGGCCAGATAGTTTGCCGATGAAGCAAAGACATCCGCCTTACTGGCCCATATGTCACGGCGGCCATCGCCATCCCAATCAACCGCGTAATTCAGGAAGCTGGACGGCATAAACTGGCTTTGCCCCATGGCACCCGCCCATGATCCCTTCATGTCCTCTGGCGCAATATGACCCTGCTCGAGTATCGTCAGGGCATTCAGCAATTCACCGCGGAAATAGTCACTGCGGCGGCCATCGAATGCCAATGTTGCCAGTGATTGCGGCACATTGAATGAACCAAGATATTTGCCAAAACTTGTTTCCACACCCCAGAAGGTGACGAGGTAGCGTTTTTGAACACCATATTTCTGTGAAATTTTGGTCAGCAGTTCATCATGTTCTGCAAGCTTTTGTGCGGCGATGCGCTTTCGGGTCGGCGAGACGACCTTGGATAAATATTCTTCAAATGTCAGTTTGAACTCAGGCTGGCTTCGATCAAGTTCAATCACCCGAGGCAGCGGAGCTATGCCGCCAAGCGCCCTGTCAAGCGTCTCTTGCGAGATCCCCTTTTCCATCGCTTCAACACGGAATGATTTCATCCAGCTTGAGAAATTTGCATCTTCCGCCGACGCGCTGGGTGACAACAAAGCAAGCCCTATGATTCCGGCAAGACCCATGAAGGCAATGATCATTAAGTGCCGAACACAAAATGACATCTTTGTTGCTGTCGCTATCATGATCAAACACCCCCGAACTGCCTGCCTGCAGATTTTTACAAAGTAGATTCTCGCAAAGTAGATTCTTGCAAGAAGCCTTGTTGCCGATCCAATAAGATCAACAGCAAACCGCATCATATTGTGGGTATCGTATCGTGATACCACAAGCTGTGGCAACAGACGATTGCGTTATGGGTTCACAAATTTGACTTCACATCACCCGCAGTCAAACGCCCGCTTTGGCATCCGAGGTGTCCGGCGCAATGTCAATATCAACAGCTATAGCTTCGCTGTCGGCAAGCCGTGACTTCAGCGCAATCGCCAGCAAGGGTGGCACAATGACAAGTGTGGCAATGGTCGACAGTGCCAATCCCCCGAACACCACAACACCGAGCCCACGATATAACTCAGACCCGGCGCCGGGGAAAATCACCAACGGAACAAGGCCGAAAAGTGATGTCATCGTGGACATGAAAATCGGTCTGATCCGATTACGTGTTGCCTCAATGATCGCCTCGCCGACATCCATCGATTCTTCACGAATGTGCAGCATCGCCTGCTCAATCATCAAAATGGCGTTGTTGACCACCACCCCTGTCAATATAACAAAACCAAGCATGGTCAGCATATCAAGCGGCTGGCGGACAAAAATATTCAGCAAGGCAAGTCCAGCAATTCCTCCCGCCGCGGCAACGGGTATCGCCAGCAGAATGATCAGAGGAAGTAGAAAATTGCGCAGAAGGACGACGAGCAACAAGAAAATCACACCAATCGCCGTCAATACGTTCGCCTGCATCGCTTTCCATGTCTTTTCAAGCGCGCTTGCCGCGCCTTGAACCGCGATAGAGACACCCACCTCTGATGCATCTTCCCGAAGTTCGGGCAGGATTTCTTCCTCAATCACGCGCACCGCTTCTTCCAGTGCCAGATTTTCATTCGGCCGAAGCTGGAGTGAGAGCGACTGGCGACCACCTAAACGCGTGATTTGCTCGGGCGAGCTTATGATCTCGACACGGGCCAGTTGATCAAGACGCAGGACGTTGCCTGTTCTTGTCACAATGGGAATGTTTGATAGCCGCGCCGCGGACAACTCACGTGCGTCCTTGCCGGATAACACCATATCAATCAGCTCACCGGCAATCGGGATTTGAATCACATTTGTTCCGTCATTGAAAACATCTACAGATGATGCAAGCTCACGAACAGACACACCAGCACGGGCAAGCGCGGTCAGATCGGGTGAGATACGAATTTGAGGCGCCCCATTATCCAAATTGGGGATCGCCCTGATTTGATGGCCATCGCGCCGCGAAAAACGCTCTGAGAGCACTTCATTGAGCCTGTAGGCGATCGGCAAAATCGCATCACGGTCCGGGCCGGATACGTCCAGTCTGATCGATCTGGAGCCGCCAACCGAGCGGCCAAAAAGAGAGGACTGACGCACAAAAGCACCAGCGCCCGGTTCAGAAAAGATCGGCGTCATCAAAACGCCTTGAAGTTCCGAAACGCGGCTTGGATCAACCGCAGACGCACCCGCAAATGCACCACCGGAAAACGCCACGAAGAAAAATCTTTCAATCGCTGGCGGGCCATCGGCCGGGACGTCATCGCCCCAATATGGCCGAGCTGCATCTTCCATCTTTTTGGCAATGCGAACTGTTTCATCCATCGAATAGCCAGGTGGAACAAAAATCCGCCCAAAGACAAAATTGGCGTTACCATCCGGAAGATAATCCAGCTGTGGCATGAATTTAGCTGAGAACCCGATGGCGACAGCGAGCACACCTGCCACGACCGTCACCCCAAGCCCGCGGCGTTGGACCGCCATTTTAGAATAGCCGATGATCATCTCGGCAAATCCACGTGCGAACCGGTCAATAACGGGAAGCGCCTTCAGGTTGCTGAAGCGGTCTTGGCTACCCTGTAACAGACGGGACGCCAGCGCTGGAATAACAGTCACAGACACGATCACCGAAATCAGCACCGACACTGAAATGGCGATACCAATGTCCCGGAACAATTGGCCAACCGGAAGTTTCAACATCAGCACGGGAATGAAAACGATCACAGTCGTCAGCGCCGAACCCAGAATTGGCGCCCAAACCTGCCGCGCCCCATGATAGGACGCATTTACCGCGGTCATGCCGCGCTGACGCAACCTGAAAATATTCTCGAGGCTGACGATGGATGCATCGACAACCATCCCAACCGCAAAGGCAAGCCCGGCAAGCGAAATCACATTGATCGACAGGCCAAGACCGGCAATCGCCACAAATGTGCCAATAACAGACACAGGTATCGCGGCAAAGACAATGATGGTCGGTAATGCACTGCGCAAAAATATCAGCAATATAAGCAAGGCAAGCAGGCCGCCGATCCAGATATTTTGCTGCACTAGATCAATCGCAGAGGAGATGTATTTTGTCTCGTCATAAACGATATAAAGATCAAGTCCGCGTGATGCGAGCACGGTCTCGTTAAGCGACTGGACCGCATTATTGAGTCGCTCCATGGTTTCGACCACATTTGTTCCCTGTGCGCGCAGGACATTGATGATGATCGCATCTTTACCCATGAGCCGCCGGAAACTGGTACTTTCTTCAACCTGAAGCTTTATCGTCGCGATGTCCGATAGCAACAGCGGCACAAGTGTACCGGTTGGCGAGACATCTGTTCGCACAACTATTCGCGCCGCCGTTTCAGGTGTGTAATTCACTGCCTCAGCGCGCACCGCGTAAGTCCGCTTGCCTTCATTGACAACACCAACGCTCATCATCGTTGATGAAGACCGCAACGCATCAATCACCTCGCTGAGGGTGAGGCTGTACTGCACAAGCTTGTCGGGATCGATAAAGACCCGCATTTCCCGACTTCCACCACCGTAATATGTCACTTCGGACACACCATCAATCCGTCCGAGCGGCTCGACGATCTGGTTTTCAAGAAAATTTCCAAGGCCCTCAAGATTCGTATCGCTTCCATCCTTCGCGGCAAGAGCCAGTCGGGCGATTGGGCTGTCATCTGAGTTGGATGTCCGCACCCGCGGGGTTCGAGATTCATTTGGCAGATTACTCACGGACGACAATTTACTGAGCAGCAGCACCAGCGCCTTGTCCATATCCTGATCAACGCCATAGGTCAGCGTGACACGCGCCTGCCCCCGTGATGAACGCGAGGACATTTCTTCAATGCCATTCAGCGAAGCAAGTTCGTTTTCCAACCGGCCAACGATCTCACGGTCGACATCCTCCGGGGTGGCGCCCGGCCAAGCCACACGCACCTCCAGAATGGGCTTTTCAATATCCGGGCTCATCTGGATCGGGATATTGCTCAGTGCCACAGCTCCAAACAATATGGTCAGCAATACGAGCGCCAGAACAGCGACCGGACGCTCAATTGACGTTTTTATAAGCCCGCCCATTATCCGGCATCCTTTGTGCCAGTGAAGTCAAGCACCGGTTCACGCCCGCTTGGCAGGCCGCGTAATGTCACCTTGCCAGTCATTTCATTGCCATTAATCTGACCCTGAAAATCGAGTTCCAACGTACCAAAAGGCAGATATAATTTGCCGATGAAATTGACACTGTCGCCAGCCCGGACAACGGTAATTTCTTCATCATTGAAAGTGGATTTCTCCTTACCGATGACCAGATCTGCCGATGCAGGCCCACGCTGGGTTGTCCAGTTAAGGGTCCATGCCTCTCCCGCTGATGTCTGGGGCTTCTGTTGTGGGGCCTCACCACCGATTTTGATTTTCTTGCCGTCAGTCAGCGCCTCGTTACCACGGATGATCACATCAACACCGGCTGCAAGACCGGACATCACGACAAAATTCTCGCCAACCGCATCGCCAAGCTGGATTGCCGTCTTCTTGGCGACACCATCAGCTGCAACATAGACAACATGCCCACCCGGAACCGGCAAAACAGCGTCTTTCGGCACAACGACAACCGGCGCCGGACTTGTTGTCGGAACCTTAATCACGATGACAGCATTTTCAGCCGTAACCTGTTTAGGCAGCCCTTCATTCGCGGCAAACCGCACCGTTTGAGTGCCAGTTCGCGCATTTTGCACAGGTAACACTGCGCGCGGCTTCAGGGACATCAAATTCCCTTGCAGATCACGCCCTCTGATCTGCTTTGCCTGCATCAGGAAACCCATATATTCAACGGGTATTTCGGCTTCAATCTCAAAATCATCGGGATCAATGATCCGTGCAATGACGTCACCTTCTCGACTGAAACCACGTTGCAGCGCCGCCAAAAACCCTATCTGGCCGTCAGATGGCGAAGCTATTTCCGTGTCACGGATATCAGCTTCAAGATTTTTAATGTCCTGCTCCAGCTGGCGAATTTCGATCTTGATTCTCGCCTGTTGGTTTTCATTTAGCGCCTGCAGGTCACGCTCATTTTGATCACGTTCAAGACGTGTGCGGGACAACGCTGTTCTGGCGCGCGCCAACTGTGCCGACTTTCGAGTGATTGTTGCCTCACGAGACAATAGCTGTTGTTGTGCGTTCAAGGCTGAACCAAAAGCTGTCTCAGCCGCGTCAACAGAGAGCGCGTTGCGTTCCGACAGGTCTTTCGCACGATCAGATTTACCGGACAACAGCTCGTATTGTTGGCGATTTACCGCAATCAAATCCTGCTCATGCTGAAGATCCTGCTCAAGTTCAATGACGTTCTGTTCGGCATCCTGCAGGGCCAGAGACAAAACCTCGCCTCTTCGCACCAGCCGGTCTTTGTTCTCGACATGTGTCTCAATTGCATCTTTCAACCGCACTTTGGCATCGGCATGTCTTATCCGCACAAGTTCGAGTTGACGGCGAAGATTTGTGCTGTCCTGCCTTGCGATGATCTGGCCTTTTTGCACCATATCGCCGATCCGCAGAGATTCCATTTCGGTGATTGCCGTGGTAACCGCGGTGATGGCGATAGCTGGTCCGCCCACAACACGGCCCTGCACATCTGCAGAGATGGCGAGCACCTCCTCGGTTGACGGCGCAACCTCAACGGTTGCAGTGCGCCCACCATACTGAGCAAAAACCGGTTGCACCGTGGAGACAGCAACCATGGAGAGAGCAAAGATGAGCGTCAGGACAAACGGCCTGATAAAGCCTTTGTTTCTCGGTTCTGGCACTCGCCTTGGGGTTACGTCAACAGCAGGCTTGTTCATCGTCTCTTGCCTCATTTTCAATCGGTCATCCGCCAGCGCGCAAAACACAGACCGCAACAGCCTTATCTGCCCAATTTTGCCCAGAGTAAACAGTAAAATCATGCCAGATTTCCGGCAATGTACTTTTGGATAAAACACTCTGAATAAAAATGGGAAAATGTCGGGCACCGCCATAAAGCAAAAACAATTGGCAAACACCGCTTGACAGAGGCCAACTATATTTCTACACCGTCTCCCAACGGAGAGGTGGCAGAGCGGTTGAATGCACCGGTCTTGAAAACCGGCAAGGGTGCGAGCCCTTCGTGGGTTCGAATCCCACCCTCTCCGCCACAAACTTTCCTCAAAATCCAAAACAAATTGCAACGCCCGATTTGGTATCTGGATTGGCGGAGTGAAACGCTTCTGACCACTGCCGCCTCACCCATTTTGTGTGATTTTTTATGGGAACAGGCTTCGCAACTGACCTAGGTATCGGACCATGATTGTTTTCACATGTGTTCTAACGTGTGTTTTACACCATTGTTGATGTGATCTTTTAGCATCTGGGTGGCGTTCACGCTGTCGCGCGCGAGAGCAGCGTCAAACAGCGCTTTGTGCTCCTGCCGAGCGACCTCACCACGATAGGTCAGGATGAGCATCTGGTAACGCAAATATTTGCCAAACAAAGTCGCATGAAGTTCCAACAGATTATTGGAATTACAAGCGCGGATCAGTGACAAGTGAAATTGCCAGTCATGGTGTTTCCATGTCTCCAAATCAGTTTCATCGCCATTTTGCATGCGGCGTTCAGTCATGCTGAGTTTATGGTATGCTCCAACGACATCGGCTTCCCAATCGTCATCGCCGTTTTGAAGAGACTCAGTCAGAGCATGACACTCAAGCAATATACGTAAATTGGCTATTTCACCGAGGTCTTCTGTTGAAATCGGGGTTACAAAAAAACCACGCTGTTCCTCCGCCGACACAAAGCCATCACTGGCAAGCCGGTTCAATGTCTCACGCAGTGTTGAAACACTTGCCGCATAATCATCTTTCAATGTTTCAAGCTTCAACTTGCTGCCAGGCTTTAACTTGCCAAAGATGATGTCATGCTTGAGTTTTTCGTAAGTGGTTCGGGCCACCGTACTCTGAGGTGAGCCAACGAGAAAACCAAGGTTGATGTGGTTCTTGTGCATCATCTGTCCCGACCATCACTAATGTGTTTATCTGATCCGCAAATCCTTTATCACGGTTTCTGACAGCTAAGTCCACACTGGCAAAAATCGTATAAAATCATTGATAATTAAAAATATATGATATTTATAATACCACATGATATTTTTTGAAAAGCACATCCTGAATACAGTCAAATGCGGTGGTGGTCCGGTTTTAAGATGACAAATGCCGAAGCCACATCAGTCACAGACCTGTTGATCGCGAGTCGCACAGAACCGCGCGCCGGTGACACTGCAGTTCGTTTGGCCATTGTCGGCATGGGCCTTGTTGGCCGTAGACATCTGGCTGCGCTCAGCCACATTGACTCAGCCAACATTTGCGCAGTTGTCGACACAGATGACAATATTCT
Source organism: Alphaproteobacteria bacterium (assembly GCA_038147495.1). Taxonomy (GTDB): domain Bacteria; phylum Pseudomonadota; class Alphaproteobacteria; order Puniceispirillales; family Puniceispirillaceae; genus MED-G116. The sequence continues at coordinate 291,287 of JAYQTT010000002.1, read as the reverse complement.
GGAACTCGCCGAACAGGCTGGTATCGCTGGTTACAGTGATCTGTCAGAGATGATCATCAACACCCGCCCGGATGGCATTATCTTGTCGACACCAACTAATCTTCATGTATCACAGGGGGTGGATTGTATCGAGGCAGGCATTCCGGTCTTGATCGAGAAACCGATCGCAGATGACCTTGCCTCGGCACGTTTGATTGTCGAAAAATCAGAGGATTTTGGCGTTCCTGTGATGGTTGGTCATCATCGCAGGTTTAACCCCGTCATTCAGCAAGCCAAGGCGGCCTTGGACAGCGGGCAGGTCGGTGATATCCGCGTTGTTGACGCTAAATGCTGGTTTTACAAGCCTGATGATTATTTTGAAATTGCACCGTGGCGCAAAAAGAAAGGCGCCGGGCCCATTTCTGTAAATCTTGTTCACGATATTGATTTATTGAGATATTTATGTGGTGACATCATTAATGTTCAAGCACAGCTATCCCCGTCGATGCGTGGCTATGAAACCGAGAGTATTGCCGCGGCACTGCTAAGCTTCGAAAATGGTGGGATTGGTGTGGTCAGCGTATCTGACAGCGCAGTATCACCATGGAGCTGGGAATTCACATCAAGCGAATACCCGCTTTATCCATTCACCGCTCAAAGTGCGTATCAGATCAGCGGTAGCCATGGGGCACTCTCCATCCCGGATCTGACTTTGTGGCGTCACGACGATAAACCTGACTGGTGGTCGCCGATGTCGTCATCCAAACTGCCTGTTGAACCGGCTGATCCATTGGTTAACCAGATCAAGCATTTTGCCCGGGTGATACTCGGCCAGGAACCACCGCTTGTATCTGGCCGAGAAGGATTGTGCACGCTGGCAGTCATTGAGGCGATGCGGATCGCGGCAAAAACTGGCCAGCCGGTCAACCCCGGCGACATGGTTGTTGGCGACTCTCATACAAATACCGGCACTACGAATTTCAATATTGGCTCAGAGGTGTATTTCGCCGCTAAGCCAGCTTGAACCAACCCGGCCCTCACAAGGGCGTCACGTCATCAATTTAGGAGGAAAATGATGATTACAAAAATGAAACGACGCACAGCTCTAGCCGCTATGTTGGCGGTCAGCATGATTGGAGGCGTATCGGTAAACAGCCATGCTGCGGACATGACATTTACCATGGCCACATCTGCATCTGAAACCGATATGCGGTCAGTGGCAATGCGCGAGGTATTTGCGCCAATGGTTGCTGGTTTTGCCGACTACAAAGCGGGATACAACGGCTCTTTGTTTGCGCAAGGCACCGAGCTTGACGCCATCAGCCGTGGTAATGTGACGATGTCGATCGCCTCAGCACAGGAATTGGCACAGTTCTTCCCAGAATTTTCGATCTTTGCCACTGGATATGTGCATCAGGATGCGGCCCATCAGGTTCGCGTTTTCAACAACCCGCTGATGGATCCTTTCAAAAAGAAGGCAGAGGATGAACTCGGCGTCAAACTGTTGTCAGTTATGTATCTTGGCCGCCGCCACGTTAACCTGCGTTTTCCACGGAGTGAGAAAAACATCATGACCCCAGCAGATCTGGCGGGCGTGAATTTGCGGATGCCAGGCACGGACTCATGGCAATTCCTTGGTAAAGCGCTTGGTGCGTCACCAACGCCACTGTCCTTCAACGAGGTCTACACGGCACTGTCCACCGGCGCCGTTGACGGACAGGACAATCCGTTGCCTACCGTTGTTGACAAGAAGTTTTACGAAGTTACCAAGCAGATTTCGTTAACATCGCACCTTGTCGATTTGAACTATATTGCATTCTCAAAGAAGACTTGGGATGGCCTTACAGACGAGCAGAAACTGACCGTACAGCGTGCGGCTGATGCCGCCGCCGCCTATGGTCGCCTGAAGCAGTTGGACAAGGAAAACAATCTTGCTGAATTCATTCGCAGCCAAGGTGTTGAAATCTATACTCCTGATCTGAAAGCCTTCCGCGAACATGTACAGGCGCAATATGTTGGCAGTGACGTTGCAAAAACCTGGCCTGCAGGTGTGCTTGACAAAATCAACGCTCTAGGCAACTAAAAAACACATCGTTGGCGATGCGGGAAAGAAAATGTTCGTAAAGTTTTTGACGACAGTCACCCGCATCGCCGAATTTATCGCCGCCACAATTCTGGGGACGATTTTTATTACATTCCTTCTACAGATATTTGCCCGTTACGCGCCAAAAATAGCGTGGCTTGCTCCTGTCGACAGCCTTCAATCATGGATGCAATCACTGGTGCCAATTGGCTGGACAATCAATTTGATCTCGCTTCTTTGGGTGTGGCTGATCTTTTTTGGTTGTTCCTTCATCGTGCGTGATCGCGATCACGTAATTTTTGACGTATTCTTTAATGCTGTCACTCCGCGTGTGCGCCGTTTATTTGCGTTGGCTACCGCAGTTCTGCTGATTGTTGTGATGATCTATGCGTTTGTGCCAACTTATGACGCCATTTTTGAAAGCCGGTTGATGCAATTGAAAAAAATCCAGACACTCAGCCTTCCGATAACAGGTGAACGCATTCCAATAAAATGGCTGTTTGCGCCAATTTTGTTATTCATGGTGGCGACAATTTTGCGTTACGGCGAGACGGTTTACAGACTGATAAGGGGCAAAGGCGGTGGTATGAACAGCCATACATCGACTGGCACAATATCAAAGGATAACGGCGGCTTATCTTGAGCATCGAACTAACCATTGGCATTTTGACGTTGTTTGGCAGTGCCGCCATTGGCATGCCGGTGGCCTACGCTATTTTATCAGGTGTGCTTGTCTATCTGGGGGTTGCCGGACAAGACTTGGCGATCGCCGGCGAAACCATGGTGCAGCGCCTTTTTGACGGGTTTCTGCTGTTGGCAGTGCCCCTTTTTATTGTGTCGGCAAATATTATGAATGCCGGATCCATTTCTGACCGACTTCTGAGCTTCTGTGTTGCTCTGGTCGGCCGATTTCGTGGCGGTTTGGGGCATGTAAATGTTGTTGCCAGCCTCATTTTCTCGGGCATGTCCGGCTCGGCAGTTGCTGATGCTGCCGGCATCGGGCGCATTATCATTGACATGATGATGAAAAGTGGCGGGTACAACCGTGGCTATGCGGCGGCAATCACTGCTGCAACGGCAACAATTGGACCAATCATACCGCCGTCAATCCCGATGGTTTTATATGCTCTTGTATCAAATACCTCGATTGGCAGCCTATTTCTGGCTGGCATTGTTCCCGGGTTATTCATGGGGGCGGTATTGATGGCGATGAATACGTGGATATCCCATCGCCGCAATTTTGGACATGAAGCCCCTGTCCCGCTAGCCAAAATCCCAAGCATCACATTCCGCGCTACGCCGGCGCTTCTGATGCCAGTCATTTTATTAACGGGAATCTACTCCGGCGTTACCACACCGACCGAAGCAGCGGCCATAGCCGCACTTTATGCATTACTGGTTGCGGCGGGTTTGTATCGCGCCCTGAAATTTAAGACACTGGTGGAAGTATTCATTGAGTCCGCGCGCTCAGCAGCTTCTGTAGGGCTTGTGATCGGCGCTTCAATGATTCTGACATATGTCGTCATTCAGGAAAATATTCCGCAAATGATCTCAGCCTTGTTCACCAGTGCTGACATAAGTCCGCTGGCATTCATGTTGCTGGTGAATATACTGGTTTTGTTTTTGGGCTGTGTACTTGACGCAACGGTGATCATTCTGGTCATTGTTCCACTATTCATTCCGACCTGTATGCAACTCGGAATCGATCTGGTGCATTTTGGTGTAGTCATCGTCGTCAATGCGATGATCGGCTTGATCACCCCGCCATATGGCATTTTGCTTTTTGTTATCAGTGCCGTAACCCGAATCCCACTGAATGAAATCATTGGAGAGATCTGGGCCTTTCTTGCAGTTTTGCTGTGTGCCCTCATGGTCATGATCCTTTTCCCAGACATTGTCATGTGGTTGCCCCGGGCGTTTGGCCATTAACATCAGTCAGAATGATGGAGAGCCAAATATGACACAGGCTGTAAAGCTGGGGCTAATCGGCGATAATATTCATTCGTCAAGTGCGCCGTTACTGCACAAAATGGCTGCTGCACAATATGGCATTGATCTAAGCTACGACTTGATTATCCCCCCGAAACGTGGATTGGATTTTGATGGAGCGCTGCATTTTGCAGTTCAGGCCGGATTGCGTGGAGTCAATGTAACGCTGCCCTATAAGGAACAGGCTTTCCGGCGTGTGAACATCGCCGATCCAGCGGTACAGCAACTAGGCGCAGTAAATACAATCTGTTTTGACACAAATAATCTGAACGGCTTCAACACGGACTATACCGGCTTTGTAAAAAGTTACCGCGCCGCGCGCGGTGATCTGCCGGTAGGTAATGTGTTGTTGATTGGTGCAGGCGGTGTTGGCAGATCGGTCAGTTTTGCACTCGCCAAATTGGGCGCAACCGCCCTTTATATTTTTGACAAGGATTTTGACAGGGCTGTCATGCTGGCTAACGAAGTCAACCAACTGCCAACAAAAGTGGCGGTTGCGACAGAAGGTATTGACACTTTGGCCTTTGATGCAATTGTCAATTGCAGTCCGGCGGGGATGCATGGGTATGGAGGCTTGCCACTACCCGAAACACAAATATCGAAAAAACTCTCCTGGGCATTTGATGCGGTTTATCAGCCTGTTGAAACCCCGTTCCAACAGCTGGTGACATCGCTCGGCGTTCAATTCATTTCCGGGTTTGAATTATTCTTTCATCAGGGCGTTGATGCGTTTTTCATCTTCACAGGTCTGAGCGTTAAAGACGAGGAATCATTGCGAGAGACGTTGTCAAAAAGCATCATCGACAAGGGAAAAAGCACCATTGATACTTCAATTAGTCGATAAAGTTTTTAAGCTTTGTGTGAGGTGAAATGCGGACAAAAAATAGAAAAATTGTTGCACTGACTTGGCCGGATAGCAGTCATGTGTCATCTCACATCGCCGTAATCTGGAACGACAGAATGCGATTCATACTCACGACAATCATCCTGATATCATTCAGCCACACGGCTTTTGGTCAAAGCGCCAAAGCAGAATTTGACGTGATTGCCCCGCCGGTTTGCGCAAACAACCTCGGCGAGACAGTCCAATTTGAGACAGTAGAATCAACGCGCGTCACATCGGCCGCAGGAATGGCCAGACGAAATGAAGCCGGAGTGCCGGTTGTGTATCGATTTGGATATAAATTTTCACCGCCAGCCCTACAACAATTCATCGATTTTCATGAATGTGCCCACCACCAGACAGGTGATATTGACAGGCCGCACCCGCCGCGAAACAGTCCTGAGCATATGATGAACGAGAGCATTGCAGACTGTATCGCAGCCCTGCGCATGCGCGATGAAATAGATGACGGCAAAGGCCTGTTGGCTGAGGCTGTTCTCGAGCTGACAAAAGCGATGCAGGCAGCTGGCTTTCCATCCCTGACCACGGATAGCCGCGTATCAAACATCGAAAATTGTATGCAAAAAGACACCTCGTCAGAAGATTTTATAAATGGCGTTCTGATCCATCGTGGATTGAAGTGATCGCGACCCGCAAAGCCCAACACACAACAATTGCCCATTCTGCATCTCCGCAGTCCTAGCAATCTTTGCGCGGGCTTCTTTTTGTGGCACTGTTTGATCAGGAGGGCCTAATTTAATGGTTTGTTTTATGCGGCGAATATTTTCCAAGCTTGCCTTCACAATTTACGCAATGTCGGTTTTGGTGGTCTGCAACTCTGCCTACGCCCAGGATCAGGCACCAGCATTCTGTCCCGAGGGTGATGCACCGCTATATCTTCACGCCGTCTTTCCGGTCATCAAGAACGCAAATATCAAGGATTTTGTTGAAACGAATGAGCTGAACAGGTTCGGCACAATCGCGACACTTGCCGATTTGGGAAATTCAATAGCCGCATCGATGTCATCATCAGAGGCCAAGCCAATAAAAGAACTTTTGAGCTTTTATGATGAATTCTATGGCTACATGGTTAAAAACTCTGACCAAGGCGTTGATGGCTATATATCCTCCAAAATCCTCTCCGAGTTAGAGGCGCTTCATTATCTTGAACAAATTCCAAAACGCCGTCTCGTTGTAACGAGGACAGACACGCTTCCTGAAGATGTGTTCAGATACACAATGATTGGAAGCTATAGTTACCTGAATGATGGTCGTGTCGCGCTCAATGTGGTCGTCAGGAACATAAAGACAGGCGAGCAACGTGCCTTTGCCGCATCAGGTAAATTGTCCAATGCGACCAAAGACATCGCGAGGGCAATTTTTGATCTGTTTTACTTGCCACAACCGCCGCGCTTCCTGAACCCATTTGCCGACAGCGAATTAATAGAGATCAAGTCAGGCTTGTATAAGAATCGTGTCGAGGCGCGTTTTGCAGATCAAATTTGCGCGGCGCAGAACGCCAGAGTGCCCTCAAAACAAGAGTTGCGATTGGCAACGGCACTTGGCAAATACGTCACTGGCATCGAGGTCTCCACCTCTGATTTTTATGTGATCAACGACACCGACAAAGGGTTGATGCGGTTTCAGCCCGCCACCGGCGAATGTCACAAACTGGATGATCGGGCAAAAACCTCGGCGCGTCTGATTTGTATCAGAGACAAATAATCGTCATGACCAACCTTAAAACGAGGGTCGATACATCTCCCGAAAATGGGGCTGAATGTGCAAGATCCTGACATCGATATTGACGAGGTCATCGAAATGGCCTTGTCCGACCACACGTCCTTCGCGGCGATTGAAGCGCTATATGGGCTGAAGGAGGCGCAGGTCAAAGAGCTGATGCGCAAGAATTTAAAGCGGAAAAGCTATGAGGCATGGCGGCGCCGGGTGCGCACATTCTCTGATCGCCGGCCTACTTATAAATAACCGCAGGGCACATAGCCCCGCCATCGGCTGGTTCAACTGCATGATGACCCGCCTGCATAACCCGCTTGCATGGCTCACAAGCACGACCCACAAGCATGCCCCACAAACATAATTGCCCCAACCTGCGCTCTTAAAAAAACAGAATTTTTTAATGCGTTAATGATTCTGGCGCATCGTTGGCAATACCGCTCCAACTCATATGGCCGGATTCCAAAATGATCGCTGATGAACAAAAGGCCAGCGCCGCATCACTGTTCTGGTCAACGAGAATGACAGCAATGCCAGCCGCGACCAGCTTTTCCAGAGCGGCATAGCACTCATCCACAACGCTTGGCATCAACCCGAGTGACAACTCATCCACCAGCATCAAGCGTGGGCGAGACATCATCGCCCGGCCAAAGGCAAGCATTTGCTGTTCACCACCCGACAGCGAACCGGCCAATTGCTTCTGGCGGTCATGCAGTCGTGGGAAAATGTCAAAGACTCGGTCAAGACTTGAGGATTGATCACGCTGTGGCCGCGAATAGCCACCAACGATGAGATTTTCCATTACCGACAAATCGGGAAAAATGCGCCGCCCTTCCGGCACAAGACCAATCCCCTCCTCACATCTCTGTGCTGCACCGAGGTTGTTGATGTTGCGACCATCGAGCGTGATTTGTCCCGACTGGGGCTGGATATGGCCGGCAAGCGCCATCAAGAAGCTTGTTTTGCCAGCTCCGTTCGGACCAACCAACGCCATCGTCTGGCCTTGGGCAAGTGACAGGCTTATGCCATGGACAGCAATGATATCACCATAGCCGCATACAAGATCGGTTACCTGTAACATCACCCCTCCCTTCCGAGATAGGCTTTGCGAACAGCCGGCATAGCCATCACCTCATCGGTTGGTCCAAATGCAAGACCACGGCCATTCGATTGGACATAAAGAGTTGGGCACACACGCACGACCTGCGGCAGGTTATGTTCGATGAGGATGACACTCAGGCCCGGCCGCGGCAATCCGGCGATAAGATCAGCCATATCGGCGGCCTCTGTCTTGCTCAAGCCCGCCAGCGGTTCATCAAGAAGCAAAAGCCGCGGCCGCAATGCCAGCGCGCGGGCCACCTCCAACCGCTTCAAATAGCCAAGTGGCACCTCGTTTGGAAGTTTGTGCATCGCTTCGCCAAGCCCAACGTCTGAGAGGATTGTCTTTGCGGCTTCACGTTCTGCGTCACGCGATCGGACCGACAAAGCCCGCAATGGCGAGAGCAATTTCTCCCGGCCAAAGGCAAGCGCAACATTATCAAGAAGTGACATTTCACGAAGCGGTTTGACAATCTGCTGGCCAAGCGCAACACCCGCATGTATCCGCTCGACTGAACTCAATGTCGAGATGTTCCGGCCATCCAACATAACCTGTCCTGAAACCGGGCGCACAATGCCGGTAATGACCCGGATCAAAGTGGTTTTGCCAGCCCCATTCGGACCGATGAAGCCAAGCAGCTGATTGTCGCCAAGCTCCAGACCAACCGACTCCAGCGCCATCAAGCCGCCAAATCTGACTGATATGTCTTTTATGGAAAGACGCGCCGCCGTCATCGACTGTCTCCCGCACGGCGAAACAGCCTTTTCAACAAACCATCAATACCGTCCGGCGCGAACCTCATCGCGCCAAAAAGCAAAAGCCCGTACACCAGCAATTTGAAATCATCGATAATCTGAAAAAACTGTGGCAGGGCAGACAATAGCGCGGCCGCTAAAATCACCCCCCATATTGAGCCAATGCCGCCGATAATGACCATCGCCAAGACCGATATTGATTCGACAAAACCAAAGCTGTCCGGGCCAATGAATCTGACCTGATGTGCATAAAGTGCGCCTGCCAACCCCGCACCGGCGGTACCAACCAAAAAGGCAAATAGCTTGAAGCGGGGCACATGAATGCCGAGCAATCGTGCCGTGTCCTCGTCCTCGGCAATCGAGTCAAAGGCGAACCCCGCCCATGATCGTCTGATCCGCGTCACAAACCACAGATAGGCAAGCACACATAACAATGATGTGATCAACAGGCCAATCCGACCAAATTCCGGTGCCGGAATACCGGCAATCCCAATTTCACCACCAAGAATATCCTGTTTGCGGACAATGCCGGTAAACAGAAAAACCACGCCCATCGTGGTGATAGCCAGAAAATCATGTCGAACCCGCAAGGATGCAACACCAACCACAAGACCAACCAGCGCCGCCATGCCCATCGCTGGAATGAACGTCACGACCAATGGCACCCCTGCCTTGCTCAGCATCGCGCTGGTATAGGCTCCGATCCCCAAAAAGGCGGCATGTCCCAAGCTGACCTGTCCACAAAAGCCGGTAATCACATTGAGCGACAGCGCAAAAAGGATACTGATTGCCATGTTTGTCAAAACGACAATTTCATATGTCATCAGCCTACTCCCGCGCTAACAGGCCTTGTGGACGAAGCATCAAGACCATGATCAGAAAGGCAAAGGCGATTGAGTCGCGGTCAAGCAAATGGCCAACATAAATTGTGCCAAAGGATTCGATCACCCCAAGTGCCAATGACGCGATCAGCGCTCCACGAACACTGCCAAGACCGCCAAGAACGATAATCGCAAGTGCTTTGTAGGACGGCACAGCGCCCATCGTCGGCTCGACCAAATTATTCAACAAGGACACCATTACACCCGCCGCACCGGCAAAAGCAGACCCGATGAAAAAGCTGGCATAACGTATTGTTTCAACATTCACGCCACTGCTTGCCGCCATTGCAGGATCAACGACCGTTGCCCTTGCAGCAATGCCGATGCGGGTATGTACGGCAAGCCAGCCAACGCCAGACAGCAATCCCACCGCCAACACAACGACAAGAATACGCGCGTGGCTAAGCGAAATACCCGGCAACAATTCTACCTGACCTTTCAAAGGCGGTGTCGTGTAAGACAGGCCATAGGCACCAAAAATGATGCGGAACAATTCTTCAGACGCGATAAAGACACCAATTGATGCAATCAACGCAATCAGTGGTGTACGACTTAACAAAGGTTTGTAAATGACCCGATAGCTTGCCATGCCAATCATCCCGACGATCAACATCGCGGTCAGCAGCGCCAGCAGAAAACTACCGCTGCCATTGGTTACGACAACACCAATATAACCACCAAGCGTAAACAGCGCGGCGTGGGCAACATGTAAAATGCGCAACAGGCCATAAACAAGAGTCAACCCAAGCGCGATCAACGCATAGATCGCCCCTTGGATAAGGCCCTGAATACATAAATCAACAAAGAGCATTGTGGTTTCTATAGAGTGCAAGCCCCCTTGGATGTCTCAAGGGAGCTTGCCGCCCATGTTTGCGCGGCTATTCAGCCGGCGGTGCCAGCAACACTGCATCGCTGATCACCGAATGATGATGCCAGTTTCCATCCTTCACGATTTGAACCTGCACATCTTTCTGAACCTCGCCAAGCGCATTGAACGAGATACGACCCGTTGATGCCGAGAGATCGGTCTTGGCAACAGCATCACGTAACGCAGCTGCATCACCCGAACCGGACGCTTTCAATGCATCAGCCAGGACCAAAATAGCGGTATGCGCAGAGGCCGCGACCATATCCGCAGGATAGCCTGCTTTTTTAGCAAATCCCTGTATGAAGTCCTTTGTCTCCGGCACATTTGAGTCCCGATCAAGTGATGTGGTAATCATCACGCCCTCTGATGCAGCACCGGCAATTTCAATGAATTTCTGGCTGTCATAGCCCTCCTGACCAACAACAGGCTGGTCGAGACCTGCAGCTCTGATCTGACTGACCATCGGGCCTGCGGTGAAGAAATATCCTGATGCATAAATCGCATCCGGCTTGTCTGCCTTGATCTTTGAGATGACAGGGCCGAATTCACGGTCTTTGATGCTGTACTCATATTCAGACACGATTTCGATACCGAAATTTCCGGCTTGTTCTTTGAAACCGGCGGCAAGTGATTTACCAAAATCATTATTGATCGTGACCATCGTCACCCGCTTTTTGCCAAGCATTTCGCCAATCAATTTTGCTCCGGCGCGACCTTGAACTTCGCCCATGAAGGACGTGCGGAACACATAGTCGCCAGCGCGCGTGATGTCCGGATGGATGGCATAAGCAGAGATGTAAGGCACTTTACTCTCGGCAAAAATCGTTGCGGCGGCGCGGGTCGCTCCGGAATAACTACCTGAAACACCAGCAACAACCTCATCCTGGGTAATCATCTTGACCGCCAAAGGTGCCGCCTCTTTTGGACTTGCCTGGTCATCATAAACGACCAACTCAAGCATGCTCCCGTTAACACCGCCAGCGGCATTGACCTGATCAACTGCAAGCTCTGCGCCATGCAACGCAGATTGTCCATCAGCGGCAGCAAACCCGGTCAACGGCACGTTAAAGCCGATCTTGACGGTGTCAGCTGTAGCGGACATCACCATGCTCCCAGCAGCCAATACACCGGCCAAGAGCGCAGTTTTGAAATATTGTCTCATGATCCTCTCCCCTATTTCAGCGTCAATAAAACATCGCATGACGCAATATGTACATACATATAAATTAAGAATACAGCGGTAGGGATTGTTGCGTCAAGTGATGCAACACTTCCTAAATTTCAGGCTTTGAACTTGAGTCTTCCTGTTCCAGAAGTCGCTGCCTTTAGCCAAGCTTGCTGGCGATCCACGCATCCACCGTGGTGTAGTAGGCAGCGCTATGCGCAGAGACCGACGGATGCGCGGCTAATGCTGCCTCGTAATTCACCAGAGTCTGCGGTATGCTTAACTGCAACTCGAAAACTTCAGAAAGCCTGTGCATCAGAACAAAACTAGGCACGAACCCGCAATCGGCGATCGTGAGTTGATCACCAAAAAGAAGTGGTGACGGTTCAACAATCCGTGCGAGGTGAGTGAGGCGTTGTTGAAACAAATCAAAATGTCCAGTGACAACAGTCAAATCTCTTGATTGTGGGGCCACATGTGCAAAACAGCCTCGCAACAGGGGCTCCAGCCTGGTGTCGTGAAAGCGTGATATCTCTCTGGCACGCGCGCGCATTCTTGCATCCGCAGGCAACATCGGTGGCGCAATAACCGTGTCATTAATGTATTCGGCGATAGCTTCCGAATCAGCCAAACGAAAGCCGTCCTGATCAATCGCCGGAATAGTGCCTGCAGGAATGATTGCACGATATGCCTCACTGCCATAACCATCTGGCGGCGGTACCGGCGCCCACTCGATGCCCTTATGATCTAGGATGATACGCGTCTTGCAGCTGAAACTGCTGATTGGCAATTCGTAGAGTTTTAACAATGACCTACTCACTATATTGAATGCCTTTGGCATCAACCAGATGCAAAGTCACCCTACCTCGGGCGGTGAAACAAAGACGCATTTTTTGACTCAAGTTTTATTCTTAATCAAAAGAACTTCAAGAATAAATCTAGTAGACACCCTCGAATGTTTAGACAAAGATCAACGGAATAGTGAACGCATTGTCCGCGTAATTGAGTCTGTTGAAAAGTCAGCTATTAGGGAGAGTGAAAATGAAAATCTGGAATAAATTGCTAACCGCATTCATCGCATTGGTGATGAGTGTTGGCATGGTTGGATCAGCGTCTGCGGACAGCGTGATCGACGATGTAGTCAAACGCGGAAAGCTTGTTGTGGGCCTCGCTACCTTTGTGCCATGGGCTATGCGTGACAAAAAAGGCGATCTGATCGGCTTTGAAATTGATGTATCGCGGCAATTGGCCAAAGATATGGGTGTTGAGGTAGAACTTGTCCCGACAGCATGGGACGGGATCATCCCTGCCCTTCTTGCCGGCAAATTTGACGTCATCATCACCGGTATGGTCCACAAGCCAGCGCGTAACCTGACAGTGAATTTTTCCAAGCCATACGCCTATCTGAATGTCGGCATGGCAGCCAACAAAGCTTTGGCCGCGAAGGACGGGCTTGAGACCATGGAAGATTGGAATAGCAGCAAGGTCACATTGACAATCAAGCGCGGCACCGCCCCGGGCGAAACCGCTGCACGGCTGTTCCCGAAGGCACGCGTAAGACAGTTTGACGATGACGCACAGGCACTTCAGGATGTTTTGAACGGCAACGCCCATGCATTTTTGACGTCTGAACCAAAGCCTGCCTACTACGTGATCGATAATCCGGATGTTCTCTATAATCCGTTTGGCATTGGTCCGTTTGACCCATCTGCATCGGCGTTTGCGGTTCGCAAGGGTGATCCGGATGCGTTGAACTTCTTTGACAACTGGATTCAGTACAGAACGCTTGATGGCTGGCTTGAGCGGACCCACGCAAAGTGGTTCCAGAGCCGCGACTGGAAAGATCAGGTCAACTGATCTGATGGTAACAGGACAGCCGGATGGTTAATGCCATCCGGCTTGTCTTGGTTATCCACCATCAATCGCCATTGCGGGTATTGGGTGGGCCGCGATTTCCTTCGGTGGGAACGTTCTGAATGCAACATATAAGAAAAAAGCACGGTGCCCGTTCACCGTTAGCAGATATTTTACAATTCTGCCTTTTGATCGCACTTGTCGGATGGGTCGTCTGGCGCGGTGTTGACCAGATGGAATACCGCTGGCAATGGTATCGCGTGCCAGCCTTTTTCTTTCGTGAAATTGACGGTGAGATCATATGGGGGCCGTTGATCTACGGCCTTCAGGTAACGCTCTATGTCGCCGCTTGGGGTATGGTTTTGACCCTGTTGATCGGATTGACAACGGCCATTCTCAGACTATCACAATCAATATCAGGGCGGGCAGTAGCGCGCGGCTATGTTGAGATAATTCGCAACACACCGTTACTGGTGCAGGTGTCTATCTTCTACTTCGTGTTGCAACCAATTCTCGGCATCAACAATCCTCTATGGACCGGTATTTTATGCCTTGCTTTCTTTGAGGGATCATTCGCTTCAGAAATTATAAGGGCCAGTATCAACGCCGTGCCCCGCGGCCAATGGGAGGCTGCTCGCACGATTGGTCTGGACAAGCGCAAAACCTACACCAATGTGATCCTGCCGCAAGCCATACCGTTGATGCTGCCACCCCTCACAGGCATTCTGGTCAATCTTGTCAAACATTCTGCGATCCTCAGCTTTGTTGCCGTGTTCGAACTGACAACAGAGGCCAGAAACCTCGTTGCTGACACCTTTATGAGTTTTGAGATCTGGCTCGTTGTCGGCGGCATGTATCTGGTCATGACAATCCTTCTTTCGACCTGTGTCGGCTATTTTGAACGCAAGGTCCGGGAGCGCGCATAAATGGCATACGGCAAGGATAAATTGAAAATTGTTCCGCTCGATTTTGTGGTAATGGGCGCTGTTGTGGCTTTCGTTGCCTACGTCATATATCGTGTGGATTCCGTGCTGATCTATAAATGGGATTGGTCGGTGATCCCGGGATATTTATTCCGTTGGGACGAGGAAACATCACGCTTCCTTCCGAATTTGCTGGTCAAAGGCCTGATTACAACAATCCGTATTTCGATCTGGGCACTGATCCTATCAACAATTCTTGGCGTTCTGCTGGGCATTGCGAGAACCAGCACACGTCTCCTTCCACGCCTTGTAGGCTGGGTTTATGTGGAATTCATCCGCAACATTCCCCCGGTGCCATTTCTGTTTCTGTTTTATTTCTTCATCAGCAGTCAAATCATTCCACATCTCGGAATCAGGGAATCGCTTGAAGGTCTAAATCCGGGCACGCGCGCCACCTTGGAGATGTTGCTTGGCCCGTCCAATCTCGTTGAAAACTTTATATCGGGCGTTGTAAGCCTCGCTTTGATGTCTGCCGCCTACATTGCCGAGATTGTCCGGGCTGGCATCCAGTCAATACCCAAAGGACAAACCGAAGCCGGACGCACCGTTGGCCTGACTCACCTGAAAATCATGCGCTATGTGATATTGCCGCAAGCGATCCAGCGGGTGTTGCCGCCACTTGCTGGCCAGTTCATTACACTGATTAAGGACAGCTCATTGGTCGCGCTGATCTCTATTCAGGAACTGTCTTTTCTGGCAATGGAGATCGCCATTTCAGAGCAGCGCTTCTTCGAAGTCTGGCTCGCCGTTGGCTTCATGTATTTCAGTGTTTGTTTTGTCTGCTCGCTCGTATTCAGCAGACTAGAGAAACGTAGCACTGTTCAATAAGAAAAGGCCGGCTACCACCAGTGCAGCCGACCTTGCCCGCCCTATCAGTCGGCGTCTAGTGGCGGAGTATTTGATCCAGAAATCTTTTACACCGATCGGTTTCAGGCGCGGTAAAAAAGACATCTGGCGAACCGGTTTCGATGATTTCGCCACCATCCATGAACACCATCCGATCAGCCGCCTGTTTGGCGAATCCCATCTCGTGGGTCACGCAAATCATTGTCATGCCCTCATTGGCAAGGTCGACAATTACATCAAGAACCTCTGAGATCATTTCCGGGTCAAGTGCAGAAGTCGGCTCATCAAAAAGCATGATCTTTGGCTCCATACATAAGGACCGGGCGATGGCGACACGTTGTTGCTGGCCGCCGGACAGTGCACTTGGCCGTTTGTACGCCTGATCAGGAATACGTACACGCTCCAAATATTTCATTGCGAGGCTTTCGGCGTCAGCCTTGCTCATGCCACGCGATTTGATCGGCCCAAGTGTCAGATTTTCAAGAATGGTCAAATGTGGAAACAAATTGAATTGCTGAAAGACCATACCGACTTCAGCGAGTGCTTTTTTGTCAGATGAATGATTTTCACCGAGTTTCACACCATCGATGATGATCTCGCCATGATCATGGTCTTCGAGTGCGTTGACACACCTGATCAGGGTGGATTTGCCGGATCCAGACGGGCCACAAATAACAACACGCTCACCGTGTGAAACTGTTAAATCAACGTCCTTTAGGGCCTGAAAATCACCAAACCATTTATTCAGCCCGGTAACACGAACAGCTTCTTGCCTAGCCATGATACGACAATCTCCCTTGAAACTCTTATCTGTTTATTCTTTGTCCAAACCAAGCAAACGCGCCGGTGTGGTCTTTGTCATCGCATCAATTTCGGCCTGCGTGAAATCCTGAGATCGCATATGGCTGATCCACAAGCGCATCGCTTCAACCGGCATTGCCGTTGACAACTGGCCTGTATCAGAAGACAGGACAACATTATCCGTACCCACGAGACGAATGATCTCGGCAACGTCGGCAACTGTAATGATCCGATTATGGTCGAGCGGGTCCCAAATGCCATTTGGCAACGAACTGAATCCCATTTCCAAAACAGCACCGTAGTCATCTACCATCTGTTTTAGATCAGCATTCGAATATTTCATGACATGATAATTGGCTGTGTGCACGACAGTCCTGGTGATGCCACGTCGCTTTGCTTCGGCAAGCAGTATATGCGCTTCATCAGCTGTGAGATGTCCGCTCGCCAGCATCACATCTGCCTCGGCAACAAGATCAAGAATCTCGAGAAGCGGGTCGATGATTTTGCCGGCACCGTCAAGGATGGTCAGCCCCTTCCCTTCTTCCGGAAACTCCATGCCCAATGTTTGATAACCCATGCCATGGCCTTGTGATCGCACATAGCGCGCATGATTTTCAGACCACATGGAAGGCATCCACACAGCACCAACCCCATTGCGAAGAGCAATCTTCACAGCTTCGGGATTAAAACCGCCTACCGATGGATTGAGGCAAATCAAGCCAAATACACGGATCCCGCCGCCCACAGCCTTTTCCGCAAGATAGGCGCGCTCATGCGTCGACGAAAAATGGCTTTTGATCATCACCGCACGCATACCCACCGCCTTTGCAATCGCCACAAGATCGGGATCATCGAGTAAACGCCTGCAAAAATCTGGATTTGGATGACAATGAATATCAATGACACCCTTGAGATCATCATAGACCCCGGAATTTATCATAATCTGCCAGACTTCTTCACTTCCGCTTGTCATCACTTTTTCTCCATCACCGAATAATTTTTGGCTTCAACTGGTCTAACTGAACCTTAATGCGTCATACTGACACACTCAAAAAACCTTACTTTCCAGCAATCCAACAACGTCTAAAGTGCAAGTCGCGAATGGTAGTGCTGTTGTCTCAAACAAGGAAAGCATAAACTGGCCCAACCGGCCAAACCTTATGTTGACAAACCATAACATTATTCGCAATGTGAAACACAAATAACCCGCTTTTGTTATGAATAAAAAATGACAGGGGCGTTTAGGACATATAAAGAATGGCAGCTTGGATATCGATGATCAGTGACGCTGATGCGACTCCCGATCTTCGGGACGCGTTGGACCTCGCAAGAACACCGCATGGAACCGTTGATAACGTGATGCGTGTGCACTCCCACAGACCGAACACGATGCACGGTCATGTTATTCTATACCGGGCCGTTTTACATGATGACGCAAACACCCTGCCAACCTGGTTGCAGGAAGTCATCGGCTCTTATGTGTCTGCGCTCAATGACTGCGCCTATTCCTATGCCAATCACTGGAAAAATGCCGCCCATCTGATGGGAGACAAGGCGCGCGCAGATGAGGTTGAGGCAGCTCTGGCAAGGCGTAAACCTGAAGAGGTTTTTGACGGTGCTGAACTGGCGCTGCTGCAATATGCAGAAAAATTAACAGTAACGCCGGGAGAGATGCAGGAGTCAGATGTACGAGCGTTGCAAAACGCTGGCCTTGACGATGGACAGATACTGGAAGCCAATCAGATTATTGGCTATTTCAATTATGTGAATAGAAGCCTCAACGGACTTGGTGTGTCAACACAAGGGGATGTCATAGGTTACTATTCAGACTAGGGGGACAGTTCAAATGCTTGATATACACACAAACTCCAGCGATCCACCCGCAGGTGGCAGTGGGGCATTATCCACCGCGCTGAGATCAGGTGCGCGTAACCTGATCAAGGGCTGCCTCGGAGACGTCGCGGGTAAAACAGTTCTGGTCATTGCCGAGGACCCTTCCCTTGGCTGGTATGATGCCGCCGCACCCGCTAGTGTGGAGAGTGTGCTCGCTGAGATGGGGGCAGTGGTCAAAACACTTCAGGTTGGTGCGCCTCAAAATCATCCGATCGATGCGGTTCAGCAAGCTTTGGACGAGGTGGACGAGGTCATCTTCTTTGCCCGAATGGGTGACCAAGGGCGGTTCAAGCCTCAATATCGCAGCCCACGTTCGGTCATGAGCTATGCGCTGAACGCCGAAATGCTGGCGAGTGGTTACGGCACACTGGACCACAAGGCAATGGTTGCATTGAAGAATGCTGTCGATGAGGTAACGCTGAACGCGCGTCACATCCGTGTGACCTGCCCATTGGGGACGGACTTCGAGGGATCGCCCGGAGAGAGCCTGACGGTTGGTGGTGAGGTTGTTGTGAGCCGCTATCCAATGGGTGTTCCCAAGCCCGTACTGGCAAATGATTTCAAAGGCGTTGTCAAGCTGACACACTTCCTTACCCCCACCGGCTCGAAGGTTTACGAACCGGCATTTCTCGACCTGCCTGATGTAGTGACAGCGCATTTTGAAGGAACGCGGATTACCGATATCACAGGCCCCGCCGATCTGGTCGCCAATTTCAAACAACATTATGACCATGTGGCCGCTCAGTTCGGCCTCGATGCGTACAACATTGATTCCTGGCATGCAGGCATTCACCCGCTGATGGGCTATGACATGCCGGCCAAGAACGATCCGGTGCGGTGGTCACAAACTGTGTTTGCCAATCCACGCCTGCTTCATTTTCACACCTGTGGAATGGGCCCACCCGGCGAGATTTGTTGGATGATTGTCGATCCGACTGTCACCATTGATGGTATCGCCTTATGGGAAAACGGAAGGCTACACCCCGAGCGTTTTACCGCGACAAGAAAGGTTTTGGAGGCATCTCCCGGTCTTGCTGAAGCCTTTTTATCACCTGTTGGGTTTGTTGGTCTCGAGAATGTGGCATAGGTATTGATGACGAGTAGAAAAGTGACCATTTCGTTGTTTGTCGAAGGCCGTGTCTGATGGGTAAATTTTCAGCATTTTCCCTCGCATGGAATGCGTTGAGCCATCACCAAAATTGGCCTAGATACTGGCAAAATGCGCCGCTGGCCAAAAAATATGACGTGGTCATAATCGGCGCTGGTGGACATGGCCTTGCTACCGCACATTATCTTGCCAAGAACCATGGCATCACCAATGTTGCTGTTCTTGAAAAAGGCTGGCTTGGCGGCGGCAACATAGCCCGGAACACCGTGACCATTCGATCGAACTATCTGCGGGATGAGAGCCTCCCCTTTTTTGTCAAAAGCGTGTCTCTGTTTGAGGGATTGGCAAAAGACCTGAACTTCAATCTCATGTATTCCAAGCGAAGCATGATTGATGTGATCCAAACCTATCCTAAAATGCGTGAAATTCGCCGTCGCATGATGAATGGTTATCTGCACGGATCCAGCTATGACCCTATTGACGTTGCAGAGTTACGTAGGCGCGTACCTGCACTCACCGGAGGTGGCCCGAATTCGCGCCTGCCAATCATTGGTGCCATGGTGCATAACGAGGCCGCGGTGTGCAGACATGATGGTGTCGCCTGGGGATATGCCCGGTCAGCCAGTCGTCGCGGCGTGGAAATTCACCAACACACAGAAGTAAAGAGCCTGCTGCGCGATGTTGATGGTGCAATCAAAGGCGTAGAAACAAACCGTGGCACTGTGCTGGCTGACAAGATTGCAGTCGTCGTGTCCGGTCATACAACAACGATCACTGAAACGGCCGGTCTGCGTTTGCCGGTAAAGTCTTTTAATTTGGCCGCCTTTGTCTCGGAACCGGTAAAGCCGCTGATCGATGTCATTGTCAATTGTCCGGATCTGGGCGTTTACCTCAATCAATCCGACAAGGGAGAACTTGTTATTGGCGGTGCGCCTGACTCTGGACAATCATTTCGCCGCGATGTGAAGCAGACGGTATTTGAAGATGCCGTTGTTACCATGCTTGAGCTGTTTCCTGCCTTTCGCCGGTTGAAACTATTACGGCAATGGGGCGGTGTATTGGATATTGCGCATGACGCCACCCCGATCATCTCAACAACAGACATTCCCGGATTATTTGTATCTTGCGGCTGGTGGGGTGGTTTCAAAGCGGTTCCAGCAGGTGGATACACACTCGCTCACCTCATTGCCACAGGTCAACCGCATGACGTTGCCGCGCCATTTACTTTAGACCGGTTCCGTCATCTCGATTTCGTTGTGGAGTCGGGCACAACGACAGCGCGTTAGGAAAGGCTGGATCATGTTAACTTTACCCTGCCCTTTTTGTGGCCAGCGTGACGAAACTGAATTCTTCAACGGTGGGCCAACAAAACCATCACGCCCTGACACAACAGTCACCGATGCCGACTGGATTGATTGGCTGACCGTGCCCGTCAACCCCATTGGTTATGTTGAAGAGAAATGGTGGCACGCCAAGGGATGCGGCACATGGTTCACAATCAAGCGTCATACAGTTACGCATGATATCATCGCCAAACCGGATGGTGACCTCGCATGAAGCCGAACCCCTTCCGTCACCCAACAGGCGGCCAGATCAATCGTGGCAAGCCAATTGAATTTGAATTCAATGGCAAAACCTACACCGGCTTTGACGGTGACACCCTCGCCTCTGCGCTATTGGCGAATGGTATCTTTCTGACGGCACGTTCGTTCAAATATCATCGTCCCCGCGGAATAATGGGGGCTGGTGTCGAGGAACCATCCTGTCTGGTTGAATTGCTGGGCGCAGATGCGGCTGGAAACCATGCGGCAACAACGGTACGATTACGACCGGGTTTGCGGGCAAAGTCGGTAAATTGCTGGCCATCACCAAATTTCGATTTGCTTGGCATCAACCAGTTCTTTTCAAGGCTTCTTCCGGCAGGGTTTTATTACAAGACTTTCATGTGGCCGAACTGGCACCTGTTTGAACCCTCAATTCGTCGTGCCGCCGGCCTCGCAGCGGCACCAGATGACCGTATTCCAGACCACCGCTATGAGACCCGTTGGTGGCACGGCGATGTTCTTGTGGTTGGCGCAGGGCCATGTGGGTTACTCGCCGCCTTGATGGCAAGCCGCAGCGGCGCACGGGTAATGATTGTCGATGATCATCGCGAGCCAGGTGGACATTTACGCGCAAGCCGAATGATGATCGATAGTAATCCGGCACTAGATTGGGTGGCATCAATTGTCGAAGAGCTTGACGCCAATCCGGACGTCACGCGCCTTCAGGACGCCACCGCATGGGGCTATCGCGAGAGCAATCAGGTGATGGTGACTGAGCGCAATCCTGCTGAAAAGCATGTCTTTCAGCGCGGTTGGAAAGCCAGAGCGGACAGGGTCATTCTCGCCACCGGTGCGATTGAACGGAACCTCATTTTTGCCAACAATGATCGTCCGGGAGTAATGCTGGCCTCTGCGGTGCAGCGCTATATCAATGAATATGCTGTCGAACCCGGGCGCCGTGCGGTGATTTTCACAAATAACAGCAGCGCATATTCGCTGGCGCATGATTTACAGGCAAATGGTGTGGATGTGGCCGGCATTGTCGACAGCCGTCCATCGGATGCTATTGGCAATGAACAAAACGGGCTGGAAATGCCGCTTTATGCGGGGCATCAGATAATGACCGCTCACGGCGGCAAAAAGGTGCAGGCCGTAACCATCAAAGATAAGGATGGTGCCACAACACGCCTCGAATGCGATCTTCTGGCGGTATCTGGCGGCTGGAACCCCGCCGTTCACTTGTTTTCCCAGTCGCGTGGCACACTTGCATATGACAACGATCTGGCGAGCTTTGTTCCCGACAAACCATCACAGCAAGTTATCTCCGTTGGTTCCGCGGCGGGCAAGATGAACTTGGCGTCTGCCATGGTGGAGACTGCCACCCTAACCACTTCATGCCTTGAAGGCCAAGGATTTACCGTTGCATCTGTTGTTATGCCCAAACTTCCGGCAACAGCAGATTACAATCTTCATCCCCTGTGGCATGTTGACGGATTGAAGCCCGGCGACAAGGCCTTTGTCGACATCCAAAATGATGTCACGCTGGATGACATTGGCCTTGCCATGCGGGAGGGCTTTGACACGGTAGAACATGTCAAGCGCTACACCACAGCCGGTATGGGTATTGATCAGGGCAAAACTGGGAACGTCAATGTCATCGGCAATATGGCCGAAGCCAGCAACAAGACTCCCGGGGACGTTGGTACGACCACATTCCGTTCACCGTTCACACCAGTCGACTTTGGTTCCATTGCCGGCCAGCGATCCGGCGAGGTCGTATTGCCGTTCCGACATACACCAATTACCAAATGGAACAAGGATCAGGGCGCTGTAATGTATGAGGCCGGTGCCCGTTGGCAACGACCAGGCTATTTCCCGGTCGCCGGTGGCACCATGCAGGATGCCATCAATCGAGAGGCAGAGGCCGTGCGATTCGGCGTCGGTGTTTATGATGGCTCACCGCTTGGCAAATTTGATGTCAGCGGACGTGACGCAGCAGCTTTTATTGATCTTCTCTACACCAACAATTTCAGTGATCTTGAGATCGGTATGGGGCGCTATGGAATAATGCTCAGCGAAGACGGCATGATCCTTGACGATGGCGTCACCTTCAAACTTGCCGAAAACCATTATTTGATGTCGACATCAACAGGCTATGCCGATCTCGTCTTTCGGCACATGGAATACATGCTTCAGGTTGAATGCCGTGACTGGCAGGTGTGGATTACCCCGGTAACGTCTCAATGGTGTAATGCAACAATATGTGGCCCGAAGGCACGCGACGTTCTCGCCGCCCTTGGCACCTCTGTTGACATCAGCGCAGAAGCCTTTCCGTTTATGGCGATGCGAGACGGCGTTGTTGCCGGTATGCCGGCGCGCATTTGCCGCGTGAGCTTTACCGGAGAGGTAAGCTTCGAGATAAATGTCTGGCCACGCCATGCAGAGGCCATGTGGCGGCGCATCATGGAAGTTGGCGCTCCTTTCGGCATTCTTCCGGTTGGTTCAGAAACAAGCCATGTGTTGCGTGTGGAAAAAGGTTTTCTGTCGCTCGGCCATGAGGTCGATGGCACGGCTGATCCATTTGATCTTGGCATGGGATGGATCATGTCGCGCACCAAGTCGCATGCGATTGGCAGAAGATCGGTTGACATCCGCAGAGCATCGGGAAAACCAAGACGCGAACTTGTCGGCCTGCTGCCGGAGTCAAATGATGAACTGGTCCCGGAAGGCGCACCAATCACTCCAAATGGAGATCGCATTGCCAGTGAGGGGTTCGTCTCTGCCTGTGTCTGGAGCGTTGTCAAAAAGCAGGTGATCGCGCTTGGCTTGCTGTCAAATGGTCGCGCACGAATCGGCGAGACGGTTTTCATCCGCGACCGTGATAGAACAATCAAGGCTGTTGTTACAAAACCCTGTTTCCACGATCCACAGGGTCATAGGTTGCGAGGATAAAATGGGCTATCAGATATCCATCGAGAGACAGACCTTAAAAGCCGTTTTCGACATCAAAGGATCGAGCCAAGCTGTAGCGAGTCGGTTGTCAGCACTCGGGCTTGTGCTGCCATCTGAGAAAAACACCGCCTCAACGGCCGATGACATCACGCTGTGCTGGATCGGCAATGATCACTGGATCCTTCTGGCACCTGCAGAAATGGAAACGCGGTTACAAACCACCCTTGCCCCGGATGACCCTGCCCTTGATTGCCGTGTCGTGCTGGTCAGCGATGTGTTCACTTTCTTTACCATCACCGGACCGCAGTCAAATGACATTATGGCCATTGCCAGTCCGCTCGACACCAGGCAAAAGGCGTTTCCCGACAATGGCGCGACCTTCAGCGAACTGTTCGGCATCCGCGCCTTGATATTAAGACAGCCAGACGGATTCACTGTCGCCGTGGAACAAAGCTATGCGGACATGGTCGCCGCCTATTTCAACAAGATTTAGACAGGCAACAGCTACGCGGTATCCCGCGTAGCCTCGATCCGTTTCTCAACCATCTTACGAAAGCGCATTGAACCAGCGTCAATGCCCAGATTGATATTCCGCGTACGCTTGTTCTTCATGCCTTTATGCACTTCAACAAGAATGTCGCGATCCTCAATAAACGCAATTTTTGCCGCTTCAAACATCTGTTTGGAGAGCGCTTCGTTGTCCGGATCACCATTTCGATGCTGGAACCAGAAATAGCGGGTATTGTCCGCGTCAACCGGCGTCATGAAATTGTAGGAAATATTCACAAAACTTTTGTCTGGCAGAGCCGTATCATCTCCACCCTGTTTTGCTGGAGTAAATATCGACTTATTGATGGCAATTGATGGCACGCGGCATTCATAATGCTGTTTGCGATCACAATTTCCTTCAAACGCAAGCATTGGTGCATAATAAGGTGGCGGTTCACGGTCCTGCATCCAACGCGATACCAGAACACCATCCTCAAGCCGTTCAACATTCAGCGGCACATCTTCGGTTCCGGCACCGGCAAAAGACGACACATGCACCCACGCAACATGTGACGGATCCAACAAATTGTCGGTTATGTAAAGATAGTGACAAGCGATATCCATGCTGCCGCCCGGTGTTTTCCCCCAGGACGGATTGTCAAAATTTTCGATGTGATAGATTGTGTCCGGGTCGGCGGCGTCCGGCGCGCCCATCCATATCCAAAGCAGTCCATAACGATCTACCACGGGATAAGATTTGACACCGACATTTGGCAGCGCGTCCTGTTGCGTTGGCGCATGCACGCAACTCCCGCTGCAATCGAATGTCAAACCGTGATAACCACATTCAACCCTGTCGGCATGCAACCGGCCATGTGAAAGTGGTAATTTACGGTGCGGGCACGCATCTTCCAGCGCCACAGCGACCCCCTTGTCGGTACGGAAAATAACCACCTGCTCGCCCAGAATGGTCAAAGGCGTCAACGTATGTTCAAAATCAGAACTCCACCCCGCCACATACCAACTATCAAACAGAAATTCCGTCTCGATATCGACCATCTGTTATCGTCTCCTATATTGATAAAACCCGCACACTAACTCTGTGCAGCAGGTAAATGGTGCCAATTCATTCATCAATCTCACGCACCAGCATTGCCAGCATGTCACCACGCTCTACATATCCCCTGTTTCCATGGGCTAGCACATAACCGTCAGCCGCAAAATAGAAAGGCACAGCCTCATCTTCAAGCCGTTCAATCGGACGAACAAATCCGCCCAATTGCCCTGTTTTGACCCGATCACCTGCGGCAAAGTGACGATCAAACAATCCTGATACCGGTGCATAGATGTTGTCAGCACTCGATCGTGTCTCCACAAGGATTGATTCGGCTGGATCTGGCAAAGGCTCACTGATAATCTCAGCATGAGCAAGACATCGCTTCACACCAAGCATGGCTATAGAAACTTGCGCCGGGTCGGTGCCACCGCCACCACCAAGTTCAGCAGCGATCATCGGAACAGATGCCTGAAGCGCAGCAGCATTCAAAGAACGCGTGTCATTAAATGCGCCCAACATCCAAATCAGCGGTGCACCAAATGCTCTGGCAAGTCCCAGATTCGCCTGCATAAGATCCTGATTATCACTGCGGGTGGCAAGCGCGGATGTAGCAAAGACAGACGCCTTGCCCCCGGCATGCAAATCGATCACCAAATCCGCTTCTGGCAAAAGCGCAGAGACAAGAAAATCAGCCAACATATCGGTTGGACCGCCATCCGGGTCACCCGGAAAGGCCCGGTTTAAATTGCGCCCATCGAGTGGTGATGTACGCTGTGAGGCGAGCACTGCCGGGCTGTTAAATGCAGGCAAGATGATCAGTCTACCGTCAATTCGGTCGGGATCTATTTCATCTATCAACCGGCTTAGCACAACCGGTCCTTCATATTCGTCACCATGTACGCCAGCCACCAGCAATGCCGTTGGCCCGGGTTTACCAACAATACAGGCAATCGGCACCGGATAGACACCCAGCGGGCGTGCGTTGTCTGACCAGCGCATGAGAATATCGCCTGCCCGTTTCCCCGGCTGATCTAGGCTGATATTTACCTCAAGACGTGTTTTTGCCATAGTCTCGTCCCTAATTATTCAGGGATATTTGTGTTTTCCGTAATAGCCTCTTCCGATGAAATCAGCTGCCTTTTATCGTTTGCCGAACCGTGGAGCGGTGTCTGAGCATGCAAGAATATAGTATAACTTTTTTTAAATTCCTTGCAATTATTATACGTTAATGTGATGAATTATATTGGCGTGGGGAGACCCTTATTATGACAATGGATATCAAAGCTTCCATACCTAAAGCTAAATCAGGCATTGCGTCGATAAAGTCACATATGGTGGGAACCGCGGCTAACACCGGGCCTAAAATCACGATTGCTCTCGACTCAAACGAAAACGCTTTCGGCCCCTCTCCCAAAGCACTGGACGCCGCGGCCAAGGCTACCAACCACCTTGAACGTTACCTCGAAAATCCGGCAGGCATTCTGGTGCCAGCTCTTGCGTCCTGTTATCAACTTGAACCGGAGCGGATCGCGATTGGCTTTGGGTCGGATGATTTGCTGGCGCGCATAGCCCGTGCCTATTTGGGGCCGGGCACCTCACTATTGCGAAGCCAAAACAGCTATTTAAAAGTGCCAAACTATGCCCATGCGAATGATGCAAATGCGATAGCAGCGCCTGACAAGGATTTTTGCACCGATGTTGACGCCATGCTGGCCTGCCTGACTCCCGAAACACGCATCGTCTATATTGCCAATCCGGACAACCCTTCCGGGGCAATG
Organism: Alphaproteobacteria bacterium; assembly: GCA_038147495.1. GTDB lineage: Bacteria > Pseudomonadota > Alphaproteobacteria > Puniceispirillales > Puniceispirillaceae > MED-G116. The sequence goes on along the minus strand of JAYQTT010000002.1, from coordinate 264,546 downwards.
TTACCGGGCGATGACCTCAGACGTCTGCATGCCGGTCTTCCAAGTGATGTATTGCTGGTTATCGATGGCGCCTATGCAGAATATGTTACCGATCCCCATTACGATACTGGCGAAGACCTTGTTCGTGCCTACGAGAATGTTGTTGTCACACGGAGCTTTTCAAAAATTCATGGCCTTGCTGGTGCGAGAGTGGGATGGGCCTATGGGTCGCGGGACGTAATAGATACCATCACCCGCATTGGCCTCACCTTTCCTCTTGCAACGCCCTCGCTTTACGCCGCGGTTGCGGCCCTTGAGGACACAAACCACCGCGACTATGTGCGCCGTGAAACGGTGGCATTGCGGGACGAGGCAACACAGCGGCTAACGGCAGCTGGCATCCATGTCTACCCAGGGCATGGCAATTTCATTTTGATGGAGATGAAATTACGCGAAGGCCTGGCACAAACGATCGACGCGGCTTTGCGCAAAGAGGGTATTTCTCTGCGGCGCTTTGCGTCACCAGCCTTCGATGCCTGTATAAGGATGACCATTGGTCAGCATGAGGAAACGCATGCCGCCATTAATGCGTTGGTGCGCCTCTATGGAGAGATTGCATGACGTTACCCTCGTCACCTCCAATGTCTCCTCCGCGCGGCGAGAACATCATCACCCAGCTAAAGCAGGCCGGCGTCAGCATTATTGTATCGGTTCCCGATATTGTGACGAGCGATGGGCTTTTATGGCCCATTTCCAAGGACCCGGACTTCAGATTGGTAAGAGTGTGTAAAGAAGATGAAGGAGTATCGATTTGCGCCGCTCTTTCATATAGCAACACGCGTGCGGTGCTGTTGATGCAGCAAACCGGTCTCATGGATTCGCTGAACGCGATCCGGGCCATAGCCATGGATTATCATCAGCCGGTTTGCATGATGGTGGGCTTGCAGGGCAAAGCCGCCACTGAAACGGTGACAGAGTCAGCCAGTTATGGCGTGCGTATCATTCCACCCATTCTTGACGCAATGGCATTGAGGCATATCGGCATCGACAGCGATGAGGACACCACAAAGATTTCACCCGCCATCGACGGCGCTTACCAATCTGGTGACGCATTGTGTTTCCTCGTTGGCCAGCCACCGGTCTTTGATGAAGGCAAAACATGATACAGCGCGACCTTGCATTGACCGCACTACGCCCGCACGTCAATCCGCGCGATCTGGTTGTCGCGGTGTATCAGAGCTGTTTCGATTGGCTTGCTTTATGCCCGCGGGATCTGAATTATGTGTCGACAGGCGCGATGGGACAGGCCTCATCACATGCTTTGGGGCTTGCCTTGGGAAGCCCGGACAGACAGGTCATCGTTCTTGATGGTGATGGCAGCCTTTTGATGAATCTCGGTAGTCTTGTCACCATTGGCAACGTGCAACCCAAACAGTTTCTGCATCTCGTCTTTGAGAATGGCGTATATGAGGTCAATGGCGCCCATCCCATTCCGGGCGCCGGAAATGTGGATTTCGCCGGCATGGCAAAAGCAGCAGGGTACAGAGAGGCAGCATGCTTTTCCGAGTTGGCAGCCTTTGAGCGTGCATTACCCGGGTTACTCGCAAGTGAGGGTCCGGTCATGGCCGTGTTAAAGATCATTCCCGGAAAAGCGTATCCACGGGATTATGAATATATCCACAGTGAGGCCGCACGCCAAAAATTTCGTCACGCGCTCAATGAGAATCCAGCTAAAGACGGCTAGCTGATTGTACTGTCGAACTCATCACGAATCATCGCCAGAAATTCATTCTGGATAGCCGACAAACTGCGTTGCGTCGACCACAGTAGCTCAGCTGTATACCGTATCGCTGGCGTAAATGGCACTGTCACACATCTTGGGTCGAATGAACCTGCACCAAAGCCCGAACCAACGACCGACACGCCAAGCCCTGCCCCGACCATACCGATGATCGCGGCCGTTGTCTTACCTTCATATCGTGTCAGGCGTTTTACTTTTGCCTGATTAAAAGCTTTGTCGATATCACTTTTGAAAAGCGAACCTTCGAAATAAGAAACGAAGGTCTCGCCGGCAAGATCATGAGGTGTAATGGTCTTTTGTCCCGCAAGACGATGAGATTTGGGAAGAAGACAAACAGCTTCTGTACCAAGCAATTTATGCGTTGCGATATTACGGTTGCGTCCTGTGGACACGGCTATTCCAAAATCCTGATTTTCAAGCACCATCCATTCAATGCGTTCATCATCAGACTGAATATCCAAACACACATGAACATTGGGGTGCCGTCTGGCAAATTTATCGATCAGTAATGGCACAAGCGTCGTTGCAAATGACGGTGAGCTGACGAGGCGAAGTTGTACATGATTGAAGTCGCGTATGTTCTGCGCCGCCTGCTCAATGCGTTTTAGACCCGCCATGGATTGCGCAACTTCTTCGGCCAGAAGGCGCGCCTCGAGCGTTGGTTCAAGCTTTCGCCCAGACCGGTGGAACAGCTTGAAACCTGCAGATTTCTCCAGATCTGAAATTAATCGGCTTACTGCAGGCTGTGAAATTTTGAGCAATGACGCCGTCTTTGTCACGGTCCCTGACGTTATCAGGGTCTGAAAGGCATCAATCTGGCGAAAGGTAATCTTCATCCTTTTCCTTTTGCAGGAGTATCTTACTGCTTCAAAACAAACAAGGCTCGATGGCCAGCAGCGAATTCATCAATACATAACATAAATAAAAGTATGGCCATTGCAATATTTGTATATATGATAATCGTAATGAGCGTTTTGGTGGGTAGGGGGAACCAGACTAATGACGCAAACACATCCTGAAATGCCGTTTCTTGCGAAACTGCTTGGGATGGACGGCGTGCGGCATCCAAAAGATCCGGCGTCAGCTCACATTCTGCGCTCTCTGTGGCAGGTGGCACAGGCGGTGGTCCTGTTCACGGTGATTGCATGGCTGATTTATGCCGGCGCTGCGGCGATGGAATATAGATGGCAATGGTATCGTGTGGGTCCGTTCTTCTATCGTGTAATCGATGGTGAGTTCATACCGGGTCCTCTGCTCAAGGGAATTGTCGTAACGCTGCAATTGGCCGGTATCAGCAGTATTTTGTCGATTTTGATCGGTGCGGCAACGGCAATTGGCCGGATGTCAAATTCGATTGCCGGACGCGCGATTGCAACGACATATCTGGAAATCATTCGCAACACCCCCCTGCTCGTACAGCTGTTCATGTTCTATTTTGTTCTGGCGCCAATTTTCGGGATTGATCGTTTTTGGGCTGGGGTGCTGTGCCTTGCGGCATTCGAAGGGTCTTTCGCCGCCGAGATTATTCGTGGTGGCATTCAGGCCGTTGAGCGAGGGCAATATGAAGCCGCTGATGCAACTGGTCTGTCAAAATTTGACAAATATCGCTATGTCATCGTGCCGCAGGCGCTTCCCCTCATTTTACCGCCTTTGACCGGCTTGCTGATCTCACTGATCAAACATTCTGCAATCGTCAGCGTCATCGCCGTTGCAGAATTAACGACCGAAGGGCTCAACCTGATATCGGACACCTATATGGCGTTTGAAATCTGGTTCATAGTAGCCGGAATGTATCTCGTCCTGACAACCAGCCTTTCAGTATTGGTCAATATCCTTGAAGCACGGATGAACAGGGCCAGATGAAAAATAAATCCAAAACCAGAGAGAGGAGAAAAAAATGAAACTCAAACGGATACTGAAAACAAAGGCCATCATGGCCCTTGTGGCAATGTTCGGGGTTGTCGCAACCTCGTTGCCTGCAGTTGCGGATGACCTGATCGCAGAAATTCAAAAGCGCGGCACGCTGAAAGTAGGTATGTCGACTTTTGTTCCCTGGGCCATGCGTGACAAGCAAGGTAATCTTATCGGCTTTGAAATTGACGTAGCAACGAAGGTTGCTGCCGATATGGGCGTCGAGGTTGAGTTTGTTCCTACAGCATGGAGCGGAATCATTCCAGCGCTGTTGGCGAAGAAGTTTGACGTCATCATTGGTGGCATGTCGATCACCCCACAGCGGAACCTGACAGTGAACTTCACCACCCCTTACGCGCATTCGGGCCAGATGATGGCTGCAAACAAAAAGCTTGCAGGCAATTTCACAACAATGGAGGAGTATAATCAGTCAAGCGTGACAATCGCCTGTCGTCGTGGTGCAACACCATGTAAAGCTGCCGAAAAGCTCTTTCCAAAAGCAACGCTGCGCCAGTTTGATGACGATGCGCAAGCCTTCCAGGAAGTTGCAAACGGCAATGCGCATGCGATGATCTCAAGCGCGCCAAAACCACGCTTCTGGTCTGAGGCGTATCCAAATGACGTGTTTGTTGCTTTTGACGGCGAGAATCTGACACGCGGTAACGAGGGCTTTGCCCTTCGTAAAGGTGATGCAGACGCCCTTAACTTCTTCAGCAACTGGATCGTGGTCAACAGCAGCAGTGGATGGCTCAAAGAGCGTCATGACTTCTGGTTCAAGAACCGTTCAGGCTGGAAAGACATGGTCAAGCTGGAGCAATAGTTCTCAGCATCAGCACAACATAAAAAAAAACAGTCACCGGCAGGATTTTCCTGTCGGTGATCACATGACAAGAGACACCGCATGAACGCACCGCCTATACAGACACGACGCAAACTAACGACCGTAGACTATGTTTGTTTTGGTCTGGTTGGTGCTGTGATTGCCTATGCGGTCTACCGTGTCAGTGACGTGCTTGTCTACAACTGGAACTGGTCGCGCGTTTTAAACTTTGTCATCTATTTCGATGAAGAAAAGTCACGTTATGTGCCCAATCTATTGCTTGAAGGCATTGCCACAACGTTGAGACTTGCCTTCTGGGCCACTCTGGTCGCTGCCACAATTGGCCTTGTCATGGGGTATATGCGGACAAGCAAGAACCTGGCAATGCGGATGATCAGCCGCTGTTATGTAGAACTGGTGCGTAACATTCCGCCAGTGGTCTTTATTTTTATCTTTTATTTCTTTCTTTCCGGTCAATTGATGCCTTTGATCGGCCTTGACGACATTGACAAGAACGGAGCGTTTGTAAATTCCGGCGTCTTTTACACGCTGTTTGGTGACCCCAAATTACTCTCCAATTTTGTCGCGGGCGCGCTATGCCTTGCATTGTTTGAGGGCGCCTATATCACAGAAATTGTGCGCGCCGGCATTCAATCCATTCCAAAAGGTCAATGGGAAGCGGCGCGCGCCATTGGCCTGTCACCAATCAATGTTCTTCGCGACATTATTTTTCCGCAGGCAGTCCGTAAAATTCTGCCGCCGCTTGCAGGCCAGTTCATCACCCTGATCAAGGACTCCGCTATCGTGTCTCTGATCTCTATACAGGAATTGACCTTCCTTGCCACAGAGGTGGCATCAACAACGACCAAGGTTTTTGAAACCTGGATCATTGTCGGGGCAATGTATTTTGTTCTCTGTTATTCATTCGCCGCGCTGTTCGGTTATCTCGAAAGACGCGCCTTGCGCACCCGCCGATAGGAACCATCATGCTAGACAATCACTCTACACAGCCCTCTTCCGATATCCTGATTGCCTTTGACGGTGTGAGTAAATGGTTTGATCATTTTCAAGCCCTCAAAAACATTAATCTGTCGGTTGCACAGGGAGAGCGTGTGGTCGTATGCGGCCCTTCAGGTTCGGGAAAATCAACAATGATCCGGTGTGTCAATCAACTGGAAAACCATCAGCAGGGAACCATTCATGTTTGTGGACGCGAGGTCTATGGCAACATGAAACAACTGGAGCATGTCAGACGCGAAGTCGGCATGGTGTTCCAGAGCTTCAACCTGTTTCCGCATATGTCGATTCTGGAAAATGTGACCCTCGGCCCCATTCGTAACAACAATCTTTCTCGCTCGGAGGCGAATGACATCGCACTTCATTATCTTGATCGGGTGCAGATTGCCGATCAGGCAGATAAATTCCCAAGCCAGCTGTCAGGTGGACAACAACAGCGTGTCGCCATTGCACGGGCGTTGGCGATGAAACCACGCGTTATGCTGTTCGATGAGCCCACGTCCGCGCTTGATCCGGAAATGATCAATGAGGTGCTGGATGTTATGACAGAACTTGCTGCAGACGGCATGACCATGATGGTAGTGACGCATGAGATGGGCTTTGCCCGCGAAGTCGCGGACCGCGTCGTCTTCATGGATGAAGGACGAATTGAGGAAAGTTGCACCAAAGACGAGTTCTTTGCAGGCGGACGTGGTGAGCGTGCCGAGGCATTTCTGTCAAAGATATTACAGCATTGATCGACGAAACATTCCTCTCGTCAAGAATACACGGCCGCTAATCCAAAATGCCCGGCAGGTTAAGCCCCTGTTCACGCGCACACGCCAACGCATCCTCATACCCGGCATCAGCGTGGCGCATCACCCCGGTTGCAGGATCATTCCATAGAACATTGGCAATACGACGGTCTGCATCCTCGCTACCATCACAGCAGATGACCATGCCGGAATGTTGAGAAAAGCCCATACCGACACCACCACCATGATGGATCGACACCCATGTCGCGCCGCTTGCTGTATTCAATAGCGCATTCAGCAACGGCCAGTCAGACACGGCGTCCGATCCGTCTTTCATTGACTCTGTCTCGCGGTTTGGCGAGGCAACAGACCCACTGTCCAGATGGTCCCGCCCAATCACCACGGGGGCAGATAATTCGCCGTTACGGACCATTTCATTAAAGGCTAGGCCAAGCCGGTGCCGAACACCAAGACCGACCCAGCAAATCCGAGCCGGCAGTCCTTGGAAGGCAATGCGGTCACGCGCCATATCAAGCCAGTTATGGAGATGCGCATCATCGACCAGTTCCTTGACCTTGGCGTCTGTCTTGTAGATGTCTTCAGGATCACCTGACAGGGCACACCAACGAAACGGGCCGATCCCCCGACAGAATAGTGGCCGGATATAGGCTGGAACAAATCCCGGAAAACTGAAGGCCGTATCCAATCCTTCCTCGGAGGCGACCTGACGGATATTATTGCCATAATCAAGCGTAGGCACACCGTCATTCCAGAAGTCGACCATTGCCGCCACATGCGTCTTCATTGAGGCGCGCGCAGCAGCTTCCACCTCTTTTGGATGTGTTTCCTGCTTGGCACGCCATTCAGCCACATTCCAGCCAAGCGGCAGATAGCCATGAAGCGGATCATGCGCCGATGTCTGGTCAGTGACGATGTCGGGCTTTACTCCACGGCGTACAAGCTCAGGAAAAATTTCGGCGGCATTGCCAATCAGCGCAACCGACTTTGCCTCGCCTGCCTTACACCAGCCATCAATCATGGCCAGAGCCTCGTCAAGAGAATGCGTCTTTTCATCGACATAGCGCGTACGGAGCCGGAAATCTGCCCGTGTTTCATCACATTCGACAGCCAGACAACATGCCCCCGCCATCACCGCTGCCAATGGCTGTGCACCCCCATGCCGCCCAATCCAGCAGTAAGAATCCAGCGGCCCTTCAAATTACCGTCATAATGCTGGCGACCGGCTTCAACAAAGGTCTCATAAGTGCCCTGCACAATGCCCTGGGTACCGATATAAATCCATGAACCGGCCGTCATCTGGCCATACATGGCAAGCCCGCGTTTATCCAATTCGTTAAAATGATCCCAAGTGGCCCAATGCGGCACAAGATTGGAGTTGGCAATCAGGACACGCGGCGCGTCCTTATGTGTGCGGAACACGCCTACCGGCTTGCCTGATTGTACCAAAAGCGTCTGGTCGGACTCGAGGTCCTGTAACGTCGCAACCATCTTGTCGAAATCTTCCCATGTCCGGGCAGCGCGGCCAATGCCACCATACACCACAAGCGCGTGCGGGTTTTCTGCCACATCGGGATGAAGATTATTCATCAGCATCCGCATCGGGGCCTCGGTCAACCAGCTCTTCGCCGTGATCTGATTTCCTGTCGGCGGAAAAACATCGCGAATATTATGACGGGAATTCGTCATCAAACTCTCCTTTGCACCTTTTGATCAAGCGGTTGACTGGCCAAGAATATAGGCTGGCATATCCAGACCTTTGACAAGGCTACCATCTGCAATCATCATCGCCGCAAGCTGTAGATCCGGGGCCATAAACCGATCCTGATCCAACGGCGTTATCTTTTTTCTGACCCTTGCGATCACATCCTGAAGCATGGGACTGGTCTTTAACGGGGCCCTGAAGCCTACACCCTGAACGGCACAGGCAAGCTCTATCCCCAGAATCATATTCAGATTGGCATTGATTTTTTGCAATCGGCGCGCGGCATGCGCCGCCATGCTGACATGATCCTCCTGATTTGCCGATGTCGGCGTGCTGTCGGTGGAACATGGGTTGGCCAGATGCTTGTTCTCGCTCATCAATGCGGCACTTGTAATTTCTGCTACCATAAAGCCTGAATTGAGCCCCGGATCATTTGTCAGAAACGGCGGCAGATCAAAACTCAGAGACGGGTCGACCATCAAGGCAACGCGCCGCTGGGCAATTGAGCCAATCTCGGCAAGCGCAAGGGCGATCTGGTCAGCCGCAAAAGCCACAGGCTCGGCGTGAAAATTACCGCCGGATACGATGCGCCCCTCTTCAACAAGCACCAGCGGATTATCGGTAACTGCATTGGCCTCAATCTCCAGTGTTTTTCCAGCAAAATGCAGCAAATCCATGGCGGCACCCGTTACTTGAGGCTGGCAGCGAATACAATAGGGGTCTTGCACACGGGTATCATCCTCACGATGGCTTTCACGGATTTCAGACCCTTCCATGATCGCCCGCTGTGCCCGGGCAACAGCAATCTGGCCCGCATGACCACGCAATGTGTGGATCGCATCAACCAGCGGTGCCGTCGAGCCCATAATGGCGTCTGTCGACAACGCCGCTGTCACCACCGCGGCACTTGCATTCCGCCAGCCGCTGAACAAAGCGGCAAGCGCACAGGCGGTGGAAAATTGCGTGCCGTTGATCAGCGCAAGCCCCTCTTTTGGGCCAAAGATCACCGGTGACAATCCTGCCGCCGCAAGCGCCGCACCGCCGGACATTATTTTACCATCAAAGCTGGCCTCACCCTCGCCAAGCATCACTGCCGCCATATGTGCAAGTGGCGCCAAATCACCCGACGCACCAACGGATCCCTGAACCGGTATCAATGGAAATACGCCTTTATTCAGCATTCCCACAATCAGGTCTACAGTTTGCCATGCAACACCGGAAGCACCACGGCCAAGCGACAAAAGCTTTAGCACCATCATCAACCGTGTTGTCGGCGCATCAAGCGCTTCACCGACGCCGCAGCAATGAGACAGAATAAGGTTACGTTGCAATTGTGCGGTTTGATCCGCCGCGATCGGCACGTTGGCCAGCTTGCCAAACCCTGTATTGACGCCATAAACCGCATCATCCCCTGCCGCCGCCTGCGCAACAAAGGTGGCCGCGGCCTCAATCGGCGCCTTGGTATCACTGTGCAAATCAATGGAGTCATTGCCACGCCAGATTCGCTCAAGCTGATCCAGTGTGGTCTCACCCGGCACCAATGTGATCATGATATTTGCCCCCCAAAAATACGCAGATTTAGCGGATTGAAACCAATTCTGTAGGAAAGTTCCGCTGGATGGGTGACATTCCACAAGGCAAGATCAGCTCGATATCCGGCGCGCAACATGCCCGCATCTCTCATTCCCAGCGCACAGGCGGCGTTCCGCGTCACTCCGGCTAGAGCCTCACAGGGCGTCATATGAAACAAGGTGCATCCCATATTCATCGCCAACAACAATGAGGTCAAAGGCGATGAGCCGGGATTGGCATCCGTGGCAAGCGCCATCGGCACACCATGTTTTCGCAACAAATCAACCGGCGGCTTTTGTGTTTCACGAATGGTGTAAAACGCGCCCGGCAGCAACACAGCCACACTTCCCGCCGCAGCCAGCGCTATGGCATCCTCTTCATTCGCATATTCGACATGATCAACAGAAAGTGCGTTGTGACGCGCAGCAAGAAGGGTTCCCCCACACCTTGTCAGTTGCTCGGCATGAAGTTTGACCGGTAGACCCAGTTCCGCCGCAACGTCAAATAAAGGTGCTATCTGGTCAGCGGTAAAGGCAATCGATTCGCAAAAACCATCAACGGCATCCACCAGACCCTCTGCATGAGCTAATCGCAGGGCGGGAATACAGATATTCTGAATGTAATCATCCGGCGATAAATCCTCGCCGGGTGGCATTGCATGTGCCCCAAGAAAGCTTGTCACAACGCGCACAGGTCGTTTGGTAGCAATAGCGCGCCCTGCCCGCAGCATCCGCAATTCTGTCTCGATATCCAGACCATAGCCTGATTTTACTTCAATCAGGCAAGCACCCTCGGCGATCAGTGCATCGACCCGAGGCAATGCACCTGCAACAAGATCCTCGACAGACTGCGATCTCGTTGCATTGACCGTGGACACAATGCCGCCTCCCGCTTTGGCCACCTCGGCATAGCTTGCCCCCTTCAGACGCAACTCAAATTCCACCGCGCGATGGCCGCCATGAACAACATGCGTGTGACAATCGATAAAACCGGGGGTGAGCAGCTTTCCGGCAGCGTCAATCTGCGTGATGCCAGCTGCGCTGAGCAGATGTTCCGGCATTGACGACATAGCGCCGACTGCTGAGATCACGCCATCTTCAATGAAGAGATAGCCCTCGGGAACAAGGCCATAACCCTCATCAATGACGTCTTTGGCGACCTCATTCGACAAATCGTCATCAAGCAACGTCAACGCTGCATTTGTGATCAGAGCTTTCATCACGAGACCTTGCCTTACTCCCCCATTTCATTTATATGTACATACATAATAACCTGTCAACAGGAATTAACCCATGGCATCAATCCATGCAGACACTGCCCTCCTGCCTGATGGCTGGCGCGATAATGTGCGCCTTGAACTGGGCGAGGATGGTCGAATTTCCGGAGTGAAACCCGATTTCAACGGCGAGCCAGCCGAAACGCATGTGTCCTGTCTTTTACCCGCGCCCGCCAATTCACACAGTCATGCCTTTCAGCGGGCTATGGCCGGCTTGACGGAACACCGGAGTGATAACCCACAAGACAGTTTCTGGACTTGGCGCGAGCTGATGTATCTGTTTCTTGATCAATTGACGCCAGATCATGTTGAGGCAATTGCCGCGCTGGTACAGATGGAAATGCTGGAAGCGGGCTATGCCACGAATGTTGAGTTCCATTATCTGCATCACGCTCCCGATGGCAGTCCGTATGAGCGGCGCGGCGAAATGGCTGATCGGATCATGTCTGCTGCAAAAACCACCGGAATTGGTCTGACCATGCTGCCGGTGCATTATCAATATGGTGGCTGTGATTTGCGTTCATTGGTTCGCGGCCAGTGCCGATTCCATAATGATCTGGATGGGTTTGCCGCCCTGTGCAGTGATGTTCGCGATGGTCTGAAGGACTTGCCGGCTGACAGCGTGTTTGGCGTGGCACCGCACAGCCTTCGGGCGGTCTCACCAGACAGTCTTGGCGCCAGTAGAGAGCTTGCCGATGGCGGTCCGTTCCACATGCATCTGGCCGAACAGCGCGCTGAAGTCACCGAAGTCGTTCAATTTTTGGGGGCACGCCCAGTCGAGTGGGTGCTCGACAACATTGATGTGGGTTCGGATTGCTGTTTCATTCACTGTACGCAGATGGAGCCGCACGAAACCGAGGGGTTGGCGAAAACCGGTGCCGTTGCCGGTCTCTGCCCGATCACCGAAGCCAGCCTTGGAGACGGCATCTTTGATGGCGTCAATTGGTTTGACGCCGGCGGTAATATTTCCATTGGCTCTGACTCAAATATCCGGATTTCATTATCAGAGGAATTACGAAGTCTCGAATATTCGCAGCGCCTGCGAGACCGTTCGCGGGCGGCACTGGCAACGTCAACAGCATCGACAGGGCGGTATATCCTGGAGGCGGCAATTGCCGGAGGTGCGCAGGCCGCAGGCCGCCACACCGGCCAGATCGCACCCGGTTACTGGGCAGATCTGATGGCACTCGATCAACAGGCTGTGGCCCTCGCGGGTCGCAAAGGCGATCAGCTTATCGACAGTTTCATTTTCGCCGGTGATGACCATCTTGTTGAAGACGTCTGGTCTGCCGGGCGGCACCTTGTTACCGGTGGACGACATCGAAACCATGACGCGATTGTTTCAGCCTATCGTGACACAATGGCCGCTTTGCGAACGGAACTGTAACAACATGAAATGGCCGGGATGACAACATCTTCGAGGACAAACTGGCGTGATGTGATGGCCGAAGTTGAACGCCGAATCTACACGCGCGAGTGGGTTCCGGGCCAATCCATCCCAAACGAGGCCGACCTTGCTGTTGAATTCGGCTGTGCCCGTGTCACCGTCAATCGCGCCCTTCGCACGCTTGCCGACATGGGATTGCTGGATCGTCGGCGCAAAGCCGGAACCAGCGTGGCTCTGCATCCTGTAACCAAGGCGACCCTCTCCATCCCTCTCATTCGTCGTGAAATTGAGGCTGACGGAAAGACGCACCAATACAAATTGCTGGATCAGAAGATCGAAGCCGCTCCTGCCACCGTGACAAAGCAGTTTGGATTATCTGCAGGTGAGAAGTTACTCCATGTTTGCGCACTTCACTGCGCGGACAACAAACCATATGTCATTGAGGACAGGTGGATTAACAGCAAGGCCATGCCGCATTTGGCCGAGATCAGTTTTACCAGCGTAAGCGCCAATGAATGGATGTTGCAGAACACCCCTTTCACCCATGGTGACATTGAATTCGGAGCAAAGAATGCAAGTGAAGATGAAGCCGGGTTGCTCAACACAGAACCGGGGGCAGCGCTTTTTGTCATCTCACGCACAACTTGGGATCAAAAGACAGCGCTGACCATGGTAGAGCTCGTATTTCACGCCGGATACCGTAAACAAACCCAGCTTTGATGCAAAAATTTCCGCCGAAAACGCCTGAAGCTCAGCAAACTACAGGCTCACTTATCCTCACTGGCCTTGCCTTCAAGCCCTGCCGCCGCCGCACCGGTCGCGCCGGGTATACGCATCTCAAAAACGTCAGTTACTGACGTGTAATCATAATAGCCAAGCCGTGCCAAAGGCCGGATTCGGGCGATATCCATCTTACCGTCTGGCATGATCACCTCATCCGCGACATGAATTCGGGCCACCTCACCATAAACAACATCAACCCAGCCATGGTTTGAATGCCCTTTCAGTCTGTGCGTGGACAGATAACGGCACTCAAAATGTGCCGGGCTTTCCTTCACACGTGGACAGGGTGCATCAACACAGGCAATGGGCGTGACCCCGGCTTTGGCAAATTCATCTTCTTCGGCCGCCCATTCGACAGCTGACGCATTGACCGCGTCACGCAAATCATAGGTCGCCATGTTCCAGACAAACCAACCGGTTTCTTCAGCGTTCAGCACGGTGTGTTTGCGCTCGCCAGAGCTCAGCTGGTTCGCCGCAAACATCACCAAAGGCGGATCAAAAGATAGATTCTGCCATTGGCTATAGGGGGCAAGGTTGGGCACACCATCACCAGAAATGGTAGAGAGCCAGCCAATTGGTCGTGGCACCGTGCAGGATTTGAATGGTGAAAAAGGCAGAGGGCAGGATTCCTGACCGGGTGCGTAATGCATGAAGAGACTCCTTTAACCTGAACCATTGCGGCCCCTCACCGGTGCACCGCAAACAACCAAAGCATGTCGCATCAGAACCGATATGCCAATGGCTTTGGTAACACCGAAAACGCAACCACACCGAAACACACATGCATGAGAGCAAATGAACGAAGTGCCATTATTAAATTGACACCCCCATATATCAGCAGAGATGGTCATGCCCTGAATTTTATGCATACTGATTTTCAGCACATTAGAAAAAATGGAAATGCACATATTATGCTGACACAAGACCAGATAGATTTCTTTAATGAAACCGGATATTTGGTTGTTCCGGACGCGGTAACAGCCAGTGAACTCGCCACGATCAAGACTGATTTCGCCACTTGGGTCGAAGACAGCCGCAGTCACGCCCAATCCTATGGCGAGATGATTAACGGCAAACCACGGTTCGATACCGAGACCGGACACTGTGCCGAAAAGCCGCTCTTGCGCCGAGTCAACGCACCACATGAAATATCACCGGCCTTTTTCAACGTCATGTCCAACAGCCGCATGACTGACATGGTTGCCGATTTGATTGGACCCGATGTCAAATTGCACCACAGCAAAATCAATTCCAAACTTCCGGGTGCGGCGACGGCGGTCAAATGGCATCAGGATTTTCCCTTTACCCCGCACAGCAATGACTCCCTCGTCACGGCCTTGTTGATGATGGATGATGTTGATGAGGAAAACGGACCGCTTGAAGTCTGTCCGGAAACGCATCGCGGCCCGCTGCACTCACTCTGGCATGATGGTACATTCACCGGCGCGGTGGCGAGTGATGTGACCGAAAATGCCCGCAAAAATCATGTCACCTGTCTTGGTAAAGCCGGGAGCGTATGTCTGATGCATACCCGTCTTCTGCATGGATCAGCCCCCAACACATCCACCAACCCCAGAACATTATTCATATGTGTTTACAGTGCTGTAGATGCCATACCTCTATCACCATCTCCAGTTCCCTGCACGTATCAGGGGCACATTGTACGAGGCCGTGACAATGGCGTGGTACGCACATCTGAATTCGCACTCGAGATGCCTGCACTTCCCAAAGGTGCGTCCTTTTTTGACCAGCAATCGGGCCAATCAATGCAATAGTGGCTGGAGGATTTTCGGGGCATTGCGCCACCTCTCTTACGGCTCTACCGTGGCATTACCCCTCTTGTTTTAAGGGCTGGCCTTTGCAACGTATCTTTTGTGTGGCAAATCTGGCCACAATTACGCTTAACAGGAGAAAAGAATGGCCCACGGTTATGTTATTGCCCAGATCAACGTCACCGACCCTGACACTTATGCCGATTATGTAAAGCTCGTCCTGCCAACCATTCAGCATTTTGGCGGCGCCTTTCTGGTTCGGGGTGGCAAAGCACAGAGCTTTGAGGCAGAGCCACATGGCAACCGCCACGTGGTTATTCAGTTCCCTTCCTATGAGGCGGCAGAGGCGTGGTATCACTCCGACGAATATGCAAAAGCCAAAGCGCTTCGCCAGTCAGCATCGACAAGCGTTCAGACCATCGTAGAGGGTGTCTGACCGTCAGATCATTAACGATTGGGTAAATATTCCGATATTGCGAAAGCGCTTCCATGACGGATGAAACCAGCATCACCACACATTATAGAAGCGATGACCTGTTTGCGCGGATCATCGATCGTCTTTCAGAGGACGGAATTTCCAATCCGAAGGCAAGTGATCTGAAACCCGTGGATGAATTTCACATCGGCGGCACCGCAGCGACAGAGTTTGTCATTGATGCGCTTGCCGCCAGAACCGGTGACGAGGTACTGGATGTTGGCTGCGGCCTTGGTGGCCCCGCCCGCACCATCGCCGAGCGCAGCCGGGCCAATATTATCGGCATTGACCTGTCAAAAGACTATGTTGAGACGGGAAACAGGCTTTCAGCGCTGACCGGCTTTGCCGACAGCGTGTGCCTTCATGAAGGCAGCGCCCTCGATATGCCGTTTGCCGACAACCGGTTTGATGGTGCATATATGATTCATGTGGGCATGAACATCGCCAACAAGAACAGATTGATCATCGAGATCGGGCGCACCATCAAGCCAAATTCACCTCTTGTGATTTATGACGTTGTTCGTGTTGGTGATGGCAACATGGAATTTCCTGTGCCATGGGCAAACAATGCGGCAGATAGCGCCGTGGATGATGTTGGCACCTATGAAAGCGCCTTCAAGGCGGCTGGCCTTGAATTAAACTCAATTAATAACAAATCAGAATTTACAGCTGTTTTTATTGAAAAACTTTTGAATAAAATGAAGAGTGAAACACGCCCTGCTCTCGGCCTTCATATGCTGATGGGTGACAACGCCCATAAAAAGGTCGAAACTTTATTTGGTCTAGTCAGCCGGAAAATTCTGGCCCCGATGGTTTTCTCGGCGACAAAATTGTAAACTGGGAATAGAGGCCAGAGCAGCATCATGACCAAACAAAATGACGCGATACTGAATCAAGACCCGCATCAGCGCGCCTCGCGCGAAAAAGTGCTGGAAATTGCCATTGGACGCGCGATCAAGGGCTTTCGGCTGCAGCAGGGAATTACGGTAAGCGAGCTCGCTGAGCGGACAGGCCTGTCCAAGGGTATGCTGTCAAAGATCGAGAATGGCAACATTTCGCCATCACTTTCCACGCTACAGAGCCTCGCCGTTGCGCTCAGCGTGCCTTTGACCAGTTTTCTGCGCGGCTACGAAGAGACGCGCTATGCGGTTCACACCAAATCGGGAACCGGCGTTGAGACGACAAGAGCGGGCACCCGCGCCGGACATCAATATAATTTGCTCGGACACCTCAAATCCAATTCAAGCGGTGTCATTGTCGAACCCTATCTGATCACCCTTACCGAGGCGTCAGACCGCTTTCCCACCTTTCAACATGACGGCGTAGAGATGATTTACATGCTGGAAGGCATCGTTGAATACAGGCATGGCGACAAATTATTCCGGTTGGAACCCGGCGATACATTGTTCTTTGAGTCTGACGCACCTCACGGGCCCGAAACATTGATCGACCTGCCGGCGAAATTCATCTCTGTCATCTCATACCCACAAACCAAATAGACGTCCCAAAGCCTCTGATTCTGGCGAATTTGACCAATGTTTCGCTTGCCCAAAAAAATATCTCAATAAGAATAAAAGTTTCTTGAGAGTTTTGCCTGTTGGCGTATGATCAGACCTATCGTAACCCCGTTGGATGGAGTCATGGTGCATGTGCGGCATCGTTGGATTATTTCTAAAAGACAAGTCTCTTGAACCACAGCTTGGCGCGCTGCTGAGCGAAATGCTGGTAACCATGTCGGATCGTGGGCCTGATAGTGCGGGCATCGCCATTTATGGCAGCGGCAAGGACAAATGGAGTAAAGTCACCCTACAATCTCGCGCTCCAGACGCAGATTTTGCCAACCTTGACAAGGAGATTGCAAACCATCTTGGGTGCGATGCAAGCCTTCGTCAGATCGATACACATGCCGTGCTCAATATCCCCGCGGATAGGGTGACGGAGGTGCGCGAGGCACTGGCCGCACTTCGTCCGGACGTCAAGATTATGAGCGCTGGCGAAGTTATAGAAATCTACAAGGAAGTGGGGTTGCCGCGTGACGTTGCCGCCCGCTTTGATATCGCCGGCATGGCTGGTACACATGGTATAGGCCACACCCGGATGGCGACTGAATCTGCGGTGACAACGATGGGCGCACACCCCTTCTCAACCGGTGCGGATCAATGTCTTGTGCACAATGGCTCGCTCTCCAATCACAACAGTCTGCGCCGCAAATTGAAATATAATGGCGTGCATGTTGAAACAGACAATGACTCCGAGGTTGCCGCGGCATATTTGACCTACAAGATGGGTCAAGGCGCATCTCTTGGCGAGGCTCTTGAAACCGGCCTGAATGAACTGGACGGGTTCTTTACCTTTGTCGTTGGCACCCGAGACGGCTTTGGCGTTTTACGTGATCCGATTGCGTGCAAACCCGCAGTAATGGCGGAAACCGATCGCTATGTCGCGTTTGGTTCGGAATACCGAGCCCTTGTTAACCTGCCCGATATCGACAACGCCCGCGTTTGGGAACCCGAACCTGCAACCGTATATTTCTGGAAACACTGACATGCAGATTTTTGATCTTGAAGCCGAAGGCCTGCGCACGCTGAATCAGACGCTGCAAAGCCAGAAGGACAGCACCAACCAGACAAGCTGGGAAATCGTTAATCCGCGCGGCAGCCATGCGATTGCTGTCGGGCTGGACGCGCCAATAGACGTCACCGTTAAAGGTTCCACGGGCTATTATTGCGGCGGGATGAACAAACAGGCCACGATCACGGTAAAGGGCTCTGTTGGCCCGGGCGTTGCGGAAAACATGATGTCAGGCAAAGTCGTCATCGAAGGTGACGCCAGCCAATATGCCGGTGCCACCGGGCGTGGTGGCTTGCTGGTGATCAAGGGTAATGCCTCTTCACGTTGCGGCATTTCCATGAAGGGAATTAACATCGTTGTGCACGGCAATATCGGCCATATGTCGGCATTCATGGCCCAGTCAGGCAATCTCGTAGTTTTGGGCGATGCCGGTGATGCGCTTGGCGACTCGCTCTATGAGGCACGCCTGTTTGTCCGCGGCAAAGTCAAAAGCCTTGGTGCAGATTGCATCGAAAAGGAAATGCGGCCCGAACATATTGCGCTGTTGCAGGATTTGCTTGATCAGGCAGGCGCCGACGCAAAACCCGAAGAATTCACCCGCTATGGGTCTGCAAGAGAACTGTATCATTTCAACATCGACAACGCTGCGGCCTATTAAGGATTTGAAGATGAAAGAGAATTCAAAAACACGCCGCCTCGCACGGTTCCCATCCAGTCTTCAACCTTCAGCAACCCGATCAATGCGGAAATCAGACGTGCAGCCGCTACCGGCATCTATGACATCCGTGGTGGTGGTGCCAAGCGTAAGGTCCCCCATTTTGACGATCTGCTGTTTTTGGGCGCATCGGTGTCACGCTATCCGCTGGAAGGCTATCGTGAGAAATGCGAGACCAATGTCACGCTTGGAACCCGTTTCGCGAAGAAGCCAATCGAACTCGAAATCCCGATTACCATCGCAGGAATGAGCTTTGGCGCCCTCTCCGGGCCAGCGAAAGAGGCGCTTGGACGTGGTGCGACCATGGCCGGAACCTCAACCACCACGGGTGACGGTGGCATGACCGAGGAAGAGCGCGGACATTCAAAAAAACTTGTCTATCAATATCTGCCGTCTCGTTACGGTATGAACCCTGATGATTTGCGCCGCTGCGATGCGATTGAAGTCGTCGTTGGGCAAGGGGCAAAACCGGGTGGCGGCGGTATGTTGCTTGGCCAGAAAATCAGTGACCGTGTCGCGGAAATGCGCAACCTGCCGCCGGGAATCGACCAGCGTTCTGCATGCAGGCATCCAGATTGGACCGGCCCGGACGACCTTGAGATCAAGATTCTCGAATTGCGTGAAATCACCAATTGGGAAAAACCGATCTATGTGAAGGTGGGTGGTGCCCGCCCCTATTTCGATACCACGCTCGCCGTCAAAGCAGGAGCAGACGTTGTGGTTGTTGATGGCATGCAGGGTGGCACGGCGGCGACACAGGATGTTTTCATTGAACATGTTGGCCAACCCACGCTTGCCTGTATCCGGCCTGCGGTGAGGGCGTTGCAGGATCTTGGCATGCATCGTGAGGTACAGCTCATCATCTCAGGCGGCATCCGGACTGGTGCTGATGTTGCCAAGGCGCTCGCCCTTGGGGCTGACGCAGTGTCGATTGGCACCGCGGCGATGATCGCACTTGGCGACAATGACCCGCGCTGGGAAAGCGAATATAACGCACTTGGCACCACCGCCGGTGCCTATGATGACTGGCACGAGGGAAATGACCCTGCTGGCATCACAACGCAATCACCAGAATTAATGGCGCGGCTTGATCCGGTTGAAGGTGGCCGAAGATTACGCAATTATCTAAAAGTGATGACACTGGAAGCGCAGACCATCGCGCGGGCCTGTGGTAAGAATCATGTGCACAATCTCGAACCAGAGGATTTGTGCGCATTAACGATAGAGGCGGCAGCGATGGCTGGCGTCCCATTATCAGGAACTGACTGGATCCCCGGAACCGGCGGCTTCTAGAGATTGATTCTGTCGGGGGTAACAACGCCCGCGGAAATAAAAAGGGAGGGATGAAGGCATGAGTATCGATCTTGCAACCTTTGCAAAAGACAAAGGCGTAAAATATTTTATGATTTCCTACACCGACATGTTCGGTGGGCAACGTGCAAAACTGGTGCCGGCACAGGCGATTGCCGATATGCAAGTTGATGGCGCAGGCTTTGCAGGCTTTGCCACATGGTTTGACCACACGCCTGCATACCCCGATATGCTGGCGATTCCTGATCCGAATTCCGTCATTCAACTGCCATGGAAGCCAGAAGTTGCCTGGGTTGCGGCGAACTGCATCATGGAAGATGAACCAGTCGCCCAAGCGCCGCGTAATGTGCTTCGTACTCTTATTGCCGAGGCCGCAAAAGATGGACTTCATGTCAAAACAGGCGTCGAAGCCGAATTTTTCCTGTTAACGCCAGATGGCGAGCAAATTTCCGATGAGTATGATACAGCCATAAAGCCCTGTTACGACCAACAGGCCCTGATGCGCCGCTATGACGTCATTTCCGAGATTTGCGACTATATGCTGGAACTGGGATGGGGCCCCTACCAGAACGATCATGAAGACGCCAACGGCCAGTTTGAAATGAACTGGGAATTTGACGATGTGATGAACACGGCTGACAAGCACAGCTTTTTCAAGTTCATGACCAAATCGATTGCCGAGAAGCACGGCTATCGTGCCACCTTCATGCCAAAGCCTGTCGAAGGGCTGACAGGTAATGGTTGTCATGCGCATATTTCTGTATGGGACAAAGCCGGCAAGGTGAACATGTTTGCCGACGACAGCATGGAGCTTGGCCTGTCGGCGCGGGGACGTAATTTCCTCGGTGGAATTATGAAACATGCCAGCGCATTGGCTGCGATCACTAACCCGACTGTCAACAGCTACAAGCGGATCAATGCACCACGCACCACCTCTGGCGCCACATGGGCACCAAATACAGTCACTTGGACCGGCAATAACCGGACCCATATGGTGCGTGTTCCGGGTCCGGGGCGGTTTGAACTGCGCCTCGCCGATGGCGCGGTGAACCCCTATTTGCTGCAGGCGGTCATCATTGCTGCGGGTCTTGACGGCTTGCGCACCAACGCCGACCCCGGCAAACGCTATGATATTGATATGTATGCCGAAGGTCACAAGGTTCGTGGCGCACCCAAGCTGCCATTGAACTTGCTTGATGCGCTTCGTGAATTTGACAAAAACAAAGGCCTCAAGGCGATGCTTGGCGATGAATTTTCTGCCGCCTATTTGAAAATGAAGATGCAAGAGTGGAATTCCTACGTTGCTCATTTTTCAAAATGGGAGAAGGACAACACGCTCGACGTGTAATCTGCCAGCAGCATTTTTGAAAAAATGACGGGCAATTTCGGCAAAACCGGGATTGCCCGTTTTCAATACAAACATCCCAAAATATTCTATGAATTCTGTTATTCCGAATGTGTCTTGGCTATAGTTGGCAAGACGCATATCGCCAGCAAACAACCGCTCTGGATTTGTCGATGCCGCCTTTACAGCCTGATGCCATAAAGCTGCTTGTTGTCCATTGTTCGGACACGCCGGATGATCAGCCGTTGCGCGCAATAGACATTCAGGACATGCATCTTGGCTTTGGCTGGGACGGGGTTGGCTATCATTATGTCATTGGCCGCGATGGGCTGTGCGAAGCTGGACGCCCCGAATATTGGCAAGGCGCGCATGTCAAAGGCGTCAATGATCACAGCCTTGGTGTCTGTCTGATTGGCAGGAACAGCTTCACCGATGCCCAGATGCACAGCCTCGAAGCCTTATTGCGGCGGTGGCAAAGCAAATATCCCGGCGCCATTGTGCTTGGCCATCGTGATGCGGTCGAAACGCACAAGACTTGCCCAAATTTTGATGTCGGAAAATGGTGGCAGGAGCGCACCGGCAAGGCGGGAGAACAATATCTGACGATCATCGCGACCACCGCCCCGCTCTACAACACCCCCTCGGCGGATGCCGGACTTGATACCGAAATATTGTTCGGTGAACGCGCCAGAATTCTTGGCCTTGCGCCCGGCTATTACAAAGTGCGCCTTGATACTGATGGCTATGAAGGCTGGATCAAGCAGGACACAGCTACAGGCTATGACCATGCCCCCAACGCCAGAATTGCCGTGGCGTCGGTGCATGTCACCAGCCAACAAGATGTCAAATCACCCGCTTTGTTACGTCTCTCACTGGGCTCACTGGTGCGGGTTGAGGCGAGTAATGCGGACTGGCACCGTCTCAACCTCCCCGGAGGCCGTAGAGGGTTCATACCGGCGATTGCGTGCTGTGATTTGGGCCATTACGCCAATGACTATATCTCTGCAGCCGAAAATCTTGTCGGCGTGCCCTATTTATGGGGCGGACGAAGCGCGTCAGGCATCGATTGTTCAGCGCTTGTCCAGCTTTCGTTGCAGACGGCAGGCATCGCCTGCCCCCGTGACAGCGGGCCCCAACGGGAGTGGGCACGCCAACACGGCAAGTCGGTCAAGATGGGTGAAGAGATGCAGCGTGGTGATCTGTTGTTCTGGCCGGGCCATGTTGCGATCTGCCAGTCAGCAACGCATATCCTGCATGCAAACGCACATCATCATGCGGTAGCAAGCGAGGCTATAAGCCTCGCCCTGCCCCGTCTTGCCACAGCGACAGGCAGTGAGGCAGACATCTTTCGCCTCACTGGCGAGTGATCACCACCTCACAGCCTCACTGTGCGCAGCCCCTAATTCTGAATGCCATCGAGACGTGACCTCAATCGCCACAAGAGGATCAAAGATGGGATCACCATCAATGTGGTGATGATAAAGAACATTCCCCAGTCCCCTTCCAGCCAATCAACGAGCGCTCCTGACGATGACGCCAGCAACGTCCGCCCAAGCGTTCCGATAGACGCCAGAAGCGCATATTGCGTTGCCGTGTAATTGCGATCAACCAGCAGTGAAATAAACGTCACAAACGCAACAGTGGCAAAGGCCGCTGCCAAATCATCGGCGATCACGGCAAAGGCGAACAACAATTCATTTGGTCCAACCCATGCCAGCACACTGAACAGCAGGTTTGTTCCCGCCATCGCGATACCCGAAACCAGAAGCGCACGCACCACGCCTGACCGCAAGGCGACAAACCCGCCAATCAGTGTGAAAACAACCGTTGTGATCCAGCCAAGGCCTTTTGAGTAGATCGCAATATCGGATTTTGAGAAACCGACTTCCTTATAGAAAACGATCGACATCTTGCCCATGAAAGCCTCGCCAATCTTGAAAAGGAAGATGAAGGCGAGAATGAGGATACCGATTTGCAGTCCGTTCTTACGGAAAAATGACCATAACGGGTCAACAATCGTGGTGACAAAGAAACTTGCGAGCTGGACGATTGGTCCCTGCCCGCCCATCTTGTCGGCCATCGCTTGTTGCGCCGCACGCTGACTTGCTGCGCGCTCATCAGTACCGGTTTCCGGCACAAACAACAGCGCGAGATTGCACAACACCACAATTACGCCAAGGAACAGGAAGGTCATCTGCCAATAGTTTTCGATGCCCATGGCCTGCAATTTATCCGCCAAAAGCAGCGCCACCATACCGCCAAGCTTGTACCCGGACCACCAACCAACAACGGCGACAGCGGCACCGGCTGCCATGCCACGATTATCGTCCTTATCGATCTGCTCAATGCGCAGCGCGTCAATGGTGATGTCCTGACTGGCGGAACATACCGCAATCACCAAACCGGCACCAATGACAAGTGCAAGCGATGCCGATGGTTCCAGCGTTGACCAGAACACAAGACAGGCCAATATCACCGCCTGCAGGGTGACAATCCACGCCTTTCTATGGCCAAGACGTTCGGTTAGCACAGGGATTCGCAATCTGTCGATCAGCGGCGCCCACCAGAAATTGATGGCGTAGACACCAAAAATCAGACCTGCCCAACCGATCGTGCTTCGTGATAACCCGTCTTCCTTGAGCCAAAGAGACAATGACGTTGCAATCAGAACCCACGGCAGGCCGCTGATCATGCCCAGCAACAAAATCCGCGCCATTCGCGGTTCAAAATAAGATGTAAAAAAATCACCGATAAGCCCCGAAGACGGGGTACTTTGTCCGTTGGCCATGCATTCCTCCCCATGGCGTGTCACAAAAAGGCATAAATCTGCATATGCCAAGTCACTAGTTTAATGACTTTATGCTATGCGCATTTCGCCCATGAGCGCAATTCCCTATCTTGCACCGCTTTAATAAGCCAGAATTTGAAGGAACGGCAGGTTTTGGCCAGTCTCCTCTCGAATTTGTGAAACTTGACCTTGCCTGTGGTTGTCGGCAGGCTTTCACACATGGATATCTGGCGTGTTACATCATCTTTGGACGGCTATGAGCTCGATAATGGCCACATCCGGTCCAGCTGTATCATCGGCAAAACCGGTATGATTGATGCTGACAAAAAACGTGAAGGCGACATGGCAACGCCAATTGGCACATGGCCGATGCGATGTCTCTATTATCGCCCCGACAGGCTTGAGGCACCTCCATCCGATCTGCCCACATACGCGATCACGCCAGACCTTGGCTGGTGCGACGATCCCGATGATCCGGCGTATAACTGTCTGATCAAACGTCCTTTTGCAGCGCGTCATGAGACATTATGGCGAGATGATAACCGCTATGATCTGCTTGTTGTGCTTGGCTATAATGATGATCCGCCTCAAGCCGGGCGTGGCAGTGCAATTTTCTTTCACCTCTGTGAACAAGACACAGCCTTTACCGCCGGATGTGTCGCCATTTTACAGCATGACATGCTCGAAATGCTGAAACGAGCTAACACACGCTCGGCAATTTCAATCAGCAATTCCCCACCCCCAAAGTGACCTATGCCGTCAGAGATGATTGATGGTGCGCCATGGCGGACGGTCTGAAGAGGCATGATAGCGGGGATTTGGGCTGGCGTGCCGTGGCAAAACAGGCCACACTGCGACCATGACATCATCTCAACATATGCGCGGCTATATTGAAGGCTATTATGGCCGCTTGTTGACATGGTCCTGAACGCAGGCAAATCCTTGATCAACTGGCCTCACTCGGGATGAATGCCTATCTCTATGCGCCAAAGGAGGACAGCCGCCATCGCGTTGAATGGCGCACCCTTTGGGATGAAGAATGGTGCAAAAATTTCGCCGCATTCTGCCAGCAGGCAAAGGCTGTGAACATCGCTGTCATTGCTGGCATTGCCCCTGGGCTTGATTTTAACTTTCTGCATAATTCCAATGACTTTGACATCCTTTCTAAAAAGTCACATCAACTAAAATCTGCGGGCGCCGATATGCTGGCATTGATGTTTGACGACATCGAAGCCCCTTCTGCGGACAACTTCCCACCAGGCATGAGCGAGGCCAGTTGTCACGCCGCGACAGTGAACCGCCTTGCCCAAGACATTGGTGAACCTGTGGCCCTCGTCCCACGAATCTATGCAGATGAGATCGCCTCAAACGAGGGGGAGGCTACGGCACATTATTCTGATCTTGCCAGCGCCTTGCCGGCCAAAACGCCAGTCTTTCATTGTGGCAACAGAATTGTTGCAGGAGACAACCCTCTGATGCCGGGACAGGACCTTGCCGCCGATGCCGGTTTTGCGCGGCTGGTGCTGTGGGATAATCGCTATTGCAACGACTATTGCCCGCGGCGCCTGTTTGTCGGCCCACACAAAGGCCGAAGCATGAACCGTGAACTCATGCTGAATGGCACAGGCATGATAGAGACTGACAAGCTGCTGCTGGCGGTTATGAGTGCTGGAGATGATGTTGCCGCATGGCGCGCCGCCCTTGCCGATAGTGGCGTGCCCGATGCTTTCTTTTATCTGGCGTCGTTTTTTGACGCACCTGCCCTGACTGGTGACGTTGTTCAAGCCCTGCCTCTGCCAGATGCACAGCAGATGGACGCGATTGAAACACTGCTTTGGCGTTGGAAGTCGCCACTCGCGCGGGAATGGTACTCTTTCTTGTTTGGTCTGAAACATGACAGCCTGATTGCCTCAGGTGATTTGCCCGCAGAACGAATTGCAAAGACCCAATCCGCGCCGCTATACCAACATATGATGAGGCGCAAATGACAAGATTCTTTGATGGTCACAATGATATGCTTTTGCGTCTGTGGTCGAATGAGGACTGGCTTGGCGAGGCCTTCATCAATTCAGACGGCAGCGGACACATCGATTTGGAGCGCATGAAAAACGCCCGGATGACCGGGGGCTTCTTTGCGATCTTTGTGCCGACTGACAAAACCAACATGCTTGCCTCCGGCCCCTTGGACCAAAAGCGGGCTTTGGCAAATTGCCTTGAGATGATCGATATTTATGACGCTCTGGGCCAGGTCATCTCTCCTTGTCTGACTGCCGGTGATGTGACGCGTCATCCGCACAAAATTACTGGCATCCTTCACATAGAGGGCGCCGAGATGATTAGTGAAACATTGGAAGAAATCGACCTTTTGTTTCAACGCGGCGTTCGGTCTATCGGCCCTTTGTGGTCACGCAGCAACATATTTGGCCATGGCGCACCGTTTGATTTTCCCGGATCGCCCGATCAAGGCTCTGGCTTGACCGATTATGGAAAAGCCTTTGTCAAAGCGTGTGATGAGCGGCAAATCCTGATTGATGTCTCGCACCTCAATGAGGCTGGATTCTGGGATGTGGTGGCGGTCAGTGACCGGCCCCTTATGGCGACCCACTCCAACGCCCATAAATTGTGCCCGGCACCGCGCAATCTGACTGACAAACAACTGGATGCCATCGCCGAGCGCGGCGGCATTGTCGGACTGTGTTTTGCCAGCGCGTATCTTCGGCCAGATGGGCGTAAGGAAGCGGATACAAGCATTGAATTATTGCTTCGCCAGCTTGACCATCTGATCTCGCGCCTTGGTGAAGGTGGGGTCGCTCTTGGATCGGATTTTGACGGTGCGGTTATTCCTGCGGCAATTAATGACTGCGCCGGCCTGCCGGTGCTATCGACAGCGATGATTGACAACGGGTTTGGCAAAGAGCTGACTCAACAGATCTGCGCGGACAATTGGACACGCTTTTTACAGGCAAACCTGCCCCATTAAGCCGCTGCTCCGGTCATTATTCCACCGCGCCATCCCATAGGCGCAGTGGAACATATCTAAAGACCAGATATACGCATTATGCTTGCGCGACCGTCTCGGCAATCATCGACAGCATCTCGAACATCACCGCGGCCCCGACCATGGCAGTGATCTGGTTGGGGCTGTCTTTGGTCGGCATCATGCACACCACATCACCACCAATAATATTCATCCCCCGCACCGCATGAAGCAATTCAACCGCCTCATCTATCGAAAAGCCGGTAACTCCCGGCTCAATGTTCGACACAGCCGGTGCAACCGAGGGATCAAGGCAATCGAGATCAAAGGTGATATAGACCGGCCGCCCGGCAAGTGTGGCCTTGATCTGTTCGATCACATCAAGCGCGCCACGTTGCCGATATTCCTTCATCGTCACAACATTATAGCCGTAGTCATAGGATGGCTGCAGCCAATCCATCGTCCGCGGATGGCCGCGTAGGCCAATTTGCATTGAATGCGTGGCATCAATCAACCCGTCGTCAACCAGATAGGCACCCCAATGCGCAGCTGATTTTTCGGCACCCAGAAAATGGTCAACAGTGGTGAACACGTCAGTGTGGGCATCGAGGTGCAAAAAGCAGACTTTTTCGCCCTTGCTCAAGGTACCGTTGCCAAGTGCCTGAATGATACCGCCGGTGATCGAATGGTCACCACCAATCGAAACCGGTCTGGTGCCGGCCTGATCAATTTGCTTATAAAAATCGGTGATTTGCTGGATGCAATGTTCATTATCATTGGCCCGGGGGAAAGGCACATCACCCGCATCGACAATTTTTGCCGCCGTCCATGGGTCGACGCCAAATTCGCCATGCACCCGTCTTTGCAATGCGGAAACATTGCGCACCGCGCGCGGGCCCAGATGCTGATCACGTTCTGTTGTGCCATTGCCAGTTGAATGCGGCACACCAACAAGCGCGATATCGGCTGACCTGAAGTCGTCCTGTGGGCAGCGGAACAATGTTGGAATGCCCCACCAATATAGATTGTTCATCATGCTTGCATCGTGATGTTCAGCCATCATTGCCACCTTTCATAACCAAAACGCTTATCTGCCAGATTACCCACACTCTGGCATCTGCCAAGCCTGAATATTCTGCCCCTATTCAATTTGGACATCGCAAATGCAGTGGAAACAGACGCCGTGCCATGCCAGACTATGACATTGCAACAGGTGCAAGGCCATAACGATGACAACAACGCCAAAATCATTTTTTCAACCTGTGTCAGCGATTGAAATGCCACGCTATGCGGGGATGCCAACTTTCATGCGATTACCGCATCTAACCCTCGATTCACCAGAAATCGCCGATGTTGAGATGGGGCTGGTCGGTGTTCCGTGGGATGCAGGCACAACAAACAGATCTGGCCCCCGTCATGGACCGCGCCAATTGCGTGATTTGTCAACGATGATCAGGGCAATGAATCCTGTGACCGGCATCAACCCCTTTGCCACGGTCAATTGCGCCGATCTTGGTGACATTGGCCCGAATCCGATTGACCTGCAGGACAGCCTTGAACGCATCGCCGCCTTTTATGCTGAAATTACGGCGCGCGGCATCACGCCGATGACAGCGGGCGGTGACCATCTTGTATCACTTCCTGTGTTGCGGGGCCTGTGCAAGGGCAACAAGGATCGGGGACCGTTGTCGATGATCCATTTTGATGCCCACACCGATCTGTTTGACAGTTATTTTGGCGGGTTCAAATATACCCACGGCACCCCCTTCAGACGCGCTATCGAGGAAGGGCTGCTCGATCCAAAGCGCGTTGTCCAAATCGGCATTCGCGGCACCGCCTATAATCTGGAAGACATAGAGTGGGGGTTGTCACAAGGGGTGCGCATCATCCGCGTTGAGGAACTGTTTGATCGCGGCATTGATGATGTTATGGCTGAGGCGCGCCAGATTGTCGGTACAACGCCAACCTACTGCTCATTCGATATCGATTTCATTGACCCCAGCTATGCGCCCGGCACCGGCACGCCTGAAATTGGCGGCCCCAATAGCCATCAGGCCCAGCAAATTGTCCGCGCACTTGACGGGGTGGACCTTATCGGCGCCGACCTTGTTGAAGTCTCACCGCCGTTTGATCCGGAGGGTGGGACCGCCTGGCTCGGCGTATCGATCATGTTTGAGTTGATGTGTGTGCTGGCAAAGGCCATGGCACAACGCAAAGGCGCATAATAAAGCTGGGTTCAGACGGTTACTTTTGGCTTTCCATCTCTGACCACATATCAGATACCCAGCTTTTGATCAGCAACGCCTCTTCCCAGCGATTCGACAATTCCTTGCCATCAGCTCCGGTCATCGCATATTCCGGCGGCCCGAGCTCACACAGGAACACACAGTCGCCATCTGCATTGCGGTCACGCCAGCTTTCAAGGCCATCACGCCACCAGCCTTTGAACAATTCCACCCATTTTTGATGCTGGGGGAAGTCCAGCTGCAACTGTATCTGCTGGCGGCTCGCGACACGTCCCTGAAAACTGTCTGAGCGGTCGATGATCCGCTGAATGAGGCCCTGATCCCGATAATCGAGTGGCAGCTTGAATTCGCGATCCACAACAAAATGTGAGAGATCGGCGCATAACCGCATTTCAGGAATCGCATCCATCAGGCAGAGGGTGGCGTAGAGATCATTGGTGATGCAGTTGCGGTGCGTTTCAAACTGAATCGGCATACCGACCTCATCAGCCATATCAATCCAGCGCCGGATCACCGGAATCATGCCGTCAACTGAAAGCGGCATCACCTGACCGATCACATCGACAAATGGCGCACCAAAGTCCTTGGCCATAATCAAGGTGTCTCTGAGCGATTCAATGGTCTTTGGAAAAGCCACGATCAGCGGCGTCAAACCGGCCCGTTCCATGTGCGGGCGAACTTCTCTGGCTTGCGCCACATCACCGGCACCAAGATCAATCGCCATGCCGTCATAACCGGCACCTGCCACCATTTCACAAATTTGATCATAGGGCAGAATGGTACCCGACTGGTCGTGCGGCATCATCGCCCACAAAGATGTATAGAACTTCAGTGACCGCATGACCTGCCCCCAAAAAACAAATTATGGAATGTTATCAGACTTCCAGCTTTACCGTCTTGCCCGATGGCGTTGAGGTGATCCAGACCTCATTCTGTGGCCACTGGCTCTCATCCTTGCTTGCTAGCCGGCGAAAGGCTTCCATCTGGAACTCAATCCACCCCATGCGATGGATCTCGGCACCCCGCGACTCGAGCAGATTGTCCAATTTTTTCAACTGCCAAAACGGCACAGAAGGATAGCTGTGATGTGCAGTGTGATATGGCATCTGCCAGCATAACCAGCGCATCAACGCATTCGTTTTGGTTGATCTGGTGTTATCGAGAATGTCGCTGTTATGCGTCAGTCCAAGATGCTCAATTGTGTTTTGAAGTTGATGCACCGGTTTTGTCAAAAGCATCGGCAACAGCCAAAACACCAATGCAGCCCAGCTTTGCAGATAAACCGAAACGGCCGCAATAGCTGCGTATCCAAGAAGGTGAAGGCGTGACTCCAGAACGATTTTGTCCTTATGCGCCGGACCAATATACGGCTCTATGATGATGCCACGTGCTCGCCGGATAATGCCGGCAACCCGGTTGTACCAATATGTCGTACCAAGCATCCATTTGGCAAAACTCTTGACGTTATATGGCTCGCGGGTCAGCTCTCCATCCCGCTCCCAATCCTGGGTCCAGCGATGATGTGCAAAATGCATCACCTGATCGAAATCACGCGGAAACAACATGAAAAAACCAACAAAACGGCCAAAAAACTCGTTCAACCATTTGGTTTTGAAAACAGTCCAATGTGACAATTCATGTTGCGCCGCATAAAGAAAATTGATCGCCACCCCAAGCATAAATCCGGTGGCAAGCACCCACCAGCTGCCAAGCGCGTGATAATGCAACACCCCAAGACCGCCGATTGCCCCAAGGTGGCTGGCCATCTGCATGCCGCCACGCAGATCAGACTTGTCATTCAGGGCTTTCAATTCTGCGGGTTTGATCAGCTTACGCGCAGCAAAGGTCTCTTCCATCGGAAACATCCTCCACAACAAGGGGTCATTACATTACTCAAAAAATTAACGCATTTTGGCGATCGCTGCATCACCAATATTGTCTGCTCCACGGCTTTCCAGAAGCCGGTCGAGCCATTTTGGATCCATCTCCGGAACAGATCCCAACAACAATTCTGTATATGGGTGATGCGGCGGGGTAAACATCTCTGTCTTTTGTCCCTGCTCGACGACGAGCCCATCTTTCATCACCACGACCTCATCAGCAATCGCCCGCACTGTGGCCAGATCATGCGTGATGAACATGTAGGAGAGATCAAGCTCGCTTTGCAGGCGGTCCAGCAATTTCAGAATGCCTTCGGCAACAAGCTGGTCAAGCGCACTCGTCACTTCATCGCAGATGATAAAGCTTGGCTCGGCGGCAATCGCCCGCGCAATACCAATGCGCTGCTTTTGTCCGCCGGAAAGTTCTGACGGCAACCGATCTATATATTGATCCGGCTCCATCTCGATCATTCGCAACAGCTCGCGCACCCTCTCCTCGAGGGCCTTACCATTCAGTCCCAGATACATGTTTGCCGGCCGTGCGATCAGATCACGAATACGCAATTTCGGATTAAGCGCCGTATCTGCCATCTGGTAGATCATCTGAATGTGACGCAGTTGGTCACGGCTTCGCGCTTGATAGGATGCCGGCAGTTCCGATCCTTCGAATTTAACGCATCCCTTGCGTGGAGCGAGCAATCCTGTAATCACCCGCGCCGTGGTTGATTTGCCACTTCCAGACTCACCGACAACAGCCACTGTCCGGCGCTTGTGAATGGCAAAGGACACATCCTTGAGAATATCTGTTGCCTTGGTGTATCCGGCCGTCACATTTTCGACTTCAATCACCGGCACCTGACCTGTTACAGGCGCCTGCTCGGCACGCGCATATTTACGCACGGCCCAAAGCGACTTTGTGTATTCCTGTTGCGGGTTATCAAGCATGGTCGCGGTATCCGCCTGCTCAACCTCATCACCTTTTAGCAACACCTTGATTTTATCGGCCATTTGCGCGACGACGGCCAAATCATGGCTGATATAGATTGCCGCCGTGTTGAATTGTTTGACGATATCGCGGATCGCGGCAAGAACCTCAATCTGCGTGGTCACATCAAGCGCGGTTGTTGGCTCGTCAAAAATGATGAGGTCAGGTCGGCACGCCAAGGCCATAGCGGTCATCGCGCGCTGCAACTGGCCACCGGACACCTCATGCGAATAGCGATAACCAAAAAGCTCAGGCTCCGGCAAATTCATCTGTCCATAGAGATCAATGGCGTAATTTACCGCCTCACTCTTTTGCATGACGTCATGCTTTAGAGGGCTTTCACAGAATTGATCGATCAGCTTATGTGCCGGATTGAAGCTCGCCGCAGCAGATTGCGCTACATAGGCGATCCGCCGTCCGCGCAATTTACGAAGCTCTTCCTTGCTTTGTGCCAAAAGATCAAGGCCGTCAAAAACAATGCTGCCCTCTGTGATCTTACAACCATCACGACAAAACCCCATGGCGGCAAGGCCGAGCGTGGATTTACCTGCACCGGACTCACCAATCAGGCCAAGCACCTCGCCTCTGTTGAGGTCAAGGTCAACACCATTGATGATATCAACCCACGTCTCATCGCTCAGTCCCTTGATATGGACATTGCGCATCGTCAACAAGGTTTCAGCTTTGTTTGGCTCAGCACCTTTGCCTGTCGTCATATCAGCCACCTAATCCTTCAGACCGCTGGCGCGGTGCAGCAGCCAATCCACAACGAAATTGACCGCGATTGTGAGAAGTGCAATGGCCCCTGCCGGGATCAGCGGCGTGATGTCACCGAAGCTGATCAAATCGGCGTTATCACGCACCATAGATCCCCAGTCGGCTGTCGGTGGCTGCAGACCAAGCCCCATAAACGACAGGGCAGAAATCATCAGAAACACAAAGCAGAAACGAAGTCCGAACTCGGCCGCCAAAGGCGCCATCGCATTCGGCAAAATCTCGCGGCTGATCAGATATGACGTCTTTTCACCGCGGAGCTTTGCCGCCTCAATATAGTCAAGCTGAACGATATTCACCGCAACCGAGCGCGCAAGTCGAAACACGCGTGTTGAGTCAATGGCAGCAATGACCAGAACAAGACTGATCACCGATGTGCCGAAAATTGTCAGCATCAGCAAAGAGAAGATCAGTGATGGTATTGCCATCAGAACATCAACAAGGCGGCTCATCACCTGATCAATAAGCCCACCCTTCAAAGCCGCATAGATGCCGGCTGTTGTTCCCATCAAAAAGGCCAGTGCCGTTATCAGAAACGCGATACCAACCGTGTTTCGCGCACCATAAATCAGACGCGAAAACACATCACGCCCAAGATTGTCGGTCCCCAGAAGATAGGTTGACGTCCACGGCTCATAGGATGAGGTCAAAATCGCGGCTTCGCCGTAAGGCGCAATAAGCGGCGCGAAAACAGCACAAATAATGTAGATCGTGATCACCAACATGCCAAAGCCAGCTGTCAGCGGCGCTGTTTTGATAAATTTTGCCATTGGCGCACTGCTGATAGCGCACGAGCAACTGACGGAAAAGCCATCCTGCACAAAGCGCAATGGCGATAACAACGAGCAACCAGAAAAACACTTTTAAAAACGTCATTTTTCCATCGCCCCTATCTCTTGCGCATCAAACGCGGGTTTGTCGCGGTGGAAATGATGTCAGCCAGCAGATTAAGCCCCACATAGGCCGAGGCAAAAACCAGTGAAGCGGCTTGAACAACAGGCACGTCTCTGAACTTGACCCCATCGACCATCAATTGTCCCAATCCGGGAAACACGAACACGATCTCGACAATCACCACACCGGTGATCAGATAGGCAAGGTTCAGGGCGATTACGTTTACGATAGGTGCAAGGGCGTTAGGCAGGGCGTGCCAGAAGATGATCCGCGCCGGCTTCACCCCCTTGAGATGCGCCATTTCAATATAGGGCAGCGCCAGAATATTGATGATTGCTGCACGGGTCATCCGCATCATATGCGCCGTCACAACCAATGTGAGGGTCAACGCTGGCAGGAAACATAGATATAATTTTTCAAAAAAGGGCGTATTCGGATTGATGTTGGCCATGGAGGGGAAAAAGCCAGACAGGGCCAAGAAATAAATCAGAATGTAGCCGACAAAAAATTCCGGCATTGAAATGGACGAAAGCGCCGTTGCGTTGGCAATACGGTCAAAATAACTGTTGCGGAACAGTGATACCAGCATCCCCAGAATCAATGACAATGGCACGGCAATGGACGCCGTGTAGAGCGTTAGGAACAAGGTGTTGTCCAAACGTGGCGCGATCAGATCAATGATCGGCTTTTTGAGCGCAAGCGAATTTCCGAAATCCCCTTGCATGATGCCACCAAGCCAATCGAGATAGCGGATATGTGCGGGTAGATCGAGTCCAAGCTCCCGCCTTATGGCGGCAACATTTTCCGGTGTTGCCTGCTGACCAAGGATTTCCTGGGCGAGATCGCCAGGGAGCGCTTCGACTGACAGGAATATCAAAAGTGACAGCAACAGAAGCGTCAAGCCGCCTAGCAACAGCCGTTTGGCAATCATCAAAATTAGATTATGCATGTCAGCAACTTACGGTAACGGCTTATCGTTATGAAATAATTACAATTCTCTGAATTTAACACCGCAAACAGGTTTCATGTTTCCCGTTTGCAGGAGTGGGGAAGCCACCGCAATGGCTCCCCCATTTTCATTGGCCATAGGACGATGCCTATGCGCGCCACCAGCGACGAGAACAGAGATGACCATCCAACTCCCAGTTGTTTGCAACAACATCTGGCACATGGATATTTGATCTGTAACCCATAATCTCACTGAGGAAGACAGGCAGGATAAGACCGCCATCTGTATGCACAATGCGCTGCATCTCAACATACATTTCGCGGCGTTTCGCCTCGTCTGTCTCGGAGCGAGCCGTGACAAGCAGTCTGTCAAAATCAGCATTTTTCCAATGCGTATCGTTCCAGTCAGCCTTCGAATAATAGATCTGTGAGAAGATCCAGTCTTCGGTTGGGCGTCCACTCCAGTAACAGGCCGAGAATGGCTTCTGCATCCAGACGTTTGACCAATAGCCGTCATTCGGTTCACGAACGACCTCGACATCGATTCCCGCCGCCTTCGCAGACTCGCGCATCAATGCGCCAGCATCGACTGAACCGGCAAATCCGGTATCAGCTGCATGGAACTTGACGGACAGGCTGTTGAGGCCAGCTTCCTTGAGATAGAACTTTGCCTTCTCCGGGTCATACTCACGCTGCGGCAATTCTTCCTCTGTCGCACGGAAATAGTTTGCCGGACCAACAGGGTTATCGTTACCAAGCTGACCATAACCAAAGAAGATCTTGTCCAGAAGCTCCTGACGATTGACGATATGCTTCATGGCATTACGAACATTCTGGTCCGTATATGGCTCCATGTCGCAAAGCATCGGCATAGTGGCCTGCTTGTTACCTGTCGAAATCAGGGTTTTCACGTTGGCCATTTTGGCAAGGCGTCCGGCTGTTTTGGCCGGAACGTTGTTGATCGCGTCAACAGCGCCTGTAGACAGGGCTGACATTCTTGCAGTCGGATCAGCAATGCCAAGTGTCTCAATCTCATCAAAGAATGAGTCATTACCGGTGTTCCAGTAATTGGCAAACTTCTTGGTCAATGTACGAACGCCAGGCTCATGCTCGACAATCGAATATGGACCAGCACCAACGCCAGATTCCCAATCAATAGTTCCATCGCCATTCGAAGGACAAATGTTCAGGTGATAGTCAGAAAGCAGGATTGGCAGGTCACCATTGCCTTCTTTCAACTTGAAGAATGACACCGTTCTTGCCGTCTGCCTCGATGGATTCGATGCCGGAGACAACGCCGCTACCACCAGATTTTGAGAGTCAGGCCCAAGATGGTGACGGATTGAGTCGACAATGTCCTGTGAGTCCATTGTCTTGCCATTGTGGAATTCCACGCCCTGACGAACATTGAATTTCCATGTCTTGGCGCCGTTTGAAGGCTCCCAGCTTTCAACCAGATCAGCCGCAACCGATCCGTCTGGATTGATTTTGGTCATGTTCGGGCGAACCTGACCCATCGATACGTTGATCATGTAGGCATCAAGAATCTGACCCGGATCAAGCACGTCACTTGTCGCGCCACCGGTGATACCGACCCGCAGACGACCGCCTTGCTTTGGTGTAGCTGCCAGCGCCTGCTCAACCACTGTTGATGCGCCGGTCAACGAAACACCAAGCGCCAATGCGCCCGTCATGAAGCTACGACGGCCAATCTTCCCTGACAGGAAGCTAGTCTGTAACTCCTCAACCTTTATTTGGGTTTCCTTATCCGACACTTCCGACACGAGGTCGTGTTTCGGATTTCTTTTATCTTCCATGATACTCCTCCCGAAAGGTATTATTTGCTAAATTAGTAAAGGGTGAAGTAAGCGCTTTGGCAAGCCCTAATAAGCGGATAAACGGTATGAAAATGCCAAAATCCTGACCAATGCATAAAAAACTGACCAAAAGTCCCTGAATAGAATGCACCTGCGCCAAATGAGTGATTTGGCACGCAATCAATTTCGGATCACGGCGACAATTTGATGGCCACCGCTTCATTCAACCAAAGCTGAAAATCTAGACCCCTGCAGGGTTTTCGATATCAGCCCCAATCGCCGCGAGATCTGTATAACGATCGCCGATTCGGTGATGTGGTCGCCCACCATTTGCACCGCCAAAGGCCACGACAACCTCGTCACATGCAGGCGCATCATGGATCGACATCTGCACTGTCAGGTAATGTGACCGCCGACCGGTATCATTCTTGTCCATGAGGGGAATGTTAATCTGTGTGTTGGCCGGACCGCGCGTGTTGGTAAATCCAAGATAGCTTTTGCCATCGACAGCTTTGCGAAAGATATTTCCGTAATGCAAGGTGTGGATCAATGCCGAGGCATGCTCCATTTCACAATCCAGCCCGGCCATCGCCGCCTTGCCAAATGCCTCGATAGCGTCACCGCCACCAGCCATCTTCAGCATCTCATCCGTCAGGGCTTTGCCAAGGATCGGTCCAAACGCCTGAATCTCCGGCGACAAATCTTCAACATAGCCACGTCCGGCCCACGGGTTCTTCACCACCGCAGCGGCACCGAATATTTCCAGCGCCTGCGGGGCTTCACGCTCACCGTCCAAAAGGATCGTTTCCTTGTATGTTACTATTTTACGGATCTTCAACTGCATTCTTTGTTTTCCTTCTCTTGCAAAATCCCCGGATACGGCCAAACCACTATCGGCACACACGGTCACAAAATTTGATCAAATGGTCGTTGAAAATTTCCGGCGCTTCGAGCATGGCCATATGGCGCAAACCCTTTAAAACGACCAGCTCTGATCCAGCAATTTCTGCGGCAATGGACGCGCTCATAGCCGGGTTGTTGCCGAAATCCTCATCTCCGGTCATCACCAGCGCCGGACAGGATATCGGCGGATGCGGCGCGACCAACTCATCAACACCATCGACCAACACCTGATAAATTCCCGGATAAATAGCCCGATCATTCGCCATCACCCAGTCTCGAACAAGGCCCATCACTTCGGGATTGGCGATTCTGAAGGGCGCGGTGAACCAGCGTTCAAGCGCCGCATCCACTGTCGCGCCCGGTCCGTCCAATGCGGCTTGATGAACCCGCTTTTGAATCGCCGCACGCTCATCCACAGTGCGGGCATGTGGTGAATGCAGGATCGCCACCGCGGCGACACGTTCCGGATAATCCATGGCGATACGTCTGGCGATCATACCACCAAGGGAAAATCCGGCGACAATCACCGAACCAAGGCCAAGCTCTGTCACAACAGTTGCAAATTGACGGGCAAATAGAGAAAGGTCCGGCGTCTCAGGCGGCGCGATTGATTGCCCGTGCCCGTAAAGGTCATAGGTAACGACCCGGAAATTCACTGCCAGCGCCTCCAGCTGGTGACGCCACATTGCCTGATTGAGGCCCAACCCGTGGATCAGCACAATGGTCGCCTTTTCACCATCAGCTCCACCATCAACCCCACCATCAGCGGCAAGAACACGGCAAACCGTTCCGTCAGACAATCGCTGCTCAGTCATGCCTAACTCGACGTTTGGGGATGATATGCGATGACCTCGACCTCAATTTTCACATCGACAAGAAGGTCGCTCACAACGGCCGAGCGGGCTGGTGGGTCATCTGGAAAATATTCGGCATAAACCGCGTTGAACCCGGGAAAATCATCACGGGATGTCAGCCATACCATTGCCTTGACCACGTCCTGCAAGCCGCATCCCGCCTCTTCCAATGTGGCCTTTATGTCGTCCAGCACGGCGCGGGTCTGGTCTTCGATACTGCCTTCGGTCATGACGGCACCGTCACGCATTGGCACTTGCCCGGTCAAATACACCATGTCGCCAGCCCGCACGGCGCGTGACAAAGACAATTTTCGTCCGTTGATCACCAGTGGATCGCCGATCACCTGCTTTGCCATGGTCACTCCTGCGTTATAAGGCCAACTCACAATAGGCTGAGCCAGCGACCCAAGTTTGACTTACAAAAATTCGCCATTAAGTGACCAAAAATTAGACCATATGCGCCGACAAGCCCATAGGCTGTTAAAACATTTTGTGCCAGCATGAGCGGTGCATAATAGGTTTACAGAATATGGTGGAGGCGAAGAACAAATGTCGGATCTTGTACATTATCAGATGCTGATCAATGGTGAGTGGGTAAATGCCGGTGACAACAACAGGTTTGAGAGCGTCAACCCGGCCACCGAACAGCCATGGTGCACAATTCCCGAAGCCACCGAAGCGGATATCAACCGCGCTGTCGAAACTGCGCATGCCGCATTTTCCAGCGGTGAATGGGCAACATTAACCCCCACTGCGCGGGGCAAATATCTCCGTCGACTTGCCGAGCTTCTTGATGAAAAGTCCGAGCATCTTGGTCGCATCGAAACAATCGATACCGGCAAAATGCTGAAGGAGACACGCTGGCAGGCCAAATATATCGCCGAATTTTTCCAGTTTTATGCCGGATGTGCCGACAAGATCAGCGGCGCCACCCTGCCCATCGACAAACCCGATATGATGACCATCACCCTGCGCGAACCGCTTGGCGTTGTCGCGGCTGTCGTTCCGTGGAACTCGCAGCTGTTCCTTGTGGCGGTGAAGATCGGTCCGGCGCTTGCTGCCGGAAATACGGTGGTACTCAAGGCGTCCGAGCATGCTTCGGCGGCCATGCTTGAATTTGGCAAACTGATCGAGGAGGCAGGCTTCCCACCGGGCGTTATCAATATCGTTACCGGCCATGCAGACCCGTGCGGAAAAGTACTGACATCGCATCCTCTGGTGCAACGAATCAGCTTTACCGGTGGCACTGGTGCAGCACGTCATGTCGTGCGCAATTCGGCCGAAAATTTTGCGCAGGTGTCGCTTGAACTTGGCGGCAAATCTCCCTTCATCGTGTTTGGTGACGCCAACATTGAGAGCGCCGTCAATGGATCGATCGCCGGTATATTCGGGGCCAGCGGACAAAGCTGTGTTGCCGGATCACGTTTGTATCTGCACAACAGCATTGCCGATGAATTTCTGGACAGGATGGTCAGTCAGGCCAACAACATCCTTATCGGTGATCCGTTGGCAGAAGAGACCCAGATGGGCCCCCTCGCCACCTATGAGCAAATTGAACATATTGAGCGGCAGGTGGCCCTCGCCCGGGAGGAAGGCGGTACCGTTCTTACAGGTGGCAAACGGCCAAAAACACCGAATCACGGCTGGTTCTACGAGCCGACAATCATCGAGTGTCCAGACCAGAAAATGACCATCGTCGATACCGAATTATTTGGACCGGTGCTGAGCGTTTTACGCTTTGACGATGAAGCCGAGGTGACGGCGCTGGCGAATGACAGCAAATATGGGCTTGCCGCTGGGGTTTTCACCAGCAACGGCGCGCGCGCGATGCGTATGACAAAGGCGCTTCGTGCCGGCATCGTCTGGGTCAACACCTACCGTGTGGTCTCGCCGATCGCCGAATTTGGTGGCTACAAGGATTCTGGTTATGGCCGGGAAAGTGGCATGCAGGCCATCTATGATTATACAAGGCCCAAGACAGCATGGATCAACATTTCCGATGCGCCAATGGCCAATCCTTTCGTGATGCGGTGATCAATAACGCGCCACCAATGCATCAACCGCGACCACGCGATCCGCACCGACAAACAGCGGATTAAGCTCGATCAAGGCCAGACCGGCATCATCGGTCATGGCCGCAACGAGGCGGGCGACCACCTTGACCAGCCCTTGCTTGTCCCCTGTTGCGCCACCCCGGTATCCGTCAATGATGCGGGTGACAGCAAGCTGATCGATTGCCGCCGCAATGCGTGCATCGGTGCAAGGGGCAAGGATCGTCTTGCTGTCTTTGATCAGTTCAACCAGAACGCCACCTGAGGCAATCGTTACAATGATCCCAAAAGTGGGATCCCGCCTCAGGCTGACCAGCACCTCAGCAACAGGTGGTTGCGCCATCATCTCGACCAGAAATCCGTTGGTTCTGGCATCAGGTGCATGGCGGGACACCGCATCGTCAATGTCGGCAATGGCTGTGGTAAGCTCGGCCATATTCTTTATGCCAAGCTTTACCGCGCCAATCTCTGACTTATGCGGAATATCAGGGCTTAAAATCTTCACAGCGACAGGAAATTCCATTCCGGCGAGAAGCTGAATCTCATCACCCTTGTGAACAACCATCGCGGACGGCACATCAATCCCGATATCGCGAAGCATTGCTTTCGCCTCGCCTTCATCCAGCCATCTGGAATTGCCTTGATCTTCCCCCACGCCTGATGGCGTCAGCCGAACAAGTGGCGGATCAGGATTATCCAAAATCTTCTGGCGCGCCTGCCCATATGTGGTGGCGGCGCTAATTGCGCCAAGACAATCGCCAATCCCCTGCATTGGCGCGACACCGTTTGCGATCAGAAATTCGCGCGTTTCCTGATCCAGATTTTCGGCAATCGTGCTGCAAACAGCGGCAGGCAATCCAGCTGCCTTTGCCGCATTGATAAAGCTGATCGAGTCATTTCGGTAATGAATCTTGCTTTCATCCAAACCGGCGGCAGGATAGTCCTGAATAATCACCGCCGCATCATAACCATCAGCGAAAAGGGTTTTGAAAACCGGCTCGGTCTTGTCTGGAAACCCCCATATTGGTGTGGTGTAGTCCAACGGATTCGACACTGTTGCAGTGATCGGCAATTGGGCACGAAGACTTGTTTCAGTTTCTGGACGTGGACGCGGCAGCTCAAGACCAAGCCTTTCAGCATTGTCGGCAACCATTGTCGCTCCGCCACCTGAACAGGCCAGCCCGACAAGCCGGCGACCTTTTGGAATCCCCGCAACGGTGATGAATTTCAGCGTCTCAAGAAGCATTGCCGGTTCCGTCACCCGGATGATTCCAAGACGTTCAAAAAACGCATCATAGGCTTCATCCGCACCTGAAAGTGAGCCGGTGTGACTGATGGTTAACTCCCGGCCAAGCTCTGAGACGCCCGTTTTCAACGCTACGATGGGAATGTTTCTTTCCAGCGCACGGCGGGCCGCCGCCTCAAATCGCTGGCTGTCTTTGATGCCCTCGATATGGATACCGATGGCGCTTACCTCATCGAGCTGGGCAAGCGTATCAACAAAATCTTCGAGGCGTAGCATCGCCTGATTGCCGACAGACATCATATAGCTGAGCGGCAAAGACCGCTGCGCCATAGTCAAATCAGACGACAGCATCCCGCTTTGGGTGATGATCGCCGCACCCCGACCGGAAAATGCCCCGCCATGGGCAAAAGGCCACAACGCCACCTTGTCCACATAATTGATGACGCCATAGCAATTCGGACCGATGATTGCCATATCGCCTGCTGCCTCAATCAGTGCAGCCTCTTTGTCCGCTCCATCACCCCCGATTTCAGCAAATCCCGCGGTATAGACAACGGCACCGCCCGCACCCATGGCGTTAAGCTGGGCAAGACTTTCAATCGCCTGTTCGCGCGGCACCGCGACAAAGACAGCATCCGGCGCCTCGGGAAGGTCTTCAATAGATTTGAAACAGTCAAAACCGCCAATCTGATCACGCTTTGGATTTACCGGCCAGAAAGGACCAGAATAGCCGATGCGCCGACATTCACCGGCGACAACCTCGGCATCACGCCCACCGAGCACCGCAACATGGCGGGGCCGGAGCAGGCGCATAAGATTTTGCATTCTGGGCGTTGTCATGCACCAAGCGGGCGCAGGATTGACCGCGTGATGATGTGCCGCTGGATCTCGGATGTGCCATCCCAGATGCGCTCCAGACGAGAGTCACGCCATAACCGATGGATCGGCATTTCCTCCATCAACCCC
Organism: Alphaproteobacteria bacterium; assembly: GCA_038147495.1. GTDB lineage: Bacteria > Pseudomonadota > Alphaproteobacteria > Puniceispirillales > Puniceispirillaceae > MED-G116. The sequence continues at coordinate 222,025 of JAYQTT010000002.1, read as the reverse complement.
ATACCACCGAATATCTGCACAGCGTCATCTGCGGTCTTGCACAGCATTTCTGAACAAAACACCTTCACCATCGCCGCGTCAGCATCGCTCATCATGCCGTTGTTGGCTCTTGCAATCGCATCGCGGACCATCAACTGGCCAGCGCGAAGCCCCACGGCCATGTCGGCAAGCTTGAAACCGGTTGCCTGAAATCTACCAATTGGCTGGCCAAACTGCTTGCGGTTCGCCGCCCAATCGCAGGCCATGTCGTAAATGCGTTCAGCCTTGCCGCAACAGGTAGCACCCACCCAAATCCGGCCCATGCCGAGCCATTTCCCCGACAGCTCCAACCCTTTGCCTTCTTCGCCAAGAATATGTGCAGACGACAATCTGACATCGTCAAAATCAAGCCGGAAATTGAGGTAGCCGCGATAGCTTGTGCAGTTATAGCCGATGCTGACCTCAAACCCTTTCATGCCGACATCGACAAGAAAGGCAGTGATACGAGGACGCGGGCCGCGCGGTGTTTCATCATGTCCGGTTACGGCAAATACAATGGCGAAATCCGGCATGACCGGGCCGGAAATGAAATGTTTGGATCCATTCAAAATCCAGTCATCACCATCGCGTCGTGCGTTGGTTTTCATCGACATGATGTCGGAACCGGCCTCGGGCTCGCTCAAGCCAAAAAGCTCTCTTTTTTCGCCGGTTACGCATGGCAGAAGATATTCCTCACGCTGGGCGCCTTCTGTTGCAAGAAGGATTTCAGTCGGGCGCGCCACCCAGGAATGCAAAGCATGAGAGGTTTTGCCAAACTCATACTCGATGATGCCCATCTGCTCGTAATCAAGCCCGCCACCACCGATGTCGGCTGGCAAATTAGCGGCAAAGAGACCAACCTCTTTTGACCTTTCTTCAATCTGCCGACCAAGCTCGATTGGTACATGCGCGTCACGGTCGATCGCCTCTTCATGCGCAAACATTTCTTCTTCCATGAAGCGGCGCACCGTTTCGGTGAGAAGCTGCTGCTCGTGGGTTGGGTTATCAAGCATGGTTTGCTCCCTATGGCTTGCGCAGGCCGAGTTTGTCACGGGCCTCTGCCGGTGTCAGAATCCGGCCGCCCATGCGCTCAATGATTTCGCGGGCCCGCGTAACAAGCTGGGCATTCGTCGCCAACACGCCGCGATCAAGATAAATGTTATCCTCGAGACCAACACGCACGTTGCCCCCCATTGCAACCGCCGCTGCCGCCATCGGCATTTGCATCCGTGAAATACCAAAAGACGCCCAAGACGCGTTCGCGGGCAATTCATCTTTCATCACTTTCATGTTGTCGACTGACTGCTCTGCACCCCACGGAATACCGAGGCAGATCTGAAACATCGGCGGCTCATCAATGAGGCCTTCTGCAATCATCTGCTTGGCAAACCTGATCTGGCCAAGCTCAAAAACCTCAAGCTCGGGCTTGACGCCAAGCTTTTGCACCGTGGCCGCCATCTGCCGCAGATAAGGCGGTGTCGATATATAGATCTCGTTGCCATTGCCAAAATTCATCGTGCCGCAATCAAGGCTGCAAATTTCCGGCAACAATGCAGTGACATGGGCAAGACGCTCTTCCGGCCCGATCATGTCGGTGCCTGGTCCGGGAAGCGATGGTTCATCGTCACGCGGCACCCAATCACCACCCATTCCGGCGGTCAAATTAATCACCACATCCGTGTCGCTCGACCGAATTCGATCAACTGTTTCACGGAACAATTCAACATCGCGCGACCCCTTGCCGGTCTTCGGATCACGAACATGAATATGCGCTGCTGACGCGCCGGCTTTTGCCGCCTCGATTGCGGCATTGGCAATTTCCTCCGGTGTCACCGGCACATGAGGGTTCTTTTGCGTGGTGTCACCGGCACCGGTCACGGCGCATGTCAGTACAACTTCATAATTCATCCTATTTTCCCCCTCATCTGAAGACGGATTGATTACCTGAATAAATGATTTACCTCGGCCCATTTTTCGGTTGTAAATATTTCGCCAAAACAGCTATTTTTTCGTTAAATCATTCAGAAAAAATATGTATGAAACAACGGTAATCGGTGCGCCAAAACAGCATGTTGTCACGATCGCAAAAAGGCTGACCTCGGATGAGTTTTAAAGACGAAAAAACAAACAAGCCTGCGGGCGTTCAGGGTGGGCAATCCACCGGTGAGACGCAGCAGGTACTATTTGTCCTGATGCCCCGTTTCAACATGGCGACATTGGCAACCATGATAGAGCCATTACGTATCGCCAATTATGTGATGACCAAAGAGCTTTACACCTGGACATTTCTTGCGCCCGGTGGCGGTACTGTCCAAGCCAGCAACAAGATGCCATTGGCATGTCAAGATCTGTACGATGCGGACAATGTCAAAGGCCCGATCAATTGCGTGGCACTTCTTGGCAGCTGGGGTTCGGAACGCCATTCCGATGAGCGTTTGGCAAACTGGTTACGAAGCCGAGAACGGCATGGCACGACTTTGATCGGGGTGGAAATCGGCACCTATATCTTTGCGCGGGCTGGATTGCTCACCAACAGGCGCGCCACCACACATTGGTCATTTTTTGCCGGATTTGCCGAAAATTTTCCAATGGTGGAAGCGCGCGAGCAAATGTTCACCATCGACAAGAATATTATGACCTGTGCCGGTGGCATGGCCGGGATCGACCTGATGCTGCATCGCATCGCAAATGATCATGATGAGGATCTGGCGAACGAGGTTGCCACGCAAATGCTTCACCAATTCCGTTGTGAAGAGCATTTCCCGCAGCGTCCCCACTCGAACATGGCGGCGTCCGACACGCACCCGGTTATCCGCAGGGCAACGCATATTCTTGAAAACCGGATTGAGGAAAACATCACAATCCCTGAATTATGTTCTGAACTGGGAATGCCACAGCGCAAGCTTGAGCGACTGTTCAACAAACATGTCGGGTGCAGCATTGTTCAATTTTACCGGTTTCTCCGGCTGCAATATGCGCGCACCCTTTTGGTCAGCACGGCCATGGGTATCCGCGAGATTTCTGTCGCATCAGGCTTTAACTCGATGTCATATTTTTCGCATTGTTTTTCACGGACATTCGGCCGCAAGCCGAGCCAATACAGGTTGGCCTGGCCAGAGGCCGACACAACGCCCGCATGGCCGGGAACGATGTATTCCCTGACACATGACTCAAAAGCGGCGCGCGGCAAAAAATCTGGCAAACGGTTGGGCAGCTAGTCGCGACACGCCTTGATCACCGCAACGATACGACGATCACGTTCGGCGGCCATCTCTTCAAAAGATTGATCACCGGCCATCTCATTGCACCCATCAACCATGGCGTCACGCAATTCACGGGTCAATTCCGGCGCCTCCAGCCGTGTCCAGGGCAGCTTCAACGCCGGGCCAAACTGGTCCAGATTGGTCGCCATTCCGCCCTCGCCGCACGCCACATGAAATGCCATACATTGTCCCTGAATGGCCATTCTTGGCGCCGGACCAAAGCGCAAAGCGCGGTCGATATCCTCGGGGCTTGCTTCGCCATTCGCAACCATATGCAAAGCTTCGCGCCATAGCGCTTCTTGCAGTCGGGTGGCGATAAAACCGGGAATTTCCTTCTTCAACCGCAAAGGCTCCTTGCCTGCGTGGCGGTAGAAGTCCATGACCCAATCAAGCGAATCATCGGAGGTTGCCGCTCCGCCTACCACCTCAACCAGCGGCAAGAGATATGGCGGGTTAAACGGATGGCCAACGACCGTTCGTTCCGGCGTTGCGCATCGCGAATGAATTTCGGTCATCGTCAATCCGGACGTACTCGATGCGATCACCACGCCTTCGGGAACAAGCTCACCCAACTTTTTATAGAGGGCCTGCTTGATCTCCAACCGCTCCGGTGCCGATTCCTGCACAAAGTCAGTGTTCTTGACGGCTACAGCCAAATCATCAGTTATCGTCAGATTGTCGCGCGTTGCCCCCGGGGCAAGCCCGATTGACTCAAGGCAAGGCCATGCTGTGTCGATGATAGAGCGGAACATCCGCTCTTCGTCCATGCTGTGAATATAGGCCTGAACTTTAAAGCCACGGGCAAGGAAGAACGCCGCCCATCCTCCACCAATCGGACCGGCACCGATGCTGGTAATAATGCGGGCTTCATCTGCAAGCGGGCGCATGTTATCGCCCCTTGAACACGGGTTCGCGCTTTTCAACAAAAGCTTTGATACCCTCTGCAGCGTCTTCTGATTTCAGCATCGCACGATAGGTTGGCAGATCATCTTCGCGCATGCTGGCAAAGGCCTTTTCAACAGGCTTGCATTCAATGTGACGGATAACTTCCTTCACCGACTGCATTGCCAATGGCGCCGCCCAAGCAAGCTGTTCCGCCCATTTCCATGCCTCATCCATCAAATCGGCATAAGGCACAACTTTATTGACCAGCCCATAATGTGCCGCTTCATCGGCTTTCATACGGCGGCCAAGGAACAGCATCTCCATGGCGATATTGTGCGGAATACGGCGTGGCAGGCGTTGAATGGCGCCTGCATCCGGAATAATGCCAAGCGGCATTTCGGGCAGGGCAAATTCAACATGATCTGCCGCAATCAGCAAATCACATGCAAGGGCGATTTCAAACCCGCCCCCGATCACCAAGCCATTCAGGGCACCGATGACAGGCTTGTTCAAGGACCAGTTTTCCGTCAGGCCAGCAAAGCCGCCCTCACCATAATCACCATCCTCCCACCAATTATCGAGCTGGGCATCACCCCGATCAAGTGACTTCAAATCCCAGCCTGCTGAAAAAATCCGATCCCCCTCGGCCGTGATGATACCAACGCGAAGATCATTATCTTTGCGAAGAAGGGAAAAGGCTTCGGCCAACGCGCGGCTCATTTCATGGTCAATGGCGTTGACTTTCGGCTTGTTGAGCTTGACCTCAAGCACATGGCCCTTGCGGGAAACTTCTACCATGTCCGACATCTTCATATTCTCCTGTTCCGGTCTAGGCAAAGGCCGGCATAACTTCATTGATGAACAGTTCAAGTGACCGGCGCTGCTCTTTGCGACCCAGCCCCATGCTGGCGTAATAGGTGAATTCATCAACACCCAGCGCCTCGTATTTCTTGAGCTTGCCTATCACCTCATCCGGTGTGCCAAACATCAGGTTTTCCTGAAGCATAGTGGGGCTGTATTCCTCGCGATTCTCCAGATCCTTCAGATCAATGCTTGCCGGAAATCCGTTTCTCACATCACCAAGGTTTTTGTATAGATTTTCAAACTGGCTGAGGACGCGCTGCACGGCTCTGACCGGGACCATCCAATCGTCCTTGCTGTCATACACGGCTGTATGCCGCATCATCGCGAACACAGGACGCGGCGCACCGGGGTTATTGGCCATCGCATCATCGAGACGCTGACGATAGGCCTCTGCCTCAGCCATTGGGCGGGTAAATGGCCATGACAGAATGTTAATTTGGTTCTGCACCGCAAATTCATAGGTGATCGGCGCCCGCGCCGCGGCCCAGATTGGCGGGTGGGGTTGCTGCAATGGTTTTGGCACTGACGTGGACAGTGGGAAGGACCAAAACTCGCCATTATGCTCATAGTCCCCTTGCCAGAGCGCCTTCACCGCAGGCAGCATTTCATGCATGTAACGCCAGCTATCCGTCTGCTTGAGGCCGGGATGCATGCGATCAAACTCGCGCTGATAGGCCCCCGAGCCAATGCCGAATTCGAGACGACCGCCCGAAATCAAATCAGCCATTGCCGCCTCACCGGCCAGCTTGATTGGATGCCAATAGGCGGCATTGACCACCGCCGTGCCAAGCCGGATGTTCGATGTATGCGTCCCCCACCATGCAAGAAGCTGGAACGGATCCGGCGCAATTGTCATCTCGATGGCATGATGCTCGGCCGCCCAAACAATGTTAAAGCCACCTTGATCCGCCATCTGCACCATCTCAAGCGTGTGGCGGGCGACCTCTTGCATATCATCGCTGTCGTCAAGTCTTTCCAGATTGATCGCAAGTTGAAATTTCATGATATGCATACCCCCAATTTTTATTGTTCAAAGGTTGTTTCGTGATGCACCGACACGGCTTGCAGTGGCGTTATTTCCCGTGAGTCGTAACCGAATTATCCGAGCATCATGGTAGCCTTTGCGCCATACAATTCCCACATTTTTGACGATAACAAAATTTTTTGGACAGTTTCGACAAACAAATCGGCAGAAACTCGTCTCCATCAGTGACAGGCTTTTTACAGAATTACAGTGCCCAAAGTGACGCAGATGTCGTCCACAAACGTGGGGGGCGCTCTTTGCACTCGCATGATCAATTGACAGGTTGTGCATTTGCCAACACACTCCGCCGATGTCCACTGACCGTCCTTTACTTGGCTTCGCCTTTGCTTTTGCGTTCTGCCTTCTTGCGCCTTTGGGTGATGCGCTGGTTAAAGTCGTCGGGCATGAAGCGCCGCTTATGGTCCTTCTCCTCTCGCGCTTTGTCGCACAGGCACTATTCCTTGCGCCGATTGTGGTTTTAACCTCACGCCTGTTCCGCACAAGTAAACGCATTTTCACCCTGCTCGTGGTGCGAAGTTTCATGCATATTCTGGGTATTGGAATGATGTATATTTCATTGCGCCTGCTCCCATTGGCGGACGCAATTGCCATTGTTTTCATATTTCCCTTCATCCTGCTTGTTCTTGGCCATTTTATTCTTGGCGAAAAGGTCGGCAGGCAGCGCATTATCGCCTGTTTCATTGGGTTTGCAGGCACATTACTGGTGATCCAGCCAAGCTTTGTCGAAGTTGGCGTGGCCGCCTTGCTACCGGTGCTGGTGGCCTTTGCCTTTTCGATTTTCATGCTGATCACACGATCACTGGCAAAGGATTATGATCCAATCAGCATGCAGGCCACCAGTGGCAGCATCTCAAGCCTGATTCTGCTCACCATTTGGCTTATCGCCGGCAATGATTTTTCCTATGACATGTCGATCATTCTGCCCACCTCAACACATATCGCATGGTTGCTTTTGGCGATCGGCATCTTGGGCAGCGTCTCGCATCTGTTCATGACAATCGCGCTGCGTTTTGCGCCATCGGCAACGATTGCCCCATTGCAATATGTCGAAATTCCCATTGCCGCTTTTTTGGGCTGGTTACTCTTCAGCGAGCTTCCTGACGGCCTTGCCGCCATCGGGATTATGATCACCATTGGTGCCGGAATTTTTGTTCTGATGAATGAACGAAAAATCAACCGCGCCGCACAGGTATAAGATTAGACATAAGCATGAGATCAGACACAGCATGACAAATCATCACGACCAGCAGGACCGTTTGCGTCTGAAACATCTGTCGCAGTCACCTGCTTTTGGTATCGGTCTTGCGCTGGCGGGTGCGCTGGTCATCACGCCGGATACGCTGTTGATCCGGCTTTCCGGCCTTGACGGGTGGCCGCTGAGCGCATGGCGCGGCCTTCTGATCGGCGGTGGCATGTTCATCGGCTGGCTTTTGATGTCGGGCCGCAATGCCCTTGCCGATTTACGGCATGTCGCAACCCTTCCCTTTTTGATCATCATGATCGCCAATGCCGGCAACACCCTGTTTTTCAATTTTGCCGCTGTCGAGACGTCAATCACCGTTGTGCTAACCGCGCTGGCAACGGTGCCAGTGCTGGCCGCTGGCATGAGCTACCTTATACTGCGTGAGCCGACATCGAGGCGCACATGGTATGCCATTGCCGTCACGATGATTGGCGTAATGATCGTCATCTTCAACGGCGAGGATGCCGTTGCCGCACCCGAAGGAAGTGTTCTTCTGGGCGGTTTTCTGGGCGTAATGACGGCCTTATGTATTTCCGTGGTTTTCGTCTTTACCCGAAAACACCCTGAAACACCGGTGCTTCTTGCTGTCTCGAGCGGAACGATGATGACCGGCCTGTTCGGCTTCAGCGGCACCAGCATTGAAGAGATGCTGTCGGGCACCTTATGGCCGGTGCTGGTGATGGGGATTGTGGTGATGCCGCTGGCGTGGTGTTTGCTCTCGCTTGCGCCGCGCTACACGGCACCAACCAATGTCAGCCTGCTGATGCTGTTGGAAATGGTGCTTGGACCATTTTGGGTATGGCTTGGCACCGGTGAGCGACCAAGCCCGATGATGATATTCGGGGCGATGATCGTGCTTGTTACGCTTGCGAGCTTTATTCTGGCGACAGCACGGGCAGAGACACCTAAAGCCCGGACCGTACCGCCGGAAACCTGACCCCGACCTCCCCCGGTTGCCAAGGTGGGTATTTCTGCATGATCGCGGCAAAGGCCGGTGACTGCAAAAATTGTTGGAGCCATTCATGCAGATGCGGCCAGGATTGCGCATCAAACCAGTTTTCATCGGCAATCCGGAATTGGCGGACAAAAGGCAGGCTGGCATAATCCATGATACCAGCCCTGTCACCGCTCAGCGTCGGCTGGTGTGACAGCGTTTGATCAATCTCACCAAGAAATTCAGCACCAGCGTCACGGTTCGCCGTGGCTTCTTCGGGGTCAAAACGGCTGGCATATTTATAGCGGTCAAGATGGGTCTTGAACGAACCGTCCAGCCTTTCAAGGAACGTTTTGACCTGTTGTTGATCGCGGCGCCATGGGGCGAGCCAATCTTGCGGATCATTCTGTTCCAGCGCCCAAAACATGATATCGCGGCTTTCTTCCAGAACATTGCCATCACCGCATTGCAGAACCGGCACCGTCGCCTTTGCCGAGGCGGCCCTGAACGCCTCCGGCTTGTCCCGCAGCAGGATTTCACGAAGCTCAACCTCGATGCCACTGACAGCAATTGCCAAACGTGCCCGCATGGCATAGGGACAACGCCGAAAACTCCAGAGGATATGTGTCACGCCACCTGTCACCTTTATCCCGCCTTCAGATGTTCGGTTATGACCAGATCAGCACCACTGACCGCATAGGCGTTGGCAAATCCTGTGACAAGCACGCCGGACAATGGTGTCAATTTCAGCATGTGAAAATCACTGAAATCACGGATCAGGTTCATTGTCGGTCCATGCATTTTTGCAAATTCCTCACATAACAGGTCAAACAGAGGGTCATCACGGCTGATGTTTTCAATGCTGGCGTTGAATTTCATCCGTTTGCGCGCCCAGATATTCTGCGCGGTGGCTTCATCTTCAATTAGCAGGAATTGGCCGTGGCATCGGGCAAGAAGCGCCCTGACATGGCTGGACAGACGACTTGGATAGATATACAGCCCGCCGTCAAAGCGGATCAGGGGTGTCACGCCCATTTCCGGCGCATCCTCATCGGTCAACGCTGTCATGATAATGGTTTTTTGTGCCAACAGCCTGTCGCGCTGATCATTCAAGGCGGCGATATCAATTCCGTCCATAAGCGTCCCTTCTCATCGCCAGCGGTTCCTCATTTCACCCTGTAGTTCTTGTTTATTCTTCTGCTTCTCTACATATTATCTCTATACCCTGCGTCAACAAGGCATCGCATGAAAAGCCAAGCAAAGCATGAACAGACAAGCCTGACGATTGAGATATTCGCCGATGTCATTTGTCCCTGGTGCTATATCGGCAAGAGGCGGCTGGACGCGGCATTGGCGGCACGACCACATGTCCGCCCACAGATTATCTGGCGGGCCTTTCTGTTAAACCCGACAATGCCCAAAGAAGGGATGAGACGCAGCGCCTATCTCGCCGCCAAATTTGGCCATTCGGCCGCTGCCGTCTATGGCCGGGTCGCCGCCGCCGGTATGGACAGTGGGATACATTTCAATTTCGACGCCATTGAAAGAACGCCAAACAGCCGCGCCGCACAGAAACTGCTGCTTGCTGCAGGCACTGATACTGCCAGCCTCTCAGAAGCGCTCTACAGAGCCTATTTTATTGATGGGCGCGATCTTGGTGATGAGCAAATCCTCGCCGACATTTTAACCAGCCATGACCGCACCGACCTTGCCGCGGCAATCAGCAGTGAGACCATCAACCGGCAGATGGACAATGATATCGCTACCGCGAACCAGCTGAAGCTCGATGGGGTGCCCTATTTTATCTTTGGCGGCAAATTTGCTGTTGCCGGGGCGCATCTGCCGGAACATTTAATCCCGGCGATTGACGCGGCCACCGCGTAATCCGACCCAGATATCAGACGAGCAAGGCGACAAGTTCTTGCAATAGCTCGGTGCATAAGGGCGATCTGAGATCGGGTGCCGGCAAAGTCTGCTTGACGATCAATTTGTGATCCGCACGCAATTGAACCCGGCCATTTTTTCCAGCGATCCAGGCAATGAGCTGATCCGGCCTTGCAAAATGATTGTCCTTGAAGGCGATCGCAAGACCCTTTGGCCCGGCATCAATCTTTTCGACATTGGCCAGTTTGCACAGCTGCTTCATTGCAATGATGTTGAACAGATTGCGAACCGATACCGGCACAGGACCGAACCGGTCAACAAGTTCAGCAAGAAGGGCTTCTGTTTCATCAGGGTGGGCCAGCCCTGCAATTCGCCGATACAATGACAGCCTGACCGACAGATCAGTAACATAGGCTTCGGGAATGCGAACCTCCATTCCCAGATTGATCTGCGGCGTCCAGTCAAATGCCGCTTCCTGCTCCGTGCCCGCATCCCCCATGCGAACCGCATCCACGGCTTGGCGTAGCATTTCCTGATACAGCTCGACACCAACCTCGCGCACATGGCCAGATTGTTCGTCACCAAGCAAATTACCAGCACCGCGAATATCCATGTCGTATGACGCCAGCGTAAAGCCTGCACCAAGCGTATCAAGGGTTTGCATCACCTCAAGCCGACGTCTTGCTTGCGGTGTCAGCAACCTGTTTGGATCTGTGGTCAGATAGGCATAAGCCCGTTGCCGCCCACGTCCGACACGCCCGCGAAGCTGGTAGAGTTGCGACAGACCGAACATATCGGCACGATGAATGATCATGGTATTAGCCGAAGCAATGTCGATACCGGACTCAACGATATTGGTAGACAGCAGGATATCTGCCTCACCATCGGCAAATCGTGTCATGACGTCGTCAAGATCACTTGCCGCCATCCGGCCATGCGCCGACAGAATACGGGCATCAGGAACAAGCTTGGTCAACCGGTCATAAACGCGTTGCAGATCATCAATTCGGGGGCAGACGCAAAAAACCTGCCCACCGCGGAACATTTCGCGTTGGATGGCTTCACGAAGCACCACACCATCCCAAGCACCAACGAACGTCCTCACGGCAAGACGGTCAACCGGCGGGGTGGCGATCAAGGACATCTCCCGCACCCCAGAAAGGGCCATCTGGAGGGTGCGCGGTATCGGTGTCGCCGAAAGTGTCAGCACATGAATATCGCCGCGCAGTTCCTTCAGGCGCTCTTTCTGCCCAACACCAAAATGCTGTTCCTCATCGACAATCAAAAGCCCAAGATTGTTGAATTTTATCGATTTCGCCAGCAACGCATGCGTACCTATGACGATCTGGATATCGCCTGTCTCAAGTCCGGCGCGAACCTGTTTGGCCTCTGCCGGCGGTGTCATTCGTGACAGAATGCCGATTTTGACAGGAAATCCAGCAAACCGCGTTGTGAACACCCGGCCATGCTGGCGGGCAAGCAATGTTGTCGGCGCAACAAGGGCGACCTGAAAGCCCGACATCGCGGCGATGAAGGCGGCACGCAATGCCACCTCGGTCTTACCAAAGCCGACATCGCCGCAAATCAACCTGTCTGTCGCCCGCCCGGACGCCAAATCATCCACCACATCGGCAATGGCATTGACCTGATCCTCGGTCTCGACAAAACCGAAGCGATCACAGAATTCGGCATAAGGACCGCTGTCTACCATCAAAGGTTCGCTTCGTGCCGTCTCGCGTTGTGCCGCAATCTTGATCAATTGCTCTGCCATGATCCGCACACGGCCCTTGATACGGGCCACGCGTGCCTGCCATGCGGTACCGCCTAGCCTGTCAAGTTGGGCGTCACTGCCAGCATTGCCATAGCGTGAAAGAATTTCGATATTTTCCACAGGCAGATATAGCTTATCACCACCGGCATAGGTGATGTGAAGGCAGTCATGCGCACCGCCAGAGCTGTTGATAATGACCAGCCCCTCATATCTACCGATCCCATGTTCGGCATGAACCACCAAATCCCCGGTATCAAGTGCGCTGACCTCACGCAGAAAATCGTCACCGCGGGCCCGCTTTGCCTGTGGCCGTGATAGTGGCTGGCCGAAAATGTCAGACTCCGAAATGACCAGAAGGCCATCTGTTTGGAACCCCTTTTCAATTCCCCATTGCGTCAGATAGATCCCATGCGCGCCAAGTTCAGACAGTGAAGCGATGCTCTTTATGACCTGCCCGCCAAGATGATTGGATAGCAATTCTTCAATACGGCTGGCGGCCCCTGCCCCTGTCACAGTGATCATCACCGGTCGGTTAAGGCCGGCTTGTTCTGCCTCTATCGCCTTGGCAAGTTCAGGGATTGCCGTGGTTGCTGCGGCATGTGCGCGTGAAAAGACCAGACCGGGTCTGCCGCCTGCGTCATGGCTCGCCGCTTCAGTCGCGGCAAATTGCGACATCCGGCAGGCTCCACCAAGCATTTTGACCAACTCATCCTCTGTCACATAGAGCCGATCAGGCGGTAAAGGCCGATAGGGGGAACTGCCGTCATCAAGGTCGCTTTGCGCACGCGCATCATAAAAATCAGTGATTTGGGCAAACCGTGCAGAGATCGCGGCATCGGCCTCATGGTCAAGAAAGATGTCGAGTCCCTGACAATATTCGCTCACAGGCAACAGCGTCTCATGAAACAGCGGCATCCAATGTTCCATACCGGTATGCATGCGGCCTGCAGACACAGATTCATACAGGCTGTCACGGTTGGCTTTCGCCCCGAAGGCAACGAGATAGCCGCTGCGAAATCGCTCTATTGTGGCGTCATCGAGTTGATACTCGGCGACCGGGCGCAATGTCAGCGCGTCAACATTTTGTGCGCTGCGCTGTGTAGCCGCGTCAAACTGCCGAATGGTCTCCAGCTCATCCCCGAAAAAATCAAGCCTGACAGGCATCTCCAGACCGGGAGGGAAAATATCAAAGATTCCCCCCCTGACGGCAAATTCCCCCGTCTCGCGCACCGTATCCGTGCGCAGATAATTCAATCTTGCGATAAAATCGGCCAATGCCGCCGGACCGGTTTCATCCCCCGGCGCCAGATGCAACGCATTATCGGCAAAATAATCCTTTGGCGGCACACGCTGTAAAAATGCGTTCACCGTGGTCAAAACCGCCAATGGACGGCCGGTGTCTGATGACGACTGAAGCCGCGCCAGGGCCTCAACACGTTGACCGATAAGGCTGGCACGCGGCGAAATGCGGTCATAGGGAAGACAATCCCATGCCGGAAATGTCAGGATTTCAGCACCCGGTTGCATCCAACCAAGCGCGTCACCCATCGCCGCCATTCGAGCATCATCACGCGCCACATACAGCAATGAGCCGCCCGCTTCCAAATGTGCGGCAAGGGCAAGCATATTTGCCCCGTCAGGGACTCCCCACAGATGATTTGTAAATTCATTTTTATTGATTAAATTCATTAAATTATACGCTTTATTTAAAGTCTTTTATTAACCTATAAACATAAGTATCAAAGGCATCGGGGACAGTATCATTACCCATCACCCAGGCATAGATCTGGGAATCGCCCGCATCGAGCAACGCCTCAAAATCATCAAGCTGGCTGTCGTCCAGCTGATCCAGATATTGCGCGGCAAACCGGCCAAGCAGAAGGTCTGTCTCCTTCATGCCGGTATAGCTTGCCTGATATCTGAGCCGCCGCCGTCTGGTTTCTGTGTTTTCTGCTGGCATCGATCATGTCCTGTCTTTTTTGGCTGGCACATGTGCCGTTGCTTTTGGCGCGATGCCTGCAATATGGAGTGTTGCGCAGGTAAAGCAAGAGAACAAATTGGCCCATTACCAACAAAAGCGCCATTTTCTGATGTTCGAATCACAGTCGCTTTGCATCCAGCCTGCGTTTTTTGCTATTTTACGAAAGGGCAAGATCGCTCCGGCAAAGCAATGATGGGGCAACAGGTGCATCCCAAACGGCCACAGGAAATCTTTCCGCTCTTTGCGGCGACCACTGCGCTCCCCGGCGTTGGTGCAAAACTTGCCAGCGTTCTGGAAAAGCGCATTGGTAGTCATGTGATTGACGTTTTACGTCATCTGCCGATTGGCCTTATCGACCGGAGCGCCCGCCCGTCACTGGCGTCAGTCGCTGACGGAACAATCGCCACTTTTGACGTGCTGGTGATCAAGCATGATCAACCGCCACGCGGTGTTCGGCGCCCATGGCGGGTCTTTTGCGAGAATGAAACCGGCCCGCTTGAACTGGTGTTTTTTCATGCGCGTGATGATTATATATCGCGCCTGCTACCGGTTGGTGAGCGGCGGCTTGTCAGCGGGCGCGTTGAATGGTTTCAAAACCGCGTTCAGATGGCCCATCCAGACCATGTGGTAAAACCCTCGGAGGCGGAGAAAATGCCCGTCTTTGAGGCTATCTACCCGCTCACCGCTGGCTTGACACCCAAAACGCTGCGCCGCGCCATAGAGGGGGCGCTTGACCGCGTGCCTGAACTTGCAGAATGGATCCCGGCAACAATCATGAGCCAGCATAATTGGCCAAGCTTTGCCGAGGCTATGCGGATTGTCCATAACCCGAAATCACTTGCCGACCTGTTGCCAACGCACCCGGCGCGTGCGCGGCTTGCATTTGACGAATTGCTGGCCAATCAATTGGCCCTGTCGATGGTGCGAAGCAAGGCGGCAGACGCCACGCCGGGGCGCCGCTTTGTCGGCGATGGCAGTTTGACGTCCGTGTTGCATGAGGCCCTGCCTTTCACCCCAACAAATGCCCAGATGCGGGCAATTGAGGAAATTAAGGCCGACCAGTCAAGCGAGACGCGCATGTTACGCATGCTTCAGGGGGATGTTGGCTCCGGCAAGACGCTGGTGGCCCTGTTCGCCATGTTGACAGCTGCTGAGACTGGTGCGCAATCGGCGCTGCTGGCTCCAACCGAGGTGCTGGCGCGCCAGCATCACAAAAGCATTAATGCGTTTCTTGCCCCGCTTGGCCTTGAGGCAGCCCTGCTTCTTGGCAAAGGACGCGGCGGAAGCCAGACGGGCAATGGCCGCGCCAAAACGCTTGCAGGGCTTGCCGATGGCAACATCAAGCTTGTTGTCGGCACGCACGCCCTGCTGTCCGAGGATGTGAACTTTGACAATCTCGGGCTTGCCGTTGTCGACGAACAGCATCGCTTTGGTGTGCGCCAGCGGATCGTGCTTGGCCAGAAAGGCGCGGGGGTTGACGTTATTGTCATGACCGCCACCCCCATCCCGCGCTCGCTCGCAATGACGGCCTATGGCGATCTTGACCATTCGCGCCTTGACGAGAAACCAGCTGGCCGCCTGCCGATTGATACAAGAGCCCTGCCCTCTGACCGGCTTGATGACGTTATTGCTGGACTAGGCAGAGCGCTCGCGGCAGGCAAACGTGCCTATTGGATTTGCCCACTCGTTGAAGAGTCTGACAAAATCGATATCACCGCGGCCGAAGATCGTTACGCAAGCCTGCAACGCGCCCTGCCCGGGCAAAAAGTGGCTCTGGCACACGGTAAAATGAAAGCGGACGAGAGAGATGCCGCGATGCAGGCCTTTCGGACCGGCGAGGCACAATTGCTTGTTGCAACGACAGTGGTTGAAGTGGGCGTTGACGTACCCGAGGCAAGCATCATCGTGATTGAGCACGCTGAACGCTTTGGCCTTGCCCAACTGCATCAGCTTCGTGGTCGGGTTGGGCGAAGCGATGAACAATCATCATGTCTGTTGCTGTATCAGGGGCCGGTTTCAGACACTGCCAACCAACGGCTGTCAGTCATGCGGGAGACAAATGACGGTTTCGTGATTGCTGAAAAAGACCTTGAATTACGTGGACCGGGGGAATTTCTCGGACAACGGCAGTCAGGCGTTCCGGAATTTGTCCTTGCTGATTTATCCGCCCATCGCGATTTGCTGTCACTGGCCCGAACCGAAGCCCGCAAAATGCTCTCAGAAGACGCCGTGGATGCGAACAGACAGATGCGGGATATGCTGCTCAGCCTGTTCGAAAGGGATGAAGCCGTGCGCTTTTTGGCGTCCGGCTAGATAAAAAGCGCTCAGGCGTGGCCAAATCGATGTTTGGCTAGGCCTTCTTTGCCGATGCTTTCTTTGCGGCCTTTTTCTTTGGAGACGCCTTTTTGGCGGGAGCCTTCTTGGCCGCCGCTTGTTTCGCAACCGTCTTTTTCGCGACCGCTTTTTTGGCAGCTGCCTTTTTTGCGACTGCTTTGCGGGCAGGCGATGCGGCATCCGATTGTTCGGCGGCATTGCGGTCCGGCGGTGTGACGATACCCCCGGAAACAACCAGCTTTACCGCCTCTTCCACCGACATCTTCATGAACACAACGTCTTTGCGCGGACAGAATAGCAAAAAGCCCGAAGTTGGGTTCGGCGTTGTGGGCACGAAAACATTGACCATATCAATGTTGATACGACGATTCACTTCACCCTTGGTGCCGCCAGTGACAAAGCCGATCACCCACAGACCTTTGCGCGGATATTCGACAAGAACAACCTCGCGGAACGCATCCGACTGGCTGGAGATAATTGTTTCGAGAATCTGCTTGCTTGCACCATAAATGCTTCTCACAACCGGCATCCGGTTCAGCAGTGACTCGCCAAGACGGATAATCCAGCGGCCGAGGAAACCCGCGGCGAGCGCACCGATCAGGGTGATGAGTATGACGCCAATCACCAACCCGACACCCGGCACCTCGAGGCGGTTCCAATCTGCGAGGATCGGAATAAGGCTGACAACCTGACTGTCAATCAGCTGTATTGCGGCCCAGGTGATGTAAATCGTGAGAAGAACCGGCGCGGTAACAAGAATGCCGGTAAAGAACCACGAACGTAACCGGCCAAATACACCGGGCTTGCGGACAGATTGCTGCGCTTTGCTGTTGCTCATCATCGAGTCTCGATTGCTGTATGTGACGTCACCATGACGCCAACCTCCACCCTTATACGCAAATAAAAGATAATTTCAAAAGGCTAGTTGCGTTACCACCCGCCCAAATTGCTTTTTTGCATCTGCCGGGTGAATGTCAGAAAATCATTGCATCGTCACATGCCATCCATAGACTGAGGCCATGAACAAAATCACGCCACCCGCCGATGACCGCGCCCGCAAAGATGCAGCGTTGCACCGGATAATCGATATCATGGTGCGCCTTCGGGATCCCAAGACAGGATGTCCATGGGACGCCAAACAAACATTCGAAACGATCGCCCCATACACAATTGAAGAAGCCTATGAAACAGCGGATGCCATCAATCGTGGCAATCTGGACGACATTCGTGATGAGCTTGGCGATCTTCTTCTGCAGGTGATTTTTCAGGCAAGGATCGCCGAAGAAGCCGGACAATTTGATCTGGCGGATATCGCCGACAGCATCTCTGACAAGATGATTAAACGCCACCCGCATATTTTCAACGACAACGCCGAACGGCTTACCGCCGAAGGACAAAAAGCGCTGTGGGAAGATATCAAGGCTGATGAACGCGCGGCAAAAGGCAAAGGCGGCGTTCTTGACGATGTGGCGGCTGGCCTGCCACCCATGCTTCGCGCATTAAAACTTCAAAAGAGAGCCGCACGTGTTGGCTTTGACTGGCCAGATTTTCAACAGCTGCGTGATAAGCTGGACGAAGAATTAGGCGAGCTTCAAGCAGAATTGGAGCAACAGGAACGCGACACAAAACGGATCGAAGATGAGGTCGGCGACATTCTTTTTGTGGCGGTAAATATTGCCCGCAAGGCGGGAATAGACCCGGAAACGGCCTTGCTTTCCTGTAACAATAAGTTCGAAAAACGCTTTAGGTATATAGAAGAAAATATTGATAAATATGGGAAAAAAATTGAATCTGCTTCCTTAGACGAAATGGAGCAGCTTTGGCAGGAAGCGAAACAAAGCCGCTAGGCGGTGCCTCTGGATACGGGTGGTTGCGCATCTCCTCCACGCCAGACAGTTTGTGAGATATGGGCCCAGACCCGCTGATTGGCGGCAATCAGGAGCGGACCACATTCGGCGGCATTAAATCGCCCCTCACCATCAAGCATTGCCACATGGCACCCAGCTTCCCTGCACATCAAATCGACTGGCGCATGGTCCCAAGGCGTGCATTTTGTATGCAGCATATAATCGTCCTCACCACTCACCATCAGGCATCCCTGAACGCCGCTGCTGCCAGTGAAACGTCGCCCCGGCAAGGTGCGAAGTCGCGCCAGCACCTCGGATCGACGCGGTTCTCTCAGCCCCAGCACATTGCCCCCACCTACCAGTGCGTCAAAGCTGGTTGAGGTCGCCTTGGCCCTGACGGATTGCGCAACGCCATCAACCAAACGCTGTGTACCGTTGCCCACACTGGCATAGAAAAGCACTTCCTTCAGGGGCAACCATATCCAGCTTTGTTGGGCGACACCGTTTTCGACAAGCGATACCATCACGCAAAAGCGATCATTCCCCTTCACGAAATTCGCCGTTCCATCCAGCGGATCAACTGTCCAAACCTGTCTGTCACCGGCATGTGCCAGTAATGACGGGTCATTTGCCGTTGCCTCCTCGCCAATGACAGGGCAATCGACAATTTGCCTCAATTTTGGCGTTATCCAGCTCTCGGCTTCCCGATCTGCGATTGTGACGTAATCTGTTGCGGATGATTTGTTGGAAATTTCGGAATCACGAAGATTCCGGAACCTTGGCAAAATATAGCGTTCAGCGGCTTCCTGCAGTAGCAATCCCACGGCATCACGCATCACGCCACGCACCTCTCATCACGCAAAATTATTTGGCATACCGATGATGCGATCTCGAGCATCACGGGCGCTTATTCCTCGGACTCGTCCTCTTCACCCTCTTCATGCATCTGTATCGGCGATACTGGCATGATCGTAGAGATCGCATGTTTATAGACGAGCTGTACATGCTGATCACGCTTCAGAAGGATCGAGAAATTATCGAACCAGGTGATCACACCTTGCAGCTTAACCCCATTGACCAGAAAGACGGTCACGGCGGCATGCGACTTGCGGACATTGTTCAGAAATAATTCCTGAAGATTTCGGCTCTTATCACTGGCCATTATTTTTCTCCCTTGCCATCAACACTACACGTGAAGCCGCGTGACGACAATGGGGGCGGACAGAAATTAGAACAAATCCAGACGAACAGATAATAGTTTTTCGACTTGGGTTATCTTGCCTCTGGCCGCAAAAATAACCACCGTATCGCCCGCCTCAATCACCGTATCGCCACGCGCCGTGATGACCTGCCCATTATGCAGAACTCCGCCGACTGCTATCCCCTTGGGGATTTTGGCCTGACGAAGCGGCTTACCAACCAGCAGCGATGACGGCAGTGCTTCTGCCTCCAGAACCTCGCCCAGATCCTCAATCACCGGATGAACGTCGCGGATACGCCCACGGCGCACATGTTCGAGAATAGACGAAACGGTGATCTGTGACGGATTGATCACAGCATCTACGCCAAGTGTGCCAACCAATGGAATGAACCCCGGAATATTAACCAGTGCAACCGCATGTTTTGCACCGGTTCGTTTGGCGAGCAATGCCGAGAGAATGTTCACCTCGTCATCTTCGGTAACAGACACAAATGTCTCGGTCATGTCGACGCCTGCCTCAGCGAGGATGGCGCTGTCCAGCGCGTCACCATTTATGATGCCGGTGTTCTGCAGCTCTTCGGCGAGTTGACGGGCACGGGACGCGTGCAATTCGATGATCTGCAAGGAGGTGTTTTCAAAATTAGCTTCAATTTCCCGCGCCAGCATCTGGCCGATACTGCCACCACCCGCGATCACAACGGATCGTGCTTCGGCTTCTTCATGGCCAAAGCTGGCCATGGCACGTTGCAGATGCCTCGAGTCACAGACAAAATAGACGCGGTCACCCGTCTGCATGGAATCCTTGCCGGAGCGGGGGATAACAACTTTTCCATCCCTGATGATGGCCAGCACCGTCATCGACAAATCAGGGAACAGATTGGTCAAATGGCGCAGCGGCACGTCCCGAATTGGGCTGTCCTCTGTGAGCAGAACCCCGGCAAGGCTCATCTTGCCATCACAAATATCCTTCACATCAAAAGCGCCGGGCACCCGCAACTGGTTCAATACCGCGGCTGACACCTCGCGCTCTGGCGAGATGATGTGGTCAATTGGCATATCATCAGGCGTGTAGAGATCGCCATAAGCCGGATTCAGATACGCTTGATTGCGGATACGCGCAATTTTTAAGGGTGTTTTGAAGATCGTATGGCTCACCTGACAGGCAACCATATTGATTTCATCTGACTCGGTCACGGCAATCAGCATTTCCGCATCAGCCAAACCGGCCTCGGCCAACCGCTCAGGGTATGAGGCAACGCCGACAACACCATGCACATCCACCTGATCGGTGATTCGCTGGATATTTTCCTGCGAAGCATCAATCACGGTGACATCATTATGCTCTTCCGAGAGATGGCTGGCGATAGCACTACCAACAAGGCCGGCACCACAAATGACGATTTTCATAAGATCACACCTTTGATCGAACCTTGATCTATTGGTCGTTTTCCACGCCAAGGGACTTCAATTTACGATGCAGGGCAGATCGTTCCATGCCAATGAACCCTGCCATGCGCGAGATATTTCCCCCGAAACGACGCAATTGCGCCGCCATATACGCGCGCTCAAATTCTTCACGGGCGCCCCGCAAAGGAAGTGCCCAGAAGCCCTCCATATCAGAATTGAGGCCGCTATGCGAGATATTCTGAATCTCAGCAGGCAGAGATTCAAGGCCAATGGGTTCGGCACCATCCCCGGGCGCCATGATGACCATATTTTCAACCGCATTATGCAATTGCCGCACATTGCCCGGCCATTCATAGCCCTGCATCGCCGCCATCACCTCATCGGTGAGCTGAATGGGTGACATGCCAAGACGTCTGGACACCGTTTTCGCGAAATGTTTGGCAAGGCGCGGAATATCGTCTCGACGACTGGAAAGTGCCGGCATCGTCAGGGGCACCACGCCGAGGCGGTAATACAAATCCTCGCGCAATGCACCCTGTCTGATTTCTTCGGCAAGATCACGACTTGATGCCGAAATCACCCGCACATCCACAGCCACCTCGGCGTTGCCACCAACCCGGCGAAATCTTTGCTCGGTGATCGCACGGACAATCTTACCCTGC
Organism: Alphaproteobacteria bacterium; assembly: GCA_038147495.1. Classification (GTDB taxonomy): domain Bacteria; phylum Pseudomonadota; class Alphaproteobacteria; order Puniceispirillales; family Puniceispirillaceae; genus MED-G116. The sequence continues at coordinate 200,686 of JAYQTT010000002.1, read as the reverse complement.
GTCTCTAACGGCAGATCACAAATCTCGTCAAAATACAGCGTTCCCTTATGCGCCTGCTCGAACAAACCAACAACACGACGATTCGACTGCAGGTTTTCTGAACCAAATAATTCCGTATCGACCTGCTCCGGAGCCAGACGCGCACAATTCGCAACCACAAAGCGCGCGTCTTTACGCTCTGACTTATGGTGGATCAACCGTGCCGCAAGTTCTTTGCCACTGCCACTTGGTCCATTAATCAGAACACGGCTGGCAGTGGGGGCGATACGGGATATCGCCTGCTGCAGGCTTTTGATCACCTGCGACTGGCCAATAATTTCCGGCTCGACCTCTTCGTTGACACGCGCCCGCAATTCGGCATTTTCCCGCGCCAGCCGGCTGGCCTGAAGGGCGCGTTCAACCATCAACAGCAGGCGATCTTCCTTGAACGGTTTCTCAATGAAATCATAGGCGCCGTTGCGGATTGCCTGAACCGCGGTTTCGATTGTCCCATGTCCGGAAATCATCAACACCGGCAAGTCGGGGTAAATGCCCTTTACCCATTCCAGTAATTCGAGTCCGTCCATATCGCTGTCACGCATCCAGATATCGAGTATGGCGAGGCTGGGCGGCTGGGCGGCCAGCATATCACGGGCATCGCGGGCGTTTGCCGCTTCCTGTGTGGAATAGCCCTCATCTTTCAATGTCATGCTGATCAGCGAGCGAATGTCACGCTCATCATCAACGATCAGAATATCTCCAACCATCAGCTTTTAATCCCGTCCTCTGTTCCGTCTTGCACCTCGAACATGGGAATTCTAACAGTCACACACGCCCCGCCTTCGGGTGCATTTGCCAATTCCAGGCTTCCGGCATGGTCTTGAATCACCTTGCTGACAATGGCGAGTCCAAGACCGGTGCCCTTTTCACGTTTTGTCACATAAGGCTCGAGCAACTGGCCAAGATCCATATCAGGGAAACCCGGACCGTTGTCGGTAATTTTTACGGTGACAGAACCATCATTAACGCCGAGTGACAATATTATTTTTGGATTTTTGGTCTTATCGTCCAACAGGCTGTCCGAGGCATTTTGAATGAGGTTTGTCAAAGCCTGACGTAGCAGACCCGGATCGCCAAAGACAATGAACTCGTCATCGCTGGCGGCATCATCGACGTCCATCTCGCAGGACAGGCCGTCTGCCTCCAGCAGGCTCAGCTGCCCCATCGCCAAATCACGCATCGACACGGGTTGCATCACCGGCTGCGGCATTCTTGCAAAGGCGGAAAATTCGTCAACCATGCGACCAATATCGCCAACCTGGCGTGAAATGATCGATAGATATTCGCCAAATTGTTCAGCTGCCTTTTCATCCTCGGGCTTATATTTTTTACGCAATCGATCAGACGCCAACTGAATTGGGGTGAGCGGATTCTTGATTTCATGCGCAATCCGCCGCGCAATATCTGACCACGCGGCCTTTCGCTGGGCATTCAGAAGATCGGTCACATCATCGAAGGTAACAACATAGCCAATCACCCGCCCATCAACGATTTCTGAAGCAATACGGGCGCGCAATGTGAGCCGCGACTGGCCTCTGGAAAGGACAATCTGTTCTTCTGACAGACGGCGCATCTTCTTTCCAACTACAGCCAAAAGCGGCTTGAACTCAGGCACGATATCATCAAGCCGTTTGCCAATCATATTGGCATCAGTCAAACCCAGCAGCGACTTCGCTGTAGCGTTTGGCAATGTCACCTTGCCGTTATTATCGAGACCGATGACGCCAGAGGACACACCGCCAAGCACCGCTTCGGTGAATTCGCGGCGGCGATCAAGCTGGGTGTTGGCCTGAACAAGCTGTTCACGGCTACGATTGAGCTCATCCAGCATGCGGTTGAATGACGAGCCAAGCTCGGCGATTTCCTCAACTTCCAGATTTTCCGGAACACGCTGGGACAGGTTGCCACTGCGCACCTGTTCTGCAACTGAAATCACCGAGCCAAGCGGCACCACAATGGCATTGGCAAGATTGAGGCCAATCCACAGCGCGGCGATCAGCAACAGCAACAGCACGAGACCAAAAAGGAACGCAAAGCTGACCTGCAGATCCAGCTGGCGCAAACCAATTTGCTGGTAATCAGAGGCGGCAAGACGGGTTGTATCAACAGCCTCAAGCACAGAATTATCAATAAATCGGCCAACAAAAAGATAGGCATCGACATAGCTCGTCAGCTTTACCAAAGCGCGAAGCTTGTTTGTGTCGTCTGACCGGAGAACGACAACCTCTCCCGAGCGCGCCTGATCGATCCAGTCGGTACGAAGCGATGTGAATGTCACAGCAAAAGCAAAGCGAGACTTTGCCAGAACTTGGCCTGTACCATCAAAAATGATGGCCTCTGACAGATTGCGCAGCGCCGCTTGGTTGTTCAGGTACACATTCATTTGCGCTGGATCATTCGCCAAACGGAATGCTTCGCGGTTGACGTCATTCGCAATCGTAAGAACATCACTGCTGATAGAGCTTGAATGTTCCTCAAAATAGGCGTCTGCCACCTGCACCGAGCCTGTAACCGCGGTTGAAATCCGATCGGCAAACCAGCCACGGAGCGAGTAATCAACAACAAACAAGGCAAAAAGCGTGATAATGATCGCCGGTAAAGTCGTCACCCCGCCAAACAAAAGCGCCAGCCGCCAATGCAGCTGATGCCCCGCCAGACGTTGTCGACGCTCTGACCAAATGCGCCAGATCTGCCGCACCACCAGGGTGCCAAGCACGACAACAGCCGCCAGATCAATCACCAACAAAATCGTCAGGATGTCAGCATTATCGTCAAGGCTGTCGATATGCGAAATACTATAGGCGGTGGCCGCCCCCATCACGAGGGTGAACAGGATCGTCAAATAGGCGAGATTATCCTCCCGCAGCAGCCGCTTGCCCAAAGTTGGTTGTTGCCGATCTATCACGCCGCTGTCCTTGCCAGTTTGAGCTGTCATCGCCCAGCCTTGATATTGAGTTCACGGATCTTTTTACGCAAGGTATTGCGGTTCATACCCAAAATATCTGCTGCTTTTACTTGATTACCCCGGGTAATTTCCAGAGTCGCTACAATCAGCGGATATTCGACTTCCCTGAGGATCCGGCCATGTAAGCCGGGGGCAGGTGTCCCACCCTCAAGAGCATCGAAATAGCGTCGGATGTGCTGATCCACCGAATTGGTGAGGCTTTCGGTTTCAAACTCCTGTTCAGCAGGATTACTTGCCACATTTAATTCAGCCTCAACCATCTCTGCTGAGATCACATCCTCACCGCGTAGCACCAACAATCGCCGCACAAGGTTTTCCAACTCGCGAACATTGCCCGGCCATGACCAGCTTTTTAGAGACCGAATTGCGTCAGGCGTGAAACGTTTTGTCGGCAGACCAGCCTGACCGGCCTGTGTGACGAAATGATTGACCAGCGGGCCAATGTCTTCGGTCCTTTCCCGCAAAGGTGGCAAGCGCAAGGGAACAACATTGAGGCGATAGAATAAATCCTCTCGAAACAGGCCTTGCTGCATGAGTTGCTGCAGATTTTGATTGGTCGCGGCAATGATCCGCACGTTTGCCCGCACCGGACGATGCGCGCCAACAGGAAGATATTCGCCATCCTGCAACACGCGCAGGAGGCGCGTCTGTGCTTCCGGCGGCATATCGCCTACCTCATCAAGGAACAGGCTACCGCCTTCGGCCTGTTCAAAGCGACCGGGCTGGCGGGTATCTGCGCCATTCAAAGCACCTTTTTCATGACCAAACAATTCCGACTCGATCAAATCGCGCGGAATGGCTGCCATATTCACCGCAACAAACGGCCCTGCCCGCCGCGAGCCGAGATCATGCAAGGCCCGCGCGACAAGTTCCTTGCCGGTGCCGCTTTCGCCGGTGATCAGGACCGTCAGATCGGTGCGCACCACGCGCGCCATTGCCTTGAATATCTCCTGCATTGGCGCAGAGCGGCCAATTAACGGGCCACCCTCTTCCACTTGTGGCTTTTGGCGCGGCGCCTCGCCCTCTGGCGCATCAATGCTATTCACCGCGCGCTGCGTCACCTCAATCAGGGCGCGCAATTCAAACGGCTTTGGCAAATATTCAAAAACACCGGTTTCCTGCGCCTTGATCGCTGTCAGCAATGTCGATCTTGCGCTCATCACTATGACCGGCATGTCCGGGCGCTTTTCCTGAATACGCGGCAGCAAATCAAGCGCATCACCATCAGGCAAGGCGACATCAGTAATCAACACATCACCCCTACCCGCTTCGATCAGCTTCCATAAGCCTGCAGCATTGCCGCTTGACTGCACAACATAACCCTGACGGGCCAGCGCCTGCTGGACAACCAGCCTGACCGACTTGTCGTCCTCTGCCACCAGAATATGCGGTTGATGGTCACTCATCATGCCTCACCCGCCGTCTCATCACGGGCGATCGGAAAATTGAACCGAAATATTGTCTGCCCGGCTGCCGTGTCCACTTCAACCATTCCGCCATGATCGGCAACAACGGATGCGACCATCGCAAGGCCAAGGCCCGAGCCACCACTTTTTCCGGTGACAAATGGATCAAAAATATGATCACGAATCTCTTCCGGGATGCCGGGACCATTGTCCATAATCTCAGATCTGAATTGGCACATGCAATTGTGCCCTGGCCGAACCGATGGACAGGCGACGTCCTCGCGAATATGACGTTTTGACCGTAAGTTCTGCTTTTTTATCAGTTACTTCTGATGCGTTCTTTATAATATTTATAAACGACTGAATCAGCAAATCGCGATGCCCGTCCATGGATGGAAGTGACGGATCATAGGAGCGGATAATTTTCAGATGGCTGCCAAATGAAGCCGATGCAACGGCAAGACAGTGATCGAGTATCTCATGAATATTGACCGGTGCGAGGACCACACTTGCGCCACCGGCAAACCCTTCCATGCGGTCGAGAAGCGCAGTGATACGATCTGTCTCCTCGACAATCATCCGCGTCAGGTTTTCTTCGTCCGGCCCAAGATCTGCCTGCAACAATTGCGCCGCCCCCTTTATGCCGGCAAGCGGGTTCTTGACTTCATGCGCAAGCAATGCCGCCATCGCAGAGATGGAGCGCGCGGCACCGTGAAAAACAGACTGCCCACGAAGCCGTTCGGCAAGGGCCCGCTCCTGAATGGTCACAAGCAACCGCCCTTCGGCGCTTCCACGGTCACCGAATGGCGAAATTTGCACATTGACCAGCTTTAACCCCAGACGTGGTCCAGCCAGCTCCACGCCTTGGTCCGCAACGGATAATTGCTGTGAGCGCGCGCGTTCCAGCATTGAGAACAGAGGTGAGTCTCCCGGAACCAATGTTTTAAGAGATGATCCGGAAAGAATGACCTGACTCGACTGAAAGAACATTTCCGCCGCGTTGTTCAGATACGAAAAACAATCATCCGCATCGAGCACGAACACCGGGTTTGGCATGCTGGCAAGTATGCTTGTGGCCTCGATATCGGACATGTTGATATTTTGCCCCTCCATCATGCCGCCTCACATTCATGCAATCCGGCAAAAAAGGTATCAACAGCCGCAAACACAACATCTGTATTGCTGTTGTTATTGGCAATATCACGCAAGGCCGCGGAACCGGGCAATCCACCCGCATACCAAGCAATATGCTTGCGTGCCAGACGCATCGCTGGCGTGCCATAATGTGTCAGCATGTCATCCAGATGTTCCCGCATCATTTGATGACGGCTGGCGATATCGGGATCTGGGCGCACTTTACGGCCGGCAATCAAATCACCTGCTTGACCAAGGACCCACGGACGCCCCTGTGCGCCGCGGCCAATCATGACACCGGTGGCGCCACTTTGCGTCATTGCTGCGCTTACATCATCCAGCGTTCGTATGTCACCATTGACAAAAACCGGCAGATTAACTGCTTCTACAACCTCGCCAACACGCTGCCAGTCGGCATTACCGTTATACATCTGGCATCTCGTACGCCCATGCACTGCCAGCATTTGAATTCCCGCTTGTTCGGCAATCCACCCGATACGATCCGCATTCAGGCTGTCATCATCCCAACCAAGCCGCATTTTCAACGTCACCGGAACCTCGACAGCCGCTACCACGGCTTCCATGATCGCCCCTGCCAGCACCTCATCGCGCATCAAGGCCGAACCGGACAATTTCCCCGTTACCTTTTTCGCCGGACAACCCATATTGATATCGATGAAGGTTGCGCCAAGATCGGCGGCGATGCGCGCCGCTTCGGCCATCACGGGAGGCTCCCAACCGGCAAGCTGAACAGACAACGGTGCTTCGCTGACGGCCTCTGTCTTGAGTTTGCGCATTTCAGAGCGAACTTCACGCAAGATTGCGGCGCTGGCGATCATCTCTGTTACAACAAGCCCGCCACCGGCGCGCCTTACCGCCTGGCGAAACGGCAGATCAGTTACACCCGACATCGGCGCCAGTATCGCCGCATGTGCCAGCTCAATGCCCGCTATGCGCGTTGTCCCGGCAATATTTGATGCCTTGGATGCCATCGTGAAAACCCTGCTTCGGAGATATGGTTTGCTCAATTTTTAGGCAAATTTAAGAACCGCCCAAATATTAGGCAATTTCTAGCAAAAAACTGACGAAAAGCCAAACTGCTGTGATTATACCGTTCAACATATATCAAAAGGAGTGTCTTTGAATGAGGTGGACTTTACCGTTGCCATTGGGGATAAGAGCGTTATGACAACAGCAACCCTCACATTGGCAGCCATAATTGTCGCCGCAGGCTCAGGGAGCCGGATGGCGCAGGACACGCCAAAACAGTTTCTCGATTTATGCGGCAAACCTGTTCTGCTTCACAGTATTGATGCATTCCTCAGCCACCCTATGGTGAGCGAGCTTGTGATTGTCGGTGCAACGGACCAGCTGTCACGCATTGATGAATTGATCAGCACCGCCGGACCAGTAAGCGGCCGCACAAAAGCAAGGATGCAAATTGTTTCTGGTGGGGCAAGACGCCAGGATTCAGTGCGCGCCGGTCTTGACGCGCTTGCTGGCACTGATGCCGTTCTGGTCGCTATTCACGATGCGGCGCGCCCGTTTCTTGATCACCGCATGATCGACAATCTGATTGCCGCTCTGCAAGCCGGAGCGGATGCCGCCCTGCCCGTTATGCCCGTTGTCGACACGCTGAAATCCGTTGAAGGCGAGAAAATAAACGGCACCGTTGACCGTGCCAGTCTCAGAGCCGCCCAGACCCCACAGATGTTCAGGCTGGACAAAATCAAAGCGCTGCATGACAGGTTTCGCGATGATGAAGACTTTACCGATGACATCAGCATGGCCGAAGAAGAAGGCCTTGTCATCCGCACCATTCCGGGTGAACAAAAGCTGATGAAATTGACCCACAAGACCGATTTCCTGATACTTGACGCCTTAGCGCGGCAGCATGATGAAAAAGGAGACCAACAGCCAATGACCGCTCCCGATATACGCGTTGGCAACGGCTTTGACGTCCATAAATTCAGCGATGCACCGGGGCCGATCATGCTTGCCGGTATCAGCGTACCAAGCGATCGTGGCATGCTGGCACATTCTGATGGTGATGTCGGTCTGCACGCACTGTGTGACGCCATATTCGGGGCGCTTGGCGATGGTGATATAGGGTTTCATTTTCCACCATCCGATCCGCAATGGCAGGGTAAGGACAGCGCTCATTTTCTCGCCTTCGCCGTGAACCGGTGCCGCCATCATGGGGCCAGTCTGCGACATCTTGATCTCACGATCATCTGCGAGACACCGAAAATCACGCCCCACCGTGACGCCATGCGGGCCCGTATTGCCGAGATTACAGGTCTGCCGATCGAGCGTATCGGGGTGAAGGCCACCACATCAGAGGGGCTCGGCTTCACTGGTCGCGGCGAAGGTATCGCCGCACAGGCAAGTGCCACGGTCCTTTTCGGGGCAACAACATGACACCAAAATTGTGGGAAATGCTGGCCACGTTAGGGCCAATCGGTAAGGTGGGCATTGCCCCCGGCACCGTTGGCTCGGCCGTTGCCGCTGTTGCGGGCTATCTCCTTCTTGGTATCGCACCGGCATTTCTTGAAATTGGCACGGCACTGGTCATCGTATTTGGCACAATCGCCGCCACCCGCTATCAGCAGGCAACAGGCAAAAAAGATGCATCCGAAGTCATCATTGACGAGGTTGCCGGACAATGGATTGCGATGCTGGTGATCCCTGTTGACTGGCGATGGGCGGTGGCAGCGTTCTTGTTGTTCCGCTTTTTTGACATCACCAAGATTGGCCCGATCGGGATGGTTGAAAAATGGCCTGCCGGCTATGGTGTGATGGCCGATGATGTTGTTGCAGGTATCGCTGCCGCCTTGTGTCTTGTCGCCGCCAGTCTTGTCATGCCTGCCTGATCCAAACAGGGATTGTCCATCATGAATGACAATAATGACACTGCCAAACCTGCCCTCCTCGCCAAGACTGTTGTGACAATGGCAGCCCGGCAGAAATGCATGATTGTCACGGCCGAATCTTGCACTGGCGGCATGGTTGCGGCGGCATTGACCGACATTGCCGGTTCATCTGACGCGCTTGACCGCGGGCTCGTGACATACAGCAATGAGGCAAAAATTGCGCTTCTCGGGGTCAAGGAAAGCACACTCGAAAAATATGGTGCGGTCTCTGCCGAAACGGCGCTGGAGATGGTTGCTGGCGCCCTTGAAAACACCCCACAAGGCGGGATTGCCATTGCCATCACCGGCATTGCTGGCCCGGGCGGTGGCAGTGATGAAAAACCTGTGGGACTGGTGCATTTTGCCTGTCAGAGGCGCAACCACAAACCGAGAGAGGCGCGGCAGATATTCACTGGAAACCGGGCTGATATCAGAACGCAGGCAGCATGTTTTGCGCTTGGTATGTTGGAACAGGCTCTTGGCGACGCGGACCTGGATCGGTCACATATTTAGGGTTAGTCGCCCAGCTTGCCATTCGCGCCATACAACTCATCAGCGCGTTTTTCAAATGCGTGAACCATTCGTTTTACCGCCTCGGTAAACAATGTCTCTATCACCGATTGCAGAAGGCGAGAGTTAAATTCAAAATCGACATAGAAATCGATCTCGCACCCATCGTCATGCGGCAGAAAACGCCACTCATTGGTCAAATATTTAAATGGCCCTTCGGCATAGCGCACATGGATTTCCAGCGCCTCGGCATCCAGTTCCACATGCGAAGTAAATTTTTCACGAAACATCCGAAAGCCTATAATCAGGTCCGCCACCAGAGACACCGCGTCTTGATGACGAATACGTGCGGCCATGCACCATGGCAAAAATTGCGGATAGGATTTGACGTCGGCAACAAGGGCGTAAAGTTGCTCGGGGCTGTGCCTGACAACCCGTTTTTCTGCATGTACCGTCATATCAGCTGACTGCCAGCGCTGCGTTGCGGGCCTGTTGCAACTCGGCAAAATCGGCGTCCGCATGGTAAGACGAACGGGTCAAGGGTGATGAAGACATCAGCAAAAACCCTTTCGACTTGCCTTGCTTTGCGTAGGCATCAAACTGCACCGGCTCAACGAACCTGTCGACAGGTGCATGTTTTGGTGTTGGCTGTAAATATTGGCCAATGGTCATAAAATCCACATCTGCGCTACGCAGATCGTCCATCAGTTGCCCAACCTCTTCATCTGTCTCACCAAGACCAACCATGATGCCGGATTTGGTAAAGATAGAGGGATCAAGCTGTTTGACGCGCTGCAGAATTGACAGTGAGTGAAAATAGCGGGCACCCGGGCGAATTGACGGATATAAACGCGGCACCGTCTCCATATTGTGGTTAAACACATCCGGGCGGGCTGCCACGACAACTTCCAACGCGCCATCCTTGCGCAGAAAGTCAGGCGTCAGAATTTCAATGGTTGTACCCGCAGAATACAGCCTGATGAATTCGATTGTTTTGGCAAAATGCGCCGCACCGCCATCATCCAGATCATCGCGGTCGACAGACGTTATCACCACATGCCGAAGGCCAAGAGTCGCCACCGCCTTTGCAACATTTTCCGGCTCGGTGTCATCCAGCCGATCCGGACGGCCAGTTGCGACATTGCAAAAGGCGCATGCCCGCGTACAAACCGACCCGAGAATCATCATCGTCGCATGTTTCTGCGCCCAGCATTCGCCAATATTCGGGCATGAGGCCTCTTCACAAACGGTCACCAGATTGAGGTCTCGCATCAATGACCGTGTCTCGGCATAGGCCTGAGATACAGGCGCCCTGACGCGAAGCCATTCAGGACGGCGCGGTTGTGGACGATCCGGGTTTTTACGCTTTTCCGGGTGCCTTTCGGCCCCTTTGCTGGTGTTCAACTGTGGCATGACGAATGCGGATATCCTGTCTCTAGCTTTGCAACATTGTCATAAAAGTGGCCGCGACCACACCCTAGAAATGGATAGCGCGATCAAAAGCGTCAAGCACTGATTCATGCATTGCCTCGGAAAGTGTCGGATGCGGGAAAATGGTTTGGATCAATTCCGCCTCCGTTGCTTCGAGCGTGCGGGCAATTGCATAACCCTGAATCAGTTCGGTCACCTCTGGCCCGACCATATGCGCGCCAAGCAATTCTCCGGTCTTTTCATCAAAAATGGTCTTGATCATGCCCTGATCATCGCCTAGCGCAATCGCCTTGCCGTTTCCAGCAAAAGGGAAGCGGCCAATCTTGACCTTGAGGCCAGCCGCTTTTGCCGCCGCCTCGGTCATTCCCACAGATGCAACCTGTGGACGACAATAGGTACATCCGGGCACCGCACCGGCACCAATCGGGTGTGCGTCCTTGAGACCGGCGATCTTCTCGACACATAATATCCCCTCATGGCTGGCCTTGTGGGCTAGCCATGGCGGCCCGGTCACATCGCCAATCGCGTATACGCCCGGCTCATCCGTTGCGGCCCATTCATTCGTCACTATATGGCCACGATCAACCTTAACAGCGGTATCTTCCAAACCAAGATTTTCCGAATTGCCGGTGATCCCCACGGCAAGTATGGCCCTGTCGGCAGTTACCGCTGCCTGATCACCCTCAAAGCTGGCAGTCACTGTTTTGCCATCACTTTTCAGCGAGGCCATTTTCACGCCTGTGAGAATGTTGATTCCGCGTTTGGTGAATGCCTTTTGGACGAAGGCTGATATTTCCTCATCCTCAACGGGCAGGATCCTGTCCATCGCCTCAATCAACGTCACCTCGACACCCATATCGTGATAGAATGACGCAAATTCAGACCCGATGGCACCAGACCCGATGATCAACAATGACCGTGGCATTGTTTCAGGCACCATGGCCTCACGATAAGTGAGAATGGTTTTACCATCGACCTCAATACCGGGCAGGCTTCGCGCGCGTGCCCCGGTAGCGATGATCACATGCTTTGCCGAGAGACTCTCACCACTGGAAAGCGTGACAATGCGTTGGTCGCCCTGCTTTGCCCCCAGCTTTGCCTCGGCCTCAAAGACAGGCACTTTGTTCTTTTTGAGAAGGTGGCGCACGCCCATCGACAATCGTCCTGCCACCTTGCGCGAGCGTTTGACCACCGCCGGAAGATCGATACTGATCTCGCCGTTGATGGTAATGCCAAAATCTTTCATCTCGTCAATCGAATGGCGCAGCTCCGCCGCCCGCAACAGCGCCTTGGTGGGAATACAGCCCCAATTCAGGCAGATGCCGCCGAGATGCTCACGCTCAACAACCGCTGCCGTCATGCCAAGCTGGGCGGCACGAATTGCGGCGACATACCCACCGGGGCCACCGCCAATGACGATCAGATCGAATGTCTTTGTGTCTGCCATGTCGTTACCTGTTCTGGCGCTGCATCAGAGCAGCATTGTCACCGGGTTTTCGATATAGGATTTGAAGGCTTGTAGCCATGTCGCGCCAACCGCGCCGTCAACCACCCGATGGTCGCAGGACAGCGTTACCGTCATCACCGTTGCAACAGCAAGCGCTCCATCACGAACAACCGCCCGCTCCTCGCCCGCACCAACGGCCAGAATCGCGCCTTGTGGTGGGTTGATCACAGCGGCAAAGTCGCGAATACCAAACATACCAAGGTTAGAGATCGTGAAGCTGCCACCAGTATATTCTTCCGGCGCCAAACTGCCATCACGCGCCCGCTTGGCAAGATCCTGCGTAATCTGAGACAATGCCGCGAGGCCCTTTTGTTCAGCCGCCCAGATCACCGGTGTCACCAGCCCTCCATCAACAGCGACCGCCATCGAGATATCGGCATGCTTGTACAGGCGGGTGTGATCTCCCTCCCATGATGCGTTGGCTGCAGGCACCTTGATCAAGGCCATCGCCGCGGCACGAATTACCAGATCATTGACCGAAATCTTGATACCTTCATCCGCAGCAGCATTCATGCTTTTACGCGCGGCCAACAAGGCGTCAATTTCACAATCAACGCTGAGATAGAAATGTGGTGCTGTCTGTTTTGATTGCTGCAATCGTTCGGCAATCACCTTGCGCATCTGGTTATTTGGCACAAGCTCGCTTGCACCTTGTTCAGCGCCGCCAGACATTATCTGGCCTGTCGCCACCGCACCACTCGCAACGGCGGGGGCCGCCTCAACATCGCGGCGAAGGATACGACCATGCGGCCCACTGCCGGAGAGACCAGCAAGATCGACTCCACGGTCTGCGGCAATTCGCCGGGCCAACGGGCTGGCAAATATACGGCCACCCTTTTGCGAGGTGCCGGAATTGACAGCGGTTGCAACCTGCGCATTGTCGGTTGCCTTGCTGGGCGCCTTGCCGGGCACGCTGCTTGGCAACGGCATCGAGGAGGCCGCTTCGGGTTTATCGGCTTGTGACACTGGTGGTGATGCAGATGCCGGTGTTGCCAAAACGGGCTTTGCCGCGGCAGTGGTCACATCCTCACCATCCTCGGCAAGCACCGCGATTACCGCGCCAACAGCCACATTTTGCGCGCCAGCATCAACAACAATGGCGGCAACAATGCCTTCATCAACGGCTTCGACCTCCATCGTCGCCTTGTCAGTCTCAATTTCGGCGATCACATCACCAGAGCGCACTTCATCACCCACGGCGACATTCCATTTGGCAAGCGTCCCCGACTCCATCGTGGGCGAAAGTGCCGGCATTTTGATTTCAACAGCCATCGATCACGCCCCCCTGAAACCTTCACAGGTCGCCAGTGCCGTTGCCACAATGTCGTCAATCTGTGGCAGGGCCAATTTTTCCAGATTGGCCGCATAGGGCATCGGCACATCCTTGCCGGTCACCCGGGCAACCGGCGCATCAAGCCAGTCAAATGCCCGTTCGGTTACCTGCATCGCGATTTCTGCGCCCAATCCGGCAAATGGGAACCCTTCTTCACAGGTCACCAGACGAGACGTCTTTTTCACCGAAGTGACAATAGTGTCGATGTCGAGCGGCCGGATGGTTCTCAGATCAATAACTTCGGCGGAAATACCCTGGCCTTCCAGAATGCTGGCGGCTTCAAGGGCGCGACCGACCATGATCGAAAACGCCACGATCGTCACATCACTGCCCTCTCGCAGCACGTTTGCCTTGCCAATCGGAACAATCCAATCATCCGAGTCGGGCACATCGAAATTCTGCCCGTACATCACCTCATTTTCGAGGAAGATCACCGGATTGGGATCCCTGATCGCGGCTTTCAACAGCCCCTTCGCATCGGCCGCAGACCATGGAGATACCACCTTCAGACCGGGACAATGCGCGTACCAGCTTGCATAGCATTGCGAATGTTGGGCGGCGACACGGCTGGCGGCACCATTGGGACCGCGAAACACAATTGGACAGCCCATCTGCCCACCCGACATATACAGGGTCTTTGCAGCAGAATTGATGATCTGGTCAATCGCCTGCATGGCGAAATTGAACGTCATGAATTCGATTACCGGACGCAGTTCGCCAAAGGCAGCGCCAACGCCGAGACCGGCAAAACCCTGCTCGGTAATCGGCGTATCGATTACCCGCTTTGGACCGAATTCGGCCAGAAGACCTTGTGTCACCTTATAGGCGCCCTGATATTCGGCAACTTCCTCGCCCATCACAAAAATGGCATCGTCACGGCGCATTTCCTCGGCCATGGCATCGCGGAGCGCCTCGCGAACAGACAGATTGGTTACTGGCCCGTCCCATTTCGCCTCGGCAGGAACAGTGACTACCGGCGGCGCCTGAACCGGCGCAGGGGTTGCCTTGGCGGTTCCCTCACCACCATTCCCGTTTGCCATTCCGGTATTTTCAACCGGCTTTGCGCTGTCCGTGGCAACAGCGGCGGCGGCATCCTCACCCTCAGCCAGCAGAATGGCGATCGGGGCATTTACTTTCACATCCTCGGTGCCCGCAGCAACAAGGATGGTGCCAATCGTCCCTTCGTCAACAGCTTCGACCTCCATCGTCGCCTTGTCGGTCTCAATTTCGGCAATGACATCACCAGAGCGCACTTCGTCACCCTCGGCAACGTGCCATTTGGCAAGTGTCCCCGATTCCATGGTCGGCGACAAAGCCGGCATTTTGATTTCGATAGCCATAATCACACCTCACCATGGCGGACAACGTCATCTGACGTTGGCAAAAGGATATCCGTGAACAATTCTGACGCATCGGGCTCTGGGCTTGACTGGGCAAATTCTGTTGCCTTGGTCACGACAGCCTTGACCTTCGAGTCAATTGCTTTGAGGTCGTCATCTTTGACATTCTGTTTCACCAGCAAATCGCGCAATTGATCGATCGGATCATGCTGTTTTCGCATGGCATCCACCTCTTCCCTTGTCCGGTATTTCGCCGGATCGGACATCGAATGTCCGCGGTAGCGATAGGTTTTCATTTCAAGAATGTATGGCCCCTTACCACTGCGGCAATGTTCCAGCGCCTCAAGCCCGGCGGCGCGCACAGCAAGAACATCCATGCCATCCACCTGTTTGCCCGGAATGCCATAGGCAGACCCTCGTTCCGCCAGCGCAGGACCGGCCGCGGCGCGCGTTACCGCCGTGCCCATGCCATATTGATTGTTCTCAATGACGAAAAGGCAGGGCAAGTCCCAAAGTGCCGCCATATTAAAGCTCTCATAAACCTGTCCCTGATTGACCGCGCCATCACCAAGATAGGTCATGCAGACATTTGGCTCTTCTTTATATTTGTGCGCAAACGCAAGACCACAGCCGATCGGAACCTGCGCCCCGACAATGCCGTGACCGCCGTAAAAATTCTTCTCGCGGCTGAACATATGCATCGAACCGCCTTTGCCACGTGAATAGCCACCTTCCCGGCCGGTCAGTTCTGCCATCACGCCATCTGCATCCATCCCGCAGGCCAGCATATGGCCATGATCGCGGTAAGATGTGACAACCGAGTCACCGGGCTGTGATGCCGATTGCAATCCAACGACAACCGCCTCCTGCCCGATATAGAGGTGACAAAAACCGCCAATTTGCCCCATGCCATACAGCTGTCCGGCCTTTTCCTCAAACCGGCGGATCAACAGCATGTCGTGATAAAGAGACAGCATATCCTCAACCGGCGGCATATCATTCACCCCACTGGCAACAGCTTTAGGCGGACGACCGGGCTTCTTCTTGCGGTTTTTTGATGTTTTCTCAGCCAATTCCTTGCTCCCTGATACAGACAGGCATGGTCATTTGACACAGATTCGAAAGATGCGCGATGGCCGGGCAAAACCGACCTTTCGACACCAGCACATCTTTCGACTGGTATAGTCGCCACGCACAACCCAACGGTTATCGCCGCGCCTACAGGGACAGAGTTTATTGAAATAGAATTAAAAGCAATATTTTTATTTTATTGTTTTTATTATATTTTTCAAAAATAAACCATATTTTAGTTTACAAAGAAATGTGAAGTGCTTTTCTAAAATTTCAATCCTGACAGATCAATTGAAATAATTACATCTTCAGGTGAATACAGGCCAAGCTCACTCTGCGCTGTTTCTTCGAGAAGGTCAGCATCAAGCGACTGCCCCTGCATCAGCGATATACGATGCTTCAGAAAGTCATGGTGCTTGCTCAATAAGGATAATTGCTCTTCGGCAAGCTGTATTTTCCGCTCCAATTCGGGCTTGGCAAGGATGCCACGCTCGCCAGCAATCGTGTGAAAGCCAAAGAACGCCACCAATGCGCCAAGCGTAACAAAGCTGCTGGCATAGGCGATAGGTTTTCTCAAAGCACCATACATGCGACCAAAATCCCTTCGGCTCGATCTATAACAAGTGCATTGAATCAAAGGTGATTCGGCCGGTCAAGCAAAAAGCGAATCGCCGGTTTTCTTATGAATCAGAGATCATACCTATCAAGCAGGATATAACCATGTCGCAGCAATCAACCGCGCAGGACACGGCCCCCGGCATATAACGCGGTGCGGTCCAACTCTTCTTCAATCCTCAGAAGCTGGTTATATTTGGCCAGCCTGTCTGATCTGGACAATGATCCAGTCTTGATCTGTCCGGCATTTGTTGCCACGGCAAGATCAGCGATGAAACTGTCTTCCGTCTCACCGGACCGATGCGAGATCACCACACCAAACCCTGCCTTTTGCGCCATATCAATCGCCTGCAGTGTCTCAGACAGCGTGCCGATCTGATTGACCTTTATCAAAATCGCATTGCCGGCCCCGTCAGTTATACCGCGTGACAGCCGTTCAGGGTTGGTTACAAACAAATCATCACCAACAATTTGCACCCGGTCACCG
Source organism: Alphaproteobacteria bacterium (assembly GCA_038147495.1). Classification (GTDB taxonomy): domain Bacteria; phylum Pseudomonadota; class Alphaproteobacteria; order Puniceispirillales; family Puniceispirillaceae; genus MED-G116. The sequence continues at coordinate 183,936 of JAYQTT010000002.1, read as the reverse complement.
ATCATCTCGGTCAAGGCGGCAAAACCGGCCCAATCATCCTCATGCAGAGGATCTTCGATGGAGACGATCGGGTGGTTTTTCACAAGACCAGCCCACATTTCATTCATCTCATCCGTGCTGAGCGTCCGCCCTTCACCGGCAAGATGATATTTACCGTCCTCACAAAATTCGCTGGCCGCCGCGTCAAGCGCAATCAGCACATCCTCACCCGGCTTATAGCCACCGGCTTCAATCGCCTTGGTGATATAAGACAATGCCTCATCCGTCGAATTGATGGCTGGTGCAAAACCACCTTCATCACCAACCGCCGTTGACATGCCGGCATCAGCGAGCAGCTTTTTCAACGCGTGAAAAATCTCTGCACCCATCCGCAACGCCTCGCTAAAATGCGGGGCGCCCACAGGCATGATCATGAACTCCTGCACATCAAGCGCATTATTGGCATGCGCGCCGCCATTCATGATGTTCATCATCGGCAATGGCAAAAGATGCGCATGCACCCCACCAAGATAGCGCCACAGTGGCATTTCAACGCTGTCCGCGGCGGCACGCGCCACCGCCATCGACACACCCAAAATCGCGTTTGCCCCAAGTCGGCCTTTGTTAGCGGTGCCATCAAGCTCAATCAAATCCTGATCAATACCTGCCTGATCAAGCGCATCGGCGCCAACAATGGCATCAAAAATCTCAAAATTGACCGCGTCCACCGCCTTGAGAACACCCTTGCCACCATAGCGATCCTTGTCCGCATCACGCATCTCAACCGCCTCATAGGCGCCGGTAGATGCACCGGATGGCACAGCAGCACGCCCAAACGCTCCATCTTCGAGGGTGACATCGACTTCGACTGTCGGGTTTCCACGTGAATCAAGAATTTCACGCGCCTGAATATCAAGAATGGTAGACATCTGCTTTCCTGCCTTTGCAGTTCGTTGTGGTCAATGCGGCAATCGCCGCACCACTCTATAGGCTGTCTCGCCGCGCTGCATCAAGCTTTTGAAGGCGCGAAAGCACAGCTTTCATCTCATCGAGCGGTACCATATTCGGCCCATCTGACGGGGCATTATCGGGATCCTGATGGCTTTCCATAAACAGACCATCAACCCCCACCGCCACCGCAGCACGCGCCAGCACCGGAACAAATTCACGCTGCCCGCCAGAGCTGCCACCAAGACCACCCGGCTGTTGCACCGAATGCGTCGCATCAAAAATCACCGGATAGCCGAATGCAGCCATCTGCGGCAATGCCCGCATATCCGAGACCAGCGTATTATAGCCGAAAGACGTACCACGTTCGGTCAGCATTATTCTGGAATTGCCGGCATCAGCGATCTTTTCTGCAACATGCTTCATATCCCATGGTGCCAGAAACTGCCCTTTTTTCACATTCACCACAGCACCAGTCTCGGCGGCTGCCAGCAAAAGATCTGTCTGGCGGCATAGAAATGCAGGGATCTGCAGAACATCAAGCACCTCAGCCGCGCCAGCGCATTGCTCGGGCAGATGCACATCGCTCAATACCGGACAGCCAATCTCTTGCTTGACCCGCGCCATTACCTCGAGGCCAGCGTCAAAACCAACACCACGCCGCGCCTTTCCAGAGGTTCTATTCGCCTTGTCAAACGAGGATTTATAAACAAAGCCCATACCGGTTTGCGCGGCAATTTCGGCAAGGCGTGACGCACACATCAGCGCATGATCCAGCCCCTCAATCTGACAGGGACCAGCAATCAACAGCAGAGGGTTGCCGCCACCGCAGGGAACATCACCTATGCGTATCTCAGTCATTGTTCTGTTCCCCACCACATGTTTCGGACCAATCAGACCAGACGTGATTTTTCCATTGATGCCGCAACAAATCCAGTGAACAGCGGGTGTGGATCAAACGGCTTTGACTTCAACTCAGGGTGAAATTGAACCGCCACAAACCACGGATGATCGGGACGCTCAACAATCTCTGGCAATTGTCCGTCCGGCGACAGGCCGGAAATTTTCATACCAGCAGACTCCAACTGTTCACGATAGGCGATATTAACTTCAAACCGATGCCTGTGCCGCTCGGAAATTTCGCTTTTACCGTACATTTTTGCGGCCAGTGAGCTTTCTTCAAGAAGACAGGAATAAGCGCCAAGACGCATCGTGCCACCAAGATCATCATCAGCGCTACGCTGTTGCAATTGGTTTCCGGATGTCCATTCGGTCATCAGACCGACAAGCGGCACCTCAGGCTCTCCGAACTCACTCGATCCGGCGCCCGGCATATTGGCGAGGTTACGCGCCGTTTCCAGAACCGCCATCTGCATGCCAAAACAGATGCCAAAATAGGGAATATTCTGTTCGCGGGCAAAGCGCACCGCCCGAATTTTGCCTTCGGAACCGCGTTCCCCAAAGCCGCCTGGCACCAGAATGCCGCTGACATCATGCAACGCTTCAATCGCGGTATCACCGCGCTCAAACACCTCTGAGTCAATCCACTCGATATTGACCCTGACGCCGTTGGCGATTCCGCCATGAACCAGCGCCTCACCAAGTGATTTGTACGAATCCTGCAAAGATGTGTATTTGCCAACTATGGCAATTGTCACCTCACCCTCGGGATTGGAAACCGTGTTGCAAATGCGCTTCCACGCATGCAGGTCAGGCTCTTCGTCAGGAAGCCCGAAATGCCGCATGACCTCACGGTCCAAACCTTGCTCGTGATAGGACAGTGGCACCTCATAGATGTTACCCACATCAAGCCCAAGAATAACCGCCGACTCGCGAATGTTGCAGAATAGCCCGATCTTTCCGCGCTGTTCTTCCGGCAGTGGATGCTCTGTACGACACAACAGAATATCTGGCTGAATTCCGACAGACTGCAGCTCTTTAACAGAATGCTGGGTCGGCTTGGTCTTTAGTTCGCCCGCCGCCGCAATATACGGCAGCAGGGTGACATGCAGAAAGCAGGTCTGCTCTCGGCCAAGCTCATTGCCAAGCTGGCGAATCGCCTCAAGGAACGGCAGCGATTCGATGTCACCTACAGTTCCACCGATTTCACAGAGGATGAAATCTTCATCATCATGATTCGAAAGAACAAACTCCTTGATGGCGTCGGTTACATGCGGGATCACCTGAATCGTTGCGCCCAGATAATCACCGCGCCTTTCCTTGGCCAGCACATCCGAATAGATGCGCCCGGTGGTGACGTTGTCTGACTTTTTCGCGTGAACCCCGGTGAACCGTTCATAGTGACCAAGATCAAGATCGGTCTCGGCACCATCATCGGTCACGAACACCTCACCATGTTGGGTAGGTGACATCGTGCCGGGATCGACATTTAGATACGGATCAAGCTTTCTCAGACGGACTTTATAGCCGCGCGCCTGCAACAGGGCCGCAAGGGCAGCAGCGCCAAGACCCTTTCCAAGTGAGGAAACCACACCGCCAGTAATGAAAATATAACGAGGCATGGACCAGAGATATACCCCAACATAGCGCGTTTGGTAAGTACCTAAATCACACTATGTTGTAATTAAAGCAGGTATAACGCTCTTGACAGCCAAACCTATTTGTCGGTTGGGACCGTTGGTCCAGTCGAAGGCGCTGGCGTTTGCGAGATTACTTCGTCAACGATTGAATTGCTCTCAGTACCGACACCGGCCATGATCGCCAAAATGATCGAAGTCGCGAAGAAACAAGCCGCCAGAATGGCCGTGATACGTGTCATCATGTTGGCCGTGCCACGTGCTGTCATGAAGCCACCACCGGCACCACCACCACCAATACCAAGCCCGCCCCCTTCGGAGCGCTGCAACAGCACAGAGCCAACAAGGGCCAGCGCGATCAGGATATGGATTGTCAAAATGATCGTTTGCATGGGGTGTATCCGTTATTGCAAGGCGGCTAAAACCGCGCCCCTTATATGGTCAAACAGACCACATTTCAAGCAAATTGCTGAAGAAATGGTGATCACACACCCGCCGCCGCCCGGCAAATACCGGCGAAATCATCTGCCAGCAAGCTTGCCCCGCCGACAAGCGCGCCATCAACATGCGGAACGGCAAAAATTTCGGCGGCATTTTCCGGCTTGACCGACCCGCCATACAGAATTGACGTCTGGTCATGGCCAGCGCCATCCAGCCACTGCCTGATGGCATCATGCATCTCGCCAATCTCGCCAATGGTCGCCACCTTGCCGGTTCCAATCGCCCACACAGGCTCATAGGCAACGCTAAGCGCGGTTGTCGGCAAATGAGCCGGGATTGACCCGTCAAGCTGACGCAAGACGGTTTCAAGCGCCTGCCCGGCGTCTCGCTGCGCCAGTGTCTCACCGACACAGATCATCACATTCAGCCCATGGGCAAACGCCTGTTCCGCCTTGCTGGCAACAAGTGAGTCTGTCTCGCCATGCGCTGTGCGCCGTTCTGAATGCCCAAGTAACACCACGCGGGCGCCGCATTCACTCAACATTCCAGCGGATACATCACCGGTATGGGCACCCGCGGCGTTTTGGTGACAATCCTGCCCCCCAAGAACAATGTCGCTATCCTGCAAACGCACGCCGATTGGCACCAGATAGGGATGAGGCGCGAAAAGAATGCGTGTCACATTGTCATAATGATCAGCTCTATATGCTGCGGCCAGATCACCCGCTGCCCTGAAAGCAGGGTTCATCTTCCAATTTGCTGCGACAATCATGAAGCGCTCCATCTGACGTAACCGCTATGACAGTCGCCCCGGCAACACAGAAAATCAACATGCGGCGTCATAAAACCGGATTTTTTTCGTAATTGCCGTGTCTTGCGGCAAATAAATGCCGGTTTAAAGTTGCTCACGCTTGATGTTGCCTTTACAACAAGCCGATAAATTGAAAATGGTCGCCAGCTGCGGCGGCCCGCAACAAAAGAGTTGAAAATGCTTGGTGCGATGCGCGGCGGTGCCAAATCGCCAATAATGAAGGTTTTTCTGCTGTTTCTGGCCGCAGGCTTTGCCCTGTGGGGTGTCGGCGATGTCACAACCGGACTGATAGGTGGTAGCGACAAAGCTATTTCTGCAGGTAGCGAGTGCGTCACCTGCCGAGGTTGTCATGCAGTTTGACCGCACCAGACGGAATTTCATGCCCGGCAGCACAGCCGGCGAGGCCTTGCAGGCAGGCCTGCTGAATGAAGTGGCCGGTGCGATGGCGCGCGATGTTGTGTTTCGTGCCGAAGCAAGCGCCCTTGGCCTGACCGTAACACGTGAGATGCAGCGCAAAGCTGTCGCCAGCGAGCCCGCATTTCAGGACGAAATGGGAAATTTTTCCGAGGGCCGGTTTCTGCAAATATTGTCAAACGCCAGCCTGACAGAAGACCAATATCTTACGCAAATTGATGGCGCATTGCGTCGCAACCAAATCATCAGCGCACTCAATGCTGGCTTGGGTCAGCCAGAAAGCATGGCAGCGGCCATAACGGCCTATGAGCTTGAACGCCGCGCCGCCAAATTGATAAGCGTTCCGGTAGAACCAAGCAAGATTTCCGATCCTGATGAGAGCACCCTTGCGGCTTGGTATGAGGGCGTCAAGGAAAGTTATGATGCGCCAGACCTTCGCAGTGCCCGGGTTGGCAGCCTTGAACCCGCAATGTTTGCCGAAGGGATCGAAATCAGCGATACCCTTGTCGCGGAAGCCTATGATGCGCGGATTGATGAATTCATCACACCTGAGACCCGCGAAATCCGACAGATGGTTTTTGACGATGCGGCCACTGCCAAAACTGCGCTCAACCGGGTGAAGGCGGGCGAAGATTTTGCCGAGGTCGCGCAGGACCTGCTTGGCTGGACCAACGACGATGTCACACTCGGTCTCGTAAGGAAGGGTGAGCTTGACGAGATTCTTGGCGAGGCTGCATTCGCCGCCAACGCAGGCGACTTTGTTGGCCCTATCGAAACCGTGTTTGGACAACATGTGTTGAGCATCGATGTTGTAAATGCGGGAGGCGAGCAGTCTCTGGAAGCTGTAAGCGATGCCATTCGCAGCACTCTTCAGGCCGAGGCGGCGATTGATCTGATTTACCAAAAAGTCAACGAGCTTGAGGATGCTATTGCGTCCGGCGCAACCCTTGAAGAAGCGATGAAAGCTGTTGGCGGGCGCATTGATATCTTGCGTGATATTGACCGAAACGGCCTCAACATTGACGGGCGCGCCTATGATGGAGACGCCGCGGATCTGGCTGATGACACCCTCGTTCTTGAACTTGTCTGGAACAACGACATCGATGAGTTGAGCGTCATTCAAGAAGGCGCGGACGACATGTTCTTCGTGGTTGAGCCCATCAGTGAGACAATGGCACGTGGGCGTGATCTGGATGAAGTTCGCACCCGCGCCATTGCGGACTGGAAACGCGGCGAAGCCATCAAAGCCGCATCCGCCGAAGCGACCGCTATTGCTGACGATACCGCCGCCTTTGCGAGCGTTGATGCAACCGGCAATTTCAATCGCAATGGTATCGGGTTGGATCATGAGGCAGCACGATTGATCGCGCGCACCGTATTCGCCACTGACGTTGGCAAAACCGATATTGTAGAAACGGGCGCTGAAGCGATCGCCGTGTTGACCACCGCAATCACACCTGCCGATGCGGAAAGCCTCGAATCCACAACCAAATTGGTGAATGCGACAATCGTCAATTCAATGCGGCAGGATATCGTTAATATTCTGGCACGCGATCTGTCACAAACGCATGATCTGAACATCAATCTTGGACGTGTGCAGCAGATCCTCGTTGGATCCCAGTAAACAACATGGTAGGTGAGGGCCAATTCACGGGATTTTCCGCTGGCTTTGCAGAAGGCACGCCACAGCTGGTGTCGCGTGAACTTGTGGCTGATACACTGACTCCAGTGTCTGCCTACCTCAAGCTCGCCGCTGGCCAGCGACACAGCTTCTTGCTTGAATCGGTTGAAGATGGTGAGTTTCGTGGCCGCTTCTCGGTCATCGGGTTTGCGCCTGACTTGATCTGGCAATGCCGGGGCAATGTTGCCGAGATCAACCGCGACCCGGCCAATTCTGACAGTTTTAAACAAGATGACGCCGCACCTCTGGAGTCATTGCGCGCTGTTATGGCTGAGTCATATATGCCAGATACTGGCAACCTGCCTCCCATGGCCGCCGGACTGTTTGGCTATTTTGGCTATGACATGATCCGCCACATTGAGCGCATTCCAAATGCCAATGAGGCAACGATTGACGCCGCGGCATCGGTTTTTCTTCGGCCGTCACTGATTGCGATTTTTGACAGCCTTAAAGACACCATCACTTTTGTGACCCAAATAAGACCCGGTGAATGGAACAGCGCCGAAACCGCTTGGGAGACCGCCCAGCAACGGCTAGCCGACGCTGTGGCCGCGCTTGATGCGCCGCTGATGCCTGCAGAGGTAGGCGATATTGATGCGCCCTTGCCGACCCCATCGTCAAACATGACCAAAGATCGTTTTCTCGACATGGTCAAAAAGGCCAAGGAATACATCACTGCCGGTGATATTTTCCAGGTTGTGATCTCGCAGCGTTTTTCCATTCCGTTTGGCCTTCCCGCATTCAACCTGTATCGCAGCTTGCGCCGACTGAACCCATCGCCATACCTGTTCTTCTTTGATTTTGGCAACCTGTCGGTGGTTGGATCGAGTCCGGAAATACTTGTCCGACTGCGCGAAAAGACGGTAACGATTCGCCCCATAGCCGGTACCAGAAAACGCGGGAGCACCCCCGAGGAAGACGCCGCAAATGCCGAAAGCCTGATGAGCGATGTGAAAGAGCGCGCCGAGCATCTGATGCTTCTCGACCTTGGCCGTAACGATGTTGGACGTGTATCAAAGCCCGGAAGTGTGCGTGTGAAGTCAAATTACGATGTCGAATATTACAGCCATGTGATGCATATCGCCTCGCAGGTTGAGGGGGAAATTCGAGACGATCTTGACGCTGTTGATGCGATGATAGCCGGTTTTCCCGCCGGAACGGTCTCCGGCGCACCAAAAATCCGTGCCATGGAAATCATCGACGAGCTGGAGCCAGATCGCCGCGGCATTTATGCCGGTGCGGTTGGTTATATTTCGGTCGCCGGTGAATTGGATACATGTATCGCGCTTCGCACAGCCGTGGTTGAAAACGACAAAATGCATGTTCAGGCGGGTGCCGGAATTGTTTATGACAGTGACCCGCAATCCGAATTTGAGGAAACACAGAACAAGGCCATGGCGCTGATCCGCGCCGCTGGCGAGGCTCTGCGCTTTACAAAGTAACAAGGTCACTGAATTTAAGGCCACCAAATTTACAGTGCAGGGCGTGCATTATGGACAGCAGTACATTAATTGCGGTTATCACTTTCGCCACAGTTACCGCTTTCACCCCCGGACCAAATAATTTGATGCTTGCGGCATCAGGGGCCAATTTTGGCTTTCGCCGCAGCCTGCCTCATATTCTTGGGATCTGGGTCGGGTTTATGTCGATGTTCCTGGCTGCCAGCTTTGGCCTTGCAAGCCTGTTTGCGCTTCTGCCCGCGCTCTATTCCATTCTCAAAGTCCTGAGCATTATGTTCCTGCTCTATCTCGCCTGGCGCATTGCCACAGCCGGACGGGCAGAAAGCAAGGAAAAGGACAAACCCCTGCAATTGTGGCAGGCAGCGCTCTTTCAGGTGGTCAACCCAAAGGGCGTGTCAGTAATCATCAGCACCATTTCCGCCTATACCAGCGGGGCAATGAATGTTGCCTCTGAAATCACGCCGCTGGCCTTTATTTTCTTCTGCACAACGGTAAGCGCTACAACCTCTTGGTGTCTTTTCGGCACGGCCATTGCACGTATCTTTACCACGAGACGGCGCCTTCGAATTTTCAACGTAAGCATGGCCATTCTGCTTGTACTGAGCCTGATTCCGATTATTCTCGACTAGGAGTGTGTTATCTACTCGCGCGTGGCGTTGGTGTTCTGCAACGAAACACCTTTTGCCATCGTGGGCTTTATTTGTTCGGCGGAAGAGGGAATAGATGGCAGAGCAGTGGAACGGCAAATCCCACTATGTAAATGAAGCCAATCTGGCGAGATCATTTTTCACATCCGCGCAAACACACGGCGATGCCCCCCTGCTGTTTGAAAAGCGCAAGCAAGAGTGGCATGGCCAAAGCTGGAACGAAGTTGCGGACAAGGTCAGACGCCTTGCGAATGTGCTTGTAACAGCCGGCATATCTCCGGGTGACCGGGTGATGATTTCTGCGGAAAACAGGCCCGAATGGGCCATCGCCGACCTTGCGACGATCGCCATTGGTGCAATCGCTGTGCCCGCCTATGTGACAAATACTGAGGATGATCACTATTACATCATGGATCATTCCGGGGCGACCGTGGCAATCACATCCGGCGGCAACCTTGCGACACGAATTGCGCTGGCGGCAAGCCGCCGGCCGACGCAAACCACACTCATCGTGATGGATGATGACACTGTGGTACCGCCACACGAAAAGATTAAAACCCATTTCTGGAATGAGATACTGGCCGATACGCCGCCACTCGATAATCTTGATGAATTGATTGAGCGACAGCAACCTGACGATGTTTGTTGCTTCATCTATACCTCAGGCACAGGGGGACGGCCAAAGGGTGTGATGCTTACGCATCGGTCAATTCAGGCCAACATCAATGCGGCTTTGGAATTGCTGGCAGAGGGCAATGTTGCCACCGGCCAGCGGTTTCTCTCGCTACTGCCTTTGTCACACTCCTATGAGCATACCGCCGGCATGCACCTGCCCTTCCAGTCAGGATCAGAAGTCTGGTACTGTGAAAGTACAGACCAGATTGCGGCAAATCTGCTCGAAGTCTCGCCAACATTGATGACAGCCGTACCACGTCTCTATGATGTGTTGCATGACAGAATAATGCGCGGTGTGCGCACCAAGGGTGGAATATCAGCGAAATTGTTCATGGAAGCCGTGCGGCTCGGGAAAAAGCGACTTGAGGGAAAACATTTGCTGCCGCATGAATTCATTTTGGACCTGATCGTTGAGCGGCTTGTCCGAAAACGGGTGCGTCAACGCCTTGGCGGTCGCTTACGCTATTTTATTTCAGGTGGTGCCGCATTGAACCCCGAAATCGGATCGTTTTTCATGGCGCTTGGGGTCAAGCTTCTCCAAGGCTACGGCCAGACTGAGGCATCACCGCTTATCTCGGCAAACAGACCGGGCCTGATCAAAATTGAAACCGTTGGCCCGCCAGTCAATGGCGTTGAGGTCAAGATCGCCAGTGATGGCGAAATCCTTGTGCGCGGGGATGCCTTGATGAAAGGCTATTGGCGGGATGACGCAAGCACCCGAGGCACCATTCGCAACGGGTGGCTATACACAGGTGATCTTGGCTCGTTGGATGCAGATGGGTATCTGACAATCACCGGAAGAAAGAAGGACATTATCGTCAATTCAGGCGGGGATAACATCGCCCCAGGCCGGGTTGAAGCGTTGTTGACGATTGAACCAGAAATTGAGCAAGCGATGGTCGATGGCGACCACCGGCCATGGCTCTCGGCGGTGATTGTTCCGTCCGATGAAGTCAAACGTCATGCAACCTCGCCGGAAAGCTTACAAACGATGATTACCGATGCGGTTGAACGCGCCAACAGTCGCCTTTCACAGATCGAACGCGTCAGACGGTTCATTATCGCCGATGAGAATTTCACCACTGATAATGGACAAATGACAGCCACCCTGAAAGTTCGCCGACATATTGTCCGGCAGGTTTATGGTGATCGGCTGGCTCAATTGTACCCGAAGAAGTAAACCTCCTGATGCCAGTGTCTTCCCCTCCCCCAAATGACATGGCATCCGGCGCCGCCTGGATTAATGGCGACATTATGCCGATTGCCGAGGCAAAACTGCCAATTAATGATTGGGGGCTCATTCACTCGGACATCACCTATGACGTGGTGCCTGTCTGGGATGGTGGCTTTTTCCGGCTCAACGATTATGTCGGCCGCTTTGGCAATTCAATGGCGGCACTGCGCCTCGATATCGGGATGCAACCGGCTGAAATAAAAACAGCGTTGGCGGATATGGTGTCCGCATCTGGCCTTCGCGCCGCCTATGTTGCGATGGTGGCATCGAGAGGTGTACCGCTGATACCCGGCACCCGTGACCCGCGCGAATGCAAAAATCATTTTTTCGCCTGGTGTGTTCCCTATATCAATGTGATCCGGCCAGAATTGCCGCCAGAACAGCGAACAGCCTGGATCGCCAAGACAGTGCGCCGCATTCCTGCCACAAGCATCAACCCGCAAATCAAAAACTATCAATGGGGTGATTTTACGTCCGGCCTTTTTGAAGCCAAGGACAATGGTTTTGAGACAGTCATTTTGTTGGATCAGGCGAACAATATTACCGAGGGTCCGGGCTTTAACGTCTTTGCCCTTTTTGGGGACGTTCTTGTTACGCCCGATCATGGCATGCTTGAAGGCATAAGTCGGCAAACTGTTCTGGAAATGGCCGCAGAACTCGGAATCAAAACGGAAACGAGGCCCCTTCCCCTGAATGAATTCATCGAGGCAGATGAGGTCTTTATCTCAACCTCTGGCGGCGGCGTTCACGCTTTGACGCGCGTTGATGATCGCGTCTTTGCCAATGGTGGCATCGGCCCTGTGGCCCAGAAACTGCACCAACATTATTGGACATGGATGAAGCGGCCCGAATATCGCACCGAGATCAATTATGGGGTTCAAGAAACCACATAACGGCAGCGGATATTCATCAAAGTTCAGGTGAAAAATGGTCGGAGCGGCGGGATTCGAACCCACGACCCCTACACCCCCAGTATAGTGCGCTACCAGGCTGCGCTACGCTCCGGCCGTCCGCTTTTATAGCGGCACCAACCAGTGCGCGCAATCGCATTCTCAAAAAGACAATGAGGTATCAGGCAGTAAGGCGAGACTTCATCTCGCCAATTTGTGTACGCACTTCAAGCAACATCTGAAGGGCTTGTTCAAAATCGGCTGTCGTTGTTTCCGACGTTTTGGAGGACGACGTCGCCACCGATGCGCCAGCGCCCGAACTCAACAGCTTTTGCACGCCCTTGATGGTATAGCCGTCACGATAGAGCAGATCACGGATTTTGACGAGAAGTTCAACATCATCAGGGCGATAATATCGCCGTCCGCCATTGCGTTTGAGAGGCGATAACGCACTGAATTTGGATTCCCAAAAGCGCAACACATGCGCCGGTACATCCAACATTTCGGAGACTTCGGAAATGGTACGAAACGCACCATCAGCCTTGGTAGTCATGACTATCCGTCTACCCGGCTTTTAAGAATATGAGATGGCCGGAACGACAAAACGCGGCGCGGCGTGATGCGAGCTTCAACACCGGTTTTCGGATTACGACCAACCCGTTCACGCTTTGACTGCACGGAAAATGTGCCGAAAGAAGACAGCTTCACTTCCTCACCTTTTTCAAGGCAGGAGCACATCTCTTCAAGAACGGATTCAACCAGATCGGCAGATTCATTGCGCGACAAGCCAATGTGCCGATAGACGGCTTCAGTAAGATCTGCGCGTGTTAAGGTCTTGGACATGTTGAAACGCTACTTATATTTTTAGACCAAGTCAATTGATCATAAAGACAAAATTACAGATTTCTGGAATATGGGCTATGGCCTTCCATACTTCACAAGCGCGGCCCCCCAGACAAGACCACCACCGATGGCCTCAAAGGCAACGACATCACCATTTTTGATCCGACCATCATTCACCGCCACAGAAAGCGCCAGCGGGATCGACGCAGCTGACGTGTTGGCATGCTTGTCAACGGTGCGCACCACGCGCTCGGAAGGAAGCTGCATTTTCTTCTGCATACCATCGATGATCCGAATATTGGCTTGATGCGGAACGAGCCAGTCCACATCCGCAACCGTCATGCCTGCTGCCTCAAGTGCCTCATCCATGACGGAAGATAATTTTTCAACCGCATGGCGGAACACCTTATTTCCTTCCATACGAACATGGCCAACCTTGGATGTGCTGGACGGTCCGCCATCAACATAGAGAATATCACGATGCTCACCATCGGAATGCAGCACCGATGATCTGATTCCCCAGTCTGGCACATCATCCACCCGTTCAAGAACAACCGCCCCGGCGCCATCACCAAACAGCACACATGTACCGCGGTCATTCCAGTCGAGAATTTTCGAAAAACTCTCGGCGCCGATGACAAGTGCACGGCGGCCGCGCCCCGTCCGGAGCATGGCATCAGCAATATCCAGCGCATAGACAAAGCCCGCACAAACAGCCTGCACGTCAAATGCAATCGCGTGCTTGGCACCAAGCCGATGTTGCAGTTTCGTTGCCGTAGAGGGGAAAGTGTCATCAGGCGTTGTTGTCGCCACAATGATCAGGTCTATATCACTGGCACTGAGGTTTATCCGGTCCAGCGCCTGCTCTGCCGCGTTTGCCGCAAGGTCGGACGTCAATTCCCCTTCAGCCACGATATGCCGCTGTGAAATGCCTGTGCGCTGGCGTATCCACTCATCACTGGTATCGACAAAACCACTCAACTCTTCGTTCGTCAGCACTCGTGCTGGCAAATAGGACCCAACCGATGTCATCAAAACATTTGTTTCAGGCATCAGTGAGTTTCCTCTCTTCGCGCACGGCATTTGCCTTTTCAATGGCGGCCCTTACATCCGGAATAAACCCATGATCGACAAGATCAGCCGCAACCTTGATGGCATTCGAGAACCCGATCTTGTCTGTGCCACCATGAGATTTTACAGCAATGCCGTTAAGCCCGAGAAACACGGCACCATTGTACCGGCGTGGGTCCATTCTACGGCGCAGACGCTTCAGCGCCGATCTGGCCAGAATATAGCCCAACTTGGCAAATACAGAGCTTTTAAAGCTTCGCCGCAACATTGTGCTGAACATACTTGCGATGCCTTCGGCTGTTTTCAATGCTATGTTGCCAGAAAATCCATCTGTGACAACAACGTCAACATTACCATCAACCAGATTTGATCCCTCGATAAAGCCAACATAATTGACGTCAAGCTCTGGATCAGACAATTCCTGAGCGGCAAGGCGCAAATAATCATGTCCTTTTTGCTCTTCCTCACCAACATTCAACAGCGCCACGCGCGGCCTTTCTCTGCCAGTAAGGCTGTGGAAGAATGCCTGCCCCATCAGGGCAAATTGAACCAGATTTTCTTCATCACATTCAAGGTTGGCCCCAAGGTCAAGCATGCACATGGAATCTTGCTTGGTCGGGAAAAAACCTGCAATTGCTGGCCTTGTCACGCCCGGCATGGTGCGCAATTGCAATTTTGACATCGCCATTAATGCGCCGGTGTTTCCAGCAGAAACAACAGCATCCGCCTCACCAGCGGCCACCGCGGCAATCGCCAGCCACATCGAGGTTGTCTTGCCCCGACGCACCGCCTGTGACGCTGTATCATCCGCTGAAACGGCATCAAGCGTGTGCACGATTTCGGCATCAGCAAGATGCGTTGTTTGCTTGAGCAACGGGCGAATGCGCGCCTCGTCACCGAAGAAAATCATCTGAATATGCGGATATTGCCCCTTGGAAATGTCTGCACCGCTGATAACCGCATGCGGTGCTTCATCTCCGCCCATTGCGTCAAGCGCAACACGCATAGTTCCGGAGTTTTTTGATACCGACAGCTTAGCCTCCCCAACAAAACGGCTATTCTGGCTTCTTCAAGGCCGCCAGACTGGCAAATGGATGATTGTCTTTTTCTTCTTCTGATTCCAAATGGTCTGTTGCCGTCGCTGATCTTGGCCATGGCGTGACAGCAACACCCAACGATTGCGTTACCATTTCACCAAGGTCGATTGCCCCATCGACAAGCGGTTCAACTCCATCCAGTTCGACTTCTACACTGTCCTGATCTTCCGCGTGACGAACATATCGCTCTTCGATCATAAAATCTACCAATTCTGGCACTGGTTCACCAGTAACAACACATCGCTGTGTCACATTGGCAGATAAATGACCGGTCACATCCCAACAGTCTTTCGCCACCTTTCGGACCTTGAGGCGCGCGCAAACGTCTGTGACAGCGATGAAGTCAAATCGTTCGATCAAACCGTCAATCTCTGCCTGCGTTGGCACCACTTCGACCGAAATACCGCGCGTCGGGGGCAAATGATCAACCGGGAGAGTGGATGATAAGGTAAGTGTTTCCATGAGTTACAATCCGCAAGACGAATGCCCGCCAAGCCTTATGCCGCAATGTCAATCGACAGGAAGCGTCAAACGCCCCTCCAGCAGCTCTTCGGGTGCGACCTTGTCCAGAGCCTCAACAAGGCCAAAAACATAATCCACAAGTCCACTGGCAAGAGCATCTGGACTATCCGTGCCACGAAGCAGATTTCGTTCCAGCGCCGCCGCGAGGGCATCTCTGTCATCGGCATCTATAGCCGTTGCATAAGCGTCAAGCCTGCCCATAAACGCCTCAGCCATCACCCTGACACGCTTTGAGACGCCAAGATCGCCCGCCCCCATCTCACGCAGCGACAAATCCATATCGGCAAACATGGAATCAAACAATTGCTGGCTTAATTCCCGGCCTTCCTCATCAAGCCCCTTCAGGCGGCGCATCACAAGCGCCACAACCAAAGACAGCGCGTCAAAGCGGCCATCTACATCATCACGAACCCCATGATCAGTGAATAATACCGGCCGCCGCGCAATTTCAATGGCTGCCGCATACAAACGCTCATGCGTTTCTGACTGGCGTTTTTCGCCCCAGCCAAGCAGATTCGACACCCAGCCTTTTTCTTTGCTTTTCATCGGTGTAACATCCCACTATGGTGTCGCTGACAGGTCAACAACCAACAGCGCGCAGTAATACAGCAGGACGACAGCTATGACCAGCGTTTCAATCAATCCGAAGCCCATTTACCACATCGTCAAAAGGCACGGTGTCATGGGCATGATCGCCCTTGCTGTCCTCATTGGCCTTGGCGGGTGCGAGTCGCGGGTTTTTAACCACGGTCACAGCATCGATGAGGTTGAACTGAACGCCATCAAAATTGGTGAAAGCACGCGTATTGACCTGTTGTCCACCCTCGGCAAGCCCAGCTTTGAAGGGGCTTTCCGCTCAGACAAAATCTACTATGTAAGCCAGTTCATGATTGAACCACCGGGTGGCAAGAAGGCAACCGAGACACGCCAATTGTTTGCCTTCACATTCAATGAAAATGATGTGGTAACTGCCGTTGATATGTTTGATGAGGCAACCGGCAAACTGGTCCTGCATCTTGACGAGAAAACACCGACACCGGGTGACAACCTTGGCGTCATTGACCAGATTTTCTCTAATCTGAAACGTCGGCGTGCGCAGGAATAAGAACTCTGAATTAGCCCATAATTTCAGCGAACTATGCCTTGGTTTTGGGGCGTCCCATTTCCACAACACGGGCAGATTGCGCCACCCTGTCGAGAACGGCATTCACAAATGCCACATCGCCGCCGCAAGCATCACTCAACCCTGCATATTCACTCACCACCGCACGCGCTGGCAAATGTGGCATGTGACACAGCTCCATCGTGCCGGCGCGCAACAAAGCACGTTCGATGAGGGTCACACGATCCAGACTCCACCCGTCTGACAAACAGTCCGCAATCGATGCGTCAAGGTTCTCTGCCTCAGCTTCAACGCCGGCACTTAAAGCTGAAAAATGCTCATGGTCGATATCTTTTACCCGAAAGGATTTCACCACATCAGCAGCATAATATTTTAAAAATTCCGGGGCGATAGCGGCAACAGATTTACCCGACATCAACGCCTGATATCCGACTTGAATTGCGGCAAGGCGCGATGCCGAGCGACGGCGCACCGGTACAGGCTTCAAGCTTGACGCATCACTCGCCATGATGACCAAGCTCTGCCTTCAAATTTGCCATTGCGAGCGCGGCACGTGCTGCATCCCCGCCCTTGTCCTTACGCGTTCTGTCAGCCCGTGCCCAAGCCTGCTCTTCGTTTTCTACGGTAAGGATTCCATTTCCGATGGCAATATTCTCGGCCAAAGCCAAATCCATCAGACCACGCGCTGACTCATTGCAGACCGTATCATAATGGCTTGTTTCGCCGCGGATCACGCATCCCAGCGCAACGTAACCGTCAAAATGCCGCTCGCCAGTATGGGCAAAGGCGATTGCTGCCGGAATTTCCAGCGCACCGGGAACACTTATCCTTTCATAACTGCAACCCGCAGCTTCGAGAGCGTGGATGGCGCCCTCTGCCTGCGCATCTGCAATCTCGGCGTAAAACCGCGCCTCAACAATCAAGAAATGGCCAGACATAGGTAACCCCTCATTCCCTCAATGCGCTGTTATACGCTCAGACCCTGCCAGCCTGCAATCTCAAGGTCATAGCCTTCGAGACTGACAACATTCGATTTGGTATTTGACAACAATGTCATCTGACGAATGCCAAGGTCACTCAAAATCTGTGCGCCAACTCCATATTCGCGCAATCCGTGCCCTTGATCGATGGCATCACTTGATGTCGCAATAGACTGGCTGAGCGTGGACGAAATGCTGGCATTCGATGATTCGCGCAGAAGCACAATAATGCCTCTGCCAGCATCACCAATCGCCTGCATTGCCGCAATCAGCTCATTGCCCGACCGCTTTTCCGATATCTGACCAAGCAAATCGGTGAGCAAATCTACCCGGTGCATACGAACAAGCACCGGCAAATCGCTGGAGATGTCACCTTTGACCAGCGCCAGATGTTCAACGCCTGATATCGTGTTCACATAAACCAAAAGGCGCCACTCGCCTCCAACACGCGTGGTGATGGTGGTCTCGACAGTTCGCTGAATAAGGGATTCATTCCGGCGGCGCCATGCGATCAAATCGGCAATGGAGGCGATCTTCAGATCATGCTCTTTCGCGAACTCAATAAGATCTGGAAGACGGGCCATTTCACCGTCATCCTTCATGATCTCACAAATAACCCCGGACGGATCACGGGCACCGGCAGCACGCGCGATGTCTACCACTGCTTCAGTGTGTCCAGCGCGAACAAGGGTTCCACCATCACGCGCCACAAGCGGGAAAATATGCCCCGGAGTGGTGATATCCTTATCTGTGCATTGCGGGTTGATGGCCGTTCGCACGGTGTGCGCTCTGTCAGCGGCGGAGATGCCCGTTGTCACGCCTTCGCGGGCCTCAATCGAAACAGTGAATGCAGTCTGGTGCCGACTTTCGTTGCGGCGCTCCATCATCGACAGGCCGAGGGCCTCGGTTCGCTCGCGTGTCAGGGCAAGGCAAATCAAGCCACGTCCATATTTAGCCATGAAGTTAATCGCCGCGGCATCTGCCCATTCCCCGATAACACAGAGATCGCCCTCATTTTCACGATCTTCATCATCGACAAGGATGAATAGCTTGCCCTGCTTTGCGTCGGCGATTACCTCTTCGACAGACGATAAAGTCATATCGTCACCAGCCATACTGTCATTCATAAGTTCACGCCCTCAGGAGTCACCGCCCGCGGCGGATACATCAAATTCTGCCAATCGCGCAACATAGCGCGCCAACATATCTATTTCCAGATTGAGTTGTTGTCCAACCTCGATTTTTCCGAGCGTTGTCACAAGCCAACTATGCTCAATGATATTGACACAAAAAGACGTGTCACGAACTGCATTGACCGTCAATGACACACCGTCAAGCGTTATCGAGCCCTTGGGCGCAATGAACCGCGCCAGTGGCGATGGCGCATTGAACCAGACTTCATGGCTGTCGCCAACAGCGGTGATTGATTCAACTGTTGCAAGACCATCAACATGGCCGGAGACCATATGTCCGCCAAGCTCATCACCGAGGCGAAGGGCAGGCTCAAGGTTAATTTCATCACCTTCCTGCCAGCGGCCCAGCGTGGTTACACGCATGGTTTCTGCTGAGGCAGCAACCTCAAAACTGTCTGCATCACGCGAAATGACAGTAAGGCAGATACCAGAATGTGCGATTGACGCACCAATAGCTATTTCGTTGCAATCCCAGCCACATCCGATGCGAAGCACCCTGTCACCCTGATCGGTGACAGACATAATCGTTCCCTTTGCCGTCACAATTCCTGTGAACATATCCATCTTTTCCGCTAGGGCAGCGTCTGCAGTGTCGCTACCTCGTTTCGGGGCCTAGCTGTGCCGTCGTTCCAGCACACACCAACTATCATCACCAAGCACACCTTTGTCACACTGGATATAGTGTGTCTTGTCCGGTAACGCCAGCATCGAAAGGCCGCCAATTGCTGGAATCGCATCGCCGCCAAGAATATGCTGACTCTGCGTCCAGATAATCCGGTCTACCAGATCAGCTTTGAACAGCGTCTTGCCAAGGCCTGCACCTGCCTCAACAAGCAAATGATTGCACCCGGCATCGGCGATCACCCGCAAGGCCGCATTGATGTCTAACCGCCCTGCACCATCAACCGGCAGGCCGCAAATCTCCACGCCACAAGCGGTAAGTGCCTTTTTCCGTTCTGCCGGAGCATCCTCACGGCAAAAAAGCGTCACCCCCTTTCATGGGTCGTTGAGACAAGCGCCGCATCAACCGGGGTTCGCAATGATCCATCAAGAACAAAACAGTGAGGCGAGTCTGCCTCCAGCCCGGGATTGCGGCAGGTAAACGCAGGATCATCTGCCAACACCGTCCCGATGGCCGACAGTACCCCATCGGCACGGCCTCGCAATTCATGCACGAAACGCCGCATATCAGGGCCGGTCAACCACCTTTTTTTGCCATCAGCAAGGGCAATCATGCCATCAAGGGATGTTGCCGTCTTCCATGAGATAAACGGCCGCTGCTGCGTCACGCGCGTCAAAAAACCGGCCATAACCCTTCTGGCCTCATCAGCGCACACGCCTGTATCAACAACAATGCCTGCCTCTTGCAGGATCGCGATACCGCCGCCATTGACACGCGGGTCGGGATCTTGAACCGCGATGACCACCCGGGCAACACCTGCCGCGACAAGCGCCTCTGCGCAAGGCGGCGTTTGGCCATGATGCGCACAAGGCTCCAGCGTGACATAGGCGGTCGCCCCGGCGGCTGTTGTGCCTGCTAAAAAGGAAAGCGCTTCGGTTTCGGCGTGCGGTCTGCCACCCGGCGCTGTACAGCCAACACCAAGAAGGTGGTTTTCAGGTGAAATGATGGCGCAGCCAACCGGCGGGTTCGCACCACTGCGGCCCTCGGCGCGGCGCGCCTCGGCAATGGCAACGCGCATCCATCTCTGGTCATCAGCGGCGTTCACTGATCGCGTGGGGCTGGGGTCACTCACCAAGTTCTTTCTCCACGAAAGCCTCAAAATCCTTTGCTTCGCGGAAATTTCGATAGACAGATGCGTACCGGACGTAAGCAACCTGATCCAAATCATAAAGAGCGGACATGACAAGCTCGCCAACATGCTCTGAGGGCACATCAGCGTCTGCATAGCTCTCCAGCTTGCGAACAATATCGTTGATGACCCGCGCCGTATCGTCGGGATTTACGTCGCGTTTGCGCAATGCAATCTGGAACGAACGTTCCAATTTGTCACGGTCGAAAACCGAGCGGCGGCCACTGCGTTTGACAATGGTGATCTCACGAAGCTGCACACGTTCAAAAGTCGTGAAACGGGCCTCGCATTTTCCACAAAGCCGGCGCCGCCTGATGGCAGCGCCGTCTTCAGCTGGACGTGAGTCCTTAACCTGAGTTTCCTCGTTTCCACAAAATGGACAAATCATGTTCCCGCGCCACGCTATATGTTGATGGTGACGGGATTGTACACACTATTGATAGATTGGGAAAGCCTGACATAGAGCCCGAACCTTCTCGCGAACGCGGGCCTCTGTTGCCTTGTTGTCATCCGGATTAGCAGCAAGACCATCAAGCACATCTCCAATCAGATGTCCGATCTGAATGAATTCGTCCTGGCCGAACCCACGCGTCGTGCCAGCCGGTGTGCCAAGACGCACACCAGATGTGATCATCGGCGGCTGTGGGTCAAACGGAATGCCGTTCTTGTTACAGGTAATACCCGCATGTTCGAGTGAGACTTCGGTGATATTGCCGGTCAACCCTTTTGGCCGCAAATCAACAAGCGTCAGATGTGTATCGGTTCCACCCGACACGATGGCAGCACCACGTTCAATCAATGTTTCGGAAAGCACCCGCGCATTGGCAACAACATTATCGATATATTCAGCAAACTCGGGACGAAGCGCCTCGCCAAAAGCCACCGCCTTGGCCGCAATGGCATGCATTAAAGGACCGCCCTGAAGCCCGGGGAAGACAGCCGAATTGATCTTCTTGCCCAAAGCTTCGTCATTGCTGAGGATGATGCCGCCACGACCAGCACGAAGCGTCTTGTGCGTTGTCGATGTAACAACATGCGCGTGCGGCAATGGGCTTGGATGCGCACCTGTTGCAACCAGACCCGAAATATGCGCCATATCGACCATAAGATAGGCATCAACCTCATCGGCAATCCGGCGGAAAGCGGCAAAATCGAGCGTGCGTGGATATGCCGAACCTCCGGCAAGGATCATTTTCGGCTTACATTCCTTTGCCTGTGCCAGAAGCGCATCATAGTCAATCTGACCTGTCGCCTCATCAACACCATATTGTTCGGCATTGAACCATTTGCCGGACAAATTAGGCGCAGCACCATGCGTCAGATGTCCACCGGCGGCAAGCGACATACCAAGAATGGTGTCGCCCGGCTGCAACAGTGAAAGGAACACCGCTTGGTTTGCCTGGGCCCCTGAATGAGGCTGCACATTCACAAAATTACATTTGAACAGCTTTTTTGCACGTTCAATGGCCAGCGTTTCAACAACATCCATATATTCACAACCGCCATAATAACGGCGTCCGGAATACCCTTCGGCATATTTATTGGTAAATACCGATCCCTGTGCCTCCATCACTGCCGTACTAACGATATTCTCCGAGGCAATCATTTCGATCTGGTCTTGTTGACGAACCAGTTCATGATCTATGGCAGCGGCCACTTCCGGATCGCTCTCATGCAGCGTTGCCGAAAAAAATCCGTCCATGATGTGTCTCTGTCTCAAGTCGTCCATTTTACGTCTCCATCTTAAACGAACCGGTTCTCACACCGGCATAACTTGCCACTGCTGCCTCGGGATCAGCAGAAAAGGTCTCGCACCTATATGGGAAGTGCACCCAATTTATCAACGCGTCTCTGATGCCGACCTCCCTCAAAAGGGGTAGAGAGGAAAACATCGACACAAGCCAGCGCCGTTTCAGGCGCAATCAGTCTTTCGCCAAGCGCCAGAACATTGGCATCATTATGTTCGCGGCACAGCCTCGCGGCGACTTCGTCACTTACAAGCGCTGCGCGAATCCAGGGAAAACGGTTCACCGCGATTGAAATACCAATGCCACTGCCACAAATGGCTATGCCATGTGCACCGGGCGCCCCTTTCATAGCCGTTGCCAACCTTTCGCCGTAGTCAGGATAGTCCACAGACTCTCCCTCAGCAGGTCCGAGATCCAGCACTTTATAGCCTGAATCCGTCAAATGCGTTGCGACCATGCCCCGCAAATTCACACCGGCATGATCGGACGAAAGAATGATCGTCTTATCATGCGCTTGGTTGTTGTCTGTGGGATCGTTCATCAATGCCTCCAGCATCAAGGAGTTGGATCATCTCGGGTCAGTTCCCGCTTTCTGCCTCGCGGCGCGGTGATTGTTAGCATAACTTTTCAGAAAAAGAACGTCTCTATGATGCCTCTGATAATCGTTAGAAAAATTTTCCTAACATCCGAAGGGTATTTTTTGAATATTTTGGTTAATTTGGTATCGACAAACGAATGATTCGTGCGTAACGTTATTGTTAACAGGTTGTGAAAAACCGGGTTTAGGGAGAGTCTCCACCGCCGAATGGGCGAGAGAGCAAGAAATCGCAAGGCATTAGCCTTGCTTTTTCATTTTGGGCTTAATTTTAAATATGGCCGCACCCTTGCAGCCTTTCGCGTGTGGCGATTTTTTGTGGCGGTAACGCGGACTCGTTTTATTGAGGGTTATTGCGGATCAGGCCGAAATGAAATCACACCCGAATCAATAATCAGATAAACAACGACAAACAAAACAGCGGCTACCAGCGTGGTGACAAGTGCTTTGCGCCACAACATCGGTCTTGCCGGTGCAGATGTCGCGTGGCCGCGCTCCGGTTCCTCAGGCGGTCTTGCACCAAAAGGAAGACTCATCAGAAACACCCACCACCACAGCAGGATGTAAACCACCAACCCGGAGACGAAATCCATTACTCACCAACCAGTTCGAGTTCGATCAGCGTGCCACAAAAATCCTTTGGATGCAGAAACAAAACCGGATTGCCATGCGCGCCCGTCTTGGGCTGTCCATCGCCAAGGACGCGCGCCCCCTCGCCGATCAATTTGTCACGCGCCGCGATAATATCATCAACCTCGTAACAAATATGATGCATCCCACCATCAGGGTTGCGTGCCAGAAACGCGGAAATGGGTGACGCCTCGCCAATCGGCTGCATCAGTTCAACCTTGGTATTGGGTGCCGTAACAAAGACGATGCGCACACCATGCTCTGGCAGATCCTGTGCAGCGCTGCATTCTGCACCAAGCATCGATGCCCATTGCGCTGCGGCAACGGCCACATCCGGCACCGCGATAGCGATGTGATTGACTCTGCCAATCATGCGATCATCCCCTGTGCGCCGCCAGAAAGGTCTTCCTGACTGAGGCGCAAGATATGAACATGCGCGATCGGCCGCAGGCCAAACATGCTTTTTGCCACGCGGCGCACAGCCTGCGAGACCACCTCTTCAACAGAGGCATCGTTACCGCGCGCCTGCCGCCCAAGCACGGCCAACGCATCCTCAATCGCCACACTTGCCGCGGCTATATAGTCCTCGGCAGCTTCTTTGTCGCTGATCCCTGTTTGTGATACCACGGGCACAGCACACAACGCACCGGACCGGTTAAGGACGACGCTGGCAGTCACAGCACCATTCCATAGCATCCGGCGGCGCGCGCGCAACATATCGGACTGCAATTCATGAATATATCCGCGTTCATGCGTCAATGCCCCGGTTGGAACATCGTCAATCACTTCTGCACGGAAATTCCCATCATCGCCATCGGTTCGGCCATTTAGACGAATCATCGAGCCGTTGTCAGGAATAATCGCCTGTGCGACCTGACAACTCTCTGCCAAAGCCGCATGCGCCAGAAGATGCCGCGCCGTGCCATGCACCGGAATCGCGATTTGTGGTCTGACAAGACCATACATTTCGATCATCTCATCCCTGGACGGGTGGCCAGACACATGTACCGGTGCATCTTCGTCAGTCACAAGATTGATCTTCCGGCGCAACAGCATGTCATGAATACGGCTGATCGCGTTCTCATTGCCGGGGATCTGCCGAGATGAAAAGATCACCGTGTCGCCGGGATCAAGGCTGACGGTTTCATGTGCGCCAGCGGCAATGCGCGCCATCGCGGCGCGCGGCTCCCCTTGGGTTCCGGTACAGATCACAACCAGATGCTCGCGCGGCACCAACTCGATGTCACCCTCAGGCACAAAATCGGGCAGATCCTGAAGATATCCTGCCTCACGCGCAGCCGAAATCGCCCTGTTCAGCGCCCGTCCCACAATCGCCACCGAGCGATCATTCGCCAAAGCGGCGGTGATGATGGATTCTATTCGGGCTACATTGCTGGCAAAACAAGTCACCGCAACGCGTCCTGTTGCCTTTGCTATGGCGTCTTTCAGCCCGGCACACGCATCAGCTTCTGAACCGGTTCGCCCTTCCACCATCGCATTGGTCGAATCCCCGACCATAGCGAGCACGCCTTCACGGCCAATTTCGGCAAGACGATCAGCATCGGTATCGATGCCAAGCATCGGCGTCTTGTCAAATTTCCAGTCACCGGTGTGCAGAACAGTGCCGGCGTCTGTCCGTATCGCAAGAGCAGCAGGATCAGGAATGGAGTGATTAAGCCCCACCATTTCCACTGAAAATGCGCCAATTTGTTCAACCGCACCGATCCCCAGCTCGATCAATGGTATCGTGTCGTCAAAGCGCGATTCGGCAAGTTTGCGCCGCAACAGCGCCAGCGTAAATGCACTTCCATAAACCGGACAACCAAGGCGGTTCCAGAGATAGGGGATAGCGCCAAGATGGTCTTCATGACCGTGTGTCAGAACAAGGCCAGCCAGCTTGTCACGGCGCTGCTCGATAAAGCTGAGATCAGGCAAGATAACGTCAATTCCCGGCGTGCTCTCATCCGGAAAGGAAATGCCAAGATCGACCATCAGCCAGCTGTCCTGATAGTGATACAGATTGGCATTCATGCCGATCTCGCCGGAACCACCCAGCGGTACAAAAAGCAGATCGTCCTGTTTATACATTTACTTCCCGTTTTCCATCAGCCCTTGTTGCGGGCGTATATTTCTACGAGGCCTTTCACGGTCAAATCAGGATCGACAGTCGTTATGCCGCTGACATGGCCGTTGAACAGGCTCGCAAGCCCGCCAGTGGCGATTGCCGGTAGGGTCGCGCCATATTGACGACGCAGGCGCTCTAGTAAGCCCTCGACCATGCATACATAGCCCCAAAACACCCCGGATTCCATCGCCGCAATCGTATTTTTTCCTAAAATTGGCAGATCAGCATCCCATGACCGCACCTCAAGGCGCGGTAATTGTGCCGCCGCACGTTCAAGCGCTTCGATTGAGAGATTAACCCCCGGTGCAATAATACCGCCTTCATACGCGCCATTTTCACCAACGAGATCAAGCGTTGTCGCGGTGCCAAAATCCAGCACGATGGTGGGCAAACCATGCGCCGCCTGTGCACCGACTGCATTAACCAGACGGTCAGCACCTGCCTGTTTGGGATTGTCTATATTCACGGCAATGCCCAGTTCAACGTCAGCACTACCAACAATCATCGCCTTCTCACCCGTGACGGATGCCACGGCGGCATCAAGTAGCGGCGTCAATGCGGGAACAACACTGGCTATTATAGCGCCATCCAGATGAATGGATTTGCCGGAATCCTCAATCAGCTGTGTCAGGCTGTTTTGATAAAAAGCCTGATCCTGTTTGACATCACTAGGCAGACGCCACAGCGCAATCTGATTCTGGCCATCATAGACAGCGCAGACGACATTGGTGTTGCCAATATCTACAGCAAGGAGCATTTACACTGTCCCTATCAATTCAACATCTCCGGTAGAGATATGGTGCGTGGTGCCGTCATCGGCAAGCAAATACATTGTGCCATCAACCCCAAGGTCAATAAATGTTCCGGTGATTGTCTTATCCGACAGATGCACCCGCATCATCTCACCTTTGTGCAGGCAATATGCCAGCCACTCAGTGCGAACATCATCAAAGCCATTGCGGACATAATCCTCATAACGACGCGCAAGGCGATCACGATAGGATTCGGCAAGCTGGTGCGGTGTCAGGTCAATTAAGCCGCAATCCTGAATGGCCGCCGCCGGAAGCCGGGTTCCGTCAATTGGCGTCACCGGAGCTATATTGACGCCCGTGCCAATGATCAAATTGTCACCAGACGCTTCTATCAGGATGCCGCTTACCTTTCCTCTACCTTTGATCAGAACATCATTTGGCCATTTCAGACCGACCGTCTCATTTGGAAGACAAGCGGCTATGGCCTCGCGAACGGCAAGACTGGCAACAAAAGCCAGCCCAAACCATTCTTTTGCGGGGAATGTCGGCTTGAGCAACAGCGAGTAATACATACCGCCCTTGGCAGATGACCAATTGGCACCGCGCCGCCCCCGACCTTGCGTTTGTTCTCCAACCAGAAACCCGGTGCCCGAAGTGGCGCCATCAGCAGCGGCTTCACGGACCAAATCCGAAGATGAGGTTGCACTCTCAACCCAATGTATTGGCCAGTCTGCAGCGGGGTTTATCAAGGGCGAAAAGCCACCTTTGCTAGCGCGCCACCATCAGCGCAATGCTTGCTGTTTCGGCAGAACCAAGAAGGCTCCCAAGCCCTGCGAATAACAACAGAACAACGGTCATGCTGACGCCAAGAACAAGCTTGTTGGAGACCGGAACGTCAGCATCAAGCGGCGCGTCCGCATCCTCAAAATACATCAGCCGAATGATCCGCAGATAATAGAACGCACCAACAACGGACATCACGACACCAATCACCGCCAGCGGGATCAGGCCAGCCTCAACCGCAGCCAGAAACACGTACCATTTACCAAAGAAACCAGCCAGCGGCGGTATACCGGCCATGGAAAACATCATGACCAGAAGCCCAATCGCCAGCATCGGATGGGTGGATGACAAACCACTCAAATCCGTGATTTTCGTTGCTGGCTGGCCATCCCGCCGCATCAGCAGAATGATCGCAAATGTACCGGCGCCCATGAACACATAGCCCGTCATGTAAATGATTACGCCCATTGCGCCCGCCTCAGTACCGGCCGCAAGCCCGGCAAGCGCATAGCCCATGTGGGCAATCGAGGAATAGGCCATCATCCGCTTGATGTCGGTCTGCATGATTGCCCCCAACGCCCCTACCATCATTGAGGCAATGGAGAGGGCCATCAGAACCTGCGACCATTGATCGGCAATCGCACCAAATGCACCATAGGTCAGACGCATCATCAGTGCCATCGCCGCCACTTTTGGCGCGATAGCAAACAGAGCTGTTACCGTTGTCGGCGATCCTTCATAAACATCTGGGGTCCACATATGGAATGGTGCGGCAGAAATCTTGAAGGCCAGACCGGACACCATAAATACCATGCCCACAACAAACACCACAGGCAAGGTCCCGTCCGAGACAGCGGCGGCGATACCGGCAAAATCGGTCGTGCCACACACGCCATAAACAAGCGATGCACCATAGAGCAAAATGCCCGATGACAACGCGCCAAGCAGAAAATATTTAAGCCCCGCTTCAGAGGAGCGAAGCGAATTGGTGCGCATTGCTGCCACTACATATAAAGGCAAGGACTGAAGCTCAATCCCCATATAAAGCGAGAGTAAATCATCAGCCGATATCATCAGCATCATGCCAACAACAGCGAGCAAAACCAAAAGGCTGTATTCGGGCTTGTTTACATCATCACTGCCCACAGGGCGTAATGACAGCATCAGCGCCGCGAACGTGCCGCCAAGCACCAGAAGCTTCATATAGAGCGCAAATGAGTCAGCAACAAACATGCCGCCAAACGCCGACATATTATCAACGCCAGACTGGACCAGCATAATCATTGCCACGGCGATACCGGCAAGCGTCAATCTGGTCACCCGGCGGGCGTTTACATGTCCTTCGCCGCCAAAGGCTGCGACAAGAACCAGAAGCAGTGCCACCGCGGAAAGGAAGATCTCCGGAAGCGCCGGCAGAATGTCCGTTACGTCAAAAGCCATCTTCATTCCTCAGTTCTGAGCCACAAGGGCAACGTCAGTCTGTCCCATTGTCTCAAGTACAAATTGAATTGATCCCGCCATCAGGTCGAGAAGGCTGGCAGGGTAAACCCCAAACCACAGCACAAGCACGGTAATCGGCAGAAAGACGAAAAATTCGCGTCCTTCCATCCGGCGCATCGCCTGCACATTGTCATGCACGACAACACCAAACATCACCCGCCGATAGAGCCACAGCATGTATGTGGCGCCCAGAACCAGACCTGTCGCAGTGAAGGCGGCAACCCATGTGCTTGCCTTCCACGCACCGACCAGCACAAGCATCTCGCCAACAAAACCACTTGTCCCCGGCAAACCGACAGAGGCCAGCATCATAAACATGAAAAACACGGCAAAGCGCGGCATCACCGCGGCGACACCGCCATAGGCGCTGATCTCACGGGTATGAAGCCGGTCATAGACAACGCCGACACAGAAGAACAAGGCTGCCGAGACCAGACCGTGGCTGATCATCTGGAACATCGCACCGGCAACACCTTGTTCGGTCATGGTAAAAATACCGATGGTGACAAATCCCATATGGGCAACCGACGAATAGGCAATCAGCTTTTTCATATCCGATTGCGCCAGCGCTACCAGCGAGGTGTAGATCACCGCGATGATCGACAAAGCAAAGATCAATGGTGCAAAAAATTCTGACGCCTCGGGAAACATCGGCAGAGAAAAGCGGATAAATCCATAGCCGCCCATCTTCAACAACACACCCGCAAGGATCATTGATCCAGCGGTCGGCGCCTCAACATGCGCGTCTGGAAGCCATGTGTGAACCGGCCACATCGGCACTTTCACCGCAAAGGACGCCAAAAATCCCAAGAACAGCCACGTTTGCATTGACGGCGAAAAGGCATGAGCCGTCAGCGCCGGAATATCTGTGGTGCCGGCATCGATATACATTGCCAGCATACATACCAGCATCAAAACCGAACCAAGCAGCGTGTAGAGGAAAAACTTGAACGCCGCATAAACACGCCGGGCACCGCCCCACACCCCGATGATGATAAACATCGGAATAAGGACGGCTTCGAAAAACAGATAGAACATCAGCATGTCGAGCGAGACAAACATGCCAACCATCATCGTTTCCAGCACCAGAAAGGCGATCATATATTCGCGGACACGGACCTTGATTGCTTTCCAACTCGCCAGAACCGCCAGCGGCGTAAGGAAAGTCGACAACAGAACAAAGGGCAGTGAAATACCATCAACGCCCATGGATAGCCGATACCCGTACCGGGCAACCACTGCGCCTGTTCAACAAACTGATAGCTATTGTCAGTTGGATCAAAGCCAATCAGCAACGCCAATGACAGCAGGAACGTAAAGCCTGTTACCCAAATCGTGACATGCCGCGAATTGCGCGCGACAGTTTCATCGTCACCACGGATCAGCAACAGAAACAACGCACCAAACAGTGGCACGAAGGTGACAATCGTCAGAATAGGCCATTCACCAATCATCACTTATACTCCCCCGAACCGCAGGTAATACCAGCTGACAAGAACCACAACGCCAATCAGCATGGCAAAGGCATAGTGGAAGACAAAGCCAGTCTGCAATCGCGCACAAAAACCGAATACCCGATAGACCAAACCGGACATGCCATCCGGCCCAAAGCCATCGATTGTGTCCTTGTCGCCACGCTGCCAGAGAAGCTGGCCAAAGCGCACTGCAGGCCGAACAAAAATCGCATCATAGATCTCGTCAAAATACCATTTGTTGAGAAACAGCAGATGCACTGGCCGGAAGGCAGAGGCGATCTTGGCGGGCATTCCCGGCATAATTCCATAGAGCAGCACCGCAAGAAGCACCCCACCAAACGCAAGGCCAATCGGCAGCAGCTTTACCCAAGTTGGAACATGGTGCGCGGCTTCCATCGCCTCGTTCCAAGGCAGGATGAAAATTGAACTGCCCCAAAAGGCTGACATGTCATGGCCAACAAAAAGCTCATAGCCCAGCCAACCAGAGAAAATTGCACCAAGCGCCAACACAAACAGCGGTATCGTCATGACCTTGGGTGATTCATGAATGCGCGCCATCACCTGAGCCGAAGCGCGCGGTGTGCCATGAAACGCCAAGATCAACAGACGCCAGCTGTAAAACGCTGTTAAAAAGGCCGCGGCACAGCCAAGCCAGAACGCATATTGGCCAACGCCGGTATGCGCACCATATGCCGCCTCTAGGATCATATCCTTTGAATAGAAACCAGCAAAAAACGGAAAGCCTGCAAGTGCCAGCGAACCAATCCACATCATCGCATAGGTTACAGGAATCTTTTTCCAGATCCCCCCCATGTTGCGAAGATCCTGTTCATCCGAGAGCGCGTGGATCACCGATCCCGCTCCAAGGAACAGAAGCGCCTTGAAAAAGGCATGCGTTGTCAGATGGAACATTGCTGCAGGATAGGCAGACACGCCCGCGGCAAAGAACATATAGCCAAGCTGTGAACAGGTTGAATAGGCGATCACCCGCTTGATATCGAACTGGGTCATGCCAACCGTCGCCGCAAAAATGGCCGTTGTCGCACCAACAATGGTAATGACATCAAGAGACACCGGCGCAAATTCAAGCATCGGAGACAGCCGACAGACCATGAATACACCAGCGGTAACCATTGTCGCCGCATGGATCAGTGCTGATACCGGCGTCGGGCCTTCCATCGCATCAGGCAGCCAGGTGTGAAGGCCAAGCTGTGCCGATTTGCCCATCGCGCCGATAAACAGCAAGATACCGGCAACTTCCAACGCCGGAAGCGAATACCCAAGGAAGTTGATGTTCGTTGCCGAATAGAGGCCGGCATTGTCAAAAATGACGTCAAACTCAATTGACCCAAAAATCTGGTAAACGGCCAAAATACCGAGCGCAAAGCCAAAATCACCAACCCGGTTAACAACAAAGGCCTTCATCGCCGCGGTGTGGGCGCTGTCCTTTTTGTACCAGAAGCCAATCAACAGATAGGAGGCAACACCAACACCTTCCCAGCCAAAAAACAGCTGCACAAGGTTATCGGCAGTGACCAGCATCAGCATGGCAAAGGTGAACAGGCTCAGATAGGACATAAACCGCGCCCGCGCATTGTCATGCGACATATAGCCAATCGAATAGATATGCACCATCGATGACACGCCAGTGACAACAATCAGCATCACCGCCGTCAGCGTATCAAAACGCAAACGCCAATGCGCTTCAAAGTCACCCGACACAATCCAACGGGCTAGGTCAACCGTCACTGGCTCACCGCCGATCGCCACCTCAAAGAAGGCGATGATCGAGAACAACAGCGAGAGCAGCAATCCGCTGACGGTGGCCAATTCGGCCATCCTGTCCCTGTTATACAGGCTCAGGACACCGGCAATCAGCGACCCGAGAAGCGGCAAAAAAACGATGGAGGAATACATCGGCACCTAGCCCTTCATCATATTAACATCTTCAACCGCGATCGACCCTCGATTACGGAAGAAAACCACCAGAATAGCGAGGCCGATAGCAGCCTCAGCAGCGGCAACGGTGAGAATGAACAGCGAGAAAATCTGTCCCTCCAGATCGCCATTATAGGCTGAAAACGCGACCATATTGATGTTCACCGCCAATAGCATCAGCTCGATGGACATCAGGATCGTGATCACATTTTTTCTGTTCAGGAAAATGCCGAAGGTACCCAGCGCAAACAGCACCGCCGACACCGCCAGATAATGATGCAGAGATAATTCAAGCATTATGCGCCACCCCCGTTCCGCGATACCGGCTTTGATGTTGTCGGAGCTGCACCGGTTGGCACAGATACAACCTCAACCGATTCTTCGCGGGTCCGCATGTTCTGTTGAACGATGGACTGTCGGCGCACGCCCTGACGTTTACGCATGGTCAGCGAAATCGCGCCGATCATCGCCACCAGCAAGATCAGACCTGCCACCTGAAACAAATACATATATTTTGTGTAGATCACGTTACCGAGGGCACGTGTGTTGGAGATATCGGCCATCACCGGCAATTCGACACCACTGAAGATATCGCCATACATCGCCGCGATTAATTCAAACACCAGAATACCGCCAACAATCAGGCCAAGCGGCAGATATTTTTGGAAACCGGCCCGCATTTCGGCAAAATTGATGTCGAGCATCATCACCACAAAAAGGAACAGCACCGCGACCGCGCCGACATAAACCACGACAAGCAGCATCGCCAGAAACTCGGCACCAATCAGCACAAACAACCCAGCCGCATTGAAGAAGGCAAGGATCAGGAACAATACCGAGTAAACCGGATTGCGCGACACAACGACCATCAGGCCACTGGCCAGCATCACCGCGGCGAACAGATAGAAAAACAGCGCTTCAATCATGACCGCTCACCTATCGTCTCAATTGGCATGATATTCGTCCTCCCCGCCTTGTCTGGCCTAGCGCCATTGCGCATCAGCTGCCAGATTGCGGGCAATCTCTGTTTCCCAGCGATCGCCATTGGCAAGCAATTTGTCTTTGTCATAATAAAGTTCTTCACGCGTTTCAGTGGCGAATTCAAAATTGGGACCTTCAACGATTGCATCAACAGGACAAGCTTCCTGACAAAAACCGCAATAGATGCATTTGGTCATATCGATGTCATAGCGTGTTGTCCGGCGGCTTCCATCATCGCGTGGCTCGGCCTCGATGGTGATTGCCTGCGCCGGGCATACCGCTTCGCAAAGCTTGCAGGCGATACAGCGCTCCTCGCCGTTCGGATAGCGTCTTAACGCATGCTCACCCCGGAAACGCGGTGACAATGTGCCCTTTTCATAGGGATAATTGATCGTCACTTTTGGCTTGAAGAAATATTTCAGCGTCAGGAACAGGCCCTTGCCAAGTTCCAGCAGCAAAAAAGAACGAATTGAGTCGGTCAATGCACGCATAATATCCCCCGGCCCTAGCCAGCCATAATCGACGGCAAATTGTCTGTCGCCAGCAAAAAGCCTGCGGTCAAGACAACAAAGAGAAGTGAAAATGGCAGGAACACTTTCCAGCCAAGCCGCATCAATTGGTCATAGCGGTAGCGCGGCGTTGTCGCCCGCACCCACAAGAACACGAACAGCACCAGCATGATCTTAAGAATGAACCAGATCGGGCCCGGCACCAAATTAAGCGGCCAAATATCAAACGGCGGCAACCATCCCCCAAGGAACAACACCACTGTCATGCCGCTCATCAGGATCATGTTGGCATATTCACCAAGGAAGAACAGCGCAAAGCTCATTGACGAATATTCGACAAAATAACCGGCGACAAGCTCTGACTCGCCTTCCGGCAAATCGAATGGCGCCCGGTTTGTTTCGGCCAGTGTCGAGATGAAAAACACCACAAACATGGGCAACAACGGCAACGCAAACCACATGCCTCTCTGGGCTTCGACAATGGCTGTCAGGTTCAACGAGCCAACGCATAACAGCACGTTGATAATCACCAGGCCCATCGACACTTCATAGGACACCATCTGCGCTGCAGAGCGCAATGCACCCAAAAAAGCGTATTTGGAGTTGCTAGCCCAGCCCGCCATGATCACCCCATAGACACCCAGAGACGAAATGGCAAAAAGGTAAAGAATACCAACATTTATGTCAGCGATCACCAGCCCTTCACCAAATGGAATAACGGCCCAGGCGACAATCGCCAGAATAAAGGTCAGCATTGGTGCAAACAAAAATACCACTTTGTTCGCGCCTGCTGGAAGGATCGTTTCTTTCGCCATCAGCTTCAGCGCATCGGCAAAAGGTTGCAGGAGACCGAAAGGGCCAACCACATTCGGCCCTTTGCGAAGCTGCATGAAACCAATGACCCGGCGCTCGGCAAGCGTCAAATACGCGACTGCAATCAACAATGGGCCAATCACCATCAGGATTTGCGCCAATATCCAGGCCAGCTCGATGACATAGCTGTGGGTGAGAAATTCCATCATCTTATTCAGCCGCCTCAGCCCTGTCTGTCTGCATCGCGCGCAGGCAATCGGCCATAGTCTCCGATGCCCGGCTGATCGCACATGTCATGTAAAAATTATCAATGGCTGCTGTCACCGGCGCGTCCTTGAGCTTGGTCTTGCTGCCAAACTTCACCCATTTCGCAGGTGAAATTTGATCTGCCATTGCAAAATGAGGAACCGCCTCGATCAAATCGTCACGAAGCTCACCCAGATTGTCGAAGCCAAGCGATACTTTCACTCTGGCGGCAAGGGCCCGGATGATGGTCCAGTCCTCACGCGCATCCCCGGGAGGAAACACCGCGCGATTGGCATATTGGACGCGCCCTTCCGTATTCACGTAGATACCGTCTTTCTCAGTGTAGGCGGCACCCGGCAGAACGACATCGGCATGATGTGCCCCGGCGTCACCATGATGCCCCTGATAGATTACAAACGCGCCTTTCAGACGGGCAAAATCAACCTCGTCCGCACCAAGCAGCCACACAAGATCAAGCTTACCGCCTTCGGCAGCCTTATACATACCATCGACATCAAGGCCTGATTTTTCCGGCAAAAAGCCGATATCAAGACCGGCCACCCGGGCCGCCGCTGTATGCAACACGTTGAACCCATTCCAGTCTTTTGTCACGACACCATAGGCATCGGCAATCTCGCGTGCCTGTCCAAGCATCGCCGCACCATCGGGGCGGGCAAGCGCGCCCATACCGATGATGATCATCGGCTTCTTTGCCTTCTTCAGCTTCGCGGCAAATTTGTTTTTGCCACTGGCGATGTCTGCCAAAAGCGCCGGATCGTCACCAAGGAATGTTGCCTCATAGGTCAAATCGACCTGTGGACCGACAACCCCGACCGGCAGGCCGGTGGCCAGCCAATTGCGCCTGATCCGCGCATTCATTACCGCCGCCTCAAGACGCGGGTTGCTGCCAATAATCAGCAGTGCATCGGCTTCATCGATTCCGGCGATGGTGGAATTGAACAGGTAACCGGCGCGTGGACCACCGATTTTTGCCCCATCCTGACGGCAATCAATGTTGCTGCTGCCAAGCTTGTTAAACAGAAGCTTGAGCGCAAACATCGACTCGGCATCAACCTGATTGCCCGCGATCGCCGCCATCGTTGATGGCTTGGCTTTCTTGATCTTCGCTGCGATTTTGGCAAAGGCCTCATCCCAGCTGACCGGTGCAAGGCGGCCATCACTGCCACGCATATAGGGCTGATCCAGACGCTGGCGACGCAACCCGTCAATCGCATAGCGGGTTTTGTCGGAAATCCACTCTTCGTTGATGTCTTCATTCAGACGCGGCAGAACCCGCATCACCTGTGAGCCGCGCGCATCAATACGGATATTGCTGCCAAGCGCGTCCATCACATCAATCGACTCGGTCTTGGACAGCTCCCATGGCCGTGCGGTGAAAGCATATGGCTTTGACGTCAGAGCACCAACAGGGCAAAGGTCAATGACATTCGCCGACAATTCAGATGCCAGCGTCTTTTCCAAATATGTAGTAATTTCAACAGCTTCGCCACGGCCAATCGCGCCAAGGTCAGGAACACCCGCCACTTCGGTTGCGAAGCGTACACAGCGTGTACAATGAATACAGCGAGTCATTGTCGTGCTGATAAGCGGCCCCATATTCTTGTCTTCGACAGCGCGCTTGTTCTCGGCATAGCGCGATCCATCCAGCCCATAGCCCATGGCCTGATCCTGCAGGTCACATTCGCCGCCCTGATCACAGATTGGACAATCCAGAGGGTGGTTGATCAACAGGAATTCCATCACACCCTGACGGGCTTTTTTCACGCGGTCTGTATCGGTGCGAATGACCATACCCTCGCCCGCTGGCATGGCGCATGATGCGATCGGCTTTGGCGCACGCTCCATGTCCACCAGACACATCCGGCAATTGCCCGCAATCGAAAGCCGGTCATGGTAACAGAACCGCGGGATTTCGACATTGGCGGCTTCGCAGGCATGCAAAACGGTTGCGCCGTCCTCGACTTCAACCTCTATGTCATTCACCGTAAGCTTTGGCATTTGTCCTTCGGCTCCCTACTCGGCTGCATTCACAGCATCAGCGACATTACGCGCGGCGATGCGGCGTTCGATCTCTGGCCTGAAATGTTTGATCAATCCTTGAATCGGCCATGCCGCGGCATCCCCAAGGGCACAGATTGTGTGGCCTTCAACCTGACGCGTCACCTGTTCAAGAGTGTCAATTTCATGTGGCTCGGCTTCACCGCGAACCAGACGTTCCATCATGCGCCACATCCAGCCGGTGCCTTCGCGACATGGCGTACATTGGCCACATGATTCATGCTTATAGAAATAGGACAATCTGGCGATGGCTTTGACCACATCGGTGCTGCGGTCCATGACGATGATACCCGCCGTGCCAAGACCTGTTCCCGCCTCTCGCAGGGCATCAAAATCCATGGTGATATCGTCACAGACATGGCGCGGCATCAACGGCGTGGACGAACCACCCGGGATCACAGCCAACAAATTGTCCCAACCACCGCGAACACCGCCTGCATGCTTTTCGAGAAGATCACGAAGCGGAATGCCCATCTCTTCTTCGACATTGCACGGCTTATTCACGTGGCCGGAAATGCAGAACAGCTTGGTTCCCGTGTTATTCTCACGGCCAAGACCGGCAAACCAGTCAGCACCGCGGCGCAGGATTGTCGGCGCCACAGCGATGGATTCAACATTATTCACCGTCGTCGGGCAGCCATACAGGCCAACACCCGCCGGGAATGGCGGCTTCAGACGAGGCTGACCCTTCTTGCCTTCCAGCGATTCAAGAAGCGCTGTTTCCTCGCCGCAAATATAAGCCCCGGCGCCACGATGAAGATAAATATCGAAATCCCAGCCAGATTTAGCCGCATTCTTGCCAAGCAAGCCTGCATCATAGGCCTCATCAATCGCTGATTGCAGGCGGCGCGCTTCATTAACGAATTCGCCACGGATATAGATGTATGCCGCGTGCGCGCGCATCGCAAAGCCGGCGATAACACAGCCTTCAAGTAGCTTATGAGGCTCATGCCGGATGATGTCTCTGTCCTTGCATGTGCCCGGCTCAGACTCGTCGGCATTGACCACAAGATAATGTGGCCGGTCCTTGACCTCTTTCGGCATGAAAGACCATTTCAGTCCTGTCGGGAATCCCGCACCGCCGCGCCCACGAAGGCCCGATGCCTTGATCCGCTCCACGACCTCATCATGGCCAAGCTGGATCAGCTTCGCCGTGTTTGACCAATCGCCGCGCTTTTTCGCGCCTTTCAGGCCGGGGTCTTCCCAGCCATAGATATTGGTGAAAATGCGATCCGCGTCTTTAAGCATTGGCCGCCCCCGAGCGTTTCGGTTTCAATGCAGTCAGGCTGGTTGCGCCGTCAATCGCCTCAGAGCCGGAGCGTCCCGTTACCGAGCCAACCGGCAGAGGTTTATCTTCTTCCAACGATTCGAGCAGCGCCGCCGTCGATGCATAGTCCAGATCTTCATAAAAATCGTCATTTACCTGCAAGATCGGGGCATTGACACAAGCCCCCAAGCACTCAACCTCAAGCAGCGAGAACCGGCCGCATTCAGAGGTTTCACCAGATGAGATCCCATATTTGTCTTTGATGCAGCGCATCATCTCATCAGAGCCACGAAGCCAACACGGTGTTGTGGTGCAGGCTTGCAGGAAATATTTACCGACAGGCTTGAGATTAAACATTGTGTAGAAGGTTGCCACCTCAAGCACGCGAATTTTCGCCATATCCAGCTTCTCAGCGATGACTTCAATGGCCTTGATCGGGATCCAATTGTCATGCTGGCGTTGCGCAAGGTCGAGCAACGGCATCACCGCACTGGCCTGACGCCCCTTTGGATATTTTGCGATGATCCGCTTGATTTCCTTTTCGTTCTCCGCAGTGAACGCAAAGCTGTCAGGCTGATCTTCGGCGATACGTGCTTCGATACTCATCTATCAATCTCACCAAAAACAATATCCAGCGATCCGATGATCGCAACGGAGTCGGCAAGCATGTGCCCGCGCGACAAATGGTCAACCGCCGCCATAAAATAGAATCCCGGGGCGCGGATCTTACATCTGTATGGTTTGTTTGACCCGTCAGCTACGAGATAGACGCCAAATTCACCTTTCGGTGCCTCAACGGCAGTGTAGCTCTCACCTTCCGGAACATGGAAACCTTCGGTGTACAGTTTGAAATGATGGATCAGCGCTTCCATCGAGTTCTTCATATCGGTCCGGCGCGGCGGCGTCACCTTGTTGTCCTGCGCCAGAACTGGCCCGTCAGGCATATTGGCAATACATTGCTCAATGATCCGCAACGACTGGCGCATTTCCTCGACACGGACCAGATAGCGTGCATAGCAATCGCCGGTCTTTCCGATGGGAATATCAAAATCCATCTCTGCATAGGCGTCATAGGGCTGGGTCTTGCGAAGATCCCATGCCACACCAGACCCGCGCAAGCATGGCCCACTCATTCCAAGGTCAAGCGCCTCTTGTTCGCTGATCACGCCAATATCGACGGTACGCTGCTTGAAAATCCGGTTATCGGTCAGCAATGTTTCCAGATCAGTGATGAATCCCGGGAACCGCTTTGCCCAATCGGCAATGTCATCAAGCAAACCCTGCGGCAAATCCTGATGCACACCGCCCGGACGGAAATAGGCGGCATGAAGGCGCGCACCACAGGCACGCTCATAAAAGCCCATCAGCTCCTCACGCTCTTCAAAGCCCCAGAGCAATGGTGTCATCGCGCCAACATCAATCGCAAAAGTGGTGAGGTTCAACACATGGTTCAGGATGCGTCCGATCTCACAATACAGAACGCGGATATATTGCGCCCGGCGCGGCACCTCAATGCCAAGCGCCTTCTCGACCGCCAGTGCCCAAGCATGTTCCTGATTCATCGGCGAGACATAGTCCAGCCTGTCGAAATAGGGCAGTGCCTGAAGATAGGTTTTGTGCTCAATCAGCTTTTCCGTGCCGCGATGCAACAGCCCGATATGCGGGTCGGCACGTTCAATAACTTCGCCATCCATTTCCAGTACGAGACGCAACACGCCATGCGCGGCCGGGTGCTGCGGACCAAAATTCATGGTGATGGGCTTGATTTGCATTTCTGCCATCGCCGCCTCCCTATTCGCCCTTGCCTTGTTTTCCGGCGTTACCGGCTGCAATCTGACCCTGCATGCCTTCCCATGGACTCAGGAAATCAAAATCACGGAACTCCTGAACCAGACTTACCGGTTCATTGACTACCCGGCGGAGCGTATCGTCATAGCGCACCTCAACATGGCCCGTCAGCGGAAAGTCCTTACGCAATGGATGACCTTCAAATCCGTAGTCTGTCAGCAAACGGCGCAGATCCGGGTGTCCGGCGAAGAAAATGCCAAACATGTCCCAGACTTCACGCTCCGCCCAATTGGCATTGCTGAACAACCCGACAACAGAGGGAACGCTCTGCCCCTCTCCGACAGGAACCAAAACCCGCAGGCGAAGGTTGTTCTTCAGCGATAGCATTTGATAGACCATTTCAAACCGGCATGGGCGGTCCGGATAATCAACGGCTGTCAAATCGGTCAGCTGGGCAAAAGCGGCAACCGCATCGTCACGCAATGTGCCAAGCAGCGTCACGATTTCAGATAATTCAGCCCGAAGCACGATCTCGGTATCGCTGGTGTAAGCAACGCTGACGCCGCCGCCAAGCAACCGCTTCACATGCGATAGCATTTCAGCTGTCGCTGATGGCATTTCTGCCTCTGCGACTACCGTTCCATTTTGGTCCGTTTCACCCATGAAAATCCCCAAGGTGGATGCCGTTCAATTCATTTCAGGCGGCGGAAATGCCAGCGGCCGGCCAGCATCGATGCGCCTTGTGCGTAAACTATGTTCTGGCGATGGTCGATGTACGCCGGATCTTCTTTTGTAACTGCAGCAATCCGTAAATCAGCGCTTCAGCAGTTGGCGGACAGCCGGGCACATAAACATCGACCGGAACAATCCGGTCACAGCCACGCACCACCGCATAAGAATAGTGATAATAGCCGCCACCATTCGCGCATGATCCCATGGACAAAACCCAACGTGGTTCTGGCATCTGGTCATATACGCGGCGTAATGCAGGCGCCATCTTGTTCGTCAGTGTGCCAGCAACAATCATCACATCAGACTGGCGCGGACTTGGCCGGAACAGCATGCCGTAACGGTCCATATCATAGCGGCTTGACGCAGAATGGATCATCTCAACGGCACAACAGGCCAAACCGAAAGTCATCGGCCACAATGAGCCGGAACGCGCCCAGTTAAACAGCTTGTCAGCCTTCGCAATGACAAAGCCACGGTTGGTGATCTCATCACCAACAGCTTTCAGGATAGCATCCTGTTCAGGCCCGGGTGGAATTGCCGGTGCGGAATGCGGGTCGATCACTCCCATTCAAGAGCCCCTTTTTTCCATTCATAGATGAAACCAATTGTCAGCACGGCAAGAAACACCATCATCGACCAGAATCCAAACAGCCCGATACCGCCAAGCGATACCGCCCATGGAAACAGGAAGGCGACTTCCAAATCGAAAATGATGAACAAAATTGCCACCAGATAAAAGCGGACATCGAATTGGCGACGCGAATCTTCGAACGCATCAAAGCCACATTCATAGGCGGCCATCTTTTCATCATCCGGTTTCTGATTGCCAAAAATGAAAGCTGTGGCAACAAAAGCCACCGATAACCCGACTGCCAACGCGAAAAAAATTGCGATGGGCAAATATTCGGACAGAAACTCCGGCACCTGGCACTCCTGCGCGACGTCTAATAACCTTGGATTGATTAATCCAGCACCAGTCTAAAAGCAACCCCAACAGCCCATGATTCAGCGAAAATAAAACAGAATGCAGCATCCTGTCACACCCGATGGCGACAAAGTGCCAACAGCCCGGCGGATATTCGGCCAAAATGTCATGAGAATGGCGTCAAACAACGCACAGACCTAAAGGTCCCAGCGCTCACCATGGGTCAAGGCTCGAAACCGATCAGGCGGGATTTTCGCAAGCCGCAAAGCCTTTAGCAACCGGCGTGGTGGCTCTACCAGTGGTTCAAGCGTCAGCTTGAATGTCCCCCAATGAATGCCAACTGCGTTCGGCACCTGCAGATCGTTAAAAATCTGCACAGCCTCCTCAGGGTTCACATGAGACGTCTTCATAAAGTCTCGCGGCTCATAAGCGCCGATTGGAATCGCAGCAAAATCCGGAACACCCAGACGCTCTCGCAACCGAATAAAATCAGATCCATAGCCAGTGTCGCCGGCAAAATAGAATTGATAGCCATCAGCGAAGCGGACCATGAAACCGGCCCATTGCGTCTTGTTACGGTCAAACATGTTGCGCGATGACCAATGCACAACCGGCGTTGATGTAATTGCGATATCACCCACCTGATGCGTCTGCCACCAGTCAATCTCGGTGACATTTTTTACGCCCGAATCAGCCAGCATTGGCGCCAGCCCCAGAGGCACGATGAACGGAAGCTCAGGCTGTTTGGCGATCAATTTCTTAATCCCCGGCAGATCAAGATGGTCATAATGACTGTGCGAGATGATCACAGCGTCAATGTGCGGCAAATCGGCAATGGCAATCGCCGGTGGAACGACACGCTTTGGCCCGGTAAAGGTGAACGGGGAAGCCCGCTCCGAGAACATTGGATCGGTCAGCACCCGCCTGCCCCGTCTCTCAAAAAGCAATGTGGCATGACCAATCCATGTCACATGGGTGTCAGATGTTGGGGCACCATTATCGGCCGGTGTCATCAGCGGAAAGCCGGATATTTGGGCCGGGTCGGTGGGACGTGACATGAATTTCCACATCAAACCCATGACATCGCCGAAATTCTTGTCATGACGATTGCCCTCAGGATGCACAAAAACACGCTTTTCGACGTCATAATTTGGCGAGGATGGATAATCAGGCATTGACGAACACCCACTGAGAAACAAAAGACAAAGACACAAATAACGCATGGATGACCGCATCTTTGCTCCCTTCCCGGGTTGTGCCCCTGTGCGGGTGATGGAGCCCGATTTGTAAACAAACACCTGATGCCAGACCGGTAGCGCGGCGATACAAGCCCAGCCAACCGCCAAACACAGACCTGTTTAGCTATCACCCGGCCATTTGTCGATAGACATCACAGTGAATCGAAGGTAGTCAGGACACAAGATTTCAGGAGCCACACAGCCCCTGCATCGCAATCTTTTGGTTTTTTTGGATAGGCCGCGATGACAAAAAATGCTGCCATGCTGTTGATCCTGCTTGGGGGCAGTTTCATGAGCTTTGTCGGGTTGCTGATGCGGCTTTTGGAAACCAATGACGGTTTGGTCATTCTTTTCTACCGCTCTATCGGGCTCGCCTTCATCGTTTGTGTGGTTGCCTGCCTGCGGCGGCGGGTGATGCCAACCAAATTCTTTGCCAGCCTTGACCGAACCGATGCAGCGATGGGTTTTGTTCTTGGCATTGCCTTTATCACCTATGTGTTCGCAATGCTGATGACGTCTGTTGCCTCAACGTTGTTTCTGCTGACCACCTCGCCCTTTTTTGCCGCCATCATTGGCTGGGTCTGGATTGGCGAACGCCCCCATAAATTGACCTGGTGGGCCATGCTGGCAGCAATATTCGGTGTCGCCGTAATGTTGAGTGACGGGTGGGAGATGGGCCGCACCACCGGCAATATTGTTGCCCTTGCCTCGGCGCTGGCATTTGCCGTGATGCTGGTTTTGGCACGCCGCAGCAAGCGCGAAGATGTTCTTGGCGGGACGTTTTGTGGCGGTGTGTTTGCCGGAGCCATGGGCGGCATCTGCGCCATGGTTTTCGGGGTCGGGCTCGATATTTCCGCAGACGACCTTGGCATGACACTTTTCATGGGTGCGTTCACCATTGGGATCGGTATCGCCTTTGTCACTTGGGGCACCGCCTATGTGCCAGCAGCAGAGGTCAGCCTGCTGGTTCTGATTGAGAGCGTTCTGGGTCCGGTCTGGCCATGGCTGTTTCTTGGTGAAGCGCTCAGCCTATCCGAAATTATCGGCGGCACAGTGGTGCTTGCGGCGGTTGCCGTGCTGGCATTGACGGCACGTGACAAGACACAGCATGATAGAGTACGCCATCAACAGGATACGGTATCATGAACGATAGTGAGCAGTTGGAGAATGGGCCAGATCTGGCACGCTGGCTTGGTTTTGGGGGACTGATCCCGTTTGTTTTTTGCGCGACGATGGCACATAGCGGAAACCAGCAACTGGCCGCCTATAGCCTTGTTGGAATAGCCAATTACGGCGCGGTGATCCTCAGTTTTGTCGGTGCTGTCCATTGGGGATTGGCGATGCAAGGTGAGCGGCACCCCTATTGGTACGCCTGGTCAATCACCCCGGCCCTGCTCGGCTGGGCGGCCATCACCCTTTTGGGAATCCGTCTTGGTATTCTGGCACTTGTGCCGGCGTTCACGCTTGCCTGGTCGGTTGATCGTCAGGCTTTTTTGCGCGACCTGTTGCCTGTGTGGTACATGCGCCTTCGCAATATATTGACCGTTGGCGCTGTCCTTGCCC
Organism: Alphaproteobacteria bacterium; assembly: GCA_038147495.1. Classification (GTDB taxonomy): domain Bacteria; phylum Pseudomonadota; class Alphaproteobacteria; order Puniceispirillales; family Puniceispirillaceae; genus MED-G116. The sequence goes on along the minus strand of JAYQTT010000002.1, from coordinate 139,892 downwards.
TAATTCTTGCAACTTTCGCACCGGTGATAGAATAGCCTCAGATCATCAGGAACGCGCGCGCGCCATGATAATGTTGCCGGTGACGACAAGTCCGATCCCGACAAAAGCAAATGCAGACCATTGATAGCCCTCGAATGCCGTCGAGATCAGCAGCGCGAACACCGGAAACACCACAGTCGCATATCCAGCTCTTCCCGGACCTATCCGGCCAAGCAAGGTCAGGTAGCACATAAAGGAAATGACCGAGGAAATGACGACCAGCCATGCAAGTGTGACGATGTAGGTTGGCGTCATCTCAATGATGAACGGCTGTCCGCGTAACATTGAGAAACAGGCGAGAAACAACGCGCCATAGGCCATGCCCCAGCTGGTCGCCGAAATGACTGGAATCTTATGTTTCTGTGCCGCCGAAGAGACCATGTTTCCGCTACAAAAGAACGAAGTACCGCTCAGGCATAAACCCAGCCCCAGAAACGCTGTTTCCGACGTGCGAAGCTCTGGCAAATACAACAATGCAACCCCGGTCAGGCCGGTAAATGCAGCCAGAATGTGCGTTATTCTTGGTAACGTGCGCGACAAAGCAGCCAGCATCAGAACATTAATCAGTGATGCGGTCGAAAACACCACGGCCAACAGCCCTGAAGCGCCATGCAAACCCGCATAATAAAAACAGATGAAGTTGGCCGAGAACAGACACAATCCAAGGAGCATGAATCGCACATGATCACGCAGCGCAAATCGGATTGGCTTTCGCACTATGATTGTAATAACAAACATGATGCACGCCGCCGCCAGAAAGCGCCAAAACAGCGATACTTCCGGCGCAACAACACCCAATTGGAGCTTTAAAGGGTACCAGCTTGTGGACCACCCGAACACGACAAGCGCATAGAAGAAATAGTCGCGGGGTGTCATTAATTTCTCCGGGCCTGCAAAACGCAGACGCCTTTGTTTGGTCAGCTTTACTGCGGTATCATGAATGAAATAATTGTCAAGAATATCCTGACAGAACAACAAGAAAGAGGCCGTGCGGAAGCACAGTTTCAAAGAACATACGTGCCCTAATAGAGCTGCGTTGAAAACTTGCCCGGAAGCGCGACTTCCATCAGTTCAAGGTCTTGATCACATTCAACAAAACGCATCTTTCGCCCCGGCGGCACAACAAAGGCATCGCCGCGGGTAAGCTCGTGCGAAGGCTCACCCTCAACCTCGAGGCACAGTGAACCATTCATCACAAAATTGAATAGGATATCGCAATCATGACTGCTGGTATGTTCCTCACCACCCGTCCATTTGGCAATTTGCACATTCGCGACATTGTTTGTCGCCTTGCCGATGCCGGTGTCACGGTGGGTGAAGCCGGGGATACGCCATGGCTGCCAGACAGCGTCTTCCTGACGATGATGGACGAAGGATTGCCCCTGAAAGGTACGATTGGGGTTCGCCGGGCCATTTGGCAAGGTCATCTCATGGTCAATGGTCGTGACATGCTCTGCCGGCACGCCAATCTCGACAACCTCAATATTGTCTGATGCATATAAAACACGATGCCGGATTTCAGGCGGCTGAATGACACAATCACCGGCGTGCAAGCGGAATTCGGGTCCCTGATCCTCGTAAACCAGATCCACCCAACCGGCGATGCAGAAAATAAGCTGAAATCCGACAGTGTGATAATGCACCATATCAGGCACCGGCCCACCATCGGGAATACGGATATGGCTGGCGATGATCGAGCCGCCAAGACGGTCTGGAATCAGATCACGATAATGCATGCCTGCCCGTCCAATCACCCAAGGCGCCTGATCGACAAGGCGCCTGACAACATAATTATGTTGCGTCTGCGGTACGACCAGCGGCGGATCACTCTGCGCAATGTCAATGATCATACCATTTGGCGCTGTGAGCCGCGCCGCGCCATCTGCAACTGCCGCCGGATCATGCGCCAGAATGCGTAGATGCGGCATCGGCGTTGCATCTGGACAACGCGCATCAAGACGCAGACGCACCCCATGCCCAGACAGCACCGCAACAGCCGGATCATCAGCCGGAAAAATCTGCTCAAGCCGAAAGCCGAGCTCACGCGTGAAAAAAGGCATGTCCTCGCGTATGTCGGTTGACGGCACAACGATCTCGGCCGATTCAATCTTGCCGGTGCTGTCACTCATGTGCGGCGTCTCCTGCACTTTCGCTTAAGACCCAAGCACCCGGATCAATGTCAAGAAATGCCTCAATGGCCGCCGTTGCAATGACGGTCAGATTGTCATTTTCTGCATCAAAACTGTCGAGCCCACCCTTGACCACATGCACTTCCGGACGGCCTCTTGGCAATTCTTTCAGAACCATGTCAGTGTCCACTTTTTCCGGCGCCTGAACGCCAATCGTGACCTTGACCTTCATATCCTCATGCCGATAGCCAAGCGTGCGAAACAATGTAAGCGAGCTGTGATGAAGCGCATCCTGTACCGCGCGGCACGCCGCCTTGGTATAATCACCCCCATAGAGGTCATTGCCACTTCCCATTTCCAGAATCAGACGCTTCATGCCTCGCCTCCCTCGCGGGCCGGAGCCGACTCCATATCGAATGAGACGATAATCGCGGCATTGGCAATCACTGTATGGCCATCACCCGTGGGTTTCGGCACATCCAATCCACCATGAACGGCGCGCACATTTGCCTGACCATAGGGAAATTCTGCCGCTACGGCACCGAGATCAACGGCTTTTGGCTGTTGGACACCAATTTCAACATCGATGATCATTGCTGTCTTATCAAAGCCAAAGGCATCTGCCATGGACAGTGAATTATGCCACAACGCATTACGGACAGCACGAACAGCCGCTCTTGTATAATCCGCCTGTCGGAGTGATGACCCCATGCCAAATTCCATAGCCACACGCGTCTTTGCCATATTCAACTCTACCATCAAAATGGGGGATTGCCGCACAGGCGCTATAGTAGCCATCAAATGACCGCCTGCACAACGGTGAGATTACAAACCCAGTGCCGCCTGCACATCCTTGCTCCAGCCGACATAGCTCGCACCATCGGCAACAATGACCGGACGCTTCATCAAGGTTGGATGCGTCATCAACAGCGCCAGCGGGTCAGCCTGTCTTTCAGCATCATCAAGCCCGCGCCATGTCGTTGATTTCCGGTTAATCATCACATCGGCGCCATGCGTCTCCAGCCAACCGGCAAGATGGTCCTTCGGCACACCATCAGCGCGCACATCGACCAGAACCGGATCATGCCCCGCCGCCTGTAACGCCTTGATCGCCTTTTTACAGCTGTCACAGCTTTTCAACATATAGATGGTCATCGTCATCAAAATCTCTCCTGCCAGCGATCTTTGCATGCGGCCACCCAACCGGGCAAGATTGCCCACGCGCGATAATCTTATGAAGGGGGTGGGAGCACTATACAAGGGCCTGAATATTCCAGGCCGTTTTGGCCAACCGATGCTCAGGCAGCGCTGATCAGTACATAGGTTTTGCGCATTTGCTCATGGATTTCCCATTCGCCGCGCCACCCTATCGGCAGAACCAGCAAGTCACCGGCCTTGATCTTCCGCGCACCGCTGCCATCGTGATTGGTCACCGTGGCACTGCCCGACAAAATATGACACAGTTCGGCCATCGCCGTTCTGTCTGCGGTGAACCTGCCCGGCGTGCAATCCCAAATCCCGACTTTTGTTAATCCATCAAGCGACGCCCACAAAGGTTGAAGCGCCTCCTCCTGCCCGGGGGTTAGCGTTGTGGGCTTTGGCTGAAATTCTCCTGCTGGAAAATCGGCCAGATCGCCGAATGCCTCTAGGTTTATCATCACTTTCCTCCGCTGGATGCCGTAATGGCGGGATATATCACACCACCACTAGAACACATTCAGACCATGGATTTCCACTGCTTTGGCACCAAGAAAAGAGGTTCAGGTTCGGCAACGCGATAACGCGCCGACAGCCAGCATCACCAAAACAACCTTACGAAGATAGTTCCCTGTTTTCTGGCATAACGCCGCCCACCTTAACGACCGAAATATCCGGCTGTCTTTATGGAATTACAGGTCTATTTGGATCAGGAAAGTGGCGGGAGTGACGGGACTCGAACCCGCGGCCTCTGGCGTGACAGGCCAGCGCTCTAACCAACTGAGCTACACCCCCGTAGCTATCTTGCGAACATCTTTGTGGGCCTTTGTAATGCCCGTGTTCACAACGGTTCCAGACGTTTAGATTAAGCCTGCTCTACTGTCAAGCAGACTGGCGCGCCAAAATCACTTTTTTTGCATCTCCGCGCCAACTTGTACCGATTTCCCAGACAGACAAGATCAATCCATGACAAACGCACGGCAACCGATGGAAACCATCTACCGAATATGGCGCATTCTATATGTGGAAATTATCAGAAAAATGGTGGGTGGTGAGGGGTTCGAACCCCCGACCTACTCGGTGTAAACGAGTTGCTCTCCCAGCTGAGCTAACCACCCGTCACCATTTCTTTCACATCATCCTGAATGTCATGACGATGTCATAGATAACGCCGACCCTTATATCGGGCCGGCGTCAAAAAAGATAGACAAAAATTTAGCTGTTAACAGCGTCTTTCAAGGGAGCGCCAGCCTTAAACTTAGGCTGCTTCGATGCCTTGATCTGGATCGTCTCACCAGTGCGAGGATTGCGACCAGTCGTGGCAGCGCGATGCGCGACAGAAAATGTACCAAAACCAACAATACGGACATCGCCACCAGACTTCAGTGCGCCTGCAATGCTGTCAAAGACAGCGTCAACAGCACGTCCAGCGTCGGCCTTTGTAAGACCAGAAGAGTCCGCTACAGATGCTACAAGATCGTTTTTATTCATGATTATAACCCCTGATTAGGTTGTGTATGTAAGCCTTGACGGTACAGCAAATCACAAAAAACACCAGCAAAAACCAACATAAATTTCAAAAAAACCTATGCGCAAAGCCAGTTTTTTAGACTTAAGGCCTCAATGCGCCACAACATCGTCACCTGAGGCGCCATCATCCGCCTGAGTCATCTGTGATCCAACGTCTGATGCCGCAGCCCCAATACCAGCAGGAAGAGGCTCTCTGACCAGCGCGGCAGAAAGCACCTCATCAACCATGCCAACGGGGATGATTTCCAGACCTTCCTTCACATTGTCAGGGATCTCTGCCAGATCCTTTTCATTGTCCTTAGGTATCAAAACGGTTTTTAGACCACCACGAAGCGCGGCCAGCAGCTTCTCTTTCAATCCCCCGATCGGCAACACCCGCCCGCGGAGCGTGATTTCACCGGTCATGGCAATGTCACGGCGAACTTCAATGCCGGTCAGGGCAGAAATGATCGATGTTGCCATAGCCACGCCGGCCGAAGGGCCATCTTTGGGTGTCGCCCCTTCCGGGACGTGAACATGGATGTCATGCTTGGCCAGATCTTCAAGATCGATGCCATATACTTTCGACCGTGATTTGATGAAAAATTCAGCAGCCTGAATCGATTCTTTCATCACATCGCCAAGCTTGCCAGTGGCGCTGACCTTGCCTTTGCCGGGTACACGCACGGCCTCTACCTGAAGCAACTCGCCGCCCACCTCGGTCCAAGCCAAACCGGTTGTCACACCAACCTGATCATGCTCTTCGATTTCACCGAACCGGAAACGCGGCACACCAAGAAAATCCTTCAGATTGTCGGGCGTTACGGCAATCGCTGTGGTGCCTTTGCTGACGATCTGAGTGACCGTTTTGCGGGCGATCTTGGCAATTTCACGTTCAAGATTCCGGACACCAGCCTCACGCGTGTAAAGCCGGATAACGGACCGAATGGCCTCATCAGAAATATCCAGCTCGCCATCCTTCAACCCGTGGTCCTCAACCTGCCGCGCGACAAGGTGACGCTTGGCAATCTCGAGCTTTTCATCTTCGGTATAGCCAGACAGACGAATGATCTCCATCCGGTCCATCAATGGCTGCGGCATGTTCAACGTATTGGCTGTGGTGATGAACATCACATTGGACAGGTCGAGATCGACCTCCATGTAATGATCCTGGAACGTGTTGTTCTGTGCCGGGTCAAGCACCTCGAGCAAAGCCGAGGTTGGATCACCCCGCCAGTCAGCACCCAATTTATCAACCTCATCAAGCAGAAACAGAGGGTTATTTGTTCCAGCCTTCTTCATGCCCTGCACGACCTTGCCGGGCATTGAGCCGATATAGGTCCGACGATGCCCGCGGATTTCCGCTTCGTCACGGACCCCGCCGAGTGCCATGCGCACATATTTGCGTCCGGTCGCTCTGGCAATGGATTTACCGAGGGATGTTTTACCAACACCGGGTGGGCCAACGAGACACAGAATTGGCCCTTTCATCGACTTTGTACGCTGTTGAACAGCCAGAAATTCGATGATCCGGTCCTTAACCTTTTCCAGCCCATAATGATCGGCATCGAGGATTTCACGCGCCAGATTGATATCCTTTTTCAAGCGGCTCGCCTTCTTCCACGGAACCGCCAGAATCCAGTCAAGGTAATTGCGAACAACTGTTGCTTCAGCGCTCATCGGGCCCATATTGCGGAGCTTTTTCAGCTCGGCTTCGGCTTTCTCCCGCGCGGCCTTCGGCATCTTGGCTTCGGCAAGCGCAGTTTCAAGCTCATCAAGCTCGTTACTGCCATCCTCGCCATCGCTCAATTCCTTCTGGATCGCCTTCATCTGTTCATTGAGATAATACTCGCGCTGGGTCTTCTCCATCTGCCGCTTGACCCGGTTGCGCACGCGTTTTTCCACCTGCAGCGCGCCAATCTCGCCTTCCATCAGGGCGAAAATGCGCTCAAGCCGCTCATGGATGTTCAATTGCTCAAGCAGTTCTTGCTTCTCGGGAATTTTCACCGCCAGATGCGAGGCAATCATATCGGCGATTTTATCGGCTTCCTCAACCTGTTCGATTGCGTTCAGAACCTCTGAGGCGACCTTCTTGTTAAACTTGATATATTGCTCAAACTGCTGGACTGCTGCACGCGCCAATCCATTGGTTTCAGTGCCATTATCGCCATGCTGATCAACAATTTGCGCGCTTACAGACAGGAATCCAGCATCAGAATTCAGCGTTTCCGGCTTAATCTGAACCCGTTCACCACCTTCGACAAGAACCTTTACCGCGCCATCCGGCAATTTCAGCAATTGCAAAATGGATCCGATAGTGCCCGTCACATAGAGCCCGTCAGCATCCGGATCTTCAAGGTCAGCTTCAGTCTGCGTGACAAGAATGATCTGCTTGCCTTCGGCCATCACTGCCTCGAGTGCGCGGATCGATTTCTCGCGTCCCACGAAAAGCGGCACGATCATGTGTGGGAAAACAACGATATCCCGCAGCGGCAATACTGGCAGTGTAACGGAATTCATGTCTGACATTTCATGTCTCCAATTGCCCGATGTTACGGGCCGGTTAGCACCATTATATCTTGGATAAGATATGGTAAACACGCCAAAGGCTTTCAACCACAAAAGATGCGTTGTGAGCACCATTTTGCGGCAAAAACACTCTATCTATGCGTATAAGGCGACATTATGTCACCAGTGTGGACAATTTTCAGGCGCTTTGATCAGCGCCCTTCGCAACCTTTGAATGGACAACCAAAGGCGCCGCCCCATCATTGACCACATCACTGTTGATCACAACTTCATCGATATCGCCAGCTGTTGGAATATCGAACATCGGCTCCATCAGGATGTTTTCCAGAATAGAGCGAAGACCACGCGCACCTGTCTTGCGGGCAATCGCCTTTTGCGCAATGGCCCGTAGCGCATCGTCCCTGAATTCGAGGGCGACATCATCCATCTCAAACAATTTCTGATATTGCTTGACCAATGCATTGCGGGGTTCGGTCAAAATCCGGACCAGCGCGTCCTCATCAAGGTCCTCAAGGGTCGCCACAACAGGAAGTCTGCCCACAAATTCGGGGATCAAACCGAATTTGATCAAATCTTCCGGCTCAAGCGAGCCAAGCAATTCGCCGATCTTGCGATCATCCGGCGCCCGCACATCGGCCCCAAACCCAATGCCCGCACCGCTATCACGCTCGGCAATGAGTTTGTCCAACCCGGCAAAAGCACCACCACATATGAACAGGATATTGGTTGTATCAACCTGCAGGAATTCCTGTTGCGGGTGCTTGCGTCCACCTTGCGGCGGCACAGAGGCGACAGTGCCTTCCATGATCTTGAGCAATGCCTGCTGCACACCCTCACCCGATACGTCACGCGTGATGGACGGATTGTCTGCCTTGCGCGAAATCTTATCGACCTCATCGATATAGACGATGCCGCGCTGCGCACGCTCAACGTTATAGTCAGCAGCCTGCAACAGTTTCAGGATAATGTTCTCAACGTCCTCACCGACATAGCCCGCCTCGGTAAGGGTCGTTGCGTCAGCCATCGTAAAGGGAACATCGAGCATCCGCGCCAGTGTCTGCGCCAGCAATGTCTTGCCACAACCAGTTGGCCCAACGAGGAGAATATTCGACTTTGAAATTTCAACGTCACCGGTCTTGCCAGCGTTGGCAAGGCGCTTGTAGTGATTGTGCACAGCCACAGCCAGCATCCGCTTTGCCTTGGCCTGACCAATCACATATTCATCGAGAACCTTGTTGATATCTGCGGGTGTCGGCACACCATCATGCCCTTTGGACAGGGCCGTTTTGTGCTCTTCACGGATAATATCCATGCACAATTCAACGCATTCATCACAGATGAACACTGTTGGGCCAGCGATAAGCTTGCGCACTTCATGCTGGCTCTTTCCGCAGAATGAGCAGAAAAGCGTACTTTTTTCGCCGTCTTCTGTCTTCGCCATTTTCCAGCTCCTCGCCACCGTTGCGTGACTGCACCACGCGTTCTCTTTGCCTAGTCTAGGGGCGCAATAGCCAAGGTTTCAATTGAAATCTTTGACCACCGCAGAAATCTTCACGCCTGCACCATTCGTGACCTGTGTGCAAATCACATGCCCAAATGACCACAAAGCAGGGTCTATTTCTCTTTTGCCGGCACTGGACGGGTTTCAACCACCTCGTCAATGAGGCCAAACTCCTTGGCATCCTCTGCCGTCATGAACGTATCACGCTCCATGATTTTTTCGATTTGTTTCAGTGTTTTACCAGTATGCTTCTCATAAATTCCGTTCAGCCTGCGGCGCAAATCGAGAATTTCCTTTGCATGAATTTCGATGTCACTCGCCTGCCCCTGAAACCCACCGCTAGGCTGGTGGGTCATGATCCTTGCGTTTGGCAAACAAAAGCGTTTTCCAGCCGCACCGGCCGTCAATAAAAGCGACCCCATCGATGCGGCCTGCCCCATGCACACCGTCGACACATCCGGGCGGATATATTCCATGGTGTCATAAATCGCCAAACCGGAGGTCACGATACCGCCCGGCGAATTGATGTACATCGAAATATCCTTGTTTGGATTTTCCGACTCGAGAAACAGCAATTGTGAACAGACCAAGGCTGCAACCCCGTCATCTACCGGCCCATTGAGAAAAATGATCCGCTCCTTGAGAAGACGAGAGAAAATATCGTAGGCACGCTCACCCCGATTGGTTTGTTCCACAACCATTGGCACCAGATTGGCGCTGGTCTTGTCAAAATCACTCATCAAATATCTCCTCAAAACACCCGGCACAGACATGACCGGAGCTGGCAAGGTCGGAAGGTGGACACGGCCACCGTGGTTGCGCTTCAAACTATATGGGAAGGCAAGGAAGCGGTTCAAGCGAAGAGTGACATCGCTTCGCTTAAATCCGCTATCATCGGGCTGAAAAACTGATGTTGTCTCGGCGCTATCTCGCGCGCTCCAGCTTTTAGCCTTCGCCGCGGCGAACAATTCGCCCTCCGTGGGAGACGAAATCACGCCTTCCACAGAGTAACGACCGCCAGATAAGCAACGAGTGCTGCTTATCTGATTACTTGCTGGCTTTCTTTGCCGCTTTTTTGGCGGCCGCCTTTTTCGCAGGCGCTTTCTTTGCTGCAGCCTCTTTTGGCGCTTTCTTCGCGCTCGCCTTCTTGGCCGCTTTTTTGGCTGTCTTCTTTGCCGGTGCAGCGGCCTCAGGCTCTGCATAAAGCGCTTCAACGCTGGTCTTGACCTCGGTCACTTTGGCCATTTCCATGATGAAATCGATCGTCTTGTCTTCAAAGATCGGGCCTGCCAGCTGTTGCATCGCTTCCGGGTTTTTCTGGAAATATTCAAAAACCATCTGCTCCTGCCCCGGATAGCGGCGCGCCTCATCCATTACCGCCTGGTGGGTATCTTCCTCGCTGACGTCAATGTTGTTTGTGCGGCCAATCTCTGTCAGCAAAAGACCAAGGCGAACCCTGCGCTGAGCCACGCTTGCAGCCTCTTCTTTTGCCGCATCATCCATACCCTTCATCGGCAGCAGGGTGATGGTGGTCATGGTCATGGTCATGGTCATGTGATCATGATTGTGATCATGCGCAGTTGGGTTCATCGCCCGTGCAACTGATTCATATTCCTGCTTGTAGAGTGATGGCGGGACGTCAAAATCCGGGCCATCGGCAAGCGCATCGAGAACGTTTTTCTTCAGAGCCTGACGAAGTGCTGTTGCATGCTGTGCATTGATCTGTTCCCGCACAGCGTCTTTCAAGCCTTGAAGGTTCTCAAATCCAAGACGCACACCGAGATCATCATCAATGCGTGCCTCTGCCTGCTCGCGCATTTCCTGCACGGTCACTTCGAACACAGCGGGCTTACCGGCAAGATGCGCGGCTTGATAGTCTTCAGGGAATGACACATTAACATCAAGTGTCTGGCCAACCTTTGCACCGATCAAACCGTCTTCAAAGCCGGGAATGAAGCTGTTTGAACCGAGTTCCAGCGCATGCCCGTCCGCCGCACCGCCTTCAAATGCCTCACCGTCAATTCTACCAATGAAGTCGATGACCAGAATGTCACCATTCTTGGCTGCGCGGCTCTTTTTGACTTCAACACTTGGCCTGTTGCCCTCGGCGATGTTTGACAACGCCTCGTCAACCTCTGCATCACCCGCTTCAAGAGTGGGCTTCTCGATCTTCAGCTTAGCGAGATCGGGGACGGTAATGTCAGGCATCACTTCGCATGTCAGCGATGCTGTCAGGTCCTTGCCTTCTTCATATTCTTTGATGTCAACGCTTGGCTGGCTTGCCAGACGCAGATCATTGCCTTCGATGGCCTGACGCGCACCTTCATCGAGCGCCGTCTTGATCGCATCACCCTGTACCTGAGGTCCAAAACGCGATTTGACAACAGACATCGGAACTTTACCGGGACGAAAGCCGGGCATTTTCACCGTCTTGGCAAGTTCAGACAGCTTAACAGCCACTTCCTTGTCAATCTCATCAGCGGTGATCACAATCGCATATTCGCGGACAAGCCCCTCGGCTTTGGTCTGTGAAACATTCATCGAACCCAGTTTCCTTTTTTTGCGGCGCGTCAGCGATCACGACTTTGTGCCGGCACCCATTCAAATCTCATTGATCTCACCAGTTATAAGACCGTCTCTGTCGTCACTCTCCCGATCATCAGATCGTTAGTGCAGCTGCCAAGTCTGGTGCGGGCGGAGGGACTTGAACCCCCACGACTTTCGCCACTGGTACCTAAAACCAGCGCGTCTACCAATTCCGCCACGCCCGCGCACTCAGTTTTCACCTGCCAAAAGACCAGAAGGCCCGCTGGCTTACTGGCACTTTGAAAAACCAGCAGGTCCCCGGTGTTAGGGGGAAATGGGGCGAGTGACCGGTTTCGAACCGGCGACCTCCAGTGCCACAAACTGGCGCTCTAACCAACTGAGCTACACCCGCCATACTGCCTCGCAACCGCTAACGGGGCCGCAAAACTGCGCGGAACATAGTCCAAGCCGTTTTGCCTTGCAAGCGCGTTTTGACCAAGACGAATTGTTCACTGCCGCCATGGTGACGACATCCAGCCTCAGCCCCCTGATACGGGCTGTAATTTCCTAGAGCGCGGCCAGAACAGTCGCAAGATCATCCGGGCCGTCCAAATTGGCTATGACGATGTCGGACAGGCTTCGTTTTGCCAGCCCGGACAACACTTTGCCTGTACCGATTTCAACAAAATGGGTGGCACCACCCTCTGCCATTGCCAAGAGACTCTCGCGCCATCTGACCCGCCCGGTTACCTGCGTGACAAGATTGGCCTTCAGCGCATCGGCCTTGGTTTCCGGTGCGGCTGTCACATTACAGACCACAGGAACAACGGCATCAGCGAAATCCACCCCATCCAGCGCTTCGGCCATGACCTCTGCCGCTGGCGACATCATGCTGCAATGAAAAGGCGCGCTCACTGGAAGCATGATCACCTTGCGAAGGCCTTTGCCCTTGGCAATCTCCATTGCCTTTTCAACGGCACCGGTGGCGCCGCTGATGACGATTTGGCCGGGAGCATTGTCGTTCGCCAACTGAACAACACCGGCGTCACTTGCGTCTGTAACAATTTCGTCTATTAGCGCCTCATCGGCCCCAAGGATGGCGGCCATCGCGCCCTCACCCACCGGCACCGCATTCTGCATCGACTCGCCACGCAGACGTAATAGCCGTGCAGCATCGGCAAGGCCAAGGCTGCCTGAAGCTGTCAACGCCGCATATTCACCAAGCGAATGACCGGCGGTGTAGCTCGCCAGATCTGCAATGTTTTTGCCTGTTTTTTCTCGCAAAACTGCCAAACCGGCCATGGATGTCGCCAACAGTGCGGGCTGGGCATTGCGGGTCAGCCTGATTTCATCTTCCGGCCCCTCTGCCATCAGCGCAAACAGATCTTCGCCGAGTGCATCATTCACCTCGTCAAACACCTGACGGGCAACACTATGCTCAGCCGCGAGTGCAACGCCCATTCCAACGGCTTGTGATCCCTGACCCGGAAACTGAAAAACGACTTTTTTGCTCATTTACGCGCCCTTTCTGGCCATCATCGCTGCAAGACGATAGCGGCAATCCCCGGCGTTGCTGCAGACCTTGGTCCGGCCCATCACTGCAGGGGCATAATCATCTGGACCAGAGCTATTCCATATCCTGAACAAATTGGCAAGATTCAGTAAGTCACCTGAAAACACGCCAGATCAACGCTTGCAGTTTACCCGGTTTCGTGTATTGTGCGCCTCGTCCAAGGGCAATTGGCTGGAAACCAGCGCACCCGCAGACGAAAACATCTATGTTAAATCCTTGCCGGGAAACCGGTTTGTCAGGGTCTTTTACGCCCCTGACGATGAGCCAGGAGGAGTTGTTCATGCGCTTGTATGAAAGCGTGTTTATTGCACGTCAGGATATTTCTGCCACACAGGTCGAGGCCATGGCAGATGAATTTGCCGGGATTATTGAATCCGCCGGCGGATCAATCAAAAAACGCGAATATTGGGGGCTTCGGTCTCTCGCCTACCGGATCAAAAAGAACCGGAAAGGCCATTACATCATGTTCAATATGGAAACAGACCAGGAAGCGCTTAAAGAATATGAGCGGGTCATGGGATTGAACGAGGATGTTTTGCGGTTTTTGAATGTCAGAATTGAAGAGGTCGAAGAAGGCCCGTCAATTATCATGCAGAGCAAAAATGAGCGTCCGTCTCGCGGCGGCCGTGATGGCCACCGTGACGGCCCACGCAACAGCGATGCCGGTGACGATTCTGACGCATCAGGGTCTGACGCCGATGCAGATGACGCAAACGATAGCAGCGAGGACTAATCGATGACACAGTTGGAAATCAAACGCGAAGCCGTTCGCAAGCCCTTTGGTCGCCGCCGCAAATCTTGCCCTTTCTCCGGACCTAATGCGCCGAAGATTGATTACAAGGACACCAAGCTGCTGGCGCGTTACACCTCAGAGCGGGGCAAAATCGTACCATCACGTATTTCAGCCGTTTCAGCAAAGAAACAGCGTGAACTGGCCACAGCCATCAAACGGGCCCGTTTTCTGGCTCTGATGCCTTACGTGACATCGTAAGCAACGGCTGGAACCAAGGAGACAAACAATGCAGATCATTTTGCTTGAACGCGTGGAAAAACTTGGACAGATGGGCGATCTCGTGACCGTCAAGCCAGGATATGCGCGGAACTTTCTTTTGCCACAAGGCAAAGCAATGCGGGCTAACAAAGCCAATCTTGAACGTTTTGAAGCCGAAAAGGCGCAGCGTGAAGCCGACAATCTTCAGCGTCGTGGCGAAGCTGAGACCGAGGCCAAGAAAATGTCAGGCCTTGCTATCAGCATGGTGCGCGCCGCATCGGAGATGGGACAGCTTTTCGGTTCAGTCACCTCGCGTGACATTGCCGAGGGCGTGACCGAAGCTGGCTTCACAATCCAGCGCAGCCAGGTCGTCATGGACAAATCCATCAAGACCCTAGGCCTTCATGACATCCGTGTCACACTTCACCCCGAAGTGGCAGTGACAGTCGTTGTCAATGTTGCCCGTTCACTGGATGAAGCCGAGACCCAGCTGAAGACAGGCGTTGCCGTAACAGGCGGCGTTCAGGATGTTGACGATGAGCCGGATGCAATCGCCGAGGCCATCGCCGCCGTTGAAGAAGTCGAAGCAGCAGCAGACGAAGCAGCAGCAGACGCAGACGACGATTCTGACAACGCCTAACAGAGCGACCAGAATTAACTAATACTTAAAAACAGTCGGGCCCCGCGCCCGGCTGTTTTTTTTATCCACCTCATGTTTGTGGCAGCAGGGTGATTTGCGACTTATCCCCATTTCCCACAACCTTAACAGCCCCCTCACAAGATAAACTGACTACACCTTCGTCAGCTTAATTTGCTAGGCTGTAATCATGGCCGAGGAAACAAGCAACATTGAAACTTTTCCAGTAGGCGGCAACAGCCAGCCGACCCGAAAAGTGCCACATAATTTGCCCGCTGAGCAGAATTTGCTTGGCGCCATTCTCCTTGAAAACAGCGTGTTTGAGCGCATAGATGACCGGCTTCGTGCCGAGCATTTCTATGACCCGCTCCACGGCCGCATCTTTACGACAATGGTGCGAATGATTGAGCGCGGCCAGCTCGCCAACCCGGTCACACTCAAATCATATTTTAGCGGTGAGGAGGATTTTGCCGAGACCAGTGCAGAGGAATATCTGGGTGAACTTGCAGACGGCGTGATCAGCATTACGCAAGCAGCCGATTACGCCCGCACAATCTATGAGGCGCATCTGCGCCGCGAATTGATCATGATCGGCGACAGCGTGATCCATGATGCCAGCCACCCCGATATCGACACAGCGGCAACCACCCAGATTGAAGCCGCAGAAGCACAACTGTTTCGCCTTGCAGAGACTGAAAACGCTGGTGCCGGTTTGCGTGCATTCGACTCGGTCATGGCAGCGACAATCAATCAGGCAGACATCGCCAGGAAAAGTGACGGCCATCTATCCGGCACAAGTACCGGCCTGACAGATTTGAACAATTTGCTTGGCGGTTTCCACCGATCAGACTTGATCATCCTCGCCGGGCGCCCGGCTATGGGCAAGACCGCGCTTGCCACAAATATGGCGTTTCACACGGCAACCACGACAAGAACCGGAGAACGCGCCGCACCGGTGGCATTTTTCTCACTTGAGATGTCGGCGGAACAGCTTGGCAATCGTATCCTGAGTGAACGGGCGCGCGTACCTTCTGACCAGATCAGGCGCGGCAAACTGGGCAGCGAGGAATTTGAGCGATTGATCACTGCCAGTGACGCCATGTCGACAGCCCCCTTCTTCATTGACGACACACCATCACTTTCGGTCTCGCAATTGGCCAGCCGCGCTCGCAGGCTGAAACGCACGTCAGGGCTTGGACTGATCGTGGTTGACTATCTGCAATTGCTCACCCCGCAACTTGGCGTGCGTGCAGAAAACCGGGTGCAGGAAATATCCAACATCAGCCGTACGTTAAAGGCTATCGCCAAAGAGCTTGATGTGCCGGTTCTGGCTCTATCGCAGCTATCGCGCGCCGTTGAACAACGCGAGGACAAGCGGCCCAATCTGGCCGACCTTCGCGAATCTGGGTCAATCGAGCAGGATGCCGATGTTGTTATGTTTGTCTATCGAGAGGAATATTATCTCGACAAGCGCGAACCCGAGCAGGACGCCAAGGACACCATGGAAGCCTATAACGCCAAGCATGAAGTGTGGCTCCAGAAAATGCAGGCAGCAGAAAACAAGGCAGAGGTCATCGTTGGCAAACAACGGCACGGCCCAACCGGCACCGTCAATCTGCATTTCGACAAGAATTTCACCCATTTCAGCGATCTCACGGATGGCAGCCGCTTGCCCGAAGGATATTGATCCTGATCGATGCAGGCTGGCTTTATGACAGGTAAATGGGTGACAATGACAAGATGGTCTCACAGCACGAATTCTCAAATGCCGACAGCCTGATCACGATTGACCTTGATGCCATCGTTGCCAATTGGCGCTATCTCGACAGCTTATCACCGGGCACGACACTGACTGCAGGTGTGGTAAAGGCCAATGCCTATGGGCTTGGTGCTGACAAGGTTGCGCCCAGCCTTGCCGCTGCGGGATGCAAATTGTTCTTTGTGATGTCACTTGAAGAGGGAATGAATCTTCGCGCCGATCTACGCGCCGCCGGACATGAAGCCATCCCGATTTTCTGCCTTTCCGGCTGCCATGCCGGACAAGAACCGGAATTTCTCCATCACGGCTTGTCACCTGTGATCAATGATCTTACCCAAATCGCGCGTCTTGGCATGTTTGCCCAGCGTCATGACATTCGCATTCCGGCCGCCCTACACATTGATACCGGCATGTCACGACTTGGACTGAATGATGATGAGACGGATTGGCTCATCGAACATTCACAAGACGGCGCCAATGCGCTTGAAGGCATAGACCTTGTTTATGTGATGAGCCATCTTGCGTCAGCAGAAGATCCTGACTCTCCAAGTAACAAGCAACAACTCGATGCGTTTCGCGCGCTGATGCCATTCTTTCCGAGCGCGAAAGCAAGCCTTGCCAACAGTGGCGGCGTCCTGCTTGGGACAGATTATCAATTCGACATGACCCGTCCGGGCATTGCCCTCTATGGCGAGCATCCTGCCGGCATGATGCACCGTGCGGATCAGCGAACAGCGGCACAAAAGCTGCGCTGTGCAGTGACATGGGACGCCCGAATATTGCAATTGCGGCAAGCCAAAAGCGGGGATGCCGTTGGCTATGGTGGAACACATGTGCTGACGCGTGATTCGCTTATCGCGACAGTCGGCGTTGGCTATGCCGATGGCTATCAACGGTGCCTTGGCGGGGTGGCGACAGCGATGGTTGCAGGCCATAAGGTGCCGGTCATCGGGCGCGTGTCCATGGACAGTCTGGCGCTGGATGTAACCGACATTCCACAAAATGAAATCCGCACCGCTGTATTTGCACGGCTTCTTGGCGAGGCGTATACAGCGGGGATGATGGCGAATGATGCCGGCACCATTGGCTATGAAATCCTGACCGGCTTGGGGCGGCGTCCCGCAAGGCGCTATCTCGGTGACCGATGAGGCTGTCCGGCAATTGACTATAGCCAAATAAAACGAATCACGGCATAACTACACACGAGGGTGGGTCATTATTAAGGCCTTGCCCTTTGCCTTTGCGGCAGGTTCGCCGTCACTAGCCATGAGGACCTGATGACAAGTTTCCTGCAGAATATCGGTCGCGCAGCACTTGGCTTTCTCGCGGCGCTGGGCCGGATCACGCTGTTCACTGCAGATGCGGTCAAATGGACATTCTGCCCACCCTATTATCTTCGACAGTTTTTGCGGCAGGTCATCGACATCGGCTATCTGTCGTTACCGGTTGTCGGACTGACAACTCTGTTCTCCGGCATGGTTCTGGCGTTGCAGTCCTACACGGGCTTTGCGCGCTTCTCGGCAGAGGACACTGTTGCCACAGTGGTGGTGTTGTCAGTCACGCGCGAACTTGGCCCGGTCCTTGCTGGCCTGATGGTGGCTGGCCGCATTGGTGCCTCGATGGCCGCCGAGATCGGAACGATGCGCGTCACCGATCAGATTGATGCGCTCGACACGCTGTCGACCCGGCCGATGCAATATCTTGTGGCACCACGCATTCTGGCCGGAACAATCTGTCTTCCTTTTCTGGTGCTGGTCGGCGATTTGATCGGCGTTTTTGGCGGCTATATCGTTGGCGTTTACCGGCTCGGCTTCAACCCGTCGATCTATCTGTCACGGACCATGGAATATCTGGAATTTTCCGATGTGACGCTTGGCTTGATAAAGGCGGCTGTATTTGGCTTCCTGATCGCGTTGATGGGCTGTTATCACGGCTATAATTCGGGGCGTGGTGCCGAAGGTGTCGGCCGCGCCACCACCAATGCGGTGGTATCCTCTTCGATACTCATTCTGATCGCCAACTACATCGTAACTGCGATTTTCTTTGGCTAGGGGTAAGGGTAGCAACTGATCATGTCAGCAAAATCCACATCAAACGCGGTGACGCCGAAGATAGAGATGAAGCATGTTGCCAAATCCTTTGGCCCGAAAGAGGTGTTGCGTGATGTCAATCTGTCAGTGAATGCGAAGGAATCGCTGGTGCTGATCGGCACATCCGGTTGCGGTAAATCGGTATTGCTCAAATGTCTTCTCGACCTGATCAGTGCCGACAGCGGTTCAATAACCGTGGACGGGCAGGAACTCATTGGCGCCGATCGGGAAACAATGGAACAAATGCGCCGCAGATTTGGCATGACATTCCAGTTTGGCGCCCTTTTCGACTCCTTGCCGATTTGGGAAAATGTTACCTTTCGCATGCGCCATCAGCAAAAAATGAAACGCGCCGAAGCGCGTGATCTGGCGGTGGAAACCATCACCCAGCTTGGCCTGTCACCGATGGTGATTGATCAATATCCAGCTGAACTCTCTGGCGGCATGCAAAAGCGCGTGGCACTGGCGCGGGCGATCGCCGATAAGCCGGAGATTCTGTTGTTTGACGAGCCGACATCTGGCCTTGATCCTATCACCGGCGGGGTCATCGACAGGCTGATCATCGATGCGGTTCAACGCCTCGGTGCAACCACCATGACAATTAGCCATGATATGGCCTCGGTGCGACGCATCGCCGACAAGGTGGCGATGATCCATAATGGTGTAATCATCTGGTGCGGTCCGGTTGCTGATATGGACAATTCAGGCGTGCCAGAGGTGGATCAGTTTGTCCATGGTCGTGCCGAAGGGCCTTTGACGACAGCGGCCCAGGAAGCGGCACGGCAAGGCTGATGGCCAAAACAAGCGTCAATTTTATTTGTCAGGAATGCGGTGGATCCCACCGTAAATGGTCCGGACGATGTGATCATTGTGGCGCCTGGAACACCATTGCAGAAGAACGTAACGAACAGCCAGCTGGCCCCGGCAAAAGAGCCACCGGCAAACCAATAAAAATGCAGCCATTGGCGATGGACGATTCCACCGCCCCACCGGCACGGATGGTTACAGGCATCGCTGAATTTGACAGGGTGTCCGGCGGTGGACTCGTGCCCGGCTCGGCAACCTTGATTGGCGGCGATCCCGGTATCGGCAAATCAACGCTTTTGCTGCAGCTGGTGTGCAAGCTGGCCGCATCCAACGTTCGAACAGCATACATATCCGGCGAAGAATCGGCCGATCAGGTACGTATGCGCGCCCAGCGGCTTGGCCTTGCCGAGGCACCTGTTGAACTGGCCACGGCGACAAATGCCGGTGATATTGCTGCATCAATGGGAGGCAAAGACGGCCCGGATGTGATCGTCGTCGACTCTATTCAGACGATGTATCTGTCCACTTTGGACTCGGCCCCCGGCACTGTCTCGCAGGTGCGCGCGAGTGCGCAGGAATTGATCCGCGCCGCAAAATTACACAATGCCGCCTTGTTGCTCGTCGGGCATGTGACCAAAGACGGGGCGATCGCCGGTCCCCGCGTTCTCGAACATATGGTTGATACTGTGCTTCACTTTGAAGGTGACAGATCGCATCATTTCCGCATCCTTCGCGGCATCAAAAACCGGTTTGGGGCAACTGACGAGATTGGTGTTTTCGAGATGGTTGAGGCCGGTCTCGTTGAAGTGCCAAACCCTTCAGAACTGTTCCTTGCCGATCGCCGTGACGATGTAACTGGTGCGGCTGTTTTTGCCGGAATAGAGGGAAGTCGCCCTCTGCTCGTTGAAATTGAAGCCCTTGTTGCGCCATCGTCGCTGGCCTCACCGCGGCGTAATGTTGTGGGCTGGGACAGCAGTCGTCTGGCAATGCTGACAGCCGTTCTCGAGGCCAGATGCGGTGTGCCACTATCAGGCCGCGATATCTTCCTCAATGTCGCCGGTGGTTTGAAAATTTCAGAAACAGCCGCCGATCTGGCGGTGGCGGCGGCATTGATCTCGTCCGTTACAGGCCGCCCGGCACCGGCGCGCACCGTGTTTTTTGGCGAGGTGGCACTGTCAGCAGAATTGCGGCAGGTGGCGCAAACCGAAGCACGACTTAAAGAAGCCGCAAAATTAGGGTTTGATAATGCCATGCTGCCTCGCCCGCGGAAAAAATTACATGCTCCGGGAGGAATTTCTCTGTCACAACCGGCGACATTGGCGGATTTGATTGATATGATGGGGGGAATGGGATGACCGCTAATCTTGCAGAGGGCGATCAGTAATGACGTTTAGTATCGCAGCGCTGAACCTTGTTGACTATGCCGTCATATTCATTCTGATCGTGTCGGCGATCCTGTCCACCTTGCGGGGTATGACACGCGAAGCGCTTGGCCTTGCCGGTTGGCCGATTTCTATTTTTGCCGCGAAATATACCGCGCCGGTTATTGAACCTACCATCTCCGATATCATCCCGGTGGATGGGCTTGGCGATGCCTTGTCGTGGGCGCTGCCTTTTGCTGTTGCAGTGGTGCTTTGGTTTATCATTGCCAATTTGTTTTCACCCGGCCTGAAACGTGCCGGTCTCGGGTCAATGGATCATTGGCTGGGGGTAATCTTCGGACTGATCCGCGGTTATGTGATCGTGCTGATCCTCTATGCAGTCGCCATCGTGATCATGGAGGGTGAAAAAAACCTGCCTGATCAGGTTGGTGAAGCGCAATTCACGCCCTATGTGCGCGCCAGCGTCATCAGCATGTCTGGTGTTATCCCCGAAGACATGCGGGACCGTATTCTTGACAATGTGCCAGATGCACCCTCAACCGGCCTTGGTGACGTGATAAATGACGCCCTGGAAAAGACCACTGGATCGGACAGCACAAGTGATGCTGTCGGCACGAAGATTGACCTTTTGAAAGATGAGACGCTAAACAAATGACAACTCCATTTGACTTGCCCGCTGTCGCCAGCACCGATGGCGACGACCATCTTCACGAGGAGTGTGCCGTCTTTGGTGTTTTCGGATCATCGGAAGCCAATGTGCTGACGGCACTCGGACTTCATGCGCTTCAGCATCGTGGTCAGGAAGCCTGTGGCATTGTCACCTTTGATGGCAAATCTTTTCATGCGCATCGTGGCCTTGGCCATGTTGGTGAGAATTTCAACGCCAATTCAGAACATATGCGTGTTCTGCAAGGGCATGTTGGTATCGGACATAACCGATATTCGACAAGTGGCAGAAGCGATGCTTTTCTTGAAATCCAGCCTTTTTCATCACAGCTCGCATTCGGCGGCTTTGCCCTTGCCCATAATGGCAATTTGACGAACGCCGCAAGATTGCGCGCCTCGTTGGTGGAAACGGGAAGCCTGTTCCAATCTTCCTCGGACACTGAAATCATCGTGCATCTTGTTGCCCGCTCACACCAGACCAGCGTGAAAGACCGGCTGGTAGATGCCCTACGCCAGATTGAGGGAGCCTATTCCCTTGTCTGTGTTGCTGATGACATGCTGATCGGGGTGCGCGATCCGCTCGGCATTCGCCCGCTCGTTCTGGGCGCGCGTGACGGTGTCCATTTTCTCGCATCAGAGACCTGTGCGCTGGACATCGTTGGCGCCGAATATGTGCGGGACATCAATCCCGGGGAAATGGTTGTCATCACTGCAGATGGCTTGAAAACCTACAACCCTTTCAATTCAAAAAAATCGCGCTTCTGCGTTTTTGAATATATTTATTTTGCCCGTCCGGACAGTGTTCTCGAAGGCCGCGGCGTCTATCATTCCCGAAAGGCGATTGGCGCAGAATTAGCCCGCGAGTCAACAATCGAAGCCGATATTGTCGTTCCAGTTCCAGATTCAGGCGTACCGGCAGCGCTGGGGTTTTCTGAAGCCTCCGGCATACCGTTTGATCTTGGCATCATCCGCAATCACTATATTGGCCGCACCTTTATCCAGCCAACACAAGAAGGTCGCACCGACTCGGTCAAGCTCAAGCACAATGCCAATCCAGCTACGGTGAAAGGCAAACGTGTCATTCTGGTGGATGATTCGATCGTCCGTGGCACCACCTCGCGAAAGATCGTCAACATGGTGCGCGCCGCCGGTGCCAAAGAGGTCCATATGCGGATTGCCAGCCCACCGACAACCAACCCCTGCTTTTATGGCGTTGATACGCCAGACCGCGACCAATTGATTGCGGCGCGTCTCTCGGTAGAAGAGCTTGGCCGCGATATTGGCGCTGACTCGCTGGCATTCATTTCCGTTGATGGCCTTTATCGCGCTCTTGGCGAAGCCAATCGCGACATGGACAATCCGCAATTCTGTGATGCCTGCTTTACCGGCGAATACCCGGTCAGACTTGCCTCTGGTTTAAGCGATAAACGCGTCTCACATGGCAGTGGCGGGTGATTGTGATGTCTGGGAATGATGTTGGAAAGCCACTTGAGGGAAAGCTCGTCCTGATTACCGGGGCCAGCCGTGGCATTGGCCGTGCTGTCGCCATTGCCGCAGCCCGTGCTGGCGGTGAAATTATCATCACCGGGCGCACCATTGGGGCGCTGGAAGAAGTAGATGATGAGATCAAGGCCGCCGGAGGCAAAGCGACAATCGTCGAAATGGATATGAAAGATTATGCGGCAATGCCGCGCCTTGCCGCCGCCATTCAAGGGCGTTGGGGACGCCTTGACGGACTTGTTGCCAACGCCGGCATGTTGCCCGCACTGACCCCTGTATCACATGTGCAGCCGGATCATTGGGATGAGTCAATTGCAGTCAATCTTACTGGCCAGTGGCATCTGATACGATCGAT
Source organism: Alphaproteobacteria bacterium (assembly GCA_038147495.1). Classification (GTDB taxonomy): domain Bacteria; phylum Pseudomonadota; class Alphaproteobacteria; order Puniceispirillales; family Puniceispirillaceae; genus MED-G116. The sequence continues at coordinate 116,702 of JAYQTT010000002.1, read as the reverse complement.
GGATGCGTTGCTTCGGGCGGCACCTGCGGGGCGGGCGGTACTGGTGTCATCGGGGGCGGCGGTTGGCAGTCGTCCCTTCTGGGCACCTTATGCGGCGGCAAAAGCCGGTCTTGAGGCTCTTGGCCGGTCATGGGCAGGCGAGAGCGAGCACACAAATCTGCGGATCAATATCGTGAACCCGGGTGGCACAGCGACAAAAATGCGTGCCTCTGCCTTCCCTGGCGAGGACCAGAAGACTTTGCCTCAGCCAGAGGACATCGCCCCCGCATTCATCAAATTGTTAAGCCCAGCCTGTGAGCATCATGGTGAACTGTTGAATGCACGGCAGATGCTTGGCATTGGCGCATAGGAATACAGCACCCTATCAGCATTGATTACAATCGGCTTGACCGCATCCTGAACCGGTAGGGGTCAAGCATCTCGCAGGTTGGCAGGTCAAAGCTCACCGCATGGCCGGCAATCAGCGCCGCCAGCTGATCACCAAGCAGCGGCGCAAAGGTAAAACCGCGGGCACCAAGTGCACCGATGACAAACAACCCGTTATCAAGCTGTCCCCATATCGGGTTCCTGTCTGGGGTGCTGGCCCGCCGCGCCGTTCTGCCGTTAATCTCTGTGACGTCAGTATCGGCAAAGAGCTGGCGCAAAGACTCGGGCAAAAGACGCAGGTTATGCGTATGACCCTCGCTGGTGACGGCGTCATTTGGCTCGCGTTCAAAGGTGGCGCCAAGCTCATGCATGCCGTCAATGGCTGGTGTCAGATAACCACCAAAGCTGAGGCCACAGCGAAGTGTATCGGATGATGTTGTTGCCGGAATATGGCTTACCTGTCCTGACGTGATATCAATCGGCACCCCCTGAACGCCAAATTGCGTCAGCATCTCATTCATCGATGCGCCCGCCGCCAGAACAACTGCGCCAAACCGAAGGCAGCGGCCATCGGCACCATGGATCACGAATGCGTCCTGTTCGCGAGCGACATTGGCCACGCTGAAATCTGTGATGACCTCAGCATGATTTGCCAGCGAGTCGACGAACCGTTTTGGCGAGATCACCCGGCCATAATCATGCTGCATGGCGGCAATATCGACAGCGAGGCCGCTCACAGCCTCGATCCCCTCTCCGGTCGCGGTCCGAACAAGCGAGTCAGGCCAATGCTGTCGCCTGAATTTGGCGTGGCGCGTGGCTTCGCGTTCCGGATGATCAAGGGCAATCACTGGCGTTGCAACGCTGGCCCCGGCATCGTCTGCACTTCGCGCGGCAAAGACGAGGCAGTTTGCCGAAAGACGGCTTGCGATATTGTGATCCACGGCAAGACGCGGACTTTGTAGCGCATATCGATTGCCTGACGCACCATTGGCAAGGCGATCACCCGCCTCAATGATCACTGGCGCCATGCCGCGCCTTTGCAGCCCTGCCGCCACTGCCGCGCCGGCGATCCCGCCACCTAATATCGCCACCTTTTGCCCAATTCTTGAGGGCGCAGTGGCCACCTTGCCAGAAAGCGGCTTTTGCCCGACGATCATGTCACGCTTGCGGCCATATCCGGGGCGCTTTTCAACAACAAACCCCGCCGCCTGAAGCCCGCGACGCACGGCTGATGCCGCGGTAAAGCTGGCCAGACTTCCGCCAGCTCTGGTCAGTCTGGCGATATGGCCACATAAGTCAGGCGACCAAAAATCCGGGTTGCGCGCGGGCGAGAACCCATCAAGAAACCAACAATCGGCAGAAAACACCGATTTGGCGAGCATCGTCTCGGCCATTCCATAGAGCAAATGCAGCGTGAGGCGCCCCTCCATCAGCGCGACAACATGCTGGCCGGGCCATGGCGGCGGCAAGGCCGCGCGAAGTGCCGCTGCATGGTCCGCCAATTCAGGAAAGGAATCATGCGCGCTTCGCATCTCATCAACGGTAAGCGGGAAGGCCTCGACAGACAGATAATCAATTCTGATGTCCGGGCATTTGGCCATTTCGGCCATCACCGCCAACAGGTTCAGGCCTGTGCCAAACCCGGTCTCTGCAATGGCGAGATATGCGCTGTTACGCATCCTCTCTTGCACGTCATTACCGTCAAGAAACACATGTCTTGTTTCTTCAAGGCCATTGTCTCTGGAAAAATAAACATCGTCAAAATCATCGGCAAAGAGAACACCATCACGCATCGAGACACGCGGCCTGCCAAGGCGATAATCAGCGTCATCATGTGTTTCAGGCGATTTTGCCATTCTGTTTTGCGCTCCTTATCGTGCGCCGAAATCATCATAGAGACATGCAGGCTATCATTTTTTGTCTCGCAATACCCGCGAGTTGGCCTCGCGTTAACCCTTTATTTAGCCTCAGACATTATCATGCAGTAAAACCACATTTGCATGAGCTGGATAACCCATGTTTGACAGATTGGCATTACATCTTTTCAAACAGTTTGTTGCCTTCGGCACTCTCAGCGTCACGATCGGTTCAGGCGCCGTTTACCGGATGACAGAAAACAGGCCCGGGCCAAAGGTGGCCATCAAAATCGCCAACAGCCGAACATTATGGCGTGTGGTGATGAAGCCTGATCTTGTGATTGGCGAAGCCTATATGGACGGGTTGCTTCGCATCAAAAATGACGATCTGGAATCCTTTGTTGAATTACTGATGCTGAATTCTCGGCACTGGGCCGGACATTGGGCCGGTCGGTTGAGCCTTTTCCTCGCCCATCACCTCGCCTTTCTGTCTTATTGGAACAAGCCGCGCGCAGCCCGGCGCAATGTGGCGCATCATTATGACCTGACCGATCAGTTGTTCGACAGCTTCCTTGATCCCAGACGCCAATATTCCTGCGCCTATTTTGAGTCGCCTGACACACCGCTTGATGTCGCGCAAAACACCAAAATTGCGCGTCTGGCCGCAAAACTAAGTCTGCGGCATGGCGATGCTGTTCTTGACATCGGCTGTGGTTGGGGTGGGCTGGCGACCGCGCTGTGTACCTGCCGAGAAAATGTCCATGTCACCGGAATTACCTTATCCACCGGCCAGCTTGCCTATGCCACCAAAAAAGCAAAGGCGGATGGGCTTCAACACCGGCTTGATTTTGCCCATCGCGACTACCGCAAACAGACCGGCAAGTTTGACAAGATTGTATCGGTTGGCATGCTCGAACATGTCGGGCCGACAAATTTCAAAACCTATTTCCGCCAGATCAAAAGGTTGTTGCGGCAGAACGGCATTGCAGTGGTCCACAGCATTGGCGTTCACGGACGCGCTGTTCCGGTGAACCGGTGGTTGACCAAATACATCTTTCCGGGGGGATTCCTGCCATCACTCGACCAGATGATCGTGGCAACCGAACATCAGGGGTTGAAGATCATCGATCTGGAAATCATGCGCGGGCATTACGCCGAAACCTTGCGGCATTGGCGGACCAATTTTCATGCGAACATCAGCGAAATCCGTAAGGTCTATGATGAGCGATTTGTCCGCATGTGGGATTTCTATTTGCTGGGATGCGAATATTTTTTCAGAACGCAACAGGGCATGGTGTTTCAATTGCAATTGGCACATGATCAAATGGCGGTTCCGATAAACCGCCAATATATGTGCAAGCTTGAGGCAGAATTTAAGGAGATACTGTGTCGGAAGAGCCCTTCTGGAAACGAAAGACGCTCGCAGAAATGACCCGCGAAGAGTGGGAGTCATTATGTGACGGATGCGGAAAATGCTGTGTTCTCAAGCTTGAAGATGTTGACACAGGCGATATCTATTACACAGATGTAGCGTGCAAATTGCTCGATTGTGATGATTGTCATTGCACGGATTACGCCAACCGCAAAGCGATTGTTCCGGATTGCGTGATCCTGACACCTGAGCGCCTTGAAAGCCTGCATTGGATGCCCAAAAGCTGCGCGTATCGGCGGCTCAACGAAGGCATGGATTTGCCTGACTGGCACCCTCTCGTCACGGGAGAGCCTGAAAGCACGCGACTGAGCGGGAATTCGGTGGCAGGGCAAATCATTCCCGAGGCGCATGTTGCAGAAGCCGACATGCCAGACCATATCCGCGAATGGTAACAACCAACGGAGGCACGATAAGATGAGTCGTACAATGTGGATTTTGGCAGCTTTGCTGGCGATCCTCGCCATCGCCTCGATCTGGCGAGGCGAGAGTGGCCAGCCACAACCAAGATGGTCATTGTGTAAAGAGTCGTTGGTGACGCAGCTTTTTACCGGTGATTGCACCTTGCGGTTCAACGGCGAGCAAACGCCCTCATAACCACGTCCTGAGCGCCCTTTTACCCCCCTAAATCCCGAACAGCTTTTTCCATTCCTCTTCGCTGAGGTCTTTTAAATCCTCACGAGTCTCGGAACCAACCTTCATGCCCTTCATCACCGCAGGGCGCGCGAACATTCTGGCACGCCACGCTTTGACATTCGGATATTGCTCAATGTCGACATGTTGACGCTCATAAGTGCGCGTCCACGGAAAAATGGCAATGTCGGCGATCGAATAATCCCCGGCCACGTAATCCTTACCTTCAAGCTGCTTTTCCAGCACGCCATAGAGCCGGTTTGCTTCGTTGCTGTAGCGGTTGATGGCGTATTCGATCTTATCTGGCGCATAATAATTGAAATGATGTGCCTGCCCCAGCATTGGACCAAAGCCGCCCATTTGCCACATCAACCATTCCATTACGGTCTTGCGCTCTTGGCCGGCCTCTGCAGGCATTAATTTTCCTGTTTTTTCAGCCAGATACATCAAAATTGCGCCTGACTCGAAAAGGCTGACCGGCTGACCGTTGAACCCATCTTGATCAACAATCGCAGGTATTTTGTTGTTTGGGCTGATCGCCAGAAAATCAGGCGCAAATTGATCGCCCTTGCCGATATTTATGTCGTGCACTTTATAGGCAAGACCCAATTCCTCCAGCGCAATGGTAATTTTGTGACCGTTCGGGGTTGGAGCATAGTAAAGATCGATCATGGGGCAGTCCTCTTGGATCGTGTGTTTGAGCCCGATCATTCAAGATCAGCAGGTGAGCAGGAGTTTAGCCCTGCGACCATTGAAATAGGGGCATACAGCGGTGAACGCAATATCGAAAAACGAAGAAACAAAGACTGTTATTTGCAACGCCCGCCAATGGCTGTTACATACGTTTCGCACCATAGACAAGAAGAGTATTCAAGCATGTTTTTTGCTCCCATGGAATTCAAAGACGCTGGACTGTCACACAACCCTCTAAAGGCATTGGTGGCCCCTCGCCCGATTGGGTGGATATCATCCATGGGTGCTGATGGTAGCATTAATCTTGCGCCATACAGCTTTTTCAATGCGCTGTCCGAAGATCCCGCCATTGTCGTTTTTTCGGTTCAGGCGGCAACCACCGGGCACCAGAAAGACAGCCTTCGCAATGTCGAGGAGACTGGCGCCTTTACCGTGAATATTGTCGGCGCGGCACAGCTTGACGCGATGAATACCAGCTCTGGCGACTATCCCTATGGTGAGAATGAATTTGTCGCCGCCGGGCTTGATATGATCCCGGGCCAGACGGTCTCAACACCGCGCGTTGGTGGGGCGCCCGCGGCACTGGAATGCTCGCTGTTGCAGACCATCAAGCTGCCAGCCAATGAGCGCGGCGGTCATTACACCGCTGTGCTTGGCACGGTCACCGGTATTTTCGTCGATGATAATGTTGTCGTTGACGGGAAAGTTGACCCTGCAAGCCTGGCACTTGTCGCCCGGATGGGATACCGCGACTATGCGCGTATCAACGATTTCTTTCAGCTGGACCGCCCGGTGATTGGCACCTGATACAGGTGCAATAGCATCAGTTCACCGTACAGCTGGAAATGACCACGCCGACATAGCCGCGCAGATCAGATTTTTCAAAGCGTAGCTTGAGAAGCCATCGCTCTGCCGGAATAAAGGTTTCCAGCGGCAATAGACCGCTGCTGGTTTTCTGGCCATTCAGGAACACCTGACGGACTTTGATTGGTAATGTTGGGTCAAACCATGGGGTTTCGCGGGCGGCCCGCTTACCTGTTTCACCTTCGACATGCAAATTCAGTCCACCGCCAAAAAGCGCCAGCTTTGATTCAGGACCAGCGTAAAGCGGCGTTGCAACCGCAACATTCTGCCGCTCTACCTCGCGGCAATTTGACGGGACGCCGACCCCCTCTACAGCCTGCAGGATCTGCTCTGGCTTTACCCCACGCGCGATTTGTTTGGCCACAATTTGTTGCAATCGCGCGCTTTTGCCCTCAATCAGCTCACTCGCCTGTTGACGCGCTTCTGCTTGCGATAGCGCCTGACGCAATGTCTGCACTTCCGTACTCAGGGCAGTTATGCGCTGATTGTTCTCATGAATGACCAAATCAGCTTCTGCCTGCAATGATGTTTGCTCGGCGTGCCCCCAAAGCCAGCCAAGCCACAAAACGCCCGCAACCACACAGACACGAAACAGAAGCAGAAGCCAGTTGCGCATCTCACGGCGGCGATATCGTTCCTGTGTCTCAAAAAAATCCATGTTCAGTCAGCTCAAACGCGTGTGGCCAAATCGGTTTCGTTCTATATCAGATGAATACAGCAACCAGATGAAAAGGCAAGCAGATGAAAAGGTAACAGCACAGCAGCTTTACCTTGAAATCAGGGGCGGTGCTGGGCACGATATACAGATGAACCGTTCCGTAAAGTCCAGTCCCAAAACCGCAACAGCAAAGCGCCACACGCCGCGGGCGTGGCAACGGATGCTGAGCGGTCGTCGCCTTGATATCATCGACCCCTCACCGATGGATATCGAGATAGAGGACATCGCCCACGGACTTGCCCGGGTCAGTCGCTGGAACGGACAGACCAAAGGCAAATTTCCGCTGTCTGTGGCACAGCACAGCGTCATTGTGGAAAAACTTTTGCACGCCAACGCACCGCATCTCGACCAGAAATGGCAATTGGCGACATTGCTTCATGATGCCCCTGAATATGTCATCGGCGATATGATCACGCCATTCAAGGCGGTGCTTGGTGATCATTACCGCCAGATCGAGTCCAAACTTGACGCCGCCGTCCGGATCCGCTTTGGCCTGCCAGCCACCTTGCCAGATTACGTCACCAAAGCGATCAAACGAGCCGATCGCATGGCAGCATGGCTTGAAGCCACACAACTTGCCGGATTCAGTGAGGAAGACGCAAACAAGCTGTTCCCAAAGCCGCGTGGCACCCCCGCAACCATGCGGATCAGACCCCGTCCACCAGCCGAGGCCGCCAGCCAGTTTTTGCGGCGCTTTGATATTCTCGGCGGCTATCGGAAATAACCGGCAAAAGACCTATGGCGAGGATGACCGCGTCACCCGAAGGCCGGTGTTTTTTCTCTGTTGCCGCTTAACCTTGCGGGCCCGCGTCATCTCCTTGGCTTTGCCAAGGGTCATACAATCAGGACACACACATTTGCCCGCAAGATCAAAATTTTGTCGAAGGTTCGGCAGTTCCATACACCAGCAATGATCCTTGCCGGGTGGCGCGCCACAATTAAATTGGGTTCCACATTCATCGCAGACCAGTTTATTCATGCCCGTCTCCGTTTCCTGCTATGTCCTCGTTCCATCAAGACTATTGCCCAATTTAACCGGCCGACACAACACGCATATTCAACGCAACGAATAAAGCGCTTCCCCGTCCCTTGATTTCAGCCACCCTTGGTCGTCATCCGATCAAGCAGAACAGCGACATGTTCAGCCTCCCGGCCGGTTCCGTCCTTGATCTGGCAGCGACATGACGTGCCATCGGCAACAATTCCGGCATCGGAAGGCGCATTCCTGATCGCAGGCAGGAGACTGGCCTCTGCCATCTTCATCGAGACATCATAGGTGTCAGCACCATACCCAAAAGCACCTGCCATACCGCAACAAGACGTCTCTATCACCTCAACCTCAAGCCCGGCCATGTCTGCCAACACGCTTTGCACCGGCTTGACCACGTCAAATGCCTTCTGATGACAATGCCCGTGCAACATGATTTTTTCAGGCGTTGCTGAACTGTCAAAATCAAGCGTGGGCTTGTCCCTTGCGAGAAGCTCTTCAAAGGTCAAAACCGATGCCGCCACCGCACGCGCTTCATCGCTGTCAAGCAAGGCGACAACCTCATCACGAAGCGCCAGTGTGCAAGACGGCTCGAGGCCAACAATCGGAATGCCTTTTTCAGCGAACGGATACAATGTTGCAACCAATCGCGCGGCCTCTGTCTTGGCACGGTCAATAACACCAGCCGACAAATAAGTCCTGCCACAGCACAACGGCTTGGTGCCTGACGATGGCGCAAAAACATCATAGCCCGCACGCGCCAGCACCCGCACCGCTGCACGAATATTCTCCGGTTCAAAATACCGGTTGAACGTATCGGCAAACAAAATCACCGGTTTTTCGGAGCCAGAGGGCATCACCGGAATTTCATCAACGCCAAAAGGTTTTTTGTGCCAGCGCGGCAAGCCGCGTCTTGCGGTGAAGCCCGTTAATTTTTCGACCACTGAGGCGATGACCGGCACATGCCGCCATGTTTGCTGCAAAAGATTGGCCAAGGGGGCAAAACGTGCCGCCGATGGCGCATAGGCAGGCAAAAAGGCAATCAGCCTGTCATGCAGGGTCAGGCCGCGCTCCGCCGTGCGCAGCGCCGTAACCTCGATCTTCATGCGGGCCATATCAACACCAACCGGACATTCACGCTTGCACGCCTTGCACGAGACGCACAGCTTCATCGTCTCGGCCATTTCATCGCTGACCAGAGCGTCTGGCCCAACCTGTCCGGAGAGTGCCAGACGAAGACTGTTGGCCCGGCCTCGGGTCACGTCCCTTTCATCGCGCGTTACCCGATATGAGGGGCACATCACGCCGCCTTCCAGCTTTCGGCAAGCGCCGTTGTTGTTGCACATTTCGACAGCGCCCTGAAAGCCACCGGCATTTCCGGGAAACTCCCGCCAGCTCAGCCGGGTTGGAAAATCCTCAACATGATAGCCGGGGGCAAAGCGGAACAGGTCACGGTCATCCATCTTTGGTGCATCGACCACCTTCCCCGGATTAAACAGGTTTTCCGGATCAAACAGATGTTTGACCTTGCGGAACAGCACCGGCAACACCGGCCCGAACATCACATCATTAAATTCCGACCGGACAATGCCATCGCCATGCTCGCCGGAATGCGAGCCGCCAAATTGCCGAACCAGATCGAAGGCTTCTTCCGCTATGGCCCGCATGGTTTTGACGTCATCATGCTTTTTCATGTCGAGGACCGGGCGCACATGCAAGCAGCCGACAGACGCATGTGCATACCATGTTCCCTTGACGCCATATTTGCTGAAAATTCCGATCAGCTTGTCGGTATATTCGGCAAGGTCAGACAGTTCGACCGCGCAATCCTCAAGAAACGACACCGGCTTGGCGGCATCCTTCATGCTCATCATAATGTTCAGACCGGATTTGCGCATTTCCGCCACGCGTGATTGAAAACCTGGGTCAATTGCCTCGACCACGCCGCCCTGCCACGCTGCGTCCTTGTCCCATCCAAATCCAAGATCGGCCATCATGTCGTGCAGTGCCTTCAGCCGCCGATGATTTTCCTGCATGTCATCTTCGGCGAATTCGACCACGAGCAACGCCGCCGGATCGCCGCGCACCGCTTCCTCGACTATGGGTTTGAAAATGGCAATTGACCGCGCCAGCGAGATCATCGTGTCATCGATTAGTTCCACCGCCACCGGATCAAGCGTAACCAGATGCTGCGCCGCGTCCATCGCCTTGTAAAAGCTTGGAAAGTGACAAATCCCCATGATCTTTTTTGCCGGCAATGGCGACAATTTGAGAGTGATCGCCGTGGAATAGGCCAAGGTGCCCTCGGACCCGACCAACAGATGCGCCAGATTGATCCCGTCACCTTTTTTGCCACCCGGGCGCAATGCCATCGCATCTGGCATCAAGGCATCGATATTATAGCCACCAACGCGCCGCAAAACACCGGGAAATCCGTCAAGAATATCGTCCTGATGATCCTGTCCAAGCGCCAGCAATTCCGGCAGAATCTCGTGTAATTGACCACCTTTCAGACCGACACCATCAAGATCACCCATATCAGCAGACAACAAATCAAGAGGACCGAAATGGGCCTCGCTGCCATCGGCCATGATCGCATCAATTGCCAGAACATTGTCGCGCATCATGCCATAGCGGATTGAGCGGCCACCACAGCTGTTGTTTCCAGCCATGCCGCCAATCGTCGCCCGGCTTGAGGTCGAGACATCGACCGGAAACCACAGCCCATGGGGTTTGAGCTGGCGGTTCAAATCATCCAGCACGATCCCGGGTTCAACCACACATTGTCGCTTTTCCACATCAAGCGAGAGCATCCGGTTCATATATTTACTGTTATCGATGACGATGGCGCGGTTCACCGTCTGCCCGCATTGCGAGGTGCCACCGCCCCGGGGCAGGATGGCGATCCCTTCGCGTCTTGCGAATTCAAGCGTCTGGCGCACATCATCCAGCGTTTCAGGCACCACCACCGCATGCGGCATCATCTGATAAATTGATGCATCAGTCGCGTATCGCCCGCGTGACAAAAGATCATCATGCACAGCACATGAAAGCGTTGATTTCAGCGCGGATAGGCCTGGCAACTTGGCGTCATCGGGCATGTTTTACTCTTCACAAACTGTTGGTGTGGCCTTCATACACCCCTGCCCGCTAGGAAAATGGGCGGATTGCTTCAGGTCTGCTCGAAGCGAGGGTAATCATTGATTAGGCCCGTGTCATCACCCTTGGACGAATTGTAGCAGGCTTATTTTCGACAGGAAAAATACCCCCGTCAGGAGGAGGTGTGAGAACACGATGCCCGTCAATCATGCCATCGCTGCCACACACATTGATCAAGCCCTGATTTGACCGAAATTCGGGAATATTTCTGAAATCATGGTAGGCAATCAGCGATAGCTGTGATACCAACCGCGATCAAGCGAGCGTGGTGGAATTGGTAGACACACAAGACTTAAAATCTTGAGACCGAATGGTCGTGGGGGTTCGAGTCCCCGCTCGCACCAATCGCCAAGCTGATGAAGGCGCAAAGCCCGCGCTCTCAACGATCAGCCAACAAATGCCTTTTCAACAACGAAATCACCCGGGCGGTTGTTTGACCCCTCGCTCAGGCCGCGTGCTTCCAAAAGTGCGCGGATGTCAGCGGCAAACGCTGTCGAACCACATATCATCGCCCGATCGGTTTCAGCATCAAACAAGGATCCTGCGTGCTCTTCAAGCTGCCCGCTTTCCAGTAAATCTGTCACACGTCCTTGAAGCTTGTAGGGCTCTCTGGTTGTGGCGTTGACAAAAACAAGCCCTTGGCGCGCGATATCTCCAACAAGCGGGTCATTAAGCGCGTTCGTGGTCAGTTGTGTGCCATAGGTCAATTCCGCTACATGACGGCTCCCATGCACGAGGATAATCGACTCGTATTTTTCATAACTTTCCGGGTCACGGATAATCGAGGCAAACGGGGCAATGCCGGTGCCCGTTGCAAACAGCCACAAACGCTTGCCGGGAAGAAGCGCATCAATAACAAGCGTTCCTGTCGGCTTCTTGCGAATCCAGATTTGATCGCCCGGACAGATCTTCTGGAGACGGCTTGTCAGTGGGCCATCCGGCACCTTGATAGAGAAAAACTCCAGCGTGTCATCCCACGATGGTGACGCTATCGAATAGGCGCGATAAATCGGCTTTTCGTCAGGCAAGCCAATCATCACAAATTCACCGGACCGAAACCGCAGGCTCGCCGGACGCGTTGTCCGAAAGCGGAATAATCTGTCCGTGTAATGCTCGACCTCGGTGACGGTCTCGGCAAAACAGCCATCGGGAACGAAAAGTTCGGAAAATACCTCTGGTTTTTGCTGGATATTCATCCGTATCTCCGGGCGAAATTTTTGGTTTTCCAGTAATTGTTAGTACACAAATAAACGATTCAAATTCGTTTGTATACTAACAAATGAATTCCAACGCCCGATCCATTGGCTGAATATGTGGGGAAACAGGCGCCATTCGCCGCTTTCACGGCGTAATGACGCGCTGTAAAACGATGCTGTAAAAATACAATATGGTCAGATCACTGCCTGATCTGGCGGGTTCAGGAACGGCGCTTCATCTCGTCTCGAAGGCGGCTGGTGCCACCCTCGTCAACACATGTCGGGTTCACATCATCATCCAGAACCACGCCATAGAGATCCCTTGCCTGCGCCGCGCTGTAGCGTTTGAGACGCACATCCTCAAACACTGCCTGACTTGGCCGTTCCAACGGGTCGCCATAGCCGCCACCCCCAGGGGTGCGAACCCAGACACGATCACCCGGCAAAAGAGCAATATCCTGCTCTTTGGACAGATGCGTTGGCACATATGAGGTGCCGTCACGCAACACCACAACCTTGTTGACGTCACCGTCACCACCGCCAAGCGCACCTTGCGGGCCAAACCGCCCATGATCCATGACAAAACTTGCGCGCGCCTCGCCGTTTCGAAGCTCCAGCTCATAATCAAGCCCAAAACCACCGCGTGTTCGCCCGGCTCCTGCCGAACCCTCATGCAGTGCATAATGGTGATAAAGCACCGGAAAGGCCTGTTCCATAATCTCAACCGGAGGCGCCTTGGAAATGCCAATGGTTGAGCATCCGTTACTCAAACCATCACCATCAGCATTGCCGCCATAGCCGCCACCGGACAATTGATACATCACAAAATCACGGCCACGTTCAGCGTCATGACCGCCAAGCGCAAAATTGCCGCTTGTGCCGGCTGGCGCCGCTGTTACACGATCTGGCAAGGCCTCCACCAGAGCGGCAAAGACCGCTTCGGCGATTCGCTGGCTGACCTCGGCGGCACAGCCCGATACCGGCCGCGGATATTGCGCGTCAAGAAATGTGCCTGCAGGCCGAATAATCTCCAGAGGCTCGAAGGCACCGGCACTGATCGGCACTTCCGGAAAAATATGGCGCATCGCCAAATAGACCGAGCTCTGCGTTGTCGCCAGAACCGAATTCATCGGGCCGCGGCATGGCGGACTTGAGCCGCCAAAATCAAAGATCAGCTTGTCGTCTGTCTTGGTTACCTTCAGCTTGATCAAAAGCGGTTCGTCAACAACGCCGTCACTGTCAACATAGGCAGTCGACTCCCACGCCCCATCCGGCATTCGCGATATCATCTGGCGCATCTGCTGCGAGGCACGTGACCGCAGTTCGGCAATCGCCGCCTGCACCGTGTCATCGCCATATCGATCGAGCAGCAGGTCAAGCCTGTCCGCACCAACCTCAAGCGCCGCTGCCTGTGCCTTGACGTCACCAATACGCTGATCCGCGACACGAATATTCGAGCAGATGATGGCGTAAATTTCCCGGTCAAGATTGCCTTTTTTGAACAGCTTGACCGGCGGCAGGCGCAACCCCTCCTGCTCAACCGCGGTGGCCGATGCGGAAAATCCACCCGGAACCGAGCCGCCCGTATCCGGCCAATGCCCGGTGTTGGACAGCCAACACCATAATTTGCCATCACGATAATAGGGCCGCACAAATCGCACATCCATCAGATGCGTGCCGCCAAGATAGGGATCATTAACGATGTAAATATCACCCGGATCCGGCGCGAAGGCATTGCCTTCACCAATCAGGCGAATGAGTTCAGCTGTGGAATATTGCATGGTCCCGACAAAGACCGGCAGGCCGCCTGCCCCTTGTGCAATCAACGCCCCGTCATCAGCCGCATAAATACCATCGGACCGGTCATTCGCTTCGGCAATAACAGGCGAGAATGCTGCCCGCGAGAAGCTAAGGTCCATCTCGTCACAGACCTGTTGCAGGCCCGCCTGAATGACACTCAATGTGATCGGATCAAGGCTCATGCCCCACCTCCAAGTGTGATCAAGATGTTGCCGTCCTTATCGGATCTGGCCTCATCACCGGGCTCAATTAAAACCATTGTGTCCATCTGTTCCAAAATGGCTGGACCTTTTATCGTTGCATCCAATGGCAATGCCTCGCGGGCAAAAATGCGCGTGTCCTGCCAGTCACCATTAAACCAGACCGGACGTGTGCCGGTCTGGGCGGCATCCAGAGTTGCGGCGCGCCCCGCATTGTCGATCAACCCTGCCAAATCAACATCCGGGCGACGCCCCGTCACCGTTGTGTTGACATTGACGATCTGCGCCCTGATTTCCGGCAGGCTGACCCGGAAACGGCCGAAATACACCTCATCAAACGCCGCCTGAATGGCCTCGCGGTTCAGCTGGCCTTCATGCAACGGCACCTGCAAAATGTGGGTTTGCCCGACAAATTGCATATCGAGTGAGTGCGTCACCTTGATTTCCTCGATTGCGACCGGCTCCTGCCGAATCAGCGTGACGCCCTCATCCCGCTGTGTGCCCAATATTTCCGATATCTCATCGATATCGATCAGATCAAGCGGCCGGTTTACGGTGCGAACGAAATCATGCTTCAGATCGGCGACAATACAGCCAAGCGCGTTGGTAATCCCCGGCCTTGCCGGAACAAGCACCTCTGGAACACCGAGCTCACGCGCCAGTGCCGAGGCATGCATCGGGCCAGCCCCGCCAAAAGCAAAAAGAGAAAAGTCGCGCGGATCCTCGCCAAGCGATACCGACACCATGCGGGTTGCTCCGGCCATTTTTGTTGTCGCCATCTGCAATACTGCGGCTGCGGCAGTTTCAGCGTCCGTTCCAAGTGGATCACCGAGCTTACGCTGAAAAATCGATCTTATATCCGCCAGATCAACGGAACCCGGAACCGATTTCAGCTTGCTGACATCCAGCCGCCCAAGCAGAAGATTGGCATCAGAAATTGTCGGTTCAGTGCCGCCACGCCCATAGCAAATCGGACCGGGGTCTGCACCTGCGCTTTGCGGGCCAACTTCGAGAAGGCCAGCATCATTGACCCGCGCAATCGACCCACCACCAGCGCCGATTGTTCGCACATCGACCATCGGCACATGGATCGGCATCGCATATTCCAGCTCAATCTCGTGTGATACCGATGGCTCGCCACCACGAATCAACGCTACATCTGTCGACGTGCCGCCCATGTCATAGGTGATCAGGTTCGGTCGTCCCGCAGCACGACCGGTATAGGCGGCGGCAATCACGCCAGAGGCAGGCCCCGACATCACCGTTTTTGCCGCTTCACGCACAACGCGCTTTGCCGATACGGTGCCGCCATTGCCATTCATCACCAACAATTCACCCTTGTAGCCGCCAGCAACAAGCTCATCATCAAGGCGTCCGATATACCGCTTGAGTATCGGTTGCACGGATGCATTCACCGCCGCGGTCACACCACGCTCAAACTCACGACTTTCCGACAACAGCGAATGACCAGTGGTGATATATTCATTCGGCCAGAATTCAGCCAGAATTTCAGCCGCACGTTGCTCATGCTCCGGATTGGCGTAGGCGTGCAGAAAATGCACGACAACAGACTCCACCCCTGCGGCAAGCAATGTCTGTCCAGCGGCACGAACAGCCGCCTCATCGAGCGGTGTTACGATCCGTCCGGCATGGTCCATTCTCTCGGCAACCTCGAGGCGCAGGTCACGGGGGATGATCGGTGTAAAATGGCCCTTCATGCCATAGGGCTGCGGCCTTGTCCGGCGGCCCAGTTCCAGAATATCACGAAATCCAGCAGTGGTGATTAAACCGGTGCGACTGAGTTTGCGTTCAAGCACGGCATTTGTCGTTGTCGTTGTGCCATGGACGACAAGCGCCACCTCACGAAGATCGGTTTCTGCCTGTTCAAGCGCCGCCATCACGCCAAATGCCTGATTGTCCAGCGTGCTGGCGACTTTTGCCAGACGCACCTTGCCGCTTTCCTGATCCAGCCTGACGAGGTCGGTAAAGGTACCACCAACATCAACGCCGATCAGATCGCCTTTATTTTCTGTTTCGCTTTTGCCCATTTACCTGACTTGCCAAAATACCACGCCATAACGAACACGCGCCGTCATCGCACAAATTGTTTGTATACGAATGAGCATCAAATATTGACAATTTGTCAATGATGTTTCCACTCTTGGCCCATGACCCATCAGATTATGCGCAATCACAGACCTAGCCCGCCCATGATTTTTCCGGTCATGATCTCTATGGTGGCCACGGTTACCACGAAGCCCGCCCCTGCGCTTGCGCACGCCACCGGCCAGAGCTTTGTCGCGCTTTTGCCAACCGGCCCCTATATGGCCGTTGGCGTGATGATCGTCGCGCTCAGCATCCTGCTTTTGTGGTTTCTGCCTCACCGGTCACTGGACAAGCTGTTGCCGGGCGTGTCTGTCGGCAGGCTTGCCATAAGGGGTGTGAGGACCGGAGCCTTACAAAACGCCATTAGCTTTGCCATGTTCCTGTGGTTTTGCTGGCTGTTATATGCGGGTTATGCGGGCACCCGCGATCCTTTGGAAAATCCTCTTGTGCTCGGTTTCTGGGTTGCCTTTTGGATGGCCGCATTGATGGTTCAAGGCTTGGTTTTCAATCTGTGGGGATGGATTTCACCCTGGCGCTGGTTGATTCGCCCGATAATCAGATTGAGAGGCGCGGGCAAATTCACCCTGCCATGGTCGTTTGGCGCCTGGCCCGCGGTCATTCTGCTTTTGTGCTTTTCTGCCTTCACCCTGGCTGATCCGGCACCCGACGATCCGGCACGGCTGGCAAGCATCGGCCTTGCATATCTGTTCATCACCATAGCCGGAATGATGTTGTGCGGCCCACGCCGCTGGCTGGCGCAGGTGGAGTTCTTTACTGTCGTTATGACGCTTTTCGGGCGGCTTGCACCATGGGGCATGCGGGCACGGCATATTCGGTTGGGCTGGCATGGCTGGCAACTTGGACGGGGGCTTTCCATGCGCCCCGGTTTGCCGGTCTTTATTCTGGTTCTGCTTGGCACGGGTTCATTCGATGGTTTCAACGAAACCTTCGTCTGGCTTGATTTTATTGGCATTAACCCGCTGGCATTTCCTGGCCGGTCAGCGGTGGTGATACCGGTGATCTGCGGCCTTGCCGCGGGCAATGTGATTCTTGTCACAGCATTCGCCATGTTGCTTCTCATGGGCGATCGGATTGCCGGCGAGCGTCACGGCACAAGCCAGTTAGTAGCGACTTTTGCACCAACGATCCTGCCAATCGCCCTTGCCTATCACACGGCGCATTACCTGCCATCGCTGTTGGTAGACGGGCAGTATGTGCTGGCAGCATTGAATGACCCCTTTAATAGTGGCGCCAATCTGCTTGGGAGAGATGGTGCCTATGTGACCACAGGGTTCTTCAACCATCGTGAAACAATGCGTGTGATATGGCTAAGTCAGGCGTTGATCATCGTCTGCGGCCATGTGCTTGCCGTGGTTCTTGCCCATGCACAGGCACTTCATGTCTATCGCAACCTGCAACGGGCATTTATTGCCGGTATGCCTTTGGCGATTTTCATGATCCTCTACACGTGGCTGGGGCTCTGGCTTTTGGCAGCACCAAAAGGTGGATGAAAATTACACTGGACAATTTGTTGGTACACACACAAACTCAAAATAACAGATCGTCAGTCAAACCGGACAGCGGAACCGGGATCTGAGTCAAAATGAGGGAGGCTCTTATGACAAAATCAAACAAAAAGGATACGAATCTCGTCAAGACGTCGGCATCGGACAACACCCGACAGCCAAGTCGTCGTCAGGCGATCAAGACCCTTGCAGCGACAACGACATTAGCAGCCGTTGCCAGCACCACGCCACTGTTTGGCCGTTACGGTCAGGTACAAAGTGCCGAGCCAATCAAGATCGGTTTTCAGGTACACCGCACCGGCATCGGTGCCGCCTACGGCAGATGGTATGACAGAACAACCAAGGCAGCCGTCAAGAAAATCAATGATGAAGGCGGAATCAATGGTCGCGAAGTACAGATCATTGCCGAGGATGACGGCACCGATCCAAAGCGCGGCGCCGAAGTGGTTGAAAAGATGGCAACCCAGCATGGTTGCGACATCGCATTCGGCACGCTGTTCAGCCACGTTGTGATCGGCTCTGCGCCGCGTGCGGGTGAGCTGAAGATACCGTATTTCGTTGTATCCGAAGGACACCACGTTGCCAGCGGTATGCTGAACCGCTACACGCTTCAGCCGGGCATCACAGATGTGAAAAGTCAGGTGCAGGCGATGGCACCTTTCGTCAACAACACCCTTGGCAAAAAAGTCACGATGATCTACCCCGACTTTGCATTCGGTCATGACCATCGCGACTATTTCTCTGCAGCCGTAGAGGCACAGGGCGGACAAGTTGTTGCCAAGATCGCCATCCCGCCGACAGAATCATCATTCACCAAATATTTCCCGAAGATCCCCCGCGATACCGAAGTGATTTATCACGTTATGGTTGGCCCGGCGGTCCTGACCTTTGTTAAAGAAATGGGTGAATTTTTCGGCAACTCACGTCCGGAGATCTTTGGGTTTATCGACTCGCTTGAGGCCGTTGACCTTGCCAGCCCGGGTCTGGAATTCCTTGAAGGCACCTATTTCTGGGAAGGCAACCCGCGCTATGCACAGGCCAATCAGTCCGACTATGACAAGGCTTACCGTGCGGCGGTTGGTGTCGACAATAATGGCGCTTCGGTCTCTGATCCGAAGGACGTGTCAACCTATGCTCATATGTTTGGATGCTGGGAGACACTGCATATCGTCAAGGCGGGTATGGAAGCCTCTGGCTACAGCAGTGCCGGTGATCGGGCCAAGCTGATTGAGGCGGTTGAGGCGATGACCTCTATGCCGCATTCCTATGCGCATCCGCAAGGTGCGAAGGAATTCAACGGCAAGACCCACCAGACATTCGGCCATCAATACATCACACGTGTTGAAAATGGCAAACTGGTGCTGGCACATACAACCTCGATTGCCGACACATATTATCCTGACGAAGTCGATTACACGACCCAGTCATTCTAGACAAACACCTGCTGCCCGGCGGCAACGCCGGGCGGCTTTGTTTTTTGACATTTTCATTCCATCAAAAATATCAACCTTGCAGGGCCCATGGAACTTGTTCCTTATCTCATACTTGGATTGCTCGAAGGCCTTGTGACAGCAGCTGTGCTGTCGCTGATGGCGCTTGGCCTCTCACTGGTCTTTGGCGTGATGCGTGTCGTCAATGTGGCGCATGGCGAATTTTTCATGGTTGGCGCGGTTCTCGCCTGGCAAATCTCCTCGCTGTTTGACGGCCATCCGGCTTGGGGGTTCCTCGCAGCCTTGCTTGTGGCACCGCCCCTCACCGCTTGTCTTGCTGTTGCCGCAAACCAGCTTGTGCTGAAACGCATTGAATATGACCCTGAGCGCACGATCGTTGCGACCATCGGGCTCTTGTACATCATTCAGCAGGTCACGCTGATGACCTATGGGCCTGATGCGCGCCCTGTCGAAGCCCCTTTCAATCATCGCGTGTCGATCCCGCTTGTCGAATGGACTGAAACCGGCCTCGGGCTTTACTGGCCGTGGGGGTTGGGGACGACGACCTACAAGCTGGCGGTCATTCTGGCAGCGGTAGCACTGTTGGGCGGTATTTGGATGCTCATGACCCGTACCCGCTTCGGCCTTCTGATGCGCGCAACGCAACTTGACCGTGAAACGGCGCAGGCATTTGCCATTCCCGTGGGCAAGGTCTATGCCGCCGTTTTTGGCCTTGGCGCTGGCCTTGCAGCGCTCGCAGGCGTGCTTATCGTTCCGATCCAGCAGGCGCATTATCTGATGGGCCATGACCCGTTGCTGTTGTCCTTTATCGTGGTGATCATCGGCGGCCTTGGCAGCCTTCCCGGCACCGTCGTGGCAGCGCTGTTGATCGGGATAAGTGATGGCATGATATCAGTCTTCTTCTCGCCGACATTGGCCAAGATCATCGCAACGCTCGGCGTTGCCTTTGTTCTGATCTTTATGCCGCAAGGCCTTTTCGGGAAGCGAAGCCTATGAGCGACATTCGGAAATCATGGAGCCTGCACCTTGCTGTGGTGGCGTTGCTGTTGGCGTTGAATTTCGTGCTGCCCGAATATCACCACGGCAATCTGGCACGGGTCATGGTCTTGGCCTGTTACGCCATGGGCTACAACATGCTGTTTGGATATACCGGCCTGCTGAGCCTTGGCCATGCCCTGTTTTTTGCCTCTGGAATGTATGGCATGTCTTTGACGGTTCAGCATCTCGGCTTGTCGGCAGGACCGGCGATGCTTGTCGGCTTGGCCGGAGGTCTGGCGATGTCATTGGCGGTTGGATTGCTCGCCCTGCGGACCGCAGGGGTGGCGTTTATGATCGTCACATTGATGTTTGCGCAGGCGGGCTATCTGGCGGTTCTGTATTTTGGCGAATATACCCGCGGTGATGAGGGTTTCGTTATCCAGAAAGCATCGCGGCAAATTATGGGCATTGACCTGTCTGATCCGATGAACCGATATCTTGCCGCACTGATCCTGTTTGCGGCCTGCATGCTCATCACATTGCGCGTTGTTCAGACCGGATTTGGCCGTGTGCTTGTCGCCATCCGCGAAAATGAGGAGCGCACCCGTATGCTTGGCTATGATGTGCATCGCCACAAGCTTCTGGCAATCCTGCTTTCCGGAACAATGTCGGCCGCCGCGGGTGCCGGATATGGGCTGTTGTTCGGCTATGCCGGAGCCACTTTTGCGTCTGTGCAATATTCGATTTTCCCGCTTCTATGGGTTCTTCTTGGCGGCGCCGGGACTGTGCTGGGGCCGTTTATTGGAACATTGTTCATGTTCTATCTGATCGATTTGTCGAGCGACATATCAACCGCCTATATGCTGATTGCCGGTGTAACGCTTGTGTTGTTAACGCTGTTTGCACCACAAGGCCTTGTCGGTGAATTGCGGCGGCGGGCTGTGAGGTGGCTGCCATGACATTGCTATCGACACGCGGGCTAAGCCGTCAATTCGGCGGTCTGAAGGCTGTAGAGAATGTTGATTTTGATCTTCCGGAAGGTCAGGTGCGTGCGCTGATTGGGCCGAACGGTGCCGGTAAAACCACTTATGTCGGCATGCTGTCGGGCCGGATTCCGGCAAGCGCGGGAACCGTTACCTTCAGGGGACAGGACGTCACCAACATGCCGGCACATCAGCGCATTCGTGCCGGCATGGCCTATACCTTCCAGATTACATCGATCTATGGCCGACTTCCCGTTCACGAGAATGTCGCCTTGGCCTTGCGGTGGCGCACCGAGGGCGATGAAAAGGAAACAGCAAAACGCGTTGCAGACGCGCTGGAGCGTGTCGGCATCGCCGACCGCGCGGACCAGCTTGCCGGTGATCTCAGCTATGGTCACCAGCGGCTTCTTGAAATTGCCATGGGTATCAGCCAGCAACCACGGCTATTGATCCTTGATGAACCGACACAAGGTCTTGCAGACAGTGAAATTGAAGATTTCATCAAGCTGATCCGGGGGCTTGCCGGTGAAATGACGATCCTGCTGATTGAACATAACATCCATGTGGTGATGCAGACGGCTGACGCCATTACCGTGCTTAATGGCGGGCAAATCCTTGCCGAGGGCACGCCGAAGGAAATACACGAAAACGCAGCGGTTCAGGCCGCTTATCTGGGGACGGGATGATGCTGCGAATCAATAATCTATCATCCGGCTATGATGACGTTCAGGTGCTCTATGATGTCTCCTTTGAGGTGAATGCAGGCGAGATCGTATGCCTGCTGGGGCGCAATGGTGCTGGCAAAACAACCTGCATGAAAACGATCATGGGCTTGATCCGTGCCAAGACCGGCACGGTGGAATGTAATGGCGAGATTGTATCAGCCCTGCCTGCGCATGAAGTGCCAAAACATGGCATTGGCTATATCCCCCAAGGCCGCAGACTTTTCGCCGAGCTGACAGTCGCTGAAAATCTGGAAATCGGGCTGATGGTCCGGCAGCAAGGCGATGACATGAGAGAGCAGGTTCTTTCCATGTTCCCACGCCTTCGCGAGCGACTTGACCAACGCGCCGACACCTTGTCCGGCGGCGAGCAGCAAATGCTGGCAACAGGCCGGGCGCTATGCATCAACCCGTCTGTCTTGTTGCTTGATGAGCCAACCGAGGGACTTCAGCCCTCGATGATCGAACAGATTCGTCAAGCGGTAACCGCTCTGCGTGAACGAGGTGTCGCCATTCTTCTTGTTGAACAACGCGTTGATGCCGTGCTGTCGATTGCCGACAGAGTGGTGTTCCTCGAAAATGGCAGAAATCATCCTGCGATCACCACTGCCGAGCTCGAAGCAAAGCCGGAACTTCTGACCCGGTTTGTCGGCGTCTAGCGCGGCGTCAAACCAGCTTTTTCAGGATCTCGATCAACTGCCTGCTTTCCTCTTTGGACAGCGGGCTCAACGTCTGTTGCGAAACCTCACGCGCCTTTGCAGTCAATTTGTTGTAAAGCGACTTGCCCTTTGGCGTCGGGGTCAGAATTAACCGTCGTTTATCGCTGATGAGCGGTTTGGCGGATACAAGGCCCCGGTCACGAAGTCGATCAACGACCCCTTTTACCGTAGCGACATCCATTGACGTCAACCGTCCAAGTTCGTTCTGTGACGCCTGCCCCAACTCACACAGCTTTGCCAGCGCAGCAAACTGCGTTGGCGTCAAATCCGGGATCAAGGATGCGAATATGGCAATGTGGCGCTGCACTGCGCGGCGCATGATAAAACCGATCTGGCTCTCAAGAACGTATCGGTCATTTTCATCTTTCAACATGTCCTCCTGCCTGCGGCATGTAGGCCGCAAATCTCAGTTGACACTCCTATGCCACCATAGCACAGTCTATTTGTACACAAACAATTTTTGAAACAATATCTGGTGCCTGATCGATGGCATATTTGCGCCCCGACAAACTCGATGATGCGTTGGACTGGCTGGCGGCTGAACAGCCTCTGGTCATGGCAGGCTGTACCGACATTTATCCAACAAGACAGGCACCATCGCTTGAAGGTCCGCTTCTTGACATTACAGCAATAGACGAACTTCGCGGCATTGAATCAAAGGATGGGTGGCGGCGTATCGGTGCGGCCACAAGCTGGACCGACATTTTGCACGCCCCTCTTCCCGCTGGCTACACGATGCTCAAGCAGGCCAGTCGCGAGATTGGCGCGGTGCAAATCCAGAACAGCGGCACGATTGGTGGCAATTTGTGCACGGCATCGCCGGCGGCGGACAGCGTGCCCTGCCTCATGGCTCTGGATGCGGAAGTCGAACTGTCCTCAGTGCGCGGCAAGCGGCGCCTTGGCCTTGGCGATTTTCTGACCGGCGCGCGACAAACAGCTCTGCAACCGGATGAGTTGGTTACAGCCATCTTCATTCCGGAAAGCTCTGAGGCGGGTGTGTCTGCCTTCTCCAAGTTGGGCGCGCGGCATTATCTGGTCATCTCGATCGCCATGGTTGCGGCACGTCTGGTTATCGACGCAGGCAAAATCACCGATGCACGGATTGCGATTGGCGCCTGTGCCCCTGTGGCCATACGGCAGCAAGAGCTGGAAACAGCGCTCATCTCGGCAAGCGTAGCAGACGCGCCAATGATTGCCCGGGATATGCAGCCAGCAATCAGCGCATCCCTGACACCAATTGATGATGTGCGCGCATCGGCAGACTATCGGCATGAAGCCGCCGCCAGAATGGTTGGACGCATTATCGCAGATTTATGCAGCGAGGCATCGTGATGGACGGAATCTCGGAAACAGGCACCTGCATGAACTTCACAGTAAATGGCAGCAAGACAGAGGTGGAGTGTGATCCATCGATGCGGTTGAGTGATGTCCTTCGCGAAAAAATTGGACTGCGTGACACTAAAGTGGGGTGTAATGCCGGTGATTGCGGGGCTTGCACGGTTCTTGTGGATGGCAATGCCGTATGCGCCTGTCTTATGCCCGCCGCACAGGCAAGCGGGCGGCAGATTGAAACGGCGATTTCGCTGAATGAGGCGGATGACAGCCTGTCCGCACTGCAGCATTCGTTCTTACGGCACGGCGCCGCGCAATGCGGTATTTGCACGCCCGGCATGATGATGGCCGCGACAGCTTTATTGCGGAAAAACCCACAACCTGACCGGCAAGCCGTTGAGGACGCCCTTGGTGGTGTTCTGTGCCGGTGTACAGGCTATGCAAAAATCATTGATGCCGTCCTTGACGCGGGATCAGAGCTGATAGAACAAACCACACCCGAAAGCGGAGCGGCCGTGGGTGCCGGTGTTTGGCGTCTTGACGGACATCGCAAAGTTGCCTTTACCGAGGCATTTGGCGCGGATCAATGGCCCGATGATGCGCTTCTGGTGCGTGCTGTCCGCTCGCCACATTTTCATGCAGCCTTTGAATTTGGCGACATTGAGACGTGGCAATCAAAGCACCCTTTCATCACGACAATTGTCACCGCCGCCGACATCAAGGGCGTGAATGCTTTCGGTGTCATCCCACCCTTTGCCGACCAGCCTGCATTGGCCGAAAACACAGCCCGCTTTCGGGGTGAAGCCATTGCCCTTGTCGTTGGTGAGGCCGATCAGCTTGCCCAATTCGACCTTGGTGACTTCCCGGTGACGTGGACAGTTCTGGACTCCGTCCTGACAAGCGAAGAATCGCGCGCCTCCAAACATGTTGTCCTGCATGAAAACCGGGCAGGAAACCTGTTAATTACAGGAAAGGTCAAGTCCGGCGAAGGCGCGGACGGGCTGGGGCTTGGCGAGGTGAGCGTCGATGCCACAATGCGGACAAGCTATGTCGAGCATGCGCCAATTGAGCCGGAGGCGGGCTGTGCCTGGATGGACGGTGATGTCCTGACGATTTCAGCCTGCACGCAAGCGCCAGTGATGGATCAGGAAGACACAGCAAAAGTGTTGGGCCTGCCATTGGAGCGTGTGCGGATTGCTCCTGCAGCTGCGGGTGGCGGCTTTGGCACAAAGTTGGATGTGTCTTTGCAACCCTTGCTGGGACTTGCCGTCCTAAAGACTGGACGCCCTTGCCGAATGGTCTACACGCGGCATGAATCGATGATTTCGACGACAAAGCGCCATCCTGCCACGATGCAGGGCCGTCTCTCGGCAAACCGGGATGGCACAATTGTCGGCATGGTTTTTGATGGCGACTTCAATACCGGTGCCTATGCCAGTTGGGGACCAACCGTCGCCACCCGCGTACCGATCCACGCCTCAGGCCCATATCGCGTGCCACATTACCTTGCCGAAGCACATGCAATCCACACCAATGGCCCGATCGCTGGCGCCTTTCGCGGCTTTGGCGTACCACAGGCCGCACTTTTGCAGGAAAAGCTTATGGACAGGCTGGCCAACGCGCTTGGGCTTGACCGGCTGGACATCAGGTTGCGAAATGCGCTTCGTGACGGTGACAGGACAGTGTGCGGCCAACAGCTCTATGGTGTGGGCATTGCCGAATGTCTGGAGGCACTTGTGCCTGCATGGAAAGACGCCGGTGAACGCATCGCAAAATTCAACGCCGAAAACGATGTGGTGAAACGCGGCGTTGGCGTAGCGTCATGCTGGTATGGGTGTGGCAATACAGCCCTGCCAAACCCATCGACAGTGCGCCTTGGCATTACCGCCGATGGCAAACTCCGGCTGCATCAAGGGGCGACTGATATCGGCCAAGGGTCGAACACGGTCATTACTCAGATTTGTGCAGACGCCCTTGGCATGAGCATCGCAGATTTCGAATTGATCGGACCGGATACGGCCTTGACCCCGGATTGCGGCAAGACATCGGCCTCTCGCCAGACATTCATTACCGGCAAGGCAGCTGAATTGTCCGGACGCAAGCTGCGCGCCGACATTCTGCGGCTGAGCAACATGGATGACAGTGCCACACTCCGGCTTGACGGCGCATCGATTGTGATCACCGGTGCGGCAGACAATCACCGGATTGAACTTGCCGACATGCCTGTTGATGAATTTGGCTATGTTCTGCGCGCCGAAGAGAGTTTCGATCCGCAAACCGTGCCGCTGGACGAGAATGGCCAGGGCACTCCCTATGAGGTCTATGGCTATGGCGCACAGCTTGCCGAGGTTGAGGTCGATCTGGAGCTTGGCAAAGTTCGTGTCGTCAATATCGTTGCAGCGCACGATCTTGGTCGTGTGATCAATCCGGTTCTTGCCTCAGGCCAGATTGAGGGCGGTATAGCCCAAGGTCTTGGCATGGCGCTGATGGAGGAGTTCATTCCCGGGCGCACTGAGAACCTGCATGACTATTTGATCCCGTCCATCGGCGACATGCCCAACATAGAGACAATTTTTGTCGAAAAACCAGATCCGGTTGGGCCGATGGGGGCAAAAGGGCTTGGTGAGCATGTGCTGATACCGGCTGCGCCTGCCATAATCAACGCCATTCGCCACGCAAGCGGCGCTGATCTTGATATGATTCCGGCCCTGCCACACCGCGTATTGAAGGCAATTCACGCTAGCCGGTCAGGAGCCGCCACATGACCGAAAGACAAAAAGAAGAAAAGATCAGATGCGATGCTTGTCCGGTTATGTGTTACATCGCCGATGGCAAAAGCGGAGCGTGTGACCGCTATGCCAATGAGGATGGCAAGATCATCCGCCTTGATCCATTGACGATCCTTGATCGCCGTCTTGCCGCTGGAGACAAGGTAAAACCCTTTCTTGGTGCGGATTGGGACGGCAGCCTCGACCAAAGTGACCAGATGTTTGTTACCGCAGTCGGTGCCGGCACGACCTATCCCGATTACAAGCCCGCCCCCTTCATTATCAGCCGTGACATCGAAGGCGTTGATTTCGTCACCGTCGTGACCGAAGCCATTTTTTCCTATTGCGGAGTGAAGGTAAAAATCGATACCGACCGACATCTTGGCAAAGAAGGCGCGATTGTCAGATGTAATGGCGAGGCAGTTGGCCTGATGATGACCTCGGAATATGGCTCGCAGATGCTGTCACTTGGCGGTGTTGACCATCTGACCGGAGGCTCAAAACAGGAAGGCCGAACGACCTGTGATACGTTGATGCGTCTTTGCAACAAAGAGGCCGTGGAACTCACAATCGATGATGGTGCCACTATTGTCGTACAAGCAGGAAAGCCGCCAATAGTTAATGGTGTCGCCGAAGAGCGCATGCGCGTTGGATGCGGTTCGGCAACAATCGGCATGTTTGCATCACAATGGAAAGGGCTTGTCGATGAGGTCGTAGTGGTCGATGACCACATCACCGGCGTGGTCTCTGAACATCAGGCTGGAAAGGTCATTGATTGGCCAGAAACCGGCATCAAGATCAATGGCAGGCGTTCCACACCCGGCCGCTATTTTCAGGTGGCCGAGCCGGGTCTTGGCTGGGGTGGTACGGACATTCAGGACCCGCTGACAATTTTGGGCGAATGGAACGCCAAAAAAGGGGCGCGGCCAGGTCTTACTTTGCTGATGGTCTCAACCACTGGTGATCAATATGCCTATTTCGTTCTTGATGATGACCTCAAGCCACAGCCACAGCCACTCCCCGAAACATTGCGACCAACCGTTGATTTGATCACGGAAAATTGTGAGCCAGCCTTGTGTACGGTTCTGTTCATGGGCGGGGCTGGTGGATCATTGCGGGCCGGTGCGACCAAAAACCCGGTGAAATTGACCCGATCGGTACAACAGAAACACACCGCCGTTTCCTGCGGCGGTGTTCCCGCGTATGTCTGGCCCGGCGGCGGCATTACGATCATGCTTGACGTGTTGAATTTGCCGGAAAATGCCTTTGGCTATGTGCCGACACCTGCGCTTGTGGCGCCGCTGGAATTCACTGTTCGCCGCGAGGACTATCTTGAACTGGGCGGACATGAAAGCGCCATTCGCAGCATCGCAGACGCTGTGCAGGACGGAAGTGAATATGGCGCCAATGCGCAATTGATTGCGCCCGGGACAAATTCACTTCTCACCAGAGATGATGATGAGGGCTAGCCGGAAATACGAAGCTTATGGAATGCAGGCCCATCTGATTGGCGCCGGTGAAAGGCTGCATCTTCAGCATGGGCCTATCGACATGATCATTGATGCAGACGGCCATTGCAGAAATGAGATTTTCGAGATTGCTGTGCAGACCGGTATGCCGGTTCTTGATGAGCTGGTGGAAGAACTGCATCAGCTTCGTGCGCCCCACCGTAAAGACAATGATTTTAAGGGGCCCGTTGCAAGACGCATGCAGGCAGCCTGCGACATGGCCAATGGGCAGTTTGTTACGCCGATGATCGCAGTTGCCGGTGCCGTTGCCGACCACATATTGTCTGCGATTTTGGAGAATGACGCGGCACATACTGCGACTAAAATAAGCGTTAATAATGGTGGCGATATCGCATTCTGGACCGCGCCCGGGGCAATGACCACCGCCCGGATCGCAGGTATCGCCGGTGGGCAGTTGATGATCACCGGGCCAACAATGTGGCGTGGGATCGCAACATCTGGCTGGCAGGGCAGAAGCCATTCCCTCGGCGTTGCCGACAGCGTTACCGTTCTGGCACGAAATACCGCTACAGCCGATATCGCCGCGACATTGATTGCGAACGCGGTTAATCCGGCTGATGAGACCGAAATCATCCGGATGCCCGCAAACAGCCTTAATCCTGACAGTGATCTCGGTGACCGGCTGGTTACCACCGGCGTACCGCTTCTGGACAAAGTTTCTGTCGACTCGGCCATAAGAAGCGGCGCGGCGGTTGCACAGCAGATGCTGAACAAAGACCAGATTGCCGGTGCGGTCATATCCTTGCAGGGTCACAATGACGTTGTCGGCATGACGGCTGATACCATTGGCACAACGCGCCTGTTACCCCAATTCGAGAGTGATGAAATAGAGGAATATCATGCCTGAATTCAAATTGCGGAAGATGATGACATTTATCGAGACCATTCATCATGAAAATGGTCCACTGCCGCCAGAACCACGGCGCCGGGCCGCGATCGTGGCGGTTGTTGCCAATCCCTTTGCCAACGTCTGGCAAGATGATTTGCAATCTGCAATGGACGATCTGAAACCGCTTGGCTTGCAGATGACGGATGCGCTGATCGATGCTCTGGGCGGCATTGACGGAATAGACGGCTATGGCAAGGCAGCGCTTGCCGGTGAAGGCGGCGAACTTGAACATACGGCGCTCTGGCATGTGCCCGGTGGTTACGCAATGCGTGAACGGCTTGGCGAAGCAAAGGCGATCGTACCTTCCGCGATGAAGGTTGGCGGGCCGGGAACACCGATCGACATTCCCCTTGGCCATATTAATGCAGCCTATGTACGAAGCCATTTTGACGCCATGGAAGTGCGCATCCCCGATGCGCCGCGCAGTGGCGAGCTGATGTTTGCGCTGGCAATGTCGCGTGGACCACGTGTCCATCATCGCATGGGTGGGCTTCAGGCTGATGAGGTCAAAGGCGAAGACGGACTGCGTTGAGGCTTTTACTTACGCCCAAAAACCTCCTAGCATGAGCGAGGTAAATCAGGGCAACAGCAGGGGAGGCTATGATGAATTGTCTTGTTGTGATTGATCCACAGAATGATTTCTGCCCCGGTGGTGCGCTGGCGGTGGGCGGCGGCGATGAAATCATGCCCTCGATCAATGCGATGATGGCGGACCATGATCTGGTCGTTTTGACACAGGACTGGCATCCAAAAGGTCACAGCAGCTTTGCCTCGTCACATGATGGCAAGGCCCCACTGGAATTGATTGAAATGCCGTATGGACCACAGGTGCTATGGCCTGATCATTGTATTCAGGGCAGTGACGGCGCCGCCTTTCATGCGGCACTCGATACGTCCAGTGCGGCGGCCATCATCCGGAAAGGAATGAATCCCGATGTTGATTCCTATTCGGCCTTTTTCGAGAATGACAAGGTCACACCAACCGGCCTCAGTGGCTTCTTGCGTGATCGCGGCTGCACCAATCTGACAATGGCAGGGCTGGCAACTGACTTTTGCGTGGCATGGTCGGCGCTGGATGGTGTTGCTCAGGGATTTGACGTGACTGTCAAATTATCCAGCTGCCGCGGCATTGATTTTGATGGGTCTTTGGATGCAGCGTTGGAGAATATGCGCAACGCCGGTGTGAAACTCGATTAGGTGCCACTGCCAAAAATAGGACTTCAACAATGACCGAAAAATCAGAAACCAATTCCGGCACAGAGCACCCTCCTCACATGCGGGACGTGGGGCGAATCTTATTGTCACCTTTGTCACCGGAGCAGTAATTGGCGCGATGACGTTCTGGATCGCCAGTGATTTCTGGCAAATGCCAGCTGGCAATGACAGCGCAAAAATGAACATGAAAGCCGACATGGCCGAGATGGAAACCGGCGCACATTCTCATGAGATGATGGCGGTAGACGGTTGGGCGTTGATTCCAACAATTACCTCATCAATCCAGAAAGATCCTGTTGGGGGCTGGAATCTTCATCTTCAAACCAGCAATTTTACCTTTGACGCGGCATCAGCAGGGCTTGCCAATGTCGAAGGTCATGGTCATGCCCACATCTATGTTAATGGCGAGAAGTTGGGCCGGATTTATGGGGATTGGTTCCATATCGGCAAATTGCCAACTGGCGAGAATGTGATCTCGGTCTCGCTCAACGCGAATGATCACAGCGCACTTGCCTACAATGGCAAACTGCTGGAACACAAGCAGACCGTCACCGTTGAATAGGCCTCTGCGGACGCGCCTTTAAGAGAGATAGGATCATGTCTGGCTTCAACCGCCCGGGCCAAGCTATCCCCTAGCGTAAATATCATCATAGCGGATGATATCATCCTCGCCAAAATAGGTTCCTGTCTGAACCTCAATCAGGATCATTGGCCCCTCACCCGGATTTGCCATGCGATGAATTGCGCCCTGTGGGATATAGACGGATTGGTCTCGGCTTAACAGGGTTTCGGTATCGCCAATTGTGACAAGAGCTGTCCCCTCTACAACAACCCAATGCTCAGATCGGTATTTGTGACTTTGAAGACTGAGTGCGGCACCAGGATTCACCTGAATGCGCTTGACCTTGAAATTGGCGTGATCAATCAATGTTTCGAACCATCCCCATGGGCGATGATCTTTTGGAAATTGTTTGGCCTGACTGGCATCTTTTTTGGCAAGAGCGGAAACCGCTTGTTTGACATCCTGGGCACGGTCGCGTGGGGCAACAAGCACCGCATCTGCCATCGCTACGGCGATCATGTTATCAAGACCAATTCCAACGATTTCCAGTGACTCGCTCTCTGACCTCAAAAGACTGTTCTGGCAGTCAATTGCAGTGGCGCCTTCTGAAGTGACAACACCATTTTCATCGGGCCCGGTCTGTTTCCAGACGGCGTCCCAATCACCAAGATCGGACCAGCCAGCGGAAAATGGCACCGCCACCAGATTTTCAGCCTTCTCCATAACGGCATAGTCAATCGAGATATTTTCACATTTGGACCATGCGTCAGGGTCAAGCCGCAAAAAATCAAGATCAGACTTTGCCTTACGCAACGCATTCCCCACGGGTTCAATGAGATTTGGCGCGTGAGCCTCAAAAGCAGCGATCATGTCCTTTGCGCGAAACATGAAAATACCGGCATTCCAGAGAAAGTTTCCGGCCTCCAGCATTTTCTTGGCGTCCGGGAGTGCCGGTTTCTCAACAAACCTTTTCAAATCGACAGGCTTGCCGACCGATGGTGTGGCAAGTTCCAGATAGCCATAACCGGTTTCCGGGCGGTCAGGCACGATGCCAAAGGTAACGATTCTTGAATTGGCAATGTGCTCGAGGCCAGCTTGCACGGCCGCATGAAAGGCAGAAACGTCCGGTATCACATGGTCTGATGGTGCGACCAACAGAATGGCATCTGGATTTTCATCCATTGCATAAAGGCTGGCGGCGAGGATTGCGGGGGCCGTGTTTTTGCCCTCTGGCTCAATCAGGATTGGCCCAGGCTGGACACCGATCGCATGCAACTGTTCACCAACGATGAACCGGAAATCAGCATTGGTCAGCGTAACATGCCGAGAAAATGCCAGTGACGATGAACTTGATAGCCGAAGAGCACTTTGTTGAAAGAGTGACTGATCACCAATCAATGATGAAAATTGCTTCGGATAGGATTGCCGCGACAATGGCCACAGTCGCGTACCCGATCCCCCTGCCAGCAACACCGGGGTAATTTCGGGCACGTTCTTACCAGAAGTATCTGTCCGCATTGTCAAAGTCATTCCATAGGGATAATCAGACACACCAATATAGACACACCATCATTCGGCGCAACCATGGACATGGCGCAGATCTATATTGCTTTAGCCTAACAATCTTCAGGTTGTTTGTTATCACTGTGAGCGCAAATGGGTGAGTGCCACACCAAGCTGGTCGATGGCCAAATCAGGCATAAACATAAAGCCGACAAAGCTTGCCAATGGAACAGGCTGTGTTGGTTTGACTTCAAGCTCTAACCCACCGCCCTGCTGGATCAAGGTCTCAATCGGTCGGGCCAGATCCATCCCGTTGCGTGGCAAAAACGCTTGCAGTCCTTGCGAAATCGCAAGACGCATACTGGTGCGCACATCGGCGCTTTGCATCTGCTCATCTTCAGCGGTGACGGCAACAAGCGCGTCAAGCATTCCAAGATCATAATAAGTGCCGGTAAAGGCGCGCAAGCGAAGCCCTTCAAGTATTGGCGTTGCCTGCTCCAGACTGCTGAAATCGGTGTGTTCAATCTGGTTCAATGTCGCAAGCGCGGCAAAAGTGAGGTCAACATTCGCCAGCATTTGCATAGACGCCAGATCATGCAGTTCCAGATTGATCATATTCTCAACACCAAGCCCATCAACGATTGGTGTGACGGCTTGCGATATGGCCATATCAATCGTCAATGCATCAAGGCCACGGGCGTCCAATACGCGCTTCAATTCTTCTGTATCAGAACTGATCTTTATCGGGGTCATCCTGAACCCATCGACAACAAAGCCGAAATCCTTGAAAAAACGCTGCCCGTCAGGCAATTGATCAAACGATAAGCCGAGTGTCTCGACATTCTTTACCTTGGCGAGAATGCCATCCGCGACAATTTCAATCCCTTTGATTTGCAGTCGGCTCTCGTTGGACAAACCTGCCCCTGTAGCCAGCAATGGACCGCCGGTTTCCTCGCGCTTCTCAATCGCGTGGATAAATTCGGCAATGTTGACATTTTCAACTGTCACTTCGGCAAATCGAAGCTGCTCACCGACGATAATTCCGTTGCGCAGATAAAAATTGTCGATGAAAAAATCCTGATCATTCAGCGCACCTGACGATTCCATGACCAATTCATCAGCAGTCAGAATAAGTCTGTCATCCTCGTAGAGTGACACATCGAACATACGGCCGCTGTAGCGCGTGACATCAAAATTACCCGAGCGGAATGATAATCTCGTGTCATCATCGATATTGATAGAAATTTGCGCCGATGCCGGCATGACGTTCACGGCAAAAATGCAAACAAGGCTCAGAGCGACAAAGGAAGCCAATGTCACCGAGGCCAGCCGGATCGACGATGATACTGAAGAAACACCGGATAAAATCATGTCAAACAACTCCTGTTTTCTGATCAATTCACCCGGCCGTTGGCAAAACCGCGCTACATAGGTTTGGTTATTACATGTGAATATGGCTACAGTAAGTCAGCTCAAACAAGAAAAAACTCGCGATGTTCTTCTTCCCGCTTTTTGACAACAACCCGACGACACGCACGCCAATTCTGTCCTGGCTGATAATTGGCACATGCATTCTTGTCTTCCTGTGGCAACAATCACTGCCGCCTCAAGAAGTGAATAAAGCATTGTTTTTATATGGTTTTATTCCATCCCACTTCATGGGAATTAAAACCCTGCCTGCGGATTTTGCAATTGTGCCAGCCTGGGCAACAATTTTCACATCCATGTTCATGCATGGCGGCTGGATGCATCTTGGTGGCAACATGCTCTATTTGTGGATTTTTGGCGATAATGTTGAAGAGTCCATGGGCCGCGTCAAATTTGTGCTTTTCTATTGCCTGTGCGGTGCGGCGGCGGCGCTGTCACAAATGATGATTAACCCGGCTTCACAGATCCCCATGGTTGGGGCATCCGGTGCAATCGCAGGTGTCCTTGGCGCCTATCTCATTCTGCACCCGAAGGCGGTGATCAGAACCTTTTTCCTTTTGATCATCTTTGTCCGCTTCATCAATCTTCCCGCATGGCTTGTGCTTGGCATATGGATCGGCGGCCAGTTTGTTGCGGTTCCAACGGCATTGACAAGTGATGGCGGGGGCGTTGCCTATTTTGCTCATATCGGCGGGTTTATCGCCGGCATGGTCCTTGTTCCCTTTTTCAAACATCGTGACATACCGTTATTCGGGCGTGATGACCCTGTAGAGGCGAGCGACTACGGAAAGCCGATGGATTTTTCAACCTTGACTGCGGAAGCACGACATAAATACCGGCCCGACAGCCGCCGCATCCAGCTTGGCTCACGCAAAGTCAGTCAGGAAAAGGATGATTCCAGTTCGAATCAACAAACCGGCAAGGCGCGGGGATCAGTCCCGGGATTTTCACGCAAAAAATCCCAAAAGTCAGATCCCGGGCCATGGGGTTAACTATCCGGATTTACGCATCGTATCACAAAGCCGGTTGAGCAACCGCAAATGCACCATCAGGCGGTATCGCCCGGTGCCACGATAAAGGCATCGGCTCCCATTTCATTTACGGCACTAACAATCTCATCAGCAGCTTTGTTCGCCACCGCTTCATCAAGCCCGCTGACCACAACCGCCGTACCAAACTGCCCCGGCTTGAACCAAGGATAGCTGCCAACGCTGATACCATCATGGCGGGCCTGCACATCACCAAGGATCGTGGCAATCGTGCCCTCGCCGGTGGCGCATTGCACAGTGATACGGGTCATTGCAACTCCACCCGGGAGGCGGGGTTGCAACCCCTCAAACATCGCCTGAAGGATTGAAGGAACCCCCGGTAGCACATGCACATTGCCAATGATGAAGCCGGGCGCTGCACTCAAGGGGTTGTCAATTAGTGTGGCATCTTCGGGAATATCAGCCATCTTTTGACGCGCCGCGTTGAATTCAAGATCCGTATTCGCATAATGTTTGCGCAATACCGCCTCGGCATCGGGATGACGGATAACAGCTTTGCCGAAGGCCGCAGCCACGGCCTCAGTCGTGATATCGTCATGGGTTGGCCCAATTCCCCCACTGGTAAAGACAAGATCGTACCGATCTGACAATTCACGAACGTTATCGATAATCACCTGCCGGATGTCAGGAATAACCCGCGCCTCGCCAAGCATGATCCCCATGCCGTTTAGCTGTTCGGCAAGCCAGCCAATATTCTTATCCTTGGTGCGTCCGGACAAAATTTCATCGCCAATGACGATAATCGCGGCGGTCGGGTTGGGTTTGGAAGATTCAGACATGAGGAAATTTCACCCTTTGACTTAAATGACTCTCCATTATGTAGGAAGCAGAAGCTCGCGAAAAAGGGGGATAAGCTGTGATAGCAATGACTTCATGCAAAAACACCATATTGGCAAAAACTGCGATGACTGGTGCCATAGGGGTTGGCACAGGCAACGAATAGCAGTAGAGCTATCGGCTCTATAGGGACAGTGGTTGAAAAAATGCGCAGTGAAACAGTAATTTGTCATGGGGCCGAAGGATTTGCAGGCATGCGTGCAGCGGGAAGGCTTGCCGCTGAAGTGTTGGATATGATCACCCCGCATGTTGCAGCCGGCATTTCTACTGAAGAGCTGGACCGGATTTGCCATGATTTTATCATTGCCAACAACGCCACACCGGCGCCGCTGAATTACAAAGGCTTTCCCAAATCAACCTGCATCTCACTTAATCATGTTGTGTGTCACGGCATCCCCGGCGCCAAGACATTGCGTGATGGCGATATCCTCAACATCGATGTGACGGTGATACTCAACGGGTGGTACGGTGACACGTCACGGATGTTTTACGTTGGCACGCCATCGGTCAAGGCACAGCGGCTTTGCGATGTTACCTATGAGTGCCTGATGCGGGGTATTGAGGTCGCCAGACCGGGCAACACGCTTGGCGATATTGGCCACGCCATCCAGTCTTTTGCTGAGTCCGAACGTTTTTCGGTCGTTCGTGACTTCACCGGGCATGGTCTTGGCCAGACATTTCACTGTGCACCAACCGTGTTACATTACGGCACCCCCGGAAGCGGGATGGAGCTTCGGCCCGGAATGATTTTTACCATCGAGCCGATGATCAACGCCGGTCGCGCCGAAACCAAGATCCTTGGCGATGGCTGGACTGCCGTCACCCGCGATAAATCGCTCTCTGCGCAGTTTGAACATTCAATTGGCATTACCGAGGATGCGCCAGAGATTTTCACATTATCTCCCACCAACTTCACAAAACCACCCTACGTGGCCTAAATTTCCGCACTCTTAACTCTTTTTTTATCCGCTTTGCTGTACCAGAAAGTATGAGTGCGGATCATACAAAAGGGCATCGGCGGCGCATGCGCGAGAAGCTGTTGCATAAGGGCGCGGACAGCTTGACGGAGCTCGAGATACTCGAGATGTTGATGTTTGCGGGACTGCCTCGCGGCGACACCAAGCCATTAGCCAAAAATTTAATGCGGTCTTTCGGGTCACTAGCTGCGATTTTGCGGGCACCAAACGAAAAGTTGAGACAGCATGACGGCGTTGGAGATGCCGTCCTTGCAAGCCTGAAACTGGTCGAGGCGGCAGGGTTGCACCTTGTCCATTCGGATGTTCACAAGCGCCCGGTGCTGACGAGTTGGGGCGCGGTCAAACATTATTGTGTCAACCGCCTTGCGCATGAGCCCATAGAACATCTGATCATGCTGTGTCTTGACAACAGAAATCGCCTCATTGCCGAGGAAACCCTGTCAAAGGGCACGGTTAATCAAACCCCTGTCTA
Organism: Alphaproteobacteria bacterium; assembly: GCA_038147495.1. GTDB lineage: Bacteria > Pseudomonadota > Alphaproteobacteria > Puniceispirillales > Puniceispirillaceae > MED-G116. Next base: position 79,754 of record JAYQTT010000002.1, on the reverse strand, counting down.
TATCCGCGAAGTTATCAATGCAGCACTCAAACACCATGCGCAGGCGGTAATTCTGGTGCACAACCACCCAAGCGGTGAGGCGGAGCCGTCACGCGCCGACATTGAAATGACGGATCAACTCAAGCGGGCACTCAACCTCGTTACCATCGCCTTGCATGATCATCTGATTGTGGCTGGCCGACAATGTGTGAGCTTCAAATCGCTCGGCCATCTCTAGACCATCGCTTGATTATCTCTGGGGCAGCTCTGGCTTATCTCTGGCTCATCTTTGGGCAACACCCTCATCTGACTGCCAGTTGCGGCTACTATTTGTCCTCACCAAAGCCCTGATCGAGCTTTTGCCGTGCCTTTCGGGTCAATTCACCAGCCCGCCGACTCGCCCGCATCAAACCCGGTCTTGCTGCTTGCAAGGCACGTCCTGCCGCTTCACCTGCCTTTTTTTGCACGGCAGGATTACGTGCCGCCTGCATCACTGCACCCAAAATCAGTCGTCGTAACAGCATCTTGTGGTTTTCACCCCAATTGACCCACAAATTGTGGGTTCAGTACTGGTTTTTTCATGGGACCAATGGTACAACTTGGCGCAATTCAACGCAAAGGAATTTAACCGCATGATCCCGCGATACTCCCGGCCAGAAATGAGCGCCATCTGGTCAGAGGAAAGCAAGTTTCAAATCTGGTTCGAAATCGAGGCACATGCCTGTGATGCGCAAGCAGCGCTGGGTGTAATTCCGGCAGATGCTGCCAAGACCATCTGGGAAAAGGGCCAGTTCGAAATTGAGCGCATCGACGAAATTGAGCGCGAAACCAAGCATGATGTGATCGCTTTCCTGACCAATCTTGCCGAACATATCGGGCCTGACGCCAGATTCGTGCATCAGGGCATGACATCCTCGGATGTTCTTGACACCACATTGGCCGTGCAATTGATGCGCGCCAGCGATCTCTTACTCACCGGCATTTCACGGATTTTGGCGGCACTCGACAAACGCGCACATGAATACAAGTTCACCCCGACCATCGGGCGCAGTCATGGCATCCATGCCGAGCCAACAACCTTTGGTCTGAAGCTGGCCACCTTTTACGCGGAATTCAGTCGTTGCTATCGGCGACTGGAGGCGGCACGGGATGAAATTGCCACCTGCGCCATCTCCGGAGCGGTAGGCACCTTTGCCCATATCGACCCGGCGGTTGAGGCGCATGTTGCCGAAAAGATGGGATTACGGCCAGAACCCGTCTCCACGCAGGTGATCCCGAGAGACCGCCACGCGATGTTCTTTGCCACCTTGGGTGTTGTCGCCAGTTCCGTTGAGCGGCTGGCCACAGAAATCCGCCATATGCAGCGCACCGAAGTCCGGGAAGCCGAGGAATTTTTCTCGGCAGGACAAAAAGGGTCCTCGGCGATGCCACACAAGCGCAATCCGGTTCTGACTGAAAATCTGACAGGCATTGCACGCATTGTTCGTGCCGCTGTCATACCAGCGCTGGAAAATGTGGCGTTGTGGCATGAGCGGGACATCTCGCACTCGTCAGTTGAGCGGGTGATGGCGCCGGACGCCACGATCGCGCTTGATTTTGCCCTGCATCGCCTCGCTGGCGTGATTGAGAATTTGCTTGTCTATCCAGAGCGGATGCAAGCCAATCTTGACCAGCTTGGAGGTCTTGTCCATTCGCAGCAGGTGCTGCTTGCCCTTACACAGGCTGGCGTCAGCCGTGAAGACGCCTATCGCTTCGTCCAGCGCAACGCGATGAAAGTCTGGGAGGGCGGCGGCAGCTATCTTGAACTGCTGAAAGCTGACGAAGATGTCCGCACATATCTTGACGCGGCGGCGCTCGAGGCGCTGTTCGACCTCGATCAGCATTTTCGCCATGTTAACACTGTTTTTGAGCGGGTTTTCGCTGACAAACCGGCACAGGGGGCTTCGCAGTCATGACCGAACGGCAAAAGCTATATGAGGGCAAGGCAAAGGTCATTTTTGAAGGCCCCGAACCCGACACGTTGGTTCAATATTTCAAAGATGACGCCACCGCCTATAACGCGCAAAAGAAAGACGTGATCAGCGGCAAAGGTGTCCTCAATAACTATATCAGCGAGCACATCATGCTGGCGTTGCAGCAAACGGGGATTCCGACACATTTCATGGGCCGGATCAGTGACCGTGAACAGCTGATCCAAAAACTTGAGATCATTCCAATCGAAATCGTTGTGCGCAACATTGCCGCTGGATCAATCTGCCCGCGCCTTGGCATCGAGGAAGGCGCTCCGCTTCCCCGGACATTGGTCGAATTCTGTTTGAAAGATGACGCGCTTGGCGACCCGCTGATTTCGGCTGAACATATCCTGACGTTTGGCTGGGCCACAGCAGACGAATTGGATGTGATCCATGAAGACACCCTGCGGATCAATGATTTTCTCAGTGGCCTGTTCTATGGCATCGGTGTTCGTCTGGTCGATTTCAAGCTTGAATTTGGCCGCACATCAACTGACGGCAACGTCATTCTGGCAGACGAAATCAGCCCCGACAATTGCCGACTTTGGGATATGCAGACAAACGAGAAAATGGACAAGGACAGGTTCCGCCGCGACCTTGGCGGGCTGGTCGAAGCCTATCAGGAAATCGCGCGGCGGCTCGGCATCACCGTGCCAGAGGTCTAAGTCACCCCCAACGGAACATAATGCTCACCTAGTTGAACAAAGGCAGTTACATGCAAGTCATTGTAAATATCTCACTCAAGGAAGGCGTTCTCGACCCGCAAGGACGGGCCATTGCGCGGTCACTTAACGATCTTGGTTTTCAGGAAGTTGACGAGATCAGAGTGGGCAAACGCATTGTCCTTGACGTGGATGAAACTGATCCTGCGCGTTTGCATCAGCGTGTCGCCAGAATGTGCGAGACCTTGCTGGCGAACACAGTGATCGAGGATTATGAAATCGAAATCCCGGACGAGCAGTGATCATGAGTCTGAGTTCAATGCGTATTGCCGTTCTTGTGTTTCCCGGGTCGAATTGCGACCGTGACATGATGGTGGCCATCGAGCGTCTGACCGGCAGACGGCCAGCGCTTGTTTGGCACAAGGAAAGCAGCCTTGATCCGATTGACCTTGCGATTGTTCCGGGCGGATTTTCCTTTGGTGATTATCTTCGCTGCGGCGCGCTGGCGGCAAGGTCGCCGGTGATTGATGCGGTGCTGGATCATGCCGCCAGAGGCGGTGCGGTCATGGGTGTTTGCAACGGCTTTCAGGTGCTTGTTGAAACCGGCCTTTTGCCCGGTGTTTTAATGCAGAATGCGGGCCTTAAATATGTCTGCCGCAATGTCACGCTGAAGGTCTGCGAAACCGTCGACTCTCCCTTCACCAGAAATCTGTCCGTTGATACGCCGCTGACCATGCCTGTTGCCCATAATGAGGGCAATTATTTCGCCACAGACGATGAATTGGCACGGCTTGAAGACAACGGCCAAATTGCTTTTCGCTACACAGATGGGGCCGCGTGGGGACCAGCCAACCCGAATGGCGCCGCGCTGGATATTGCCGGCATTGTCTCATCGAATGGGCGCGTCATGGGCATGATGCCGCATCCGGAACGGGCCATTTCTGCAGAGCTTGGCGGGTCGGACGGTGCCACTCTTTTACGCGGGTGTCTGGAGGCATTGGCATCATGAGCAACCCCGAAATGACATTTGAAAATGCGGCGTCAATGGGCCTCTCAAAGGACGAGTGGGAGCTAATTCTCACACGCCTTGGCAGAACACCCAATCTTTGTGAGCTTGGTATCTTTTCGGCGATGTGGTCTGAGCATTGCTCGTACAAATCATCAAAGCGTTGGCTGAAAACCATGCCTGTTGACGGCCCACAGGTGATCGAGGGGCCGGGAGAAAACGCCGGTGCCGTTGATATTGGTGACGGTCTTGCCGCGATCTTCAAGATCGAGAGCCACAACCATCCCTCTTACATAGAGCCCTATCAGGGTGCTGCGACCGGTGTCGGCGGCATTCTGCGCGATGTCTTTACCATGGGTGCACGGCCGGTGGCGCTGTTGAACGCCCTTCGCTTTGGCGCGGCCGACCATGAAAAAACACGGCATTTGCTGGGCGGCGTAGTGTCTGGCATCGGCGGCTATGGGAATTGTATCGGCATTCCAACCGTGGGTGGCGAGGTCAATTTTGATCCGTCCTACAATGGCAACATCCTGGTCAATGCGATGGCTGTCGGTCTTGCCAACAGCGACCGGATTTTCCGTTCAGCGGCGACCGGGCCGGGCAATCCAGTCATTTATGTTGGCGCCAAGACCGGACGTGACGGCATTCATGGTGCGACCATGGCCTCGGCTGAATTTTCCGATGAGACCGAATCCAAACGGCCGACAGTTCAGGTCGGTGATCCGTTCACCGGCAAGCTGTTGATGGAGGCGTGTCTTGAATTGATGGCGTCCGACTCGGTGCTGTCGATTCAGGATATGGGGGCTGCGGGCCTGACCTCGTCATCTGTTGAGATGGCCTCAAAGGGTGGTCTGGGCATGGAGATCGATCTTGATCTTGTCCCTGCACGCGAAGACGGGATGAGCGCGTACGAACTGATGCTCTCAGAAAGTCAGGAACGCATGCTTATGGTGCTGAAACCGGATGCAACCGACACGGCGCGTGAAATCTTCAATAAATGGGATCTCGATTTCATGCCGATCGGCCGGGTTACCGAAACCGGACGGCTTGTCCTGCTCAAAGATGGTGGGACAGCATGTGACATTCCACTTGCCCCGCTGGTCGATGATGCGCCTGAATATGACAGGCCAACTGTTGAATTCACCCCGCATCCGACATTAGAAAGCGCGGCCATTACCAACGAGGCCCCAATCAGCGATATCCTTGGCCGCCTCATGCAAACCATTGATCTGGCGAGCCGCCGCTGGATTTATGAGCAATATGACAGCCAAGTCATGGCCGATACCATTCAGGGCCCGGGCGGTGATGCCGGTCTGATCAGGGTGCATGGCAGCAACCGTGGCCTTGCAATGACAACCGATTGCACGCCGCGCTATGTTGAGGCTGATCCACGCATTGGCGGCGCACAGGCGGTTGCTGAAGCCTATCGCAACATCTGTGCTGTTGGTGCACGACCGCTGGCAATCACCAATAATCTGAACTTCGGTAATCCGGAAAAGCCGGACATCATGACCCAGCTTGCCCAATCGGTTATCGGCATGGGCGAAGCGGCGCGCGCACTCGACACACCAGTCGTTTCTGGCAATGTCTCACTTTATAACGAAACGGATGGTCGCGCGATCAGGCCTTGCCCTGTCGTTGGCATGGTGGGCGTGATTGACGATATTGCCGCCGCCGTGGGCATTGCGCCGAAGAAAAGCGGCCAGACATTGATGGTTATCGGCCAGAATGACTCATGCAATGACGGCTGGCTTGGCGCATCACTCTATGCACGGCACCTCGCCGATGAACCGCTTGCTGCACCGCCACCGGTCGACCTTGACGCAGAGCGGCGTCACGGCGAATTCCTGCAGGCGCAAATTAACAACGGCCATATTGCTGCTGCGCATGACATTGGCGATGGCGGGCTTGCTGTGGCTGTTGCAGAAATGTGCATTGCCGGCGGCATGGGTGCGGTTCTGTCGTGCCCGGAAGGTGGCAACAGGCATGGCTGGGCTTTCGGTGAGGATCAGGGGCGGTATCTTGTTGCCGTTGATGATCCGGATGCTGTTGCCCGCGCCGCCAACGACATGAATGTCGATATTACGATTATTGGTGTATTGAATGGTGACGATGAATTGAAATTCGGTAGTGGGGATGCCATATCTGTAACGCAGATGAAGCATGACGCCGAGGCCACAATCCCGGCATTGATGCAAGGATAGCCACCAGCGGGGGAGGTACATCATGGCAATGCAAGCATCGGAAATTGAGAGATTAATTCAGGAAGCATTCCCTGACGCCGTCATCACAATAGAGGATCTGCGCGGCGATGGCGATCATTATGCCTGCACCGTTGTTTCCTCGGCGTTTGTCGGCAAAACGCGGGTTCAGCAGCATCAGATGGTCTATCAGGCGCTCGGCGGCCGTATGGGAGGCGAATTACACGCACTGGCGTTGCAGACGTCAGCCCCGAAATCCGAATAGACACTGAAGACCGCCTGAAGAACACTGTAATTGATTCGGCCCACAGTCAGGCCAAAAGGAGTTGAAACATGTTGGCCGATGCAACAAAAGAGCGGATTGAAACCGATATCGCCAGCGAAGATGTGGTGCTTTTCATGAAGGGAACACCGGTATTTCCACAATGTGGCTTCTCTGCCGCTGTTGTGGGCGTTCTGACCCATCTTGGCGTGCCTTTTCGCGGGATAAATGTTCTCGAAGATGACAGCATCCGCGAGGGCATCAAGGCTTATTCCGACTGGCCAACTATTCCCCAGCTTTATGTGAAGCGTGAATTTGTTGGCGGCTGCGACATCATCCGGGAAATGTACGAAACCGGTGAGTTGACAGAAATGCTGCAAACTCACGGAATTAACCCAAAACCGGCCTAATCTTCACCTTGCGGTTGGCCCGCATCTGAATCAAGGCTTGCATCAAAGGCGCGGTGGGCAACCACCTCGCTGATGCGAACGTGATACCAATCGTAAAATTCCTTGCGGCCCATCTGCTGAGCGGCCAGATGTTCAACATTCATGCGCCATTTGTGGATGGAGTCGCGGTCCTCCCAATATGAGACGGTAATCCCTATGCCGTCTTCACCGCGCACTGATTCAACGCCCAAAAACCCCTGCTGTTCCTGTGCGAGCGTGACCATCCGATCGGCGGTTATCTGGTACATATTCTCATCTGAGATCGTGCGCTGTGCAGTGAAGATCACGGCAAAATAGCGTTCAGGCCATCCCTGTTTGGTCGCCACGGGCACGCGCTGAATGTCGTCTTCACTCATCTGATCCTCAATCACTCATCTCTGGCTTTTTTTGAAATAAACACAACAAGCCAATATTTTCTACCCGGCGGCCCGTCCCAATGCTTTGCGGATGGCACCAATCACAATGCATTTTCTTTGATCAATTAAAAAAGGGATGAAACCCGGAAAGTATCACCCCTTAATATTTTTTCAGATGTGGATAGTGGCGTACGCCACCTCACCTAGCGTGAATAATATTCGACGACGAGGTTTGGTTCCATCTGTACCGGATACGGCACTTCATCAAGCGATGGGATGCGCACAAATGTTGCGGTGAATTTGTTGTGATCAACCTCAACATACTCAGGAACGTCACGCTCGACTGATGCGATTGCTTCGAGAACGGCAGGAATGTTTTTGGCCTTCTCCTTAAGCTCAATCTTATCGCCTGGCTTCAGAAGAACGGAACCGATGTTACAACGCTTGCCGTTAAGCAGCACATGACCATGGTTGACCAGCTGGCGCGCGGCGAAAACTGTTGGCACAAGCTTGGCGCGATATACAACGGCGTCAAGGCGTGTCTCAAGGATACCGATCAGGTTCTGGCCTGTATCACCCTTGGCACTGGCCGCTTTCGCGTAATATTTCTTGAACTGCTTCTCGCCAATGTTGCCGTAATAGCCTTTCAGCTTTTGCTTGGCCATCAGCTGCACACCAAAGTCAGTTGGCTTTTTGCGGCGCTGACCATGCTGGCCCGGACCATATTCACGTGCATTGAGAGGAGATTTTGGACGACCCCACAGGTTTACACCCAGACGGCGGTCAATTTTATGCTTAGCGGAATGCCGCTTGTGATCAGACTTTGCCATAGTTGGCTCCTTTTCATTTTGCCCCGGTAGGGTCATGGCATTTGCCATGTCCGGCATCACACCCCGCTGGTGCAATCCACGTTCCCGAGAATGGCGGGAAACTACGCATCCCGCCGGATATTGTCAACCCGATTTATCCGGAGTCTTGCGTTGCTTCGTCAGCGCCTGAATGACCCCGTGCAAGGTGCTGATTTCCTGACTTGTCGGTGCGGCACGGTTAAACATTGCCCGAATATTGCGTTTGACCGTAGGCGCCATTTCTTCAGAGGTGAAAAAGCCACCATCATCAAGCGCCTGTTCAAGACGTTGAAAGAAATAATCACGCTCGGCAATGGCAGAGGGTTGCGGGCCTGCAGGCGTGGCAGTGACGCCTTGCTTGTCCACAGCCAGCATTGCCACACGCCATTCCCACGCGAGCAAAAGCACGGCCTGCGCCAAATTCAGCGAGGGATAATCTGGATTAAGGGCAGCGGTGACAAGAATGTCAGCCTGCGCCACCTCGTCATTATCGAGGCCTGATGCCTCTGGACCAAACAGCAAAGCGGCCTTGCCTTGATGTTCAATAACAAGGCTTGATGCTGTGCGCGGATCGGCATCACGGATTGGCATATCGCGGCGACGCGCCGATGCCGCGAGAACGAGGCTGACATCATGTGCAGCCGCGGCGACACTGTCGAACAGCTGTGCGTTCTTGATTATCTCGGCACCGCCAGCAGCCATCGGCAGAGCGGCCTCATTCGGCCAGCCATCGCGCGGATTCACCAGACGAAGATCGCTCAACCCGCAATTCATCATAGCTCTGGCAGCCGATCCAATATTTTCTGCCATCTGGGGCCGGGCCAGAATGACCACCGGCGGCTGGTGGGACACGCCCACCTTACCCCGCCTTTGGTGCGGGCACCTTGTCGTGCTGCAATTTCCAGATCATACCATCGCCAAGTGCCGCCACCGAGGCATCGATGATGTTGGTTGACAGACCTACTGTGCGCCATACCGGACCGCCAGGCACCCGGAATTCAATAAGAACGCGGGTGATTGCCCCTGTTCCACTGTGCTCATCCCGCGCATTAAGGATCCGCACCTTGTAGTCGACAAGCTCGACATCCTGCAATGTGGGATATGCAAGAACCAGCGCTTTACGCATCGCCGTATCAACCGCATTCACCGGGCCGTTGCCAATCGCTGCCTCATGATATGATTCATTGCCGACCTTGATCGTTGTTGTCGCTTCAGATTCGACAATCAATTCACCGCGGGCGTTGAACCGGCGTTCATCCATTACCCGAAAGCGACCGATCGAGAAATAGTCTGGCACCTCGCCAAGGGCACGCCGCGCCATCAATTCAAAGCTGGCTTCGGCAGAGTCAAAAGCCCACCCCTCAAATTCGCGCTCCTTGACCTCTTGAATCAATTTATCGATGCGTGGATCATCAGGGCTCACGTCAATGCCAAACTCGGCGAAACGCGCCATCATATTGGATTTACCAGCCTGATCAGAGACAAGATAATGCCGTTTGTTACCAACTTTTTCAGGTGGCACATGCTCATAGGTGCGTGGGTCCTTTTGCGCCGCCGATGCGTGCAAGCCCCCTTTATGTGCAAAGGCCGCCTCACCAACATACGGCGCATGCGCATTCGGCGCCCGGTTCAGACGGTCGTCAAGCATCCGCGACAAGCCCATCAATTTTGGCAGACTTGCCTCGGAAATAGATGTGGTAAAGCCAAGCTTTAGCATCAAATTCGGGATCAGCGTGATCATATCGGCATTGCCGCAACGCTCACCGAGGCCGTTGATCGTGCCTTGCACCTGACGTGCCCCCGCTTTTACTGCGGCAAGGGAATTGGCCACCGCCACCCCCGCATCATTATGACAATGAATGCCAAGATTGGCGTCGGGAAGATGCTTACGCACGGTGGATACGATATCAAAAACCTCATCCGGCAATGCCCCGCCATTGGTATCGCACAGAACAACCCATGATGCACCACCATCAAACGCCGCCTTGGCACAGGCAAGCGCATAATCGGGATTGTTTTTGAACCCATCAAAGAAATGCTCGCAATCGAACATGGATTCGTGCCCGCGTGCCAGTGACGCCGCAACAGATTCGCCAATCATCTGCAGATTTTCATCAAGCGAGGTGTTGATCGCGGTTTCGACATGAAAATCCCACGTCTTGCCGACAAGACACGTTGCCGGAACATCCGCATCAATAACCGCATTCAGCCCCGGATCATTGGCGGTGCTGCGCCCCCCACGCCTGGTCATGCCGAAAGCCACCATCTTCGCATTTTTCATCGCCGGTGGTGCAGCGAAAAAGGCGTCATCAGTGGGATTGGCGCCCGGCCACCCACCCTCGATATAATCGATGCCGATCTCATCCAACGCGCGCGCAATTGCCAGCTTGTCAGCATGCGAAAAATCAATGCCACGGGTCTGACCACCGTCACGCAAAGTCGTATCAAACAGCCATACCTTGTCGCCGCTCATGTCACGCTCTCCCACCGGGCACCCAAACGGCCCTGTCATTGAGTCTGGTTAGCAAAAATGATGCCGTCTGGCTAGTTACGCCGCCAGATGGTGCCCTCCGGACCGTCCTCCAGCGTTACGCCAGCCTCTGCAAGTTCATCGCGGATCGCGTCTGCCGTGGCAAAATCACGATCTGCACGCGCCTTATTTCTGGCGGCAATGCGTGTTTCAATCATCGCATCATCAAGGCCACCCGCAGACGCACCTTTTGCCCACTCATCACCTGTTTGACCCAACAGGCCAAGCAAGCTTGCCGAGCTTTTCAAAATAATCGCTGCGTCACCATCGCCCTTGTTCGCCGCGCCTGCCAGAACATGTAAACGCGCCATCGCCGCCGGTGTGTTCAAATCATCGCATAATGCCGACACAAACTCAGGGTCAATGGCTGCACTATCAGCCTCCGCATCGCCTACCGCCCGATATAGACGGTCAAGCACATTACGCGCTTCGGCAAGGGCACTGTCTGGCAGTGCCGCCGGTGCACGGTAATGTGCCGCCAGCAATCCGGCACGAACGGTCTCGCCACGATGTGCAGAAATTGCGTCACACGCCATCACCAGATTGCCGAGCGATTTGGACATCTTCTCGTCACCCATCGTGACAAATCCGTTATGCAACCAATATTTCGCCATAATATCAGTATCATGCGCACAGCATGACTGGGCGATTTCATTTTCATGATGCGGAAAAATCAAATCAATTCCACCGGCATGAATGTCAAAGGTCTCACCCAGAAAATGCCGCGCCATGGCCGAACATTCGATATGCCAGCCGGGGCGGCCTTTTTGGGATGAAAACGGATTGTCCCAACCGGGCTGACCGTCTGCACTTGGTTTCCATAAAACAAAGTCTGCCGGATCACGCTTATAAGGGGCAACTTCAACCCGGGCGCCGGCGATCATATCCTCCATCGAACGCCCCGACAGCCCGCCATAGGCCGGCATTGTCGCCACACTGAAAAGCACATGGCCCTCGGCCTCATAAGCATGATTTTTTTCCATCAACCGCGCGATCATGTCGATCATGTCGGTGATGAATTCTGTGGCCCGCGGTTCATGATCGGGCGGCAGGGCGCCAAGCGCCGCGACATCATCATGAAAATTGGCGATCGTGTCGTTACACAGCTGATCTATGCCGATATTCCGCTCGGCGGCGCGATTAATGATCTTATCGTCAACATCGGTGATGTTTCGCACATAGGTCACTTTCGGATAAAGGTGACGCAGCAGCCTTACCAGCACATCAAACACCACAATCGGTCGCGCATTACCAATATGGATCCGGTCATAGACGGTTGGGCCACACGCATACACCCTCACATGCGCCGGATCGATCGGTGCAAACGCTTCCTTTTCGCGTGTAAGCGTGTTGTGAAGGAACAGATTTGTCGTCATGCGCTTTGTCCCTGCAATCGGGCGATAACCCTCTCCCGTCCCATAAAGGCAAGCAATGGCGCAAGCTCCGGACCTTTTTCCTTTCCGGTGAGCGCTAATCTCAGCGGCATGAAAAGCCCACGACCTTTTTTGCCGGTGGACGCCGCAATGGCACGTGTCCAGTCTGCCCAAATCTCGGCTTCCAAGGCCCCTTCTGGCAGGCATTCAGCCGCTGCCTTTGTCACCTCGGCATCATCAATCACTGGCGCAATCGAGGTCGTGCAAATGTTCCACCATTCACCTGCCTCGCCAACCGTGCCAATATTGTCACGCACGGCCAGCCAAAAGGCCTCACCGCCACCAATGCCCATCGCTTCAAGCCGACCAGCCACACTTTCAAATGATAATTCCTGCACAACCCGCGCGTTGACCTGCGCCAACTCCGCCGGATCAAATTTTGCTGTTGCCCGACCAAAACGGGAAATATCAAAGCCATCGATGACCATCGCCATGTCGGAAGTCGGGTTCACCGGATCAGACGTGCCAATCCGCGCCAACAGGCTGGCGATTGCCATGGCCTCGACACCCTGCTCCCGCAATTCGGATATCGACAAGCTGCCAAGGCGTTTGGACAGCCCTTCACCATCTGCACCGGCAAGAAGTGCCACATGCCCCATCGTCGGGGGCTTGGCGCCAAGCGCCTCAAAAAGCTGAATTTGCGCGGCCGAATTGGTCACATGATCCTCACCACGAATGATGTGGCTGATGCCATGATCAATATCGTCCACCACCGATGCCATCGTGTAGATGACACGGCCGTCCTCGCGCATCAGCACCGGATCAGACAGGTTGGACATGTGATAGGCCACATCGCCACGAACCAGATCATGCCAGCGTACCTCGGCATCATCCAGCTTGAAGCGCCAATGCGGGCGGCGGCCTTCAGCCTCGAATGCGGCAATCTGCTCTGCGCTCAACTTCAATGCCGCGCGGTCATAAACAGGTGGGCGCCCGGCAGAGAGCTGTGCCTTGCGCTTCAAGGACAATTCTTCCGCCGTTTCAAAGCACGGATAGGCGCGGCCAGCATCGCGGAGCTGGGCCAAAGCCTGGTCGTAGCGGGCAAGCCGTTCTGACTGCCGGTCTTCAACATCCCAATCCATGCCCATCCATTTGAGATCATTGCGGATGCTCGTCTCAAAAGCGGTGGTGGAACGTTCGGTGTCGGTATCATCAATGCGCAGCATGAACTGGCCGCCGGTCTTGCGGGCAAACAGGTAATTGACCAGCGCGGTGCGCAGATTACCAACATGCAGATTGCCTGTCGGGCTGGGGGCAAAACGAACCTTGATCTGGCTCATGATCTCTCCTTGCTGCGTAAGGTGTGCAGCGGATCAAATCCGGAAGTGAGGGGGAAACGACGGTCACGGCCAAAAGCGCGTGGCGTCATCTTGGGACCTGGGGCCGCCTGAAAGCGCTTGTATTCGGCGCGGACCAACAATTGGCTGGCGCGTGCCACATCATGACGGTCAAACCCACGACCAACGATCGTGTCAATATCGACCATCTCCTCACAAAGCGCAATCATGATGGCATCAAGTTGATCATAGGGCGGAAGCGAGTCTGTGTCTTTCTGGTCCGGCCGCAATTCTGCCGAAGGTGGCTTGTCAATGATCCGCGGAGGGATAACCTCACCTTCAGGGCCGGCCGCGCCGCGCGGCAAATGGTTGTTACGCCAGCGGCACAAATCAAAAACCTGTGTTTTCCAGACATCCTTGAGCGGTGCAAAGCCGCCACACATATCGCCATAAAGCGTCGAATAGCCAGCCGCATATTCAGACTTGTTGCCGGTGGCGAGAACCATCGGGCCATGCTTGTTGGATATTCCCATCAGAACAAGTCCGCGAAGACGAGATTGGATATTTTCTTCAGCGATACCAGCGGCAGTGTCGGCAAATTGCTCGGCAAGAATATCATCCATTGCCGTCATGGCCGGACCAATCGACACTTGATCAAGGCGAAAGCCGTATCGCGCCGCAAGGTCCGCCGCGTCATCAAGGCTTTCCTGACTGGTGTAGGGTGACGGCATCATCACCGCATGCACCTGTTCCGGGCCAAGCGCATCGGCGGCAATGGCTGCCACCAGCGCTGAGTCAATGCCGCCAGACAGCCCCAGAACAACCCCGGGGAACCCGTTCTTTTGAACATAATCGCGAAGGCCAAGCATCAACCCGCGATAGAGCGCGGCCATACCCTCATCAGGTGGCGTCACCTGACCGATCAGCTCAAATTTCCCATCTTGCCCGCGCTTCACCTCAAGCGGCAAAAGCGCCTCGGAAAAGCTGGGCAAATGACAGGCAAGCTTGCCGCCCTGATTGATTGCAAATGACCCGCCATCATAGACCAATTCGTCCTGACCGCCGACCATGTTGACATAGACAACAGGCATCTCAGCCTCAACGGCACGGGCAACGACATGTGCCACACGCCGGTCTGCCTTTCCCGGCTCGAATGGTGATGCGTTCAAGGCGACGATCATCTCGGCTCCTGACTCGGCCAGACATTCGATCACATCAGGCGTCCAGACATCCTCACAGATCGGCAATCCAAGTCGCAACCCGCGAACCATGATGGGCCCGGGCATCGGGCCGGCAGTAAAATTACGTTTGTCATCAAAGACGCCATAATTTGGCAGATTGACCTTGTCCCGCCGTCCAAGGATACGCCCCTCATCAAGAACAAAGGCACTGTTGTAAATCACCCTTTGACCAGATGAAGTGTCGCTATGAGGCGCTCCCACGATAATCGCTGGCCCGCCATCTGCCGTCAACGCGGCAAGCTGGTCGATCCCGGCGGCGATGTCGGCCATGAAATCATCACGCAAAACCAGATCATCACATGGATAACCGGCAAGATACATCTCTGGCGTGACGATAATATCAGCACCATTGGCCGCGGCGCTTGCACGCGCATCCTTTAGACGATCAAGGTTGGCAGCAACATTTCCAAGATGCGGATTTAATTGTGCCAGAGTGATGGAGAGACGTGTTTGCATGGATCAACCAAACTTTCCTATTTGCGAAACAGGAATTCGCGTCCAGCCTTTACCATAGGTTTGCCATCATAGGAAATGACGTCCGCTGTCGCATAGGTTTCAGACCAAATCTGTGGAAGGAAGGATCCTGTGCCGATCACGTCAACCGGAGCGTTGGCAAATGAAAACACCCGGCATTTATCGGGACCAAACCCGCTTGAAGCCACAATCCGCACCTTTTCAAATCCCGCCTCATCGAGGCACTCACGAAGATGCCACACCGCAGCGGCACTCACACCCGTGCCCATCAACAGTTTCAATTCATTGTCATTTCGATATCCACGGATTGCTTCGGGAACACGGCGTTCCAGCACTGCATATGAGGATTGGGTATCTAGGCCCTCGACAAATCGCCCACCATGCGTGTCAAGGCGCACCGCCAGCTGACCATTGGCGACCAATTCGGGGAACCGCCGCGCAACCGCCAGCGCGTCCGTGATTTCCTGACCGAAATAATCGACAAGAACGGTCAATGGTGCCTTGGGCATTGTCTCATGGAACATCTCGGCGGCACGCACTGTCGAACCAGCGTAACCGATCAGTGCATGCGGCATCGTGCCAACACCTTTCTCCTGACCGAAGAAATGCGCTGTCGCATCAGCCGCACAGCCGACAAACCCCTTTGCCCCTGTTTTGGCTTTTGCCTTGCGCGATCCAACAGAGGCACCATAGGCCATCAATTCGGCCATCTCGCTACCGGCACAATGGCGCGCATCCATTGCCAGAAACGCCACCTTCGGCAATTCGACACACATGTTATATGCGTTATAGGCTGCTACACATGCTGAACCAAGCCGCTGCAACAGAATCGTTTCCAGATCCACCAGCACCGAAAACGGCCCGGTGATGTAGCACATCGGCTCACCGGCACCGACCCACGCACCTTCCTGATAGGGAAGATCAATCTTGATCTTTGCGCCTCTTGCGTCTGCCATCGCCTGCAACCATTCGATCGCAAGCCGCCCCGCAAATGTCACCGGACGACGCATAAAGACGGCGTAAACGGCCTCAACATCCCCATGCGCTTGAACAATCTCGCGGGTATGTTTGAAATAGGTATCGGTCAGGCTGGGCTGCACATCCGGTGACGGCCCACTGCTGGCAAAATCAGACATTTTCGTCTTCTCCTGATCGACGGTGACAGGAACCTAGACCGCCTCGGACAGCTGTAAACCTGTTCCACGACGACGTTTGAGCAGATCGGCGATAAGGAACGCAAGCTCCAGCGCCTGTGCGCCGTTCAAACGCGGGTCACAATGCGTATGATAACGATCACCAAGGCGCGCTTCGGTCACATCGACCACACCGCCAACGCATTCGGTCACATTTTGCCCGGTCATTTCAAAATGAACACCGCCGGGATACGAACCGATTTCGTCATGCACGTCAAAAAAGCCGCGAACCTCACTCATGATGTCATCGACCCGCCGCGTTTTATACCCGGAACTCGCCTTCACCGTGTTGCCGTGCATCGGATCACAGCACCACACAACTTTTGCACCTGATGACTGCACCGCCTTGACAAGGGGGGGCAGGCCAGTGTGCACCTTATCGGCACCCATCCGGGCAATCAGCGTCAAACGGCCGGGAACATTGTCAGGATTAAGCACATCAATCAGCCGCAGCAAATCATCCGGATCCAATGATGGCCCACATTTCAATCCAATAGGATTGGCAATGCCACGCATATATTCGACATGCGCACCATCAGGCTGACGTGTTCTGTCGCCAATCCACACCATATGTGCCGATGTGGCGTACCATCCCTGTTCCTCGGTAATGGTGTCGCGCCGCGTCAATGGCTGCTCATAGTTAAGAAGCAGCGCCTCATGGCTCGTATAGAAATCTGTCTCCGCCAAAGGGCGCGCTGTTTCTGGCGTGACGCCACATGCCCGCATGAACGCAAGGCTCTCATCAATGCGGCTGGCCAGCTCCTCAAACCTCTCAGCCTGCGGTGTGTCACGCAAGAATTCGACCACCCAGCTGTGCACCTTGGTCAAATCGGCAAGACCACCTTGAGCAAAAGCCCGCACAAGATTCAATGTTGCGGCCGATTGTTCATAGACGCGCAACAGCCGCTTTGGATCAGGCACGCGGTCTTTCTGGTTGAAGTCCATGCCGTTGATCATGTCGCCGCGATAGCTTGGCAATTCCATGCCATCAATGACTTCGGTCGGCGCCGACCTTGGCTTGGCAAACTGTCCGGCCAAGCGGCCAATCTTGACCACCGGCATCGCCGCACCAAAGGTAAGGACAACAGCCATCTGCATCAGCACCCTAAAGCTGTCACGGATGTTGTTGGCAGAGAACTCGGCAAAGCTCTCTGCACAATCGCCGCCCTGCAACAAAAATGCCTTGCCTTCGGCAACCGCACCCAGCTGATTGCGCAAACGTTGAGCCTCTCCAGCAAAAACCAGAGGCGGCATCGCCGCAAGCTTCGCCTCTACCGCCGCCAGCTTTTTCTGGTCAGGGTAGTCCGGCACCTGAAGGATCGGGTGGTCACGCCAACTGTCTGGCTGCCAAGTCATTTACTCACACCTTTGTTGATTCTCGAACTAACATTCACGACAAGATACGACCGCACTTTGTCCGTGTTACTTCTTTCGGCCCTATAATGGCCAATTTCGGCTGTTTTTCAACCTATTTCACGCTTTGGGGTTTCTTGGCGAAGGGTTATGACCGCGGCGTGCGCATCGTTACAAATTCTTCAGCTGCTGTGGGATGAATCCCAACCGTTGCGTCAAAGTCAGCCTTGGTCGCGCCCATTTTGACGGCAATACCGATGCCTTGCATGATTTCGCCGCTGTCAGGCCCCATCATATGCACGCCAACAACCCGGTCAGAGGCGATGTCGACAATGAGCTTCATATAGCTTTTTTCATCTCGCCCGGAGATCGTGTTTTTCATTGCACGAAACCGGCTTTCAAAGACGCGTATCTCGCCGCATTTCGCGTGCGCTTCTGCCTCGGTCATGCCAACACTGGCGATCGGTGGCTGGCTGAACACAGCCGATGCGATATTGTTGTGGTCGACAACCCGTTCATTGCCGCCAAACAGCGTATCGGCAAGGGCATGCCCTTCGGCAATGGCCACCGGCGTCAGATTGATCCTGTTGGTCACATCGCCAATCGCATAGACAGACCCGATTGACGTTCGCGAATGCGCGTCAACGATGATCTCACCACCTTTACCCTGCGCCACGCCGACCGCATCAAGGCCAAGCCCTTCGGTGTTTGGCACCCGTCCTGTCGCGGCCATCATCGCATCCGCGTTGATCACCTCACCACCACTCAGGGTCACTTGTTTTCGACCCGCAGATGTGCTGATTGCGGCAACTGTATTTTCGGGATGAAGAATGATGCCACGCCCAGCAAGAGCAACGGCAATTTCACGGCGGATATCGTCATCGAACCCACGAAGCGGCAGATCGCTGCGGTAGACAAGATGGGTCTTTGCGCCAAGACCGTTGAAAATCCCGGCAAATTCAAGCGCAATGTAACCGCCCCCATACACCACGACTTCATTCGGCAAAGCCGCGAGATCAAGCGCTTCGTTGGACGTGATGGCATGTTCAGCCATGCCCGGAACGTCAATCAATTGTGGTTTGCCGCCAACAGCAATGACAATATGCGCCGCCGAGAGCACCCTGTCTGCCACCTGCACCTCATGCGGACCGACAAGACGTCCATAACCGGCGATTAAATCTGCTCCGGCATTTTCCAGAAGTTTCCGGTAAATTCCCTCAAGCCGGTCAAGTTCGGCATCCTTGGCGGCGATCAGGCGGGACCAATCATGGCGCGGGGTATCCATATCCCAGCCAAAGCCTCTTGCATCCTCGACATCAGCAGAAAATGCGGATCCATACATCAACAGCTTTTTTGGCACACACCCCCTGATGACACAGGTGCCACCCGGCCTATCCGCCTCAATAACAGCCGTCTTGGCGCCGTAACCTGCAGAAATACGGGCGGCACGGACACCGCCGGAACCCGCCCCGATCACGATCAGATCATAATCATATGTCATGCTGTTTGCCTTCGTCTTGCCTACCAATGGCAGCGGACCAGCTTTCTCACTCACGCCTTGTCAGGCAGACGGATTCAAGCTCGCGATGCCGTATCAGAACGGCACACGGGCCGTCACGCCCATATTCCTATACAGCGTGACAGAAATTGCAACCTGAAGCCTCAGGCAAATTCTGCTGTTGCGGCTGGAGGTGTTGGGGCCACCTTCGGCAAATAGTCACCCAGCACCAGATCGGCGAGTTCGGCGAAATTTGTCAGCACCCGGCAAAGTTCGTCTTTTGAAACCGAAGCCAGATCAACGTAACGATAAATCGTTACGGTGGCCTCGCCAGAACACACCACAAAGGGTGTCTGAGATGTGGCGATGGTGTCTTCCAGCAACAGCATGGTCATAAATGATGCACGCAATGGTCCGCTACCGTCACGGGCCATAATGGCAAAAATGATGCCCCGCTTGCCATCATCCATCAATTCAAGTTGAACAATCGGACCAGACTCATTTCCCGCCATCCATCTGCGCCTTGCCAGTTCAGCCACTGGCAATGGCATTGTATCGATCGGCGATTCAATCAGTTCGCGCATGATTTCGGTGACCCGTGCAAGCATCTTCAAGCTCCAGATTGCGCACTCCACCCTGATGCGCCGTTAACATTCATTCAAGTCAGGTGGAGGCTTTTTGACGTTGCTCTATCGCCTGACGAATCGATTAGCGGAAAGTTTACACCTTGTTAATTATTTATTAACAACCTTATTCAGCATTTGATGTCATAACCAGTTCCTTCGGATAATCCATCTGCACAGGAAACCGGGCGCATCTACGAGACGCTTTTATATATAATTGTAAAATATAAATTTTATTCTTTTAAAAGCTGTGTTTTTTCGGCCGAATCGAAAGGCAAAGACCATTGCCGATTGATATAGGTGGCTCTATCTTTGGGGCGCGGGTCAATTGGCCCCTGGCAATCCCCAAAGATGAACTTGTGCAATCCATCGTTGTATAAATACATTGCGTGAACCGAACAGATGCGAGTGAACTCCAAGCATGGCAAGCGACAACAACACGATCCTCTGGCACCCTGATCCGGCGCATATGGAAACCACCAATCTGGTGAATTTTGCCAAGGCCACGGCAACAAAATATCGCGCAGGCAACGCACCAAATCAGGACGATAACTGGCAAGAGGAATATCAACGGCTCTGGCAATGGTCTGTTGATGACAGCCCTGCCTTTTGGGATGCGCTATGGGATTGGCACGGCGTTGTGGGTGAAAAAGGCGACCGACTTATTGCAAATGCCGCGCAAATGCCCGGCGCCAAATTTTTTCCCGATGCCCGGCTTTGTTTTGCTGAAAACATGCTCGCCAATGCTGATGATCGTCCGGCGATTTCCGCATATGGTGAAGATGGTCGGCACCTGACTCTAAGCCGCCGGGAACTCAAATCCCGTGTCATTGCGCTTGCTGGCTGGATGCGTGAACAGGGTATTGGCCCCGGCGATCGTGTTGCCGCTTTCGTGCCAAACAGCCCGGAATCCATCATCACCATGTTGGCGGCATCAGCCCTTGGCGCTGTTTTTTCCAGCTGCTCGCCGGACTTTGGCATCGGCGGTGCCCGAGACCGTTTTGGTCAGATTGAACCAAAGCTGTTGTTTGCTTGCGATGGCTATAGCTATGCCGGCAAGCCAATGGACAGATCGGGCATCGTTGCCGAACTTGCCGCCAGCCTGCCCTCCCTCACCGCTGTCGTGATAATACCCTATCTGTCTCCCGCCCCCGATCTTGGCAAACTTGACGGGGCCATATTGTTTGCCGATGCGCTTTCCGCCTGCGCGCCTATAGAGGAATTTACCCGCGTCGGCTTCAATGACCCGCTATATATCCTGTTTTCCAGCGGCACGACCGGCGTTCCAAAATGTATCGTGCATGGTGTCGGCGGGACCATCCTGCAGCATGTCAAAGAGCTGCGCCTTCACAGCGATGTCCGTGATGACGACGCCATGTTCTTTTTTACGACCTGCGGTTGGATGATGTGGAATTGGATGGTCTCAACATTGATGTTGGGCGCCCGCATCGTGCTCTACGAGGGCAACCCGTTCCATCCGGGCCCAGAGCGTTTGTGGCAAATTGCCAAGGATGAACGGCTCAGTCATTTCGGCGTGTCTGCCAAATATATAGACGCGGTTCGCAATTCCGGATACGCGCCAAAAGACAATGTCGATCTGTCCAGTTTGCGGGTGATCATGACCACCGGATCACCTTTGTCGGTTGATGGATTTGATTTTGTGTACAAATCAATCAGCCAGACGATCCAGCTGAGTTCCATTTCCGGCGGAACAGACATAATCTCCTGCTTTGTCCTTGGATGTCCGGTGCAACCGGTCATAGCCGGTGAAATTCAGGCCTGTGGTCTTGGTATGAAGGTTGCTGTCCTTGATGACAACGGCACACCGGTGATCGGGGAACAGGGCGAATTATGCTGTCTTGCCCCCTTCCCGTCGATGCCAATCAAATTCTGGAACGATCCGGATGATGCAAAATACAAGGCCGCCTATTTTGAACACTTCCCCGGAGTCTGGCGGCATGGTGACTGGGCCACGATGACATCGCGTGGCGGCATCGTCATTCACGGGCGGTCAGATGCAACGCTTAATCCGGGTGGCGTGCGGATCGGGACGGCTGAAATCTATCGGCAGGTCGAGGCGTTTGACGAAATTCTCGAAGCGCTGGTTGTCGGGCAATCATGGGACAATGACGTGCGCGTCATTCTGTTTTTGCGAATGGCAGAACACGCCACATTGAATGATGATCTTGTCACATCCATGAAGCAGGCCATCCGGAATGGCGCAACCCCGCGCCATGTGCCCGCACGGATCATTGCCGTGCCCGATATTCCGCGCACCAGATCGGGTAAGATCACAGAACTCGCCGTGCGTGACATCATCCATGGCCGGCCAGTGAAAAACACCGAGGCGCTGGCCAATGCCGAAGCACTGGACCATTTTCGCGATCTCGCCGAATTGCGGGATTGATGCTGGCTAGACACCCTGCCTGATTAATGTTTGTACGGCACTGCTGTTTGCAAATTGTTTGCGCATCTTCCGGAAGTCGGGCAACGCAAGGCTAAGCTGGGTTGTCTCCGCCTGTTTCAGTGCGGCGTCATCGTCGAGATTATCAATCTTCGCGGCAACGCCCGCTACCGCCAGATAGGTATGGTCTGCACCAACGCGGTTGGCGATCTTTTGGAATTTGGCTTTTGAGCCGACCGGCCATTTCTCGCGAAGGATCATCAGCAGGATGAAGTTTGTTCCCTTGGCGAATCCCTTCACGCCAGCACCAGTCGCAAAATAATCAGCCGCGATCGCAGTCATTGCCGACTTGTAATCATCCTGCGCCGCCAGAGCCTCGCCGCGGTCCTGATCCATCCAGTGACCAAGCAGATTGATCTTATCCGCCATATCAAGCCCCATCAGCTTTGCATGCGCTTTGCCATCATGCGAATTGATATCAACGTCAACAATATCCGACTCGCCCATGATGCGGATGATCTGTGCAGCCATTTAAATGCTCCTGTTCCTGTCTGGTCCGTTAGACACCGGACTTGTACCAGACCCAAATTTTTGCCCGATGCCTATGTATGAGAAAATGGCAGTGATTGGCAAGCCACCCATGTCACGCCAAAAAAAATCCAGTCATAGCCATCCAGCCATATCACAAGGCGGGATTACACAGCCGGATCGACAGCACGCGTTTGACGGGCGCGCACAATCTCACGCCAGATGATGACCAGACAGCTGGAAATGATTATCACCGCTCCGGCAATCTCTGTTCCCGACATCACCTCGGCAAACATGAAATAGCCAACAAGCCCGGACAGCGGCATCTGGACATACCGCATTGAGGCAATGACCACCGCATCGGCGTAGCGATAGGAACTTGTCAGAACAATTTGCTGGAATGAAGCAACCAGCCCAAGTGCAATCAGTTGATAAAGGGTTGTCCCTGAAAAAATCACCAAATGATCAGGAAACAGGGCAACGACAAAAGCCAACGCGATAAATCCGCAGCCATTATACCAGACCGCCACGCTTGTCGGCGCATCGCCCCGCCCAAGACGGCGCAAGAGAATGGCCAGGACAGCACCCGAAAGAGCCGCCATCACGCCATAGATTGCAAACCAGCCAAGATCACCATGGAATGGATCTGTGACCACCACAACGCCCGTCATGCCAGCAAGAACTGCACTCCAGCGATAGATACCGACCTTTTCGCCAAGCAAAAAAGGTGAAAGCAGGGTGACAAAGATGACCGAGCTTTGAAACAGCGCCGTTGCCTGACCAAGTGGCATGCTCCGCACCGACAGAAACCAGAAACATATGCCCGAAAAGCCAAATATCACCCGCAAAAACAGGGTTCGTTTCTGATTGATTTGAAGAAATTTACCCCCGCGAACATAGAGTGCAAACAGCACAAGCAGCGGCAGGCTGAAAAGAAACCGATAAAACAGGGTGGTGATAACCGAGGCGTCCGCGCTGACCTGTTTGACAAGAATACCAGTCAGTATTCCAAACGCCACCGTGCTTAGGCTGAGGCCGGCACCAATAACAGAACGCGAAATTGCCAAGATGAAACCCATGGTAAAAGACAGCGCAGGCCATGGATAGAGAAACCCATGGACAAAAAAGGCATGGAAAATCTTATATGATCGAACAGAGGCTGCCTATGCTGAATATTCGATCAGCGGTCAAAAGCCCGGTCGTAACAATGGCAACAGGTGGCACACCCCGATTGAGGCGGCCAGCAAAACCAGCCCCGCTAACATGTGTGGCACGGTGATGCCACCATCCGGCCCGGTAATTGTGCCAGGCGCATCAGTTGCACGGCCATGCACCATCGCCGCAGTCAAGCCGCGTTTTTTCACCCGCTTGTAATAGATAATCGCACCGATATGCATGACCACAAGCGCGAACAGCACCAATTGCCCGTCATGATGCAATCCTGAAATGGCTTTGGTATATTGCGGCACAAGATGCGCCAGCGGCCCATCAAACAGAATGTCATCATTCGACATTGATCCGGTGGTCGCCATGTAACCGGCGATTGCAAGCAGTGCCAGCACGGCATAGGCACCTATCGGGCTGTGACCGGCTGCGCGAACCGGTTCATCCTTTGCCGAGCGAAGCCATGCCAAAACCGTCTGCGGTGCTTTTACGAAATGTGAAAATCTTGCGTGATACCCGCCAAAGAACCCCCATATCACACGGAACAGAACCAAACCCATGACGGTAAGTCCAAAGCGCTCATGCACGTTTATTGCCCCGACTTTTGACGACGCAACGGCACCGACTACCGATATCATCAATCCCCAATGAAACAATCGCAGGGGCAAATCCCAGACGCGCATAACCTGATCGACCTTTCTGGCTGTAACCGCTTCAAGCATAGCCTGACGAAACCAGCAATGCGAACACCAATTTGCTTCCCTTTGCGGTGAACCCGCACCCCGGTTCCGGATTTGGTGTGTGTCTGAACTTGGTCACAAGCGTAATGCCCGTTATGCTTGCGGTGATGAGCGAGATGTTCCAAAAATTATTCCATGACGCCGGTCATGGCGAAGGCGGGGCGCTGGCAGCCCTCGCCAGCCGTGATGATGACATCAAACGCGCGATTGACACCTATGGCGCGCCAGCCGACAGAGCCTTGCCCGCCAGTTTCGAGACATTGGCAAAAGCCATCGTCGGGCAACAGGTATCAAGAGCGGCGGCGACTTCAATCTGGAATCGCATGGACGCTGCCGGCCTTGTTGCCGAGACTACAATCGCCAACAGCACGACCGAGACCATGATGACGGCAGGCCTGTCCCGCCGTAAGGCCGAATATCTGATCGGGCTTGCCATGGAAATAACCTCCGGCGCCCTTGACCTTGCCGAGTTGGGCCAATTGCCGGGGGACGAAGTACAGGCAAGATTGACCCGGATTCGGGGTATTGGGGCATGGACGGCCGACAATTATCGCCTTTTTGCGCTTGCCGACATGGATGCCTGGCCGATCAATGACATCGCCTTGCAGGAGGGGATGAGATTACTGAAATCACTGGATGCCCGCCCGACCGCAAACGAGCTGGACAAGCTTGGCGCAGATTGGCGTCCCTATCGCGGCGCCGGTGCACTGGTTCTGTGGCATTTATACGGAGTTATCGTGCGCAAAGTGACGGTGGCCGATATATAAACTCGGGATTTCATCAACCAAAAAGATCACCCTGAACTTTGTCGGTGGCGGATACGGATCCCTCATCCGCCAGTGTCCTCTCATCAAGCGGTGTAACAAGGCCCGGGTGGTCTTCCGCCACACGTCCGACCGAAGCCCCCACCCTGTACCAGTTGAATGACTGAGCCGGTGTTGCCTGCAGGCAATTTTGCGCGTCTGCTGCGCCGCCACACAGCCAGGACTGCCATGAAGCACGTTGCAGAACCAATGGTTGCCGGTGATGTATTTGCGCCAAATCTCCATCGGCAGCACTCGTCACGATGATGAAATTCATCTTGCCACCACGCCGAAATAACAGCCCGGCCATTGCCATCGGTCCGCCGTCTCTAAGCTGAATGTGCCATGGCTGTTTTGGCGCCGACCACTCATACCAGCCGGTCGCCGGAACGAGGCATCTGTGATGAATGAAAGCATCCCGAAAAGTCGGCTTTTCAGCGACCGTTTCCATACGGGCATTGATCAGAAAGCTGTGTTTGCTGGTTGCTGGCGGCAGCCCCCATGTCGCCGCAACAGCTTCTGGATGAAGCCCGGTTTGCTGGATTACATGCACCTTTTGGCTCGGCGCCACGTTCCATCTTGGTCGCAGATTTTCGAGAATCGTCACACCAAAATGGCGCATCAATTCTTCCGGCGATGCCGTGCTTGTAAAACGGCCACACATGGCAAACTTCCTGTTGTCAGCAATTGATTGATACGGCCTAAATCGCTTTGGACAAGCCCGCATATGATGCGCCACTCTGGCGACAAAATCCATAGCCTGATGGAGTGAAAATGCCCGAAACCGCTGCGCCATATCCCGATTTATCGCCATAAACACATATGTTTCAGCGGCGAACCTCAGGTCAAACAGGTTGCACTGTCTGCAAAGCCCGCCTATGACTTGCCAAGTGAATGACATGCCTGTTTTGAGACGCGATGCGATGACAAGGCTCTTGCCTATTAACGATGATTCTCTCTCGCTGGCGGCAAAGACGCTTGCCGCGGGTGGGCTTGTCTCATTCCCGACTGAAACAGTCTATGGCCTTGGCGCTGATGCCCGCGATGCACAGGCCGTAGCCGGAATATTTGCCGCGAAAAACAGGCCGCAATTCAATCCGCTGATCAGCCATGTTGCGACAACAGAGGCGGCTTTTGCACTCGGCACGCCAACCCCAAGCGCAAGAGCACTTGCCGCGGCATTCTGGCCCGGGCCGATGACTCTTGTCCTTCATCGCACCAAAGATTGCCCGATAGCCATGTTGACAAGCGCAGGTTTGGATAAGGTTGCCATCAGGGTACCGGCGCATCCTGATGCCAAGCGGCTTTTGCAGCTATTCAACGCACCTGTCGCCGCGCCAAGTGCCAACCCTTCAGGCAAAATCAGCCCCACACGAAGCGAACATGTCATGCAGTCGCTGGAAGGGCGCATTGATCTTGTTCTTGATGGTGGCCCATGCGAGAGCGGTGTTGAGTCAACGATCATCGATTGTACCGGACCAACGGTGCAATTGCTGCGACCGGGCGGCATCACAACCGGGCAGATCAGCGCTGCCCTCGAGGCGGCTGGTTTGTCCGCGGTTATCGGTACGCCCAGCGGATCGAGCCGCCCAGCAAGCCCCGGACAATTGGCCAGCCATTATGCGCCTGATGCAACGCTTCGGCTTGCCGCATTGAAAGCTGACGGCGATGAGGAGCTGATCGGTTTTGGCCCGGTTGCGGGGCAAGGAAAACTTGGCCTAAGCCTCAGTAACATTGGTGATGTCAATGAAGCTGCGGCCAATCTTTTCGATATGTTGCATCGTGCAGACGCTGCCGGTTGCAACAGGATTGCAGTGGCGCCAATCCCCGAACAGGGTCTTGGCGAAGCAATCAACGACCGCCTGCGGCGTGCCGCCGCCCCCCGCGACGCGCTATAACACCACAAAATAACACCACAAGGATTTGCCGTTTACGGCAAAAACCATTTATGATAGCGGGCAAGTGGCGGCGTTCTGACCGACCCTTTCAAAAAATTATCAATCTGTCTGGTGATGAGGAGTGCCTCAGATGGCCGTTAATGTTGGTGAAAGTTTGCGACAAATCGTCGGCGATGAGGCTGTCCTCGACAGAGCCGAGGAGATGGACGGCTATCTGCATGACTGGTTCCAGCGGTTCACCGGCAAAGCCCATGCCGTGGTTTTACCAAACACCACCGAACAGGTTGCCGCGATCATGAAATTCGCCGCGGACCATAAAATTGTGGTTGTGCCGCAAGGTGGAAACACTGGAATGATGGGCGCAGCGACACCGGATGACAATGGCAACACGATCATGCTGTCACTGCGGCGCATGAACAAAATTCGTGAAATCGACCAGACCAACATGTCAATGACAGTGGAGGCCGGTTGCATCCTGCAGGATTTGCAAAATGCTGCCGAGGCAGAAAACCTGTATTTTCCGCTCAACCTCGCCGCCAAGGGAAGCTGCACAATTGGTGGCAATCTCGGAACAAACGCCGGAGGGTTGAATGTTGTGCGTTATGGCAACACGCGGCAATTGACCCTTGGTCTTGAAGTCGTGCTGATGGGTGGCAAAGTTCTGAACATGCTAAGCGGACTTCGCAAGGATAACACCGGCTACGACCTGAGGGATCTCTTCATCGGTGCCGAGGGCACGCTTGGCGTAATCACTGCCGCGACAATGAAGCTGTTCCCCTTGCCGGTTGCGCGCAGCACGGCATTTGCCGAAGTGCGTGATGTGGCCGCTGCGGTTGAGCTGTTGCATCGTTTGCAGGCGGCATCAGGCGGCGGTGTTGAGGCATTTGAGCTTATCCCCGCAGACATTTTGCATGTATTGTTTGAACATTTCCCCAACATTCAACAGCCATTGGCAACCCGGGGCGCCATGAACGTGTTGATGGAAATTGCCAGCACGAACCCGATGAGCGGTGTCGAAGATCAGCAAGGTCAGGCGCCATTGCGCCAAATCATGGAGGAGTGTCTCGCAGCCGCCTTTGAGGACGGGTTGGTCATAGACGCCACAATCGCGGCGAATGAGACGCAGCGCACCGCCTTGTGGGATGTGCGCGAAACGGCCCCGGAATCACACAAAAGAGTGGGGGCCGTTGCCCGTTCCGATATATCGCTACCGCAATCGGCGCTTGCCCCGTTCTACGCTGAAATGGTTGAAAAGATCCGCGGCATTGATCCAACTGTGCGGATTTGTGGTTATGGCCATCTTGGTGACGGAAATCTGCATTTCAACCTTGTTTCGCATCCGGATCATAAAGACGATTTTGCCGAAAAAACGCCGATCTTGTATGAGGCGCTGTATTCGACTTTGGCGAAATACAACGGATCCATCAGTGCCGAACATGGTATTGGCCAGTTAAAGCGGGATCAGCTGAAGACAGTGAAAAGCCCGGAAATTCTAGAAACAATGCTGGCCATCAAACAGGCGCTGGATCCCGATAATTTGATGAATCCGGGTAAGATACTGTAATGGCTGCATCTGACCGGTAAAGGAAATGGCCTTTGGCAAAAATAGCGACTTCTGACTCAATATTGGCCTTCTGGTTTGACGAGATCACCCCACAGCAATGGTTCAAAAAAGACGAGTCATTCGACAATCTGCTGCGCGACAGGTTTGGTGAAACGGTCACTGCGGCACGCAGCGGAAAGCTCGATTTATGGGCCGATAACGCGGCGGGCTGTCTGGCCCTCATCATTGTTCTGGATCAGTTCACCCGTAACATTTACCGTGATACGCCTCTGGCCTTTTCGGGAGACGAGATGGCACTTGCGCTTGCCATGCGTTGTATTGAACGCGGCTATCTTGATACGCCCAACAGTGACCATCGCCATTTTATGCTAATGCCCTTGATGCATAGCGAAGAACTCGCCATTCAAGACATGTCGATCCCGCTGTTTGAACAACATACATCACAGATGACAGTCGATTTTGCGATCAAACATCGTGATATCATTGCCAGATTTGGCCGGTTCCCACATCGCAATGCGATATTGGGCCGCCCTTCCAGCGATGAAGAAATCGCCTTTTTGGAACAACCGGGTTCTTCATTCTGATCATCTGTTGGCGGATGGCCTAGACGGTCGGCAAATCATCAAGAGCGGCGAGTACCGCGTCAACCGAAACATCCTTTATCGGATCTGCCTGCAACCAGCCGCATCGGGGGCCGGTTGGCGCAGACATCAGTGGGTTGGTATCCGGACCCATGACCATGACAGACCGTGCGCCAAGACGCGCCCCAAGGAACAATGGCCCCGTATCATTGCCAACAACTGCATTGGACATCGCCAATAGTTCTGCAAGCCCTTTGATGTCTGTTTTCCCTACAAGATCATGACAATGCGGCGCGCCCTTCATCAGCAGATCGGCATCAGGGCGGTCCGTTTTGGTGCCGACAATGGCGATCTCCATCCCTGCCAAATGCAGGGCGTTGGCAAGCGCGACAAATCGCTCTGCCGGCCATTTCTTTTGTGGCTTTGCGGCAGAACAACCCGGGATGAGGGTCGCGAAAGGCCGGCCTCGAAGCCCCTCAAAAGGCAAAGCGGCAGCACTATTCGTCCCCCTAAGCCAACTAAAATCGACTTCATCTGGCGCCAGTTCTCTACCGCCCGCCATGCCGACGCCTGTCAGCATCCGCCGGTGATTGTTCACACCGGTGAAATCAGGATACGGGTCACTCACCCCGTTTGCTGTACCGAACCAGCGACTGTCGCTTGAGGCGTAAAAGCGATGATAATGCGCGGTGCGCCTGCTGCATTGCAGATCAACAATCTTGTCCCAGCCATTGCGCAGAATCGACCGCATTCGTATGATTTGGCGGATATTAAAAGCCGGTGCGCGTGGATCAGTAATAACCTCGTCAAACCACGGCATCATGGCTGCAAGGCTCGCAAAAGGGGGTGTTGTCACAAGGGCAATATGTGCGTTAGGACATCCCGCCCTCAAGCTGGCGAAAGCGTCAAGCCCCTGAACGATATCTCCCAAGGCGCCGTGCTTGATCACCAATATACGTTCGCGCTGTCCCATTACTTTGACGATCTCCGGTTCATCCACATGTCGTTCCGGGCCTTTATGATGGCATTCATTGGATGACAATCAATTGTGACATGACATAACATATCAATCGGGCGCTGCGATGAAAAAAACGAGCGTTGCGCCGAATACAAATTCGCAATTTTCCAAAAGGACTTTCAATCCTTGTCATCACCTGAAGCAAAGACGCGTTCCGATCACACGCCTCGCCTTGGCGATATGAACCCGCAACCGGTAATCGACATTTTGTTGCCGGCCAAGGAACGATTTACCGCACAAAACGCAGGCGCCATCTCTGGCGTGGTCAATGATTTGGTGAATGCAAGCTCAAGTTCAGAATGTTTTCGCGTTGTCGGTAGCGCGGTCAGCGAACCGCTTGGCAATCATAAATTCATAGGATTGCAGCTACGTGGTGGCTGGTTCCGTGGCCACAATATCGGCTGTGCTGCAGATTACCTTGCCAAAATCGGGGCGGGCACCCCGCCGGACCTTGTGGAGGTTCATAGCCGTTGCCATGTTGCCGCCTACATCAAGGCAAAACGTCCTGATTTACGCGTGGCACTCTATCTTCACAATGACCCGCGCAGCATGAAAGGCGCGCGAAGCGTGAAGGAGCGCAAATCCCTACTCGCTCAGATGTCTGGCATTATGTGTGTCAGCAATTTTATCCGGTCCTGTTTTCTTGATGGTTTGGATGTTGACGATGAGCTAGCCGCCAAAGTCGGTGTGGCCAGAAATGGCGCGTTTCGTTGGTTGAAGTCACAACCGG
The DNA here is from genome assembly GCA_038147495.1 of Alphaproteobacteria bacterium. GTDB lineage: Bacteria > Pseudomonadota > Alphaproteobacteria > Puniceispirillales > Puniceispirillaceae > MED-G116. Next base: position 48,927 of record JAYQTT010000002.1, on the reverse strand, counting down.
AAAAAGAGCCACTGATTTTGATTGCGGGCCGCATGGTGCCGGAAAAAGGCATTTTGGAAGCCGCGCAAGCCCTTGCAACGGTTCTGCCAAAGCACCCCAACTGGCGCCTGATTATTGCCGGAGCCAGAAAATTCGAAACCGGCCAAAGAAGCCGCTATGAGGATGAAATTGCGATGAACATCGCGACACTCGGAAACCAGGCAGAAATGACTGGCTTCATCCCAATTGACGAGGTGCGCAAATGGCAAGCGCGGTCTGCCATAGCGGTCTGTCCATCACTGTGGGATGACCCCATGCCAAAGGCCGTGCTGGAGAGCCTTGCCGCAGGATGCGCGCTGGTCACCACACGGCGCGGCGGAATACCGGAAGTTGCCGAAGGACGAGCACATATCGTTGAAACGCCAGATGTGGCAAATTTCATTACGGCGTTTGAACAACTCCTTGGTGATGATGAGTATCGGCAATCTCTCCAAGACCGGGCGTGGCAGGATTTTCCTTTCACTGACATTGAAATGGCCAATAGCGCAGATCGCCTGCGATCACTCTGTCTTACTCGGCCACTTCCGTGATTTGTGATATCCGCGCTTTTTGGCACCACAAATCATGGACTTATGGGCAAAAACGCGATAGCGATGTAAGGCTTAATCTGCAATTCTGGGGTTCTGATGCAAGTTTTCCGCCGAATCATTACGATCATTCTGTTTGTTGTGTGTGCTTGGGTTCCCGCCGCAGTCGGCGACGATAAGCCAATCAATTTCGAAGCCGATCAAGCAACCGTTAATCAGGAGACCGGCAATCTTCTGGCGACCGGCAATGTTATTCTTCGCCGCGCCGGAACTGTGCTTTACGCAGATGAAGTGACCTATGATCGCGATGCGGACAAGGCCGTGGCAACCGGCAATGTCCTTGTGACATCACCTGACGGCACCGAGCGCCGCGCTGATTACATGACGCTTGATACGGAATTCACCCATATCGTTGCCGAGAATCTGCGAACAAAATTCAGCGATGGCGCCTTTTTTCTTGCTGACAACAGCGACACCGTCACCGGTGATCGCTCAATCTTCGATGGGTCTCGTTTCAGTCCGTGTAAATGTGACATCGAACAAGGCGAAAAACCGATGTGGGATTTTCGGGCCACATCATCGGTACATAATGAAAAAACCCAAACGGTGACACATCGCAATGTGCGGATGCATGTACTCGATGCCCCGATATTCTATCTCCCCTACATCGCGCATCCAGATTGGACTGTGAGACGTCGGTCCGGGTTTCTGACGCCAAGTGCATCAATCAATACGAACACAGGAGTTAGTCCGACTGTTCCCTATTTCTATGTCATTGACGATACGAGTGACGCGAAATTTGATCTGACCAAACACCAGTTTAGAGGCACCAGCCTGAAAACAACCTATCGCAAGAAATGGGACCATGCCGATTTCGAGGCATTTTTGTACACCTCCAAAGTCGATACCTACAAAAAGACCGGGAAAATGTTGCCGCTATAGACGCCAATTTTCATACCGCGATCGGCGATGACTGGAACATAAATGCAAGATTGCGCAGATCAAGTCAGGACACGTTTCTGCGACGCTATAAACTATTTAACACCACAACGATGAAATCCAGCGTCACGGCAGAACGGATCAAACCCGATCGCTATTATTTTGTGGAAATGTCAGATTTACAGGGGCTGGGTGCGGGGGATACGCCCGATTACGAACCGGTCATCCTGCCCAGAATCTTCTATGAAAAAGTTCAAACGGGCTGGCGACCAAGACAAAAACTCCTCACCGAGATCAGCGCAATTCAGTTGGATAATGACCAACAGCATGATCTGGCCAGATGGTCTGGCGTTGCTGAGATATCTGAAGAGTTTAATCGTGAACCCTTTATTACCTCCTATCGCGCGAATTTGATGGCAAGTTATTACGCGATCCACAGCAAACCAGACAGTGCAACAACAGATACCGGCGAGCTTGGACAGGTCAACCCGTCCGTCTCAATCGGCGCAAGGGCACCCCTTGTTGTCAGCGCCTGGGACCGCACAGCGATCATCGAGCCGCAGGCCCAACTTGTCTGGGTTGGCGGCGCTGACCGCACAGAAAATGTGCCAAACCGTGACGCCGCAGATTACCGGATTGATGAAGCCAATCTATTCCTTTTGAACCGCTATCAGGGCAAAGATTATGTCCTGCCCGGGACCAGAGCCGATGTTGGCATTTCGGCGATTGCAAATGACAAAACTGTTGGTGAGATTGCCGGTTTCATTGGAGTCAGCAGACGTGTATCCGGAAAGCCATCCTCCGGACTAGCGCCGGATCAGGGCGATGTTCTGTCTGATTATGTCGCCAGCCTGTCATTGAATCCGCCGCAAAATGTCTCGCTCAGCTGGTCTGGACGCTTGTCCTCACATGATTTCACATTGAATGAGTCAAAAACACAACTCAACGGCAAGCTTGGCAAGCTCTCGCTTTCGGTCAGTCACAACCAGCTGGCCAAAGCCTATTTTGCCAACAGCACGAGCGACCGCGAGGAGCTGGTGATTGGCGCCGGAATGCCACTTGGCAGCGGCTGGACGGCCTCAGCAAGCCGGAACTGGGATCTGTCCAACGGCAAAGAGGAAAACAAAACCACCTCTGCTTCACTCGTCTGGAATGGCGGCGTTCAGGATTGTATTGAAATCCGGATCGACTATTCGCATGACGCGACAAAGGACCGTGACGTCTCGCGCGTTGATGAAATCAAATTCACCTTTGCCTTCAAATATCTTGGAAGCATCACTCAGGATGATATCGTGACCTACAGCGGCGCTGGAGATGACGGGTCATAAGACAGCGCCCATATAACGACAAGAATGGTCAAGCTGATCAAAATACGGGTCAGCAACAACGATCCCTGCAATGCTTTGCTTGTCACCGCACCGGCCGCGCACCATAGCGTGTGAAACACCAACTGCACGGCGGCAAAGGTGGCCGTCACCAGCGCCAACTGCACGCCAAATCCACCAAACTCGCCAACCCCACCAAGTGCTGGGGCGAATTGGCTCCAGGCGAGTGTGACCATAACCCAAGCTTTGGGGTTGAGGGGGTGAACCATCAGGCCATGGCCAAATCTGTAGGTGTCGCGCTGATGTCCGTTTGTCGGCCTGTCATTCCATGAGCGCAGTGCCAGCCAGATCATATAGCCCGCACCCCCAAATTTAATCACGGTGACAATGTGGGGCAGGTTGGTGAGGACAAGGCCAAATCCAAGCCCAAAAACGATATTCAGCAGAATCTTGCCGCTGACTAGCCCAAGGATAAAGCCGGCACACGCCCGCACACCCTGCTTTGAGCCGCCAATCATGACCACCAGATTTGCCGGCCCCGGTGTCGCCACCATCAGAACGACAAACGCCAACAGGGCGATATAGGCCTCACTCATCCGGGATCAGCCTCTTGCCAAGAACCAGCGCAGCATCCGGCGCATAGGCCAGCCCGTCATAGAAAGCAAGCACCGCCTCATTATCACGGCGCACGCATAGATTGATCTTTGGACAACCCAATTCTATCAAAAACGCCTCGGTGCGCGCCATCAGGTGCCGGGCCACGCCATTGCCCGCATAATCGGGATCAACCGCAAGATAATTCACCGAGCCCCGATGCCCGTCATAACCCACCATCACACTGGCGATAAGCCGGTTATCCAGCAGACCAACCCAGAAGGCGCCAACGGGAACCGACATTTTTCTCTCAATATCCTTATGCGGATCATTCCATGAGCGGATCAGGCCACAACGGTCCCACAAGGCAATCACCGCCTCTGTATCGGCAGGCCGAAAATCACGAAAATCCATCTGTTCCGGGCTAACAGGCGGCATGGCTTCAGGTCTCATCTCGCGATGCTTCACTCATCTCATAGGTGATCCAGTCACTGCGCAACGCCAGCCGGTCATAAAGCCCGCGCGCCCGGTAGTTGTTGTCACGGGTGATCCAGCGCACAACCGCCCATCCCCTGTCGATGGCGATCTGGTCAACGCCGCGCAATAACGCCTCGCCCGCACCGAAACCACGATGTTCAACAGCAACAAAAAGATCGTCAAGAAAACCAACTTCGGCGGCGCGAAGCGGTGACGGCATCGCCCGGTAATGCGCCAGCCCGAGAAGCGTTCCTGAATCCTCGGCAACAAGCCCCTCACAAACATGCTCCGGATCAAGCAACCATGCAAAAAGCCGGTCGCGGCGGTCCTGATCGCTCGGGGCATTATAAAAGGCCGCATATCCCTGATAGAGACCATCCCATGCCTCTTTGTCGGACGGCGCAAGGCTTCGGATCAACATGGCGTGCCCCTCCCTTCAATCGAGACATGTCAGGCGAGGAAGGTGCCACGCCCATGCCAGATTGGTCAAGCATCGCGGCGGATTAGGGCGGGCTGTGGCGACCTTGGGATCAGGCGCTCCCACATCAAAAAAGCCGCGCCACAGAAACGCGCCACAGAACAGCAAAGACAAACCCCGGTCAGGCGCAGGAGCAATCGGTCAAGGCTGATCATGCCTTGCGTGTGAAACACGTATCTTCACGCAACCTATGAATGTTAAGCATCTGAAAATATATAATTTTTATTAATTAGGAAATATTAATACATTTATATTCCCCTTTCCAACTGATGACGTTGAGGGAGGTTCCTGCAATGAAATTTTTATCCATCCATCATGGCCTTGCGGCGATGCTTGTCACACTTGCCATGGTACCATCGGCCAGCGCGTTAACGCTGAAAACAGGCGAAGTTCTGGGAAGTGACGGCAAGGTCTATGAAGGCGCCTCCCCCGAAGAGCGCGAAAAAATCATCAAGGGCACAAAGGATGTTGATATTTTTGGCAATGCAAAAAAGACATCCGGCATTCGCGGCAAATCACTTTACGTGGTGGTTGATGAAGAAGTTGTCCTTGTGCCGTTGAAAGAGCTTGTCGGCAAGTCAAAGGCAACACAGATGGATATCCTGAAGGAGCATCTGGCCGGAACGCTGCCCGATCTTGATCTTGATGACATCGCCAAAGGCACCGAATTGATCGAAGCGCAGATGGCCGAAAGAATGAAATCGATTGAACAGGCCGTCAGCGAGGGGGCCTCGCTTGAAGCGGCGCTGGAATTCGACCGGATTGTCTCGGAAATCGACCCGGCATCAATGTCGGATGAGGATCGCCGCGCGCTTGAAGAAACAATAGAATAAAGGCGGCCAATTAACCCGGTTTCAGGGCCATCAACACCCCTTGTAATCTTTGGCGACACAGTCACGGGCGGCCGCCTGTGCCTCGGAAATTTGCGATGCGGTCATAATTTCTTCTCCAGTGTATCCAGAAGCTTGCCTGCATTTCGCTGATCCATTTGATCTGGCAATATTGCCCCACATATGGACCTGCACATAATCCTGAACGATGTCATCACCAAGAGCATACATCAGCCCTAAATTATTCTGGGCTATGGCATCACCTTGTTTGGCGGCACGCCGGTACCATTCCACCGCGGCCGCATAATCCTGCTCAACGCCCCGCCTTTGTGATACATCACACCAGATAATATTGGGCCTTTTGGCATATTGGGCCCTAGCCTTTGCCTTCGGCGGCACGCCGGTACCATTCCAACGCCACCGCATAATCCTGCTCAACGCCTTCCTTTGTAATACATCACACCCAGATTATATTGGGCCTCGACATGCCCCTGTTCGGCAAGAGGCGTCCACTCCCGCAAGGCGGTGGCGTAGTCACCACGTTTTGCGGCGGTTAGTCCCTTGTCAAAGTCAGCCCCCAAAGCCGGAGCAGACAAAAGGGGCAGCAAGGACAGAATCAGGATCGCCAGAGTTCGCATACGCAAACTCTAGCTGCCTTTAACTATTTTCCAGAAATCGCAGGCGGCACCATGCACGGCAAGACGCCTTGCTTTAAGCGAGCGCCTATTCCACCGCCGCAACAATAGGCACGTTTCGATGCGCGCCCAAAGATTAGTTTGAGAAAAGCAAAACAGATGAGATAGGGCAATTGTGACCTATGTGGTCACTCCAATTCCCATAATGCACCGACTATCACCACAACTCTGGTTTTGAGAGTGCGTTAACACACTCAAATTTCATTGACTTGTCGGGCACAGCAGTTCCATTCAACATCATTCCTGTCCATCCAAAAGGATATTCCAGCGGGTATGGTGGAACGAATGAACGACCGATTTCTTCTTTGAAACCGAACCGCCCATAGTAATCCGGGTCACCATAAACCAGTAGAATGCCAGCACCATCTTTGGTGAGCATATCTATTCCACTGTTGATGAGGTTTGATCCAACACCTTGTTTTTGATGCGTTGGAGATACAGCGAGTGGTGCAAGAATGTATCCAGAGATATTTGTATCAGATTTCAAGAATATTGGGCTGTAGGACACGTAGCCAATCACTTGATTGTCAACTTCAGCAACCAATGACTTGATTGGAGGACTGGCTAATTCTGTAGCGAGGTCAGCGGCAAAACTGCTAATGGCTTCGTTCTCTTCATCAGAAAACGCAGTTTTAATAACCCTCTGGATTGAGGCCAAATCTGATTCTTGCGCAAGTCTAATATTCATATTCTTTGTCTAACAGCAAAGCTATGTTCACTCAACCAGCAGGTAATCTTACGATCGTCCGTGTCTAACTCGGGCTTCCGTTGACTGATTTTGTAAGGCGATTATTGACAAACAAAAAGAAGTGACCGCGAGGGACGCAATGCCCACAAAGTCATCGCAAAACAGAAACAGCCTTTGAAATTAGTTCTTCCTTGGAAACTTCCACCCAACATCAAAAAGGAGTTGGTATTTCTTTTTGACCAACTCATTTTACAACATTTGCATTGCCTGTACCAATCTTCATCCAAATCTCAGAGCATGAAGTATTTGACTTGAATTTGCTCATCAATGAAAAAAGATACCTGCAGAGCATAAGGTATCTTGCCTCAATCTTGAAAAGATGTTAGAAAGAAATAAATTGCTGACCACCGAAACGTTGTCTTTATTCTTTTCGATGCAATAAGACTATTTTGATGAGCGATTTTGGGTTTTCAAGCAAAAAAGTGATGATTAGAACTGGCATTTAAGCATATGCTGTTGAGACAGGGTACTTCCTAGATTTTACCGACAATCGATGCTGTATTTTTGAAGTCTTGAAATTTTCAACAGTTTGCCCATTTCTTGGGTCACCTTGATAAATCTTCCTGTAAAATCTGGGTCAAGGCACAAAAGTCAAAATGAATGGGAAGATCTGAAGCAGTAAAATAATACTCAACCCCTTCTTCTTCGGAACGCTTCTGCCTTTCTTCATAAAGTTCCCTTAATTTGTTTTTTATGCAATCCGTGCCATAAGAATAGGTTCGAGCACTGACATTGCTTTGTGATAACGATATTTTGCTTTTCTCCTGTCGATTGATGCTTGAGTTTCGCTCTTTGCTTTAACCTCTGGTCGCTCCTTAAATCTTTTTAACTCGCGCCTTCGGTTTGAAAATTCGTCATTCTCAAGACGCTGATTTATTCGCTTTTTGTGTATCAAACCCAATACGTGGTTTGTTTTTTCCTGCCATTGTTTCATCCTTTTTTTGCTCACTCATTTGTGGATATCCGTCAGACTCTGTTCATTGTCTTTAAAATTCTTAAAGGAATGTTTTCTATTCGGTCTGCAACTTTCTGCTTTATGAGTAGGCAATTTTGAAAGAACACTCTACACATCTTCCATTTGACGTGAACCTAATATGCCCACTCAGGACTTACTTAAAATACCGTTTAGCGCCTATACAGATTTTCGAGAAGAATATTCATGTCCTTCGAAAATCATACGAAATTTCTCACCTTGCAAAAGATCGGTTTGCCAATTACTCATCCCCAGTTCCTTATTTTCTAATCAACACTCTTTGATGTTTTTAGGAAATCATCAAACCAAAAGATTCTGGTGAATAAGAGTAAATTCAAATAATGAGGAGAGTTTATAGTCCGTTTCATTGGGTAGAACTGGATCAGACCAAAGATAATCCCCAAAATCATTGCCCAAATCTTTGAGGATGAGTCTGGGACTTGTTGTTAGCGGAAACAAAAACAAAATAGGATTCTGGTCATCAATTGACTTTGTTTTCTCCTCGTTCTTCACCCCTGGTTAACTACTGCATCCTCAAAATTGAGCACTTGTGAACCTGAACAACCAAGTCTGACCCACACGTTGGAAGTTTTAATTTTACCAGTCTTGATTGAAGGTCTCCAGATTGTTAACTCAATACAAGTCCAGTAATCCTGCAAGATCCTCCTTGCTCAAAGTTGATTAAATTCTTACACCAATATTCATAAGTTCAGTTTTTGTCATTCGACAAACTGTTAGTGAAAGCTAAAACATTGAGAAAAATGTTCATATATTGACACGATAATTTCTTATGTCTGTGGGTTTGGTAAGTCCAACTGCTTATTCCAGAGTAGAAATCTGATTGTAATTCTTAGTGCAACTGGATTCATATCCAGAAACCTTACAGGGGAATGAATCTTCTACCGTGGGATTTTGCAAATTTTTACTGAGATTATTCTTAGATTAGTCTCCTAGGTCAAATTTTTCCGATCTTTAAGTTCTTCCATGAACCTCAACTTCCTGTGTAAGTTTTGGTTTAAATCACGTTACCTATCAAATCTCACAGGATGATTATGTGAAAAATGAACAGTCTCAAAAAGAATTGAACCATCTGGCAATCCTGTTGAACGTCAACCCTTCTGCCGAAGAGCAATAATTTTCGATACTTGAATCATATTCAAAATGTTCGTGCGTTTGGCAGCCATCAAGATGAAATTGGAAAAACATCCACGTTGTCTGAACCCTATTTTATTGACCGCCAACGAGGTTATTCCAGTCACAGATTTTGCCAGATTGCGCGGTTGATCAACGTCAGTGCCCTTTTCCACCGCGGTCAAATAGGCAAGGATCTGTGCCGGTATCGCCAGCAAAACAGGGGCAAGAAGCGGGTCAACACGCGGCACGGTGATGATCTCATCGGCGAAATCTACCTCACCGGCGGCGGCCTCATCGGTCAGCAGGATCAGCTTTGCGCCGCGGGCGCTGGCCTCGCGAAGATTGCTTGCTGCCTTGCCCATCACCTCATCCGCTGCCAGCATCGCCACAACCGGCAACCCCTCCTCGATCAAGGCAATTGGCCCGTGCTTCATCTCGCCCGAGGCAAAGCCCTCGGCGTGAATATAGCTTAATTCCTTGAGCTTGAGCGCCCCTTCAAGCGCCAGCGGGAACAGGGCATCACGGCCAAGGAACAGAGCAGAGCGTGCCCGGGCAAGATCATGGGCAATCGGGCGGATCAGGTCAAACGAACCCAATGCACGGCCGACCAGCCCGGGAAGCGCCTGAATTTCCTGCTGCAATTCATCTGCCCGCGCCGCACTGATGGTGCCTTTTGCTTCGGCCAGCGCCACAGCAAAGCCGAACAAAACGGTCAATTGCGCGGTAAAGGCTTTGGTGCTGGCAACGCCGATTTCCGGTCCGGCGCGCGTCGGCATGACAATATCCGCCTCTCTTGCAATCGTGCTTCCGGGCACATTCACAAGGCCGATCGTGGTCAGATCATTTTCCGCGGCATGCCGCATCGCCATGAGCGTATCAAGGCTCTCACCCGATTGGGAAATCGCAATGGCTGTTGAAAAGCTGCTGGTCACCGGCTTGCGATAGCGATATTCCGAGGCGATCTCGCAAGAGACAGGCACGCGGGCAAGACCTTCTATCCAATAGCGCGCCACCAGTGAGGCATAATGGCTGGTACCGGCGGCCAGCATCACAATGCCAGAAATCTTCGCAAGATCATCCCGCGACATTGGCGTGGCCAGCCGGCCATCCGCGCCGGTCATTGCCGCCAGCGAGTGGGCAATGGCGTCCGGCTGTTCATGGATTTCCTTTTCCATGTAGTGACGATAGCCGCCTTTATCGACCAGCCCGGGGCTTGCCGCCACAATCACCTCTTCGCGATTGACCGGCACGGCATTGGCATCAAAAACCGCCACATTATCCGCGCTGACAAGGGCGAAATCATGGTCCTTGAGATAAATCACCCGGCGGGTCAGATGCGCCAGCGCGATAGCGTCAGAACCGATGAAACACGCACCGTCACCAATGCCGATCGCAAGCGGTGAGGCATTGCGCGCCACGATCAACATATCGCTGTGCGCCTTCGCCAAAACGGCAAAAGCATAAGCGCCGTCAATTTGCGACATGACTTTTTTGGTTGCCTCTGCCGGTGACAGCCCTTCTTCAAACGCCTCAACAAACAAATGCGCCAGAACTTCGCTGTCGGTATCCGAACCAAAGATATGGCCATCGGCCTCAAGGCGGCTTCGCAACCCGCGATGATTTTCGATAATGCCGTTATGAACAATGGCCACCTTGTCGGAGGCAGCGTGCGGATGGGCATTGGCTTCGGAAACGCCACCATGCGTTGCCCATCTTGTGTGGCCGATGCCAATCGCACCCGGCATTGGTTTTTTGCGCATCTGGGCGTCGAGACTGGCAAGCTTGCCGACAGAGCGGGTGATCTCAAACCCGTCGCCATGATGGGTCACAATTCCGGCACTGTCATAGCCGCGATATTCCAGACGCTTCAGCGCATCGAGCAAGGTATCGCTGCAATTTTCAAGACCGACCGCACCGACGATTCCGCACATGCGCTATCCCCTTATTCAAACATCCTGTCAGTCAGGACAATTGTCATGATTGGCTGACCGCCCGCATGACTTGGCTCTCAGTAATAAAGATAATCTAGAAAGGAAGAAAGGCAGAATTGAGACACATTACTGCCGTTCACGCCGCTTGCAACAAAACTGCCACCGGAATGTGCCAAACAATTGGTTTTTCCCCGAAATTAAGCTTATATAAAGCCCATGAATGTCGCAGCCATCATTCTCGCCGCCGGTCAGGGCAAACGGATGAAATCCTCGCTGGCCAAACCCCTGCATCAGATTGGCGGGCGCCCAATGCTTGCCTGGAGCCTCGATGCCGCAAAATCTGCCGGGGCCGCGCGCATCATAACCGTCCTCTCCAAAGATTCGGGCGAGATCCAATCATGGCTTGGCGAAGAAGAATTCGCCATTCAGGACCCACCGCTCGGCACCGGACATGCCGTTATGTGCACACGCGACAAGCTGGCGGGTTTTGACGGTATCGCACTGGTTGTCTTTGCTGATACGCCGCTTGTGTCGGGCCAGACACTCAATCGCCTGACAAATCAGGTTGCTGGCGGCCACGACATCGCACTTCTTGCCTTTGAAACAGGGCGGCCAGACGGCTATGGCCGGATCGTCCGGGACCCGCATGGGCAGGTTGAGCGGATTGTCGAGGATCGCGATGCCACCGCAGCGGAAAAGGAGATCACGCTGGTCAATGGCGGCATCATGGCGTGCCGGGCACCGTTGATCTTTGATCTGCTCGACAAGGTGAATGCAGGCAATGCCCAAGGCGAAATCTATCTGACAGACATCGTTGCCATTGCCCGCGCACAGGGGTTTACGATTGGCTATGAGATCACCACATCTGCCGAGCTTTTGGGCGTCAACAGCCGCGCCGACCTCGCCCTGGTTGAAGCATCCATGCAACAGCAATTGCGGCAGGCGGCGATGGATGAAGGTGTGACTTTGATCGCGCCTGAGACAGTCTTTTTGAACGCCAACAGCGTGATTGAGCGTGACGTCATCATTGAACCGCATGTGGTCATTGGGAGTGGCTGCCATATTGGCGAAGGAAGCATCATCAAGGCCTTCTCGCATCTTGAAGGCGCGGTCCTCGGGCCATGCTGTGTAATCGGCCCCTATGCCCGGCTGCGCCCCGGCACCAATGCCAGCGAAGGTGTGAAAATCGGTAATTTTGTCGAAACCAAGAACACCGTGCTTGGCACCGGCGCAAAGGCAAATCATCTGACCTATCTTGGCGATGCCGAGATTGGCGCTGGCGCAAATATCGGCGCCGGAACCATCACCTGTAATTATGACGGCTTTAACAAGTTCAAGACGATCATTGGCGAGAATGCTTTCATCGGATCAAACACGGCGCTTGTGGCACCGGTTTCGATTGGCGATGGCGCGGTCATTGGCGCCGGAAGTACCGTGACCGAAAATATCGAGCAGGACGATATCGCATTGACACGCGCACCGATGGAACGGCGCAGTGGCGCGGCAAAGGATTTCCGCGATCGCAAAAAAGCAACACGCGCCAAAAAGAATTCCAAACCTGACGGATGAACCGCGACTGCGTTGACTGAACAGGAGTTTCAGACATGAAATTGGACTCGATGACCCTTGCGAATGTTCTGGTTGCCATGCAAGGCCGCCGGGTTCTGGTCATTGGTGACGTCATGCTTGATCAGTTTGTTGACGGTGATGTCAAACGCATTTCGCCCGAAGCCCCCGTTCCGATCCTGAGCAAGACCAATAGCCGGCAAATGCCCGGCGGCGCGGCAAATGTGGCGTGCAATCTTGCCTATCTCGGGTGCCATGTGCGGCTGATTGGGATAACCGGCAAGGATAAGGCGGCACAAACGCTTCAGGACGAGATCGAAAAGGCGCCGGGACTCGAATTCGCGCCCTTTGTGGTTGACGGCAGACCAACAAGCGTAAAGACACGGTTTCGTGCCGGTGGACAGCAAATTCTGCGCGTTGACGAGGAAGTCAGGGAGCCGCTTGGCTCCGAAGACGCATCACAGCTTGTTAAAATGATCACGGCTGACATCACCACAGCTGACATTATTGTCCTTTCCGACTACGCCAAAGGCTGCCTGCAACCCTCGGTCATCGCCAAAGTGGTGAAATCTGCAAAGGCGGCGGGAAAGATGGTCATTGCCGATCCAAAGCTTGCCGACTTTGCCGCCTATGCCGATGTTGATGTGCTGACACCCAACCTTGCCGAACTGCAAAGTGCCACACAGTCTGAGCTGTCCAATATTGACGATATTGCGCGCATCTCAGCACAGCTTGCAAAGGAGCACCGGATCGGTGCCATCATGGCGACATTGAGCGCCCGCGGCGTCCTGTTGGCATCGGCATCCGGTGACACAACGCATATTCCGGCAATGGCACGCGATGTTTTTGATGTGTCCGGTGCAGGTGACACCGTTGTCGCCACCTTTTCCGCCAGCATTGCCGCTGGCGTTGACTTTGCAACGGCTGCCAGCATCGCCAATCTTGCCGCCAGCATTGTCGTTGAAAAATCTGGAACTGCTGTCGTCAGCCCGGGGGAAATCATTGCCCGTCTTGCTACGGCCATGCCACCGACAGATTGGGCCCACTGGACAGCAAAATGCCATGAATGGCGCAATGCGGGTGTGCGCGTTGGCTTCACAAATGGCTGCTTTGACGTCCTGCACCCGGGTCACATGTTCCTGCTTGATGACGCGGCACAACGTTGTGACAAGCTCATCGTGGGTTTGAACAGCGATGCCTCTGTCCAGCAGCTAAAAGGCCCGACACGTCCGTTACAGAATGCCGAGACCAGAGCAAAAGTGTTGGCGAGCCTGCCACATGTTGCGGGCGTGGTTGTTTTCGATGAGGATACACCGCTGGAGCTGATCACCGCCTTGCAACCCGACATTCTGGTCAAGGGCGGCGATTACAAGGCCGATGAGGTTGTGGGCGGCGATGTGGTCCGCGCGCGAGGCGGTGAAGTTATCATCACCTCCACGCTTGGATCACATTCCAGCACCAACCTTGCCAGCCGGTAGGATGGCGGGTCAGCCTTAGCCGCATCAGGCCTTGGCTGTCTTTTCTTCGGTCTCCAGGATTTGGGCTTCGAATTCCCGCAGACGTTTATAGACGCTCATCAATTCAATGATTGTCGGCCAGGCTTTCAGCAGATATTGCAGTGAGCCCTCAACCCTGCCGAATGCACGAATAATCTGCTGCATCACCCCAAGAGTTACCACACCTGCCACAATGGCTGGCGCCAGAAAGACATATGCTGACAGAACATTCGCCTGCAGATAGGCGATCCGACCTATATTGAAATAGAGGTACCGAATGTATGACAAAAAGTGGATTGAGCGGACATCATCAAACAGTTCTTCGATTGTTTTCGGGCGGATGGTTTCATCATCCTCGGCAATCACGAGCATTTTTCTGTAGGCTGCCTCTTTCTTCTGCAGATCGTATTCCACACCAACCAACCGCAAAATCCAGCCAAGACCGATAAGAAAAATGGTGCCGCCGAGGCTCCACAGCAGGGCGCCGGTGATCAGGCCATATTCCCACTCACCAAAAAAGAAGATCGGAATTCCCACGGACAGCCCAAACAGGATGGGAATGAATTGAATCAAAACCATGACTGACTCGATCAGACTTGTGCCAAGGCTTTCCATGATACGGGAAAATTTGATCGTATCTTCCTGCACACGCTGTGCCGCACCTTCAATCTTGCCCGCCCGGTAATACACGCTGTGATACCATTCGACCATTGCCGTTCGCCAGCGGAAGAGGAAATGACTTGTGAAATATCCAACAATCACAGCAATCGCGACATAGATGGCGGCCAATGACAGGAAGCTCGCAAGACTGCGGAAATATTCCCCGAGGGTGATGGAATTGGGTTCGGCAAGCGCCTTTTGGATCATATCGTAAAAGTCGCCGAACCAATTGTTGATCTCTACGTCGATCCGGACCTGTACCCACAGCGATGAGAGGATGATTACAGAACCGAGCCAAGCCCAGAGCAACCACTTTCTGGTTGTAAAAAATCTGAACATGTTATCTCCCTAATGAGAAGTGAATTGGGCTTCAGAGGACATCAAATCGTATTTTTATAGGGGTAGTAAAGCGTCTGAAATCTTTCCTGAAAGCAAATGAACCATGAGACACCTGAGAGGCTTGCCAGCAAGATATGGCCATTAATTTCTGAATTTGAATAGTGGCACCGCTAGTTTTCAGACCTGTCATGCACCGCCTGGCTGGCCACAATGCCGAGGGCAATAAAGACTGTTAACATGGCTGTCCCCCCATAGGATATGAGTGGTAATGGCGCACCAACAACAGGAAGCAAGCCTGTTACCATCGCCACATTCACAAACACATATAAAAACAGCATCACCGCCAGACCAGAACAAGTCAGCTGGGCAAAGCGGCTTCCGACCCGAAAGCTGATCCCCCAAATGCCGCCAATCAACAATAGATAGATGGTGAGAATGAAGAGATTGCCAACAAGACCAAATTCCTCGCCGATCATCGTGAACACAAAATCCGTCTGTTTTTCCGGCAGGTAATTAAGATGGCTCTGACTGCCCATCAAAAACCCCTTGCCAAAAAGCCCGCCTGAACCAAGGGCAATTTTTGATTGAGTAATCTGATAGCCTGCCCCGAGCGCATCCGCACCCGGGTTGAGGAATGTCATCACACGGTCTTTCTGATAGCTGTGAAGTTGGGACCACATCACCGGAATTGATCCCAAGCCAAGCACGATAAACCCGAGAATATATCGCCACGGCAACCCAACGACAAAAAGCACCGACAAAGATCCCAAGAGCAATGCCAGCGCGGTTCCAAGATCAGGCTGTTTCAGGATCAAGAGAAATGGCACAGCAATAAGGGCCAGTGCCGGTACATAGGTGATGAATGAGCGTATCCGCTCTGCAGGGATCGTGTCGAAATATTTGGCCAGCGCCAGAATGACCAAAATTTTTGCCGGTTCGGAAGGCTGAAAGGTAAAGCCTGCAATGGTGATCCAGCGTGACACAAACCGCCCACTGTCGATGACCAACAATACTGCGAGCGAGACGATTGATGCCAGCAGCAACACATAGGACCATTTGCGTAGAAATTTTAGGTCAATAAAACCAAGAATGATAACGATTGCAGCGCCGATCGCGCCCCTGACCGCGTGCCTGCCAGCCCATGGCGACCACGAGCCGCCGGAAGCCGAATACAGGGCCAGCGACCCCACAACGACCAACGCCATGGCCAAGATCAGCAAATGCCAGGGGAAGCGGATGAATTTCACCCCCAAGGTAATGGGTTGCGTCATCATGCCATGTTCCTGTCAGAACTGATGATCTTGGCGAGAATTTTCTGCGCAATCGGGGCCGCCATCGATGACCCGCTTCCCCCATGTTCGACCACTACAGAAATCGCATAACGTGGATTTTTCACCGGGGCATAGGCAACAAACAATGCGTGATCACGCTCTTTCCATGGCCGGTCAATATTATCGATAATGCCGGCTTCTCTCTGCTCTTTGGTAATCCGCTTGACCTGCACCGTGCCGGTTTTCCCCGACATACCACCAAACTCTTGCCCAAGATTGTAATTTCTTGCGGTGCCACGGCTACCGTGCATGACCTCAAACATTCCCTTACGGACGATGCGTAACGGCCCCTCAGGAATATCAAGTGGCGCAAACTCAACCGGTCCGTTGCGTGCCAACAGACTTGGCTCAACGGCGTATTTGCCATTGGCAATGCGCGCTGTCATCAGGGCCAATTGTAACGGTGTCGTCAGCACATAACCCTGGCCAATGGCCGCAACAACCGTCTCGCCCGGTGTCCACACCACACCATGCGTTGCCACTTTCCAATCGTGACTTGGGATGATGCCCGGCTTTTCGCCCGGTATGTCGATGCCGGACGGCATGCCCAACCCAAGCCTGAGCGCCATATTCTTGATCCGCTCAATACCTGTCTTCAGGGCAACCTCATAGAAAAACACATCACAGGACTGCTCAAGCGCGCGCACCACATTTACCCGGCCATGGCCCAGCCGCTGCCAACAATGGAAGGTCGCATTTCCAAGGTCCATGTCACCATCGCAGAAAAAGGAGGTCTTTTCGTTGATGATCCCCGCCTCCAATGCGGCCAAGGCAACAACCATCTTGAAAGTCGATCCGGGCGCATACATGCCGGATGTAACCCGGTTCAACAACGGGTTGCGAGGATGTTCATTCAACCGGCGCCAATCGCGGGTGAGTAGTCGCTCGGTAAATATGTTAGGGTCATACATCGGCGCCGAGACCATCGAAACAATTTCGCCTGTTTCAATGTCCATCACCACTACCGCACCGGACTCCGCCGGTGTCAGGCGCCCCTTTGCGTCCCGCAGAACAACATCATCACCCGAAGCAATATGCGATTTCAATTCACGGTCATTGGCGATCGCTCTTTGAACTTCGGGAAGCGACATCTCAACCCGTTCCGAGCTCCCTTGGCGCAACGCCTCTGCGGCGGTGAGTTGCACGCCAATATCCAGCGCCAATCTCACATCCTGACCGGTAGACGGTTCAAAATCGCGCAACACACGTATCGGACGGCCAAGCGCATTGACTTCGACACGTTCACTACCGGGCTGCCCACGAAGTTTGATTTCGAGCGAATGCTCAACACCAATCTTGCCTGTGTTCAGGTCGGGCAACTGCTCCAAAGCCGGGTTTTCATCCAATTCACGGCTTGTCACTGGTGAAACATAGCCTGTGACATGACCGGTCAGCGCCCCTTGCGGGTAAATGCGTCGCAACAGTTTTTCAAAAGTGACACCGGGAAGATATGCGGAACGAATGGCAAGCCGTGCCAATTCACGCTGGGTCAGGTTACCACGCACAAAAACCGGCCTGAATGATGGCCCTTTGCGGGCTCTGGCCAGCACATCATCGCGTTGCTCGGCGTTTAGATTGATAATGGTCGATAAATCATCCAGCACCTTCGGCAAATTCTTTGCGTGAAGGGGGGTGACAAGCAGTTGGTAGGATTCAGCATTGCCGGCAAGAAGGCGCATCTGCCGGTCAAACACGCGGCCACGCTGCGGTGTAACGATACGAACATCAAACTGGTTCCTGTCTGATAAACGGCTATAGCGGCTGTTCTGCGCAACCTGCAGCTGATAGAGGCGCAAGCCAAGAAAAGAGGCTATGCCAAGCTTCAGGCCGCCCATAAGGAGCCCGCGCCGCGTCATGACGCGCCTGGTTTCCTTTTCGCGGTTCCATTTGTTCATGACAGCATCTTCACTTTTAGGATCAAGCGTTCCACCGAGAACAACATCACATAGGACACCGGAAAAAGAATAATGGTTGTGCCAAGCTGGAACAATATTGGTGTTGTCGCAGGGATCGTCAGAAACAATAGCGAGAATATCAACAACTGGATCAACAAGGCGCCTGCCGCCACGAGGGTAAATTCAAGCCATATCTGCATAAAATCACTCTGCAAAAGCTTCGCCCTTCGCAAAGTGATGTAATAATAGGCAAGCAGATACACCAGCGCCCGACCACCAAGCAGATCAGAAAACAACAGATCAGAGACAATGCCGATGATGAACACACAATAGAAAGGGATAAATTTGGTGTAATGCAGAACCATCCAACTCAGGAAAATCAACGTCAGGAGTGGCGTTGCACCATGAAAAATCGGCCACAGGCCGAGACTGCCCTCGAGGATCGACAGCAATATGCCAGTGACCAATATCAGGAACTGGACCGGCCAGTCAGCGGCGAATTCTGCTTTGTCAAAATAGCGACCGGCCCGTTTCATTGCCGCTCTCCGATGGCGTTCAGCCCCTCCAGCAATCGGGTCTTATCGTCAATCGGTAATGGCGTGTAATGGTCGCCAAGCCAGAGATTTTCTACATCAATGCCATCGACCCCTCCGGTCAGCACCGAAACATAGCTTAACCCGCGAAAATCGACCGCCGGTGTGATCCGAATAAAATTCTCCTCAACAAGGTCAACCCGGCCAACCGGAAGTCCAGCGGGTAACACACCGCCATGACCTGAGGTGACGACAAGTTCGCCAACAACTGGCTTGGCCTCTTCCGGAAGAAAGGCAAGCTCCAAAAAGGGCCCATTCTGGCCAATTGTCAGACCCGGCCAGGATGAGGTTGCCAGTATCACCGGAATGCGCGAGTTGATATCGCTGATCATCAGGACCCGCGCGTGCGATTTGCCAACATCAACAACAAGTCCAACCAAACCATCTGCGGTGACCACCGGATTACCCGGACGAATATCACTCTCATATCCGACCGCGATCAACACAGTATGGGCAAAGCTTCCTCCCGGTGCGGTGACCGCACGCGCCGTCATCCGGCGGCGATCTTCAGGTGTCACAACGCCGGTAACTGTCCGCAATTGGCGGTTTTCACTTTCCAGAATTTCGGCCCGGCGGCGCCACCGTTTAAGCAGATCGTTCTCGGCCTGAAGACGCACATTCTCTGCCCGCAACGATGCCACGGTACGGATCCCAGCGATCATTGTGTCAATGCCGCGCACCGGCGCTGACACGATGTCGACCAAAGGTGCCATGAAATCATTCGCACCCATACGGGCATTTCGGATAGCGGTGACGTCAGCCTTGCCCAGAAACATCAGGAAAAAGCTGAACAGGATCAAAAACACATGCGCTGCGCGGCGGCGTCTGATACGGGCCTTGTCGGACGCGCGGGCCACCTCACCAGCCCCCTTACGCGCCGATCAGCACATTTCGGAGCGTTTTCAATTCCTCAAGACAACGACCGGTACCAAGAGCAACACAGCTCAATGGGTCCTCGGCAATAGAAATCGGCAGTCCTGTTGCATCACGCAACACGCCGTCAATATCCCGCAGCAACGCGCCACCACCGGTCATCACGATACCCTTTTCAACGATATCGGCGGCCAGTTCCGGCGGCGCCTGCTCGAGCGCCATTTTCACGCCATCGACAATCTGTCGAACCGGGTCTGAAATGGCTTCGGCGACTTGCGCCTCGGTAATAGAAATCTGCTTTGGCACACCATTGACCAAGTCACGGCCACGTACCTCAATCTTTTTGCCAGAGCTTTTTTCGGGTTTGCGGGCAATGCCAATGTTCTTCTTGATTCGCTCGGCACTTGCCTCACCAATAAGAAGATTATGCGTGCGCCGCATATAGGCAATGATCGCTTCATCAATTTTATCACCGCCAACGCGCACTGAATGCGCAAAGACGATATTGCCAAGCGACAGAATCGCCACCTCGGTGGTGCCACCACCAATATCGACGACCATCGAACCTGACGGTTCGGTGACCGGCAATGACGCGCCAATCGCCGCAGCCATAGGCTCTTCAATCAGAAAAACACGCCGCGCGCCTGCGGCCTCGGCAGACTCCTGAATGGCCCTGCGCTCCACCGCGGTAGAGCCTGACGGCACACAGATGATGACCTGTGGACTGGAGATTGACAAACGGCCATTCACCTTGCGAATGAAATGTTTGATCATCTCTTCGGCGACTTCGAAATCTGCAATCACGCCATCTGCCATGGGCCGGATAGCGCGGATATTTCCGGGGGTTTTGCCAAGCATCACCTTGGCCTCTTCACCGACAGCAAGAACCTGTGTCTTACCGCGAACCTCTGCCATCGCAACGACTGACGGCTCATCAAGAACAATACCGCGTCCCTTCACATAGACCAGCGTATTTGCCGTTCCAAGGTCGATACCGATATCAGATGAAAACATACCAAGGACAGCACCCAGCATGAAACAACTCCCCGTTAATGGATTGTCTGCAGGTTCCACATGAACCGCAAACGATGCAAAGGACGCCTGCCCTTTGCATCTCAACTTTTAATGTTTAGATGATAAATATGGCAAAATCTAGTTCTTTGCCTTATCTACCAGACGGTTAGCGCCAATCCATGGCATCATCCCGCGAAGCTGCTCACCAACCTTCTCGATCGGGTGTTCAGCGTTGCGACGACGGGTCGCCTTGAAGCTTGTCTGATGGACACGATTTTCCAGCATCCAGTCGCGTGTAAAGCGGCCAGACTGAATGTCGTCAAGCACACGCTTCATCTCGGCCTTGGTCTCAGGCGTGATGATCCGGGGTCCGGTCACATACTCACCAAACTCGGCTGTGTTCGAGATTGAGTAATTCATGTTGGCGATACCGCCCTCATAGATCAAATCAACGATCAGCTTGACCTCGTGCAAACACTCAAAATACGCCATTTCAGGTGCATAGCCCGCCTCAACAAGCGTCTCATAGCCGGCCTTGATCAGTTCGACCAAGCCACCGCAAAGAACCGCCTGCTCACCGAACAGGTCCGTCTCGCACTCTTCCTGGAATGTTGTTTCGATGATGCCAGAGCGACCACCACCAACGGCCGACGCGTAAGACAAGCCAATGTCATGGGCATTGCCCGAAGCATCCTGATGCACGGCCAGCAGACACGGCACACCGCCGCCACGAACATATTCTGAGCGAACAGTGTGACCAGGGCCCTTTGGCGCCACCATGAATACATCAATGTCAGAACGTGGCTCGATCAGATTGAAATGAACGTTCAGACCATGGGCAAATGCAATCGCCGCACCCGCACGCATGTTGGCAGCAATATCAGCGTAATAGATATCTGCCTGCAACTCATCAGGAGTGAGCATCATGACCACATCACCCCATTTTGCGGCTTCGGCGACATCCATCACCTTGAAGCCAGCATCGGCAGCCTTACTGCGGCTGCTGGAGTCAGCGCGCAACGCAACGGCCACTTCAGCCACACCACTGTCCTTCAGGTTGGCGGCATGGGCGTGACCCTGACTGCCATAGCCGACGATGACGACCTTTTTATTTTTGATCAAACCGACATCGGCATCACGATCATAATACACACGCATTGACTTCTCTCCTCTCGACTGCCTTCGGCAACAATAGCCTCGGGCGGTTTGCTATGCGTTTCTTACCAGCGCAACACCGATCAAATGATCAGCTGCTGCGGTAAATTTTTGGAAACAAACGGCGGCGCGATATGTTTCATTCGGCAAAACTGTCTTAAAAAGACCAACGCCGGATGTCTACTTGGCCGGATGGTTACTTGGCAAGTAAATCAATCTGATTTCCGCGGGAAATGGCCGACACGCCTGTGCGCGCAACCTCAATTTCACCCAGCGAACGCATCAGATCGACAAACGCGCCGACCTTCGATGAATTTCCAGTCACCTCAAATACAAAACTATTGAGCGTGCTGTCCAGTGTTCTTGCACGGAAAGTATCGGCGATACGCAACGCCTCAATCCGCTCATCTCCATCATTGATGATTTTTACCAGCGCCAACTCGCGTTCTATGGCGGCGCCCATCTCGGTCAGATCGCATACAGCATGGATCGGCACCAAACGACCAAGCTGTGATTTGATCTGTTCAATCACCATTGGCGTGCCGGACGTGACGATCGAAATGCGCGACACGCTCTTGTCCTTGTCAGTTTCGGCAACGGTCAGGCTTTCAATGTTATAGCCACGACCTGAAAACAGTCCGATGACCCTCGCCAACACGCCGGGCTCATTATCCACAAGAACAGAGATGATGTGGCGTTCAATTATATCGTTATTTGTCATTTTAGTCTCGCTCGTCCTGCTTTTTTGCGGCCCTAGACCAGAACCATGCCTTCCTCGGAAATTGGCTTTTGAACCTGATCTTCCGGCCCAAGCAACATATCATTATGTGCCGCACCGGACGGGATCATCGGGAAGCAATTTTCGTCTTTGGTTACCCGAATATCAGCGATAACCGGGCCATCAATCGCCAGCATCTGATTGATCACGCCATCCAGATCATCAACCGAGTTGGCGACAAGGCCGGTCATCCCAAAAGTATCCGCAAGTTTAACGAAATCGGGCAATGACGCGCTATAGCTCTCGGAATAGCGCCCACCGTGAATCAACTCCTGCCATTGGCGAACCATGCCCATCCATTCATTGTTGATGATAAACATCTTCACCGGCAGATTATATTGTGCCAGCGTCGACAGCTCTTGCATATTCATCATGAATGATGCCTCACCGGCAATATCAATCACCAGATCATCCGGATGCGCAACCTGAACCCCCATGGCCGCTGGCAAGCCATAGCCCATGGTGCCAAGACCACCAGACGTCATCCAGCGGTTTGGTTTCTGGAAGCCAAAATATTGTGCCGCCCACATCTGATGCTGGCCAACTTCTGTCGTGACATAAACATCTCGGTCAGACGTCATCTCCCAGAGGCGTTTGATCGCATATTGCGGTTTAATCACACTGCTCGACTGGTTGAATTTGAGACAATCACGCTTGCGCCACTCATTTATCTGCGACCACCATTTATCAAGTGAGGCTTTGTGTGGCTTGAATTTCTTCGCTTTCAACTCTTCCAGCAGCATCTCAAGAATGCGCGTTGCATCGCCGATCACGGCAAGATCCACGGCCACATTCTTGTTCACTGAAGATGGATCAATGTCACAATGGATCTTCATCGAGTTCGGCGAAAACCCGCTGATTAGACCTGTCACGCGATCATCAAAACGCGCCCCGATGTTCAGCATCAGGTCACAGCCATGCATGGCGAGGTTCGCCTCATAGGTGCCGTGCATGCCAAGCATGCCCAAAAAATGCTTGTCCGAGGCAGGCAGAGCGCCAAGCCCCATCAGCGTAAGTGTGGTTGGCCAGCCGGTGTAATGCGTCAATTCGGTCAACAATTCCGAGGCACGCGGTCCGGAATTGATGATCCCGCCGCCGCCATAGATGACCGGGCGCTCAGCGCGCATCATGGCCGCGGCCATCGCCTTGATCGCATCGGCGGATGGCTCTGTTCGCGGCTGGTAACGCGCGACCGCCTTTTGTCTGACTCCGTCGGGCTTATAGGCGATCTCTGCCATCAAAATGTCCTTAGGAAGGTCAATAAGAACCGGACCCGGCCGCCCCGAAGAGGCCACGTGGAATGCCTCGGCCACGGTGCTTTGCAGGGCATCACCTTCTTTCACCAAATAATTGTGTTTCGTACACGCGCGCGTGATACCGGTGGTATCAGCCTCCTGAAAGGCGTCATTACCGATCAAATGCGTTGGCACCTGGCCCGTCAGACAAACAACAGGAACGGAGTCCATCAAAGCATCGGTGAGGCCGGTGACAGCGTTTGTCGCGCCGGGACCCGATGTTACAAGAACCACCCCGGTCTTGCCTGTTGATCGCGCATAGCCCTCTGCCGCGTGCACAGCCGCCTGCTCGTGCCGCACAAGGATATGCTTGATCTTGTTATTTTTGAACAAGGCATCATAAATGGGCAGCACCGCACCACCCGGATAACCGAAAACAACTTCCACACCCTCATCTTCGAGCGCTTTGAGCAGAATTTCAGCACCGGGCATCATCATTTCAGATGCGTTCGATGCGGAAGCGGGGGCTGATTTAGGCATATTTCTTATCCTTCATTACGACGCCGGATGGCAATCCTTGCCACAAACAACAATAATCATAAACAACAATAAAAACGCGTCAGGGCGGCAGGCCCCTCCACGTAAAAATCACTGGCAATGTTTCCGGCATTCATTCGGCTCAACGTAAAAACCAATTAACTGGCCACCGAACTTATGGTCGCCAAGCACATGGCCGATTCCGTTTGTCCGGTGAAACGCCGAGGCACGACACCGGAAATGCCAGATAAAACATCACTGCGGAGCAAGGGTTGTGCCAGTTTTGAACATGGGGGTCAATAAGTTTTTAACAGATTTGCAAAGATTCTTTGCAATAACCTTTCTGAATATTTCTCTTCAGCAAGATAATTTGGATTAAAATTATTCCGAATCCATGTCATTTGACGTTTTGCATAGCGGCGGCTGTCACGTTTGGCAAGTTCACTTGCCTGTTCCAGAGGCATTTCACCACGCAGATGGCTCAACAGTTCGCGAACCCCAAGCGCCTTCATCACCGGCAAGCCTTCATCGAGCTGGCGCGCGCCAAGTGCTTCGACCTCAGCAAGCGCCCCTTGCATGATCATCTGATCAAATCTGGCATCTATGCGCTGGTATAGTTCCGCTCGTGGCGGCATTACGGCCAGCGAAAACGGCGTGCCCGCAAGCTGCCCCTGATGCGGATCGGTCTGCCATTCAGACAATGGCCGCCCTGTTGCCTTGACCACACCCATGGCGCGGACAAGACGCTGGGAGTCGCCATCGAACAGTCGCTGTGCCATTACCGGATCATGTTCAGCCAACTCGGCGCGGAACGCTGCACCACCGATTTGCGCCAGACGATCAACAGCATCGTGATGAATGGGCACCGGAACATCTGGAATAGATGCAATCCCATTTATGGCGGCATTGATATACATGCCCGTCCCACCAACAATAATAGGCAGCTTTCCGGCGTCACGCACATCGCGCACAACCTCAGCCAGCATCTCAAGCCAGCTGGCCACAGACGCCCGTGTAGCCCCATCAAGCACGCCATAAAGCCGATGCGGGACACGCGTCTCATCGGCAGCATCTGGCCGCGCGGTAAGCACATGCAAATCCTTGTATAGCTGCATGGAGTCGGCGTTGATGACAACACCATCCGCACGTTCTGCCAATGCGACCGCCAGCGCTGACTTGCCCGAGGCCGTTGGCCCGGCAATGAGCACGAACAGCTCTGACCAGGATTGTGGTTTATCCGGCCAGATCGATGTTGATGGCTTGTTATCGGACCGCATTTGGTCATAATCCCTGTTTGCGCCCCGGCATCATCCAGGACCTAGAGACTGCACTATGCAACATGCCATCGTTTTTTCAACCTCGCAGCCCAAAAAGCCCCTGACAAACAGCATTATCGAACGTCTGCTCATAGACCACGGGCAGGAAATTGCGGGAACGGGCATTGCGGAGCAAAACATTGAATGGCTACAGCCTGATCATGCCGCTCAAATCATGGTGTCGACAAACGCCCACTCCAGCCTGGCAGGCCTTCGCGCGGCGGCTGACGGCATCGGCATTGACGTCAATATGGTGGCAACAAATAACCGCCGAAAAAAGCTGCTGATTGCCGATATGGACAGCACGATCATCACCGATGAGTCGTTGGACGAAATGGCTGCGCGTGCCGGCATTGGCGCGGCAGTGGCAGAAATCACCGCTCGATCAATGAATGGCGAATTGAATTTTGAAGAAGCGCTCGAAGCCCGTGTGGCGATGCTCGCAGGCAAGCCAGCAACATTGTTTGACGACACGCTTGCCGCAACGCAATTAATCGATGGGGCGCAAATTCTGGTGCGTACCATGCGCAACCATGGCGCAAAATGCTATATTGTCTCGGGTGGGTTCATGCCCATTGCCACACCAGTCGCCGAATCCTGTGGGTTTCATGCCGCGCATGCCAATGACATGGACATCGCTGAAGGCCAGATTGTCGGCACCGTCAAAAAGCCCATTCTGGGACGCAATGCAAAGGCGGAGATCATGGCGGATTATTGCCAGCAGCTTCAGCTTCACAGTGATGACGTTGCTGCCATCGGGGATGGCGCGAATGATCTTGCGATGTTGCAGATTGCCGGTATGGGCGTTGCCTTTCGCGGCAAGCCCTTGCTGAGAAACGCGATCAGCCTGCAGCTAAATCACACCGACCTGACAGGGTTGCTGTTCTTGCAGGGCTATAAGGTAACGGATTTTTCCAACTGACCTGAACAACATCAGATCGCAAAGCAAAAGGGACGCCATCAAGCGTCCCTTTCTTTATTTCGCCAGATTTCTCTGGCGCGAAATGATGGAAAGACCATTATTCCGCGTCAGCAAAGCCGATCTGGACAAAACGTTGATTGCCCTCACGCTCAACAAGCACAAGAATGCCCGAGCGTCCGGACTCTTTCGCCTTGGCCACCGCATCAGCAAAGCTTGCAGCATCCTCTACCTGACGTTGACCAAATCGGCGTATAATGTCGCCCGGCTCAAGCCCCTTTTGTGCCGCCGGACTGCTCGCAATGACTTCAGTCACAACAACGCCCTGAAGCGTGTTATCGAGACCAAGTGCTTCTGCCAATGTCGCATTCAAATTCTCGACCGAGAAGCCAAGGCTGCCAAAGCTTTTCTTGTCCGACTCCTTTTCCTGACCGGTCATCCCGACAAGCTCTGCCTTTTCGAGCTCACCAAGCACCACCTTAACGGTCATTGTCTTGCCTTCACGGATCAATTCAACATCGACCTCGGCACCAATGTCGGTTTCGGCAACAATGCGCGGCAGGTCACGCATCTTTTCAATGTCTTTACCGTCAAATTTAATGATCACATCTCCCGGCTCGACACCAGCGGCGTCTGCAGGGCTGCTCTCATTGACCGAGCTGACCAACGCGCCAACCGCGTCTTTGACCCCAAGCGAGTCGGCTATATCAGGCGTGACTTCCTGTATGAAGACACCGAGCCAGCCGCGCCGCGTTGTACCAAACTCTTCAAGCTGTGATGTGACCCGCTTGGCTAGGTTTGATGAGATGGCAAAGCCGATTCCAACAGAACCGCCGGATTGCGAGAAAATCGCCGTATTGATGCCAATCACCTCGCCATCGACATTGAACAACGGGCCACCTGAATTGCCCCTGTTGATCGATGCGTCAGTCTGGATGAAGTCATCATACGGACCGTTGCCAATATCACGCCCACGCGCCGAGACAATGCCCGCTGTCACGGTACCGCCAAGGCCAAAGGGATTGCCGATGGCAAGCACCCAGTCCCCAACACGTAGTTTGTCGGAGTCGCCAAATTTCACCGCGACAAGATCAGCATCGCCGGGATCAATCTTCAACACGGCAATGTCGGTCTTTTGATCCTGCCCAAGAACCTCTGCCTTAAAGCTTTGATTGTCCGACAGGGAAACGGTTATTTCCTCGGCATTTTCGATGACATGGAAATTTGTCACAACAATCCCGGCTTCATCGATGATGAAACCTGATCCCAGCGATGATGCGCGCCGTTGGCGATCATTATCACCAAAGTTTTTGAAGAACTCCTCAAATGGCGATCCCGGAGGGAATTGCGGCATATCCACTGGCGGGCCGTCATTTATGATTGTGGTCGTGGATATATTCACCACTGCCGGAGACAATTGTTCCACTTGATCAGCAAAGCTGTCGGGCCTGTCAGCAGCAAAAACCGATACCGAAAAAAACATTACAACGATGCCCGCTGCAACAGGCAGAACCGTTCTTGGTGTTGCCATAAGCGGGCGCAGAATTGTCATCAACATCAGTAAAGTCTCCTAAATGACGCAAAAGTGCGGGCGGCAGACGCCGCCCTGCATGTTATGATTGCACAACACGACCATGACCAAATCATGGCAATCAAATGGCCATTTTTATTCTTCGCCGTGCTTGTCCTTGAAGAAACGGAAGAAGCTGCTGGACGGTGACAACACCATAGAGGTGCCCTCTTTGCCCATAGCCTTCCGGTAGGCTTCCATCGACCGGTAGAATGAGAAGAATTCCTTATCCTGACCAAAGCTATCCGCATAGATGCGAATGGCCTCGGCATCACCGGCACCACGCGTTTCCTGCGCGGTACGCTGTGCCTCGGATATAATCACGGTACGGGTCTTTTCGGCATCGGCGCGGATTTTCTGCGCTTCCTCCTCACCCGTGGCGCGGAATTCTTTGGCCTCACGCTCACGCTCAGACTTCATCCGGTTAAAGATGTTCTGGCTGGTGGCTTCGGGATAATCGGCGCGCCTCAGACGCACGTCGATGATCTCGATGCCAAGCGATGCAACCGATGCATTCACCTCATCACCAATTGATCTGGTGATGTCGTTACGCTGGCCTGTCAGGATAGACCCGAGCGTTTCCCGACCAAGCGCCCGACGCACGGATGAGTCGATGATCGCCTCAAGCCGGCCACGCGCACCAAGCTCGTTACGCACCGTTTGATAGAACAGCAACGGATCCTGAATCTTGTATCTGGCATAGGCATCCACCTGCAGACGCTTCTGATCCGAGAGAATGACCTCTTCCGCATCCTGCGGAATCAAGCTCAGCACCCGCTTTTCATAATAGACCACGTCCTGAATGAACGGCATTTTGAACGCCAGCCCGGGTTCCTGAATGGTTCTCTTTGGTTCACCAAATTGCAACACAAGCGCTTGCTGTGTCTGGTTCACCGTGAACAAGGCCCCGTAAAGGCCAAAGCCGACGACCCCAAGCAGGATCAGTCCGATTAAACGCATGGATCCCATTTTAGTTACCCCCTGCCTGCTTGTTCAGTTCCTTGAGTGGAAGATAAGGCACAACCCCACTACCAGACGCGTCTTCATCGATGATGATTTTTTCTACGTTGGTGAAGATTTCTTCCACCGTTTCGATATAAATCCGCTCACGCGTCACATCCGGGTTGGCGGCATAGGCCGAATACACCTGATCAAAGCGTGACGAGTCACCTTTGGCCCGGTTGACCACTTCTGCGCCATATGCTTCGGCCTCGGCAATAAGCTTGGCCGCTGCACCACGCGCCCGCGGAACGATGTCATTACGGAATGCCTCGGCTTCGTTTTTCAGGCGGTCACGGTCCTGACGGGCACGCTGCACCTCGTTGAAGGCATCAATAACATCTGCAGGCGGATCAACCGCAAGCAGCTGAACGTCACGCACCCGCACGCCTGTTCCATATTCGTTGAGGAGTTCCTGCAATTGTGATCGGGCCTGCACCTGAATGTCCTGACGACCTTCAGTCAGTGCCGTCTGGATAGGCGTGCGACCGATGATTTCACGCATTACCGCCTCTGCGGCAACTTTGATCGTATCCTCCGGCTCGGCCAGATTGAACAGATATTGCCCCGCATCGGCAATGCGCCAGAACACGACAAAATCAATATCAACGATATTTTCATCACCTGTGATCATCTGACTTTCATCAGCGATGTCGCGCCGTGTCGAGCTGTTGCCGCCAATATCGCGGAAACCGATTTCGATACGGTTGTCGCGGGTGACTTCCGGCTTCAACACAGTTTCAATCGGATAGGGCAGATGATAATGCAATCCGGGAGCTGTCGTTCTGACCCACTCGCCAAATCGCAGAACAACGCCTTGCTGTTGCGGGTTTACACGATAAAAACCGGTTGCCGCCCAGATGCCGGCAAAAATGATCAGCAACAGGATCAGCGATTTGGCAGAACCGCCTCCACCGCCCGGCATAACCCGCCGCAAGGCGTCACGGCCCTGACGAATTGCTTTGTCAAAATCGGGTGGCGTCTGTCCGCCACCGCCCTGGCCCCATGGGCCTCCACCGCCGCCGCTGCCACCTCGGCCGCCACCCTGTCCCCAGGGCCCGTTCGAGTCACCACCGCCTTGATTATTCCATGGCATGTTTTTTGTTTCTCCGTTGCGTCACAATTAGCCGTGAAGCATTCCCGAAATCGAGCACAGGCAGGCGGTTGACCTGCCGATGCCCTTGGAAAAGCACCTATGTCCCGGAACTTGTTGCCCTACATCGCAAACTCTGGTTGCAAAAGCACACCTGACGGCCTATCTCAGCCCCAAGACCTTTCACATATTTGCACAGGAACGGTGTATTTCAAGCATGACTGCCCAATTGGACGAAAGAAAAATCAGCGACGCGCTGCGCACGGTCAACGCCATCGGAAAAGACCAGAATATTGTCGATGCCGGACAGGTTTCAGGCATCGTCATCAAGGATGGTCATGTCGGCTTTACCATTGAGATCGATCCAGCCGACAAAGATCGGGCAGACGGGCTTCGCAACGAGGCCGAAAAAGCCATTCGCGCGCTTGAGGGGGTATTGTCGGCAACAGCCATGTTGACCGCGCATCAGGCGGCCGGTGCCGGTGCATCTGCACCAGCCGGACAGCCCGCCCAGCACACCCATCAGGGTCACGCCCATGCACATGGTCAGGAACAGAACACCCCGCACAAGCCGGCAAAACATCTGATTGCGGTTGCATCAGGCAAAGGCGGTGTTGGCAAGTCGACGACGTCAATCAATCTGGCCTTGGCCATCGCCGCCACCGGCCAGCGCGTTGGCATTCTTGATGCCGATATTTACGGACCGTCCCTGCCCCGTCTGATCGGCCAGAATCGCAAACCGCAAACCGATGGCAAAAAAATCAAACCGATTGAGGCATGGGGCCTGCAAACCATGTCGATCGGCTATCTGGTGGCCGAGGACGCGCCAACAATCTGGCGTGGCCCGATGGTGATGAGCGCGATTGAACAAATGCTGCGCGATGTGGCGTGGGACGCGCTCGATGTGCTGATTATCGATATGCCACCCGGCACCGGTGACGCCCAGCTTACCCTGTCCCAGCGGGCAGCGCTTTCCGGAGCGGTGATTGTCTCAACGCCGCAGGACCTGGCGCTGATTGACGCGCGCAAGGGGCTTAACATGTTCCGCAAGGTGAATGTCCCGGTTCTCGGCATCATCGAGAATATGAGCCACTTCATCTGCCCCGACTGTGGCGGCAGGCATGATGTATTCGGCCATGGTGGGGCGCGGGCAGAAGCCGCCGCGATCGGCGCACCATTCCTTGGCGAGATACCTCTGGAAATGGAAATCCGCGCAACCTCAGACGCCGGGCAGCCGATTGTCGCAAGTCAGCCCGATGGGCCGCATGCCCAACATTATATGGCAATTGCGGAAAAGGTTCTGGCCGGACTTGGCGCCGACCAGCGTGTCGCCCCAAAAATCGTGTTTGAGTAGAAAACTAGACAAACACCGGGGATTTGCGGATGAGCGTTTCATAACGAAAACCCGGCACGTCATCCGTTGCGGCGCGCGTTTCGGTTATGGTGCGCGTCCATTCTTCGGCGGCAAGATCCGGAAACAGCGCGGCGTCAGCCCCGCCATCCGGCGCGGCGTCAATCACTGTAAGTTCAATCCGGTTACATAAAGACAGTGCCATTTCATAAATCTGCCCGCCGCCAAACAGAATGATGGCGTTCCGGGCATCATCGGTTTCGGCGATCCAGTCTTTTGAGGCGGCGATCGCCGCGTCAAGATTGGTTGTGGTCACGGCACCATCCGCCGTCCAGCCGGCGTCCCGCGTCAACACAATGCTCGCCCGCCCCGGCAGCGGACGGCCAATCGAGTCCCAAGTCTTGCGTCCCATGATCAGCGGGCATCCCATGGTCAGCGCCTTCACCCGTTTCAGATCATCGGGAAGATGCCAGATCAGCCCCGCGCCATCGCCGATTACACGGTTTTTCGCCATCGCCACAACAGCAATCATTTCGATGCCCTCTTTGGCATCAGGCTGTGCAGGAGACGCTGTCATTTCTTAAACGGCAATCGGCGCGGCGATGTGCGCTTGCGCATGGTAATTGACGATTTCGAAATCATCGAAGTGAAAGCCGTCTATGTCGTCTGGAATACGCTTGATCACCAGCTGCGGCAATGCGCCAGGCGTGCGGGATAATTGCTCACGCGCCTGATCAAAATGATTGGCGTAGAGATGCGCATCACCAAGCGTGTGAACAAATTCACCCGCCTTCAAACCGGTAACGGCGGCAATCATATGCGTAAGCAACGCATAGGACGCGATATTAAACGGCACGCCCAGAAAAATGTCGGCACTGCGCTGATAGAGTTGGCAGGACAGACGCCCATCGGCAACAAAAAACTGGAACAGGCAGTGACATGGCGGCAACGCCATTTTCGGCACATCGGCAGGATTCCAGGCAGAGAGCATCAATCGCCTTGATTCCGGTGTTGTCCGGATCATCTCAATCAAATCGGCAAGCTGGTCAATTGTTTGGCCGTCCGGTGCCTGCCATTGACGCCATTGCTTGCCATAGACCGGGCCGAGATCGCCATTCTCATCGGCCCATTCATCCCAGATGGAGACACCATTTTCCTGAAGATAGCGGATATTCGTGTCGCCATTCACGAACCATAACAATTCATGAATGATCGAGCGGGTGTGCAATTTCTTGGTCGTCAGCAAGGGAAACCCTTCGGCCAGATCAAACCGCATCTGGTGACCAAAAACAGCCCTTGTGCCGGTGCCGGTGCGATCCCCACGATCGACACCATGGTGAAGCACACGGTCCAATAGGTCGAGATATTGCTGCATGATGCGTGTCAGATCCTCTGCTGCCGTTGAGGTGGATTTGCGACCAAGCATGACGGCAATAACCACCGCTTACCCACCGGCTGTAATGGCTGCCCGTTGCGGGCATATGCTCAAAGATACACGCTCACCCAGAGCAATCAAGCATCGATAGTCTATTTGACATCACTCATTCTGGATCACTCATTCGGCGCCGCCATCACTCGGCCCATGGTTGACCCTTGCCAGAACGCCCATTGGCAAAACATCCTTTCAAACTGACCCCATTGGGACTATATTAAGGGTGCTGGTTTTCCAGCTATGGCGATAAACGTGCTGTGGAATAAGCAGAGCGGACCCGGGGGCGGTACCCGGCGCCTCCACCATTTCAGCCTGATCGTGGCAAAAGCCTTGATTGCAGGCTGAAAGTATGGGGGCGAAATAGGATCGACGCATGTAGTAAAGGCAGGATTTTCGCTCGGTATGGTACCCGCCGTTATCGGGCCATGTAGTAGTTGCAAATGACAACACTGCTCCGGTAGCAATCGCAGCCTAGTTCTGCGCGAGCAACCGAAATTAAGTCCAGGTTGATTGAGCTCAGCCTGGCGGGGTTTGGATCGCACCTGGCAACAGAAGCGGTCCACTTAATTCTCGAACAGGAACATTCTGGCCTTGCGGATCGTCAAATGTTCCAAATGAACCAAGGCAGACCGTGATCAATGCATGATGATGACCAGAAAATGGGCCTGAATTACGAACTGCTCGTTGAGGACGCGCTGCGCCACGTTGTTCGCGCCGCCCTCGGCATTGTGGAAAAGGCCGGTTTGCCCGGCGACACGCATTTCTATATTTCCTTTGACACCCAGCATCATGGTGTCGAGATGCCGGACTCATTGCGTAAAGATCACCCTGAATCGATTACCATTGTTATCCAGCATCAATATGCCGATCTGCTTGTCGAAGATGATCGTTTTCACATCACGCTGTTTTTCGGTGGAAAACCGGCACAGATGGTTGTGCCGTTTGATGCGGTTACCAATTTCAATGATCCGTCAGTCGGTTTCGGCCTTCAATTCGGTGGGATGGACCCTGACGATGATGAGCCGCTTGAGGAAGGTGAAATCCTCGAAGCCGGAACCGAAGCCGATAACATGGTCGGGTCAGCCGATATCGTTTCGCTGGACAGCTTCCGCAAGACCCCATCCTGACATATGACAATTATTCGGCTGTTCTGGCCAGCACATCCATTTTCTGCACAGGGAGCCTGTCATGGCTGATTTCGCGTATAGTCCGATGTTTCCCCTCGGCCCGGATAAAACCGAGTATGAGCTGGTATCAGACGAGCATGTAAAACTTGTCGATCTGGATGGTGAGACATTTCTGCGCGTATCCTCCGAGGGGTTGACCCTCCTTGCCGAGCGGGCTTTTACCGATATCTCGCATCTGCTGCGAAGCAGCCATCTGGCACAGTTGGCCGCAATCCTTGACGATCCGGAAGCCACCGGCAATGACCGCTTTGTTGCCCTTGAGATGCTGAAAAACGCGGTGATTTCGGCCGATGGTGTCCTGCCGATGTGTCAGGATACAGGAACCGCGATCATCAGTGGCTATCGCGGCGATCATGTGCTGGTCGATGGCGACGATGCCGAGGCGCTGTCGCGCGGTGTCTTCAACACCTATCAGAACAGCAATTTGCGCTATTCCCAGCTGGCCGCATTGTCGATGTTCGA
Source organism: Alphaproteobacteria bacterium (assembly GCA_038147495.1). Taxonomy (GTDB): domain Bacteria; phylum Pseudomonadota; class Alphaproteobacteria; order Puniceispirillales; family Puniceispirillaceae; genus MED-G116. Next base: position 14,436 of record JAYQTT010000002.1, on the reverse strand, counting down.
AGAAACCAACACAGCAACCAACCTTCCGGCGCAGATCGAGCTCTATGCCGGTACCGGGCTGGAATATAAATTTGCCTTCATTCAGAAAGGCGGTGGCTCTGCGAACAAGACGTTCCTGCATCAAAAGACAAAGGCCGTTTTAAATCCGGATTCATTGCGTGAATTTATCAAGAGCGCCATTGTTGATCTTGGAACATCGGCATGCCCGCCCTACCACCTCGCCGTGGTGATTGGCGGCACATCAGCGGAATTTAACCTGAAAACAGTGAAAATGGCCTCAATCCGGTCTCTCGACAATTTGCCAACGCAAGGCAATGAGACAGGCCATGCATGGCGTGACCTTGAATGGGAAGCCGAAATTTTGCAGATCACGCGTGATATGGGAATTGGCGCGCAATTTGGCGGTAAATATTATTGCCATGATGTACGGGTGATCCGGCTACCGCGCCACGGTGCGTCTTGCCCGATCGGTATTGGTGTTTCCTGCTCGGCAGACAGGCAGGCCCTCGCCAAGATCACACCTGAGGGACTGTTTGTTGAAAAGCTGGAACGTGACCCATCGCGCTTTTTGCCATCGGTGGAGACCACAATTGATGATGATGTCGTTTCAATCGACCTCACCCAACCGATGGCGCAAATCCTCGCAACGCTGAGCCAGCATCCGGTTTCAACCCGCGTTTCATTGACCGGACCGATAATTGTCGCGCGCGATATTGCCCATGCAAAGCTGCTTGAGCGGCTGAACAGCGAGGGTGATCTACCCGACTATTTCAAAAACCATCCAATCTATTATGCCGGGCCAGCCAAAACACCCGATGGCATGGCGTCAGGCTCCTTCGGCCCGACAACGGCTGGTCGCATGGACAGCTATGTCAGCACGTTCCAAGAGGTCGGAGCCTCAATGGTGATGCTGGCTAAAGGCAACAGATCACGTCAGGTGCGCGAAAGCTGTCAAAAGCATGGTGGCTTCTATCTTGGATCAATTGGTGGGGTTGCCGCAAAGCTGGCACTTGAGTCGATCAAGAAGGTAGAGGTGCTTGAATATCCAGAGCTTGGCATGGAAGCCGTCTGGAAAATTGAGGTTGAGGATTTCCCTGCCTTCATCATCACCGATGACAAGGGCAATGATTTCTTTGACCTTGGCTAGACCAGAAGCCATACACCGCCGCTAGAGGGGTGATGGGCCACCGCTGGCCCAGTCAATAAACTGGACTGTGTGACGCACCGGAAGCCCTGTTTCATCAAGCTGGGCAATACAGCCAATATTTCCCGCCGCAACCGCAATGGCACCGGTTGCCTGCAAGCTGTCCAGCTTACGTTGCCGCAAGCCATCGGCCATTTCTGGCTGTAAGATGTTATAGACACCAGCCGAACCACAGCACAAATGCGGGTTCAGCGGCTGGCGAACGTCAAATCCGGCTTCGCGGAGCAATTGTTGCGGTAGATCATGTATTTTCTGGCCATGCTGAAGCGAACAGGCGGAATGATAGGCAATGGTGCCGCGCCCGATGTCAGGAGCGGCTTGGACGATATCCTTAATCCCTATTTCAGCCAGCAATTGGCTGACATCCAGCGTAATACCGGAAATATGGGCAGCAATGGCCGAAAGCTGGACATCATCTTTGAAAAGATGGCCGTAATCCTTGACCATCGTGCCACAGCCTGACGCATTCACAACGATGGCATCAAGGCCCTCGGCGTTGATCTCATCATTCCATGCCAACAGGCTCTGCCGGGCGGCCTCATCTGCTGCCTCTGTCTCGCCGATATGATGCGCCAGCGCACCACAGCAATGCGCCTCTTTGCGGACCACAACTTCGACACCAAGCCGGTTAAGCACCCGGATTGTGCTGGCGTTGATCTCCGGATCAATCGCCCGCTGGGCACACCCTGCCAGCAACGCAACCCGCTTTACCCGCTTGCCTGATGCTGCATAACGCGCCGTGCTTGCACCCACCTTGTCGAGAGGCGGCACATATACAGGCAATTTCTTCAGTGCAGCCCGGATTTGTGCCGGCATCAGGGCGGCAAAAGGCCGGGCCAACCGTGACAGACGCAAAAGCGCATGAAACCGTCCCGCATGCGGGATCGTCATTGCAAGCATGCGCCGCATCATCCGGTCAAGAAAGCGCCGCGGCACAATCTCGTCCAGCTTTTCCCGTCCGATTTCAACAAGATGTCCATAATCCACACCGGAAGGACATGTCGACATGCAGGACAGGCACCCCAGACACCGGTCAATGTGATAGCCAGTATCGGCCGAAACTGTCTCCGGCGACTCCAGAACCTCACGCAACATCCAGATCCGCCCACGCGGGCTGTCACGCTCATCACCGGTCATCACATAGGTAGGACAGGTCGCCGTGCAAAAGCCACAATGCACGCATTTCCGCAGAATTGCATCGGCTTCACGCAATTTCGGGTCGGTAAGCTGTTCGGCGGTGAAATGGGTTTGCATCGGCGCTACCTCTTACCTAAATGCCGTCATGCATGCGGCCAAAATTCAGCACGCCAAGCGGATCAAAAGCGGCCTTGACCCGACGATGCAAATCGCCAAGTGGGCCAACAAGTGGATGCAATGGCGCGATCTGCTTACCAGTCTCGCCAGCATCACCGACAAGCATTGCAAAGCCACTTTTCCGATTGGCCACGGTATCTCTGATTGTCTTGCCAAGGTCCACGCCTTGCCCGGCAACCCATATGAGTCCCCCCGCCCAATCAGCAAAAAAATCGACATCATGTGCGTTGCTTATCTGATCAAGGACCGGTGCCGCATCGGCAGGGGCACAGGATATTTTCCAGACATCACGCGCGCTTACATCAAGCAGTTTTACGTCACGGATTTTCTGCCACAAAGCTTCGCTGGCAGGCTGTTTCAGGCATTCTCCACCGGTCATTTCCTGAAGATGCGACAGCCTGTTGGCAACCGAAACCTCAATTCCCTCCAACCTGATGACACAGACAAATTCATCGCTGTCTTTGCCTGTTGGCACACCCTCACGGCGCGCCACTGCCACAGGCAGGATCGCGGCGGCACCGGGTTCATGCGGCGTGGCAAAGAGCGTGGCAACAAGCTTTGTCGCCGCAGCCATATTTGCCGCACCGATCACCAGAGAACAGCTTGTTTCCGGTCTGGGCAGGGTTTTGAGGGTGATCTCATCCATCACCGCCAAGGTGCCAAACGAACCGGTCATCAATTTAGACAGATCATAGCCGGTAACATTCTTCATCACCTTGCCACCTGATTTGAACAGTTCACCGCGCCCGGAAATGGCCTGAAACCCCAACATATAGTCGCGTGCCGCACCGGCAGTCAGGCGGCGTGGACCGGACAGGTTTGTCGCCACGATCCCGCCGATCGTACCGGTTCCCTCGCTGCCAAGAATATAGCTGTAGTCAGGCGCCTCAAAGGCCAGCATCTGGCGGGCATCGGCAAGTGCCGCTTCCACCTCTGCCATCGGGGTGCCCGCACGCAGGGTCAGCACCAGCTCTTCAGGCTGATAGTCAATGATGCCAGCCATCGGCGTCAGATCCATGACAATATCCGGATCACAGCTTCGTCCAAGCTTGCGCTTGCTGCCAGAGGCGACAATTTCAAGGCGGCGGCGATCAGCCATCGCGTCCTGCACCAGGGCGCCAATCTCATCCAGATTTGAAACCGCTTGAATTGTCATGGGTTGAAGACCTGCTACTTTTTTACCAAAACCGAAAACACCGCCAGCGGCCTAAAAGCGTGGCAGGTCAGGATGTGGCATCTTGCCCTTATGCACATGCAAACGTCCAAGTTCGGCGCAGCGATGAAGATGCGGAAAGACTTTTCCGGGGTTCAACAAATGCTCCGAGTCAAAGGCACATTTGAGGCGTTGCTGCTGCTTGAGGTCATCTTCAGTGAATTGAATGTTCATCAGATCGCGTTTTTCAACGCCAACACCATGCTCACCTGTCAGGACCCCGCCCATTTCTACGCAGCTGCGCAGAATGTCGGCGCCAAAATCCTCAGCGCGCTCTAGTTCTCCGGGTTGGTTCGCATCAAACAGGATCAGCGGATGTAGATTGCCATCACCGGCGTGAAAGACATTGGCAACACGGAGACCATATTTCTGGCTCAGTGACGCCATCCGCACCATCATATCGGGCAAGCGCCGCCGCGGGATTGTTCCATCCATGCATAAATAATCCGGCGAAATCCGCCCAACCGCCGGAAACGCAGATTTGCGCCCGGCCCAGAACCGATTGCGCTCTTCTTCTGATTGGCTCACCTTTATCGATGTGGCACCAGCCGCACGCATGATCGCCTCGACACGTTCAATCAACGCATCAACCTCTGCTTCGGGGCCATCCAGTTCTATGATGATCAGGGCGGCGGCACTTCGCGGATAGCCGGCATTGGCAAAATCCTCGGCGGCATTTATCGCGAGGCCGTCCATCATCTCCATTCCGGCGGGAATAATTCCAGCACCAATCACATCACCAACGGCTTTTCCAGCTGAACTGGTGTCATCAAAGCCGACCAGCAAAGCCCGCTGAGTTGCCGGTTTTTGCAAAATCCGCAGGGTAACTTCACTGACGATTCCCAGCAGCCCCTCTGACCCCGTCATGACGCCCATCAGATCATAGTCACCGGCATCAAGATGCTTGCCGCCAAGGCGCAAAATCTCACCTTCGATGGTGACCATTTCGATCCCAAGCAGGTTATTGGTCGTCAGCCCGTATTTCAGGCAATGAACACCGCCTGAATTTTCCGCAACATTGCCACCAACCGAGCAGGCGATCTGGCTTGACGGGTCTGGCGCATAGTAAAAACCATCACCCTGAACCGCATGGGTAATGGCAAGATTCGTCACACCGGGCTGGGCAACGACACAGCGATTGTCATAGTCAATTTCCAGAATGCGATTGAATTTACCAAGGCCAAGCAACACCGCATCGGCCAGCGGCAACGCCCCACCAGACAGTGACGTCCCGGCACCACGCGGAACAACTTTAATGCCCTCGGCATGGCAATATTTCATCACCGCGGCGATTTGCTCGACAGTCTCTGGCAAAACCACGGCAAGCGGCAATTGGCGATAGGCTGACAGACCATCTGCATCAAAGGCACGCATGCTTTCTTTCGAATCGATCACGCATGAAGACGGCAGCACAGCCCGAAGGGCAGCGCAGATATCATCCCGCCGGTCAATTACGCTTTGATCTGGATCTGGCATCAACATGTCAATTGGCCCTCAAAAAACATTGTAAATACAGAATATCGCGAAATGCCTTTGACTGGCAAAACCACAATGACCTGACCACAATGACGTGGCATAACGCGGCATTACTACGCAAATGGGACTGTCTGTCGTCGATTCCAATAGCCACCAATAAAAACGGCCAGCAAAGCTGGCCGCATTTTTCACCTATTGGACGACAGGATTAGCCCTGACGTGCCTTTAGACGCGGGTTCTTCTTGTTGATCACATATAGACGACCACGCCGACGTACAACCTGACAGTTGCGATCGCGGGATTTAAGCGTCTTTAAAGAGCTTGCGACTTTCATTTTCGGCTCCATCGCCTGACTTCATCAAAACTGAGCGCGGAACCTAACACCACGCTTGCATCAGGTCAATGGCCTATTCCGGCAAAAACACCTATCCGACCATCAGTTTCACCTGACAATCAGTTTCACTTAACAATCAGTTTCACAATGGCCATCAAACCCCGCCATGCCCTGAGACTGTTCCATCAATTCCTGCTCGCTGATCTCGCCTGAATTGAATTGATCCAGCAAACCTCCCGGCGCGCTGACGGCTTCCTGCGCTTCCATCGCTTCAACTGCGGCCATTTCAACCCGATCAATCTCGTCGACAATGCCCTTCAAATCCTCCAGCGCTTCCTCGTCAATATCTTCAATGATTTCCTCGATCTGTAATTTTGCCAGATCCATTGAGGAATGATCGAACTGGGTCGTCCCGGTGATCCGCGCCAATAATTCCTGTGTTTGCTTGGCAATCTCCGGCTCCAGAGCAGATCTGCCAGCCGCCGCAATCGCTTCCTTTGCAACCTGCTCGACCAACGCTGTAGACATCGGCACCTCTGTCGCTATTGAAACATCGCGGGCGGTTTCCAGAGTTGATAGCTTCAGCCCTTCAATTCCGGTGACATCGGCTACCACAGCATCACCGATAATCTCTTTGATTGTCTCGTCGGTCTTACCAGCGATTTTTCCGACTGGCACAAAAGTCACGGTGTCGCCGCTGACCACATAGACATTGCGGCCGATCACACCAGCGCTCTTGTCCGATTGACGCGCCTTGTCGATAAGTGCCTGTCTTTCCTGCGGTGATGCGCCAACATGGACCTGACCATCACTGCCAAGCACCTCACCCGTTTTGATCGTGAACGCTTCAACTGCCGCCATCGGCAGGAACATGAAACAGCCAAACAAAGTGACTGCAAAAGCCTGCCGCAAACCGAGATCTGTCATCAGCCAACCCTCCATCAGATATGAGGAGAGTTAAATTCGGTTAAGAAATGGTTACCACTTTACAAAGGCTGTTTTTGCCAATGATTTCACAACCTATGGAGATTCATCCATATACCGACAAAGCTCTTGCCTCACCCGATACAGGCAACGCCGGTTCCCTTCAGGCCGCAATAGCCGTTTGGCACCTTGTGAAGATATTGCTGATGATAATCCTCGGCGTAGAAGAATTCATCCAACGGCGCAATTTCGGTCGTGATTCGGCCAAGTCCAGCACTGGCAAGCGCGCTGCCATAGGCCTTGCGCGATGCGACAACAATCTCTTCCTGTTCGGCGCTGGTGTGATAGATCACAGACCGGTATTGCGTGCCCATGTCATTGCCCTGCCGAAAGCCCTGAGTCGGGTCATGTTCCTGCCAGAACGTCTGCAGCAGTTTATTCAGCGACAGTTTTTCTGGGTCGAACACCACCAGCACAACCTCGCTGTGTCCTGTTCTGCCTGAGCACACTTCCTCATAGCTGGGATTTGGCGTCAGGCCGCCAGCATAACCAACGGCGGTGCTGTAGACACCATCAAGCCTCCAGAACAGACGTTCAGCCCCCCAAAAACACCCCATACCTATGACAATCTGCTCCAGCCCATCGGGAAAGGGTGGCATGGTGGCAGTGCCCAAAACACAATGGGGCGCCCCCTGCCATACGGGTGTATTACGCCCGACAAGCGCCTCATCTGCGGTTGGCAGTCTTGATTTGAATGGATTGGTGAACAGCATCTATCTCTCCGAAACACTAAAGGGCAGCGCAAAGGAACAGGTCGATTGGACAGGATCAATTCTTGATTATGCTGTCCTGCCGTCACCCGTTGCGACGCAAAGCTTCAACACCCGGCAGAATCTTGCCTTCCAGCCACTCAAGAAAAGCGCCGCCAGCCGTTGATACATAAGAGAATTGGTCACTCACCCCGGCATTTGCAAGGGCCGCCATGGTATCACCGCCACCGGCAACGCTCAGCAACTTGCCGGCTTTTGTTTGTGCCGCAACCGCCGCCGCAACCGCATTTGTACCGCTGTCGAATGGCGGGATTTCAAACGCCCCCATCGGGCCATTCCAAACGATGGTTTCACATCCCTTTATGAAGTCATTTACCATGGCAATGGATTCGGGGCCGACATCAAGGATCATCTCGTCTTCTGCCACCTTGTTGACCGGCACGATGCGATGCGGGGCATTGGCCTTGAACTCGCGCGCGACCATTGCATCAACAGGCAAAATCAACCGGCAATCATTCGTTTTTGCCGCGGCGACAATATCGGCGGCCATGCCAAGCATATCCGCTTCAACCAGCGATGTGCCGATTGCATGCCCCTCTGCCATCAAAAAAGTATTGGCCATGCCACCGCCAAGGATGATGCCATCCACGCGTGTCAACAAATTTTCCAGAATCTGCAGTTTGGTCGAGACCTTCGCACCCCAACAACGGCAACTACCGGGCGTTTCGGCTGGCTGAGCGCTGCATCAAGTGCGGCAAGTTCAGCGCCCATCGAGCGGCCAGCACAGACGATGTCCATTTGCCGAGGCAACGCCTCCACCGAGGCATGCGCCCGGTGCGCACAGGAAAACGCATCTCCGACATAAATATCGCCAAGAGCGGCAAGGCTCGCCGCGAAATCGGCATCATTGGCCTCTTCGCCGGGGTGAAAGCGCAAATTCTCCATCATCAGGACATCACCAGGGCCAAGCGCTTTTGCCGCTTGCCTGCCAGCTTCGCCGGTAAGGTCTGCCACCACCGGCACATCACGGCCAAGCCGTTGCGCCAGAGCGGCGGCCACCGGTGCCACGGAATATTCCGGCACGACTTTGCCTTTTGGTCGGCCAAAATGTGTCAAGATGACAACCGCTGCGCCCGCCTCTAGAAGCGCCCGAAGCCCCGGTAGCACACGTTCAATCCGTGTTGCATCTGTTACAACATTGTCACGAACCGGCACATTCAAATCGAGTCGCAGAAGAACTGTTTTGCCGGATACATCGACTTCATCAACAAATAAAAAGGGCGAATTCATTGGTTTTTCCTGATATAGCTTACGCGGTGGCGCAGGCTTTTCGCTTAGCGAAAATGCAACGCTTTTGCAAGTCGTGCCACTTGTGGGCAGATGGAAAATAGCTGCCCCCGCATCATTGTATGCGCGACGTCGAATTATGTTGTTGAGATCCTGATAACACATGGCACATCCATCCACATCTGGTCAGCATCAGCCCCTCGACATGACGGTAAAATCAAGCCCGGCATTACGTCCGGATTTTGGCCGCAGCATTGGGTTTGTTGCAGGCGGTATGGGTGACCAGATTTATCACCTGACACAGTTGCGCGCGCTCGCCAGTGCCAGCCTCAATGGCCAAATCGACATCGCCTGCATCCACCCGGGGCCATTGGCGGCGCTTCTTGCCCACACGCCATGGGTTAATCGCATCATCGATGCGCGGCCCTTTCGAAGATATCTTCCCGGCATTCGCGGTGGAAAGGACGTCGCCGCACTGCGCGCCAGTGCCTATGAAGCAGGTTTTGTGCTTCACCGTTCAACCAGCTTCAAGCTGGTGGCGCGCGCTGCACATATCAAAATGTGCGCTGGCCTTTGCGATGGGATGATTGACCGGGCTCTTCTGCACCACCCGATCCATCTTGAAGATGGAGGACAAAGACGTGCGCTTTGGGGGCATCGTCCATTTATTGGCGCCATCGACAGCTATGTTATGCAGATGGGATTGCGTCTTGATACAGACACGCCAACGATCATTCCCGGAAAAGACGAGACAGCGCTTGTTGCGACAATGCTGGCCGATCTGCCACGGCCCATTCACATCATCAACATGTTTGCACTTGATCCGGCAAGACGCTGGCCGATTGATTCGGCCATCGCCCTGATTGCCACGCTTGCCAAGAAAACCGGCGGCAGTTTTCTGCTGAATGCCGGACCAGACGCAAGCGACTATCATGACGCCGCTATGCAAAAATGGCGTGACATCGCCCGCCGCACCAACGGCATCAAGGAAAGTCAGCTTGCTGATTGTCTGAAATTACAGCCGTCAATGGCGAAGGATGTTGCGCTCTATCATCAGGCCGACATCTATATCGGCGTTGACAGCTTTACCGCAAATCTTGCACTGAATTGCAACCTTCCGGCGGTGATCCTTTTTGCACATGACCGAGACGTTCTGCGGTACCGCGATGCGGTGTGGCCAATTGTGGCCCCAGAGGCAGGGATCATCGGAACAATCGTCCATGACAACATTTTAGCCGAGGTGGGCAAAATCAGCCAAAAACGGGTTCAGGAACGCAAAGCGCGCGCCTTGGATTACGCGCCGGAGTAATCCTTGTAGGATTTTTCCTCGACCAGCGTTGACCCGGTCGCCTCATTCAATTTCTTTTTTATCATCGCCCGCTTGTCATTGGTGACATAGACAGCGCGCGCAAGCTCAATGAACCGGTCACCAAAAGTGCCAGCCATTTCCTGATCGCGAATATTGTCTTCAATGTCCCACAATGCCTCGTTGATCTGTTTGAGCTCATCAACAAGAGATTTGATAGACGCCTCATCAAAGACCGCGTCTGTTAACAACGCGCGAAGCTGTGCCAATTCATTGTTGATATTCTTCAGCTTGGCCGCATCGTCAATGCGCTCTGACTTGATCTCAAGGATCGTGACCTTATCAAGAACTTCACCTACGGACAGGGGAACATGGAGCAGCATTTCAATCCTCAAGGGCTGGCATCATCGGTGGGGGTTGTCTTACCCTGACAGATCTGTTGCAAGCAAGCGCTTTTGCCGCTTTACCGCAATGTTGGCTCCGTGATAACCACATGATGCACATGATCGGGCAACAATATTTATGATGACCGATGCAATCCTCGACAACCATCTCACTGAAAGCGGCTGCTGGACCGACATGACGATAGAAACCGGTCAGAATACCCGTGATCACAACGATCATGAGACCTCCGCGCTTCAGGAATTCTGGCGTGGGGTGCGCGACCAATCACCGTTGCTTGTCGGGGTTGCACCATTTGGATTGGTGTTTGGCGTTCTGGGGATTGCCAGCGGCCTGTCGCCATTGCAGACAATTATGATGTCTTCGATTGTCTTTGGCGGTGCCAGCCAGGTTCTGTTTGCGCAACTATGGGCAAGCGGCACGCCGCCAATCTTTGTCGGTGGTTCGGTCTCGATCATCAATTTGCGTCACGTCCTCTACAGCGCATCAGTCGCATCGCATCTGCGGCATTTGCCATTTTACTGGCGTGTCCTGCTGGCCTATCTGCTTACCGATGAGGCTTATGCCGTCAGCATCAAGCGTTTCATGGAAAAACCGGACAATCCGGTAAAGCATTTCCATTTGCTCGGCTCCGGACTGTTATTATGGGTTTGCTGGCAAACAACCACGGCAATCGGGGTGTTCGCAGGTGTTACCATCCCGCCCACCCTGTCGCTCGATTTCATCATTCCGCTGACATTTATTGCCATTGTCGCACCGGCCATTCGCAACACAGCGCATATGATGGCCTGCATCACCTCGGCTGTTATTGCGGTCTTTGGCCAGACTTTGCCATGGAACAGTTGGATTCTGCTGGCGGCGGGCGGCGGTATTGCTGCCGGATGGGCGACGCTTCGTTTTACTGGCCGGAGGAACAGGACATGATCTGGATCATCATGATTATGACCGGCCTGTTTACCTTTTGCATGCGCTTTGTCATGTTCTCCGGCCTCACACCACGCGCATTGCCACGTGCGCTTGAGGATGCGCTGGATTTCGTGCCGATAGCGGTATTGACCGCGATCATTGTGCCAGCGGTGATTTTCACCGATGGAAACACGCTTGCCATAGCCGATAATACACGCCTTCCGGCAGCGATCATCGCCACGGTGATCGCACTATTGACCCGGTCCGTTGTGGCAACGATCGTCGCTGGTCTGGTAGCGTTATGGACACTGCCTTTTATCGGCCTGTAGCAAAATCTCTATTCACCGGCTGACAGCCAGCCATCGGCCATTTCATCGCATTTTGCGGCCAGCTTTATATCCAGCTGGGTGATGCCGCCTGCCGAATGGGTTGTCCAGCGGATCTTGACGCGGTTATAGACATTAGACCATTCGGGGTGATGATTGGACCGTTCGGCGGCCAGCGCAACACGGCTCATAAATCCAAAGGCCGCATTGAAACCGGGAAAGCCAAACTCTCGTTCAAGCGCAAGGCGGTCATCCGAAATTGCCCAGCCGGGCAGGAACTCCAGCGCGCTTTCCAGTTCCTGATCGGTTAGTTTCTGTGCCATAATCCTGTCCTGAAGCGGGGTGTCCGTCTGGTAGCATTCGGCCACCAGACACACGCCATTATACGGGCTGGAGATATTTGTGACAAAGCATTTGCTGATTATCGCGCATGCCCCCTCGCCCAATACAAAGGCACTTTGTGATGCGGCGCTTCGCGGGGCGCGCAGCGATGATGCAGGCGATGTGACCGTGCGCTATCTCTCGCCTTTTGATGTCACTGCGGAAGACCTTTTCACCGCCGATGGCATGATCCTTGGGACGACAGAAAATATCGGCTATATGGCGGGCGCCACCAAAGACATGTTTGACCGGTGCTATAATGACTGGCTGGATCATACCGAAGGGTTACCTGTCGCCTTGTATATCCGTGCCGGACTAGATGGCACAGCGACAAAAAATGCCTTGTTGGGGATTTGTGGTGCCCAGAAATGGCGGTTGATCGCCGAACCGTTGATCCTTCACGGCGAATGGTCATCTGGATTTGAAAATCAGGTTGAAGAAATGGCCATGGCCATGGCAGCTGGACTTGATGCCGGTATTTTCTAGCCGCCGTCTTTAATTTCCGCCGTCCATTTTCATTGCGCCTGAATGCGCGTCAGATGATTGATCATGACCATGATGTGACGTGCCAATATCAGACGGTCTTTTTACATGCGCCATGACCACAGCCTTGTGGCCATTGTCAAAAATCAGCGTGACTTTGTGCATCGTGCCCGCCGCAAGCGCGCCCGACAGCCCCATGAACATCAGATGGTTTTGCCCGGGCGCGAGCACAGCATGACCACCGGCAGGCACCAGAATTCCCTCATCGAGGCGCCGCATCTTCATCACCCCATCGACCATTCTCATGGTGTGAATCTCTGACTTTGTGGCAAATTCGGCGCTGATGCCAATCAATGTCACATCTTGTGTGCCATGGTTCGCAATCGTCACATAGCCACCGGTGGAGGACATGCCGGTGACAGTTGCGCGCAGCTCAATCGGACCAATCATGATATGCTGGTCTGCGGCCACAGATGGCCCGGAAATAACCGCCACAAAAAACGCAAAAGCTGCAACAAACCTCATGGCAAAACGCAGCCAAGCGACATAGATGTTGAAGAAGATCACTGGTCGTTCCAGTTCACATCGATGTCCCGCAAACCATCAATAGAGGCTATGCCAAGCTGTGCCATGACGTCCTTCACCTCTTCGAGAAGGATTTCGGCCGCGTGATCACCGCCATCCTTGCCAAGCGCGGCCACCGCATACATGAAGGCGCGGCCAAGCATGACAAAATCTGCACCACAGGCAAGTGCCCGCACCACATCAAGTCCCGACATAATGCCGCTATCGACAATGATCGGCACTTCCTTACCGACAGCCGCCCGGACAGCCGGCAATTGACGCAGTGGATGCGGTGCGGCATCAAGCTGTCGTCCGCCATGATTGGATATCACCAGCCCGTCCACGCCAGCACCTACAGCGCGCGCCGCATCCTGACCATGCAGAATGCCCTTGAGCAACAATTTGCCCTTCCATGCAGCCCTGATTTCGCTGAGATATTCCCAATTGAGCGAGCCATTCAACTGGCCGCCGATGAATTTGGTGATCTCCATGCCGCGCGTACCATTGGCGTATGGCTCCATATTGCGAAACCGGGCGCCACCATTCAATAAGGTACGCACCGCCCATTCCGGACGCATCATTGACTGCCAAATAACGCGCGGTGAAAAGGTCGAATTACCGCGACTGCCCAACGGCGCACCGGCGATACGCATGCGCTCGCGCCGGCTGGGGGCCGGAACGTCTGCCGTGACCACCAATGTATCACACCCACATTCCTCTGCGCGGCGCAAAAGGTCAAAACACAGCGACTTGTCGTGCGATGCATAGAGTTGAAACCATGTCATATCGCCGCCAACAGCGGACACGCGCTCGATCGAGTCACCAGCCACCGTGCTGAGGGCAAAAGGGAAGCCGTTTTTCTTGGCGGCGGCGGCGAGAATCTGCTCGGCACCCGGCCAGATCAGTGACGCCAGACCAATAGGCGACACGCCAAACGGCGCTTTATAGGTTTTGCCAAGCAAGGATACAGAAATGTCCGGATCAACGCGTCCACGAAGAAATTGCGGGGTAAGGCTGATCGCGTCATAGAGTGTTCGGTTGGCATCCTTGGCTTTGTCATGGCCTGTGCCAGAGTCCAGATAGGCAAACACAAAGGGCGGGATCTTGCGCTGTGCCGCGGGCGCAAGATCGCTGAGCCGTGGATATTTGTTCGATCTGTACATCTGGCGGCAAACCCCGGACAGGAAGACTTAGTTAAAGCTCTTCAGATAGGCGATGATATTGTCAACATCGGCATCCTTTTTGAGACCGGCAAATGCCATCTTCGTGCCTTTGACATATTTTTTTGGTGCCTTCAGATATTCGGCCAGCGTGTTTTCATCCCAGACAATTCCGGACTCTTTCATCGCCGCAGAATATTTATAGCCTTCGACACTTCCAGCCGTTCTTCCAAAAAGACCAACCAGATGTGGTCCAGTCTTGTTCTTTTCCTGATCAACATAGTGGCATGCTTTGCATTTCTTGAATACTTTCTCGCCTTTTGCGACATCACCAGCCATGGCCGTATGGCTTGCCAGAACCAAAAACGAATAAAAGCGTACCGATA
>JAYQTT010000001.1:0-6409 GCA_038147495.1 Alphaproteobacteria bacterium | reverse complement strand
TACGTATTGCTATTCCTGACAGGGTGAAACACAGGGGATAACGCAGAGGACACCGGTAAATCCAGGAACGGTTGAGTGGTCCGGGGAAAATCCCGGCATTTATCTGAAAGCTGACCCGCAAGCTGACTATTCCGTTGTGGCGCTGTTTTTTCGCATTGTTCTGTCACCCCACGGGCGCGGTGTTGGTGCGGTTATCCTCGGCGCGCCGGACTCTGCTTCTGGCTATCCGGACGCGCCAAATCTTTGCCTGACTGACAATCGGCCGATGATGGAATATCTGGTCGAGAATTTTGCATCAAAATTTCCAACCTTTGTGGGCAAGGCGGGCGTTTCGGCGATGAGCTGGTTCGATGTGACGGACAGCCAACAGGACAATCGGAACATGCCGCAAACCTACAGTGAAACTTTGACCGCAGGTGATTTGCAGGTGCAGATGACGTGGAAAGATTTGCAGCCGCCAATGGCAATTGAGGTTGGGCCTGATGCATCCGCCACCAAGCAACATGATATGTATGCGGTGTTTCTGGAGGCGCGAGACGCGCACATCACGATAAACGGCATGGCGTTACCCGGACAGGTTGTTGATCGGCAATTTTTTGGTCGGACAATGAGCACGGCTTTTCTGGCTCTTTCGGAAACATGGGTAAACCCGGCCTGACTGCAAGGAAATTATCATGCCAATTAAACCAAATGTAAGGCCGGGTGCTGTCGATTGGACTGGGGAAAATCCCGGCATGCTTCTCAAAACCGACCCCGAGGGTGATTGGTCGGTTCTGATGCTGTTTTTCCGCATAGTCTGGTCGCCAGTTGGTCCGGGGAACATTCTGTTGCTGTATGAAAATCCAATGAGAGCGGCGGGCATGCCAGATTGCTGTAACGTCATTATGACGGACAATGATGCTCTGCGTGATTATATCAAGTCCGGCTTTATTGAAAAGCTTGCCACCTTTGGCGGGGCGCCTGCCTATACGGCGGCATCACATCTGCCAATCGATAATGTGGTCAGTGCTGGCGATCCATGCGGCGATTTCTATAGCGAGACGGTGACTGGCGGCGGCCTTGAGATCAAGCTTGTCTGGGAGAGTTTGGGCAAGCCGACAGCATTGGAGTTGCCTCCCGAACTCACCGCCGCTGGTGAGAGGATTATGTACAGCCTTCTGGTTGACGCCAAATCAGCTTTTGTCGAGGTCAATGGCCGGCGTCTTGCGGGAAAGCCAGTGACACGCAATCAGGCTGGCTTGTCGCTGTCTACGGCGTTTTTGTATTTCTCGGAAACATGGATTTACCCTGACGCCTGATTTTATAAACCCTCAACCAAAGAGTGTTTTGAGGCGTGGGTTTTACGTTATTTAATCCGTGTTTTCCGGTGTTGCTATTCACTGCGTCTGGCGCGCATCACCTCGGCAACGCGCTCCGGAACGAGGCTTGAAATGTCACCGCCATACCGTGCGACTTCCTTGACGAAGCGGGAAGCCACAAAATGCTGCTGCTCTGCCGCCATCAGAAACACTGTCTCAAGTTCGCCGTGTAACCTTTTGTTTATACTGGCCATTTGAAATTCGATTTCAAAGTCGGATACGGCGCGCAAGCCCCGCACAATGATTGATGCATTTTCTTCAGATGCAAAATCGGTCAACAGTGACGAGAAGCTTTTTACCCTGATGGGGACATCAACCTTGCCACTGTCCATCAATGTCTGCGTTTCCGCACGGGTCAAATCGACACGTTCCTGAACATCGAGAAATGGGCCCTTGCCGGCGTTTTCCGCGATCGCAACGATTAACTCATCACCAAGACGCGTTGCCCGCTGGATGATATCCAGATGACCATATGTCAGCGGGTCAAAAGTGCCGGGATAGATGATGATGCGCTTTGACATCACGCCTCGCCTTCATCGGCTGCGTCATCACCGGCCGCTTGTTCAACCGCATTATCGCTTGCGGTCCCATCGGGTGTGCCTTCAATGGCGGTGGCATCAGCTCCATCACCGCCCTCATCATCGCCCTCATCATCGCTCGACTCGGAGACAATGCTGGCGGAAACGACTTTTTCATCGTCATTGTCTGCCACATCAAACAAACGAACGCCAAGGGTCTTGCGGCTGGCGATGCGGATGGAGTCCCCCTCGCCGCCATGCACCCTGATTCGGATAACCTTGCCCTGATTGGTCATCAGCATCAGCTCGTCCTGTTCAAGCACGGCAAAACTCGCCATGACCTTGCCATTGCGCTGTGATATCTCAATATTGGCAACGCCCTGACCACCACGACCGGTAACGCGGTAATCGCTTACAGGTGTGCGCTTGCCATAGCCATTTTCGGTGATTGAGAGAATGAATTCGGCCTCTGGATCAGAAATCACCGACATCGAGACCACACGGTCATCGCCAAGCAGCTTTATGCCGCGTACGCCGGTGCTGTCACGACCACGGAAAACCCGGACGGCGCCAGCTGCGAACCTGATTGCCTTACCGTTGCGTGTGGCCATGAGAACATCGTCATCCTCATTACACGTGTGTACGCCAACCAGCTCATCCCCTTCTCCAAGCTTCATTGCGATTTTGCCATTCCGCTTGATGTTGGTGAAATCACTCAAATTGTTGCGCCGAACATTACCTGATGCTGTGCTGAACAGTACATTGAGATTACCCCAGCTGGATTCATCCTCAGGCATCGGCATGATGGCGTTGATGGTCTCATCAATCTCGATTGGCAAAATATTCACCATCGCCTTGCCAAGCGCTTGCGGGGCCGCCTCGGGCAGCTTGTAGCATTTCAGCTGGTAAACCATGCCTCTTGAGGTGAAGAACAGGATTGGCGTGTGCGTATTGGCGACAAACAGCTGGGTGACAAAATCCTCATCACGCGTTTTCATGCCGGCACGCCCTTTACCGCCACGACGCTGCGCCCGATAGACGGACAAAGGCACGCGCTTGATGTAGCCGCGATGGCTGACCGTCACTACCATGTCTTCCTGCTGGATCAGATCTTCATCATCCTGATCGGCCAGCTGATCCGAAATTTCCGTCCTGCGCGGATCGTCAAGACGCTCACGGGCGGCGGCAAGTTCGGACAGCACAACTTGATCGACTCGCGTTGCCGATCCGAGAATATCCAGATAGTCAGCAATCTTTTCAGCCAACTCCTTTGTTTCCTCGGCCAGCTTATCACGTTCCATGCCGGTCAGACGCTGCAAGCGCAAATCAAGGATTGCGCGGGCCTGGGTTTCTGACAAGCGGTACTTGCCATCAATAACCTCATGCCCTGGATCATCAATCAGGCTGATAAATGCGGCAACATCGCGCGCGGGCCATTCACGGCTACAAAGCTCATTTCTCGCGGTTTCGGTGTCTGGTGCCTTCTTGATCAGTTCAATGATCTCATCAATCGAAGCCAACGCAACCATCAAACCAGCCAGCACATGTGCCCGGTCACGTGCCTTGCCAAGCAAATATATCGTGCGCCGCGTTACCACATCCTTGCGGAACTCACAGAAGGCCGAGATCACGTCCTTCAGGCCCATCTGGATCGGCCGGCCGCCATTCATCGCCAGCATATTGACCGGGAAGCTGGTCTGCAGGCGGGAATGGCGATAAAGCTGGTTCAACACCACATCGCCAGCGGCATCACGCTTGATTTCAATGACGATCCGCATACCTTTGCGATCGGACTCATCGCGGATGTCGGAAATGCCCTCAATCACCTTGTCACGAACCATTTCACCGATCCGCTCAAGCAACTGCGCCTTGTTCACCTGATAGGGGATTTCGTGAATGATGATCTGCTCACGATCACGTGCACCAAGCTGAACTTCAGCCCGGGCCCGCATGATAATTGACCCGCGACCAGTCGCGTAGGCCTCGCGGATACCGTGGCGACCCATGATCAGCGCACCCGTCGGAAAATCAGGGCCGGGAACGATCTCGATCAATTCTTCGGTGCTGATCTCAGGGTTGTTGATATAGGCTTCGCAGGCGGCAATCACTTCGCCGGGATTATGCGGCGGGATGTTGGTTGCCATACCAACGGCAATCCCGTTGGCACCATTTACCAGAAGGTTGGGATATTCAGCTGGCAAAACCGTTGGTTCAAGCTGCGTTTCGTCATAGTTCTGGGTAAATTCGACTGTGTCTTTGTCAATGTCGCGAAGCAGGCTCTCCGCCGCTCTTGCAAGCCGTGACTCGGTATAGCGCATGGCTGCCGCCGGATCACCATCAACCGACCCGAAATTACCCTGACCATCGACCAGCGGCAGGCGCATCGAGAAATCTTGCGCCATCCGCACCATCGCTTCATAGATGGAACTGTCACCATGCGGGTGATAGTTACCCATCACATCACCAACGATGCGCGCTGATTTGCGAGGCGGCTTGGACCAGTCGTAATTGCCTTCCATCATCGCATAAAGGATGCGGCGGTGAACTGGCTTCAAGCCGTCACGGACATCTGGAAGAGCCCGCGACACGATCACGCTCATCGCATAATCGAGATAGGACTTGCGCATCTCCTCTGCGATGGAGATGGTCGGCGCGGGGGCGCCAGCTTCAGGTGGTTTCGTCTCGGTCAATATGGTCTCGTATCAATGACGGTGCATACGCATCCTAAACACCATATGTATACCACGGATCCGGGCCAGACCACAAAATATAGTTACATTTTCATGAAAAAAAGTGGGCTATGACAGAACATCATAGCCCACATCAGGTTTGCTTTTTATAATATTGATTTAAAACGGAATATCGTCATCCAGATCATTGCTGTCACGCATTGGTGGCGGGCTGGCTGCTGGCGCGCTGCTGCCGCCAAAGCCTTGAGCATCGCCGCCGCCGTAATTGCCGGCCGATTCACCACCGGAAAAGCCACCTTCCCCGCGGCTTCCCAACAAGGTCAATTCACCGCGATACCGCTGCAGAACAACTTCGGTGGTATATTTCTCAACACCCTGTTGGTCAGTCCATTTCCGGGTCTGCAATTGACCTTCAATGTAAACATTGGATCCTTTGCGCAGATATTGTTCGGCAACGCGGCCAAGATTTTCATTGAAAATGACGACCCTGTGCCATTCGGTTTTTTCGCGCGGCTCACCGGTGTTGCGATCTTTCCAGCGCTCAGAAGTGGCAATGGAAAGATTGACGATTTTGGCGCCATCCTGGGTTGAGCGAACCTCGGGATCACGTCCCAAATTTCCCACCAAGATAACTTTATTAACGCTGCCGGCCATTATGCGGTATCTCCTTGATCAAATGTCCCTCGTATGAGGGCTAAAAATGTGGTTATTGTTGGTAAAAAAATAAATGAAGCCCTTTAGATTACCCGCGCGAATACACATGTGACAAGGTAATTCCTTAGGATCATTTTATCTGTGCCGTGGTAAAAACGCTGGCGGCCAAAACAGGCGGCGGTTTATACTCATCTCATGCCAAACGAAACAAAGAAAACGGCCCCTGCGGGCGGCAATTCCGGTCGCTCAGCCGTTGATGCCATGAACATATCAGCAATCCATCCGCCAGCTCAGGACAAGCGTGATGTCAGCACAGAGCCACGGGTCATCTCGATTCGTGGCGCGCGTGAGCACAATCTGTGTGACGTTAATATTGATTTGCCACGCGACCGGCTTGTGGTTCTGACGGGGCTTTCCGGGTCAGGCAAATCGTCCCTTGCCTTTGACACAATTTATGCCGAGGGGCAGCGGCGCTATGTCGAGTCCCTTTCCGCCTATGCACGCCAATTCCTTGAGATGATGCAAAAGCCGGATGTCGATCTGATTGAAGGTTTGTCACCGGCCATTTCCATTGAACAAAAGACCACGTCACGCAACCCCCGTTCAACCGTTGGCACAGTGACAGAGATTTACGACTATATGCGTCTGTTGTGGGCGCGGGTTGGCATTCCCTATTCTCCTGCCACCGGCCTGCCGATCCGCAGCCAGACGGTCAGCCAGATGGTAGATATTTTGCTGGCAATGGAGACCGGCACGCGAATTTATCTGCTGGCGCCGATTGTGCGTGGGCGCAAAGGCGAATATCGCAAGGAGCTGGCAGAATTCCATCGCAAGGGGTTCAGCCGGGTCCGCATCGATGGTGAAATGTATGACCTCGATGCAACGCCTGAGCTTGATAAAAGCGCAAGCATGACATTGAAATTGTCGTTGATCGGCTGGTGATCAAAGGTGATCTGGATGAATTGGCTCCACGCCTTGCGGACAGCCTGGAAACCGCCCTGTCTCTGACTGATGGTCTGGCCTTTGCCGATAATGCCGATGATGGCAAGCGGGTCGTGTTTTCAGCCAATTTTGCGTGTCCGGAATCCGGTTTCACGATCGATGAAATTGAGCCACGCCTGTTTTCTTTCAATAATCCCTTTGGTGCCTGCCCATCTTGTGACGGTCTTGGCGTCAGCAGCCATTTCGA